>CAVSGR010000006.1:0-1559696 GCA_963727535.1 uncultured Ignavibacteria bacterium
TACCTGGCCAGCCTGCAGGCGTCCACGAATACGCCGTGAGATTTCAGGTCGAGTTCTTCATCGGTCTCGATAATGGTCACGCTTCCGGTCGATGTATGAATCGTTGACAGCTTCATTGCTAGTACCTCCAGCAGATCGGCGTCGCCGTGTGCCGCTGGAGCCGTTCATAGAAGGGCAGCGTCACATAGCGTCCGTTGCAGAATGATTGCGTACTGCTACAAATCTCCAGTCCGGACACCGGTTGATCGTCGTCAACTGCCTGGTCAGGAAGGGCTGACTGCAGTCCGTGATTACAGATGTCCGTCTTCAGTACATCGAATACATGCGGTGTTCATCAGGGGAACGATTTTGTCGTTCCTGACCGGCGAGCCTACCTTATCTGACCCGCAGTAATCTGGCTATTGTGGAAAACCCTCATTTAGTACATCTGCATGTAATGAATTTGGCTTCGTCAGTAGAATTCATGGGCCAGTTCAGGCTCAGGCAACTTTCCAAGCGCATGATATAAAGCCATTCCAGTATTTTTGGAGACCTGAATCCATAGGATTTTCTCATGGTCAGTTTGGCCTTGTTGTTCAAGCCTTCAACAATGCCACTGGAAAAGCGCTTTTTTGCCTTGAACCAGTTCACTATCAACTCACGATGAGAACGTAGTGTGCGTGCTACTTTTTTCATCGGTTCGATCCTGGAATATATCGCCTGCTGACACCACTGATCAAGGAACTTCCCTGCCCATGTCGGTGATGTGTACTCCCAGAATTGCTGGAAATCCTCTTTCAGCAGATAGGCCCGTACGGTTCGCAGATTGTAGTTCAGAAGATCCCGTAGGCGACCCTTCTCTGGTTGCTTCAGATTGCCTTTGCGTTTGAGCAGTAGCCAGCGCGTCTTTTTCAGAACGGGCTCATAGCCTTCCCGCTTCATCCGCCGCGCCTCCTGGGCGCGTACTTCATTCAAGGCATCGTTCATCTTGGCCACGATGTGAAAGCGGTCAAGGATATGCAGCGCCTGAGAACACCGCTCTCGAATCACCCGAAGATAGGGCTTCCACATATCCGAGCAAACAAATTCAATGCGTGAACTGCGCTCTTTACCCAGCAGATCAAAAAACCGCCGGAACGTCTTCATGGTTCGTTCACGTCCTGTCCACAACAGGCGTACCCTGCCCGCATCGATCTGGTAGACCAGCGTGAGGTAGTTGTGCCCCTTGCTATACTGGATCTCATCCACGCCAATGGCCGTTATCCCTTCAAGGGAGCGATGCTCAAGACCCCACTGCACCACCCATTCAACCGCGTGGTATACCTGCTCCCAGGAGGTGTGGAATGCCGTTGACACTTCCCGCCAGGATAACCTCCTGGCCCAGCGGGAAAGCAACAGCAGGTACGCCTTGGTCAGGTGGTGCTTCCCGTCTGCCCAGGGGATCTCTTCGGCTACGATGCCACACGCCGGGCAATCCACTCGGCGCCGGGCGTAGACCAGAAAAACCGGAAACCCCCACAGCGGGATGAACTCGAAGCGCCGCTCCGGTAGATGGTCATAGCCTGCACAGCGCACTCCGCAGCCAGAACACCGGGCGCGACTCCCTGTGCGTGGCCTGACACCTACCTCTATGCTCTGCCGGCCCCGATGCCGCACAAACCGCGACTGCCCGTAGACAAAGCCTTTGAACCGATAGCATTGATTGAGTATCGTGGTCAGCAGCATGGCCCCCCCTCCAGCACCGGATGAACGCCCATGAGCAAGTCTACGCCTGCTGAGAAATTATCCGCCGAGTCCTCCTCATCCCCTGAGGTATTGGCTTATGTCCCGGATCTCGATGCATGGCCCGATAGCTGGATGATCGACACACCGGACCGGAGCATGGGAAAAGCCATTGTCACCGTCCTGACGCCCTTTATCGAGCACCTGATCAAGCAGGGCCTTACCAAACGCACCCTCAAACGCCATGTGGATAACCTCTGGGCCTTGGGCGGAGAGATTGTCACTGGCATCAACTGGGATGAGTCGCTACGCAAACTCTCCGCCAAAGATCTGGTGATCAATGCCATTGATGAGGAAGGCGGACCGTTGCTACGTAACCCACTTGATCCCGAAGATCAGAAACCCTTTGACAGCACCTGTAAAAAACTCTACAAATTTCTCATGTCTTAGCAATTCGGCCCACTAATTCCACTGAAGATCCTGAATTTGTAACATTGATCGCGAATTCCGTATCAGGAGATATAGCATCAATAGCTCCTGATTTTGATTGTCCGCCATCACAGTTAGAGCACCGTCAGGGGATCAGTAAACCCCTCGCCTTCAGGCGGTGGAGTATTCACAGGCCAACGAGTCCGGATAGAGAAGCAGTAGCCACACCTGTGGTTGGATCACGTTATTAACGATATCGCGCAGATTCTCTCTCTCTCTCTCTCTCTCTCTCTCTCTCCCTTGCGGGAGCCAGTTTTTACCATGATCGTCTGCACAGGCTCCGCAATAATCGGAACAAACTAAAAGGGGAATACCCTTTCTACTTGCCGTCAAAGTATAATCGAAGTCGGCAACTGAGTGAGTAAATTTATCTGACAAAATTCCAATGGATTCAACAACATTACTCGATACTAATAAAATATTAGCATTGGCAAAGTCACACGATTTAATAATTCCGTCTTCTGGTTTAACTGGCTTCGATTTGGGTGGATATTTTACTTAATAACTTATGTCCGCCATAAGTAAATTCTTTCGTTTCCGGATCGTTGGTAGAGCCAACATATATACCACCCCGATTAAATTTTTCAAGTGCATAAGTATGGGCAGCAATTAATAAATTTATTGCATGGGGATATAGTATAGTATCATCATTAAGTAAGAAATAAAAATCGAAATGCTGTTTGAGCGCTTCACTCCATGCTAACCGCATACCACCCGCCCAAAATAAGTTACCGTTTCCCTGTATAACATTTACCTCCGGAAATTTGTTTTTTACAGCTTCAGCAGTACCATCTGTCGAACCGTCATCAACTAAAAAAACTGATAAATGATAATCCTGCAGGTAAGCCGGCAGCAAATAGTGATTTAAGACAAGCTATGGTTTTTTCTTGGCTGTTGTAGCAGGTCATCAGAACTGCAATATTTTTCATCTTAATCTAATCACTTTATTCCCTCGACTATAACGGAATTTTCCGTACGTGTAGATATTTCAATGTTCTTAATATCTGTAATTAAACTATCAAATCCCCTTTTTTCTTCCGCCTTAAAACCGATCGATTTTAATGTGTTAATTAATGATGGCGTAGCATACATACACTTATGAGGGAAAGAAATAAACGGCATTAAAATTTTTCTAATAAAACTTTCTGACGATGGATAAAGAACAAGTAAATTTTCAACAAAAAAATCAGCTCTCATTTTACCTTCCAAATATTCTAATGTAAAGGCTTTCAAATCCGGAACAATAATTCTGATTATACCACCTGTTTTCAGAACACGATGACACTCTTTAAAAAATTAACCCATCTTCTTTGAAAATGCTCCAGAGTATGAGATGAATATACTACATCAATACTTTCTGTATCCCAGGGGAAAGGTTTAAGGAGGTTATGAATTATTATTTTCCCATCCCATTTAATATTCGTTAATCCAAGTTTATTAACTATTGGCATCTTTGCAAGTTTAGCTCCCCAGGCATAATCTACATTTAGACACCCATCGGGAGTTTTATCTCCACAACCTAGATTTAATTTTTTTTCCATATTTTCCTTTTAAGCTAGGTTTAATTCAATACTTTTAAGTGGCTCCTTTATACGACAGATCTGTGGTAGAAATAAAATTTTCATTATAAAACTTAGAAAGACAAAAAACATTAAAAACATAGGATAATCCAGAAAAGCTTCACCTTGCAAGATTTAATATAAATAAAAACAATATTGTAAAAGAAATTATCCTAGATTTAGTATGTATTAATCTCGCAAATTTAAAAACACAATACAACCAGAAAATAAAAAACGGGATTCCCCATTCTACCATAAAATTTGACATTCCATTTCCATTTCCGACAATAATATATCAACCACACTAGGATTAAATCTATATCTGGTTTTTATGTTTAAACCATTTCCGAAAATTGGCTGTGCTTTAATATACTCCGAATCAATTATCAGGGAACCAAACCTGCTATTTGAAAAATCACCACTCTGCAAATCAATTGCTTCAGGCGCTTGGGCGGTATTTTATCTTGTAAAAATGGCAAATTTGTATAAGAAAATAAATTATTAAAAAAAATGACGGGGCAATTACAATTTTACCCCACTTATAATTTTGGAGTGCATAACATAAAATTATGATACTTAATATTACGATACCTGTAGTGGACATTGTGGTTATAATCCCTATAAAAATCCAAAATGATTCCTTCCGATATTTTCCGATTTCAAATTTTTTATTTTTTAAAATAATAAAAATAAGAGCTATTAATAAATACCCCGCGAAAGCACCTGGTTCCCAAAACATACCAGAGTTCCTGATAATCCCATAAGTAAAATCGTAATCCGGGTTATACAATGTGGATGTAAAAATGAAGAATGATTTTAATGGAAAACCATCAGTCTCTAATGGTCACTATACCATAAAATCCAAATTGATTTAAAATAAAAAAGGGGATGCTTATTATTACTAAAAATGTTAATATTTTAATATATACTATTAAGAGATCTATTCTTTTATGCTGATAGTAAATAAGAGTCATTAGACCCAGAAAGATTTTTAGTATAATAGCAAAGACACCCGGATAACTTACAAAACCTAAAATAAAATTCTGAGCAATGACTATAACCGCAATAAAAAATACTATCCCTATTAGAAAACGAATAAAGTCTTTTTGTAATTTCCAGGCGATTAAATTTAGAGTATAGATTGAAAAGAGAAAAGTATATATTACCAATAATGGTTTCGAATAACTTTCAGATGTGATAATAGGATTGCCGCTAAAACAGAGCAAGAAAAATAGCGGCAGGTATTCTCTGAATGAAATATTTAATTTAACTGAACTTTTCAAAGCGACCTTATATTTTCATAGTCAATATTACTTACGCATCTGTAATCATCATATATTACAATTCCAATTACACTGGAAGCAATCCATTTTCTTATTAAGCCAATTCACATTTTTTACCTCATCCCAGGGAAAGAAACGTCCCCAATGCCCTCCTCCTACTATTGCATAGGTTTTCTTTTTTAATGCAATGGCAATATGCAAAGGGGCTGATTCGCTAGAGATAACTTCACGCGCACCATTTATAAGTAATATTATATCGTTTAAAGATGTTTTCCCACAAAGATTGATAACATTTCGACATATAATATTTAGCTTCTCTTTTTTAGTCCCTCCGCTCTATTATAATCTTCTAATGTGCCGGAAATAATTATGCTATCGTCTATCTCTAATTTTTTTATAATTTTTACATAGTCATCTTAGTTAAATTTCTGATTTCACTTGTTGTATATGGAAACAACAAACTATAATTTGATGGTATGAACCCGTTATTTAATTCATCAAACTTACCTTTGTAATCAATCCAAAATTCCGGCCAAATTTCTTCTACACTTTTTAGTTCCGCTCCAAGAAAGTTCAAAAAATCCATATTTGTTTTTGAAATCATGCTGCCATATTTTATCTTTGGTTATGATAAAATATTTGTTAAATACACCACTAATTAAATATTGTTTCCTTGGGGGGACATTTGTAAGATCGCCTTCTATTCCAATCGTTTCGGTTAAAGAGTAGTTCTTAACAATCCAAGCATCTCCAGTGTAACAGAACGTACCGGGCATATTACAATATCATATTTTTGTTCATCATCTATAATAATAGGTAAAACTAATTTTCTAACCCTATTCAAAATTTTTCCAATTTTTGTTTTGCTGTCTTTAACATACGACAACTCTTTGTAATCAATTAGAGAATCTATAAATGGACAATATTTGAAAAGCGGTATTATATGTTTTTTTAATGCCAACGTAATTTTATGATCAGGATATAAATTTCTATAATGCTTTAGTGATCCGGAAAATAGAACGCAATCACCGATATTATCAGGGCGAAGTATTAATTTTTTAGACTGCATCTTCTTAATCCGTTACCACTAATATCTATTATTCATTGCAATTATTTTCGTAAACGCCGGAAATAATTCAGTTCTTCTATACGAGAAAATTCGAATACATCTTTGTCTTCTTTATGGAATACACACAAATCACAGTACTTTTTTACCACCACTTCCTGTATAATAAGCATGAATCTCTTCTAATATTTTATTATCCGATACATCACATGATAACAATAAGTCTCCGATATTGTCATAAATAAGAATACCTTGATAACCAATATTTTGCAGTATTGGAAAAATGGATAAACCATCATCATATGCTGTTGAAGGAAATAAGGATCATACTCAAAAAAGAGTACGGGTTTTGAGGTTTCTAAATATTTCAGCCCACCACGAAGTATGATAAGATCGTATCCATCTGTATCAATCTTAACCATCTTTGTATGTATAAATTGTGGATACTCCATAACAATAGATTCTAATTTTTTGAATATAACATTGTTACCCTTTCCATCTATTAATATATCCACTTCCTAAATATTTCTTTATTTCAGCTAACTTTATTTCATCTTTATCGCTTACGAAAGCTTTGTACGCAAAGACGTCAGGTTTTCCTAAAATATTTTTTTCAAGTAATGAAAAGAATAGTTCATCACCCTCTATGCATAAAATAGGATAATGCGCCTCGCTCCGTTGTAAAATAACCGTATCACCTATATTTGCACCGATATCAATAAAGGTAAGATCAGGATACTCTTAACATAACGACCGATACGAGCAGTGTTATGAGAATAGTGGGGAATATCTCTTAAAGTTGATGGTAAGTTGTGTGTCCAGGGAAGAATAATTCGGTTATTTTTTAAATTAAAATGGACTAGAGGCGACCTCTTGGCTAATATCCAGCGTTCGATAAGACGAAATATTATGTGAATCACCCTACTAACTAAACCTTTCTTCTCAGAAAGCAATAATTTGTCATATATATATTGGTAGAATTTAGTTTTCATTTGATCTATGCCAGGTATTATTATAGTGAAATATGTTTGACTTCATAACGGGAATTTTTACAATTCTTTTACTATCTATTCCAGATTCCTTCTGCATTACCTTTAAGTATTTTTATTGATTGAATCGGTGCGAAAACAGACCCAACAAATATTGAAACGCAGGTACCCAATATTACTCCTGCACTTCCCATATTCAGTGTTTTTGCGAAAAGTATCGATACAGGAATATTAATGATCATCGCAAAAATAGCATAGTACATTTGTAATTTTATTTTACCGACACCATTAATAAAAGTAGGCAAAGATATTATTCCAGGTGCTAATAATTGCAAAAAGTCCCATAAACGCAGAAAGCAAATATGGTATTATAACTTTATTGCCAACCCACATTAGATAAAAATAATTTGATACAACAAGTAGAAAAACCACCCCGACAACAAACAATACCCAAATTTTAATTAATTTCTTCATTGAACTTTTTATCCAACCTATATCATTTTTGGCGTATGCTTCGGTAGATGCCGACCAAAAGGGTGTAATAATAATTGAAAAAATCATTATGGGAATTCCAAAATATTTAAAAGCAAGGTTGTAGGGTGTAACCTCAGAAGGTCCAAATATTTGAGTAATAATTATATTGTCTGTAGAAAAAATTATAATAAATGCAATTTGTAATATGAAAAATTTTACTCCCAATCCTACTAAATCTTTGAAATACCTAAAATCGACATACCTGTATGAGGGTCTGCAATATTTATAATCCTTATTGTAAAAAATAAAAGAAGCAATTAATAAAACAATTACAGGCGTAACACTTAATGCAGTTCCTAAATAAAGCAAAGAACCGTTAGTCGTTTTAGTTAGTATAAAAATAATTATTAAAGAGAAAAAACCAGATATTACATCAAAACTTGCGGTAATAGCAGGCTTTTGGTCTGCGGTAAGAACTGTGCCTATCAATTGAAAAATAAATTTTAAACAAAAAAATGTAAAAACAATTAAAACCAGCTTGCTTAATCCATTTCCCATTTCCGAAGGTGTATTTAATATTTTTGTCCAATTCAACAGCGGATTCAATATAATAAAAACAATAAATAAACTGCGCCAATAATTATCAAAAATGCCGCATAGGTTGTGCTTAAATAACTTCTTGCTAATTCATTTTGATTTTTTGCAGTAGCCTCTGCAAGCTTATTACGTAATCCATTACCAAGTCCAATATCAAAAAAATTTAGCCAGCCTAAAACAGAGCTTAGTGTCAACCAGATTCCATATCCTGTTACATCAATATAATTTAAAGTTAAAGGTACCAGTAAAAAAGTAATAAAAACACTTACACCCTTTAATCCAAAGGAAACAATAATATTTTTTTTTGCTTTTACACTTCGTTCATTACCCTTAGTAAAATAGTTTTTGGTTTTATTTAGATAGACAGTAAAAAAAGACATAAGTTGAGCGAAGTTCTGATGTATTTTTGCCAAGTTATTAATAGTTAATGTTTAAGTAAGTTCCCATAATTAACCTCTGTGCGTACAATAAAAGAAATGTGGTGTAATTCAATATTAATAATTTTTATAATCAAGTTAACTAAATGAATTTATTAAAAACAGAAAAACTAACTATGCCCGGAAGCGGCCGGAGATTGCATGATACTAATTAATTCCATTCGTCTGATTAATATATTCCAAACGTTATTAGTTAGAAAATGTGAACAATCTACGAAGAAATTTTTTGATTTTTAATTTAAACTTAAAAATATATACTCCATTCCAAATTGTTGGGTAATATATTTTTGCTCCCTGTTCTCTAAGTACAGAGTAAATGTTGTCGATAAATTTCTCATTGCCGGTACTGTTTTGGTACCGGAATAAATTCTAAATGCTGAATGTGGTTTATCTTCCGTATAAACAATTTCCCCCTGTGTCAATAATTTCAGCCATAGATCCAAATCCATACAATAATGATTTTTTATATTCAAGTACCCAACCTCTTTAACAAAATCCAGATTATAAAAAGAGCCGGGTTGAGCAACATCGTAGTTCTTAAATATTAAATGTCTTCTATCCGGTATTTTAAGCCAGTATGTTTTGATTAACCCTCCAGATTCATCGATCATGTCATTAAAGCTATGATAATATATAGCCGCGTTTTTTTTAAACTCATATAGCTCAACAATTTTTTCCACACAATCAGGATATAAAATATCATCAGAGTTTATCCAACCTACCAACTCACCTTTTGCGAGTTTAAATCCCTTATTTATCGCATCCGCCTGACCTTTATCTTTCTCGTGGATAATAATATCTATCTGAGTTTTGAACTTTTCTACAATCTGCATTGTATTATCGGTTGAGCCCCCATCCACAAGTATATATTCTATAGGTGAGTAAGTTTGGTTAAGTACACTTTTAATTGTTTCCTCTACAAATCTCCCTTGATTAAAAGAGGGGGTAACAATAGTGACAAGTAGATTATCACTTAACATAAGCTCTATTAAAATAAATGGATATGATAAGAAATGTTAAGTTTTTTATCTTTTCTTACATCTACGTCTTATAAACACTTGCTAAAAACCTTAGAAAATCAGCTCTTAACATTTTAAAATATTTCATACATTCATTTTTATACAAAAAGTAAGCGCCTGTTATTAAAACAGAGAAGAACATAATTACGATCAGCCAGATCCGTTCTTCTTGGTCCGGCTTTTTTAACAGGACTTTTCGCAAACTCTTTTACATTCAGAACAGGTGCATCTTTTATCTCGTCTATCTTTGCTATTTCAAGCTGCTTGGTCAGCTCGACATAGACAGTCTGCAGAATTTCCACGTTGCGCATAAGCCTTGACTGTTCCAATAAGTAAATTAGGAGATTGAGAAGTGATCCTGTTATCTTCCCTGAAGTTCTTCAGCATATTCTCAGCTATATTCAAAGAATCTTTTACCTGCTTCGTTCTTTTCTCGAGGTAGAAACTTTGTTCAGATGCATTCGATTTACGCTGCGTGCGGATGTAGCGGTCCAGTGCCTTAACTAAGTTATTTGCTACATCTGCGGATAACTGTGCTTCGGGCATCGTTACTGTAACGGTGAGTATTTTTGTCATTCTATCAATGTTGGTAGAGATCCTGGCTTTGGTCAGGTTTTTATAAAGCTTAAGGAAATTTTCCCTTTTTTGAATTTCCGGATTCTTGTCGGAGCTTTCTACTTCAAAGTACTGGATCAAATTAACCGGATCGGGATATTCTTCGGTTTTATATTTTGCATAGATAACATCCCGCAGTACAGTTTCACTCGAAATTAAGTTCTGGTAAATCTCGGTAGGGGCAGCTTCGCCTACATTTACACCGGCGATGGATGCAAGTCCGCTAAGCTGGCTCAACATAGAGGATTTATTGCCATATTCCGGCAATATCGTAACTGTACTTTCATAATAGGGTTTTGCTAAAAAGAGGAGGTAGGCAAGAGCGAGAATTAATACGACAGAGTTTACAATTAAGAGTTTTTTTCTTACAGCCCATAACCGTTCTTTATACGGTTTTATTTTTTCAACAAAGTCTTTCAACTTTTCTTCGAATGAGCGGGTGTCTTCTGGTTCTGAATTTGTTTTATCGGGCATTTAAGGTTTTAGTAATTATTAATAATTAGTTAGTGAATTTACGCAAAAGACCGTACAATATAGCCCCGCCCTTCAGGGCGGGGAAACAAGAACCCCTACCAAATCAAGGGCTTTAGCCCATTAAAGCCTTTATATTTGGGCTAAAGCCCGTAATTTCTTGGGAGCTCATTAGACCCCGCCATAAATGGCGGGGCTATTCAAATAAAATTTACTCCTTCAGTTAATTACTGTTTCTTTCAAGAGATTGTTCATTACATTCAGAATGATCCGCCTTCGCCAAGGCTTCCACCTTCGCCAAGGCTACGGTGGACAGGTCGGCGGACAAGCAATCACTTGGAACTTATCATACTTCGACTTCGCTCAGTATGACAAACATTCATCCTTCGACTTCGCTCAGATGACAGACTTTTAGATTCCGGATTCCGCCTTCACTAAAGCTTCCACCTTCGCCAAGGCTTCCACCTTCGCTAAAGCTACGGTGGACAGGTCGGCGGACAAGCAATCACTTGGAACTTATCATACTTCGACGGCGCTCAGTATGACAGGCTTCCTAGATTCCGGATTCCGCCTTCACTAAAGCTTCCACCTTCGCCAAGGCTTCCACCTTCGCTAAAGCTACGGTGGATAGGTCGGCGGACAAGCAATCACTTGGAACTTATCATACTTCGACGCGCTCAGTATGACAGGCTTCCTAGATTCCGGAATAAATCCGGAATGACAACTTCGCTGAAGACTTTCATCCTTCGACAAGTTTACCTGACGTTCGGCAGACAGGCAAGCTCAGTATGACAGACATTCCTATTTCGACACCCGCTTCGACATAGTCGAAGAGCGAGGCAGGCAAGCTCAGTATGACACTACAATGTCACTTCGTTAAATTCTGGATCGTTAATACCAGCACCGCCGCACTGGTTACTACAGTAACAAAATCACGGATAATAGGCCATGCATCCGAGGTCGTTTTTATTTCTGCCGGAACAATAACGGTTGAACCCGACTCGATCTCGGGATCAGAAATAAAAAACCAGCCGGACCTGTTCCACTTTTTGCCGTTAGGCAGCATCACTATTTCTCTGCCAGTTGCCGAATTGTTTGTGTATCCGCCTGCCTGGTCAATATAATATCCGAGCCCTGCATCTTCTTTATAAGGAACCGCTGTAGGCAATCCTACCGAACCTACTACATAAACCAGGTTATTATTTTTCGATACTACTAACTGGTCATCAGCCTGCAGCTCGATGTTATTAGTAGAATTAGAGTCATCCATAATTTCATTCCAATTAAGGGGGATCCTGTTTGAAAATTGTGCAACGAATTCATTCCGGTTATAGAGAAGGTCATTGGTGGGATACCTGATACTATCGGGCAAATCATTTAAATTAAAATTACCGAATTTTAATAAAGGATTTCCTCTTAAAATAAACATCCCTTTGGAGTATGCGCTTTCTTTAAGTCCGCCTGCTCTTTTTATAAAGTCGGTAGCTCTCTCACCATTATATAAAATTTTGTACCTGCCCGGAAATTTTACTTCACCCGTTACAGTAACAACACCGGAAAAAGTTTTATCCGGGTCGAACTTTATTAAAACCCTGTCATAATCATTAAGAATAAAATCATCCTTCGGGTCGACATCCCAATAATTCTGAGGAAGCTCCACATTAAATTTATCTGCATAAATAGTTTCGTTAACTGTATCGAGCCTTGTAATTTCTATTTCCCTTGTTGTTGCGCTGTCGGTTAAGCCGCCTGCAAGCAAAATCAATTTACTAAGTGTCATATTTTGCATGCGTGTATATTTACCGGGAAGCCTGACGGCACCATCTATCTCAACACTTCTTGGCGGGTAAAATTCTTCCTGCAAATATATGAGCACCGAGTCCCTGTTCCAGAGTTTTATATTCTCGGCAGGATCATCATCAAGAGCTTTCCTGAGATTAAATGAAGTAACTTCTTTTTTCTCATTCGGTAAAGTTCTTATCAAGACCGCTTTTTCTAAAAAAGCATCTTTAAAAAGTGTATCGGCTTTTATTATAAGGTCACGGACTGTCATTCCATCGGTAAGCTGGTACGTGCCCGGTTTTTTTACATCACCGGATATTATAACGCGGTTCTGCATTCTGAAATTTACACTGCTTATCGTTATAACGTCACCATCACTTAGTAAATAAGTACTTCCTTTAAGCTCATCAACCGAATTAAAATTAAGAGTAATATCGAGCACGTTGTTAAGGTATTCTGTCCTTTCGTTGAATGGAATTATTCTTTCTACATGAACACTCTGAAAATATGCATCGGAATTGAGTCCCCCGGCATCGGCAACAAGATCTTTAAATTGTTCATTATCTTTCAGCTCATATACAGCAGGTCTGAACACATCACCGACCAGGGCAACCCTTTTGCCTACAGGGGGAATAAAAACTATATCGCCGTCCTGCAATCCCACATCTTTCGATGCATCTCCTTTAAGGAGATAATCATAAAAATCTATATCCACTATTTTTTTACCGTCTCTTAAAACCTGTATATCTCTCAATGAACCGCTTAACTGCGGTCCGCCGCCGAAATAAAGCGCAGTAAAAGCTGTGGACATTGCGGGCAAAGTATAACCGCCCGGGACATTAACTTCACCAAGCACATAAACTTTTATGCTTCTTAATTTTCCTGTAGAAACATTTAAAAAAGTTTTGGAATTTTTTAATGTAGAATAAACGGCAGATAAACGGTTAAACAATTTTGTTTTTAATGCACCCGGTGTTAACCCGTTTACATCAACAACTCCAACATCCGGTATATTGATATCGCCGTTATTCGATACAACGAGGTCATGAACAAATTGAGTTTCGCCGTAAAGTGTAATTATAATTTCGTCACCCGGACCAAAAACATAATTAGTCGGGGTAGGTATATTCTGAAGCGGTAAAAATGTTGAAGGTGAATAAGAAAAAACTCTGTATCCAAAGGCATCCAGGTTAGCAGCAATACTATCTCTTTCTGCAAAAGCCGGGATTGCATATGTTGATAAGGGCTTGTTTACCGGCGGTATAATAACAGTTGAAGAATCAATTTGCCTTGGTGTTGTTATCTTTGTGGTACGTGAAGGAGCTGGTTGTTGGTTCGTTTTGTTAAGATCGATCCCATATTCGGCGGCTTTCTGTTTTATCTGCTCGTCGGTCATTCCCTGCTGCTTAAGCTTATCCCTGATTTGCTGCTCGGTCTGGGCATGCAAGAGACCGGCGATACCAAATAATAGAATAATAAAGAAAGCACTTTTTAACCAACGCATAAGTTACTCACGTTAAATTAAAATGAATCCATTTTACAATATCAAAATATACGAATTGTTAAAGTGAGTTTCGAGTGCCGGATACAACAGGATGAGGGATGCGGAATACAGGATGCCGGCGTTCCGAAGAATGAAAGGACTTATTGTAGTATTTTTACCTCTCCCCTCGCCCCTCTCCTTAGTAAGTCCAAAGGACTCCTTTGGAGGAGAGGGGACGGGGGTAAGGTTGTTTTAAAAACAAATATTGTTAGTATTATCTTATTAACTGGTTTACTTGAACTCACTCCAAACCTCCGCCAAAGGCGGACAGGTCTCTCTTAAAAAGAGAGAGGCTTATTGGAGATAAAAACGATAAATAATTTTGTCCTGACAAAAGCTTAGGCGTTATTGCAAATTGTTTTATTCATTGAATACCTACGGCATTCTGTAAATGTTGGGGATTTATTATTTCTATAAATATTGAACACCTACGGTGTTCTGAAAACATGATGAGAATTCTGTGTTTTTTAGAAACATCGAACCTGCCTGAACTGTAATCCTTCAATATTTCGATAACAGAATTTGTCATTTATTTTTAATCTACTGTGTGTAAGAAAATCCTTATAAATTGTAGCTATCAGAATTTTAACTCTATAATTATTCTTTTTTTACTTTACTGTTCTTTTGTCTTGATACAAAAGAACCAAAAAATCAAGGCTGGAAATAAATTCCTAAAATTATGCTGAAATTCCGGCGGAAAAATAACTCCCCCGATTCGCCTGCCCAGGCAGGCTTCATCGGAGTCAGACAGATTTTTCCTATTGAAATATTACTCATAATTAGGAGGTTTCAATTTTTTAATATTTACTGTCAATTCCGCTTAATTTTTTAACGGAATTTATTTCAGGCCCTCTATATATTTTTGTTTTTCTATCTTAATACTGAGTTATCTATTGAATACCAACGGCATTCTGAAACGCCGTGTTATTTTCTGTTTCTACAAACATTAAACACCTACGGTGTTCTGAAAACACAAGGGTGATTCTATATTTTTTATAAATGTTGAATCCTTGTTAGTAATAAATCTTTGTAGTAAGTAAAAGGAACTCTCTCTAATCCCCGCCTGACGGTTTATCAACCGAAGGTTGGCAAGACAGGTACAATTAATCAATTTGGGCTAAAGCCCATATTTGTCAATGCAACTTTATCCCCGACATTGGCAAAGCCATCCCTTCGGGAAAATGTCGGGGCTATTAAAAAGTAATATTTGTATAATTAAAAATATGAAAGGACTCTCTCTTTATCTCTCTCTTAAAAAGAGAGAGGCTTATTGGACGATAAAAACGATAAATAATTTTGTCCTGACAAAAGCTTAGGCGTTATTGCAAATTATTTTATTCATTGAATACCTACGGCATTCTGTAAATGTTGGGGATTTATTATTTCTATAAATATTGAACACCTACGGTGTTCTGAAAACATAATGATAATTCTATGTTTTTTAGAAACATCGAACCTGCCTGAACTGTAATCCTTCAATATTTCGATAACAGAATTTGTCATTTATTTTTAATCTACTGTGTGTAAGAAAATCCTTATAAATTGTAGCTATCAGAATTTTAACTCTATAATTATTCTTTTTTTACTTTACTGTTCTTTTGTCTTGATACAAAAGAACCAAAAAATCAAGGCTGGAAATAAATTCCTAAAATTATGCTGAAATTCCGGCGGAAAAATAACTCCCCCGATTCGCCTGCCCAGGCAGGCTTCATCGGAGTCAGACAGATTTTTCCTATTGAAATATTACTCATAGTTAGGAGGTTTCAATTTTTTAATATTTACTGTCAATTCCGCTTAATTTTTTAACGGAATTTATTTCAGGCCCTCTATATATTTTTGTTTTTCTATCTTAATACTGAGTTATCTATTGAATACCAACGGCATTCTGAAACGCCGTGTTATTTTCTGTTTCTACAAACATTAAACACCTACGGTGTTTTTCGAATCAAGGGATTTCTAAAACGCCAAGTGTAAAACATTTGAATCTTTAATAACACTTAGGTACATATATAATTATGAAAATATCCACATAGGGGTTCGACGCTTTTAGAACTCACTCCAAACCTCCGCCAAAGGCGGACAGGTCTCTCTTAAAAAGAGAGAGACTTATTATCATTAAAACATAAAATATTTTGTCCTGACAGAAAATAATAGGTAAAGTTATATAACTTTTATAAGCCCTTCTCTTACCAAGAGAAGGGTTGGGATGAGTTTAAATAGTGTAAAGGAATTTTAACCTTAGATTTATTTTTACCTCTCCCCATCTTCCCCTCTCCTTAGTAAGTCCAAAGGACTCCTTTGGAGGAGAGGGGACGGGGGTGAGGTTATTTAAAAAGTTGCCGCATCCTTTTGATTGCGTTTATAGCTCAGGCTGAAGCCTGAGGCTACAGAAACCGGAGGAGGTGAGGCTATAAAAAAAGGCAGCGCTTTTAACACTGCCCTATCTTTAAGAATGAAACAACCTGTCATCAAATCATACAGCCAGTACTTCTTCAGCTACATCAGACATCGAATCAGAAAAAATCTTAGCCTTATCACCTTCGCCTCTCATTATAAACATCAAATACAAATGCTGAAGTCTTCTTTTCATACCGGTGTTTTTCTCATACTCATCCTTGTGCCAATACTCAATTCGTATAAACATCTTTTCGTTATCAGAAATACCGTAATCAAAAACTGTCTCATTCATTATATTATCAAAGCCGGAAAATTATTTTTCAAAATTAACTACCTCAAAAGTACACTTTCAGGAGGAAACCCGAATTAGTTGAGAATGGGAAACTACTGTAGTATTTATACTACAGGATACTATTTTAAGGCAAAAATTAAAGTAATGTTCCGCTGAGAATAATAATTGCCATAGTGAAATAGATAACCAGACCGGTAACATCGACCATTGTTGCAACAAGCGGCGCAGAAGATGTTGCCGGATCAGCCCCAAGTTTCTTAAGTATAAATGGAAGCATCGACCCGGATAATGTACCCCACAATACAACCCCGATCAACGAAAAGGAAACCGTCAATCCTAACAAAACCCAATGATCGCCGTAAGGGTGACCAACAGCCTGCCAGACTGTTATTCTCACGAAGCCGATTGCACCCAGTATGGCTCCGAGCAGCACACCCGATATAATCTCTCTCCTCATTACAAACCACCAGTCTCTTAGTTTTAACTCGCCAAGTGAAAGAGCACGGATAACAAGAGTAGCTGCCTGCGAACCTGAGTTGCCGCCGCTTGAAATTATAAGCGGCAGAAACAATGCAAGGATAACTGCTTTGCTTATCTCTCCTTCATAGTAAGACATTGCTGTGGTCGTAAGCATTTCGCCGACTAAAAGAATACTCAGCCAGCCTGCTCTCTTCTTTACCATTTGAAACAATGGAACATTAACATAAGGTTCTTCTAATGCTTCAACACCACCAATTTTATGTATATCTTCGGTGGCTTCTTCTTCTGCAACGTCGAATACGTCATCGATTGTTACAATGCCGATAAGCAACCCGAGAGAATCAAGAACAGGTAAAGCAACACGGTCGTACTTTTTAAAAACCTGGACAGCTTTTTCCTGGTCATCGGTAACGTGAAGCGCTACAAAATTCTCATTCATTAAATCGCTTACTTTGGTATCTGCTGAAGCTAAGATTATGTCTCTTATCCTTAAGTCGTCTATCAGCTTTCCTTTTTCATCAACAACATAAATAATGTTTAAGGTTTCGCTGTCTTTTCCATACTGCCTTATATAATTAAGAACATCATTTATCGTCCATTCAGGTTTTACGGAAACATAATCGGGCGTCATCAAACGACCGACACTGTCCTCCGGGTAACCTAAAAGTGTTACGGCAATTTTTCTTTCTTCCCCAGAAAGCAGGGTTATCATTTGTCTTGCAGCAGAGCCTGGAAGATCTTCAAGTAAAGCAGTACGGTCGTCCGGTGACATCTCGTTCAGAATGGCGGCAACTTCTTCTTTGCCAAGCCCTTTAAGCAAACTTACCTGCAGGTCAAAATCTATATACTCGAAAATATCTGCTGCAAGATCTCTCGGCAAAATTCTGAAGATCAGCGCCTGTTCCGATTCGGGTAATTCGGAAATTAATTCAGCAACGTCGGTGGGCGACCAATCACTTAAAACTTCTTTTAAGGTGCTGAAGTCTCTCCCGTCTAAGAGAGACCTGATTTCGGGTTGGAGTAATCTGCTTAGCATCCTAAACTCCTCCTGTTTAAGTGAAAGGAATTTATTTATAATTTACATCTTCTTATTCTGAAGATTTTTTATGATAAGGTTTTGAAAAATAAATTTTAATATTTGAAAAAACAATTAAATAACTTGAATAGCCACGACCTTTAGGTCGTGGGCTACAAATAATAAAAAAATTGGCTTTAGCCACGATTCAAGATAATTTGGGCTAAAGCCCGGAATTCAAATCTTTATTAAACCCCGACATTGGCAAAGCCATCCCTTCGGGAAAATGTCGGGGCTATTAAAAATAAAATTTGTATAATTAAAAATATGAAAATAACAGTTGATGAAAATATCGCTTATGGGAAAGAGGCTTTCTCACAATTCGGGGAAGTTGAACTTTTGCATGGAAGAAAAATTACTCCCGAATCTGTTAAAGATTCTGATGCATTGATCGTACGTTCAATCACAAAAGTAAATAAAGATTTACTTGATGGAAGCAAAGTTAAGTTTGTCGGCACAGCTACAATTGGAAAAGATCATATCGATCTCGAATATTTAAAAGAAAAAAACATCACTTTTGCCGATGCCGCCGGATGTAATGCACACGCAGTTAAAGAATATGTCTTTACAGCTCTCGCCGATGTTTTAACGAAAAAGAGTTTAAAGTTTAATAATCTCTCAATCGGGATTATCGGTGCCGGGAACGTGGGAAGTAAAATTGCACATTGTGCAAATGTATTAGGTATGAAAACAATAGTTAACGATCCGCCTTTAAAAGAAAAACCGGCAATAATATTTACAAGGAACTCGATGAAGCTTTGGAAGCAGATATCATTACTATGCATGTTCCACTGAATAAAGATGGAATAGATAAAACACATCACCTGCTTGATTATGAAAGATTAAATAAACTTAAAGATAATTGTATCCTCTTAAACAGTTCACGCGGAAGTGTTGTTGATAATAGCGCACTCAATAAATTAATTGAAAAGAAAAATTTCACTGTAATTCTTGATGTCTGGGAAAATGAGCCTGAATTAAATTCTGATTTGCTTAAAAAGGTTTACATAGGAACACCTCATATAGCCGGTTATTCTTACGAAGGAAAAGTAAACGGCACAACAATGATATATTCTGCCCTATGCAAATTCTTAAATGAAAAAGAAAGTTTTAAAGTTCCCGAAGTAAAGGTAGATGATTCGGTGATTGAACTGAAAGAGACGGGTTCTATTGAAATATCGATACAAAATCTTTTTAAGAAAATTTATGATATTAAAAAAGATGATGCTAACCTGAGGAAAATTCTCAACGAGGAAAACAGGGGAAAATATTTTGACTCTTTGAGAAAAGAGTATCATCTGCGATATGAATTCCCTAATTATTCTGTTGTGATATCCGAGGAAGAGAAGGAGTTGATAAGTATTTTGGCGGATTTCAGATTTGGGATTATAAACCGTTAAAATGCTTGCTTGCATACCTTCGGTGTATAAACCCTAAGAGAAAGGAGTTGATAAATGTCTTGGGCGCTTTCAGGTTTAAAGTTAACGTGTAGTTATGCTGAACTGGTTTCAGCATCTTAGATAAGTATAAGACCCTGAAACAAGTTCAGGGTGACAAACTAGAATTCCCAAATTATTCTGTTGTAGTACCGAAAGAAGAGACGGAGTTGATAAATGTCTTGGGAGCTTTCAGGTTTAAAGTTAACGTGTAGTCATGCTGAACTGGTTTCAGCATCTTAGATAAGCATAAGACCCTGAAACGAGTTCAGGGTGACAAACTAGAATTCCCAAATTATTCTGTTGTAGTACCGAAAGAAGAGACGGAGTTGATAAATGTCTTGGGAGCTTTCAGGTTTAAAGTTAACGTGTAGTTATGCTGAACTGGTTTCCAGCATCTTAAATAAGTATAAGACCCTGAATCAAGTTCAGGGTGACAAACTAGAATTCCCAAATTATTCTGTTGTAGTACCGAAAGAAGAGACGGAGTTGATAAATGTCTTGGGAGCTTTCAGGTTTAAAGTTAACGTGTAGTCATGCTGAACTGGTTTCAGCATCTTAGATAAGTATAAGACCCTGAAACGAGTTCAGGGTGACAAACTAGAATTCCCAAATTATTCTGTTGTAGTACCGAAAGAAGAGACGGAGTTGATAAATGTCTTGGGAGCTTTCAGGTTTAAAGTTAACGTGTAGTCATGCCGAACTGGTTTCAGCATCTTAGATAAGCATAAGACCCTGAAACGAGTTCAGGGTGACAAACTAGAATTCCCAAATTATTCTGTTGTAGTACCTAAGGAAGAGAAGGAGTTGATAAATGTCTTGGGCGCTTTCAGGTTTAAAGTTAACGTGTAGTTATGCTGAACTGGTTTCAGCATCTTAGATAAGTTTAAGACCCTGAAACAAGTTCAGGGTGACAAACTAGAATTCCCAAATTATACTGTTGTGGTTCCGAAAGGAGAAAAAGAGCTGATAAATATTTTGCGGACTTTCAGATTTGGGATTAATTAGTCATTCTGAAGGAATCCCGCAATAGGCGGGATGACTGAAGAATCTAAAGGAGATTCTTCGCTGCGCTCAGAATGACAGCCAGTAACATTCATCCTTCGACTCCGCTCAGGATGACAAGAACTTTTCGCTACCCTTCACTAAAGCTTCCACCTTCGCTAAAGCTTCCACCTTCGCCAAGGCTACGGTGGACAGGTCGGCGGACAAGTCGGCGGGTAAACACTCAGAATGACAGTGCTTTTAACGTATTCATACTTCGACCTGCCTACCGGCAGGCAGGCAAGCTCAGTATGACAGCGTGTGTGTAATGTATTACTTTTCCCCGGGACGGTCAAAAATTTTAAATTCGATTGGAACTGTCATCTGCACTTTAACAGGTTTCCCTCTTTGCAGCCCCGGTTTAAACTTTGTATAGTAAACAGCAATTCTTGCAGTTTCATCACATCCATACCCGATACCTTTTGTAACTTCTGCGCTTGTAACTTCACCAAATTCATCGACGGTTATCAGCACTTCCACTGTTCCCTGGATTCCATTTTCTTTTGCCAGTTCAGGATATATTAGTTTCTTCTTAATTGCTTCATAACCCCCGACAGGCTCCGGCATAACTTCTACAGTTCTGTAAATTGCAGGATCATCTCCCATATCTTCTTTTTCCTGTGGAGGAGGTAGTTCATAATTCTGCTTTTTTACGTTCTTAATAACACTGGCAACTACCTGTTGTTCATTTTTATTCCCTGTTATTTCTTTTGAGGACTCTTTAGTTACATAAGGATTTTCTTTTTCAACAACCTGTATCCCGTTTTCGAACATTATGTCTTTAACGTATTTCCCCTCTTCATCAAAAAGGGAAGTGGGACCTTCTCTCTTTCCATCTTCTATATTTATTAGTTCTTTTAATTTTCCGTTCGGGTAATAAACTTTAACAAGACCCGCAACTTTTCCGTTAACATAAAGTCTTTCTTCTTTTATAGTGCCGTCTTCATAATAAAATTTTGCTTCGCCCTCCCTGATTGTATCCTTAAATGTTATTTCGGATTCAACTTTACCGTTGGGATAATAAGTTTTAACCTGATTATCCTGTGCAAATGATGCAACTGTATATATCAATACAAATAAAAAATATTTTTTCATGAGTCCAAAATTTATTTGCTGTAAAATTAATAA
The DNA here is from genome assembly GCA_963727535.1 of uncultured Ignavibacteria bacterium. GTDB lineage: Bacteria > Bacteroidota > Ignavibacteria > Ignavibacteriales > Ignavibacteriaceae > RBG-16-34-14. The sequence goes on from CAVSGR010000006.1 coordinate 21,878, forward strand.
TTAGTTGCGAATAATAAGAGGTAATAAGAGAGATATGGTAAAGATTAAAATTGCAGAACCGAATATGACATAACCGACTTCTGTATCGTACTGAAGAATGTCGAGTTCACCAAGGAGGTAATGCCAGTCGTGGTAAACTTTATTACCGCCAAGAAGGGGAAGCATTTGTGCCCGTGCATCGGCAGCATAAACACTTACATTAATTAAATTCTGTCCAAGCCACAAAAGAGAAACCTGTACACCTGTTTTATAGCGCTTACTTAAAAAATACCAACCAATTATCGATGGAAGAATAACCTGCATTAAGCTGCCGCCTGCTGTATAAATAAATTTTCCGAAGAATGTAAAAAAGAAATGCCCTGCTTCGTGGATTACCAGATCAGCATTGTCTATAAATGTATAATTTCCCCTGTTTAAAACCAGCCATATCATCAAAGGAAGCATAATAGCAGAAGGAAGCCATCTTTTTATTTCATCGAACCAGGTATAAGTAACGGCTTTATCTAGCTTTATTTGAGAATTTTCCATCATTGCAAAATTGAATTATTGACCATCATTAGGTAACTTGACAACTATTAAGCCATTCAATTAAGAAATTAAGATTACAATAAAAGCTTGAAAGGAAAAGTTATGCGTAAATATTTCTCTATAATAATTACCTTTGTTACTTTTTGTTCTTTTGTTAATGCACAGGGTTTCAGAACGCCTCGTCCGAGTCCTGATGCAACTGTTTCCCAATTTGCAGGCATTACGAAAATTACAGTTGATTATAGTTCACCCGGAGTTAAAGGAAGAAAGATATGGGGAGAATTGGTTCCTTACGGCGAGGTTTGGAGAGTCGGCGCCAACGAAGTAACATCAATTACATTCAGTGACCCGGTAAAAGTAAATGGGAATGAACTGCCTGCCGGAACTTACGGCTTGCACATTATTCCATCTATGGATGAATGGGAAATTATTTTCAGCAGCGATACAAAAGTCGATGACCCGATGAATTATGATCCAAAGAAAGATGCTTTAAGAATAAAAGTAAAACCAGTTGAAAATCCTTTCATGGAAAGAATGATGTTCACTATTACAGATATGACAGAGAATTCTGCAAATGTTAATTTAATCTGGGAAAAGCTGAAAGTTTCTTTTAATGTGGAAGTGAACACACAGGAACTTGTGCTTCAAAATGCAAGGAACGTTTTAGACTGGGGACAGCTTAACTCCGCTGCGACTTATTGTCTGCAAAATAATGTTAATCTTGAAGAAGGATTTAAGTGGGTTCAGGCTTCCGGACTTATAAATGAAAATTATTGGAACCAGCGAATTAAAGCACAGTATCTTGCAAAGATGAATAAAAAAGATGAAGCTATTGCAGTAATGGAAAAAGCAATCGATTATGGATCAAAAATGGAAAATGCTCCTTTTGATTTTGACAATATGAAAAAGCTGCTGGATGACTGGAAAAAGTAAAAGATTTCTATAACCCGTAATAAGCTCCAATAGAGAATTCATTTAGCTGGTTGTCTTCGAACGAACCGTCTTCCTGTTCGTTCGAGGTCATGTTAATTTTTAATTTTGCTTCAAAATTAAGATCGTGGATAAATTCATATTTTATATCCAGGCCTAAATATGTATAATAATTTTTTAACCCGAATAAAAACTCCGGCTGATGAGTGCCATATTGTTCGCTGTAATCAGAGCTTCCCTTGCGCACATACTCTCCCCAGATACTTGCTTGCAGACCTCTCAAAAACCTGTAGTTAAATTCTAAATATACAAGATCAGCGTTTTGTCCCATCCAGTGTCCTAGGAGATAAGAGGAACTTGTGTAAGTTTGAGCCGGATCATGATGCCCGTAAACAAACGGATTTATCCTGGTGTATTCTAAAGTTAATGTTAAATTATCGATCGGCATATCCACCGTGGACAAACCGACAGTATATCCCAATTGTGTCCTTGAACTTGTATCGGAAAAAGCATTTGTAAGAGTTTGACCGTCAACAAATAAAGTCCCGCCAATCCCTCTGAGTGTTAATTCATCTATAAAAAGAGTTGCATAAAGGTGAGTGTTCTTAATATGATCTCTTGAACTGACCGAGAAAAAAATCTGCTGATTAGCATCACCCGGCTTGTCGCGCCTGTTGCTTAAAAAATCGTCTGCATAATAATAAAAGAGGAAAGGCATCAAATAAACAAGCTCGAGTTTATCGCTATAAATAACAGACTCTCCTACGGAGATATCCAGACCTTTTAAAGGCGTAACTACAAGCGAATGCCATGCGAAATATTTATTAATATAGATGTCTCTTTTATATTGCGCGACCTTTTCAGAATCGATAACGTTCGAGTTAAGAAACGCATGAAAATAATAAAAGTTCAGCCATTTGACCGGATTTATCTGAAGCCTAACAAATGGAAAAGAAGGGGCTTTATTTGAAAGAACAAGATTTCCACTTTTTGCATAACCATATTCTATAAAGTCTTTTGCAACTACAAAATTGCCCCAGTCCCAATCTATAGATAATGAAGATCTTACTTCGGTATAATCAATTGCGCCGCCACTTTCTCTTGCAATAACACCTGTTTCAGGGGTGAATTTTTTAACAGCGTCATAATATGTTCCGCTTTCACTATGGGATCTGAAATCCATACTAATACCGATGTTATTTGAAAGATATCCGTATGAATATATACCCATCCAAGAATGGATGTTTCTATCCTTCCCGGGAAAGCTCATTTGATATCCAATTATAGGATCCGCATTCAATTTTAAAATTTTATCACTATAAGAAAATGCCCTTATTCTACCGCCTGGATCTTTATCAAAATCACTTATATTAGTTTTATCCTGACTCCCTTTACTAAAACCGTCAATCTCGAAGTAATAATCTTTTCTGAAAAATTCCAGTTCTTTCTTTTCAAGATTATTGAGCATACCTGGTTTACTTTCGGCTTCAATTATTTTTCCGGCGATGTATTTTCTTGATAATGGCTTAACAACATTCTCTATTTCTATAACCCCCTTATCACTCAATCTTTCTAAAAAAGAATAAATATCCCTGTGCAATGGCTCAAAAACTATTTGCGCATTTACGGGAATAGCTATGATAAGAAAGCTAAAGACAATAAATAATTTTTTTAATGTTCTAATATTCCACCATGATGAAATGAATTCTGAAACTCAGCCGTAATATTTATCCCGTTTATTTTCAGCATTTCTGCATTCGTCACTACAACAATAATCGTTATCTACTTTACAATCGTGGCAGACAATCATAATTCTATCACAATCCTGATTATGACAATTAATATAGTATGAAGTCGGTTTTCCACAGAACTCGCACTCTGCTGTATATTTTAATTCTTCTTTAGTATTCGGATCTATTACATACCTATTATCAAAGACAAACATATTTCCCTGCCAGTAAGTATCGGGATATTTATTTATGAAATTAAGTATTCCGCCATCCAGCTGGTAAACATTTTTGAATCCTTCTTTGATCATGTACGCAGAAGCTTTCTCACATCTTATTCCGCCGGTACAATAAGTAACTATAGTTTTGTCTTTATAATCTTTTAGTGATTCTACCACTTTTGGCCACTCCCTGAAATGAGTAATACCGGGAGTAACTGCATCCTTAAATTTTCCTATCCTGCTTTCATACCAGTTCCTGGCATCTACGATAACAAAATCTGTTCCTTCTTCGTAGAGTTTCAATAACTCCTCTGGAGCTAATCTTTTACCGCCGTTGCGCGGATCAACCTCTTTTAACCCGGAATTTACTACCTCATCTTTAACTCTTACATGCATTTTATGGTAAGCAATTTCCTCTGTTTCAGTTTCTTTGAACCAGATATCTTCAAAGATTTTATATTTTTTTAATTCAGATTTATATAGTTCTATCTTTTCTTTAGTTCCGAATATCGATCCGTTAATTCCTTCTTTTGCAACATAAACTTTCCCTTTTAATCCATTAGAAATACACCAATCCAAATGCTCTTTTGCAAAGGATTCGGGATCTTCAACATCAACATATTTATAGAATGAAATTACTTTGTACATTTTTATTATTATTAATTAAATCAAAAACGGATTAGAAAATAATGATTAAAACTATGCAGGGAAAGTTAAATTTTTAAGATGATTTAACAGAATCCCCGGAGCGTGGCAGCACATTCTCTATTTTAGATCCCCGTTTTACAAGCAAAACTCCTACAATTATAATTACTGCGGAAATTAATATTATCATATCTAATCTTTCATCGAGAATCAGCCAACCAAGAAATAATGCAATAATAGGATTTATGTAAGCATAAGTTGATACCAACGATAATGGCAAATGTGAAATAGCATAAATGTAAGAGCCATATCCAAAAATAGAACCGACTAATGTGAGATAAACAAAAGCCCATAACCCGTTTCCAGCAAGATGGAATTCCGAAGCTTCTCCGAGAAAAAGACCCAACACAATTAGTACAGTTCCGGCAATAATCATTTGAACTGATGCACTCATAAGAGGATGCAAATTTATTTTCTTATACTTTGAATAAACTGAACCGAGAGCCCATGCAATAACTGCACCCATAATACACAAAGCTCCAAGCAGGTAAGATCTGTTCAGTAATTCTTCCAAATGACTGCCGAAAATTAATACGACTCCCATCAATCCAAGAACTAAACCTGTAATAATGAGAAAATTTATTTTCGACCTGTTGGGAAGAAATGCTCCAATAATAACAAACCAGAAAGGTGTTGTTGTAATTAATAAAGCTGCCAGTCCACTACTAATCCATTGTTCGCCAACAACGACAAGACCATTTCCAATTCCTAGTAAAGCAATTCCTACAATTGCAAGAGGTATTAAATCTTTTTTAGCCGGTAACTTTTGTCCCCTGCTCTTAAGAAAAATAAGAAATATTAATCCGGCTATTGTCCATCTAAAACCGGCAAAAAGCATTGGCGGGAGATCTTTTACTCCAATCTTTATTGCAAGGTATGTTGTTCCCCAAACAATACAAATTGTTATCCATGCAAAATATGCTTTGAAATTTTCTCTGCTCATAAAATCTTTTGTTAAAAAAGAAAGAAGTGTAAATTATCTAAGATGGGAGTAATAAAAAAATTTGTTCTTAAAAATACTTCCGGGATTTATCATTTTAAAACCGTTAAAACGGTTATGTTTAACTATAATATCTTTTATTCACCTGAATAAAGGTTCTGTTGCGCAACTTGAAATTCTAAATCTATTTGACTTTAGTCAGCTGGTTTATTTAAGAGCCAACTACCCGACTTTAGTCGCATTATTTGAGTAATTAATGTGGCTAAAGCCGAAAAAACTTTTATTGTTAGAGCAGTTGACTAAAGTCAACTGCAATAAACTGTTCTGCAACAGTCTCTTTAGTCAGGAGTGAATGTTTATAAAAAAATTGGGTCGAGTTTAATTTAGAACGATTATAAAAACTTTAGTATTAATTCCCCGATTAAATAACCGACTGCAGCAACACCGAAACCAACAACAAACATATCGAAACCGCTTCTAAAAATTCCTCTTCCTGTAAAGAAACTTCTTGCAGCACCGACACCGAAGTGAGCAAGCATTGAAATTAGAAAAGAAGTCCAGATTGCATAGCTCCCGCTGAAAAAGAAAAAAGGAAATACCGGAATTAACGCCCCGATTGCAGTAGCGGTTCCTGTTATCCAGCCCTCCTTGAAAGGGCTTTGCAGACTATCAACAATTCCAAGTTCTTCGCGGACTTTATCTTCCAAAACCTGCTCGGGATTTTTCATTGCTTCTACGGCTAATCTATGTGCCTCATTAGTTTCCATTCCCTTAGATTCATAAATTAATGCAAGTTCTTCGGTTTCAAGTTCCGGCATTAGTTTTATCTCTTCGGCTTCCATCATTTTTTCATGATCAAATACTTCTTTTTCACTTATTGCCGCTAAATACCCGGAAGAGCCCATTGATAAAGAATCGGCTATCATTCCCGCTAAACCTGTCATTAAAATAATGTGCGGAGCTGCAGTTGCACCAATCATTCCGGCAATTAATCCGAAGTTTGCAGTTAAGCCATCATTAAAACCATATACAACATTTCTAAGCATTCCTCCGGATTCCGAACTGTGCCATGGTTCTTCGGAAACTCCATCTGTAATCATTAATTTGTTTGCATGTTGTGCGGAATCGCGGGCTAACTTCAATGCAATTGATTTTGTCGATTCAAGCTCCGTAGAATTATAAAGTCCAAGGTAAGCTTTTACTTCAGTAGCTTCTTCCTTTAACATCATCCTTGTTAATAAAGCGGGACCAAATTTTTTTGAATACCATGAAACGAATTTTGCTTTGGTCGATGGTTCATGAGAACTAACTTTTTCATTAAATTTTTCTAACTGTTCTCTCCAGATTGCTACATGCTTATCTTCAATTTCAGCAAGCTGCGAATAAATTTTATTCTTCTTAGAATCGGTAATTAAAGAGGCGAGAGTTCTGTAAAGAAATGCTGCGTCAATTTCATCCTGCAGATGAAATCTCCAAATTGAAAGTGTTTTTTTATCAATGTTATTAGTTTCGTTCATTTAACACCATTTACTGTTGCGTTCATAGCAATATCTATATCCTTAGCGACGTCTTCCCTCAATAGTCTCCAATGGAAACGAAGATGATCATTCTCTTTCCATGATTTATCATCTTGTGAGCTGTAATGTACCAGAGGCATGTCGTTATAAATCGGGCTGGTTATGCTGATAACCTCATCCCAGAATTGCAGAGCTTTTTCCAAATGTTTCACCGAATTTTGTTTATTTTCTTCGCCGCCATTTATACGATATGTTTGCAGCGCAACAGCTCCTTTTAGTTTCTCGGCAAAAAATAATCCTAAATTTGCCCACACCTTTACATCAGAAACTTCAAACATAAGAGGATCATTTCCGGCAACATTAATGGTTTTTACCAATTCAAGAGCTTTGTTACAATCCCTTTCAAGCATAGCGGCTAAATCCGGTGGAGTAATTTTATTTTTCTCAAAGGAACCTCCTGATGAAATTATCTCTACATACTCCGCAATGGACACATAGTCAGTATCAAGAGGCGGCTGATTAATTTGCCTGTCAACAGAGATATATTCTACTCTTTTTGTTTCCGGATTGAGAGCCATAAATCCTTCGCTGTAGAGAGTAAAATCCCATGTGCAATCGAATGAAGAAGCCAACCGCAATGGAGTTTTACCTGCGAGTGCGTATGCATCAAAAAGTAGATCGGCTCCTTTTCCATAACGCCTGATAAATTCAGCTTTGAATATACTGTTCGGTGTAGAAGGATTATATAGTAATCTTCCCCACAGTTTATAGAATAACCATTGGCGCTGAAAAGCATATTTCCAATCAACTGAAAAGCCCGGCTTGGTAAAATAATCTTTCGCAGGGATGTAAGTTTCAGATCCTATAAAGTAACCTCCAACATAGTCGGGAGTATTATCCGCAATATGCTGGCGAATGAAATCTGCAACTCCCCATCGCAGGCAAAAGAAATCTTCATTACGAACAGTCCATATTATCTTGTAGTTTTCCGGTTCGGGGTTCCAATATGTTCCATATATCTTTCCGCCATGTACTTTTATAAGCTTTGAAGTAGAATGACCGTGCGACCAATTAAATTTAAGACTTGCCCACACAGGACCTTCAAAACAATCCATTGCTGCTTCGTCTTCTATTGCTTTACGGGTAAGCTGTTCCATTTCAATGCTGGTTGCACCCAAAGATCCTGTATTGCCTGAAAAAGGAATTCTATGAATTAATTTTGATTTCCGGTTTGCGAGACTCATCCCTTCAATGATTGTTTCCTTTATCCAATCCTCGCGCTGCTGCGGAGTCATTCCTCCCATTCCTTCTCCCAGTGTAAGACCGATCCCGGTAAGATCCGGATACTCATTAAGCATTTGGGTAACGCATTCACGAGTATATCGTTTTATAATTTCAGATGTATCTGCATCAACATAATGGTAGTGATCGAGGTTATTCATTTCTACATTATGAGCTTTCGAAAACTCAGGTGTTACAAATATATTGAACGGCATGATGTAGGTATCGATGCCGCGCTCTTTTGCCATTCTGAAAATTCCATGAAACAACTTCCTCCATTCGTTCATTTCTTTATCATTCCATGGACTTGCTTCAGGAAAGTTCTTCGGTTTAATCAAAAATGTATAAGGATGGAGATTCCATAATGTAAGAGCATTAAATCTATTCTCTGCCATCATATCAAGAAATGCTTCCCAGAAATTAAGATCCCTACAAGTTTCCTGGTGCTGGTAAAGCGAATAGCTGTGTCTATAAGTATCCCAAGGAAGATCGAACTTTATTGCGCGGAAATGTAAATTGGGAGATTCACTTCTTTCCCGAACATTTGATAGAGTAATACCGTTACGAAGATCTTCGGCAAGTGAAAGTGAACCGTAAATAATCCCTGTTCCATCACCTCCGGTTATTGTGATCTTTTTTCCTTCAGGCAGTAAAGTATATTCTTCAGCTTTTAAATTTTGAGAACCTATTATAATTGAAATTGAATAATCAGCTTTATTCTTTTGTATTGAGTATCCCTTTTCAATAAGAGCTTGCCGAAGCACCTTTACAGAGTATTTTGCCTGAACGGATGATGTATCATATTGAAGGCTAACACTTTGAGCTGATACTAAGTTTGTAAGAAGGATAAATGAAACAATAGGTAATAGTATTCTTTTCATAATTAAATTTATACTTCCACAGGAATAGCAAGAACAGGTATTCTTACACGGTGACGAACTTCATTGGCAGTTGAACCGTGAATAATATCGCTCAGCAATTTGTGACCATGGCTGCCGACTATTAGTAATTCAATTTCCTCCTGTTTACAAATCCTCGCTATTTCATCTTCGGGTTCACCGCCCCCAATTATTGTTTGTGTAACAAAATCATCTTTGTTTAGTTTTTCGGCAAAATTATTAACGTAAGCTGTCATTTCTTTTGCACTCTCATCTGCAACAAGGTCGCCTATAAATCTCCCTGTTACTGTCTCAACACAATGGATAAGGTAGATCTTTGCAGAAGATGTTTTTAAGAAGGGCAAAGCTCCCTTTATAATTTGTTCGTCTCTCTCGGCTTTGCCTTCCAGAGCAATACATATTTTCTTATAAATGTCAGGTTTATTCATAGTAGCCGGTATTTTTCTAGCATAAGCTAATGGTTTTTTTATGAATAACTCTTCGAATCTCTCCAATCTTTCTTTCTTGAAGTATGGTTCAACAGTAATCCACAACAAAAGCAGAATAAGAAAAACAACAACCGGAATCAACAAAAACTTAATTATTATTCCTTCTAACCCGGTTGCTGAAATATTTTCAGTTATAAAATCATAAACCAACTTTAAATTTAATACAATAATAAAGCCTGCCGAAAGCCATGCAAGTATTCTGACAAGATATTTAGATGCGAACTCTTTCATTTTTATTTTGCTGGAAGTAAAATGGAGCAACGGCACAAGTGCAAAAGGCAGTTGAAGAGAGAGAATAACCTGAGAAAGTACCAGTAACGAATCAACAGATTTATCCCCTGATATTTTTATTACAATAACTGTCGGGATAATCGCAATTAAACGAGTGATAATTCTTCTTAACCAGGGACGCATTTTTAAACCGACAAATCCTTCCATTACAATTTGTCCGGCAAATGTTCCTGTGATAGTAGAGGACTGTCCTGCAGCAAGTAAAGCAACACCAAATGCAATCGGAGCAAACTTATTTCCTAAAAGCGGCGCAAGTAAAGCATGTGCATCTATAATAGAAGCCACACCCGAATTACCTGTTGTAAAGAAAACTGCAGCGGCAAGAACAAGTATTGCCGCATTAACAAAAAATGCTGCATTCAATGCAACAACAGAATCGATAAGATTAAACTTGTTTGCATCCTTTAATCCTTTGGGAGTTCTTTTAACATTCCTGGATTGAACAAGTGCAGAATGCAAATAAAGATTATGCGGCATCACTGTTGCCCCGATGATTCCAAGTGCAATAAATAATGCGTTTCCATTCAATGCTGTTGGAATAAAACCAGTGGATATTTCCGCAAAGTCCGGTTTGGATAGGAACACTTCAAATGCAAAGCAGATGCCTATTGTTGCAACAAGTGCAAGTATAAAGGCTTCCATCTTTCTTATCCCAAAAGAAAGTAAAAGCATTAATATCAAAACATCGAAAGCAGTAATTACAACTCCCCACAATAATGGAATTCCAAATAAAAGATAAAGCCCGACAGCAGAACCGATAACCTCCGCAAGATCACATGCTGCAATTGCAATTTCACATATAATCCATAAAATATAATTCATTGGCTTGGAGTAATGATCTCTGCAAGCCTGCGCAAGATCTCTTCCGGCAACAATTCCTAGTCTTGCAGAAAGAGACTGAAAAAGAATAGCCATTAGATTGGCGAGAAGAATTACCCAGATTAATTTATAACCGAACTGCGCTCCACCAGCTAAATCGGTCGCCCAGTTACCCGGATCCATATAACCGACAGAAACCATGAATGCAGGTCCGGTAAAATAAAAAAGTCTTTTCCAGAACTTTGAAGTATGATTCACTTCTACTGAAGAATGAACCTCCGACAAAGATTTATTTAAGGCCGTCTGGTCGTCGTTCATAGAACATTCTTGTTTTTATTATCCACTTTGTTAGTATGTGATAACTTGCTAAAAAATTATTCTACTATAGTTTGGTTTTTTCTTCTTCAACAAAAATATTTGATGCAATGGTGCTGCTTATAATTATTTCTTTATCATCTATATTTATAAGCATTGATTTGTCAAAATCGAAAATGTTTTTCACTAAAATTTTTTTATTGAGATCAATTCCTATTTTAGAAATGTATTTCAGGAAATCACTATCAAAATCGTTTACTCTTGTTACTATTCCGGTTATATCTTTTTGAAGTTTTATCAATGGAATTGATTTTTTTTGTTTCGGTATAGAACCATCTTTTGCAGGTATAGGATCCCCGTGCGGATCGAATTCCGGAAAGTCGAGCATCTCTTCTATTCTACTTATCAATTCATCTGAAGCAGAATGTTCAAGGCGGTTAGCTTCGTCGTGAACTTTGTCCCAAGGCATTCCAACAACCTGGTGTAAAAACAATTCCCATATCCGGTGTCTTCTTACCATGCTTTTTGCATATTCTTCGCCATCGCCGGTTAAATTTATTCCTTTATATTTTTCATAATTGATGTAACCGTCTTTGGCAAGCTTTTTTACCATGTCTGTTACAGCAGCATTCGAAATAGAAAGTTTATCAGCAATTTTGTTCGCTTTTATTGTACCGTCTGTATCACGATACTTATAAATAGTGCTTAAGTAGTCCTCTTTTGATATATTCTGCATATTTTAAGTAAATTTAAGAGAGAAACTTAAGTGGACTTAAATTAAAAATCAAGTGTGTGTAAATTGAAGTACTGATCGTTTAACTTAATAGTACTGGAGGAAGAGCAGAATTAATCTTCTATTTTATCAAAGTCATTTTCTTTGTTGAGATAAATTCATCAGTTGCAAGTGTATAGACATAAACACCACTTGGTATAGTTGAAGCATTAAAAACTATACTGTAACTTCCTGCCTTTCTTACCGCATTCACCAATGTTGCAACTTCCTGCCCAAGAATGTTATAAACTTTCAGTGTTACAAAAGATTGTTTTGGTATTGAGTATCTAATAGTTGATGTTGGATTAAATGGATTAGGATAATTTTGTTCAAGTGCAAAGCCCTTTGGCTGATTATTAGAACCAACTACTGCTGTGCTTGTTTCCCCCGAAATTATTTGACTCACTTCACCCATACCACCATCTATACTATCAACACTGAACGTTTGGAGATGGGCTTTTGAAAGCCATGTATAGGAGACTGTTTCAGTGGTATCTGAACTAAAGGGTATATCATTAAATGAAGTAACTGTGATCCTTTTACTCATTTCACGCAAACGTAAACAATCAAAATCACCTGTAGGTAAGCGCAGTGTACCGGAGGCATCTACCGAGTTCCAATTTGAATCCACTGTGATTGTTACAAAACCAATGGACTCACTAGTGTCGCTTGATGATGTTAGCCAACTGGTACCTATTGTAATTGGTAATGGAGCTATATCGTCCTGAGTAAAATTGATAGATTGAAAACCACCAAAGCTACTAGCATCTCCAAGTGTTATAAGCTGATTCGAGGTTACATTCCAATAATTATCCAGAATATATGTGCCACCTTCTATAGTTGCTGATAATCGAAATCGGAAATTCGCTGTGGGGAACTGATCAGCCCGATAGCCATCTACTGGATCCTGATATTCAAGTGCACCGGAGATATATGTATCCGTATTTAAACTCCTATAGTCCCACACTTGAGCCGTACCACCTGGCCCAATAGATACCATTATTGCGGTGGAATCCGAAACAAGGACGCTACGCGAAGTCCCCTTTAGAGCAAGAATATCATTACCCGAAATGCTTATTTGTGCCCGCAACAAAACTGAATTCAGCATCATACTTATTATTATCAATGTGCAAATACGTATTGCAGAACTCATAATATTCCTCCTGTTGATAGTGAAAGATATGTTTACATTTCTCTTGCATGAGTTATTTAGCTGAAACCATTTTTTCTGCTCTATAAATTCCTGCTGTTATTATATAAAAATAACTGTCTTTGATATTCCCGATATTAAATTCACTTCATTAAATATGATTTCTCTTATTTAACTAGTATCATTTTCTGTATAGAATCTTTTTATGGAACCCTTTACAAAAAATTTAAATCTTAATAAACTCAACCCGTCTATTGTTTGCTTTTTCTTCAGGTGTTGAGTTGCTGTTAAGAGGTTTGGTTTCACCCCAGCCTTTGGTTTCCAATCGTGACGGATCAATTCCTGATTCAACGAGAACAGCTTTAACTGCCATCGCACGATCCTCAGATAATTTTTGGTTAAAAGATTCATCACCGTCATTATCGGTATGTCCTTCAATGCTGAAGTTCAAATCGGGGTGTTCTTTTAACAGCCTGACAATTTCGTTTATTGTCCCCATTGATTCACCTGTAATGTTTGCTTTATTAACCTCAAATAAAATTCCATGTGTTATAAATTTACCTTCGGAAACAATCCTATCATATAATTTTTTACCACCTTCATTTACTCTAATGTCTTTAATTGCACATATTTTTATATAGCGTTCATCAAACTGTCCACCAATTGAAAACATTGATGGTTTGAATCCAACTCGGGGAACATTCAGGATTCTTTCCTGATCCATATAGAGTTTCAGCGATCTTACATTAAAAGAGACGGCTATATGTTTCCATTTTGCCTGCCAGGCTTTTCCTTCTTCTTTAAAACCCGATATATCCCCTCCAAAATTTCCCATCATAACTTTGTCCCAGGAAATTTCTATAACTCTATTTTTTTTGTTACCACGAGCGGTGGGACTTTTACCATCAAAAAATCTTAATTGATATTGTTCGGTTCTTTTGGTTGCCAGTCCTTCAAAGAATACGTCAAATTCTATAGTAAAAACATCGGGCAGAAAATCCTTCTTATCCATTAACGGAAGAACGATTGTATTAGTGTGAACAAATTGAATTACATTATCATTACCCAAAGAAGCATTTTGAGCCGAACCACTCGTTAAATCCCAGCGGGAAGGGAATTCACCGCTTTCTTCTCCCATCAGGTCATCTTCAAAAATTACTTTATCACCGGCAACAAAATCATACTTAGACCAGATTTTTAATTCCTCACGTTCTCCTTGTTCATCTGAAAATTGTTGTACATCAGACTCACTACCAGAGTTTTCTACTTTCTTATCTTTATCAGTAGTATCTTTTTCTCTATCTTCTTCTTTACCGCCTTTTTTAACAGCATCTACAGTTTCATCAATACCTTTATCAATGGTCTTATCTACTTCTCCTTCGGCTTTTTTTTCAATCTTCTTTTTTATTTTCTCCCCAATATCAAATTGTGCAGAAGTAAAAGATGAAAATGAGAAAAGGAGAAAAGCCGTTAATAATATTATTAGTGATTTCATATTAACTCTCTTTGTTTATATTCCCATTTTACCGCCCGCACGAAACTGGATGTTTGTAAAATTGCTTATGAGTTGAAACGTGCCGCTGAAGTCTAAAGAAAACTTCGGGCTTACTGGCAATTCGTAACCGGCACCTAAGGCAAAAGTAAATTCAGAAGAACTCGCACTGTAAGAACCACCACCGAAACTAAATCCGGCTACATTGATAGAGGGAGTTTCCGTACTTGTAGAAAAAAAGTTAAGCCCTAACTGACCGATACCATAAAAACCACCTGTAGGCATAAAGAAATATTTTACTCCTAAAAGTACCGGCACTGTACTGAAACTAACATAATCCGATTTAGTACCATAGGATATATATCCGATTTGACCAACACCGGTGAGTTGGGGCATAAGCTCTAATTCAAAAGCAGCCGTACCACCAATACCTAAATTTGCTGCGTCTCCAAAGCTTCCCATAGGCAAAGAAACAACAAGCCCGGCACCAAGTGCCATTTTACTTTGTGCATTTAAAGATCCGAAAGAAAAGAGAATCACAATAAGAATAGAAATGAATGTTTTCATAAATATTACTCCTGTTTTTAGTTAATAATAATGTGAGATTTCTTTATCATACTTTTTTTAACAATGAAAAATCATTTGGTATTGCCTATCATTTACTTAAAAAATAACTCCAGTATTCCAGTGAACAGAAAGGTTATCAGTATTCCGATGAAAACAGCAATCACAATTATCAGACTGGTAACCCTTTTTTCCCGTTTTTGTATTTGTTCAATCGTGCTTTCCACGTTTTTTTTCTTTTCCATTAATTAAAATTTCTTTGAAGGATTATTTATAATACAAATGTAGAGTCCTGAGAAGATGTCGTCTATCTTATTTGTTACAACATTTTGCTATTTTGTTTCAAAATGGCAAAAATTGAATTGGGCAGATATTTTATCTATTAATTTTTGAGGAATATTCTGAAGGAAGGCAATTAAATTGTTTCGTAAATGCTCTTGTAAATTGTGACGGACTTGAAAAACCAATTTCGTACGCAATTTGCGTTACAGATAATTTTCCCCCAATGAGTAATTTCGCTGCGTGTTTAAGCTTCGTTAGTCTTACAAATTCACCGGGAGCCTGTCCCGTTATTGCTAGAATCTTCCTGTGAAGCTGTGTACGGCTTACAAATAAATCCTTTGCTAATTGTTCTGTACCAAAATTAGTTTTATCGAGATTTTTTTCTATTAATTCTAAAGTCTTCTTAATGAATTCATCATCCGCATCACTAAGCCCATTGGTTTTGCTTAAGATGTCAATATCTTTACTGTATTTTTCTCTTAATCGTTTCCTCTGTTCGAGAAGATTTTTAATCCGGGTAAACAACTCTCTTGAATCAAAAGGTTTGGTAAGATAATCATCGGCTCCCGTTTCCAAGCCTTCAATTTTACTTTCAGATGATGCTTTAGCTGTAAGAAGGATTACAGGTATGTCGCTTGTTTGCCACTCTGATTTAATTCTGCCGCAAAACTCTATTCCATCCATCGATGGCATCATGATATCACTTATTATTAAGTCGGGTAATGAGGCTGCTGCTTCCTTAATTCCTTCCTCGCCATTTGCTGCTTCTGAAATTGTATAATTATTTTTAAGCAGATTCGATAAATATTCTCTTACATCATCAGAGTCATCCACAATTAAGACTGAGGGCTTATTACCTGAATCATCCGTCCCGGTTTGTTCGTAATCCCCGTTTACCGGACGAATAAATTGTGCGTTTTTCGTTTTGCTAATTTCTCTGTCTTTAAAATTTTCCCCCGATTCAATTTTTACTTTTTCATCTTCATTCAGATAATCACCCTGCATCGGTATGTGCAATACAAATTCAGTTCCCTTCTTAGATTCACTTTCAACAAAGATTTTCCATTTATGTAAATCGACAAACTCTTTAACCAAAGCCAACCCAATACCTGAGCCACCGTAAGTACGTAGTGTTGAATCATCAACCTGGAAAAATCGATCGAAAATCTTTTCGAGTTTATCTTTGGGAATCCCGATTCCGCTATCCGATATTTTTATCTCAGCAATTTGTTTCCCCTCCTGTATTATTTGTCGTAAACCAACACTGATTCCTCCCCCATGTGGAGTAAATTTAACAGCGTTTGAGAGAAGGTTATTAATAATCTTTTCAAATTTGTCTGTGTCGACCCAGCAAACTATAGAATCTGAATTGCTTTCCAATTTTAACGAAATACTCTTTTGTTTAGTTAACGATTCAAACGAAGATACAAGCCCTTTCAAAATGTTAACGATATTTTCTTGTTTTGCTTTTAAGGAAACTGTCGTCTTTTCCAGCTGCGACAGTTCAAGAAGCTGATCGATAAGGTCTTTAAGCCGATTGCTATTTCTTTCAATCATATCAATGCTTTCAGAATAATCGTCGTTGTTCCCTCCTGTTTTTAATTGTTCAAGCGGACCTTTTATAAGCATAAGAGGAGTTCTGAACTCGTGCGAAAGGTTTGCAAAAAATCTTGATTTGAGCTCTTCCAATTCGGATTTCTTTTTTACTTCAAATTCTCTCAGTTTCAATTCGTTACGCAACTTTGCCCGGTTTAATTCAAAACGTCTTATTCCTAAAAGTCCCAAAAGGATTAAAACTATATACAGTCCATATGCCCATAATGTTTTCCACCATGGCGGGTTCATAATAATTCTTAACAAGGTTACATTATCATTCCATACTCCATCCGCATTTGTAGATTTTACCTTGAATATATATTTACCCGGATCAAGATTTGTGTATGTAACAAATCTTCTTGTTCCGCTGTAAATCCAGTCCTCATCAAATCCTTCTATCTTATATGCATATTGAATCGATTGGGATGAGTTATAATCCAATGCTGCAAACTCAAAAGAAAAAACATCCTGATTATGGGAAAGTGTAATTTCATCTGAGTTGTAAATACTTTTTTTCAGCGGGGAATTTTTACCAATCTTAACAGATTTGTTAAAAATCTGAAAGTCCGTTATAACCACATTCGGTTTATACGAAGAGAGCTTGATTCTTTTCGGATCAAAGATATTTACTCCTTTCGTACTCCCGAATAGCATTAAACCATTATCTAGTTTTAATGCAGATTCGGGATTCATTACGGAACCAAATAATCCATCTTTTGCTGTAAAATTTGTAAACGATTTTTTTGAGACATCAAAAAAAGAAATGCCGGACCCTGTGCCGAGCCAAAGGTTTCCATTCTCATCTTCAAGAATACTATTTACAGTGTTATCAGGAAGTCCATCGGCAACGGTAAAAGATTTAATCTCAACGTCAAAATTATAGATATCCGAATTATAGTCATTATTTTTAACTACAAATTTACTCAGCCCATTGCTGGTGCCAATCCACAAAAGTGTTTCCGAATCTGGCAAATGATTGAAGTTTTTTGCTTCATAAATAGAATAGATATTATTACTGCTAAGACCAATTACCGTATCACTTTTTTGTCTCCAGTTACGGAAAATTCCTCCCTCTTTATTCACAAATAAATTTAATCCCCCACCTATAGTTCCTAACCAAATCCTTCCAAAATGATCTTCCTTAATTGTCCAAACATCACTATTAATAATAGATTTGGGATTGCCTCGTTGAGTGATCCATAAATTATATTTCCCGGAAACAGGATTTATCCTTCCAACTCCGGACCCCCAATAACCAATCCAAATATTATTTTGGCTATCTTTAAGTAAAGATTTTACATACGGAACAGCATGATTGCCTGTTTGGGGAAATATCAGAACCCAATCTTTTATTTTTCCTGTCCCGGGATTAAACTGCTTTAATCCCTGTCCAAATGTCCCGATCCATAAAGAATTACTATCATCGACAGCCATGCCCCAAGCATCAAGATTATCAATAGACTTGTATTTATATATTGAATGTGCCTGACCTGTATTATTTAGCTTTACTACACCGTTGGAAAACCCAAGCCAGATTTCTTCATTCTTATTTTGAATAATTGTTTTCAGATTTTTCTTATTACCAACGGCCTTCAAATAATACTCGTATTTTTCACTAAAAATAGAATTAAATCTTGTGCTTTGAGGCGAGTAGCAACTAATACCGTTTTCGGTAGCTATCCAGACTATGCCCGACCTGTCTTTAATTATTTTGTTGATCTGATTTGATACTAAACTAAACCCGTTGTTTTCATCGTGAACGAAACGATGCCATTCTCCTGTATTCATATTCATTCTCACAAGTCCGCTGTAAGTATCTGTCCAAAGTATTTTTTCGCCATTTATCATCTCTTCAATTACCGTGCTTGCACCGTTTCCGAATTGCAATTTGTCAGGATTTGGAATTTTTATTCTCTTGAAAAAATTAGTATCGGAATAGTATTCTGTTAATCCACTGGGCGTACCAATCCATATTATATTTGAATCGGTTGATGATTTGGAGAGATTATAAATCTGGTCGTCGCTTAAACTGTTAGGATTGACTGGGTCATAAAAGAATTTTTTGAATCCTTTACCCGGTGCTTCGAGATTAAATTTATCGAACCCGTAATAGGTCCCAATTAGAATATTTCCAGAGTCATCTTCGGTTATTGCTCTTGCGCTATGATGCGATAAGCTTAAAGGCTCTGAAATATCCGTTCCCCACGCAAGGACTTCTTTTGTTTCTGGATTTAACTTATAAACTCCTCTATACCTGGTTGCTAACCATATGTTTTTTTCACTGTCTTCGTAAAGACCAGCGATACTATTGCCCTTCCTAATATTTGTTTTTAGTTCCCACCTGACAAAAATTTCTTTTTGGGGATCATATTGATTTAGTATTCCATCTTTTGTTCCCACCCAGATATAACCTGAATGGTCTACAAGTAATGCCCAAACATTGTTGTCTGAAATACTATTTGAGTCACCAGGGTCATGACGAAATATTTTAAACTTATAGCCGTCGTAACGATCCAGTCCATCCTCGGTTCCAAACCATATAAATCCGGCTTTATCCTGAATTACCGTGTTTACTTTATTATTAGAAAGCCCATTTTGCACAGTAAGATTGTTGAATGTAATAGATTGGGCCAGACCTTCCGAAACAGTAAAAAAAACTATTATTAAAATCAGACTGGCGTTTAACAAATTGTTGCGGAGAGGTAACATAACTCAAATATAAGTAAGCAAATTGATTTAGTAAACAATTGAAAGATTAATTGAAATGTGTTCGTCCTTAATGGCCACAATTGTTTATTCTTATGTTTTGTTAATGAAACCCACTGACCTAAGAAGTAAAAAAATAATTCAAAAAAAACCGACTCTTATGAGAATCGGTTTTAAAAACAGAGGGGATTAGAAAATATATCAACTAGGCGGCAGTCACCATTCCAGCTACCTGGCGTGCAACTTTCTGATTGAATTCGAATGTAAGGTTTTTATAATTAACAAGATCTACTATAGTTCCTATTAAACATAAACCGCCCGTAAAAACATAGAGCAATCCCATCCCGATCTGATCAATGATAAATCTCTGGATACCAGCAACACCGAGAAAACCTACGAGTGTAAGCAATAATATCATTTGAGGATCTTTTCTTCTCGAACTATATATTACAGCAAACTGCCGTACTTGTTCATCGCTCATGTTTTTAACTAATCCCTGTATATAAATTAACTCTACATTCTCTACGTTTGGTAAAAGTTGAAGAAGATTTGGCATAATAAACTCCTTTTAATAAGAAAGATTTTCTTCCGAATATTTTATGCTGTTTTTCATAAGCGTAAATATCCTATGAAGAATAATTAAGAGTGCAAATCCTCCAAGAGGATGTGCGTGAAAAGATTTTATGAATTCAAAATTCAGAAGATAATGTATCGATCTCCCAAGCCCGCACCCCGGACAAAAATCTATTCCGATGTTATGAAACGGACAAAAGGTAAAGTGGGTAGAGTCTGCATTAACAAATACTAAAAATATAAGAGCTGTTATCCAGATATATCCTTCCAACGGCATAGAAACCAAGAATATTTTCAATCTTCTGATCATACAAACAAAAATTACTGTAAATAGATATGCGTGTCAATTTGTAATTGATAAACGGTAGCTGGCTTAGATAATAATAAAAAGCTCAGGATTTTGGGAATTCACTATTTTGTGTTGCACTTTTTGCCTGCTGCAGATGTCTTAAATTATGATAAGCAATAATCATCAGGCTATCCCCAATATTATATTTAACATACTTTGCAAATGGCGAAGTGATTTTTTCCTTCAGCTTTGCCATGTCGATCCTGGATACCAGATCTACTATTTCATTATTCTGATAGAGAAAATCTTTAACTATACTTTCTTTAATAACGCTTCCAATTGGATTAAATAAGCCGGGAGTTTTGATTTTCCTTTTATTTTCCGGCTTCATAGATTTCATAACAATCTTTCCCATTAAAGTATGCGTAAACTTTACAGGTTTATTTTTGATTCCCTTTAAGACAAATTTTTGATAATGAGGAATATACTCGCTGTTGGTTCTCATAAGATGTTCAAAACACTCACCTACACTCCATTGGTTATCGGAAGGTCTCCAGTTAAGCTGATTAGGAGAGAGTTTTAGAAATCCTTTGGTTTGCTCAACTACCTTTACGGTAACATCCAGGAAATTATTTATTAAATCTTTTGTAGTCATATTTCAGGAAAGTGTAAATGTAGCGCCAATATTTTCTAATCCTATTTTTATATTATACTTATTGCAGGAATTCATAAGCCAGCTAAGTGGTTCATCTACCGGCTCTATTCCCTGTTTAAAAGTATTGCAATGCATAGGAATAAAATATTCGGCTCCTAATTTGTTCAGACGCCATCATCAATGCTTCTTCAGGATTGCAGTGATTATGTTCTCCACGGATTATATGCACCGATAGGCATCATAGCAATATCAACCTGTTTTTCCAAAACACCTGCAAGCTTATCGGAATAAGCCATATCTCCACCGAAAAGAATTCTCTTACCGTTCTTTTCAAGCAAGTAGGCATTGTAGCTTCTTCCCTCGACCATATATCCCTTGGAACGATCTTTCTCCCAGGGAAATCTCCACCCGAAATGTTTTACTTCAAGAGCTTTAAACTTTATTCCTAATAATTCTTTCTCTTCCCCCCAATCGAGTTCATTTAAAGATTTCCATTCAAGATCCGCAACTACATCACTTGTGTTGTAAGCTGTAATGCAATCAATCATTCCCGGAAATTTGTCTGTGAGATTAAGAAGAGTTTTATAATCCATATGATCCATATGTGCATGAGAAAGCAATACTAGATCAGGTTTGGGAATTTCATCAAATTCAAGCGCGGGAAGAGAATATCGGTTCGGTCCAAATACAAGACCTAAAAAGTACACACCAATCCTTTCAAACAGAACCGGATCAGTAAGAATGATCGTTCCAAAAAAATCAATTAACATTGTTGAATGCCCGATCCATGCAATGTTGATTTCAGTATCTTTCCATAATTCCGGAGTTGGTTTTGTTTCTGCTTCAACAGGTTTGGTTTTCCCAAACGACTGAACACGATTAAAGAAGAAAGGAGGCAACAAGATGGTGCTTACAAGAACAGCAAAGCTTCTCTTTATAAAATTTCTTCTTTTAATTTTAATCCTCAGGGGGTAAATATTAATCGATCGAATGTAATTATCGAGCCAATAAAGTATATCAGTTTTTCATTTATCAGGAAACAGTAAATGTCAGCCTGAGCCTGTCGAAGACTTGCACTCAAAGTCACACTTCGACAAGCTCAGTGTGACAATTCTAATTTTAACTTACTATACTGTTTGGAGTACTTCACCCTTTTTCTTCTCTATTGCACCAATTAATGCTTTGAAAGCATCGGCAAAAAGAACAACTCCATCATCAGTAAGTTTTCTGGTAACTACTTCAAAATCGATTCCGAGATCAGCAACCTTTTTCATCTGATCCTTTGCTGTATCAAGATCAGTTTCAATCCTGTCAACAGGATTGCCATGATCTCTGTAAGCACTTAGCGTAGCAGGAGGAAGAGTGTTCACAGTATCTTTCCCGATTAATTCTTCAACATAAAGAACATCTGAATACTCGGGATTTTTGGTACTTGTACTTGCCCAAAGTAATCTTTGTTTTTTTGCTCCTGCAGCTTCAAGTTTTTTAAATCTCTCTGAACCAAATAATTTTTTAGCTGTTTGATAAACCAATTTTGCATTTGCAATTGCAATTTTACCTTCTAAATCTTTATTGCCTTTTGCCTGGAGCTCCTTATCAACAGCAGTATCAATCCTGCTGATAAAAAAGCTTGCAACCGAAGCAATATTTTTAATTGATTCTCCATTTTTAACCCTGTCTTCAAGTCCGCTTATATAAGCGTCAACAACCTGCTCATAAACCGTTGGGGAAAAGATAAGAGTAACATTTATGCAAACTCCTTTGGAAATCATTTTGCGGATTGCAGGAAGACCTTCCTGTGTTGCAGGAATTTTTATCATCACATTCGGTCTGTTGACTTTACTGTGCAGTCTTGTTGCTTCTGCAATTGTTTTTTCTGTATCATAAGCAAGTTCAGGTGAAACTTCTATACTCACATAACCATCGTGACCGTTTGTTTTATCATAAACTATTCTTAAAACATCTGTCGCATCCTGGATATCTTTTACAGCAAGAGTTTCAAAAAGATCGCCTGCCTTTATATCGGGATTATTGGAAAGGATTTGTTTTATCTCTTCATCATAAGCGTGCCCGCTTGCCATCGCTTTCTGAAATATAGATGGATTTGAAGTAACACCTTTCAGACCGTCTTCATCTCGTAACTTTTTTAACTCACCTTTTATAAGCATATCCCGGCTAATATTATCAAGCCAAACACTCTGTCCGAATTTTTCCAGTTCAATCAATGGATTGTTCATTTTATACTCCGTTTATTTTCATAACTAAGTTTAATTCAATACGTAAATATAAGGCAAAAATTTGATTGAAATAAGGATAAAATGGGGACTTTATTGGCAAAGAGCTTAACCCTCCCCCATTTTTAATTTTCTCGGTTCATTCACTTTTTTATGAAGCCAGTAAACTGCCGTTAAAGAGATTAACGTATAGATTAAAGAGACCGGTAAAGAATCTTAGGAGAAAGATTCATTAAGTTCCGGTTCTTTTGTTTTTTCGCTTTTAGCATTGTGAGGAAAAACATAAGGCAAATAAATTGTAAAGTTAGAACCCTTACCCGGTTGACTTTCAACTTTAATAAATCCATTCATCTGCTCGATAATTTTTTCTGTAATTGCAAGTCCTAACCCGTTTCCATCGTGTAATCTTGATGTACCTTCGCTGACCTGCCTGAATTCCTCGAAAATAATATTCAACTTTTCTGTTGGTATTCCAGCACCGGTATCAGATATTCTGATGGTTGCCCATTTCTTATTGCTAATGTCTGAGGTACCTGTTTCAAATGTAATTTTACCATTGCCTGTAAACTTGAGTGCGTTATCAACTATATTATTTAATGCCAGCACAAGTAAAGTTTCATCAGCAAGCGCCGTTAATTTTCTATCGTCCAGGTTGAGCTTAAGCACAAGACCTTTCTGCATAATCGGTTTTTTAAACTTACTAACCAATCTTTCTATTGTATCAGCAAGATGTATTTCGGATACGTTAGCTACGATTTTGTCAGCTTCAAGCCTTGAAAACTGCAGTATAGAATCTAAAGTTGTTAAAAGTCTGCCAGTAGAGGTAATCATCATATCTACAATTTCGGTATTCTCCCCATTAGAAAATTCATCTTTAATTATTTGCGCTGAACCAAGAATTCCTGCTATTGGAGTTCTAAACTCATGACTCATATTATTTAAAAACAATGATTTAAGTCTACTCGATTCCTCCGCTTTTTGCAGAGCAATTTTTAGTTCATTCTCCATTTTTTTCCGATCAGTAACATCGCGGAAGCATACCACTATGCCTTCAATTATTTTTTTTTCGTTTACTATAGATGCTACACTAGCTTCTATATCTTTTTCTGTTTCTTGTTTACATTTCATTGTTGCTATTCCTGAAAAATCTTTTGATAATCCGGAATTGATTAAATTTTTCAAAGCTGCGTTCATTGAATCGTATACACTCTCTTCCTTTAGATGAAAAATTTCAAATATACTTTTCCCCACAGCATCATTAAAATTTGTACATGTTAATTTTTCTGCCGCCCGATTTAAGTAATTTACAATTCCATTTTTGTCAGCTGCAATTACGCCGTCCCCTATGCTTTTAAGAGTTATCGCCAACTTTCGTTCGCTGTTTTTAAGCTTTTTCTCTATGTTATGTTTATAAACAGCTATCTCTATCGATGTATGAAGTTCTCTTTCTTCAAATGGTTTTATTATGTAACCATACGGTTCTGTGATTTTCGCTCGTTGTAAAGTTTGCGGATCAGCAAATGCTGTAATAAAAATAATGGGGATGTCAAAATCGTTTTTTATTATTTCGGCTGCCTGAATGCCATCATAAGCCCCCTTTATATTTATATCCATTAAAATAATATTGGGATGCTGCTCAGCAGCCAGTTTTATAGCCTCTTCGCCTGATGCAGTCGATCCGCAAACGGAATACCCCAGATCGCCAAGCCTGTTTTTCAGTTCCATTGCTACAATAAGCTCGTCTTCTACTACTAATATATTAACCATAAATCACCTGATTATAAAAATTTATTTTTTTACTCTTTCTTATTTAAGGGCAAGGTAAAGCTGAACGTGGAACCTTTCCCTCTTTCGGACTCTACCGATATTTCACCCTTATTCAACTCGACAAACTCTTTGCAAAGTAGTAAGCCGAGACCTGTGCTTGGCTCACCTTCTGTTCCTTTTGAGCTCACTTTTTCTTCTATCTTAAAAAGTCTTTTAACATCTTTCTCCGGAATTCCCACACCGTTATCTTCAATAGAAACTTCAATTGTGTTGTCATCTAATGGTTTGGATTTGATAATAATTTTACCGTCTTTTCTTGTGAACTTAACCGCGTTAGATAAAAGGTTTCTGAGTACCGTGTTTATCATCTTTTCATCTGCGCAAACTTTTTCTGTATCCGGTACCTCGCTAATAATAGTAATACCTTTTTGTAAAGCTCTTTGATTGATTATCTCAATATTTTGCGAAATGATATTAAATAAGTTTATTTCTTTAGGAATAAAACTTACTGATCCTTTATGTATCTGAGCCCATTCCAATAGATTATCCAAAAGTTTATAAAGAATACGAGCTGATTCGTTTAGTGATTTGCTATATTCAACAAACTCTTCTGGAGAAAATTTTTCCGTGCTATCCGCCATCAGCTCCGTTAAATTTAAAAAACCGTTGAAAGGACTTCTAAGATCGTGAGAAATGATTGAAAAGAATTTGTCTTTTTCTGCATTTAGCTTAACCAGTTGTTTATTCTTTTCATTTATTTCCACCTCGGCTTGTTTTTGTTGAGTAATATCTGTGTTCATTCCCACCAATCCAACAATTACTCCATCCACATCAGTTATCGCGTTCGCCCGCAGCCATACAATAAATTTACGATTGTCCTTTGACAACATTTCCACTTCACCATTCCAGGCGCCACCCTTTATAGTTACATCGAATACTTCATGTGCGATATTCTTATCTGCATAAATAGTTTGTCCACCACCTGCCGCTTCAAGTTCCTCCAAAGTGTATCCAAAATTTTCTGTAAACGCCTTGTTATGATAAAAGTGATGTCCTTGAGAATCAGACATGCAGACAGCATCACTTGAACTCTCAACTGCCTTATTAATTCGAACTAATGTCTCTTCCATCAACTTGCGTTCAGTGATATCCTGGTTAACCCCGCGCGCCGTAATAGTACGATTGTCTGCATCTTTTTCAATACGAATATTGGTTGCAAAGAAGCCTTTCTCACCGGTAGTATTGATAACGCGGTATTCCTTTTGGGAAGTATAAGCCGGGTCCGGAGTTTCCAACGCTTTCCGAAACTCCTTCTCAAACAATACACGATCATCAGGGTAAATAAATTTTTGTGCGAAATGCCCGGAAGACATGGTATAACCGCCTTCACTTTCTGCTGTTGTATGAAAGAGTGAGTAGAAGTGATCGTTAAAAGTAAACTGGTCGAGAGCGAAGTTATATTCCCATGTACTGAGTTTGGCAACCATCATAGCATCGGTTAACTTGGCTTCACTTTCTTTAAGTTTTAGTTCAGCAAGCTTGCGTTCGGTGATATCCTGGTTAATCCCGTGCGCCTTAATTGTACGATTATCTGCATCTTTCTCAATACGAATATTGGCAGAGAAGTAGCCTATCTCACTGGTTGTATTAATTACACGGTATTCTATTTGTGAAGTATAAGCCGGGTCCGGAGTTTCCAACGCTTTCCGAATTTCCTTTTCAATGATTACCCGGTCATCAGGGTAAATATACTTTTGTGCGAAATGCTCGGAAGACATGGTATTACCGCCTTCATGTTCTGCTGTTGTATTAAATAGTGAGAAGGATTGATCGGCAAAAGTAAACCGGTCGAGAACGAAGTTATATTCCCATGTACTGAGTTTGGCAATCTTCATAGCGCTGATTAACTCGGCTTCGCTTTCTCTCAGAGCATACTCCGTATGCTTCCGTTCGGTAATATCAAGAGCAACACTGGATAAACCTACAACTTTTCCTTCCACATAAATCGGGTTAACCAATATGTTTAGCCAGCCTTCTTTTCCTAATTTTGTTATTATCTGAACATCAATGCTTTTATTTGGCGCAGGATTCTTTATCTGCTCTGTAAAAATT
This sequence comes from uncultured Ignavibacteria bacterium, assembly GCA_963727535.1. Taxonomy (GTDB): domain Bacteria; phylum Bacteroidota; class Ignavibacteria; order Ignavibacteriales; family Ignavibacteriaceae; genus RBG-16-34-14. The sequence goes on from CAVSGR010000006.1 coordinate 48,731, forward strand.
GAATGAATTTTTGCACGACCTTCCGGATGAATAAACTTTAAATAAAATTGCCCCAGTAATTCCTGATTTTCCATTTCCAGCTTTTTACACGCTGCTTCATTTAGGTAAGTAAATATACCGCGGCGGTTAGTGCTGAACAAAATTGCTTTTGTTCCTTCAACGATATTACGGAATTTCATTTCGGATATTTTTAATTCATCTTCTGCTTTTTGTCTATCGGTTATATCAACATTAATTCCCCGATAGCCAATAAAAATATTTTCACTATCAAGTATCGGGAACCCGGATGTTGAAAGTATTATTCTTCTGCCGTCTTTATGAATGTTACAATTAATAAAATTCCTGATGCTTTCTTTTCTCTCAAATGCTACAAGAGCTCCCTGTATCAATTCTTCTTTATGTTCAGGTTCAAAGAAATCATAAAAGTGCTTAATGCCGATTAGTTCATCAGGGTAATAGCCAAGCAACTTTTTCACATATGGATTCATATATGTAAAAACGCCGTTAACGTCAACTTCCCAAATCCATTCCTCAGTGCCTTCTGATATTTGTTTAAACCGTGTTTCACTTTTTTGCAATTTATCGTCTGCAAGTTTGCGCTCGGTAATATCAATAAACTGAGTAATAAAATATTGCGGTTGATGATTAGCATTCCGGACTAATGATATAGAAACGTAAACCCAAATTATCTGTGTATCTTTCCTTATATAACGTTTTTCAAATGTTGCACTTTCACTTTCACCTCTTAACATTTTTTGTAATTGAGATAAACCAATAGATAAATCATCGGGGTGAGTAATATCGGAGAAAGTAAAATCCTTTAATTCATCTTCTTCATAACCTATCATTTTTGTAAAAACTTTATTGACTTTTTGAAATTTCCCTTCGATGCTAACGATGCAGGAACCTAAAGGGTTGGCTGCGACTACTTTTAAATCCTGGTCGAGAATGACTAAGGGTTCCCGTACAGTATTGACTATATTCTCAGCGAAGCCGCTGTTATCAGCATTCTTAAATCTGATTTTATGCGGAGCAGAATTATTTACTGCTATTCTTTTTTCTTTTTCATTTATCCTTTTCATAATACTTTCCTATACCTTAAAATTGCCGTGTAATATTTAGAATCTGCTAAATAGCCATGACAATTATCTTGGCATTTTTCTTTAAGCTTTCTGCTTTTTAACATCCGGCTCTTTTGTTTTTTTATTAACCTGAGCAGCACTTTTACTGTTACTATATCGTCTTCAAGGATCAGCAGTCCTTGCTTTATACTATTATTGTTTTCTTTATTATCATTCACAGGGTTCACTCTTGCTTTGTAATAATCAGTTTATTTCCCGTTATTTTTATGGAGTGGGAATTTTAATTCAAACGTACTGCCTCCAGCCTTGCCGGCAGGCAGGTTGCCGGGCTGACTTTTCACAGTTATGGTACCGCCCATTAAACTCATATATTTCTTCACTATGGCTAATCCCAATCCGGTTCCTTCATAGCTTCTGCCGAATCCTTCGCTTGCTTGCCTGAATGGTTCAAATATTATTTCCTGTTTATCCGCAGGCACACCAATGCCGGTATCGATTATTGATATCATCGCTTTGTCTTCCACCAGTTTTACTGTTAAAGTTATACTTCCTTTATCGGTAAACTTTATTGCATTGTTTAACAGATTACTTATTATAGACACAAACATTTCCTCATTGATAAAAACTTCTAGTTTTTCACAGCAAGGTTTATAAAAAATAGATAAGCCTTTACTTTCAGCCGCTAATTTGAATAATGTTACCTGCTCATTTAAATATTTCAATATATCCTGTTGTTTTAAGTCAACACTTTTTATTTCAGATTCGATTTTTGAAATATCGAGTATGTTATTTAAGGTAGTATTTAATCTTTGCCCGCTGGTTGTTATTGTTTGTGCCATTTGAATTAATTCTTTATCCTTTAGTTCGGACTCAAAAAATTGTGCAAATGATAAAATGCCAATCAGTGGAGTGCGTAGCTCGTGACTCATATTTGCAAGAAAATTTGTTTTGAGCCTGTTCATTTCTTCCGCTTTTTCTTTTGCTTCCATCAGTTGTGTCTCAGCATGTTTTTGCTCGGTGATGTCCCGGAAAACACCCATCAATCCTATTGGATTATTATTATCATTTTTAACAAGAGAAATACTTAAAATAGCGGGAAATATTTCTTTATTTTTTTTAACAGAGCTTATTTCACCATTCCAGATACCTTTTTTTCTTATCTCTTCGTTCATTATGGCTACCTCTCCAGAATTTGTAGAAAATTGAATCACATTCAATTTCAATATCTCTGCAAGTGAATAGCCAAATGTCCTGATAGAAGACTTGTTGGCATAAGTGACATCGCCAGTCATATTAGTCAACACAAAGCAATCGGAAGCATCCTCAACAGCTGATGAGAATATTTTTATCTTTTCTTCAGCACGTTTGCGCTCGGTGATGTCCCAGCCATACAGATTTACATATTCAGTTCCAAAAATCGGGGCAACATAAAATGAATATGTTTTTTCGCTGTGATTAAATTCCACTTGTTGTATTTCGCCATTGTTTAGAGTATTTAACGCTATTTCCTTTAACATATTTGGAACCGAGTGCTCAATTTGCAGATTCCATTCCGGCAATTGCTTTTTGCCGGATTCATTGACGTATAGTAATGTGCCATTTTTATCTACACGTAATATTGGGAAAGGATTCTCTGAAGGAAACTTAGCAAGGCTTTGGATTTTTTCTTCTGCACGATTGCGTTCGCTGATGTCGCGCGTTGAGGTGATTAGCAACTTGCGTTTTCCCAACTCAACTGCTCGGGCGCTGACTTCGATTGGGATGGTGGTGCCATCCTTGCACCGGTGTGCTGATTCAAACAAGCATGCGCCTTTTTCCACAATCTCTTTCTTCTTCGCTTCAATTAATTTTTTGAACTCCGGCGTATCGAGCTCATCTAAATTCATTGTCATCATTTCATCGTGTGTGTATCCGCGCGATTTCCAGGCAGACTCGTTCAGGTAAACAAATTTGCCATCTAAATCTACCACGAAGATCGAATCAACCGAGTTGTCGAGAAGCTGTGAGTCTAAGTGCAGTTTCTCTTCATCCCGTTTCCGCTCGGTAATGTCCTCATGCATGAAAACAAATTTTTCAATAATGCCGGCGTTTATTAAAGGAAAAAGAATCGCGCGTATCCATAATGGTTTATTAGGCCGCTCAGGAAAAACATTATGCACATTGTAAGAAATATCGGGGAAATGAACTACTTTGCCCTTTTTGGCAAGAAGAATGTATTCACCAAGTCCTTTATTCTGAAGATCAGTAAAAATTGAAAAGTCGGGAGGAGGAAGAGCGCCAAAAAGCAAGGAGTGTGCCGGGTTAACTTTAAGAGTGAAACCGTCCTTATCCATGATTTGAATCGACATCGGATTTTTTTCTATGAGTTCGCTTAGTACTTCCTCTGCCTGTTTACGCGCTGTTATATCCCGAATATTACATTGGATTACCTTGTGGGAGTTTACCGAATATACATTGCTTACGAACTCAACATTAATCTTTCTTCCATCGGATGTTTCAAGAGGTAAGTCTTCATAACGGATATACTTTTTCTGCTGTAGTTCAATAAATTTATCTTTGTTAGCAACTATATTTTTGAAGAAGCCTATTTCCCAGATCTCTTTTCCAAGAAATTCTTCTTTTGAGTAACCGAGCAACTCAATCAAGAATGGATTGACGTCAACAATCTTTCCGGTTTCTACGTTGAGAATGAGTATTCCGTCTTTCGCCGATTCAAAAAGTCGGCGATACTGCATTTCCGAAGCAGCTAACAATATTTCTGCTTTCCGCTTGGATTCTTTTTCTTTCCCGTCATCAATTGCTTTCTTAATTGCGAATGGAAGTTTTTCAAGCCTATCCTTTAACAAATAATCAACCGCGCCTAACTTTAATAGTCCGACAGCAGTTTCTTCTCCGATTGTTCCTGAAACACAAATAAATGGAACATCCGGGCAAATTTTGTTATAGAGCCGCAACGCTCCGAACGCATCAAATCCTGCTAAATTAAAATCTGATAAAATAACATCGTATTTACGGGTACGAAGAAAAGATTCGAATCCCTTTTCAGTCGCAGTAATGTCCATATTTAGATTGTAACCCGAATCTGTAATGAGCTCACGGCAAATCTCTGCATCTTTAGGATTATCTTCCAGAAACAGAACGTTTAAAGGTGTGCCCGTTTTAATTTTTTGTTTCATTTCCATAACCTTGTTCCGGTGGCAGTTCATTAAGTACTGCCCAGAAGCTGCCAATTTGTTTGACCGTTGTTAAGAACTCTTTAAAATTAACCGGTTTAACAACGTATGCATTAACGCCTAAATTATAGCTTTCAATCAAATCTCTTTCTTCTTTGGACGAAGTGAGAATAACAACAGGAATCTTTTTGAGTTTTGAGTCACTTCGTAAAATGTTCAGCAATTCTATACCATCCATGCGGGGCATTTTAATATCGAGTAGTAAAAATGCCGGGTTCCCTATTTTTCTCTCTTTAAATTTGCCTTCGCACCGTAAATATTCAAGTGCTTCAACACCGTCATTAACTACAGTTATGCGATTGGCAAGATTGCTTTCGGACATAGCCTCCAGGGTTAATTCGACATCTTTAGGATTATCTTCCGCTATTAAAATTGTTTTCAATCCTTTCATAACTCTTCCTCTTTGTATTTAGGTACAGTGAAATAAAATGTTGCTCCTTTGTCTACTTCGGCTTTCGCCCAAGTACGCCCTTGATGCTTAGAAATGATTTGACGGACATTTGCAAGCCCGATTCCGGTTCCTTCAAATTCTTCCGTAGGATGTAACCGTTGAAAAACACCAAACAGTTTTTTTGAATACTGCATGTCGAATCCAACTCCATTGTCGCGGACGAAAAAAACAAAATCTTCATTCTCGTCATATACGTCTATTTCTATGCGGGCTTTTTTCTTATTACGGGTGAACTTAACTGCGTTGCTCAATAAATTGATCCAGACCAAACAAAGCAGGGCATAGTCTCCCAATACATTCGGCAAATTTGCAATCACCCAATCAATGTCACGTCCAGAATTATCATGTTTAATATGTTTAAGTGCTTCATGCAAAACCTGGTTCATATCAATATCTGCTTTTCTCATCTCTTGGTGTCCGGCTCTGGAAAACTGCAACAAGTCATCTATAAGTGAACCCATTTGAAGTGTTGACTCGGAAATACTACTAAGATAATGTTTTCCTTTTTCCGGAAGTGAATCGTGGAAGCGACTTGTCAACAGATCAACATAACCGCTTATATGCCTCAAAGGTGCCCGTAAATCATGTGAAACTGAGTAAGAGAAAGCTTCCAATTCTTTGTTTGCAGTTTCTAATTGTTCTGTCCGCTTAATTACACGTTGTTCAAGTTCTTTGTTGAGGTTTTTGATTTTTATTTCAGAACGTTTTCGTTTTGTTATGTCCTCAATGGCAAGAAGAATTATTTTTTCTTTTCCAAATGCTCTTTTAATTTGCCGGGCATTCAGAAGCATAATACGCTTACCAATTGTCGAAAAATCGTGTTCCACTTCATAGTTTTCAAATGAGGCCTTTTCAGGAAGGATGGTTTCGAGCAGTTCTTTCAGTTTAGGAATATTCCATTGCTGATTTCCAAGATCATAAATTAGCGTTCCTAAGGTTTCTTCAGGATTTACTTTAAATACGTCATAGAATGAACGGCTGGCTGCGACTACTTTTAAATCCTGATCGAGAACGACTAGGGGTTCCCTTACAGTATTGACTATATTCTCAGCGAAACCGCTGTTGTTATCAGCACTCTGCAATTTGATTTTCAGTGGGGGAGAATTATTTACTGCTATTTTTTTTTCTTTTTCATTTATCCTTTTCATAATACTTTCCCATACCTTATAATTGCCGTGTAATATTTAGAATCTGCTAAATAGTGATAACGATTATCTTTGCCTTTTTCTTTAAGCTGTTTGCTTTTTAACATCCGGCTCTTTTGTTTCTTCTAATGCATTTTTAATTAATTCTATAATTGTGCTGAATTTGAAAGGTTTGGATATATAGTGGGTCAAACCTTCAGAAAGAAATTGATCTTTATCACCGGGCAAAGCGTATGCTGTAACAGCTATAAAAGGCTTATTACTGTTATTTTTAATTTTCTTCAGTTCTTTTGTTGTCTGTATCCCGTTCATATTTCCCGGTAGTCCAATATCAATTAAAAAGGCGTCGTAATTATTCTCGTTTGCCATCTTTAAAGCATCCTCGCCATTATTTATATAATCAATGTCATACAGGTTTTTTAATAACCTGAACAGCACGTTTACTGTTATTATATCGTCTTCAAGGATCAGCAGCCTTTGCTTTAAACTATTATTGTTTTCTTTATTATCATTCATATAGTTCACTCTTGCTTTGTTTGAATTTCAGTTTTCAACGAAGAGTCAGGTATTGTAAAATAAAATGTACTTCCTTTCCCTTCTTCACTCTCTACCCAAATCTTCCCACCGTTTTTTTCTATAAATTCCTTACAAAGTAGCAAGCCAAGTCCTGTGCTCGGCTCACCTTCTGTTCCTTCTGAGCTTACTTTTTCTTCTACTTTAAATAGTTTATTAAAATTTATTCCGGATAATCCTACCCCGGTATCACTCACTGAGGTTTCTACCATTCCATTGGCAGCCTTTTTAGATCTTATAATAATTTGCCCGCCTCTTTTTGTGAATTTAACCGCATTGGAAATAAGATTTCTCATTACTGAATCCAGCATATCTTCATCTGCATAAACTTTGTGCAATTCAGATACTTCATTTAGTATTGAAATACCCTTATTTGCACTCCTGTCTTTTATTGTTTCAATACATTTAGAAACAATTTTGTGCATTTCTATTTTACGGGGAGTAAAACTCATTGAACCACTTTGCATTTGCGCCCACGCCAGTAAGTTTTCTATTAACTTAAACAGGGAGAAAGAAGAATCGTGTATGGATTTACAGCATTCTATAAAATCTTCTTTTGAAAATTCTTCGTCACCACTTGCCACCATATTTGTTAATCCTAAAAGGCCCTGGAATGGGCTTCTAAGATCGTGAGAAATGATTGAAAAGAATTTATCCTTGTTTTGATTTAAGGTTCTTAATTCTTTTTCAGACTCGTTTAATTTAAAATTCATTTCAGCAAGTTCTGCAGCTTTCTTTTCTAAATTTCTCTCTGCAAGTTTCAATTCGGTTATATCGGAAGATACAGAAAGGACTAATTTTTCGTTATTGTAGTGTCCATTTATAGCTCTTCTGAAAGTTTGAAGAAGGTGTATTTTACCTTTGGAGTCTATCAGTTTTTCTTCGGGAACAAATATTTCTTCCAATGAGCTTAATGCTTCTTCTTCCAGCTTTCTCTGGTACCCAATCTCCTTGCAATCAAAATATTCGCCGTCTATCCTACCAACCAATTGGTCCACTGTTGTACCTAAAGCCTCAGCTACAGCTCTATTAGTTAATTCAAATTTTCCTTTCGCATTTTTAACAGTAATGTAATTAGGATCAGTATCAATTATCTCTCTTAAAAATGTCCTCTGCTTTTCTATTAAATCTTTAGCCTTCTTTCTTTCGGTAATATCTCTGAAAACCAGCACAACACCGACAAGCAGCGGCTGAGAATCATTCTCATCTTTAATGGGAGCGGAACTAAAATCGACAGGTGTTTCAACTCCATTTTTCGAAATCAAAATTTTATCAGCTTTACCGACAATGGAATTGTTTTTTAAAGATATAGTAACCGGATTTTCAAGAAGGTTTCCATCTTCATCTTTTACTACAAAAATTTCTTTAATGTTTAATCCGAATGCTTCCTGGTATTTCCAGCCTGTCATTTTCTCTGCAACGGGATTAATTAATTTTATTCTCCCGTTTGAATCTGTAGCAATTAACGCGTCACCAATACTTTTTAAAGTAGCCGATAGCCAGCGTTCATTTTCTTTTAACTTTTTCTCCATTTTATTTTTATACAGCGCCATTTCAATAGTCGAATGAAGCTCTCTTTCTTCAAATGGTTTTATTATATATCCAAAAGGCTCTGTTACTTTAGCACGCTGCAGTGTATCGTCATCGGTGTGAGCTGTTAAATAAATAACAGGGATATCAAGTTCTTTCTTTATCCAGCCAGCCGCTTCAATACCATCCATTTCGCCTTTTAATCTTATATCCATTAAAGTTAAATCCGGATGACAAATCCGGGCTTTGTTTATAGCTTCCTGACCAGATGCAGCTGTATCAGCAACTTCGTATCCCATTTCCAGTAAACGCTCTTTTAATTCCATCATTACAATAAAATTATCTTCTACGATTAGAACTGATGGTTTATTCATTTTTTCTTCCTTTGGTAATCATATTCAAATTTATCTAAATAGCCGGGTTCATTTTTATTTTAAATGATGTTCCTGAGCTTAAATTTATTTCTAAGGTACCTTCGAGCTGTGCGATTAATGTATCAACTAACTGCAGCCCTAAGGATTGCTTTTTGTTTTCGGTGTAGCCTTCCGGCATACCCACACCATTATCACTCACAACAAGTATTAATTCATTTTCTTCATTCTTGTTAAAATCAATTTTTATAGTGCCCGTCTTTTTTTCTTCCTCATAATCAGGGAAAGCATATTTAAGGGAATTGGAGATAAGCTCATTAATAATTAGTCCGCAAGGAACAGCATTATCAATGTTTATAAAAATATCATTGATATTAATATCCAAGCGGATAACCGATTGATTTACTCCGTAAGAACGGAAAAGATCATTTGTGAGTCTTACTACGTATTCTTTAAAATCAATACATTCCCAGATCCTTCGATTGATAAAGTCTCTCGTGAACTAGATGCAATTGATTTAACCCTGTTCTGGCTGTCTTTAAACATGTTGAGAGCCGCAAGATCTTTTATTGTTTTTGAGCTTAGATAAAGCAAACTTGAAATGACCTGAAGATTATTCTTTACCCTGTGATGGATTTCTTTTAATAAAACTTCTTTCTCTCCTAACAGACCTTCTTTTTCAGACAACAAAATTTCTGTTTTTTCTAGCGATGCCTGAGCTTTTTCCTCGGCTCTTTTTCTTTCAATAACTTCCTGGCTTAATTCATTAACTGATTTGTCTAACTCTTTGGTACGTTCAACAACACGGGTTTCAAGAATTTTGTTTTGATTTTTTATTGATTTGGTCCTTCCATAATACAATAAAAACAAAATGCCGAGTAATCCTATAGCAAACCCGGTCCTAAACCACCAGGTTTCATAATACTCCGGTACTATTGTCAAATAGAGAGAAGCTTCTTTTCCATTAGCTTTGTTATTCCCGTTAACAGCTATTACAATAAATTTATATTCCCCAGAAGGTAGATTAGTATAAGTAGCTGAGTTCCTCGCTCCTACATTATTCCAGTCAATATCAAATCCTTCAAGTTTATATCTGAATGTATGTTTTTTTGTATTAGTATAATTTAGATATGCAAAATCAATTGTAATTACGTCGTTACCGCTTGGTATCCTGATATTTTTTAAACTTGTTATCGATTCGGGCAAAATACCATTGGGTGAAACCGGTACTGATTGATTATATATTTTCAGATCAGTAAAGACAACGGGAGCGTTTGATATTTCTTTTTTAATGCTGTCGGGATTAAAAAAGGTAATTCCATTTTTTAATGCAAAGTATAAGTTGCCATCTGCTGATTTACCCGGAGGAGTATTTGTAAATTCTACATCTTTAAGCCCTTCTCTTTTCCCGATGTTTATAAATGTTTCTGTTTTTCTATCATACTTCGATAAACCCTTATCAGTGCCTACCCATAAATAGCCTTTATTATCTTCAATCATACACCCTACTAACATACCAGCCAAACCATCTTCGGTAGAGTAGGATTTAGTCTTGCCCGTTTTTCTATCAAAACTATTCAAACCTTCGTCTGTACCAAACCATAAAGTACCATCGTGTGTTTCCAAAATTGAGAATACTCTTCCCCCTACAATATGATTTGGATTGGCAGTATTATTTATAAAGTCGCTGAAAGTGTTGGTCCGGGAGTTATACATGTAGGCGCCACTGCCATCGGTTCCAAGCCAAAGCATTCCTTCCGAATCTTCATAAACAGTCCAGATGAGATTGTTTTTAAAAATGCCGGGAAAATTGGAATTAGAATTATATCTTCTGAATTTTTCTGTTTTTCTATCAAAACCATTAAAACCAACCCAGGTACCAAACCAAAGGTTATTATATCTATCTTCACAGGTTGAAAGAACGCCTTTGCTGCTTATTGATTTCTTATCATATATATCAGAAGTATATAATTTAAAATCTCCTGTTTCAGGATTAAACTTGTTCAAACCACTTACCTGCGTACCAATCCAGATATATCCTAAGTGGTCCTCTTTGACTGATATTATATAATTATTGCTAAGACTGTTCGGATTTCCGGGTTGATGCTTATAATGAATTATTTGTCCAGAAGGTTCTATTTTATCTAATCCTTCAGTTGTACCAACCCAGAGATTTTTTACTCTATCAATACATAGTGATGTAACGAAGTTACTGCTTATTCCTTTCTCCGGGTATTTTTTATTTTCATAGTAAAATCCAAACTTATTTTTTGTTAAATGGAAATAGCTAATACCGCCGCTGGTTCCAACCCAGATTATTCCTGTATTATCCTCTGCTATAGAAAGGATATTATCATTTATGATACTTAAAGGTTTTAAAGGATTGTTAAAAAGTCTTATGAATCTATTTTTTTGAGGATCATATTTATTAAAACCTTTTTTTGTTCCGACCCAGATATTTCCTGATTTATCCTGGTAAATCGCAGTTATATAATCATTAGAAATAGTATTTGGATCATTAGGTGAGTTTTTATATTCGGTAAAGCTGTTGGTCCTATAATCATATTTTTTTAGACCTTTATCATTAGTCCCGATCCATAAGTTGTTCAGGTTATCTTTAATAATTGAAGTTATTTTTCCGTAATTAAACATTTTGGAATCAAAAGGTTCTGCAAAAAATTGTCTGAGAATTTTGCCGTCCTTTTGCATACAGGTTAAGCCATCCCATGTGCCAAGCCAAAGAATGCCTTTATCGTCTTCACTAATATTAGTAACGCTGTTGCGAGCGTCGGTATTCAATTCATTGCTGACTTTTTTGATAACTGTAAAATTATCTTTATCCCTGTTGTATTTATTAAGCCCGTTACCGGTACCAATCCAAATATTACCGTCCTTATCCTCAAAAATAGAATAGATATTATTATCGCTTAAGCTGTTAGGATTGCCTGGTTCATTTTTATATACACGGAATTCATTCGTTCTCCAATCATATTTATTTAAACCATTAGTTGTACCTATCCATGTATAACCTTTGCTATCTTCGCAAAGAGTCCAGATAGAATGACTTGAAATACTTTTGGGATTTTTATTATCAGGGAGAAATATTTTGAAATCATACCCGTCATATCTGTTTAAACCATTATATGTTCCGAACCACATAAATCCTCTGCTATCCTGGAGAATCCTGGTAACGCCGTTTAAGGAAAGTCCGTCATCAGTAGTAATGTGGTTAAATTGAAAATCATCTTCTTGTGAATACAAATTTGTTATTACAATGGAGAGAAGAACTATTACTTTTAAAAAAGATTTGAGTATCATTTTGCACTCAAAATTTTTATAAGATTAAAACATTTTAAATCGGGTAAAGAAAAGCCAAACAAATAAATGCAGATGCCCCAAAATTTTATAAAATCAAACTCTGAAAAATATGGACCCGCCCTTCCATAAAAGCATTTTGAAAAATACATCTTTTCCGATACTACATCAGAATAACTTAAATCGAATTTCATTATCTCTCTTCATAAAATTTACGTGTCTACATCTAATCAAACTTATCAGTTATTTCTCACGCATCCCTGTTTCCAACGGCTTGTTCAATTCATGGAAAACGAGCTTAAAAATTGCCTTCTCTCACTTTCCTTCCTGTAGCTTCTTATCAATTGCCCAATACCTATGCCACGAAGTAATAATGCTTATTATCGAATTGAATGAAATTTGAGGCTATAACAGATTTCGGGGTAAGAATTTCTATAATATGTCGTAAATGTTACGATAAAACAGGATATGGTTGAAAAGTATTTTCAAAATTTTGGTTGCTATTTTTACTAATGAAATCAGTATTACTATGAAGCGAAAAAGCATGCTTTATCGATGCGTAATTAGCTGCTTTGCCTTTACAACTTAACTCTGTGCTAAAACTTTAATTCCAAACCAAGATTAAAAAATCGGCTGCTTAAAACCTGGGGTATTGCAAAAACATTTGGTATTTCTGCAGACACCTGAACAAAACGGTAACCACCATAATTTCTATGATCAAAAATGTTCAGGACTTCGGCAACAACAATAAGGTTTTTAGAACCCCCAACATCAAAGTTTGCAGACAATCCCATGTCAACACGAAAATAAAAGGGCATTGTATACACTTTATCTACTGATACTTTTATATACTTTCTTCCTGTCTCCGGGTCTGTTACAATTTCTCTGCTATTATATAAATACCCGCTTCCAAATAATAAACGAAAATGTGACTGCCAGTTTGGATGCTTCTTAATTCTGTCTTGCAAAAAAAGCTGAAGAGTATGTGTCTGATCTGTAAGTCTTGGGCGATATGCAGTGTATGTTCCATCCGGGAGTTTAGTTCTTTCTTGTGTATTAAGATATCCGTATCCAATCCAACTATTCAAGCCTTCGACAATTTCTCCCTGCACTGTCAAGTTAAAACCGTAAGCAAATCCTTCGTCGCTATTTGTATCAAGGTATTCTGTTTTTTCACGATCAATGTAATACGGAATTAATCTACTGAGATTATTATAGTAAGCTTCAAGATTGAACTTTAGTTTTTCCTTAAACCGGTATTCCCAACCCGCCGAGTAATGAATTGATCTTTGTGCTTTTAATTTAGAAGCGCTGTTTACTTCTTTATTTCTCAACTCCGGATAATATGGCGGCTGATAATAATATCCCCAGCTAAAAGTTATATTATGAATCGGAGAGATTATATAGCTTAATGTTGCGCGTGGACTAACAAGAAATTCCTTGTTGTATTCATAATAATTTGTTCTGACACCAGCGTTAATAAATAAATTATCTAAAAGTTTAAAGTCGTCCTGAAGAAAAGCTGAATAATAATTCAGTTTGAACTTTTCATTTATATACCTGTCGGAAGGCAAATCATATAAAACAGAATCACTGCTTTCGGAAAATGATTCATCGACTTTATTTTTCAAATCAGCAAGGCGGATGTTCAATCCTGCAGTAAAGAGATGATCATCTTTTTTTAATTTGATTTCAGGAATAAATTCATAATTAACCAAATCAAGTTTGTTGTTAACATTTTCGTTTGAAGATTTTACAAATTCTTTCACTGAATTATTCTGTGCATCCGGAATGTAGTAATATTCAGAATAGACATTTGAATATTCATCTTCAACAGTGCTGTAACGGGCAGCTGAAAACTTTAGCTCCGCGTCATCATTTATTATGGAAGAATACTTAATTCCTGCTAATCCTGTTTTAAAAGAATATTTTCTTTCTCCATTATATAAGATATTGAGTCCTCTGTAATCACCACGGGTAAATCCACCGAAGTTTCCCTCCCAATCTGTCGGAGTGAGATCAAATTTATTATCAGCATAAAGTAAAAGTATTTCCAGTTTATCTTTTGAACTTATAGGATATTCAGCAACGAACTGAATATCGCTATATGCCGGTTTATAATCGCCGTTTGTCTGTAGTTCATTTAAGAACAAACCGGGATAAGCATAACGTACGGCGACTTCATATTTTAAATTACCGGTTTTGTTCTTTTAAAGTTAAACCCGCACTAAGAAAATCGGCATTGGCAGAACCGCTAAATGAATCAACTTTACTCACATTATAATTCACTTCAAGCGCAGAAGCCATTTTATCTCCATAAGAAGCAGGGAAAGATCCGTTGTAAAATCTGAATTCATCGACAAGGTCAGGATTCGGCAATGTTTTATTTTCTTCAACACCAAGTCGAAGCAAAAACGGTCTATATATTTCAAAACCATTAAGATAAATAAGGTTATCATCAAAACTGCCGCCACGAACATTATAGCCACTGCTTAATTCGCTGCTTGTTGTTACTCCTGGAAGAATCTGAACAGCACGCAAAACATCGCTATAAATTGTGGGCATTTTATGAAGGTCTTTTGGTTCTATTTTCTGGATAATAGTTGATGATTCTTTTTTTTCTCCGGTAACTGTCACTTCTTTACCTAAAACTGCTGTTTGTTTAAGCTCAATTAAAATATTAATTAGGTTATTAACTTTAGATAATACGAACATTTCCTTCTGCGTTTCATATCCAACATAACTTGCAGATAAAATATAACTGCCGAAAGGAAGATTAATTATAAATTTCCCCGACAAATCAGTTACTGTCCCGGTTGAGAATTTCTCTTCGGTTGAATTGTTTTCTTTTATAGAGATGTTACAATTTAGCAAAGGGACTTTATCGGTAGAGTTAATAACTTTCCCGGTAACAATTCCCTGGTTAGATTGAGGAAGGATTGCAGAACTGCAAACCACTAAAAGAAAGATAAGAAAAAACATTTGATCCCTTTTATTGGTTATTTTTAGAACAGTAAAAAAGCCGGGATCACTCCTCCTGATTATTAACGATTGAAACTTAAAAGGGTATTAATAAATAATCAATTTACTTATAAAGAACTTGTAAGAAGATATTAAAAGACCACTTATAAAAATGGCCTTTCACTAATTGTTTGTTTCAATTTATAGTATCAAAAGATGCTAATACAAAGTGTCCTAAAAAATATAAAAGAAAAAAAATTGACTTTGAATTCAACAAATATGATTTTCCACCCGACAGATTATTTCCGTTTAAAAAATAATTCAATAGAGTAAGATCTCTCAACAAATCATTTAAGGAGGTTTCACTATGAGGCGAGTTCTGTTCTCTTTAACTTTTCTTTCTTTCTTTCTTTTCCTTATACTTTCCCAGATAAATTGCGGTCCAAAAGAAAAAGAAATGACTCATGAAGAAATGGTTGCAAAGGGTAAATACCTTGTAAACTTAGGGGGCTGTAATGATTGCCATTCTCCAAAAGTGATGACAGAAATGGGGCCCGTCCCGGATACAACGAGACTTCTTTCCGGTCATCCATCTGATGCAATGCTTGCACCAATCGATACTTCTATGATTCAACCAGGCAAATGGGTTTTAACAAGTGGTACCGATTTTACAGCATGGGTTGGACTATGGGGCATCTCATACACAGCAAACTTAACACCTGATGAAGAGACGGGGCTTGGTGCCTGGACACCTGAACTTTTTATTAAAGCTTTACGAACCGGCAAGCATATGGGTGTTGGCAGACCTATACTTCCTCCTATGCCTTGGCAATTTATTGGTCAACTGACCGATCAGGATTTGAAAGCTATGTTCGCTTATTTACATTCACTTCCTGCAATTCATAACAAAGTCCCTGATCCTGTTCCACCAAATATGATAGCATCAATGTCGAAAAAGATGAAGGGAATGTAATTCTATTTAGAGGATAATCTTATTTTCTTCACGGGTTGATTGATTTTTGTAAAAATCGGTCAACCCATTTTTATTATTTACTTTGAAAGTACAATATAAAAACTCTCCACTATTTATGCCCTTTACAAATACATTTTTATGTTTAAATTGACATTAGCTTAATATTAAAGCTTATAATATGAAAGAATAATTTCTGTATTAATTAAAAGAAAACAGGAATATATTCTAAGCTTCTTCGAGGGAATATGTCAGTCATAGAATTTTTTCTACTTCTCTTGATCGCAGGCATTTCAGGATCAATCGGACGCTCGCTTACAGGATATTCAAAAGGTGGATGTTTTATTTCCATTGTAGTTGGATTTATCGGAGCTTTGTTAGGCACTTGGTTAGCACATAAAATTGGATTCGACAAATTTTTAGTCCTGGAAATCGGTGGAGTTTCATTCCCTGTTTTATGGGCTATCATAGGTGCAGTTTTATTTACAGGTATTTTAAATTTACTGTCACCACGTAAAAAAGGTTAATTATCAATAATAAAACTTTCATTTAATATGGGTACAAAATATAAAGGGACAAAAAAAGAAGTAAATGCATTAAACTCATTGCTAAAGATAACAAGAGCAGCAGATTCAGTGAGAAGCCGTGTTCTTTCGGCAATAGGTACAACCGGAATTACTGAAAGTCAGTATTATGTTCTGGATACTCTTTATCATTCGGGACCTTTAACTCAAAAAAATATTGGCGAAAAAGTTTTCAGAAGCGGCGGAAATATTACACTTGTTATAGATAATCTTGAAAAACTGGGTTATGTAAAAAGAGTTCGCGGCAAAGAGGATAGAAGATATTTTACCATTCATCTTACTAAAGCCGGAAAGAAAATAATGGATAAAAT
Source organism: uncultured Ignavibacteria bacterium (assembly GCA_963727535.1). Classification (GTDB taxonomy): domain Bacteria; phylum Bacteroidota; class Ignavibacteria; order Ignavibacteriales; family Ignavibacteriaceae; genus RBG-16-34-14. Next base: position 65,257 of record CAVSGR010000006.1, read on the forward strand.
ATTTCCAAGATTTCTTAAGGCTGCAACAGATGAAATGAGCTCCTTAAGCGATGAAGAGCATAATGAACTTCAACGCTTATCTAAAAAAGTCGGACTAAAGAGTTAAGAGATTTAGGACAGAACTAATCGAACAAAGTTTTATTAATCTGATCTTCCATTTCCGGAGTAACTCCGTGCTTAAACAAATCTGTTGAAGCGAGACTGATAAAATTTGTCCATTTGCTACCAGCTTTTGTTTGGGTTGAAAGAGCATTCTTGTAAGCATTAACTTTTGCACTGAGTTCATCAGCCTGGTAAAGTGTAATTGCCTCCAACGTTTTGGGAACGACCGGCGAGGCATATTCAAGTTTCCCCTGGTGACTGAGAACTATATGCAATAAACAATTTTTTAAATCCTCGGGAAATCTTTTAATCTTTTTTACTTCCTCATTAATTATCATCGCAGAGATTACAATATGCCCTATCAATTTTCCTTTATCGGTATATTCAAATGCACTGTCATATTTCAATTCTTCGGTTTTACCGAAATCGTGCATCATTGCCCCCGCAATTAACAAATCCCTGTTCAATTCGGAATGAAAGTCACACATCAAGTCGCAAATTTTTATTATCTCAAGGGTGTGTTCAATTAATCCATGAATATATCCATGATGCCATGACTTTCCTGCCGGAGCAGTTAAAAATTTTTCTAATCTTTCCCCGGAAAAAATTGTTTTTATCAGGCTCTTTAAATAATAATCAGAGAGAGAGTCTATCCTTTTAAGAAATTCTTCTTTCATTTCGGAAGGATCTCTTAAAGACGTGGGAAGGAAATCATTTATTGATAGATCATCGGCAGGCGTAACGGGATCGAGGTAACTTATTCTTATTTGTTTCGTTCCCTGGTATTCGTCTATCGTTCCCTTTACTTTTACTACCTCGCCGTTTCTAAAGGAATCATAGATATCTTCAAAATTATCGAAAATATTTGCATTAAGTGTTTCCGATTTATCCCCGAGTTCGATATTAAGATATTTCTTATTCTGCCTAGTTAAACGAATCTCGAATTTCTTTATCAACAAATAATGATCGACAACATCTCCTTTTGAAAGGGACGATAACTCTTTTTGATTAAGCATAATTAATCTTTAATTATTTCTATTACACTATCTTTAGAAAGATAAGCAATTACAGACCTGTTAAGAAGATCAATACTTACAGCTAAAGTTTTTTGATTATCAATCTCCTGGAGAGTTCCAACAATACCCTCAAAAGGTCCTTGTTTGATTTTTATTTTTACACCCGGCACGAGTCCTTCTTTAACAAGAACATCTGAATGAGTGTTTAACATTTTTTTCAGGTTTTCAATCTGCCATTCTGGAATTCTTGCGGGTTTACCTCTCTCGGAAATGCATCTCACTACTGAATATTGTTCAAGAGAAAGCAGTCTTTCTTTCTCGTCGGCAAAAATAAAAATATAACCCCGAATCAAAGGTTCACTTATTTTCTTTTTCCTGTCGCTCCATTGCTTTAACTTGGTGATTGCAGGAAGATAATATTCAACCCCTACTGAATGAATTTGTTCAGCGGCTTTAAACTCGCTTCTCGATTTGGTATATAAAGCAAACCAGGATTTATTCCCGTTCTTAATTTCATTCAAATTATTTATTTCTTCTTATTCAATTTTTGGTAAGGTTAATTCTTTATTGTTTCTCTGCCAACAGAATAGTAATTAAATTTCAAATTTCTCATCTTGTCAAGATCGTATAGATTTCTTCCGTCAAAAATAACGGGCTCTTTAAGCAGTTCTCTTATCTTTGTAAAATTCGGAGTTCTAAACTCATTCCATTCAGTAACAATAATTACTGCATCTGCATTTTGCAGTGTGTCATAAGAATGAGTAGAATATTTTATTTTATCTCCTAAAACTGCTTTTGTAGTTTCAATTGCTTCGGGATCATACGCAGTAACAGTTGCCCCATCTTCTAATAATTTTTTAATTATTACATGTGACGGAGCTTCTCTTACATCATCGGTATTGGGTTTAAATGCAAGCCCCCAAACAGCAAAGTGTTTATCTTTAACATTATCATTATAATGTTTTTTTATTCTGTTATAAAATAACTCAGCCTGCTTTTTATTAACGTTAATTACAGACTCAAGTATTTTAAAATCATAATTATATTCTGAAGAAGTATTCCACAAAGCCATTACATCTTTTGGAAAACAAGAACCGCCATATCCAACACCGGGAAACAAAAATCTTTTTCCAATTCTTGAATCGGAACCCATTCCAATTCTTACTTTATCAACGTCGGCACCGGTTAATTCACAAAGATTTGCAATCTCATTCATAAAAGAAATTTTTGCGGCAAGAAAAGAATTTGCAGCATATTTTGTCATTTCAGCAGATCGTTCATCCATAAAGTAGATCGGATTTCCTGATCTGACGAAAGGTTCATAAAGGAGCTCTAATATATTTTTTGTTTTAGAATTGCTTGTTCCTATAACGACCCGTTCCGGTTTCATAAAATCTTCAACTGCCATTCCTTCTCTCAAAAACTCAGGATTAGATGCGACATCAAAATCAAAATCAGGAGCATATTTTTTTACGGCGGCTCTGACTTTATCACTGGTTCCAATCGGAACTGTGCTTTTATCGATTAGAATCTTATAACCTATCTTCGGTTCTTTTTCAAATAATTTACCTAAGTCATCAGCAACATTTAGAACATAACTTAAATCTGCTTTGCCGTCGCCGCCTTGGGGAGTAGGGAGACATAAGCAAATGACTTCGGCTTTTCTAACTGCTTCATGAAGATCAGTCGTAAAAGTAAGTCTTTTCTCTCGAATGTTTCTTTCAAAAATAAGATCAAGTCCCGGCTCAAAGATAGGTATTATTCCATTTTTAAGTTTCTCAACTTTATTTTCATCTACATCAACACAAATAACATTGTTTCCTGTTTCCGCAAAACAAGTTCCGGTAACCAAACCAACATACCCGGTTCCTACGACTGCTATATTCAAAATCTTCTCCTATTTTTATTCGAAATATAAGCAATGCTTAAGAAATTTGGAATTTTAAAAAAGTAGAGTTGTTTACAATATAACTTGTTGCAAAGCCTCAGAAAGCTGTTTTTTTGCATTAGATTTCTTAACAAGAACTGCATCCCCAAACTCTTTATATATATTCTCAAGTTCTTCTGTCACTTCTTCAATTATTACAATAATCTTTAAAACCGAATGATTACTGTTTTTGGAAAGAGTTTCTATCAATTGTGCCCCATTTATCAAAGGATTTTCGTGCGATAATATGATAACGGAGGGAGATAATCTTCCTGCATTATCAATTACCTCGTTTACTGTTTGAGTAATAATAGTTTTCTCAGGATATTCTTTTTCCAGAATTTTAATAACTGATTCCTTTAAGCTATGTTCCAATTCAAGTACCAGAATACTTTCCGGAGAGGATGGTATTGTAAAATGGAATTCACTTCCATTCCCTTCCTCGGAATAGAACCAAAGTTCACCACCATGTTTTTCTAATATTTCTTTTGCAAATGTTAATCCGAACCCGGTTCCTCTTTCGCCATTAGTCCCTTCCGTAGAAAACATACTTTCTATTTTAAACATTTTTATCTTTTGCATATCAGAAATCCCAACTCCCTCGTCCTTCACTGTAAATTCAATAAAATTTTCATTAAAGGGAACTGCATTTACATAAACATTTGACTTGCTTTGTGAGTATTTAATAGCATTACTAAGAAGATTTGTCATTACAATGCCCAGTAATCTTTCATCACCACGTATGTTAAGCGAATTATCTATATCTACTTTAATATCAACATCTTTTCTAACGGCTGTTCCGGTTAAAGAAGATACCGAATTATAAACTAGTCCCTGCACACTAATGCGGTCAGAATCTATTTGAAGTTTTCCGCTTTGTAGTCTTGACCAATCAAGTAAATAGTTTATTAGCTTTAAAAGTTTTTCGGAAGAATCGTATATATAAGATAAATATTCGTCCCTTTCGCTTTCAGAAAGAGAAGCTTCTTTCATCAATATTTCAGTAAAACCAAGAATACTAGTAAAAGGAGATTTAAGATCGTGAGAAAGTAAATTAAGGAATTTGTTCTTTGCAGAATTTTGTTGTTTTAGATTTTCATTTTCATCCTCAAGCCTGATTTCTTGTGATTTCTTTTCAGATATATTTATCGCTCTTCCTACTCTCCTGTTGATTTTGTCACTTTCGTCACGAAAAATTTTTAAGCTTATATCAATCCAGATAGTCTTTTTATCTTTATTAACTATCCTGGATTCAAAACCGATTTCATCTTGTGATAAATTATTTTCTAGTGAGCTTACTGTTCTTTTATAATCTATAAGGTCCTCTTTAAGGATAATCTCTTGTAGTGAATTTATTTCGTCCGTTAAATAACCCGTAACATCAAAAAGATTTTCAGAAAAATATGTTTTACCTGAATTATCGGTGAACCAGAAAAATTGATCCTTAAAGACGCCAATAAAATTTTGCATCAGTTTATTGAGTGAATTGCTATGACCGGAATTATTTTGTTGAGGTTTTCCCATTAAATATTGTAAATACTTATGATAGAAAAATACGTTAAAAAGATAAGGAAACAAAAACGAATTAAGAAAAACTCAAACTATAAAAACTTTTGCTACATCAAAGAGTAAAGAAGGCTGGTTTATTAGAGCAGTAGTAAAAACTTTTCCAAGAGTCCTTTTCTCGTAAGGGACTTTGTTAACTGCCCGTGCAATGTTGTTAAACTTTTCATCTGAGAAATTATAAATGCCGTTTTTAATTCTGTCAAAGATTTCGTGGCGTTTGCCAAGTCTGCCAGCCCATGCTTTATCATAAGTTAAAACGTGATCTGGTTTATTTGCCCTAACTGCTTCGGCAGCGATTTTACCGGCAATACTTCCGCCAATCATTCCGCTAGCGATTCCGCCGCCACTTAAAGGATTAACCTGCCGCGCAGCATCACCGACAAGCATAATTCCAGGAGCAGAGATTTTATCCAAAGTTATACTACAGGGAACACCGCCCGCAATTGTTGTAAGAACCGGGGCAGCAGGATAATATTTTTCCATAAAATCATTTAAAAAGGAAAGTGCGGATTTTTTCTTCCCAATCAATCCGCTTACGCCGAGACCAATATTTGCTTTATTACTTCCTTTTGGAAAAATCCAAAAGTAGCCTTGCGGTGCATAATCCTGACCAAAGTAAAAGTACAATGTGTTTTCATTAACCGGAATGTTTGCTGCGGTAATCTGGACAGCGCTTTCCATATCCCGGAAGTCTAAATGTGTTTTTAACCCTGCCCATCTTCCAACTCTCGACTCAACACCGTCGGCGGCAATCACAATTTTTGATTTTAGTTCTCTTTGTTCTCCCTGGAATTCATACTTAACTCCCGAAACTTTTCCATCATCGAATAATAATCCATTTACATAGGCTCTTGTCAAAATCTCAGCACCGGCATCGGCTGCAGTTCTTGCAAGCTCATAATCAAAAATTTTTCTCTCAAGAACATAGCCCGCTTCACCAAAATCAAGAATAACTTCTGTTCCATCCGGCGCATTAAACGAAAACTTACTTATTGTAGCAGCAATCCACTTAGGATCCGGTTTTATAAATTCTTCAACTCCAACTTTGCTTATTGCTTCTCCACATCTAACAGGATAACCAACATCCCTATCTTTCTCAAGCATTAAAACAGAAACACCCTGCTCTGCAGCAAAGCGAGCAGCTATGCTTCCTGCGGGTCCTGCACCAACCACTATTATGTCGTATTCCTTTTTCATCTTAACTTATACTTTCTATTAACATCTTATTAAACATTCTATCAATACAGAATATGCAAAAAAACAGTAAGCAATACGCAATTATGTTTTATCTGCTTTCCTCAAATATTTTTCAGGGTATTCAATCATGTGATTTAAAAGTCTTCCTACTTCTTCTGATTTTGCTATCAGACTCTTATAAAATTTTGTATCCATATATTTACACTTCAAAGAAAAGTCCAACCAAACCTGAGTTTCACTATTTTCCATATCAGCATCTGATACTTTCGAAATAAAATATGCTTGATATTTTCTTTTTCGATACGATTCGGCAATCCCTGAACATAGTGAGCGGGAAGAATTTCTTATCTGAGATGTAAGCCCAAATTTTTCTTCAGAAGGAAACTTCTTGCCAATTCCGAATATCTGCATTGCTAATGAAAACGCCTTTTTATAAACAGTTAAATCCCTAAAAGATATATTCATTTTTAACCCTCATTTGTTAGTTAATTTTATTTTAAAGTTTTGCCTACTGCTTATTGTTCATAGCCTATTGAACAACGACTCCTTCCTTATTAAATTTAATAACTTCAATCGGACAACTCCACACACACTTTGCACAATTCGTGCATCTTGGATCGATGATAAATATTTCAGCTTCTTTCAGTTCAATTGCGTCTTCAGGACAAACCCCGACACAGCATCCGCAGAAATCACACTTATCCGGAAGTATCTCTATCATAAGTTTCCCTGTTTTTGCCATCCTGTAATTCATATTATAAAGTTATAATTAAAAATAGATGCTCCCCGAAGTTAACCAAAGACCTCTTATTTTGAAATATCTCCTTAATTTTTATTCATTTATAGGAACATAAAAACATTTTTAATAATAAAAGAGGAAATAACTTTATTTAAACTAATTTTTCTTGTAGTTTTACTAATATTGATTGATTTATAGAGTTTTTAACTTGAAAAGAAAAATCAAATTTATATCCACTTTAATGAAGGGGTTACTATGACCAAATTAATTATATCATTCGTTTTCTCGTTTCTAATAGTTCTTCAATTCGGTTTTTCATCCGGTACAAATACAGCGGATAAAAATCCCAGTTATGTTGGTGTAAAAACATGCGGTATGTGCCACAAAAGTGAAAAACAGGGAAATCAATTAGGAATATGGGAAAAGAGTGCGCACGCACAAGCTTATAAAACTTTAATGAGTGATGAAGCTAATAAAATTGCAACAGAAAAAGGATTCAAAACTAAAGCTGTTGAAACAGAAGCTTGTTTAAAATGCCACACTACAGGTTACGGTGTTGACGCTTCTATGAAAGAAGCAAAATTTTCCGTTGAAGATGGAGTTCAATGTGAAGCTTGCCATGGTGCGGGTTCTGAATATAAGTCTATGAAAATTATGAAAGACAAAAAAGAAGCTATAGCAAATGGTCTTCTTATGTATGAAAACAAAGAAGAGTTATGCAAGAAATGCCACAATGAAGAAAGTCCAACTTTCAAAGGATTTAAGCTCGATGAAATGTGGGCAAAAATAAAACACGATATACCGGCTTCTAAATAAATTAAATTGGCAGCGAAAGGAGTTATTCTTATATAACTTCTTCGCTGCTTAATTCTCTTATAACCACAAGTTTATCTTTTTCTAATTCTACTTTCTTTTTCATTATCAGAAGTTTTTCATTTTCTTCTGTTGTTTCTTCAAGTTTTTTGTGGTTTTCATTTATTTCTCTGTCTATTTGTTGAAGCATGAATTTCCTTAATGTGTCTTTTGCATATTTCATAAGAACCTGCTTTTCATCTGCCCCCGGATGAATATCATCCCATATTCTGCTGATGCCATATTTTTCAAAAGTGATTTCTCTTAAATAAGATTTAGCTTTTTCATCATCGAGCTTATCAAGTAAAGCCCCGGCAATAATATCTTCACCTTCATCAAAAGCATCCGCAACTAAAGTTAACAACTCTCTGTTATAAGGCACACTTAAACTAAACGGATCAATGTAGTGAATTATTAGTTCAAGAATTTCTTTGTTTCCCTCAAAGAGAAGTTTTACAATTTCTTTTTCGGTACTAAACTCAGAATCACTAATATTTATTTCGGAAGGAACATTAAGAATTTCTTTTGCTACTTTTTCATTAGTTGTCGGTCTGGAAGTTTTTACTGTTGTTCTGTCTTTCCTCAAAATTTTTTCTAATTCGTTTTCAATAAGTATTTCCCGCAAGTTAAATTTCTTTGCAATAGTCTTTATTAAAAGATTTCGTTTCAGTTCATCATTAATTAATGCTGCGGATTTTACCAACTCTCTTATTGCCTTTGTCATTTCAGCAGGATCATTAAACATTCCTTTCTTTTAAAATATCCAGATTGGTACTCAAGGAAATTTTGAGCGTAAGAAATGGTTTCTTCAAATTTTTCTTTTCCATAATTATTGATAAAAGAATCAGGATCTTCTCCTCCCGGAAGTGCAGCTATTTTAACTTCAATATCTTTTTTCAACAAAAGTTCTATACTTCTCATAGAAGCTTTAATCCCGGCAGTGTCTGCATCAAAAAGTAAAACTACATTTTTAGTATAGCGTGAAAGGAGCTGAACCTGCTCTTCTGTTAATGCGGTGCCTGAAACTGCAACAACATTTTTTATTCCTGCCTGGAAGAGAGAAATAAGATCCATATATCCTTCAACAAGAATCGCTTTGTCGAGTTTTCTTATTTCATCTTTTGCAAAGGAAAGTCCGTATAAAATTCTTCCCTTGGTATAGACAGAAGATTCGGGTGAGTTTAGATACTTTGCGGCTTTTTCTCTTTCATCAAGAACTCTCCCTGCAAAAGCAACAACTCTTCCGTTCGGAGAAAAAATCGGGTAGATTAATCTGGCTGCGAACCTGTCATGATATCTCCCGTCGTCGCTCTTAATTAAAATCCCAAGTTCAACTACTTTATCAATATCGAGCTTACTTTCTTTCGTAAAGTTCAGGAAGTTTTCCCATCCTCTTAAAGCATAACCCAAACCAAAAGTCTTTATTGTTTGGGATTTTATTTTTCTTTCCTGCAGATATTTTCTTGCGATTTCTCCTTCCTCAGAATTGTGGAGATTGCTATAAAAGTATTTCGCTGCTTCTGTATTTATATCATAAAAAATTTCCTGTTCACTCTGCTTTTCATCTCCGGGAGTTGATTCATATTCAATATCAATCCCTAATTGTCCGGCAAGCTCCTGAACTGACTCTATAAAAGATATCTTTTCATAATCCATGAGGAACTTAAATACGTTTCCACCAGCGTGGCAGCCAAAGCAATGAAAAATCTGTTTATCCTCGCTAACAGTGAAAGATGGAGTTTTTTCGGAGTGGAAAGGACACAACCCGATGTAATTTCTTCCTCTTTTCCTGAGTTGAACATACCCTGAAATTACATCCACAATACTCGCTGCGGAGCGAATTTCCTCTATTTTGCTTTCCTGTATTCGCATAGTTTTTGCTCAATAAATGGATCCGCCAGCCAAATGGCTCGCAAGCGGGTAAATAGAAAGTTACTAAAATTCTGTTAGAATTAAACCGGAAGAAACTGCTAATTTAATTAAAACCGGAAAATCATAGGGAATATTAAAAAGGAAATTAAAATTGAAAAAGGTTGCTATATTTATCTCCATATTTTTATTACTGATAATGGCAGTTTATTCCTTTAGAACACAATTTTATAGGATTTCTTCAAAAAAAGAGCTAATTAATGAGTACAGAAGAGAACTTGATGGTATCGGGCAAATATCACTTAAAAGTAAGGACTTGCCAATCTCTGCAATTCTTATTTATAACTTTCAGATTATAGGAAGAGGACACAATACTGTTGTAAGAGATTCCGATGCAGGTGGACACGCAATAATAAACGCCATAACCGATGGAATAAAAAACGTTGGTTTGGAAACTTTCCATCATCTTAGTCGTGACTCAATGAAAATAATAACTACATTTGAACCATGCGAAATGTGCCGGGGAGCAATGATTGAGTATGGAATAACAACTGTGGAATTTCTTAAGCCAAAACCGGCTTCTTATTGGTTTGATCGGGAATACCAAGAACTTTCCTACGAGCTGACCAAACGCAACCTTGATGCGGAAGAATTACAAGATTCATTATTCAGGCTTGGCGCAGTAAGCCCCGAAGAAATTTCAAATTACTAGAATATCAAGCTATAGAAATAACTTTTAATACGAATACTCATTTATTATATTTCCTTTCTCAAAGTGAACGAAAACAGACTTGTTTAACATTATCTTTTTAGAAAATCTGCTTGATTTATGATTGAATCTATTTCAAAGTTTAAAGAATATTGTAACAGCTTAACTAAGTATTCCCGCTACAAAACAAGAGAAGTCCGCGTAGGAAATGTCCCTCTTGGAGGAGACAACCCGATACGAATCCAGTCTATGACTATTACAGACACAATGGATACAAAAGCAACTGTAGAGCAAACAATTCGTATGGTTGAATCCGGTTGTGATTATGTCAGGATTACGGCACCAAGTAAACTTGAAGCACAAAATCTTGAAAACATTAAAAAAGAATTACGTGCACGCGGGTATGATGTTCCATTAATTGCTGATATTCACTTTACTCCAAATGCAGCAGAGATTGCAGCAAGAATAGTAGAAAAAGTAAGAGTTAATCCCGGCAATTATGCAGACAGAAAAAAGTTTGAAGTATTTGAATATACAGATAACCAATATGAAGCAGAACTTGAAAGACTGAGAAATAAATTTTCACCTTTAGTAAAAGTTTGTAAAGAATATGGAACAGCAATGAGAATTGGAACCAACCATGGTTCTCTCTCAGATAGAATTATGAACAGATACGGTGATAGTCCTCTTGGAATGGTTGAATCAGCCTTAGAGTTTGTAAGGATTTGTGAAGACCTCAATTATTATGATATAATACTTTCAATGAAAGCAAGTAATCCGCAGGTTATGATACAGGCTTATAGGCTTCTTGTTGAAAAGATGAAAGAAGAAGGAATGAATTACCCTCTCCACCTTGGTGTAACCGAAGCTGGTGGCGGAGAAGATGGAAGAATTAAATCTTCTCTCGGAATTGGAACTTTACTCGAAGATGGTTTGGGTGATACAGTAAGAGTTTCTCTCACAGAAGATCCTGAGTTTGAAGCGCCCGTTGCAATATTGTTAGTTGACAGATATAAACAAAGGGAAAATCATACTGAAATTAAATCAATAGAAGAACCTCCTTTCAATCCTTTTGAATATGAAAAAAGACATTCGTTTGAGATTGCCGGAATTGGAAGCGCTAATGTTGCAAGAGTAGTTGCAGATTACAGCAAAAGAGAAATTAAAGATCATAAAAATCTTTCTGATATTGGATACTTCTATGATCCCATAACTGATAAATGGAATATGGGTGATATGGCACCGGATTTACTTTATCTTGGAAAACAAAATTTGCCTTTTGATATCCCAAATGGTCTCCGTGCAATTTATGATTATAGTTTCTGGTCAACATTAGAAGAAAAGGATTCGGGCAATCCACTTTTGTCTGCACAAGAACTTCTCCATTCTGAAATCGATAAAAATATTCTAAGGTTTGTTACAGTTAGTTTAAATTCACTTACAAATGATTTTATAAACAAAATAAAAGATAACAGCGACATTGTTCTAATTCTTACAACAGAAAACGAACATGGAATGGCAGAACAAAGAAGAGCATTCTTTGAATTAATAAATAATGAAATTCCTAACCCTGTAATAATAAAACGATCTTATAATAATTTAACTGCTGACCAGTTCAGATTATTTTCATCAACCGATCTTGGCTCTCTTTTAATTGATGGTTACGGAGATGGAGTCTGGGCTGAGGTTCTGAATAATTTTTCTTACGATGAAACAAATAGCAAATACACAAGAAAATTCTTAAAAGAGGAATCAAAAGAAAAAATTATTAACAGAACTCTATTCGGAATTCTCCAGGCGGCAAGAGTAAGAATATCAAAAACGGAATATATCGCATGTCCCTCCTGCGGCAGGACACTTTTCGATCTTCAGGAAACCACTGAAATGATAAGAAAAAGAACTGAACATCTGAAAGGAGTAAAGATTGCTATAATGGGCTGCATAGTCAATGGACCAGGAGAAATGGCAGATGCGGATTATGGTTATGTGGGTTCGGGAGTTGGCAAAATCACGCTATATCGTGAAAAAAACATAGTAAAGAGGAATATTCCTTCCCAAGATGCCGTAAATGCCCTGATTCAATTGATAAAAGAAGATGGAAAATGGATAGAAACACCGATTTCGGTTCAATAATTATGAATTCATTAATAATCAATTCTTTATTGAATATTAGAGGAGATTAAATTAAATTTACTTGCTTAATATGATAATAGAAAATAGAGTGAAATTAAAGTTTTTAAAAAGTATATATTTTCGAAACTCTGACAGACCAAAATATTAACACAACAAAAAATGCACTTCTAAATAAGGAGTGCATTTTTTTTATATGACTTGCGGAGAAATATTTAAATACATACAAAGCTGGGCACCAGAAGAAATAGCCTGGAACAAAGATAATGTTGGCTTGCAGGTTGGTTCCGCTGAAAGAAAGGTTAAGAACATACTACTGGCTTTAGATCTCAACATGAAAGTTATTACGGAAGCAGTTAAAAAAGATTGCAATATTATAATCACACATCATCCGCTGCTTTTTAATCCTTTAAGAAAAATAGATACCGACCGGGATAACACTTCTTTACTGGTTGAAAAATTAATCAAACACGATATAACGCTTTTCTCAGCTCACACTAATCTTGATTTTACAAAAGATGGGGTTAGCTTTGAATTGGCAAAAACATTAAAACTTAAGAACATCCGTTTCCTCAGTAACGTCAAATCAACACAATACAAATTAGTTGTCTTCGTTCCTGAAAGCCATATTGAAAAAGTTGCTTCTGCAATCTTCGAAAGTGGCGGGGGAATTATTGGTGAATATTCAAATTGTAGTTTCAGAACAAAAGGAAAAGGATCATTTAAAGGCTCAGAAAAGACATCTCCTTCCATTGGCAAAAAACTTAATTATGAAAAAGTAGATGAAATAAAATTAGAAGTTCTGATTGATTCATGGAAATTAAATAAAATATTATCTGCAATCAGGAATGTTCATCCGTACGAAGAAATAGCATACGATGTTTATCCACTTAATAATGAAAATATCAATTATGGTATTGGTGCAATTGGAGAATTGAATAAACCATTAAATCAAAAAGGATTTTTCGACCACGTTTCAAATCACTTAAAGATTAATAACTTCAGATATACAACTGGAAAAGCAAACAAGATTAAGACTGTTGCGGTATGCGGCGGTTCCGGTTCAGAAGTCATACCAGCAGCCATAAAAAAAGGTGCAGACGCACTCATTACTGCAGATATAAAATATCATACTTTTTTTGATAATGAAGAAAAAATACTTCTTATAGACGCAGGACATTACGAAACAGAAATTTTTTCTCTCAATGAAGTGAACAAACGTCTGACTGAGTTAATCAAAAAGAAAAAAAATAAAGTATTTAAATATAACGGTAGTACAAACCCTGTGATTTTTTATAATAAATTAGGAGCAAAAGTAAATTGATTAGCAGATTAAGAACTCTATACGAACTGCAATTAGTAGATGATCAGCTTGATGAGCTTGAAGAACTACGCGGCGATCTTCCACACGCTGTTGAATCGCTTGAAAGCAAAATCAACGAAATAAAAGAGAGCATTTCTAAAAAGGAAACTGAAAAAAAAGGATCTCTCAATAAAAGAAAAGAAAATGAAGAAGAGATTGAAAAACTTCAGGCAAATCAAAAGAAATTTAAAGCTCAGCTTTACCAGGTTAGAAATAATAAAGAGTATGATGCTTTAACAAAAGAAATAGATCATGCAGAAGATCATATTAAAAAGCTTGATGCAGAAAATGATCAACTCGCCGATTTAAGCAAAAGGCTTACTGATGAAGTTGAAGAAGTAAAACCTCAACTGAACGAATTAAAAGTCGGGCTTAAAGAAAAAGAGGCGGAGCTTAAAGAAATCATTAAAGCAAATGAAAAAGAAGAAGCAAAGCTTAGAGCACAGAGAAAAGAAATGGTTGAGAAAACAAAGAAGCCAGATTACTCAGCTTACATGAGAATAAGAAAAGCGAAAAAAGGTATAGCAGTTGCAACCATTAAACGATCAGCTTGTTCAGGCTGCCATAATATTGTGCCTTCACAAAGGCAATTGGAAATAAGAAGAAACAACAAACTTTTCTTTTGTGAATATTGCGGAAGAATTCTCGTTTCTCCAGAAATAGCTGAAAATCCCGAGGCTTAAGTAATAAGCGTTTCGCATTTGTAATAGATTATCTGAGCTTTTAAATAAAACTTATCCTGTCTACTCTCAATTTTTTAATGCTTTAGTCAGCTCTATTTATTATATTAATTAAAGTATAATTAGTTATTTGTTAAAATAAATTTAATTAATATTTAAAGATTCATACATTACTCAATTTTTTCGTATAATCTAAAAACTTTTTAGAATAAAGGTATAGTCCAATTCGGGCAATTGCTGCAAACTTAAAATCAAAATTAAGTATGCGGAGGAAAGTCCGAACTTCACAGAACAGGGTGCCGGGTAACACCCGGGCGTTAGAGGAGTAATCTTTTATGCGACGGAAAGTGCCACAGAAAATTACCGCCCCGCCTTGGCGTGGTAAGGTTGAAAAGGCAGGGTAAGAGCCTACCGCAATAATGGTAACATTATTGGCAGGGCAAACCCCACCCGAAGCAAGGTCAAATAAGGAAATCCTTTTCTTTTAAATAAGAAAACAAAGTTGTTCTGCTTTGAATGATTTCCGGGTAGACTGCTTAAGCTCTACAGTAATGCAGAGACCAGATAAATAATTGCCTCCCGTCTTTGGCGGGATACAGAATTCGGCTTATAGAATTGAGCTATACTCTTGTTCTTTTAATCTTTAAAAACTATGTTGAAATGCCGTTGGAAATTACATGAGATTCAGGATGATTTCACTGTAAAATCTTTAGCGGATGCTCTTAATATCTCTGAAGTTCTGGCCCGCCTTCTTGTTATCAGGAACATAAAAAATTTTTTTGAAGCAAGAGCTTTTTTCCGTCCTTCCATCGATTCCCTCCATGACCCTTTTTTAATGGATGGAATGGATACCGCAACAATGCGGGTAATTAATGCTCTCACAGAAAATCAAAAAATATGTATCTATGGTGATTACGATGTTGATGGGACATGTTCCACTGCCATTCTTTATCTTTTCTTAAAAGAACTTGATGCCAATGTTGAATTTTATATTCCAAAGCGATTAACAGAAGGCTATGGATTATCAACAGCAGGAATCGACTATACAAAAAGCATTGGAACTTCTTTATTAATTTCTGTTGATTGCGGTATAACCGCCGTTGAAGAAACCGATTATGCAAATAGCCTTGGCATCGATGTAATAATTTGTGATCATCATCAGCCAAAGGAAATTTTACCAAATGCTGTTGCTATTCTCGATCCTTTAAAACCTTCCTGTCAGTATCCTTTTAAGTATTTGTCCGGGGCTGGCATTGCTTTTAAACTTGCTGAAGGAATTGCAGATAGAATTGGGAAAAGAATTCTTCCCTTAAAATATCTTGATTTAGTTGCTCTTGCTGGAGCCGCAGATATAGTCCCTCTAACCGATGAAAACAGAGTTCTTGTGAGAGAAGGTTTAAACCTGATTAATGATTCGCCGCGCCCCGGAGTTGAAGCATTATTTGAGAGCTCCGGATTATATGCAGGAGATTTGACAACGGGACAGATCGTTTTTACAATTGCACCAAGAATAAATGCCGTTGGGCGTTTGGGAGATGCACATAGAGCCGTTGATCTCTTAATAACAAACAATAAGCAGGAAGCATTACAGCTTGCACAGGTTCTTGAATCAGAAAATTACGAACGAAGAAAAATTGATGTGGATACCTTTGATACGGCACTCGATCTTGTTGAAAATTCTTTAGATCTTCACAATGAACTTGCTATAATTTTACACAACAGCGAATGGCACCCGGGAGTTATTGGTATTGTCGCTTCAAGATTAGTAGAAAAATATTACAGACCAACCATTATGCTTACAACGGTTGACGGGGTTGCAAAAGGATCGGCAAGAAGTATATCAAACTTTAATATTTACGAAGCACTTCAAAGGTGTGATGACCTCCTTCTTCATTTTGGCGGTCACCAGGCAGCTGCAGGATTAGCAGTGGAAATTGAAAAGTTAAATGAATTCAAAAGCCGTTTTAACAAAATTGTTAAAGAGACTTTGCAGGAAGAAAACCTGTTGCCTGAAATTCGTATCGATTCCAAATTAAAACTTTCCGAGATAACTCCGAAGTTCTTAAAAATATTAAGCCAGTTTTCCCCATTCGGTCCGGGAAATATGAGACCTGTTTTTCTTAGTGAGGATGTAAACATTGTGGGTTCGCCAAGAATTGTTGGTTCCAATCATCTTATTCTTACCTTTAAACAGGAAGGTTGTGAAAAAGTTTTTGATGCTATTGGGTTTAATATGGGAGAATATTGTGACTCGCTTATGAAGGAAAATCTTAAGGCAGATATAGTATATACAATCGACAAAACATCAAAAGACGGAAGAGTATTTCCGCAATTCAAATTAAAAGATATTAGAATTAAATCAGAGGAGTTTGTTTAATGTCCGGTCATTCAAAATGGGCAACTACTAAAAGAAAAAAAGCGGTAATAGATGCCAAGCGTGGTAAGATGTTCACCAAGCTTATTAAAGAAATTACAATTGCAGCGCGGGAAGGTGGGGGTGACCCGGCAGGCAATCCAAGATTAAGACTTGCAGTCGATAATGCAAAGTCTGCCAATATGCCGCAGGATAATATTGAAAGAGCAATAAAAAAAGCTACTGGCGAATTAGAGGGTGTCACATTCCACGAGTTTACTTATGAAGGCTACGCTACCGGAGGAGTGGCTCTACTTGTTGAAGTTGCCACCGATAACAAAAACAGAACTGTTGCCGAAGTACGACATCTTTTTTCCAAAGGTGGAGGAACACTTGCGGAAACCGGTTCTGTAGCCTGGATGTTCAACAGAAGGGGTGTTATCACTCTACCCAAACAAGAGAAAACTGAAGATGAAATATTGGAAATCATTTTAGAAGCAGGTGCAGATGATCTTCAGACAGAAGAAGATTTTTATGAAATACAAACCTCAATCGAATCATTTGAAACTGTAAGAAAAGCCCTTGTTGGGAAAAATATTACTATTGAAAATGCTTCGCTTCAGTGGATTGCACAAAACTTTATCGGTGTAGCCGGAGAAGACGCTGAGAAAGTTATAAAACTTATCGAGGCTCTTGAAGAAAACGATGATGTTCAAAATGTTTTTTCCAATGCCGATATTGATGAGGAAACAATAAATAAATCTGCTTAAATATTAATGATTATTTTTGGCGTAGACCCGGGGACAAATTTCACTGGATTTGGAATTATTAAGCAAACAGGAAATAATTTTGCTCTTGTCAAAAACGGGCTGATAAAACTCCAATCGAAAAAATCTCTTTCTGAAAAACTTGTTGTTATTTACGATGAGATAAAAGACTTGCTAAAACTTTATAAGCCTGATGAGTTCGCAATTGAAACGGCTTTTTATGGAAAGAACGTTCAATCCGCTATGAAAATTGGTTACGCCCGGGGAGCGGCAATACTTGCTGCAGCTCATTGCAAAATCCCGATGAGTGAATATTCTCCCAGAGAAATAAAAAAATCTGTTGTTGGTAAAGGTGCTGCATCAAAAGAACAAGTTTCTTTTATGATAAAGACATTATTGGCAGCCAAAGAAATAAAAATGAAATACGATGAATCTGATGCTCTTGCTGTTGCGCTATGCCACGCATTCAGAATGGGTAATCGCAAAAAACAAAGTAATAATTGGAAAGCTTTTGTTGAACAATTTCCAGATAGGGTCATTGGTCATTAGTCATTTGTTATTATTCAATTGTCATTTAATTTTGATTTAATATAAAACAAGTTTTAATATGATAGGCTTTTTAAGCGGTAACATAATTTCAATCAAGCCAACTAAAATTGTTTTAGATGTAAACGGTGTTGGGTATCTGGTTAACATTTCAATAAATACGTTCGAAAATATTTCAGAAAAGAAAAACATTTCACTTCACATTTATACAAGTGTAAAAGAAGATTCTATTACTCTTTTTGGGTTTTATTCCGAAACAGAAAAAGAAATGTTCGAGCTTCTTATCAGTGTAAGTGGCATAGGACCGAAGCTCGCTTTGAGCGTACTTTCAGGTATCCAGGTTGATGATCTTAAGACTGCAATCGAAGCGGGTGATATTTCAAGAATAGTTGCGGTCCCCGGGGTTGGCAGGAAAACTGCCGAAAGAGTTGTTCTTGAATTAAGAAGTAAAGTCGACAAAATATCTGAAACTGAATCAAAGGGAATTTTTTACAGTATAAAGAGCGAAGCTGTTTCGGCTCTGACAACATTAGGTTACAATTATAAACAGGCGGAAAAGTGTAACGGGAAGTTCTAAGCTCATCAAAAGATATTTCTCTCGAAGAATTAATTAAAAAGACTTTGGGGAATTTGAATAAGTAATCCAATATTTACTTACGAAGTACATAAACTATACCCCCTAATATTCCCAGAATAATTATTATTCCATATTCTACCCAGGCAAAGGCAATAGCTTCGGCCCTTGTAATGGCAAACGTAGAAAAGAAGAAATAAAAAGTATTCTCCCTTAGTCCTATTCCATTAATTGTTATCGGAAGCATCATAATAAATAACGATAGTGGTATTATCAGAAAAAAATTATAAAAAGGAATAGAAAGATTTAATGCCGATGATATTAAAAAATAATAAATTATTACATTTGCATGGAGTAAAAGCGACAATCCTAATGCTTTTAATAACACCTTCTTTTTACCTCTGAAAGCCCAGAATGCTTCTCTCATTTTTTTAACAATTCGCTGAAACTTTGATGAAAACGGAATATTCATATTATTCACCGATTCCGTTAATTTTTTGGGGGGAGAAAAAATAAACCAGCCTATGCAAATAAATAATAAAAGCCCCGCCATTATCCAAAGAAAAAGATGTATCCCTCCAGAGACAACTTCCTCAACAATGAAAAAAGCAACAAGAGCAAAAAACAAAAGCATAAATAATCCCAAAAACCTGTCCACAAATATTACAACTACTGCTCCTGATTTACTTTTCCCTATTCGATAAGAATCATACGCCCTCATTGCGTCGCCGCCAATTGTGGAAGGCAGAAGATTATTAAAAAATTTTGAGACTATTGATGAACCAATAAGATAACTTGTTTTTGCCTCTGTTCCCTGGGCTCTTAGAAGCAGCTTCCATCTTGTTGCGCTTAAAAAAAACCCGATAAAATGTAATGAGAAGGCAAAGGATAATAGAAGAAAGTTTGTATTTCTAATAGATTTAAGAACTTCTTTAAAATTTGTCCCGCTTAATATCCAATAAATTAATACGGCTGAAACTAAAATCTTTATTGTAAATAAAATCTTATGTGATTTACTTTTTCCTCTTACTTTTGTGTCGGGGGATAATATCTCAGAGGATTTATTCATTTTTTGGTCAGTAATAGCTTTATTCTAATTTTTATGAGAAAAATTCTACTTTTCTAAAGCGAGGCGCTATTTTACTTATACTATTCATTTAAGCAAGCATTGGTAGTTAAGCATATATTCTTAAAATGAAACAGGGCGCCCAAGTTATTTATAATTCCCCAATTATCCAAACTACTAGCTAACTTTGCATTCTAAACTGAGAATATCACTTATTTTAGCTATTAGCTTATCTCCCCTACTTACTCTGCTTACCCCTTTAGGCGTGCCAGTAAAAATGAGATCTCCTTCTTCAAGCATTATCAAAGAAGAAATATATTCTACAATTCTAGCGGGATTAAAAATCATTTTGTTTAATTGATCTTTTTGTTTAACAACTCCATTAACAAAAAGAGAAACCTCTTCATCAAGTGTAAGTTTATAATTCTCTTTCAATACAAAATCAGAAATTACTGCAGAAGTATCAAAACATTTTGCAACTGTCCATGGAGTTCCTTTTTCCTTCGCTTCACTCTGAAGATCGCGCAAAGTCATATCGAGCCCAACACCATAACCAATTATTGCCTCTTCTGATTCAGATAAATCTGCTTTGCATACTTTTCTTCCAATTAAAAGAACAAGTTCAACTTCATGATGCATTTCATTTGAGAAATCAGGGTGAATAACTTTATCTCCCGAATAAATTATTGCAGATGGAGGCTTCAAAAATAAAACTGGTTTGTCAGGAACTTCGTTCCCTAATTCTTTAGCGTGTTCTGCATAATTTCTGCCAACACAAACAATTTTGCCAACAGAAAATTCCACCTTTGAGTTTTTTATCTTTACCTTCTTCATAAATTTTCCTGAAAAGATTAACAAATAAACGTTAGAGTAAAATTAATGATAATTAACAGTTAATAAAATTTAAGGGCAGGATAAAATGGAGAATTAAAAACAGGCTTTAGCCCCAAGCAATTTTGTGCTGAGACTAAAGCCTAAATAAAATAATTATTTAATCAAGATCATCTTTTTCACTGAAGTAAAATTGTTTACATCTATTTTATAAAAGTAAACACCATTCGCGAACCCGGTTGCATCAAAAGGAATACTATACGAACCTGCCTCCATTTGCCTGTTCATTAATTCCGTTACTTGTTCCCCAATAGTGTTATATACTTTTATGTTTACTAACCCGCTTACGGGCAGTGAAAATTTAATATTAGTTGTCGGATTAAAGGGGTTAGGATAATTCTGTTCTAATGTAAATCCGGATGGCGCTTTTATTGTTACATTTACTTCGCCTGAATATTCATAAGTTCCGTCATTATCTATCTGCTTGAGTCTGTATGAATATTCTCCTGTAGTAAGATTTGATTTATCCAGAAATTCATAACCCTTTGGTGAATTTGAGTTGCCGTTTCCATTTACAAAACCAATTTTTTCCCATTCCAATGTTTTGCTATTAGCTTCTGCCTTCTGAATTTCAAACCCATAATTATTCACTTCGGTAGCTGTTTCCCACATCAATTTTATAGAGTTTTTAAACTGCATTGCTGAAAAGGATGTCAATTCCACGGGGAGAGCTGCGCCGGATAATGTAAAAGAGTAATCGCCACCTGTCGTTAGTGTAGCATTTGGTTTAGATTTCCCTAAAAATTGAATAGGCATCTCATTAACATAAACTACAACAGAATAATAACCTGAGGCTTCAAGTGTAATGGTTATTAATGGGGGGTCTCCGTAATACCAGTATCCTCCCCCGGTAGCTCCGGGTCCACAAAAACTGGAATTTGATCTATAGATTTCAATACTATTCTATATCTGGTCCATAAGAATTAACAGTTAAAGTTAATGAGCCGGATGATCCGTGTAGAATGTCCCAGACATCCCAGGAATCGGAGCTAGATACATTACCAATAAATGTATCATTTGTTGAAATAGTTTGAACTCCTGCCTCATTACAACCATTTGGTTCGGTTTCCGATGTTTGTGATAGGAGTGTGTTAGAAAAAATTATCAGGACAACGGTTAGCTGCATTGCTAGCTGTATAATTTGATTGATTCGCTTCATTTTTATTACCTCTCATGTTTTTATATTGTTTAAAGTATTTGGGTAAATGAAGTGAAATTTTATTACATCAGTCTTCGAATTAACCAATATCCGTAAATTTGAGAAGAATTAAGTCCCCAATTACTAACAATCTTCGCAATTATTAGTCCACTGATTTTTATTTATAAAGGGAATTCCTCCGGTAAGTTCTACTCTAATTTACAGAATGAACTTAATCTTACCTGTTTTACATGGTTATAATATCTGTAGCATTTAAATGAGAATTTCGTGAGAAAAGTAAGATTAGTATTTATACACTGAATTAGTGACAGGAACTATGTTTTTTGTTTTTTCTTCTTGGCAGCTGGGAAAAGAATATTATTAAGAATTAATCTGTAGCCGGGTGAGTTTTTATAGAGACTCAAATCTGTCGGTGGATCTCCAACAGCATGCTGATAGTCCTCCGGATCGTGACCACCATAAAATGTGAAAGTTCCTCTTCCAAAATTTCCATGAATATATTTAACCTGGTCAGTCCCTTCTCTCTCTCCCATAATTATAACCGACTTCTTAATTAATTCTTTTCTGAACATTGTGGTTTGTCCCATAAATCCACGGATAACATTTACGTGATCTTGTGTAAGCATAGTTGGAACAGGATCATACTTTGCCGAAAACTCGAAGAGTGTGAAATAATCATTATTAAAATTGCCGATTTCCGAAGGCTGAATATCAATATCACTGTATTCGTAAACGTAAGGATTCATTTCAAGCTTAAAGTTTTCAAAAGCAAGAGTATTTGAAAAATCCAGTTTCTCCTGGGCATTCGGGTCTGCGGCATCTCCATCAAACATTGAAGCACATATATCAACATTTTGTGCAGCAAGAGCAATATCGTAAGAATCCGTTGCAGAACACATAGCAAAAAGAAATCCGCCCTGTCCAACAAAATTTTTTATAGTCTGGGCAACTGATTTCATCATATCCGAGACTTTTATAAACCCATTTTTCTTTGCATCATTTTCATATTGCATCTGCTGATCAATGTACCACTGCGCATTTGAAAAGCTTGCATAAAATTTTCCATACTGACCTGTAAAATCCTCATGATGAAGATGAAGCCAATCATAATTTTTCAAATCGCCACGAAGTATTTCATCATTCCAGATCTTGTCATAGGGGATTTTTGCATACTCGAGAACAAGAGTAACAGCATCATCCCAGGGCTGAAATCCTGGTGGAACATATACTGCAACTTTCGGAGCTTTCTCAAGTCTTACAACATCCATATTATTATTATCATTCTGCACCTCAGAATAAATAGCAACTGCATCTGAAGCAGAAATAGCATCAAAAGCTACTCCCTCAACCCTGCATTCAACTGCAACTTTATCTGAATAGTCAAACATAAATGAACCACCCCTGTAGTTAAGCAGCCAATCGGCTTTTATTCCATTTGCTAAGGCATGGTATGTAATTCCATAAGCTTTAAGATGGTCAGTCTGCTTTAAATCCATATATATCAGAATTTTTGATTGAGCAAAAGATGAAAGGCAGGTAAGAAATAAAATAAAAAAAACTTTTCTGATCATGTCAAATCTATAAACAAATTAAATCAATCTTTAAAAGTATAAACCCGCTAACGAAACCAAATTTTTTATCATTAGCGGGAATAAAAATTACCTAAGCAGATTTTCTATCGCTTTCAAGATAAATAGGTTCTGCGTTTTTAGAAATTACATCTTTAGTAATTATACACTTTTCAACTTTATCTTTATTTGGAAGATCAAACATTATATCGAGCATAAACTCTTCAACTATAGAACGAAGTGCTCTTGCCCCTGTTTTTCTTTCCATAGCTTTTTCAACAACAGCTTCAATGGCAAAAGGATCAAACTCAAGCTCGATGTTTTCCATCAGAAAAAGTTTTTTATACTGTTTGAGAATTGCATTTTTAGGCTCAACAAGAATGCTTTTAAAAGCTTCCTTAGATAAAGCATGTAATGGAGCTGTAACGGGGAGCCTGCCTATTAATTCAGGAATTAAACCGAAGCGAAGAAGATCTTCAGGCAAAACATATTTGAGCAGATCCTCGTCCCTGTTTTTTTCTCCAATATCGGAAATAAAACCCATTTTGTTTTTGTTGATTCGGGCTGCAATAATTTTCTCAATTCCCTCGAACGCACCGCCTACAATAAAAAGAATATTTTTTGTATTAACATTGATCAAACTTTGCTCGGGATGTTTCCTTCCTCCTTTGGGTGGAACACCTGCAACAGTGCCTTCAAGAATTTTTAACAACGCCTGCTGAACTCCTTCACCGGAAACATCTCTTGTTATAGATGCACTTTCACTCTTCCTCGCAATCTTATCAATCTCATCAATATAAACTATACCTCTTTGAGCACGCTCAAGATTATAATCTGCAGCCTGTAAAAGATGAACAAGCACTGTCTCAACATCATCACCAACATAACCGGCCTCAGTTAATGTTGTAGCATCAGCAATTGCAAAAGGGACATCTAAAATTTTTGCAAGCGTTTGCGCAAGTAGTGTTTTGCCAACACCTGTTGGACCAATTAAAAGAATGTTACTCTTTTCAATTTCAACTTCATCAAGCTCAAAGAAAGAAGATTTGGAATTGATTCTTTTATAATGATTATAAACTGCAACTGATAAAACTCTCTTTGCCCTGTCTTGGCCAATTACATATTCGTCAAGATTTTTCTTGATTGAAGCCGGGGTGTGATGCTGAAAACTTTTAGGTTTTGTATTATTAAATGCCGCAAGATTATTTCTCAAAATATCAACACTGCTTCCGATGCAAATATCACAAATATAAACATCGGGACCAGCGATCATGCTTCCGACTTCGCTACCGTCTCTGCCGCAAAACGAACATTTTACAATTCTTTGATTTTGTTTTTTAGCCATAAAATACCTTAACTAACTTTATTCCGTATTTTAATTATTTCCTCTCTTACAACATCAAGATATAAGGAGTTGGGGAATTTTGCAAGCAGACTCTCATACATCTCAAGCGCTTTCGTATCATCCTTCGTACCATATTGATATATATTGCCAAGTATATAAAGAGCTTTGTCTGCGTAAATATTTTGTTCATCCTGGTTTGAAATTTCCTGTAAAATAGAGATAGATTTTTCGTAATTATCGAGAGCCAATTCTGTTTCGGCTTCTCTCAGCTTTGCTCTGTTCGCCAACATAAAACTTCGCTTCGCTGAAGCAATCTGATCAAATATGTTTGAAGCTTCTTTATATTTTCCTTGTGTAACTAATAATTCTCCTTTCGCATACAGCAACAGGTTAGACGAATCATTCAAGGTTGTGTTCAACAAAAGAGAAAGTTCAATTGCGTCGTTGGCAATATTATCTTTTAGATTGCTCAGAATTTCACCGAGCAGATTTTTTGCAGATGGGAAATCTCCCTGATAAAAATCTACTTTTGCAAGATTATACCTTGCAAGATTCATCTTATCTACTCCGGCTCCTTTATTATTAATTACTTTCGAGAGATTTTTTTCCACATCATTAAAATTATTTTGCAGAACATTAATATTTGCAAGTTCAAGATAGGCATCGGAAATAAATTTGGAAGCAGGATATTCCTTGATAATCCTATCAAAATATTTTTCTGCAGATGAAATATCATTCTGCTTGTACAAAAGAATTCTTCCTATTCTGAGCAAAGCTTCACTTGCGACTTCCGAGTGAGGATATAGATTTATCAATTCATTATAAGCAGATATAACTTTCTCAACTTTTTCATTGTCAACAGGATTTATTTTAAAAAACGGTTTCCACGAATTTGCACTATCAGAAGTCTCAATATTCAAAGCTTCTTCCAGAGTTTTTGCATATCCAAGTTTTGCAGTAGAAACAAATGGTGAGTTCGGATGACGTTTTATTAATTCATTATATGTTTTTGCTGCAAAGTCAAATTGTTTTTCGGAGTAAGCAAAATTAGCGAAGCTGTATAAATCTTGACCCTGGTTGTTCTGCTTGTCATCTATATTGAGATATAAATCAAATGCTTTATCGAATTTACCATCTTCCATATAAAGTCTTGCAAGCAAATAATTAATAACTATCTTATCATTTCCTTCAAATTCTTTCACAACATCAATCGTCTGCGAAATAGCATCTGGTTTCTTTATATAAGAAAGAATTCTTGATTCTACAACCTGGTATTGTTTGGGATTTGAAGAAATGATTTCGCAATATTCTCTTGCCGCATCTTTAAATCTCATCGTTAATGAATAGATATTGGCAAGATCATAAGAAAATAAGCGCGGATTATCTGAAACACTTTTCCC
Source organism: uncultured Ignavibacteria bacterium (assembly GCA_963727535.1). Lineage (GTDB taxonomy): Bacteria > Bacteroidota > Ignavibacteria > Ignavibacteriales > Ignavibacteriaceae > RBG-16-34-14. The sequence continues at coordinate 91,076 of CAVSGR010000006.1, forward strand.
CTTGTTCAGATATTCTATTGCTTTATCAAATGCTCTCAATTCAATTGCGTAGTTTGCCATTACGCGGTAACTGTTCTGATTGTCGGGAAATTTTTGAAGTGCCTGATCCCAAATTTCAAAAGCTTTATTTTCATCTCCTTTTATGTAATATGTTTTGCCAAGCATTCCATAAAGATTGATATCGTTTTTATTTAGCCTTTATACTTTCTTTCAATTATACTGATTGAATTATCATAATCTTTTAATTGAAGATATACTCTATTCAGCGCATCGAAGTACTGGTAGTTTTCTGGTTGTCCATTATAGAGTTCTTCAAATATTTGTTTTGCTTTTTCATACTGTGCTGATTGTTCAAAACTCGTTCCCAAGCATAAAACGATTATTCGCATCCTGCTGTGAATAAACCGGCAGACTTAAGAGTGTTATAATTAAAAGGAATCTTTTTAGCATAAACAAACTTAATGATTTTTGAGCCGGGGTTTCAAGGGAGAAAATATGCGGAGATTTCCAAATATTTTTATTAACAAAAATCACACATAGTAAATTGGACAAAGTTTGACAATAACAATTATTTTTCTTTACTTGCAATTGTGACTTTGGAAAGTATTTGAAGGGGTTCTGTAAAAAGGGGAATCCTTCCAGATCATTGACCGGGGTTAAGTGATTAGGAGTCGCAGTAATGAAAGTTCACAAAATACTTCCTGTTTTTATTTCCCTAACATTTATATTCTTTTCTAGATGTGATACAACAGAACCACCGGATAACAAAACTTTAACTCTTAACTTAGAAGATATATCCTGTACTGAAACCTGGCTTACATTAACTACAACAAACATACAACTTCCTGCTTCCATAAATATTTTGAAAAATGATAATGTGGCTCAGACTATTAGTCTTAATACTGCAGATACTTTACTTTATATTGATTCTCTCTTGCCACACACAAACTACAAATTCCAGGTATCCGTTACACAGGGAGACCAAACATCAGGCATTCTCAGCAACAAAATAACCGCAACAACCATGGATACAACCAGCCACGACTTTACTTGGCAGACGTGGACTTTCGGCGGGGGTGGTGAAGCCAGTTCTATTAATGATGTAACTATTATAGATGAAAACAATATTTGGGCTTGTGGAGAAATTTATTTGCCTGATTCTCTTGGAAATCCTGATGAAATCCCCTATAATGTTATTCATTGGGATGGGCAGGACTGGAAACCACAAAAAGTAACTATTAATTTCAGAGGTTTTTTAATTACTCCTGTTCTTGAAGGGATATTTGCATTTGCGCCGAACCAAATATGGCTGGCGGGTGGTTTAGCTATTTATGGCGATGGAAACAATTGGACCCCTTATGATGTTCGCCTAATTACTGGCTATGACTATTTAACTTTATCAAAATGTTGGGGAGTAAATTCTGAACAAATGTACTTTATCGGGATGGTTGGCTCTATTGCAATTTATCAGAACGGGAAATGGAAAAGAATAGAAAGCGGAACTAGAACATATATAAATGATGTTTGGGGAATTGTAGATGATAACAATGAAGTTACAGCTTATTGTCCAGTTTCATCTTTCTTCACACCGGGTGATAAAAAAATATTAAGGATAAAAAATAGCCAGGTTGATTCTGTTTCGTGGAATATGGATAGACTTTTATACTCTATTTGGACAAACAATGAGAGGTATTTATATGTTTGTGGAAGTGGAGTATTTGAAAATAAAAAAGGTAATTGGAAAGAAATAGATATCACTTCCGTTGCTTCAAACAGGATTAGGGGAAATGGTTTAAATGATATCTTTGTTATCGGGGACTATGGGTTTACAGCTCATTATAATGGAATTGGCTGGTATATTTTTGATAATTTATTCGATTTCAATAGTGGACTTAAAGGCGTTGCTATTAAAAAGAATACAGTTGTAATAGTGGGACAGAGAGACGGATTCGGTATAGTTGCTATAGGAAGAAGAAACTAACATGCAAACTTAAAGCTGATGTGACATCTTATAGCAGCCTGACTGGCCGCACTTTACCGCTTCTTGTTTGCAAATTAAAGATAGAAAATTTTTTCTTTACCGGGAGGCAACTATTAACATTAGGAAAGTTAAGATGGGAAGCGAGGCTCTCTAGAAAAGAGAACCCCGCTTATTAAAAAGATTTCAATAAAAGATATGAAACTGAAGCAATGCAGAATCATTATCTACGCTTGGATCTTCTATTTGTATCCTGTACTGCGGACGAATTTCAATAAAGCTGTATGGAAATATTTCAAAGCCAACTACTATTCTTGTCAGTTCATCTTTATCTGCTTTGGAGTTGGGATCAAACCTGTCTAATCTTACAACTGCATCCAATCCCTTAATTATATTGTATGCTGCTTCAACCATAAGTGCAGAAGAGGCAGAATCTTTTTGAAGAAAATCATTTGCAATATCGTATTCTCCCATTATTGTAAAATCGCCAGCACCAAAACCAACATAACCTCCATACATTTTTACAGCAGGATAAACAGGAAAAAACGCCGGCGGTTGCGAACCTTTAAACGCCGCAAAAGAACCTCCGAAGAATAAAGCTGTATTCTCTCCAATAGTCGGTTGAAATTTAAGATTTGCAGTATAAGTGGGATCGCTCAGAAATGGAGTCGAACGAGCCTCACCAACACTTGCTGTTAGGAAGGCAAAGTCGCTAATGTAAACTCCAAGTTCTGCACCGCCTTCTATATAACGCGGGTCATAAATTAAACCCCTTTTAACATTTGAAGAAAAGAGAAGTCCTATATCTCCCGCTCTCGTATATGCAGTATGGTCATCGAGTCTTATCCCATAATTTGGTTGAAAGGAACCTGCCTTAATGTAACTGTCGTTAGGCAAAATTCTTGCAACACCATAAGCTTCCCAAATTTGCTGTATAAAATCATATCTTGTAAAAACATTTATCTTTTCCGAAAGATCGATATTTGTATAAAGTGAACCCGTCATTTTTTGAAAATCTATTCTCTTGTTGTGAGTTGTCATCATCAACAAAGCCTGTCCGCGGAGGTCGAGTCCAAATTGAATATTCTCCCCTATTTTGTTGCTCATTTCAAAATCTTTATCCGTGGAGTTCATCGGAAGAACATTTTTGCTGTATCTCCATCCTCTACTGGTACGCATATCGCCGCCTGTTGGATTAACGTGACAGCCTGCGCAGGCAAATCCACCGCCCCTTAAACTGAATCTTGGCAAAGCGTTTCCCTCGGAAAGGAAAACAATCATTAATAAAAGTATAGTTGCTTTTAGTTTCATTTTGCCCTCAGATTTATTGTTGATTAAATAAAAATCTCTCTATACAATAAGTGACAAATAGTTTAAAAAAGTGTCAGAAGATAACTTATATTTTTCTTAAAGTTATAACAACATTATAACATTCGATTTTAGGTTGTATTTTATATTGATAAAAAATGGGTACTTTTATAGTCATAATCGTTTTATATTTCAATAAGTAATGAAAAAAGTCTTAATACTTGGCTCGACCGGTTCGATAGGCATAAACACACTGGATGTAATAAGGCAACATCCCGATAAATTTTCAGTCACTGCCCTAACTATTAATACACGGATTGATCTTCTAATCCCTCAAATAGAGGAATTTAAACCCGAGTTTGTAGTTGTCACAAACGAATCGGCTGCAGAAAAGTTACGCGGCAACACAAATATTAATTGTGAGATTTTATCCGGCGTAGAAGGACTGGTTTCTGCTGCGGCAAATTGTGAATACGATATACTTCTTGGAGCTATGGTGGGATTTGCAGGTCTCTTACCTACAATAGAAGCAGTTAAAAGAGGAAAAAGAATTGCGCTGGCTAATAAAGAAACTTTAGTTGTAGCCGGTGAATTAATCACGAAACTCAGCCTGGAACATAATTCAGAAATAATTCCCGTTGATTCAGAGCATAGCGCAATTTATCAATGTCTTGTTGGTGAAAAAGCCGAACAGGTTGAAAAATTAATATTAACAGCATCCGGCGGACCTTTCTTTAAAAAGTCCAGGGCCGAACTAAATAAAGTAACAGTTAAAGAAGCCTTGACACATCCCAACTGGAAAATGGGAGATAAAATTACAATTGATTCTGCATCACTGATGAACAAGGGACTCGAAGTTATTGAAGCACGCTGGCTTTTCGGATTACCAAAGGAGAAAATAAGTGTCGTCGTTCATCCCCAATCAATAATTCACTCTATGGTAGAATTTATTGACGGTTCAGTTAAAGCACAGCTTGGTATGCCGGATATGCGCCTCCCAATTCAATATGCTTTATCTTTTCCTAAAAGATTAAAAAATGATTTGCCAAAAACTGATTTTACAGCCGTCAAAGAACTTACATTTTTTGAGCCGGATATGGAAAAATTTCAATGTCTTAAGCTTGCTTATGGTGCTCTTAAAGTAGGGGGCACAGCTCCCTGTATTTTAAATGCAGCAAATGAAGTTGCAGTAAAAGGATTTTTAAAGGGGAAATCTCTTTCTCCAAAATACCGGTTATTATTGATAAAGCTCTCGAAAAGATAGAAAATCACTCCTCCCCTGACCTCGAAACAATAATTGAGTGCGATAAAATTACCCGGAAATTTGCTGAAGAACTCATTTAGTTTCCGTATCTTTATAGATAAAATCGGCATTTATTTTGACTTGTAGAATTTTATAACCCTGATCGACGGAGTATCCTTTAAATGGAATATGTAATATACTTTGCAATAACTATAGGAATTTTAGTCTTTGTTCATGAGTTTGGACATTTTGCTGCTGCCAAGCTATGCGGTATGCGTGCAGATGTCTTTGCAATAGGATTCGGAAAACGCCTCTTTGGATGGAACAAGATAACCGGATTTACATTCGGTGAACTGCCGAAGGATTTTGACGGACAGGGAAATACTGATTACAGGTTATGTCTTTTACCTTTGGGCGGCTATGTTAAAATAGCAGGTATGATCGATGAGAGTATGGATGTTGATTTTGCAGATAAGGAACCGCAGCCTTATGAATTCAGAGCTAAGCCTGCATGGATGAAAGCAATTGTAATTACTGCGGGAGTATTCATGAATCTTGTTCTCGCATTAGTAATTTTCTGGGGAGTAAATTTCTTCCAGAGTAAACAGATAACCAAAACAACTACTATTGGTTATGTTCTTCCACAAAGTGCGGCTGATTCTGCCGGATTTAAAACCAACGATAAAATTATTTCAGTCAATGGCAAAAAAGTTACTAACTGGGAAGACCTTAATACTGAACTTTTTATAAACAACTTAGGTCAGGATCTAAATGTTAAAGTTCAGCGCAATGAAAAAGTTGTTTCGCTATTTGTTCCCCATTCTTTAGTATCTGAAGAAACTTCCGATAGGTTTCTTTTGCCAGAAGGATTAAGCAGACCCACAATAGATTCGGTTATGAGCAACTCTCCTGCATCAAAAGCAGGAATTCTTTCCAAAGATGTTTTCTTAGAAATTGATAAAATCCCTGTTTATACAAGTTACCAGGCAACTAAGATTATCAAAAGCAATAAAGAAAAAAGTATTCCTATTCTTTTAGTTAGAGATAAAGATACTCTTAACTTGTCAGTTACACCCGGCGCAGATGGAATAATCGGCGTAGCTATAGGACATAATTTTAGCGGACCTGTTGAATACGAATCGCGCGGCTTCTTTGCATCATTTTACTATGGCTGGATGGACATTGCGAAAATGACAAATTTAACTTTCAGCATGTTCGGTAAAGTTATAAACGGACAGGTAGAGTTCGGTAAAGCTTTTGGCGGACCAATCAAGATTGCAAAGTTCGCAGCTCGTTCTGCTGATACCGGTCTTTTAAGCTTTCTTTATTTCCTGGCATTACTAAGCCTTAGTCTTGCAATAATTAATATCTTCCCCTTTCCTGTGCTTGACGGAGGACATCTATTAATAATTATAATCGAAGGAACTTTCAGAAGAGAAATTCCTGTAAAAGTAAAAATTGCGATACAGAATACAGGCTTTGTTATTTTACTTCTTTTAATGGCATTCATAATTTATAATGATATACTAACGCTGTAATTTTTGTCCTTCTATCCCCAAATAGCTCCTTTAGTAAAAAAGTAATCATTCTTTCAATTAGTTTACACTAATTTTATCATCCCGAAGCGTTTGTTCCGGGTCTAATGTGTATAAATATAATTTTCTTTTAGCAACGATAAGTTTATATTAACAATGTTATATGTTTCGAAAGGATGGAATGAGGGAGACTATTTTAACAATCCTTCATTTAACGAAGTGATAGAAAAAAGACAAAGAATCGACAGGAATAGGTTATACTGGATATGCCAGATATCCGGTTGGTCATTTTATGCTCTTATAAATATAGCCTTTATTACTGCGTTCGATAGTTTCAATTGGGAAAAAACAGTTTTAGCCGTAGCTCTTTGTGGTATTGGTTTATGGCTAACAGATCTCTATCATAATTATATTAAAAGTAAAAACTGGGTTGAACTATCCTTAAAAAAATTAATCCCAAGAATATTTATTGCAAGTATAGTTATAGGTATAATTTTATTTTTATTTCTACTCGTCTCTAATTTAATATTCGGAATTTACGAATCTTCAAGATTTAAACTTGCCTCGGTGCTCATAGGAATTTTTAATTACAGCAGCGTAATGCTTCTGTGGTCTTTAACTTACCTTGCCTTCAATTATTTTGAAAATTATAAAAAGGCAGAGATTGAATCTCTCATTTGGGAAAATGCAGTAAAGGAATTTGAACTCAGAACTTTACGCGCGCAGCTTAATCCTCACTTTATGTTTAACGCACTTAACAGTATAAGGGCACTTATTAATGATGAGCCGCTTAATGCTCAAACAGCAGTAACAAAACTTTCCAACATATTGCGTTATTCACTAAAGATTGAAAGAACCGAAATGGTTCCACTGGAAGAAGAAATGCGTGCTGTTGCAGATTATCTTGCATTAGAAAAAATTCGTTTCGAAGAACGGTTAAAATATCTAATTAAAGTTGATCCGCAAACTGAAAGAATTGAGATACCTCCAATGATGGTACAAACGTTGGTAGAAAACGGAATCAAGCATGGTCTTTCACAAAAAACCATGGGTGGAGAAATAACTATTGAATCCTGTGTAGAAAATTCCAGGCTCCATATCAAAATTAAAAACACGGGACAAATAGATTCCAACGAACTTAAAGTTTCAACAGGCTTTGGAATAAATAATACCAAACACAGATTAAGCCTTCTTTACGGAGAAAAAGCTCAATTTACAATTTACAATCAAAATGAAAATGAAGTTCTTGCAGAACTTGTAATTCCAACCGGAGGATCAAAAAATGAAAGCTTTAATAGTAGATGATGAAAGATTAGCAAGAGTCGAACTAAAAAGACTTCTTCAACCTTTTAAAGATATCAATGTCGTCGGCGAAGCTGTAAACGTCGAAGATGCTTTAGAAAAAATAACTCAACTAAACCCGGACCTTATTTTTCTCGATATACAGATGCCTGGGAAAAGTGGATTTGATCTTCTTGAAGAATTGGACAGCGTGCCCACCGTTGTTTTTACAACTGCTTATGATGAATATGCACTAAAAGCTTTTGAGTACAATGCAATGGATTATTTGCTGAAACCAATTGAACCCCAAAGATTAGAAGAGACAGTAAAAAAACTTATCGAGCAAAGTAAGAAAGAAACTTATGTAGCTAACGACACACAAACATTAACAGAAAAAGACCAGGTTTTTGTAAAAGATGGGGACCGCTGCTGGTTCGTTAAATTAGAAACTGTACGATTGTTCGAATCGGAAGGTAACTACGTTAGGCTTTTCTTTGAAGATAACAAACCACTAATACTTAGAACTTTAAATTATCTTGATGAAAGACTCGACAGCAAATCATTTTTCCGGGCAAATAGAAAACATATAATTAATCTCAAATGGGTTGAAAATATTGAAACGTGGTTGAACGGTGGTCTTCTTGTTAAGCTTAAAGGTGGACATAAAATAGAGATATCACGCAGGCAGGCTATTAAGTTTAAAGATAGGTTGAGTTTATAGTTAAGTTATTTGGTTATTAAGTTATTAGGCCATAGTCTCAAAACTTAATAACTAGTAACTTATTACTCAATAACTTAACTCAATTAAACAACTCCCAGGCTATTCCGAAACGAATTCCTCTTTCTCTCATTGGATAATATGGAACGATAAAATATTTTTCATTTAAAAGATTTTCCCATGAAAAGTAAACTATCGCTACTTTCCTTATGGTTCCGGCAACCGTAAAATCTAATTGGGAAGCGGATTTAAAATCATTCGATTCAAAATCATAATAGTTAAGAACAAACCCGGTTTTTAAATCCAGATCCTGATTAAATAAGATATCCTTATAAAAAATGCCACTATTTATATGCATTTTTATTTCAGATCCAAGAGTATTCTGATCTTCTTTATAAGAATTGTAATTGAGCCCTTCCTCAAAACGAAGTTTCCAAAAATCATAATTAAGATTTAAAGCAAAGCCTGTAAAACTTCCGGTGGTTTCCAAAAGACTAAATGATGGCTCTAGTGTATTTGGATAAAGTTGATAAGCAGATGCTGAATTTTTCTTATTGTACAACGTAATGTTCGTAAAGAGATTTTCATAATTTATCCTGGCTCCAATTTGATAAACGTCAGTTTTTAAACCGAAAAAATCAAAGGTGCTTATGCCTGCATAGACTCTCAACATATTTAATAATCTCACTGTTACATCGCCTCCAACTCCGTTATAACTCTTCCCGACACCTGAATAATTTGTGCTCTTATAAAAAGCAGAGGGAACAATTGTACTGTCGAGAAGATAAAACGACACTACTGGCGATATAGAAAAAATATTATAGTTATTCTTTATATTTTGAACGCCTGCCAAACTATCAATATAATAGTAACGTGATTCTCTCCTTTCAAAGACACTATTAATTTCAAGATGTAAATTATTCCTGGAATATGATTCTCTTAAAGCGGCTACCCCAAGCAAAACTTCTTATTTCATCGTTTGAAACTATTCCCGAATAATTTTCTTTGGCGGAATGATAATAAAAATTTAGATCCGTATTAAAATTATTAAAATTACCGAGCATTCTTAATTTGAATTTATCAAGCTTAACTTCCTGTCTTAGAGAGGAATAAAAAACAGGGGCAGACAACGGTTCATACAAAACAGAGCTAATATCGTTGGTGGTTTTTGATATACTATCAACGTCAACTCCACCATTTAATCCAACTTCTGAACTAACAAGAGAATAAGAACCTATTAGATTGATTTTGTTTGAAAGAAAATATTTCAAACTAAACTCTGCCTGCCAGATGCTGAAATCACTGTTAGTATAAGTGCTGTCAAATTTCCTGTTAGTAATGTCTATGGAGAGATTTAATCTTTTAAAAAAAGATGTATTGAAAATTCCATCGACGAATGCTTCTCCGTTGGGACCCTCATAATATTTTATTCGTGAATATGGAACAGGAGTAAAATAATCTCTTTCTATAAAATTAGCTGTGGCTATATAATTATCTGGTCCATATAAAAATCCTCTCGGCAAAGGAAGAACTTCAATAGAATCTATCAGTTCGTTTTGTACAAAATTCAAATCGAGAATATTTGTGTAACGATTGTTAAAGAGAATTCCATCTGACAAAAAGCCTGCGCTGCCAAACCCATTTCCATAAAGAGTAAGTTCATTCGGTTGTCCTATCAATCCTTTATCTTTAAGAAAAATGAAGCCCGCTGGAGAAAACAAATCGCCAGTGTACCTGTAATTAAGTTTATTGATTGTTTCCCTGTTTATAAAAAAACTTTCTTCGTAAAAAGGTTTTTGATATAAAGGATGAAGCGTATCTGCCGGAACATACTTTGTTGTATCGGTTACCAGTGAGTCTTTTGAAACTGTAAAAAGAGAGTCTGCAAATATTTTGGTTGTATCGGTAGAAGCAGAATCAGTTTGCTGGGCAAAAAGATTTAATGAAATCAAAAAAACTATTGACAAGAAAAATTTCATTCAGTAAATCTGTTGTAATAGTAAAAATCAAACATACTTTAACCTTCAAGGTTAATGCAACTTTAACGTAGTGAGAACCTTGAAGGTTCTGACAAAATCAAAAAGGAAAATAGAGAATTAAAGTTTAAGCTACAAAAACAGAACTGGTTTCGGGCAATAATATCAGGTATAAAATGGAATCGCTGGAAGAAAATATTTTTAATATAAATCAGAAAAACATTTTGTTTAACGGAAATAATATTTATTTTGACAAAGGAATTAATAACAAACTAAACAGAGAGGTACATAATGGCAGAAAGCAAAGCAATGACCAAGGCACAAATTGTCGAACATCTTGCTAACAAGACCGAGACGACAAAAAAAGTTGCCAGTCAGTTTCTTGAAGAGTTGAGCAATCTTGCATACAAGGAGGCAAAGAAATCTTTTACACTTCCCGGAATTGGTAAACTCGTTGTCGTTAACCGTAAAGAAAGAATGGGAAGAAATCCCGCTACCGGCGAACAAATTTTGATCCCGGCAAGAAAAGCTTTAAAATTCAGAATAGCTAAACACGCAAAAGACGCTATTCTTAAGTAATACAAGTTAATTCTTTATTTGAGTTTTTTTACGCAAAGGACGGAGTGATATCCCCGTCCTTTTTTATTTACCTGCCTATGTTTATTTTCTGCTATCCAAATGAAAATTTTATACTCATACTTAAAAAACTACTGGAAGTTAGTTATACTTGCCCTTGTGCTTGCAACGATTAACCAGGTCTTTTCACTTCTCGATCCTTATATATTTGGAAAATTGATAGATCGGTACGCAACTAAGTTTAATCAATATTCTCCAAACGATTTTTTAAGTGGAATCGCACTTCTGCTTGGTGCAATGGTTGGAGTTGCATTCATCTCGCGTGTCGCAAAAAATTTCCAGGATTATTATGTAAATGTTATAACTCAAAGACTCGGCGCAAAAATTTATTCCGACGGCATAATGCACTCGCTTCATCTTCCCTATTCTTTATTTGAAGATCAGCGGAGTGGAGAAACTCTCGGCGTACTTCAAAAAGTAAGAACGGATACAGAAAAACTTATAAACACTTTTATAAATACACTCTTCACAACACTTGTAGGAGTAATTTTTGTTTTTGTTTATTCGATAAATGTTCACTGGCTGATTGCACCGGTTTTCTTTGCTTCTGTTCCAATTCTTGGATTCATCAGTTCTATATTGAGTAAAAAGATCAAGAAAATTCAAAAGGTGATTGTAAAAGAAACAACTGCTCTTGCCGGCACAACCACTGAATCTTTAAGAAATATTGAGCTTGTAAAAAGTCTCGGTTTAGGGGAACAGGAGATCGGGAGGTTAAACTCTACAACGGATAAAATTCTTGATCTTGAATTAAAAAAAGTTCGCTACATCCGTACACTCAGTTTTTTCCAGGGAACTTCTGTAAACTTTCTCCGGACGAGTATTTTGTTTTTAATGCTTTATTTGATTTTTACCGGGGATATACAGATAGGACAATTTATAACTTTGATGTTCTATTCATTCTTCATTTTTGGTCCGTTACAAAGTTTGGGAGATATAATAAACATTTATCGTGAAGCGGAAGTTTCGCTTGAGAATTTTGACGAAATATTAAAAATGCCTAAGGAAACAAAACCGGAAAAACCTGTTCCGCTCGGTAATATCAATTCGTTGAGATTTGAAAATGTAAGTTTTCAGCATTTGTCATCGAGAACAAAAGCATCTGCAGGAAATTTCTTTTGAAGCGATGAAGGGAGAAACAGTTGCTTTTGTTGGTCCATCCGGCTCAGGGAAAACTACACTTGTAAAACTTCTTGTAGGACTTTACAAACCACGAGAAGGCATAATTTATTACAACAACATCGAAGCGGAACAAATTGATTTTGATGAACTGCGAACTCAAATTGGTTTTGTTACTCAGGATACGCAATTATTTTCAGGAACAATAAGAGAGAATCTTTTATTTGTAAATCCTAATGCTACGGATGAAGAATGCCTAGAAGTTCTTGAAAAATCGGCAGCACAAAGTTTAATGGCAAGAGCAGATAAGGGACTCGATACATTAATCGGTGAAGGAGGAGTTAAAGTTTCCGGTGGAGAGAAACAAAGATTATCAATAGCCCGTGCACTATTACGAAGACCCAATCTTCTTGTTTTTGATGAAGCGACTTCTGCTCTCGATTCCTTAACTGAGGAAGACATAACGGAAACAATAAAAGAAATTTCGGCAAGCCAGCATCTTATTACAATTTTAATAGCTCACAGACTTTCTACAGTAATGCATGCAGACAGAATTTATGTTCTCGAAAAAGGAAGAATAGTAGAATCCGGCTCTCACGAATATCTTGTTGAGCTTAAAGGATTATATTATGCGATGTGGCGTCAGCAAATTGGTGAAAGAGAAGCAGAACCTGCGAATGGTTAGGTACAAATATATTGAGAATTCATTTTATTAGCCCCGACCTTTAGGTCGGGGGGAAAATAAACTAATGTGTTGGCTTTAGCCACAATTACATCTAGTCTTAAATTAGATTTAACTTTTATTCACAGCCAAATTGTTTTCAATCTTACCTGCGTCGGTGTTCCATTCAACAAGTGTGCTTGCCCATCCTTTCTCTAATTCAGATGGAACTGTTCCTTCAAGAATCACTTTATTACTGATTACAATAATATGTACAGGTGGATCTTTCATAAACCTGTAATTATAAAAAATGGAACTGCCATAGATGGCACGTGCAGCCCTGTAACGTATATCATCCGGACCACTAACTTTTACGATATTATCATCTACAGATTTTACACCTTCTGTCTCCTCAGCAAACTTTTCGAAATATTTTTTAGCCCATGGTAGATGCGCATACCCATTGAGTGTTACTACACCATTATCAGTCTTCACAGTGACCCAATCAAAAACTGTATAAAACAAGTTATCTTTTATTTTCTGTTGAACTTCTTTTGTGATTTGTTCGTCAGATTTGCTTTGGTTTTCTTGTGCAATTAGTGATGGCAGAAATACAAAAGACATCATTGCAAATACTAAAACATATATTTTTAACGGTTTCATTTTATTAATCTCCTTTTTGATCTTTTTACCTATTATAATTTATATTAGTTCCGGTAAGATTCTCTACTGAACAGGGCAAAAATTATTAGAGGAAAAAATCAGTAGCACACTTAAATGCCCTTACTTTAAAACTGAAGGGTACATGATTTCCTTCCTGATATTTTCTATCTTTAGTTAATTAAGAAATAAACAATCTAAAAAATCAAATGAAAAACTTTTTTTTACTTTTAATTATCGGAATTCTTGTCCTTTCCTGTTCCGAGAGAAAAGATAATCAACCTAAAAGCGAACTGGAATTAAAAATGAACAACATTGCAGAAGATTATGTTAAGCTTGTCTTAAAGATCGGACAGCACGATGCTGATTATGTAGATGCATATTATGGTCCCGATGAATGGAAACCGGTTCCGTTAACCCAAACTGAAAGTGATAGCCTGGTTCTTAAACAACTTAGCCAGAAGGCTGATAGTCTTTTAGACGAACTTGAGAGCTTATCGAATTATAAAGCAACTGATTTGGAAGCATTAAGACACCGTTTTCTCTACAAACAAATTCTTGCGGCAAAAGCAAAAATATTTATGATCTCCGGCGGCAAACTAAGTTTCGATGAAGAATCAAAAGCACTTTATGATGCTGTCTCGCCTCACTATTCAGAAGATCATTATAAAGAAATCCTTAACAAAATTGATAAGTTATTGCCTGGTCAAGGTGAGCTTTCAAAACGAGTAAACGATTATAAAAATCAATTTATTATCCCCAAAGAAAAACTCGACGCAGTTTTTAAAGCAGCAATTAATGAATGCAGGAAAAGAACTCTTCAGCATATTCAGCTTCCTTCAAATGAAAATTTTAAACTTGAGTTTGTAACAGATAAAGCATGGGGTGGTTACAATTGGTATAAAGGGAACAGCTTTAGTCTTATTCAGATTAATACCGATTTACCCATTTTTATTGATCGCGCTGTTGATATAGGAGCGCATGAGGGGTATCCCGGGCATCATGTTTATAACACTTTGCTTGAACAAAATATGTACAGGAAAAACGGCTGGGCTGAATTTTGTGTTTATCCATTAAATAGTCCACAATCTCTCGTTGCAGAAGGAAGTGCAAATTACGGTATTCACGTTGTTCTTCCGGGAGAAGAAAGAATTAAATTTGAAAAACAAACTTTGTTCCCGCTTGCCGGGTTAGATCCAAACAAAGCTGATGAATATTACCACGTTCTTTCTTTACTAGATGAACTGGATTACGCAGGCAATGAAGCAGCAAGAAATTATCTAGATGGAAAATGGGATAAGGAAAAAACAAAAAGCTGGTTGGTTGAATATTCTTTAATGTCTCCAGAAAGAGCTGAGCAAAGAATAAAATTCATTGAGAAGTACAGGAGTTATGTTATTAATTATAATCTCGGTCAGGATATAGTTAAAAATTACGTTGAGAAAAACGGCGGAACAAAGGATAATCCAGAGAAAAGATGGAAGATTTTTGAATATCTATTATCTACGCCCCAGACCGCATCCGGTTTACAGTAGGTTTTTGATGAGGTAAAATTAACTTAAAGATTTTTTTAATTCGACTTTAATAAATTCAAATTGTTCTTTGCCGGGACTTACTTCCCTAAAAACATCTTCAATATTTTCTTTTGTGATCTTCACAAAATCTTCTTCCAAAGGAAGAATGCAGATTCCGCCAAGGTCAACTGCTGCCGGACTAACAAGAATCCGGTCTTTTCCTTCCTTAAAATAATGAGATGGTCTGTGTTTCTTTCTCAGGAAAACCAAAATTCTCCAGCCATAATCTTCTTCATAAAGAAAAAGAATATTTAGTAACGGTTCTGATTTGCCAGTAGAAATTTTCGAGTAAATATCATAAAACAGGTTAAATACTTTTTCAGCAGTTTCTATTTCTGTGGTTTCGATTGATATAGTTTTTCTTAACCCGTCATCAATTCCTGTTACTGTAAGAGAGTCTTTTTCAATAAGTGTTTCACCATATTCATTTTGTAGAGAATAGAATTCATCATTAACCGGAAGGAAATTTTTATTGCCTGCCTGAAAATGAAGATGGTCAGGAGCTGAAGCCCCGCATTCGGGTCCATTATAAATAATAATATATTCTGAAAGATCTTTGGAAAGCAAAAGCATTTTTCCGAAGGATCTTTTAATTCTCTGTGGAATATGATCTTTATGCGGGATTGTAAAATGCTCAGGAAAAATCGGGAAAGGATTTACAAGAATAAGAAAATCATCTTCGTATTTAATTGCTTTTTGTTCATCATATAAATTATCTGCACAAAGAAAACATTTTCTTTCACTTATGGATTTCTCATCAACTTTTGCAGAAGTAGATTTTATCCTTCCGGGATTATATTGAGCTTTAATTTTAAAGCCCGGGAATTGAAACGTTTTTACTTTTACAGAATTAAGAGAGTTAAAACTCTTTACTAAATCTGCCCAGCTTTTTTTTTGTTCTTCAAGAAGTAATCTTGCGGCGCCGGAATAATTTCTTACAGAAATTAGTTCGTCTAATGTTGGGTATTCAAATAAAATATTTTTCACTTGTTAGTAAATCTTTTTCAGTTTGGCCCTTTTGAAGTAATGAAGCAAAATTTCATCGAATTGATGACCACGCGAAGCCATTACCGCGGCACCAATCTGGCAAAGACCAACTCCGTGTCCCCAGCCGGCGCCATGAATAACAAACTTTTGCGGGATGCCGTTTTCGCCACCTTCTTTTTCAATAACAAAGGCGCTGCTGTAAAGATGCGTAGCTGACAGGATTCTTCTTATTTCCAATTCTTTACCAATTAACATTTCTTTCTTTGTCCCAATGATTTTGAGTTTTATCAATCTTGCCGAGTCTCCTCTTTTCACAGGCGCAAGATCAACGATCTCTCCAAAATCAATTCCTGATTTTTTATTTATTAATTCAGCAATTTCTTTTTGAGTGTACTCAACTTTCCACCTATAAAAATCTGTCGTCTCCTGGTCGTAATCGACTAAAACTTGTGACAAAATTCTTTCATCATTAGTATTACAGAATGCTGTCGGATTACTCATTATCCACTTTTTTGCATTTACTTCGGATGAGAAATCAAGATTGTAATTCTCCGGTTCAAATTTATAATCGACTACAGATGAAAGATATTCATGCTTAACCGGTTCCCAAACATTTTCGAAAGACTCCGAAATTCCCCCGCACGATTTTGAGTAGCGCGCATCACAAATCTTACCTCCGAACATAAGAACTATCCCTCTTGTTTGTTCTACGGCGTTGTTTGTGTTTTCTGTAGATATTTTCGAAATCCCCTGGTATCTCTGGCAATGATCATCCGCACAAACATCAAATAAAAGATGCTCTCCTCTGTCCTGCCACTTAATTATTTCCTTATCAGTCTTATATAAATAGCTTTCTTTGTTTTGTCCCTCTGAAGACTTCAATTTATCTATCTGCGCTAACAGCCAGCTTCTCGAAACAATTGCATGTGCTTTTAGAAGCTGCAATGAACTTTTCGCACTCATCTCCGAAGAAATAACACTTTTAAGATATTGTGAAATTGATACAATATTAATTACCCAGATATTATCTCCATCTTTCAGAAACTTAAGGGAGCCGCTAAACCTTTGTGTTTGTTTTCTCTGCCAATGAAATTGTTTCCCGATTGGAACATCCCTGATGAGAAAAGAATCAACTGATAAATCACCGGGTTCAAAAATTATTTCGTTCGATATTTCAATTTTATCTTTAGGATTTTTACAAATTATACGATCCCCCTTAAGTTCTGCAGAAAATTTTCCGCTGAACTTTTGTTTAAAACCCTGAATATTATAATCACCGTAAAGTTCAAAGTTTACCTGGTGATCAGATAGAATACCTACGTTTATTACCGGTTCGTCGAGTGGCATATTAAAATCTTTTGATAAAAAAAATATTCCCGTAAAAGAATATACATAATAGCAATTTCAATTTACATTCCTTAAGTGGGGACGCCTTTGGGATATTAAGGGGAAACTTTTTAATTTGCTATGGTTCTTATAATAGTCACTTAATGAAAAAAGAAAACTCCAAAATCGTAAATATTATCGGCTTTCCAATGGACCTTGGTGCCGACAGAAGAGGAGTTGATATGGGGCCTTCTGCTTTAAGAATTGCTGGTCTGAGAGAAAAGCTGGAACAGTTGGGGTACCAGGTTATCGACCGCGGCGATATTTTCATCCAGATAATGGAACGGCAGAAAATTACAAATCCAAAACTTAAATATTTAAATGAAATATTGAAGACATCGAGAATTCTTGCTCATAGAGTAGAGCGTGTTCTCGAAAAGAAACATTTCCCTATTTGCCTTGGTGGTGATCATTCCATGGCTTTGGGTTCTATTGCAGGAATTTCTTCATACTGCAAAAAACATAAACTAAAGCTTGGTGTTATCTGGGTCGATGCGCATACCGACATGAATACTGACAAAACTTCTCCTTCGGGAAATATTCATGGAATGCCGCTTGCTGCTTCTTTGGGAATAGGAAATGAAAAGCTCGTTAATTTTTACGGCTTTGCCCCAAAACTGAAACCGGAGAATTGTGCTTTGATCGGGGTAAGAAGCGTTGACGTTCTTGAGAAACGAAATATTAAAAAATTAAATCTCCCGGTTTATACAATGACTGACATTGATAAGCTCGGAATTCACAGGATAATTGTAAAAATACTTAAACAATTCAAAGAGAAGGTCGATCATCTTCATGTAAGCTTTGATCTTGATTCTGTTGATCCATCTATTGCGCCCGGTGTTGGAACTCCGGTAGCCGGAGGGCTCGGTTACAGGGAGGCACATCTTTTAATGGAATCTATCGCTGACTGCGGATGCATGTCTTCTCTCGAAATTACTGAAGTAAATCCTATACTCGATGATAAAAACAAAAGTGCAATATTTGCTGCTGATTTAGTTTCATCAAGCATGGGACAAAGGATTTTATAAATTTAAATTATATAGAGTAACTATTGAATAATCGACCAATCTTACTTTACCTGCTTATCTTTCTCGCGCTTGCGACCGCTTTAAAATTAGTGGGAGTAATTGATGTTAAAAGTACAGAACTGGTAGGCTATGCTATGATTTTTTACGGGATCAATCTTGTTTATTCATCGTTCGGAAAGAGAGAACGGGGAATTTTATTTACTGGTACATCTTTGTTCTTAATCGGGCTTCTTATTTTTCTTACAAATCATTTTGAATTTTTAAATGAAAAAGATATTATTTTTCCCTCAATACTTTTTATTGCCGGGATCAGCTTTTTAATGCTCTTCTTTGATGATACCTCAAAGAAAAATTTCTTCCTGATTTCAGCAACAATAATTTTTTCGGCAATAATCGTTACCACCCTGCTTGGGAATATTACACTTCCTCTTTTCTTCAACTCAATTATAAAAATAACAATTAAATATTGGCCGGTAGCACTCATTACAATCGGGCTAATAATTATTCTTCACAGGGAGAATAAAAAAAATTCTTGATTATTCTGATTTTCCCAGAAGGTAAATTTTATTGCCTGGTCTCCTTGAGCCCGAAGCTGTCGATTCAATCAGATAAAACTCTACCGGGTCTTCAACAACAGATGCCGGTAATGTAAAAGGATAATAATCTGGTCTCGCCGAAGTTTTAAATAATCCAAGAGAAACAAAGTTTCCTCTAAAATTTCCCCAGAGTTGATAAGCCTTATCCGAAGTTAATAATGGAAGATTCTGAACATAAAGATATCCTCTTTTATCCGGAAAGCTGAAAACAATCTTTCCACCGCCACGAGAAGCAAGTTTGGTATTTTTAAGCTCAACTGTTAGTGGCTTATTTAATTCCCCAATTCCCGGTATTTCAGGTTTATTCTTGTTTTCGCTTACAAGCTCTTCTAAACTTTCATTAAGAGAATTAATCTGGCTTTCATAATAATCTGATCTGTCCTGGTAAAACAAGTATGCAATTACTGCCACAACAATAAATACCAGGATAAAAACAAATGTTATTAAGCCTGTATAATTCCTGTGCCGTTCAAACTTGATATATTCGGGATCAATATGTTTAATTCCTTCAATGCTTTCCCCGATAGATTTAAACATCTCGGCTTGTTCGGCATCTTCTTTTTCCTCTTTATGATTAAATGTTACTATAATTTCATCAGGATTTTCTAATGTT
Source organism: uncultured Ignavibacteria bacterium (assembly GCA_963727535.1). GTDB lineage: Bacteria > Bacteroidota > Ignavibacteria > Ignavibacteriales > Ignavibacteriaceae > RBG-16-34-14. The sequence continues at coordinate 110,375 of CAVSGR010000006.1, forward strand.
TCCGTTTTTTCATGTTCCAGAATTTCATTTTGAGATTCAACATCTTCCATTTGGGTTTCCTCAACAACTGAATCTGTTTGAGATGTTAAACTTTCGGTTTCATCTTTTGTTTTCTTTAATTGAAGAATAATTTTTCCTTTCAACTCTTCCGGTGGATTTTCAAGATCGAGTATAATCGGCAGAAGTGAAACAAGGTTCTGATATTTTCCCAATAATTTCCACGGAAACATTTCGGAAGACTTAAAACCATTATACGCATCTGTCATTTCATCATCTTTAAGACAACCAAGTACAAAAGGATAAATCAAATCGATTACCTGGTTCTTTGCTGAAAACGAGTACGAATCCCCGGCAAAATTTTCATTTAGTTTTATTAAAGAGATTTTTATTTTTGATTCAACTGTTTGCAGCGGGATTTTCAATCTATCTGCAATTTCATCCTGTGTAAGCCCTTCATAAAAAGCAAGATAAATGACATATTGTTGTGCGTCGGTTAAACTGTTAAGAGCATTTTCAATTTTATCTTTATACTCTAATGCTTTTTCTAAATCAAGAGGTTCGCTTAAGTGGGAAAGGTGCGGTATAATAAAGTCATTTTCTGATTCGTCAGAACTTTCCTGTTCGATGTCTCTACTTTTCCCTTTTCTTAAATCATAAACGGCTTTGTTTTTAGCAAGAGTTATTATCCAGGTATAACTGTTTTTTGTTTCGAAATCAAAATAATTTATCCTTTTACAAATAGTAAGAAAGACCTTTTCTAATGATTCCTCGGCTTTATCTTTGTCCCTAACTATCTTTTTAATAAAAGTATAAATAAGGGAAGCATATTTATCATAAAATCTATCGATCGCCTGTGCATCAGATTCGAAAATCTTCTGCATTAATTCCAATTCCGAAACGGGAAAACCTGACTCCAAAATAATACCCAATGTTAACTTTGATTTGAAAACTATAATTAACAAAAACAAAAAGCAATCCGGTTTAATATTACATTTAACTACTTTCTTCGTTTATGCTTATGTCATTATTTATTATCTTTGACAGAAACAAAATTTTAACTCAATATTATGACATCAAGAGAAATAAGACAGCAATTTTTAGATTTTTTTAAGAGTAAAAACCACAGGATTGTTCCAAGTTCTCCCGTTGTTCCTTTTGACGATCCGACACTTCTTTTTACAAATGCAGGGATGAACCAATTTAAAGATGTTTTTCTTGGAACGGGTTCAAGGGAATACAAGCGTGCAGCAGACACACAAAAATGTATCCGTGTAAGCGGCAAGCATAATGACCTTGAAGAGGTTGGACGTGATACTTACCACCACACTTTTTTCGAGATGCTCGGCAATTGGTCTTTCGGAGATTACTATAAGGCAGAAGCAATAGAGTGGGGCTGGGAACTTCTAACCAAAGTCTGGAAACTACCTAAAGAAAGATTGTGGGCAACTGTTTTCAGAAATGATAATGAAGCTTTTGAATTATGGAAAACCAAAACAGATATAAATCCAAAACATATTCTCCGGTTTGATGAGAAAGATAATTTCTGGGAAATGGGAGAAACCGGTCCTTGCGGTCCGTGCTCTGAAATTCATATAAATCTTAGTGATGATTTTGATAACCCCAAATATGTAAATGCCGGGGTTCCAGAATGTATGGAAATATGGAACCTTGTATTCATTCAATATAACAGGGATGAAGCAGGGAAACTGCACGAGCTTCCGGCAAAACATGTTGATACTGGAATGGGGTTCGAAAGAGTTTGTGCAATATTGCAAAAGAAAAATTCAAATTATGATACTGATGTTTTTACTCCTTTGATTAATGAAATTGCAAATCTCTCGAAGATTAAATATGAGAAAGAAGAAAATAAAATTCCGATGAGAGTAATTGCGGACCATGCAAGAGCCTTAACTTTTGCAATTGCCGATGGCGCAGTTCCCGGGAATGAAGGGCGTGGTTATGTTCTCAGAAGAATTTTGCGAAGAGCCGCTCGTTACGGAAGAAAACTTAATCTGCAGAAACCTTTTATTTACAAGCTTGTTGATGTTCTTGTAAAAACGATGGGAGATGTTTTTCCAGAGATAAAAGAGAAACAGGGATTTGTTGAAAAAGTAATTAAAGCTGAAGAAGAAAGTTTTAATGCAACGCTTGACAGAGGAATTGAGTTGTTCGAAGAAATAACAACTGACTTGGAGAAGAGGGAGAAAAATAAAATTCCCGGGGATTCACTATTCAAATTATACGATACCTTTGGTTTCCCTGTTGACCTGACAAATGTTATGGCAATTGAAAAAGGATTTACAATTGATGAAGATGGTTTTAACAAATTAATGGAGGGGCAGAGACAAAAGGGAAGAGAAGCAGCAAAAGATAAATTTGCTTCCGTTAACATTACTTTAAACGATCTTTCTTCATTTGAAATTTCCGATTCTGCTAAAACAGAATTTACCGGCTACGATGAATTAAACTCTGAAGCAAAAATTATAGGACATAAAAGAGAAAATGGAAACGATCTTGTTATCCTAAATAAAACTCCTTTTTATGTTGAAGCCGGCGGACAGATAGATGACCTTGGTTATTTAATCCTGGAAACAATACCTTTAAGTGTAGCTGATGTAACAAAGATTGATAATAAAACTGTCCACGTTTTGGAAAATGAAAAAGGCAAACCAATTACGGCAGGTAAAAAAGTTCTTGCTCAAGTGAATGAAAAAAGACGCTGGGATATAATGAGGAACCACACGGCAACACATTTTCTTCATGCGGCTTTAAGAGATATACTGGGCACTCATGTTCACCAGGCTGGTTCTTATGTTGGACCCGACCACCTTCGTTTTGACTTCACACACTTTTCTAAAGTTGAAGAAAGTCAGCTAAAAGATATTGAAACAATGGTTAATGAAGAGCTAAGAAAAAATTATGAGCTGCAACATCACCGCAATATTCCTTTTGATGAAGCAAAGAAAATGGGTGCGCTTATGTTTTTTGGCGATAAGTACGGAGACAAAGTCAATGTTGTGCAATTCGGCGGATTCACAAAAGAATTTTGTGGCGGAACTCACGTAAAGAATTCTTCACAAATAGGTTTGTTTAAAGTTATGAGCGAATCTTCAACGGCAAGTGGAGTAAGGAGAATTGAAGCGGTAACCGGTTCAGGTATTGAGAAATTTATAGAATCGCAATTTGAACATTTACGTTCTAACGAAGAAAAGATTGCTGAACTTCTCGATGAAAAGAAAAAGCTTGAGAAACAATTATCGGAACTTAAGCTTGAAGAGAAAAAAGGAGAAATATCTTCGGTTCTTAAAAATCCAACTGAAATAAAAGGAATAAAAATTTATAAAGCACAAATATCGGTAGAAAATAATGACGAGCTAAAGTCTCTTGGGGATGAGTTAAGAGAAAAAATCAAAGGTGCAGTGGGAGTTTTATTTTCTATTATCGATAATAAAGTTGTTATTGTTTGTGTCGTTTCAGATAATCTTATAAAAGATAAGAAATTGAGTGCCGGAAAGATTGTCGGCGAGCTTGCAAAGATTGTCGGCGGCGGCGGCGGCGGAAGACCACACCTCGCAACTGCTGGAGGTAAAGATGTTTCAAAAATTCAATCGGCATTAAATAAAACTGAAGAAATTGTTGGAAGTTTGCTTAATAGTTAATTCAGAGGAGAAAAATAATGGATCACAATTTAGTTACAACCGCTTTTACAATTGACGGTTATAAGATAAAGCAAAACCTCGGTGTTATAAGAGGAATTATAGTAAGATCGCGATCGGTATTTGGTACAATCGGCGCTTCGTTTCAAACTTTGGTTGGAGGCAATATATCATTATTCACAGAGCTTTGTGAAAAAACGAGAAAAGATTCCTACGAACTTATGATTGCACACGCAGAACAAATCGGGGCAAATGGAATAATTGGTTTCAGGTATGATGCTAATGAAGTTATGTCGGGGGTTACAGAGGTTCTTGCTTACGGAACTGCTGTAATCTTAGAAAAGATATAGATAATTAACTTGGGTTAAGAATACCACTAAGACATTAAGTACACTTAGAAACACTTAGTGAATCTCAGTGAGCTAAGTGCCTTAGTGGTAAAAAAGAATGAGTAAAACAAGAATAAAATATATTTGCTCAAATTGTGGATATGAATCACTCCGGTGGTTGGGCAAATGTCCGGAATGCGATAGCTGGAATACTTTTACCGAAGAAATAGTCGAAACTAATAAAAGAAAACCGGCAGCATACAAGGGAAACCTCAATATTAAAAAGATTAATGAAATAGAAGGCGTTGAGGAAAACAGAATTGCAACAGGAATCGGAGAATTAGACAGAGTTTTGGGTGGTGGGTTTATCCCCGGTTCAGTAATACTTCTAGGAGGTGACCCCGGGATTGGTAAATCAACTCTTGCAATGCAGGCAGCTTCAAAGGTCAACCACAATATTCTTTATGTAACCGGCGAAGAATCAACAGCACAGATTAAATCACGAGCTGCAAGGCTTAAAATAAAGTCAGATAATTTTTTTGTTCTTGCCGAAACTGATATCAACATTATCATCGCTTCTATTAATTCTCTGGCTCCTTCATTAGTCATTATTGATTCTATTCAAACCATGTACAGAAGTGAGCTTGATAATTCTCCTGGAACAATAACTCAAATCAGGGAATGTACTTCTCAGGTAATGGCAGTTGCAAAGAAGAATCAAATCTCAATTCTTATTGTCGGGCATGTAACTAAAGAAGGATTTCATTGCCGGACCAAAAGTTCTCGAGCACATGGTAGATACTGTAATCCAGTTTGAAGGCGAAGCACATCATGCATTCAGAATATTGCGAGCTGTAAAAAACAGGTTTGGCAGCACAAATGAAATTGGGATTTTTGAAATGCATGAAGATGGTCTTACAGAAGTAAAAAACCCGAGTGAACTTTTTTTAAGTGAAAGAGATAAAGATATTTCCGGATCAGTTATAACTTCAAGCATCGAGGGTACAAGACCAATTCTTTTAGAAGTGCAGGCTCTTGTTACTCCATCAAGTTTTGGAAATCCCCAGAGAGTTGCAACCGGATTTGATTACAGAAGACTGTCTATCCTTCTTGCTGTTCTTGAAAAAAGGAGTGGACTCAGGCTTTCTGCAAACAATGTTTTTCTTAACATGGCAGGCGGTGTAAAAATATCCGAGCCAGCTGTCGACCTTGCAGTATGCTGCAGCATCGCATCGAGCTTGACAGATAAAATTGTAGCAGGTAAAACTGTATTAATTGGTGAAGTGGGGCTGGGGGGCGAGGTAAGAAGCGTAAGCCATATCGAAAAAAGAATACAGGAAGCACAAAAGCTGGGTTTCGAAAAAATCATAATTCCGCATAATAATACTAAAAACCTGAAAATAAATTCATCTCTAAAAATACTGGGCGTTGAAAGCCTGACTGAAGCAATTAGTGATGTAATTAAATAAGGCTCCGTTCATCAAAATTGGTAATTTTTCCTTTTGTTTTTTTAAATAATAATACTATTTTATTTAGGCGGTTTTAATGACCGCTTTATTTTTTGTGTAATTATTCGTTAGAGGTAAGTTAGTGAGTACCAAATTGTTCGTCGGCAGTCTCCCCTGGGCAGTTAATGATGACGCCCTGAAAGAAGCTTTTGAAGCCCATGGCGCAGTCGTTTCTGCAAAAGTCATCACCGATCGTGAGACCGGGAAATCAAGAGGATTCGGTTTCGTAGAAATGGAAAATGAAACCGATGCTAATAATGCGATTCAAGCCCTTAATGGTTCAGAATTAAAGGGACGCAACATTGTAGTGAGCGAAGCAAAACCAAAGAGATAATAAAATATTTCGCCTCTTCTCCAATCCTTTTGAGCGCTCGAACGAGCGCTTTTGTTTTTTAAAGACGATCAATAAAAGAAAGAGTTAATACTTATCCTGAAATTATTCTCGCCCCTATGATTTAGTCTCCAGGCAAATACAAGTTCGAACGGAATTAGTTGATGACCAATCCCAAAACCAATTTCAAACAATGGATTTTTGAAAAGCTTTTGGGGTACTACAAGAATGGATTTGCTTCCACCGCTAAGGTCAGAGTAAACACCATTTAAGAATGAATCGAGAAAAACATCCCAATCTTTTAAGCCGGGTATTGAAAGCCACCTGAATATTTCACTTCCAAAATAATGTTCGAGATAAAACGCAGCAACTCTGTCTCCGAACGCCTCATTATAATTAAGTGTTCTGAATGTATAACTACGGGAAAAGTAATCAATATTTCCGGCTATCGGGTAAAACATCTGGTATGGAAGTTTACCATAATTGTAAACTAAATCTGTTTTAAGATTTAGGACACAGTTTCTAAATGTTCTGAGATTGGCAAAGCTTGACAATTCATATTTTGTAAAATCAAGATTGCTTTTTAAAAAGTCTGAATTTGAATACGTAACATCACCATTAAAAGTTATATAAGAACCTCCGAAAGAAACTCTTCTTCGTGAATATCCATCTTCTATATAATCTCTGAAATCTAATCCGAAGCCAGCAGTGATTGCATTAATCTTTGTTTCATAAATTGGAGAATTAATATCATACTTTTTATTCTTTGAGCAAAGAAAGAAAAATCGGTATTGTTGTATGCATTATTATCCGTCCTGTTTAAATAGCCGATACTTAATTTTAAAACAGGAAAGACTTCGCCTGTAAGCTTAACATTAAACCCATTGGAATAGTAGTAATTATTTATGGAAGTCTTAAAAAATAACTCGGATAATGATTCGAAAAGCTGTGAATAAGTGTCTCCGCCCGAATCACCAAATAAAGTATTTATTCTTTTGAAAGCATTAAGTTCTAATTTGTAAGTTCTGTAATCTCCAAATAGATATGAACTATAAAAATCTGTTTTAAATTTTTTATCTGAAAACCCATAGGAAAATTTTAATGATGAAGATAAATCTTCTGTCTAAAGCATTATTTAAATAAAAACCGTAATCTAGAGAATGTCCTTCAATACTGTTAAAATGATAAAGCCCTAATGGACCGGTAATATTAAAATTATCAGACAACTTTATTCTTGCAGAAAGAATCGAAAAATCATCCCAGAAAGTAACCGGAATATTTTTAACGCTGTCTATCCTGTGATATGCATCTGTTTCTTCTTCGGTATTTGGAATTGTTTGTGTGGAAACCCAATACAGAGAATCTTTTTTATCAGCATCAGGTTTTACAGTAACTATCGCTTTGCTGAAAATGTTTTCGTTAATATCGGGATTAATATTGTAGTCGTATAGAATTGTATTTAGCTCAAAGCCAAAACGGAAAATGTTCAGATAATTTGCGGTTGCAAAAATCCTGTAATCAACGGGCATATAAACAGAATCGCTGTAAGAAGAAAACTGTTGAAATACATTTACGGTGTCAAAAATTCCCCCAGGGTTTGCGGCTTTGCTAAGACTTAAATCGACTTTAATAAGATCGAATGTTTTATCGAGAATATATATTCTTCCTGTAAAACCGGGATCACTTCCATTATCAGGGGACATGTGAATTATATAAACAGTTTTATCATCTATTGCGACAGTTCCTTCAATATAAAAATAGTAATAGCTGAGCGAGTTATCGGCTAAAGGTCCGGGAAGATAAATACCAAGGAAACTAATTTCATCATTATAGAAATTCTGCATAACTCTTCCCCCGGTTAAAACATTAATTGTAGATGGAAAGTTAGCTGTCTGTTTTCTTGCTGTTATTATTTCTTTGTAGTTGTCTGGTTTTTGGAAATATCCCTTGCTTTCATTTTCAACTATACCAGCTATCTTCAAAGTGTCACCGCCTCCGGGATTCAAATGAATACTATGGCTTCCGGTTGATATTTTGTTAGTTGTTTTAACAACTCCCTTGGTATAAGCATCAAATTCATAGCTTGTAATTTTTTTCTCTCGCTCCTTTTTCTTCTCAATTGCCTCCTTAATAATTTTAAGAGCTGGATTCTCACCGGGTAAAACCACAATTTCCGGAAGTGATATATCCGTAGATAAAAGATTGAAGTTTCGATTTTTAATATCTGATTTAAGATCAACAGTTATTGTGTCTGTTTTGTAACCTATATAAGAAGAAACCAGGCTATGCTTTCCTGCCGGAAGTTTAATTTCATATTCGCCCTCAAGATTGGAGGTTGTGCCCAAAGAAGAATTAAAAACTCTAATATTAGCATAAGCCAAGGCAGAACCCGTTTCTTTATCAACAATTTTGCCGCTTATTGAAAAGGTTTGGGGAAAAATATTTAAAGAGAAAAAAATTACTGTTACAACTATTATCTTCATATATGAACAATTCCTTTTTTGCTTCGACTAAACTAAAGCATTTGGGCTAAAAATTAAAAGTAATTATCACTATTTTTAACCGATTAAAATATTGGAAGCCACAATGTTAATGTTAAAGATTTGTTTTTTCACATTGCTGTTGTTTACAATCAACAGCTTTGCTAAAAACCCCGAACTCAATATTTCTTCTTCAAAAGATTCATTAAAGAATGATATTTCGAATGATACTACTAATCTTAAATTACTCAATGGTATTACCGCAGAGAAAGTAATAGAAAATTATATCTCCGCAATTGGGGGTGCAGAAAAAGTCTATAATGTTGTTGATCGAACAACTGTTATGTCGGGTACCGTTCAGGGCGTAACTGTTACTATCACATCTTACCAAAAAGCGCCGAATAAATTAAAACAGTTGATAAAAGCAGGCAGCAATGAACAGGAAATTATTTTTGATGGTGAAAAAGGAATAATGGAAATGGCTGGGGAAGATAGAGAAATAAAAGGGAGTGAACTGGAAAAATTAAAATTTGAGGCTACTCTCTCACTTCTAGCCGATCCCGAGCATTATGGAATTGTAACAAAACTTGAAGGCATTGAAAAAGTAAACGGCGATAATGCTTATAAAATTATTATGATACTTCCATCGGGAATAAGATGGACACAGTATTATGATACTAAAACAGGTTTAAAAGTAAAAGAGCTAAAGTATATAAGTTCTCCTAATGGATTATACCAGCAAGAAATAATCTATGGTGATTATAAAGAATCGGCCGGACTCCTTTATCCATTTAAAATTAAACAAACTTTGGGTGCACAAACCATGGAATTCACAGTTGACTCGATAAGTGTTAATACAGGTTTGACAGACAGAGAGTTTGAAATAGAATGATTTCATAAATCGCAGGATTAAAAGTTGACAAAAAGAAAGTACTCTGTAATTGTTTCTGATCTTGGGAATGTTCTTATCCCCTTCGATTACAATATAGCTTACAAAAGACTTGAAAATATTGAAAATGGATTAGGGCAAAGATTTCTAGATCAGTATAAAGAGAATTATGATTTTCACCGAAGTTTTGAGCGTGGCGAAGTATCTGAAGAAGAATTCCTTACAAAACTTTCGGGATTCATTAATAATAGAGTTGACAAGCAAACTCTTATAAGTGTTTACTCAAAAATCTTTACTGTAAACGAAGATGTTGTTTCTCTTTTGCCGGAGCTTAAAAAGAAATACAAACTTGTTTTACTTTCCAACACAAACATTATTCACCAAAAATACGGCTGGAAAGAATATAGTTTCCTTAAGAATTTTGATAAACTTATTCTATCTCACGAAGTCGGCTCAGTAAAACCCGAAGAAAAAATTTATCGTGCAGTTGAAGATTATACAAAACTTCCTTCTGAAGAGCATATCTTTATTGATGATATTTATGAATACGCAGAAGCGGCTAAAAAACTCGGCTGGGATGCAATACAATTTAAGAGTTACAACCAGCTCGTTGATGGTCTAAAAGCAAGAGATATAATTTAGTAGACAATTATTCTTCAATTCCTTTCAATTCTCTCAATAAATAAAACAAAGAGATCTATTTTTTTCCCCATTCTGCTTTAATGAAGTTTAGGGAATAGCTAAATTAATGTTTAATTATTGTAAAATTTTAAGGGCGTTTTATGAAAATCTTAAAGTTCTCTATTATAGTACTCATAACATTTATATCATTTAATTGTATAAAACAAATGGAAAAACCTGAAGAGTTTAAATACCAGGCAGATCAATTTGCCGATCTTGCAATGCTGCGCTTCAAAGTTCCGGGCTTTGAGGAATTATCTTTAAAGCAAAAGCAATTGGTTTATTACCTTTATGAAGCAGCGCTTAGCGGAAGAGATATTTATTACGATCAGAACTACAGACACAATCTTTTGATAAGAAAAACTCTTGAAACCATTGTTGAGAACTACAAAGGCGACAGGAAATCAGATGACTTTGGTAAATTTATGGTTTATACAAAGAGGGTCTGGTTCTCTAACGGGATTCATCACCATTATTCAAATATGAAGATGCTTCCGGATTTCACAGAAGAATATTTTGCGGAGTTGGTCAATAATTCCGATTCAACAAAATTTTCTCTTGCCAAAGGAGAAACAATCCAACAGTTAATTTCTTTCTTAACTCCAATAATCTTTGATCCAAAAGTTGACGGCAAGAAAGTTAACCTGAGTTCAGGAGAAGATCTTATAAAAACCTCGGCAGTTAATTTTTATGGAGAAGGGCTTACACAAAAAGAAGTCGAAAATTTTTATTCAAAGATGGAAAAGAAAAATGATCCGCATCCGATCTGGTACGGACTCAATTCAAAACTTGTAAAAGAAAATGGAAAGCTCAAAGAAGATATGTGGAAAATGGGCGGAATGTATTCTTCTGCAATTGAAAAAATAGTCTACTGGCTTGGCAAAGCCACCTCTGTTGCAGAAAATGATCTTCAGAAGAAAACTCTTGACAAACTTATAGAATATTACAAAACAGGCGATCTTAAAACCTGGGATGAATACAATATTCTCTGGGTTCAGGATACTCTATCACGGGTAGATGTTGTAAACGGTTTCGTAGAAGTCTATGATGATCCTCTCGGGCACAAAGGATCTTATGAGTCGATAGTTTCTATAAAAGATCTTGAGGCAACAAAAACAATCGATGCAATAAGCAAGCAGGCTCAATGGTTTGAAGATAACTCCCCAATTATGGATCAGCACAAAAAGAAAAATGTTGTGGGTATTTCGGCAAAGGTTATTACTGTTGTAGTAGAAACGGGAAATTCCTCGCCTTCAACACCGATTGGAATTAATCTTCCCAACTCAACCTGGATAAGAAAGGACTATGGATCAAAATCCGTTATGCTCGGCAATATCGTAGACTCTTATAATAGGGCAAGAACCAAAGGTCTTTTGGAGGAATTCTTTTACTCAAAAGAAGAAATTGAGCGTGCAAAAAAGTATGGACCCCTTGGCGACATGCTTCACACTGATCTTCATGAGGTCATTGGTCATGCTTCCGGACAAATTGAACCGGGCGTTCAGTCTCCTAAACAAACTCTTAAAAATTATGCGTCTGCTATTGAAGAAGCCAGAGCCGACCTTGTAGCATTATATTATGCAATTGATCCCAAGCTTGTTGAAATAGGCGTCACGCCAAGCATAGAGACCGGAAAAGCGGAGTATGATAATTATATAATAAATGGATTAATGCTGCAGCTAAGAAGAATAGTTCCGGGAGATGACATTGAAGAATCGCATATGAGAAACCGGCAGATGATTTCCAAATGGGTTTATGAAAAAGGTATGAAGGACAATATTATCGAAAAGAAGATCAGAGATGGTAAAACTTATTTTGTAATTAATGATTACCAGAAATTAAGAGAATTGTTCGGGCAGCTTTTAAGAGAAGTTCAGAAAATAACTTCACAAGGTGATTTTGACGCAGCTAAAAATTTAATTGAAACTTATGGAGTTAAAGTTGACACTGCCCTGCATAAGGAAGTACTTGAAAGATGGGCAAAGCTTCATGGCGCACCTTACAAGGGATTTATCAATCCGAAGCTGGTCCCCGTTTATGACGGCGATAAGATTACTGATGTTAAAATAGAATATCCCGATGATTTCACTAAAGAAATGATGGATTACGGAAAGAATGATTCTTTTCTTCCGGTAAATAATTGACATTTCCAATGTAGGGACACACCATAGTGTGTCCCTACAACGTTTTGTACTCCTCTCAATTTTTTCTTTGTATATTTTAAATTGTTTTCAATAAAATTATCGGAGATCAATTGTCTTTAGGAATTGGAATAGTTGGTTTACCAAATGTGGGCAAATCAACTTTATTTAATGCACTTACAAAAGCTCAAAATGCCGAAGCGGCTAATTATCCTTTTTGTACAATCGAACCGAATAAAGCTGTTGTTCCCGTTCCGGATTCAAGGGTCGATAAATTAACTGAACTTGTTAAACCTGCAAAAGTAATTTATTCAACTGTTGATTTTGTTGATATAGCAGGACTCGTGAAAGGGGCAAGCAAAGGGGAAGGTCTCGGTAACCAGTTTTTAAGCAACATAAGAGAAACAGAGGCAATACTTCAGGTTGTAAGATGTTTTGATGACCCGGATGTTGTCCATGTCGATGGAAGTATTGATCCTTTGAGAGATATTGAAGTGATTGAAACAGAGCTTCTGCTTGCAGATGTCCAGGTATTAGAAAAAAAGATTGAGCGTTTGCAGAAACAAGCCAAAGGGGAAAAGGCAGCAAAACTAATTCTTGAAGATGCAGAAGCATTGCTGAAATTTATGAACGAAGGAAAGGTTGCCTCATCTTATCCTGAAAAGGAGAAAGAAACTTTAAAACATCTACTCAGTGAGTTAAGATTAATGACCTCGAAACGAACTATTTATTGTGCAAATGTTGACGAAAATGGATTGGGTGATGATAACGATTATGTAAAAAGAGTTGCAAAATTTGCTGAGGAAAGAAAAGCCGACTGGGTAAAAATTTCAGCAAAGGTGGAAGAAGAGCTTGTAAGTTTAAATGATGAAGAAAGAGGAGAATTTCTTGCTTCATACGGAGTAAATGAAAACGGATTAGAAAAAGTAATAAGAATGAGTTTCCATACTCTCGGGTTAATTAGCTATTTTACGGCTGGACCAAAAGAAGTGAGAGCATGGACAATAGAAAAAGGATGGAAGGCGCCACAAGCTGCGGGTGTAATTCATACTGATTTTGAAAAAGGATTTATTCGCGCAGAAGTAATAAGCTATAATGATTACATTAAATATGGCTCCGAAGTTGCCTGTAAAACTTCAGGAGTTATGCGCGTTGAGGGTAAAGACTATGTTGTACAGGATGGAGATGTAATGCACTTTTTGTTTAATGTATAAAAATTTTACTTAAAGTTAGGAAACAAAAGAGAGTCTGCGATGGAAATAAAACACGATAAAGACCAGCAGAAATTTTATTTCATAGAAGATGATAAAGAATGTTACGTTAAATATTTGTTGGACGATTCAAAAACTTTTAATATTCTTAAAGTATATGTTCATCCCGATCTAAGAAACCAGGGTTATGCAGCTAAGCTTGCTAAAACTGCTCTCGGCTATGCAAAAGAAAATAATTTAAAGGTCATTCCTACATGCTCTTATGCAGAATATTTTATTGTAAGAAATAAAGAATATGAAGAATTGCTATAGCCGTAGCACAGATTACTAATCTGTGCTACGATTTATAAAATTTAAACTAATTTAGCATTCAGATCCATTTCAACCTTTAGAGCTCTTGAAACAGGACAACTTGCTTTAGTATCCTCGGCAAATTTTTTAAATGTGGCTTCATCAATTCCTTCAACTTTTCCTTCCGTGTTAATAACAATTTTAGTTATTGTAAAGCCGGCTTCTTTCTTTTCAAGATGTACATTATCAACTGTTTTTATTGAATCAACTTTGAATCCTTCTTTGGATAAATTATTTGCGAATGCCATTGAGAAACATGCAGCATGTGCGGCACCCAGTAATTCTTCCGGGTTTGTTTCATTCCCTTCTTCAAATCTCGATACAAAATTATAAGCAATATTGCTCAGTGCACCGCTTTCAGAACTTACAGTACCTTTTCCTCCTTTTAAATCACCGTTCCACTCCGCACTTCCTTTTCTTACAGCCATAAGGGGCTCCTTTCTTAGTTAAATTAAAGTTTATTCCCAATTATAATTAACGAGTAGTTAAAAATATAAAAATTAAAGTTGCTTATAAATTTATTTTTCTATACCTATTCCCTAAAATAACCTTTTTATTTCCAGACAACTTCTTTATTTTGAAACTAGTCATCCATCTCAAATTATAAATAATAAGAAATTCATGAATTCAAACAATGATTTAACAGAGCCTGTCATTAAAGAGGACAATGTAAAGCTTTGGGAGAACTTTGCTATTGTTAGAAATTTTTCCGAAACACTGTGTAAATCTCTTGTAACGGAAGACTATGTTATTCAATCAATGCCCGACGTTAGTCCTACAAAATGGCATCTTGCTCATACGACGTGGTTTTTTGAGACTTTTATTCTTTTTAAATATTTAAAAGATTATAAACCCATTAATCCAAAATACAGTTATCTATTCAATTCATATTATATCCAGGCTGGAGAAAGGTTTATAAGGGGACAGAGAGGACTGCTTTCAAGACCAACAGTACAAGAAGTATATCAATACAGAAAATATGTTAATGATCACATCGAAAAGCTTCTAAATAATTGTGATGAAAAAACTTTGAATGAACTTGTCTCTTTAATTGAAATTGGAAATAACCATGAACAACAACACCAGGAATTACTTTTAACAGATATAAAGCATGTTTTTTCAATTAACCCGTTATACCCGGTTTATGCTGATCTACTTTCACCAATCGTTAACTCTGCGCCAAAAATTGAGTGGGCTGAATTTGAAGAAGGAATTTATGAAATCGGGCACAGCGGGAATGGATTTGCTTATGATAATGAATCGCCCAGGCACAAGCAGTATTTAAATCCATTTTGCATTGCTTCAAGATTAGTAACAAACAAAGAATATATAGAATTCATAGAAGATGGCGGATATAAAAAAGCAGAAATGTGGCTTTCCGATGGATGGGCAACTGTTGAAAAAGAAGAGTGGGATTCACCTATGTACTGGATTAAACAGGATGGAGAATGGTGGCATTTCACTTTAACAGGAAAACATAAAATAGATCCTACCGAACCGGTTTGCCATGTAAGCCATTATGAAGCCGATGCATTTGCAAGATGGACAGGGGCAAGGCTTCCAACTGAAACAGAGTGGGAAGTAGCCTCTGAAGGATTACCATTAGAAGGTAATTTTGTGGATAATGGAAATTTTCATCCGGTTGCCATACCTGAAAATTCTAACGGTGTAAAATTAAAACAAATGTTCGGTGATGTTTGGGAATGGACATCGAGTGCTTATTTACCTTATCCCGGTTATAAAACTCTTCCCGGTGCTCTGGGTGAATATAACGGTAAATTTATGTCGAACCAGATGGTTCTTCGTGGGGGTTCGTGTGCAACATCAAAGTCTCATATTAGAAGAACTTATAGAAATTTCTTTCCCCCGTGTTCGAGATGGCAGTTTATGGGCATCAGGCTCGCTAAAGATATTTAAATAAACAACTAAATAATGATAGTAAAAACAGAAGAACCAAAACAAGATGACATTCTGGAAGAAGTCATCAACGGTTTAAGCCAGAAACAAAAACAACTGCCAAGCAAACTTTTTTATGACAAAAAAGGTTCTATCTTGTTTAATGAAATTTGTGAGCTCGATGAATATTATCCAACCAGAACTGAAATACAAATATTGCAGGATAACATTGAAGAAATTGGCTCTTTGCTGGGAGAAGGAACATTACTAATAGAATTGGGAAGTGGCAGCAGCATTAAAATTCGTTTACTTCTCGATCACATCCCGGGACTTGCGGGTTACGTCCCTATCGATATCTCTGCCGAACATTTAATCCAGGCATGTGCCTCGCTTAAAAACGAATATCCGGAACTAAACATTTATCCACTCGCTGCTGATTATACTAAAGATTTTGAACTCCCGTTAATAGAAAATCCTTATGATCATATTGCCGCATATTACCCAGGCTCTACAATTGGTAACTTCAAACCCGATGAAGCAAAAATTTTTCTTAAACGTATTGCAAAGATAGTTGGTAAAAACGGCGGTATGATTATAGGCGTTGATTTAAAAAAAGACAAGGAAATTATTGAGGCTGCTTACAATGACAAAAGTGGCGTTACTGCGGAATTCAATTTAAATATGCTCAACCACATTAATGATGAATTAGATTCCAACTTTGATGTAAATAAGTTCAGTCATCTTGCATTCTATAACGAATCAAAAGGTAGAATCGAGATGCATTTGGTAAGTAAAGAAAATCAAAGGATCAAATTAAATGGAACTTCAATACGTTTAATTAAGGGAGAAGATATTCTTACCGAGTATTCTTATAAATATAGCACAGAAGAATTTGCAAGCCTTGTTTCGGAAATATTTGAAGTGCGGAAAGTTTGGACTGATAAAGATAATCTTTTCAGTATCCAGTACTTAAGAGTAAAATAATATTAAACCATTGGCTCCATCCCCATTGATTTCCACTCTTCATAAGAAGGACCATAAATGCCGGGAACTTTTAATCCTGCCTGTCTCATTAATATCGTTATTTGTGCACGGTGATGAATTTGGTGTTTTATCAGGGCTGTTAAAACTGCTTCCTTTGTCCATTCTTCTCCATACATATTTACTTTTTCGGTTAAAGAATTGTCTTTCCAAACCTGTGGTAATTTTTCAATAAGATTATCAGATGCTTCTTTATATTTTTCCAAAATCTCGTTGACTTTTTTAGGATAACTATTATCATCATTCAACATCTCTAATTTTACACCTGCAGAACCGAGCATTTCACCAATAGTTGCTGTAATGTGCCATGCCAGCCGACCTATTGTTCTTCCGATCTCTGAGTTTTTATGATCAAGTGATTCATCGGTTAAATTAGAAAACACTTTTATAGTTGATTCACTTTCCGATTCCCAATCGGTTAAGAATTCATTTATAGTATGATACATGAAAGTCCCCTTTCAATTAAGATTTGTTAATATTTCCTTTAACTTATCAAGGTTTGTTGCCCAATTTTTTTTCTTCGTTCTTTCTTTCTCTACAACTTCCGGAGCAGCGTTATTAACAAACTTTTCATTTGAAAGTTTTTTATTTATACCAATTAAAGAACCTTCGAGTCGTGTTATTTCTTTCTGTAGCCTGCTTCTTTCTACATCAAGATCAATTAGTCCTTCAAGTGGGACAAAAATTTCTGTGTCTTTTACAACTGCAGAAGCACTTGCTTTAGGTTTCAAAAGATTTTCATCAATCGTTAACTCGTTAACTTTTGCGAGTTTTTTGATATACTCAATTTGATGATCTCCAACTTTAGAAGATTTAATAAATGCATTAACCTGTTTTGATGGGGGAATATTCATCTCGCCGCGAATATTTCTTAAGGCAGTTATTATATCCTGAACAAATTCCATTTCTTTTTCAGCCGGGGCATTTACTTTTGATGAGTCGAACTTAGGATAATCTGAAGTTGAAATGCTTTCCCCATTTTTTCTATCTTTTATTAACTGCCAAAGTTCCTCGGTTATAAAAGGCATAAAAGGATGAACAATCTTCAAAAGATTTTCAAAGTTATTTATTGCTCTCGTAAGAACTGCAGACTTAACTTCATCGGTTCCGGAGTACAGCCTGTTTTTCATTAATTCGATATACCAGTCACAGAAGTCACTCCATACATAGTGGTAAATAATTTTTGACTCATTATTAATTTCAAAATTATCTCTTACAATTTCTAACTGTTTTAATGTTTGATGAAATCTCGAGTTAATCCATTCATCTGAAAAGTCAATATGTTTATCTATTAAATTTTCATCTGCAATAATATTTTCCCTGTTCATTAAAAGAAATCTACCCGCATTCCATATTTTATTAGCAAAGTTTCTACCAATATCACATTTATCTGTTGAGAAGAGAACATCCTGTCCGAGGGGTGCAAGATAAATCACAGTAAAGCGAAGAGCATCTGCACCATAATCTTTAATAACATCAAGAGGATCGGGAGAATTGCCAAGAGATTTACTCATCTTTCTTCCCTGAACATCTCTAATAATGCTTGTAAAATAAACATCACTAAAAGGAATATCTTTTTTGAAATGAAGCCCTGCCATTATCATTCTTGCAACCCAAAAGAAAATTATATCAGGTGCTGTTACAAGTGTGTTGGTTGGATAATAATAATTTTGTTCTTCCTCGGTCTTAAAAACATCGTAAGCCCAAAGCCAGCTCGATGCCCAGGTGTCGAGAACATCCTCATCCTGCCTTAAATTTGGTGAACCACAATGAGGACATTTTTCAGGAGGATCAACCGATACAATGGGCTGCTTACATTCAATTTTACAAGCTTCGTCTCCTATACAATACCAGACAGGAATTCTGTGTCCCCACCAAAGCTGGCGCGATATACACCAGTCTTTAATATTGTTCATCCAATGATCGTAAGTTTTAACCCAATGTGAAGGATAAAATTTTATCTTGCCATTATTTACAACATCAAGAGCCGGTTTAGAAAGTTCGTCCATTTTCATAAACCATTGTTCAGAAAGGTAAGGTTCAATAGGAACGCCGCCACGTTCAGAATAGCCAATACTTGTTTGATAATCTTCCACTTTTTCAAGTAAACCAAGTTTTTCAAATTTCTCAACAACTTTTTTGCGCACTACAAATCTGTCCAGATTTTTTAAGTCTTCCGGTACACTTTCATTTGTTGTAGCATCTTCATTAAAAATATTTATCGTCTCAAGATTGTGTCTTTTCCCCATTTCATAATCATTTATATCATGTGCAGGAGTAACTTTAACTGCGCCCGTTCCAAAAGTTTTATCAACATATTCATCAGCAAAAATTGGAATCTCCCTGTTAACAATTGGAAGCATAACTTTTTTACCAATAAATTTTTTGTATCTCTCATCTTCGGGATTAACAGCGATGCCCGTATCTCCAAGCATTGTTTCGGGACGAGTAGTTGCAACAATAATAAAATCGTCAGAATCTTTGATTGGATATTTTAGATGCCAGAGTTTCCCATTTACAGTTCTGTATATAACTTCTTCATCAGAAATTGCAGAACGCGAAGCGGGATCCCAGTTTACCATTCTGTAGCCGCGGTATATTTTGCCTTCTTTATATAAAGCGACAAAAGTTTCAATTACTTTTTTATAATAACCGTCATCCATTGTAAAACGTTCACGGTGCCAGTCGCAGCTTACTCCGAGTTTTTTTAACTGCTGAATTATTATCCCGCCATATTTTTCTTTCCATTCCCAGCAATGTTTTAAGAATTCTTCTCTGCCAATATTTCTTTTATCAATTCCCTTTTCTTTAAGAAAGGCGACTACTTTGGTTTCGGTTGCAATCGATGCGTGGTCCGTTCCCGGAACCCAACAGGCATTGAAGCCTTGCATTCTTTTAGTCCGAATGAGAATATCCTGGATTGTATTGTTAAGAATATGTCCCATTGTTAAACTGCCGGTTACATTTGGGGGCGGAATTACAATTGTGTAAGGTTTTTTACTTTTATCTACTTCAGATTTGAAAAGATCATTAGCAAGCCAGTAGCTGTACCATTTATCTTCAACTTCCAGGGGATTATACGCTTTGGGAATATCCGAAAAATTCATCAATTACTTTCATTTTTAGCATAATTATGAATTGTAAATATAAGGAAAATTTAGGAGGGGGATACCGCCTTTTCTGACCAGACCAAAAAAAGGAAATATCTATTCTATATAATAAATATAATTTGGTATCTTAACCTGTATTCCGTGATATGGTCCCTCGAGGTCGCTCCATTGGTCGCCAACAGTTCCAACAATTTTGTAGCCTTTTGCAGTTAATTCTTCTCTCTTATTACTTTTATATTTTAGGGCACTTAGATCATACTCATTTTTATTTTTTACAACCAGAGTATCAAATTTTGTATACCCGGCGGAGTCCAGACTTTTTATTGTGCCTGCATAATTATAATCTTTTCTCCCGGAAAGAAAAATTATTCTGAACCCTTGGGCAATAAGAAAATCATAAAGCTTTTTAACTTCCGGAATCGTCGGAACTGTTTCTGTATCAACCCATTTATCCCAGAGTTCAGGGACATAACCAAATTGTATCTTTTTGCTAAGTTCGTAATATGAAAGTGCCGTATCATCAATATCAAAAATAACAGCAGCAGAATCTCCTGCTGTTACCGATTTAAACTTACTGATAGCATCATCAACAACTCCGGCAGTTTCTTTATCGTATCCGCCGGATTCATAATATGAAATGATTTCTTGTTTTACCGAAAAGAGTGTGGGAATTCTCTGTGCACAGGAGGAAATAAGAAGAATTGAAAAAAGAAAAAATATTTTTATAAAATTTTTCATTCTATTTGCTTAGAGACAAAAGAATAACTTACTACTGTTTGTGCCACAACTATTATACCGCTAAAAATAGAAATTGTTTGCGGGAAAGCAAATTATGCTCCAACCTTTCAATGGAATCTTACTGATATTTTGCGGATTTTTACGTAGTGATTTTTCTTATTTAGTATCCGAAGACTTATGGCTATTATAAAACCCTTCAATGCACTTAGACCATCAAAAGAATCTGCACAATTTGTTGCAAGCGTTCCTTACGATGTTGTTAACAAGGAAGAGGCTTGTGTTGCGGCGGAAGGAAATAATTTAAGTTTTCTCCGTGTAACAAGATCTGAAGTTGAGCTTGATAAAGATATAAATCCGTATTCGCCTGAAGTTTACAAAAAAGCAAAAGAAAACCTGCAAAGATTAAAAAAAGAAGCTCCTTTACAGGTTGAGGAGAAACCGTATTTCTATCTTTATAAATTAATAATGAATGGGAAAGAGCAAACTGGTATAGCTGCAACTTTTTCCGTTGATGATTATGATAATAATATTATACTGAAACACGAAAACACACGCAAGGAAAAAGAAGATGACAGAACAAATCATATAATAGCGACAGAAGCCCAGACAGGTGCCGTGTTTTTAACATACAGGGGAATGGAAAAAATAAACAAGCTCGTTGAAGAAACAACAAATAAAACGGTTCCTGTTTATGATTTTACAACAAGTGATGGAATAAAACACACAGTCTGGATTTTACCTGACGAGTACAACCAGGTTATAATTGATGAATTTAAAAAAATAGATAAGCTTTATATTGCTGATGGTCACCACCGTGCTGCAAGTGCGAGTCGTGCAAGAAAAATTAAAGCAGAGAATAATTCTTCTCACAAAGGTGACGAAGAGTATAACTTTTTTATCGCCGTTATTTTCCCTGCAGAACAAGTTAAGATTCTTCCGTACAACAGAATTGTATTTGATCTTAACGGATTAAATGAGGAAGAATTTCTTGGCGCAGTAAATGAAAAATTTGAAGTACAAAATAGTTCATCAAAGGAACCGGAACAAAGAAAAAGTTTTGGGATGTATTTGAACAAAGAATGGTACTCTTTAAAAGCACGAGATTCGGTTACTGCAAGCTTGTCTTTGTCAGATTCCGTCGGTTCCGGTTTAGATGTAAGCATACTTGCAGGATTTTCTTTTAAATCCTGTTCTTGGAATTGACGATCAAAGGACAAGTAAAAAGATAGACTTCATCGGTGGAATAAGAGGAACAATGCCGAGCTTGAAAAGTTAGTTGATTCAGGCAAAGCTGCTGTAGCATTTTCACTTTATCCTGTTTCTGTTGAGAGCCTTATGAAAATCTCTGACGCCGGCGAAATTATGCCGCCTAAATCAACATGGTTTGAACCTAAATTAAGGGATGGTCTTTTAGTTCATTTAATATAAAATTAAACATTGACACCTGAGTTTTTTGGGTGTTCGATTTATCATTAAATAAATACGGATAGTTATCATGGAAAAAAGAATATATAATTTCAGCGCGGGCCCGGCAATATTGCCGGAAGATGTACTGAAAGAGGCACAAGAAAATTTATTTGCTCTTCCCGGTGTGGGAATGTCTATACTTGAAATAAGCCACCGTTCAAAGACTTTTGATAAAATAATTACCGAAGCAAAACAGGATTTAAAATCTCTTCTTAATATAAATGATGATTATGAGATTCTCTTTTTACAGGGCGGTGCCAGCTTGCAATTTATAATGGTTGCTTTAAACTTAATGCCCCCAAAGAATAAAGCCGATTACATTGTAACGGGAAGCTGGTCAAAGAAAGCTGTGAAGGAAGCCAAGAAAGTTGGAACAGTTAACATTGTTGCCACAACCGAAAGTGAAAATTTTAAGAGGATTCCTAAACAAGGTGAACTAAAACTCGATCCGGATGCATCCTATGTTCACTTTACTACAAATAATACAATTTATGGAACCGAATGGCAGAAGGAACCAGAAGTTGGAAATGTTCCCCTTGTTTGTGATGCTTCTTCAGATATCCTCCATAAAAAAATAGATGTAACAAAGTATGCTCTTATTTATGCAGGCGCCCAGAAAAATATGGGACCCTCTGGTGTAACTCTTGTCATTATCAAAAAAGATTTGCTCGAGAGAAGTTCCGATTCTTTACCGACAATGCTGAATTATAAAACCCATGTGGATAATAATTCTCTTTTTAATACTCCAAATACTTTTGGTATTTACATAATCGGATTAGTTGCAAAGTGGCTAATAAAACTTGGTGGTCTTGATGCAATGTACAAAATCAATAAAGAGAAAGCTGAAATTCTTTATCAATGTATAGATGCAAGCGCCGGCTTTTACAAAGGTCATGCAGAAAAAGAGAGCCGCTCTTTAATGAATGTTACTTTTAATCTTGCAACTGAAGAACTTGAAAAGAAACTTATCGCTGAAGCTACAGAAGCAGGGTTTAGCGGGTTGAAAGGACACCGGTCGGTTGGTGGATTGAGAGCATCAATCTACAATGCTTTCCCAAAGAAAGGTGTTGAAGATCTTGTTTCTTTTATGAAAAATTTCCAGAACAAGAACGATTAAATAATTATGTCTTAGTTGTCATTCTGAGGAATGAAATGACGAAGAATCTGTAAGGGATTCTTCACTTTCGTTCAGAATGACCATGATTTTTTTTGAAACCGGAGTCTTAGATGAAAAAATTAATTGTCATTCTATTTAGTTCTATTATATTTTATTCGTGCAGCAAAGAAGAACCTGTAAAGATCGAAACTTTCAGTCCGGAAGCTTTTGCTTATGATATTGGTGACGCCTGGGAGGTGAACGCAACAACAAGAGTAAAAGGATTTGCTCAAAACGAAAAAGAGGATAAATACAGTGCAACATTAGCTTTTGATGTTGATCTTATAACACCCAAGGGGGATACAATAAAAGCTTTAATAAGCAGAGTAGAAGATAAAACAGATAAAGAAAAAATGGCGGATGTTCCTCTTGAGGCACAGTTTGACCTGGACAGCACTTATGCTACAGGAGATTATAAAATAATATTTAATATAAAAGATGCGTTGTCAAATCAAACGGCAACATCAACAGCGTCTTTCAAATTATCTAAAGACTAACTAGTTAACAAAGTAAGACTCCGGTTCAAATAAATGAGCCGGAGTCTTTTTATTTTAAAAGCCTACAGATAAAGAAACAACATGGTTCCCATCAAAATATTTGGTGTACCTGTATGCGTAATCTACTTTTAAATCGAGGTTTGATAATTCATAATCAACTCCAACTCCGGCAGTAAGACCATAAATGTATGTCTCCTGAACCGCCTCTGGAGCTAATGAATAACCGGCTCTTAAAAAGAAGACATCATTATAACCATATTCCAAACCTAGCCTATATTCATCATCAGAGAAGTTATTATTCTGAAATGATATTGATGTCTGCAAAGAATTGTACTCATCAATTTTGGGTTTATATCCAAACCCAATTTGGAATACAGATGGTAATTCATAAGAGGCAGCATCAATTTTATAATATTGAGGGGGTCTGTTATAATCTGTTACATCTGCCTGGACAAATAATGCCGAGCCGTCATACTTCATTTGTGGCCCTATATTTTTCAGGACTATTCCGAAACTCAATCCATTGAAATCTGCAAGATTATCATAAATAACTCCAACATCGAAAGCTACTCCATTTGCAGTAGCATCACCTAATGTTTCAGTTATATATTTCGCAGTCAAACCAACAGCTATTCTATCTGTTAATTGATTGGAATAGGATATCCCTGCAGTAAGAATTTGTGGGGAGAAAAATGTCCCATCACCATCGGGTTGAGATGTGGTTGTAACCGGAATATCTCCAACGGAAAGAGACTTTACACTTAAAGATAAAACACCGAAGCCTTCAAATTTCCCTGCGACGGCTCCATACTCAACACCAATGTCGGCAATATAGTTCATGTGTGAGAAAGTCATTTCCGCAGAATTGTTCATCTTTGCAACTCCGGCAGGATTCCAGTAAAGAGCTTCGAGCCCGTTTGCTGTAGAAACACCCTGCTCACCCATTGCTATACCACGCACACCAACGGGAATGAGAAGCTGGTTGGCCCCACCTGTTCCTGTTCTGTTACCTCCTCCCGCATAAGCGTTATCCAATCCCAGCAGGAGAATAAGTAACATAAATGTTAATCCGATTATTTTTTTCATTATTAAAACTCCTTAATTAAACTTATGTTTTGTTAAAACCTATCCAGAATCTGCTGTTCCTGGATTATAGCAACTTTCAAAATTTTAGTCCTGCCAACTTCGGGCATATCTATATAAGCGATATATAAACCGCTGGCTACTGGTAACCCGGATTCGTTGGCTAAATCCCATCTTTGGAAAGTCGAGGAATTGTCTTTTTCTATTGTTCGAACCATTACACCTGCAAGATTAAACAACCTGATAGTTGCTTTAGCAGGCAAGTGAGTGAATGTAACAAAACGATTGTATTTGTTTAATTCCTCAGTGTTAACACCATAATAAGGATTCGGATATACATTCACTTTGTTAACATCTTCTGTAGCCTGTTTTGAATCATACGATTCTTTCGGTGCTGTAAATGTAAATACGTCTGTTAGTGCATTGGGAACCGTCATTCTGATTCTGAATACTGTCCCAATCTCTGGTTGCGCATTAACACTCCCATCGCCCTGACTTTGATTCCAGTTAAACAATACTACACGTGCTAAATGTTCAGTCCAGGTTTCGCCACGAGTGGTTGGACTTTCAGCAACAAACGCCTGATAACCTGCATCACCCGGTGTCATATCCCCCGGCATATAGAAATAAATTAAATCGCTGTAGGGATCGTTGTTCGCACTTGAAGCTTCATGATCTAGGATGAAATCAAAGGTCGGTACTCCTGCCCCAACAGTATCACTATTATCAAAGATGGCAGGAATCATTCTGACATCATCACTCGGGTCATCCAGATTCGGACCTAAAAACCAGAGTTCAAATGGGACATCATATGTACCAGCTGTTATGTTATCATGAAATTCGGTTGGCCATAGTGCCTTTCCTGAACCCGTCCATCTTATTTCGTAATTATTGGGAATCAATAAATTAAATAAGGAACCATCGCGGGTTATCCTATTGAGCATTGTTTCATGGTCGCCAACAGTATTGGGTCCTGCCGCAAAGAAATAATATCCTCCGGCTACTTGCATCGGGGTTTCAACACAACCGCTTAAAGCTCCTCCGTTTGGTGACCCCAATACATCTCTAAACCAATCTGCAGACATACCTTTCCCATCAGAAGGCGGTGAAGTAATTTCATAGGTACATTCTGCCCCGGTAATTGGTCCGCTGGCATTTGCTGTAACATCGAATCCTTTAACATCAAGAGGGGCTCCTTGTGTTCTAAATTGAATACCATCTGCAATAGGTGATTCTTCATCAGCATTCTGATTAGTTTGATTGGCAAGAACACGCACACCATCTTCTCTATCAACATTCCATACTATCGATCCACCGGGAAGAGTATCAAATGTAACCGTATATTGCATTCCCGTTAACTTGGTAGGATCAACTATAATAGGAAACAAATTACCATCACTTGGATTACCAAATGTTGTTGTATGTGCAACCTGTAGGGTGTCCTGATCAGCCCCATTATAATCATACCCGGGTGATATTGCAGTAGGAACAATAGTTAAGATACTTATTGGATTTTCCAGATTTGTGATAGTAGCATCAGGGTTGTAAGCATACGCGGTTACTGCAAAATAATAGCGATTACCGTTTACAAGTGGTACACCACTTTTTATTTCATCTGATGTAATTTCCAGATATCTTTTTATTCCGGTATCATTACCGAACTGCTGAACTTTTGTTGCAACAACACCGGTGGTAACATCAAAGAATTGTCCTTCAATTTTTAACACTCCATTTACTATATCATATGTTGCGATTCTTTTTCCTTCTCCAACAGAGGCTGCGGCATTTGGCAACTGGTAAACATTATATCCTTCAAACTTATAGCCTTTGGAATCGAAGTTTTCAGTCTGGCTTACTTTGGTTGAATTCTCACCCCAATCAATTACTATTTTTTTATCAAGAGCATAATATACTTTCAGGTCGGGGTCATAAGTCCCGGGAATACTAACTTCCGGTGCAGGAGGAGCTGTGGGTAAATCAAAAAAGTTATCAAAAGCGTCCTGCGCTGTTCTATCATAGAATTTTAATAAGCCAATTGCTGATAAGCGATCGACGCCGGGAATTGCACCAGCAACTATTTCGGCTACAACAACTTCCTGTGTATCTCCGGGAGCCATAGTGAATGGACCGGATGCCTGACCAATACGGCGATCACCTGAAGGCAATAGTACTCCATCAATCCAGCCTTGCTTACTAACAGGATCACCAGTAAGAGCATAAGTTGTAGGTAAGCCCGTTACTGCATCAACAAATAAATCGCCGGTTTTTCCTATACGTCCCTGGAAAAAATTATAAAATTGTGTCGATCCTTCGAGTGCTTTTCTTGTAGGGTCTGTAACATTTGCATCGCCTCTGGCAAAGTAATAGAATGCTGTCATAGGGAGATTTATTTTACCTGGGCCTACTCTCTGGCTATTAAAGATACCGAAGTCTTCGGCATCATCAACTCCATTTTTATTTTTATCTTCACCAGCCACACCATCTACAATCGGTCCCTGGAAAAAGTCAAATCCCACTGCGGGCGGTGGAAGAGGATTATATGTTGCATCGTTTGCATTGGCATTATAGCAGTAGCCCAAACTTAAAACTGTGTCACATCCTGCAAAATCGTCAGTAGCGTTTCCATCATCGACATCGGACCACATAGAAACATACATATCGTGAAAAACAGCATTACTTTTGTTTATCAACTTATATTTTCTGAAGATCATACTTCCAAGAGCACCTGTTCTATTATAAGCCCAATATGTTGCCTGCTGTTCAACACCAATTGGAAGCGCACCATAAAGATCGGCAGTGTTGCCCGGATTTAAATCATTTGCAACGGACCAAATTGTTTGGTCGGACCCCGGCACTCCCGGGATATCAACATCGGGTTCATAAGTTCCGTTACCGTTTACATCATCGAATGGAGCACCATATTGAGCAGGCCATTCCATCCAATCGGTTTCGTATTGAGCCCTGATTTGATCCTCGGTTCCTTCATTATCATTAACTTCAGCGGAGAGATCTGCCTGCGGACCACCTGGATAAACATCAGGTCTCACCCTAAATATTCTTACATCCGATTCGCTCGTAGATTCAGCAGTTAACTGGTCATACGGTTTCCCATTATCTAATATTCTTCCGCCTTGAAGACCGGATGAATAAGCGGAACCCCCGACTCTAACCTGTGGATCGCCCTCAATTCTTACTCCCCACAACAAACCGGATTGGAATACTGCCGTTTTACCACTTCCCTTAGGATAAACCAATCCAGAATTCTGTTCGTCTCTATCAATATCCGTTATCCCATCATTTTTTATAACGGTAGAAATACTGTTAACGTTTAACAAAGCCCTGATCGGGGTGCCTTCTGTTTTACTCAGACGCTTTGCACCTTTATCTTTTTGTTCCCCTTTTGCATTAATACAGGGAGAGCTTAAGGCTACACCCAGTATTAACAAAAGAAGTAACTTAAATATTTTCGAATTCATTTTTATTTAATCTCCTATGTTATTTCTTGTTTAAGAACTAATTAATATTCGAGACGAACACCAAACTGAATTTGCCTTGGCGGTCCATACAAGTATGGTTGTGTTGTGTAAGCTGCTCCAGTTGTAGCAAGCTGCCATTGTTCGTAATAATCGAGATTAATTGCTCTGTATAAAGCTGCAAAGGTCGGATCGGCGAGAGCTCTTTCAAGACCAACCCCGGGAGTTGTTAAGTAGCCATCGTCCGATGCGGACCCGGTTCTTAGAAATACATTCTGAATATTCTTTGTATCGAACACGTTGATTACATTTATATAGATGTTCGCAGCAAGCTGATCAAACAAGTTGATAGTTTTATCTATTCGTAAATCAACCTGGTAATTCCACGGTGTAGTCGAAGCATTTAAAGGTTCAACCGGCTGTCTGTCGCGGGCATCTCCTTCGAGATTAGCCCCACCTATACCAACCGTATAGGGGTGTCCACTATTAAAGGTAAGTAATGCCGATATACCCAGATCTTGCAATATCGGACCACCGTCACCTTTTGAAAAACGGTAATCCAAATTAATGTTACCCCTTACGGCATTATTGAATTCAAGCGAAGAGATATATTGAGGAGCAAAACGTGTAACACCATCTAATGGTGCTCCTACAATACCTCTGTTTGAATTTGGAAAAGAGCCGGTTCCCTGCGCATCCTGAAATGAAATTGATCCATTAACAAGGAATCTTGACTGGCGTCTCATGTTAAATGAAATCTCAAGACCTTTTGTCGTGGCAAAATCACCATTGGTTAATACCGCGTAAGCACCATATCTTGAATTAGTAACATTCTGTTGTGTGTAAACAACCTGGTCCTGTATATCTTTATAGTAACCGGTTATATCAAATGAAGCGAAATCGCCTATTTGTTGTGTAAATCCAAGTTCATATTGTGTTGTTCTTGTTGGTCTAACGTTAAAACCAACTGGTGCAGGAATAAAGAATCCACCGCTTAAGTTATTTGAAGTAGCATACCATCCCTGATAAATATCTCTCAACCTGGTTTGCTGAACAAACTTTCCATACTGAGCATGAAATATTGTTTGGTCAGTAACAGGGAAAGAAAAACCTAGACGCGGACTGACAGAACTAAAGGAAGGTACATCAACTAATCCTACCGGGTTACCATTGGCATCGCCGATAAGAGTTTTATCATCTTTTACAAAAGTTTCTTCCGGTCTTTCCGGATTAATTAATTGTTGATTATCTACATTAATGTAATCGTACCGCAAGCCAACATTTATAATGAGATCTTTATATTCAATTTTATCCTGGATATAACCGCCGGCAAATACCGGCTTATGAGCTGCGTTAGCACCAGTTATTGTATTTGTTTCTCCATTATATTCATTACCAAATAAATCGTAACCATAGTTGTTTACGCCACGACCGATGTAAACCACATTTTCGCTTTGATTTCCCCTGTTTGCAAGTAAACCGGCAAGGGTAAAAACTCCCTCATTAGAAAAACTATAATTTCTTATTGTGTATAATTGGAGTTCGCCGCCCACTTTGATACTATGTGCTTTTCCAACCAACATAGACAAAGCAGCATTAAAATTGAGATTTTCATTTCGTGCTTTCCCATATCCGGCTATCACATCGCCGGGCGAATTAATTGCCCAATCATAAATCTGATACTGGGGTTCTCTGGTATATCTTGTTGTATTGGTTGGTCTGTTTTCCCAGACAATTCCTGCCTGTGCGTTTGCAACGCTGTCTCCATATCCTAAATAATTATCTTTTAAATAGGGATCGAATGTATGCGTTTTACTGAATGAATATCCCCCGCTTAATTCATAAAACGTTTTGGAATTAATTATATGTGTAATCTTTAAACTAAATGCTCCATTATTTCTATCTATTTGTTCTGTTCTGTCAAGATCCAGCATGTTTGCAATATTACCAGTCACTCTCGCTGTACTATAAGGATTAAAATTAGTTGATTTGGTATACGTGCCGACAATTCTGAAAATAAGTGGATTAAAATCCAGCGTGAGGGTTCCCGTGGCATTCAACTGATCCAAAGAATTTTTATAAAGTGCCCCGGCAGGATAAGTGAAATTTACAGTATCGCCGGTAGTGGGATCTCCAATTTTACCAAGATTAATTCCCGGGTATGGTTGTGGATTCTGGTCCGCCTGATATGTATAATCGACTAACCCGAATAATTTAAAACGTTCATCTAAAATCGGCCCGCTAACCGTACCGATAAGTTCCGAGTAGCCATACCAGTTAGTGCCCAATCTTGACTTCCCATCATATCTATCACCCCTGCCCTTAAATGTGATATTATCTGTAATATATTCTACACTTGCTTTATAATTTGGAGTTCCGGATTTAAATTGAGTATATATGATACCTGCATTAGCCCCGCCGTATTCAGCAGTATATCCACCAGCCTGCACCTGAATTTCCTCAACAGCATCCTGGCTTATCGTAACTTTGCGACCTCCAACCATAGGATTTGTAATATTGGCGCCTTCAAGATAATAACCAACTTCATCCTGTCTTCCTCCTCTGACAAAAACTGTTTTATCCTGAACGTTCACACCGGGTGTAAGTGCAAGAATATTATTTATCCCCCTGATTGGCAAAGCATCGATTTGGTCATTAGTTGTAATTCTGTTTGCATTAGTGCTGCTTTTGTTTACCAGTGGTTTTTGTGCGACAACTTCCACTTCACCGACTTGAACGCCTTCTGCTGGTAACTGAAAATTAAGTTCGGTTGTTAAATCCGCATTAACACGAACATTAGATACTGTAATTGTTTGATATCCTATATATGAAGCTCTTACCTGGTAAACACCGGCATCCAGATTAAGAATGATAAATTCTCCATTCACGTCTGTTGCGGAACCGAATGATGTACCAAGAACTAAAACGTTGGCTCCAATTAAAGGTTCCCCAGTTTGAAGATCTGTTACATTCCCTTTTATCTTTCCGACAGTTCCTGCCTGTACAGTTAGCGGCAGCAATAGTAGAAAGAGCAAAACGGTGAACAATTTGTTCATGTTCTCTCTCCTTGAGATATTATTATTTAATTATTTTATTGCCCGCTAAATAAAAGAAACTGTTGCCCGCAGAGAACTTAATGTTGTTCTCTACTATCTAACTAACCGTTTTTTATCAGGGTATAGATAGGTTTAAATTGCTGGATGTAAATGCAGTGTAGAAAATTTTTCTATATAACTCCTTTTTTGTTTTTTACCATTACAAAGCAAGCAAAAATACTGATAAAGTCAATACAGATAAATTTATCCATTCGGAGGAATTTTTCTTTATTTATTAAAAAAAACTCACACCGGGAACTTTTTTTGTATAAATTAAGTTTTAATTTTGTGTGTGTGATTGAAATAACAACATTTTAGCATTTAATAAAAAAATGACAACTGCAACCAAATATTTTACTCCTGCGGAAGCTCGTAATACTCTTCCACTTGTAAAAAAAATAGTGAAGGATATCCTCGACACATCTAAAGAAATGAAATTAATCGCCGATGATTTTGGCATCAAAAATATTAATAATAATCCACAGCTAAGAAAAATGGCTGATGAAATCGATGGTTTTATTTCTGAACTTGAAGAGGTTGGATGTTTTTATAAAGACTGGAACTTCACAATTGGGCTTGTAGATTTTCCAGCCGTTATTGATAACAGGGAAGTCATGCTCTGCTGGAAAAGCGATGAAGATGAAATAAAATTTTATCACGATATCGATTCCGGCTATCCTGGTAGAAAACCAATTCCTGAAGAATATTTTTAATAAAATCTTTCCTAACTAATGCCGTCAAAAAATAACAACAGATGCGGCTGGTCATCCAGAGAAATTATTATGATTAAATATCATGATAAAGAATGGGGGGTTCCGCTACACAACGACAAAAAACTTTTTGAGTTTCTCGTTCTTGAAGGATTCCAGGCGGGATTAAGCTGGCTCACCATATTAAAGAAAAGAGAAAATTTTAGAAAAGCCTTTGATAATTTCGATTTTAATAAAGTTGCAAAGTACAATAAGAGAAAAATAAATTCTTTATTAAAAGATGCTGGAATAATCCGCAACAGGTTGAAAATAGAAGGCACCATTGCGAATGCAAAAGCTTTTATTGAAACCAGGAAAGAATTCGGGACTTTTGACAAATACATCTGGTCATTTGTAAATGGTAAACCGATACAAAATAAACTTAAATCGTTAAATGATATCCCTGCCAAAACTGAACTCTCAGATAAAATAAGTGCAGATTTGAAAAAACGCGGATTTAAATTTGTCGGTTCTACAATAGTATATGCACATATGCAGGCAACCGGAATGGTGAATGATCACACTCTAGATTGTTTCAGACATAAAGAAGTAAAAAAATTATAATTACATTAGTTTAAGACTAATAACATTGGTGTCAAAGATGAAATCTATTTTAGCTTTATCAATTTTTCTTTTACTACAATCAAGTATTCTCTCACAAGTTGATAACTCAACACCTTTTATAAACATTATGAAAGCTGAGTTCGACGCGTACCAGAAAAAAGATCCTTCTCTTTGGACGAAATATGCTGATGATGACGCTGTTTTTATCGGTATTGACAACAGCGTTAAAACAAAAGACCAGATAATAGAAGAAATGAAAAGCACCTCTTTTCCCAGCTCAGCGAAAGAAACATATGATAATGTGGTTACAAAAATATTTGGCAACACTGCAATTCTGTCATGTATAGCAACTTTTACTTACACAGATGCAGTTGGAAATAAAAAAAATTTAATGTTCAAATTTACGCGTGTACATGTAAAGGAAGGAAATGAATGGAAACTTGTTTACCACAGTTCCATACCAATTTAGTAATGAGAGTTGGCACCAATATTAACTAGTATTCTCCCAGTAATTTTTCCATCCAAAATAAGATCAATTTTTTCGTTCAGCTGATCAGGTGAACATTCGGTTGTTATTTCATCCAGCAAATTAATCTTCCATTCTCCAGCAAGTTTTTGCCAGATGACTTTCCTCAAACTCATTTGGGTTTCTGCGGAATTAATTCCTAGTAAATTTACTCCACGAAGTATAAACGGATAAATAGTCATATTTATTTCGGGAGAAAGAACATTCCCACAAGATGCAACCGAACACCCATAATCAAGACTTCTCAAAACAGTTGAGAGAATATTTCCGCCGACGGTATCAACTGCTCCTTTCCATTTTCTACTTAAAAGTGGTTTACCTGATTTATCATCAACTTCGTTGCTGTAAACAATTAATGTCGCACCAAGTTTTTTTAAATAATCTTTTTTGTCTTGTTTTCTTGTTGATGCAATAACATTATAGCCGAGTTTTGATAATAAGGCTATTGATAAAGAACCAACTCCGCCTGTAGCCCCCGTTACAATAATTTTGCCCGATTTATCAATTCCTGCTTTTGCTAACTTGTAAATAGATAGTCCCACAGTAAAACCGGCAGTTCCAAGCATCATACTTTCTTTGAGTGAAAGCCCATCGGGAAGTTTCACAATCCATTCTGCAGGAACTCTTATAAATTCTGCAAAACCACCCGAAGTATTCATTCCAAGATCATATCCTGTTACAATAACTTCGTCACCTTTATTAAATTGATCGGATGATGATTTTTCAACAATTCCTGCTGCGTCAATTCCGGGAGTATGCGGATATTTTCTTGTAACTCCTTTATTGCCGGTTGCGGAAAGAGCATCTTTATAATTTAAAGACGAGTATTTAACTTTTATAAGAACATCTCCATCGGGAAGTTCATCAATTGATTTGGTGGAAATCTCTCTAATAAACTTTCCGTTAACTTCTTTTACAATTAATGCTTTGAATTTCATATTCATTACCATCTTGTTTTGAAACCGTTAAACCAGTTTGGAATTTTTGTATGCTTTTTTAATACCACCTAACTAAAGTTAGGTGTGAATCTTTTCCCTTAAAACATTAACACCCGGATTTATTCAGGTGGAACACAAACTAAGATATAATAACAACTGTTTCAACAGTTTTAAAAGTTGTTTATTTTACAACTATCAATTATGAATTTCAACGAAAATATAATTCTCGAAAATAATTTTGCTCTTCTCAGACCTTTGGCAACTGAAGATGAAGAGGGTTTTGGCAAAATTGCTTTCGATACAGACATCTGGAAATTTTTTCCAACACGTATATCAAACCTGGAAGAACTGAATATCTTCGTTAAAACTTCTCTTGAAGATAGAAAAAGAAAATTTCGTTATCCATTTACTATAATTCAAAAAGCTTCTGGAGAAATTGCAGGAAGCACAAGTTATTCTAATATTTCTGTAAAAGATAAACGACTAGAAATCGGTTGGACATGGCTTGGGAAAAAATTTATGGGAACCGGCTTAAATAAAGAATGCAAGTTTCTTCTTTTGCAATATGCATTTGAACATCTTAAGTTTGAAAGAGTAGAATTTAAAACTGATGTTCTTAATAAAGCTTCGAGAAGAGCCTTGCAAAAAATAGGCGCTAAAGAGGAAGGGATTTTAAGAAGTCATACTTTGATGCACGATGGAAGAAGACGAGATACAATTTATTACAGCATACTCGCAAGTGAATGGAAGAATTTGTCACCCTGAACTTGTTTCGGGGTCTCCTAGTAAATTTTTTAAGATGCTGAAACGAGTTTCAGCATGAGACAAAAAGAACAAAATTATGAGCAAAACAAAACGACCTTCATGGGATAAATATTCTTTAAAGCTTGCAATGCTTGCCTCGGAAAGAGCAACTTGCCCGAGAATGCATTGCGGCTGCATACTTGTTAAAGACAGGTTTGTGCTTGCAACAGGTTATAACGGCTCACTGCCTGGTCAACCGCACTGTGAAGATGTTGGCTGCCAGGTTGTTGATAACCATTGTGTAAGAACAAATCACGCAGAGATAAATGCTCTTGTACAAGCTGCTGTTCACGGAGTAAATATCAGCGGGTCAACTGCTTATGTTACAAATATGCCCTGTACAACCTGTGCAAAAGCTTTAATTGCTGCAAAAGTAAAACGCGTTGTTGTCTTTTCGGATTTCCACGATACACTTGCAACTGACTTCTTTCATAAAGCCAACGTTGAGTTGGTAAAGCTTGATATGCCTGATAAAGAAATTCAATACAATTTAGAGGATTACTCTTCCGCGAAGAAGACAAAAAAGTCGGGATAAAAAATATGCCCTGGATACTTTACAATAAAACCTTCCTTTTAAAAAGCCCCACCGTCATCCCGAACTCATTTCGGGATTTCTTATATTTTTATTAAGATGCTGAAACAAGTTCAGCATGTCCAAAAATGAAAAGCAATATCTTCAAATATTGGAAGCCTATCAGTGCAGTCATATTTTGGGGATTCTCTTTTATTGCAACTAAAATTGCACTCAATGAACTTGTTCCTTTAACTCTGATTTTTTTAAGATTAATTCTTGCCGTAATATTTTTAACAGCCATTGCGGTTTATACGAAAAGAGATTTTTCCGTCAGCTTGAAAAGTCATGTTGGAATTTTTATTCTTGCAATTGTTGCCGTTATACATTTGTGGATACAAGTAACCGGACTTAAATACACAAGCGCAGCAAACACCGGTTGGATAATAGGGACTGCGCCTATATTTATGGCATTAGTCGGATTAGTCTTTTTCAGAGAATCATTTACTCTTTTAAAAACTGTTGGAATAATCGTTGCATTCTCTGGATTATTGCTTTTAATAAGTCACGGGAATATTTCCTCAATTAGCCTTATTTCTAACAAGGGAGATTTTTTAATACTCGCTTCTGCTTTCACATGGAGTATTTATTCTGCGATAAACAAAAAAATCTCTTTAACATATCCCCCGGTTATGACAATACTTTTTCTCTTTTTAATGATGGCTATAATAATTTCTCCTTTTACAATAAATAGTGAATCAATTCACTCTGTTCTTCGTCTTTCTATGCGTGGGTGGACGGCGATTTTATTTTTGGGAATACTTTGTTCCGGTGCGGCTTATGTAATGTGGGCTTCTGCTTTAAAAGAAATGGAATCTACAAAAGTCGGGGCATTTCTTTACTTTGAACCTTTTGTAACCGTAATTGCTTCGTGGACAATTTTAAATGAGCGAATAACTTTCCTTATGATTTTAGCAGGAATAATAATTACAACCGGTGTTGTTTTGGTTAATGTTAATCTGAAAAAGATATTCATTAACAAGAAAATCAAACATCTTTCATAGAAGGTTAACTTATATAATTCTTATACTCCTCTTTCTTGAAGAAAAAATCAATAAGATTATTGACAAACCTTTTTTTTAATTATAACTTTTCTCAGCAGAGTTTTCCTTAAGATTTATCAATACAATTTTTCAACCACAAAGGCGGAGTTTGCCATGAAAAAATTTTTTTTGCTTTCTTTTCCACTTCTTTTACTTTCCATTTTTTTAACTTCCTGTCAGCAGCAAAATACAACTGTAGATAATTCTGCTGCAAACAAAGCTGCTATGATGAAAATTTACAACGCTTTCAATACTGGTAATATAGATTCCCTGGACAA
This sequence comes from uncultured Ignavibacteria bacterium, assembly GCA_963727535.1. Classification (GTDB taxonomy): domain Bacteria; phylum Bacteroidota; class Ignavibacteria; order Ignavibacteriales; family Ignavibacteriaceae; genus RBG-16-34-14. Next base: position 146,981 of record CAVSGR010000006.1, read on the forward strand.
ATATGTTGCTGAAGATATGATGGACCATCAAATGGACACGATGATAACCCAAAAACAGGGTATTGTCGGATTAAAAGAAACAATTGAATTTATGCGCAGTGCTTTCCCCGATTTGAAGTTTACCGTAAAGGCAATGGCAACTTCGGGTGATACTTTGCTGGCTTACATTACTATCTCCGGGACAAATACAGGAATGATGATGGGAATGCCCGCAACTAATAAATCATTTGGTATCGACGGTGCAGATGTGGTAATCTTTAAAGACGGCAAACTAGCAGAGCACTGGGGAGTAGAAGACGACCTGGGAATGATGAAACAACTTGGCTTAATGCCTCCTCCTCCGGGAAATATGAATAAAAAGAAAATGCCCGCGAAGGAAATGAAAGAGAACCCCATAAAGACGAATCCAAAACCGGATAAAACGAAGAAAGTTAATTAAGAAAAATATTTTTACAGAGCCGTTTCAAGTAAGAACGGCTCTGGGTAATTTTCTGCAAAAAATTCGAGGTTTCCAAAATTCAGTTCCTATCAAAAACTTCTTGCCTTTCAAATTTAAGTCTTTAGGTTAGATCGAAATCCGGCTATTGGAAGAACCTTTCAAATCCGGAATTATTCCTCTACAGAGTTATAGAAGAGAATGGTGATTTCTTTAAAAGTGTTCTTGGTAAAGGAATAGACTTAGCCAGATGCATAAGCAAGCTCGAAGCTTATGCGAAGAAGAAAAAATAAAAATCTTAAAATTGTGTTTTACCTATAGATTAGCAAAACTATTAGAAGCAAAATCATCAAGACAACTGCCTGAACCCGGTAGTTTTTATATAATGGCATTCCGCGAAGTGCCTTTGTCTCCAACCTGAACAGATCTTTTGACCAGGTATAGTTTTGTGTTTTTTCTGCGGGAGGTGGCGCAGTTAATAAGCTTACAACAACAATTGTAGCTGAGCATAATACAAAAAGAATTCCTGCTATATAAAGAAAATGAATTTCGGGAATCCAACCTACATTTGTATTAAGAAAGAAAAAAACCGCACCAATAATTCCTACTATAATAGCAGCAATAGCTCCGTTATGATTAGCGCGCTTCCAGAACAATCCGACAACATATAGCGAAACAATAGGGGGAGCAATATATGAAAGAGCATTCTGAAGGTACACCCACAGCGTAGGGAACTTATTAATCTGCGGAGCCCAGATTGCAGAAAGCACCATAAAAACAAAAGTAACAATTCTGCCGACCCACATTAATCCTTCGCTTGAAATATCCGGCTTAAACTTATTTACAAAATCCATAGTTACAAGGGTTGAGGCTGAATTAAGAGCCGAATCAATACTCGACATCATTGCAGCAAGTAACCCAGCTAAAACTAATCCAAGCAAACCCGGGGGAAGAAGATCAAATAATAATGTAGGATAAACCAGATTTGCTTTTTCAATGTCGGGATATAATGCCCTGGCAAAGATTCCTGGAAAGACCATGATAAACAAAACAGTAAGTTTTAATAATCCTGCAAACAAAGCTCCCCATTGACCATGCTTAATATTTTTGGCTCCGAGAGCTCTTTGAACGATGAATTGATTTGTTGTCCAAAAATAAAATCCAAGAAGAAAAACTCCTGAAAACAAACCCGGCCATGGAAGGAATTTGTCTCCTGCAGGTTGAATTATGTTAAAATGGTCCGGTGGTGTTACATTCATAACTGCATCCCATGAGCCAACTTTTATAAAAGCGAGAATTGTAATTATTATCGACCCTATAATAAGAATCACCGCCTGGAAAGCATCTGTCATAACAACTGCTTTAAGACCACCAGCAATTGTGTACAAACCGGAGAGAATGGAGAGCGCAAGAATTGATTCCCATAATTCTATTTGAGGAAAAATAATTTGTATGACAAGCGCTCCTGCAAAGAGCGTTGCCGCTGTATCTATCCCAATGTTTCCGATAATTGTTAACGCAGAAAAATAATACCTTGCCTTCGCATCATACCTTCTTTCAAGAAATTCGGGCATTGTATAAATTTTAGATTTTATATAAAAAGGAAGGAAAAAAACTGCAAACAAAATCAATACAACAGCAGCCATCCATTCATAACTATAAACAGATATTCCTGTTTCATACCCGCTTCCGGCAAGACCAACAAGGCTGCTGCTGCTTATGTTGGAAGCGAACAGCGAAAGACCAACTAACGGCCATACAAGTGATCTTCCTGCGAGGAAATATTGTTCGGCATTATCATTTTTTTTTACATACCTGAATCCCTGCCACATAATAAATACAAGGTAAAGCAAAAGAATAACAACGTCTATAACACTAAGATTAAACTTCATTTTGTATCCGGTATACTCTCGTTTTTTTTAAAGATACAAAATGATTTTAATAATTGAATCTTTTCGGGAGAGAAAATCAAAAAATGCGTTTAAATAGTAGCAGCAAAAAAGAATGACTAATTAAAAAGGAAGAATTCTAAATTAGGCAGAACAAATTTTATTTCCACAAAGCCAGTATAATCCCAGAAATAACAAAAGAAACCAGTGTATGCCCTGAATCAATTAACCAGAGCTTTTGTGGTCTTCCGCCAAATATTCCGTGAACTAATGAAGTCGGTCCGGCAAAACCAAACCAACACATAAAACCAATCCACGCCCCGGTTACAATTGTAGTAGCCTGTGCCCAGGAAATAAAAATTGCAAGAATATACGCTGTGATAAGTCCTTGTAAAAAAGCAGTAACATAATTTGATGGTTTGGAGTTTTTCTTAAGCTCTTCTTCAGTTTTACCAATTACCGACATCCATTGTTTTGCAAAAAGGACAGGCGAATACCAAAGTCCGCCCAATCCAAAAATTAATGCGGCGGAAACAAGCACTGTAACAAAATTAATTTGAACGGGGACCATTATAAATCTCCTTTAGAATTTTTTACAAATAGGTAAGCTGGTTCACAAGAGAAACTTAAATAATATTGTTGGGGGTGTCAATTATTTAATTAAAGAGATGAATACTTTAAAAAATAAAAGGGGCTGCACACCCCTTATAAACCAAGCAAAGATTAATCCCCTTTTCTAATCCCAGAACCGCCGGAAAAAGAAGTGCTTACAATATCAGCTTTACCATAATATGTGATTTGGGAACCACCACTCTGAGAAGCAGTTAATTTTCCATTCATATTGATTGAGACTATTGATCCCCCTGATAAAGATATATCGGCATTTTGTACTTTAAAATCTCTAAGATTAAAAATAGCTCCGCCGGAACCATCAATCTCTGTATCTTTTCCACTTCCTTTAAGAGTTACCTGGCTTCCCCCTGAAAGCCCCATTTCTATATTTGCACATTGTAATCCTCCTTTAAGGATTGATCCTCCGGTAAGATCCCCTTCGAAATTTTCTGAGGAAACATTCATAGTTATATCTCCAATACTGCCCCCACTTAGATCTATTCCTGTTAATTCGGGCATTGTTATTTTTATATATATGTCTCCCCTTTTATGATAATTATTTCTATTAATATAAAACTCCAATTCATCTCCATCCTTTTCAACTCTCAGGTATTGGAAATCTCTTTCATCGGCATTTACTTCAATCCTATAATTATCTGATTGAGAAATGTCTACCTGCATTCCATAACCGACACTAACTTTGTGAAATCCTTTATAATCGTAGCTTTGCGTTTTATCTCCGGCAAAAGAAGATGAAAGCGTAACAAAGAAAAGAAGAGCAATCAATTGGATAATTTTATTATTCATATAAACCTCAATTTTAAATTTTATAATTCTCCTTAAAATTAGACCTTATTTAGGGAAAAAGGTTGGGGAATAGTTAGTTTTACGCTCTTTTGTCTCTTCCTGTTTTAAAAAACTGCTTTATTTTTTTATGAAGCTTCTTTTCTCTTTGTTTTCTTTTTAAGAAAGCATTTTTATCCTGTTTTTCTTCAAGATACCTAAGCTCCTTCTGAAGTTTATAATAACTCTGCAATCTTGCTTCATCAATAATTCCTTTTTCAAGAGCTTTAAGAACAGCGCACCCGGTTTCTTTTGTATGTGTGCAATTAGAAAATTTACACTCTAAAGAAATTAATTCTATTTCGTCAAATACCTGGTCCATTCCTTTATCAACATTCCATAATTGAAATTCACGCATTCCGGGTGTATCAATAACAATTCCTCCATTTGGTATAATAAACATTTCTTTTCTTGTTGTAGTATGCTTTCCTTTGTTTACAGAACTGCTGACTTCGTTTGTTTGTAGAATTTTCTCCCCTACCAAATAATTTATTATTGTGGATTTACCAACTCCTGATGACCCAGTAAATACTCCGGTTTTACCTTCGCTTAAAATATTTTTTATTTCATAGATGCCGGTTCCCGTAAGAGCATTTGTTAAGATTGTCTGCACATTTGGAAACCTTCCCATTATTTCTGTTTTTCTTAATAAAGATTCACTTGTAAGATCAATCTTATTTAAAATTATAACTGGTTGGATGCTGCTTTCAAGTGTACTTACAATATATCTCTCCAGCCTTCTGACATTAAAATTGTTATCCAGACTTTGAACAATAAACACAAAATCGACATTAGCGGCAATCACCTGCTCTTCGGTTTTTCTATCTGCAACTTTCCTCGAAAGTTTATTTCTTCGTTTGAGAACCGAATGAATTATAGCTTTCTTTTCATCTTCAAAAAAGATAGCAATTACCCAATCCCCGGTTTTAGGAAGTTCTGCTATCTCGGATGAATATAAAAGTTTGCCAGTAACTTCTGCAGGCAATTCGCCCATTTCTGTATATAAAATATATCTTTGTTTATTTTCTACTGCTATTCTTCCGGGAATAAAATTTTGCGTTTTAAATATTTGAAATTGATTTTGAAAAAATTCATTCCAACCTAATTGGATAAGATTATACATTTCTGTATCTCCTTAATAAATTGTTAAAAAAGATTTTGGTTTAATCAGGGAAAGACACACTACACCTTAGAAGGTGTAATATGCCAAGCTCAGGCAATATCCTGGAGCCGAAATGAATTTGTGGTATGTACTAAGTTAGTTTTAATAAGACATATATAAATTTGATGGAGTAAAAATACGAGGTTTGAAGAAAATAAAAAAGAAAAAGGGATAAGTGGTATGAGGGATGAAAAAAGATGACATCTCTTTAAGAGATGTCATCTTTAAAACAAATTAATGCTCTTCTAAGTACTTCTTCTTTAATTTATCTTTAAATACCTTTTCAAACTTTTCTACTTTAGGACCAATTACATAAGCACAGTAACCCTGGTTAGGATTTTTTGCAAAATAATCCTGGTGATAGTCTTCTGCCGGATAAAAATTAGTGAATGAAACAATCTGTGTTACGATAGGCTTGTCCCACGCACCTGATTTATCCAGTTCTGTTTTATAATATTCTGCTTTCTTTTTCTGTTCATCATTATGATAAAAGATTACAGAACGATATTGCGTACCTACATCTGCACCTTGCCTGTTCAAAGATGTTGGATCATGCGTCTTAAAGAATATCTCAAGAAGATCATCATAAGAAACAACTTTAGGATCATAAGTTATCTCAGTTGCTTCGGCATGCCCTGTAGTTCCGGTGCAGACTTCTTCATAAGTAGGATTTTTTACTGTCCCGCCCGAATAACCGGACACAACGGACTTTACTCCTTTTACTCTTTCATAAATCGCCTCGGTACACCAGAAACATCCACCGCCAAATGTAGCTGTCTCCAGGTTCATATTCTGCGTCGAGTCCATTTCACTTTTCTCGCTTTCTTTATTTGTTGACTTAACTTCCTTACAGCTATAACTTGCTACACCACTAAGGATTATAATTAAACCAATTACCCAGATGTTCTTTTTCATAGTTGTCCTGTTTTTTTTCAGTAAATATCCTTAACTAAAGCAATTGATTTGTAACAAAATAATAACATTTAGGTAAAAAATCATACGCATTAAACCTATGCTTGATAATACTTAACTTTACGATATTTTTAATTATTCAATTTATTTCTATTTTTCAAAAACTATGACTCAGCCAATTTTAAGCACAAAATTGTACTATCCGTCTCTCCAGACAAACTGGGTCAAAAGGGAACGTTTGATTGGAAAATTGAATGAATGTTTTTCGGCTAAGCTTACAATTGTTTCCGCTCCTGCCGGTTTCGGCAAAACTACTCTGCTAAGTGAATGGATTGAACAATCAAAAAACAAGGTTGGCTGGGTTTCTCTGGATGGTGGAGATAACGATCCTAAAAGATTTTTAACATATTGTATTGCAGCACTTCAAAGAGTACAGCCGGATTTTGGTGAAAATTCAGAATCGCTAATTCAATCGCCGCAACAAGTATCGCCTGAGTCAATTATTACAACTTTTATAAACGAGATTAATGAAAGTCTGAAAGAATCTGTCCTAATTCTTGATGACTATCATCTTATTGATTCCCCGGAAGTTCATCAGTCTTTATCTTTTTTTATTGAACATCTCCCAAGAAATCTACATCTAATTGTTTCCGGCAGACACGATCCACCAATTCCACTTTCACGATTACGAGCAAGAAAGCAATTACTCGAAGTGAGAGAATCTGATTTGAGATTTACGACTGAAGAAACCATTCGCTTCTTTAAAACAACTATGAGTCTTGAGCTTTCAAAAGATGATGTTGAAACCCTGGAAGAAAGAACTGAGGGCTGGATAGCTAGTCTGCAGCTTGCCGGTATTGCAATGCAAGGCGGAAATGATATTCATAAGTTTATAAGCGACTTTAAAGGAAGCCATAGTTACATTGTAGATTATCTAACCGAAGAAGTTCTTAATCATTTAGATGCAAGTATGCAGGAATTTCTTCTTTACACATCAATACTAAGCCGGTTTAACAGCTCATTGTGCGATGCTGTAACAAGAGGCTTTGGAAGCCAGGAAGTAATCGATTACCTCAACAAAGCAAAATTATTTCTTGTGCCGCTTGACGAAGACAAACAATGGTTCCGGTATCATCATCTTTTTGGAGATTTATTAAAATACAGGCTAAAACAATTATTTCCCGATGTTATAACCGTTCTTCATGAAAGAGCAAGTAAGTGGTTTGAAGAAAATGGTTTTACTGAAGAAGCTATTAATCATGCGCTTTCAGCGGAAAATGTGGAAAGAGCTGCTGATCTAATCGAGGCAGCGGCTGTTCCAACTTTAGTTAATGCTGAATTAACTACTCTGAGAAGCTGGGCAAATAAAATACCGCCTGCCGTTCTTAATCAGCGTGCTTACATATTAATATGCCTTGCGTGGATTCATAATATGTACGGTGAAATTAACAAGGTAGAACCTGTTTTGCTCCAGGTAGAAGCCACTTTAAAATCAAGAAAAGATATTTATAATGAAAATAACAAGGATGATATTAACGCTCATATAGCTTTGTTGAGATCGTACAACTATTCGCCTTTTTATACCAATAGACCGGAAGATGTTGAAATACAAAGGAAACTGATTCTTGATGCAAAATCATTTTTAAGAACTGATAATCCAATTCTTCAAAGTACAATAGAATTGGTTTTGGGCTGGACTTACGCATTCAGTGGGAAATGGAAAGAAGCTAAAGATACGTTCATGAATGCCTTTGTTGTTGGAGAGATTTCCAATAATCACATTGTAGCACTCAGCGGGGCATTTAATTATGTGGATATTCTTATGATAGAAGGACATCTGCAGGAAGCTTATAAACTAAATAAAGATATTATCGATAAATATGTTGCAAAGTATGGAAAGAATTTTCTCTCGTTAGGATTTGTTTATATAGCTATGTCAAAAATTTGTTTCGAATTAAACGAGCTCGACAAGGCAGATTATTATTCCAGCGAATGTTTGAGAATCTCAAAACTTATGGGAAACTGGACAATGTTTTTTCATGCTATTACAAAACTCCAGATTATTAAACAGACAAAAGGAGATATTGCTTCCGCAAAAAAATTCATGAAAGAGGATGCAGAAGCAATGAACAGTCAAACATTTACACATTTCCGCGAACTCCTTATTCATACCCAAAGAGCTACAGCACAATTAATGCAAAGAAACTTCAGGGAAGTTTCAAAATGGAGAGAGAAATATCAGGCGGACCCAACAAAAAACGTTCCTTATCATATAAATGGTAAATTACTCGAAGCAAGGTTCTTAATTGCTACTGAAAAATATGAAGAGGCATCAAATATTCTTAAAGACACCATTGAAATTTCTGAACAATGTAATGCAAATGGATTTCTTTTAGAGGCATTGGTTTTAAAATCTGTTCTGTTAGAAAAACAAAATGAAACAACTTTTGCTCTTGAGACATTAAATAATGCATTAACAATTGCAGCCCCCGAGGGTTACATAAGAATTTTTATAAATGAAGGCAAACCAATTGCAGATTTGTTAAACTTATATCTCACATATTATTCAAAAGAAAAAAACAATTCTATTGTATATGTTACGAGACTTCTGCAGGAATTAAACAAGGAACTTGCAAAACCAGCGCAGCCCGTAGAAGAACCTTTAAGTGGTCGTGAAATAGAAGTTCTAAGATTGCTTTCTGCCGGTTATTCAAACAAAGAAATTGCCGATAAGCTTTTTCTAGCTATAGGAACAATAAAAAAACACACTCACCAGATTTACCAGAAACTTAATGTTGACAGCCGCGTTCAGGCAATACAAACCGCAAGAGAGTTAAATCTTATTTAATACACCGATTGTTTGACCCGCGCAAATATCCGGGTTATACTTTTTTCAACATTCTATTTATTTATAGTAACCAATTTTCTCAATCTCTTTAACTCGTTTAGATATAAAGTCTTATCGGAGAGCTTTTCTGTAAATCTTCATATCGAACCACTCATCAAGAATGGATTTATTTTGGGTAAACCATAAAATAAACCTTTGTTCAATGCACCACCCCTTTTAAACTTCTTAAGTTTGAACCATTCATTTGCATCAAATAATAAAACGGAGACAGAAATGGCGAAGTTAGCCGAAAAAATAATTCTCATAATTATCCTTCTTAGCATTCCTGCTTTTGCGCAGGATCAAGTAAAGCTTACTCTGGAGGAAAGTATTCAAACAGGATTACAAAACAGCAAGAGAATTAATTCATCAAAAATGAAGATACAGGGCGCTGATGCAAAAGTAAGAGAGATAAATAGCAGCAGGCTTCCTTCTTTAAGCCTTAATGCAACATATACAAGGTTAAGCAATATTGATCCTTTTTCGATCAGTACACCTTTTGGAGATTTTGATCTTACACAAAACATAAATAATAATTACAACTTTAAACTTTCATTACAGCAGCCGATCTTCACCGGATTCAAATTAAAAAGTGCTTATGATATTGCAGAATACAACTCGATGGCAGTTAAAGAAGAATATTCACAAACAGAACAGGATCTTATCCTCGATATAAAGACTGCGTACTGGAATCTCTACAAAGCAAATAAAATTAAAAAAGTAGTCGATGAAAACGTTGAACAAATAAAAGCTCATGAAAAAGATGCTGAAAATCTTTTTAACCAGGGACTTGCAACAAACAGCGATCTTTTAAAGGTAAAAGTTCAGCTTGCGGAAGCACAATTAAGACAGATAGATGCAAAGAATGCAGTCAAGCTTACAATGACAAACCTCAGCAATATAATTGAGCTTCCGCTTACAACAGAAATAGAGGTTTCTGAAGAATTACCAGCAGAGTCAGATGGAATTGATTCTCTTGAAAACTTAACGGCAATGGCATTGGATAACAGACCGGAGCTTAAAGCAATGTCATACAGAGTTAAAGCAAGCGAAACCGGAATTGATTACGCGCAGTCCGGATGGTTTCCACAAATTTATTTGGTTGGAAATTATAATTACTCAAATCCAAACAGCCGGTATTTTCCTGTTGAAGAGAAGTTTAAAGATAGTTGGGATGTAAGCGTTTCTCTTTCATTCGATTTGTGGAACTGGAATAAAACGGGAAACCAGACAACACAGGCAGAAGCCGAATTTGAACAGGCAAAAGATGGATACAAAATTTTAAAAGATGCAGTTACGCTCCAGGTAACTCAAAACTATTTAAATCTTGAGCAGGCAAAAGAAAAATTAGTTGTTTCTCAAACAAGCGTAGAGCAGGCAGAAGAAAACTACCGTGTTGCCAGCGAGCTTTTTAAGCAGGGCTTAATGACTAATTCAGATCTTCTCGATGTAGAAGTCGCTTTGCTTCAGACAAAAACAAACAACGTTCAAACAATTGTTGATTATGAAATCGCCAAGGCAAATCTCGAAAGAGCAACAGGCGAAAAAACTTTATAAAGAAATTTTTAATTAAAAATAAAAGGTGACAAAATGTTGAAAAAGTTAAAGGTAATAGGTTTGATCGTGATTGTAATAGCCGGGGTTGTTGCTGTATTGCTTAACAACAGGTCAAAGCTCGAAGCCAAATCAAATCAAAGAATAATAGAGGCTTATCCTGTTACTGTTGAAAATGTTCAGAAAAAAGAATTGAAGAGAACTCTTGAAATGGTTGGGACTATTAATGGAACTAATGATGTTGCGGTTGTTTCCGAAGCAGCCGGAAGAGTTTTGGGTACATATGCTAAAGTTGGAGATTACAAACCACAGGGCTCTGTTTTAATTCAGCTCGATGGTGAGTTAAAAAATGCCGCTTTAAAAACAGCAGAAGTAAACTATGAAAAAGCAAAGAATGATTTTGAAAGATATCAATCGCTTTATGACCAAAAATCAATTACTATTTCTCAACTTGAAGCTGCAAAACTAAATTTTCAATCTGCAGAATCTCAACTGACTTTTGCTAAAAGAGAATATGAAGATACCAAGATTACTTCTCCTATTTCTGGAGTTGTTACCGCAAGAATGGTTGATGAAGGAGATTATGTTAATAAGGGAAAAGTAGTAGTCCAGGTTGTTGATATTTCTACAATGAAAGTAAAATTAAATGTTGCCGAAAAAGATGTGTTCAGGCTTAAAACGGGTGATGAAGTTGCTGTTACAACAGACATTTATCCCGGAGTAACTTTTAAGGGAAAGATTGAAACGATAAGTGACCAGGCTGATAATGCTCACACCTATCCCGTTGAAATTACTTTGCCTAACAGTAAAGACCATCCTTTAAAGGGTGGAATGTTCGGTCGTGTTCAGTTTACATCTATAAAGAATAACGAATCAATTATAATTCCACGCGAGGCATTAATAGGCAGTGTTAGAGATGCAAAGGTTTTTGTAGTTAAAAACGGAATTGCAAATGAAAGAAGTGTGGTTATCGGTTCGACTTCTGATAATATGCTTGAAGTTTTAAGCGGACTAAAGGTTGGTGAACAGATCGTTGTTAACGGACAAAATAATCTTAAGGATCAATTTAAAGTAACGATAGTTGAATAAAGGAGATTTTTAAAAATGACTATAACACAACTTGCTATAAAAAGACCGACACTGATTGTCGTAATTTTTGCGGCGCTAACCGTCCTTGGATTATACAGTTATACGCAGCTTAATTATGAACTTCTTCCAAAGATGAGTTCTCCTTACGTATCGATTACAACTGTTTATCCCGGAGCTTCTCCAAATGAAGTTGAAACTTCTATAACAAAACCTATAGAAGATGCTATATCAAGTGTCGACCAGTTGAAAGCTATAAGATCGACTTCGGTTGAAGGAGTTTCTTTTGTGATGGCTGAATTCGATCAATCAGTTGATATAGATTTTACCGTTCAGAATGCCCAAAGAAAAGTAAATGAAATTGCGTCAACTTTACCAGAAGACTCTAAGACTCCGACAATTACAAAATTTGCTTTGGATGAAATTCCGATTTTAAGAATGGGTGTAACAAGCAGTATGCCTTCTAAGGAATTTTATCAATTTATAAAAGACAGAATAAAACCAAGTCTTTCCAACATTAAAGGAGTTGCACAGATTACTCTTGTTGGAGGTGATGAAAGGGAAATAAAAGTAAATCTCGATGCGGAAAAAATACGCTCTTATGGTTTATCAATTATGCAAGTAACGCAGGCAATAAAATCATCTAATCTCGATTTTCCAACCGGAAAAATTAAAAATACTGATGAACAGCTTATTGTACGTGTTGCTGGCAAATTTAACTCGATAGAAAGTCTGCGCAATCTTGTTGTTGCTACATCTCAAAACGGTAGTGAAATAAGACTAAGAGATATCGCAGAAATTGAAGACGGAATAAAAGAACATGAATATATAAGTAGAATAGATGGTAAAACTTCTATCGGTATTTTATTGATGAAGCAGACAGATGCTAACGCTGTTGAGGTTAGTAAACTGGTAAGAGAGCAAATATCGAACATGGAAAATGAATACAAAGCCAGCAACCTGAAATTCGATGTTGCACAGGATGGTTCTGTTTTTACAATCGATGCAGCAAATGCAGTAAAATCGGATTTAATGCTTGCCGTTGTGCTTGTCGCAATTGTAATGCTTCTTTTCTTACATAGCGTAAGAAACTCATTCATAGTTATGCTTGCCATCCCGGCATCAATGATTTCGACATTCATAATAATGTACTTATTCAACTTCTCATTAAATCTGATGACATTGCTGGGTTTATCCCTAGTTGTAGGTATTCTTGTGGATGATTCAATAGTAGTTCTTGAAAACATTTACCATCATCTTGAAAAAGGAGAAGACAGGAAAACAGCGGCTTTAAAAGGAAGAAATGAAATAGGGTTCGCTGCCCTTGCAATTACACTTGTGGATGTTGTGGTATTTGTACCGTTAGCATTGACCGGTGGTTTAATTGGAAACATTATAAGACAATATGCTGCAGTTGTTGTTATATCAACTTTGTTGAGCTTATTTGTTTCTTTTACAGTTACTCCTCTTCTTGCTTCAAGAATTGGCAAGCTTGAAAAGATGACTAAGAAAACATTGATAGGAAGATTTGCAATATGGTTTGAAAAAATGTTCAAGGCTGTTACCGAGAATTATATAACCGTTTTAAAATGGAGCCTTAAACAATAAGTGGAAAGTTATTACATTAACAATTGTGCTTTTCTTTGCCACTTTTGCTTTAATACCAGCAGGTTTTATTGGAAATGAATTTATTGCAGTCGCTGACCGCGGTGAATTTACAGTTACAATTGAATTGCCTCCTGGAGCTCCGCTTGAAAAAACAAATCATGCGGCGCAGGAAGTAGAAAAAATAATTTCTTCTCTTCCTGAAGTAAAGAAGGTATTTACAAATGTCGGCGCTTCGAGTGAAGGCCTGATGGGACAAAACTCTAACAATAGTGCACAGATAGATGTTGCTCTTGTAAGCAAAAACGATAGAAAAAAATCTACTGATGAAGTTGGTGAATACATAAAAGAAGAAGTTTCAAAAATACCCGGCGTTAAAGTGCGGGTTAACCCAATAGGAATTTTTGGTACCGCAAATCAAACACCGATACAAATTGTAGTTAAAGGTCCGAGCCGCGACGATGTACTGGAGAGTGCTAACGTTGTAATGAATGTAATAAAGGGAATCCCGGGTTCTGCAGATGTGAGGTTGTCTGCAGAAGAAGGAAAACCCGAGACACGAATAGATATAGATAGAGAAAAACTGGCGGCTTTCGGACTTTCTATTGCAGAGGTCGGATCAGCTTTACGTGTCGCTTTAACAGGTGATGATGAATCAAAATACAGAGATGGCGAGACTGAATATGATATAAGAGTAGTTCTTGACGAATTTGACAGGTCTAAAATATCCGACCTCAGCGGTTTAACTTTTATTAATAAGAAAGGACAATCCGTTGAGCTTCAACAGTTTGCAAATATTTATGAAACAACTGGTCCTACAAAACTAAACAGGTACAACAGGATAAATTCTGTTACTGTTTACTCGCAAGCAGTGGGAAGACCGAGCGGAAGCATCGGAGAAGATATTCAGAGCGCAATGCAAAAGCATAAACTTCCCGCTGGTGTAGACCTTGTTTATGAAGGCGATTTGAAAAACCAGGCAGAATCATTCGGCAGTCTTGGTCTTGCAATATTAGCCGGTATTCTTTTCGTCTATATGATTATGGTCGCCTTGTATGATTCTTATGTTTATCCGTTTGTTGTTCTTTTCTCGATCCCTGTTGCAATGGTTGGTGCACTACTCGCTCTTGCATTAACAATGAACTCACTAAGCATTTTCTCTATACTCGGCATAATAATGCTTATAGGACTTGTAGGAAAAAATGCCATTCTTCTTGTTGATAGAACAACTCATAATCAAAAAGAAGGAATGAATGTTTATGATGCTTTAATCGAAGCGGGAAGAGCAAGAATAAGACCGATATTCATGACAACTTTAACCATGGTCTTTGGTATGCTTCCTATAGCATTATCAACAAGTGCAGGCTCAGAGTGGAAAGCAGGACTTGCCTGGGCGCTGATCGGCGGGTTAACAAGCTCTATGTTCTTAACTCTTATTCTTGTTCCGGTTGTATTTGTTAAGATGGAAGGGTTAAAAGAAAAGGTTCCGGGTTTATACAGGAAAGCCTTTGGCAGAAAAGATAAAGCTACTGGTGCACAAGAAGCTTTAGACTTTCAACAATAACTCACCAATAATTTCACAAATCCGGCTGTCATGGAAATATTCCGTGACAGCTTTTTCGTAGAAACTTAACGATGACGAATACGATAAAATAGCCATGATCAGGATAAGGTAACTATATTTTATTGCAAGAAATTGTTGCTAACAGTAAATGAATCCTGGCAACAAATCAAGACACACCATCCCCATAACATATTATAATAAAATATCTTACCGACACAACATATTTAAACCCTAAAATAAACTTTTGTTCAATGTGTAGCCCAATCTTTTGTTTTATTTTTAGCATGTAAAAAACGAGTTCTATGGATACTATAAAGGAAATACGATATGAAATTTTGCTGTGAAAATATAAAATACAAAATTAGAGTGGGCGGTGGTACTCCGACTAAGAATTTATCGACATGGTTCGATGGAATGACTGTTACAGATTCTGAAAATGATGAATGTCTTCTTGAGGGAAAGATAAAAGATCAGGCAGCACTTTACTCGCTTTTAATTAAGATAAGAGACCTTGGATTAAAATTAATTTCGGTGGAGAGATTATAAATCACAAGCCGTCTCGAAAGAAACGGCTTGCACTTACACAACATTACTTTTCTTTAACTTCTTCATTTAACAATTCTTTTTCAATAGCTTCAATAAGTGATTCTTTTGGCAAAGCACCGACAGCCATCCTTGGTTGTCCATCTTTGGGAATAAACAACAACGAAGGAATGCTTCTTATCCCAAAAACTCCGCCAAGTTCCTGCTCTTCATCAGTATTTACTTTGTAAATATTTACTTTACCTTTATATTCTTCAGAGAGCTCTTCCAGGACAGGGCCAACCATTCTACAGGGACCACACCACGGAGCCCAGAAATCGACAAGCGCCGGAAGTTCTCCTTCATATTTCCATTCTTTGTTCTGTTCATAATTAAAAACCTTCTCTAAGAAAGTTTGCTTATTCAGATGTTCAGTCATTTTTTATTCCTTTTGATTTATTAATTATACAGCTTCAAAAGCTCTTGTTAGTTTCTGCATTTACTTCCTCTGCAACCAGACTTTAGATTATCGTTGTTTACTATTTTTGTCATCGTCATCGGGTTAAACATGGAAACTGCCGTTTTATTTTCTTTTTCATATACAATAACATTACACGGTAATAAGTAATCCGAGCTCTTCTTCTGTCTAGCAAAGCTTTGTGAGCCAGCACCGGGTTACAGGCACCAAGTATTGCGTACTTTTTAAAATCAACATCTATCTTTTTCTTGAGAGTTTCTTTTACATCAATTGAAGTAAGAATACCGAAGCCTTCCTTCTTAAGTTCTTCGGTAACTTTCTTAATAGCTTTCTCGTACGATAGATTCAAAGTTTTAGAAAAACCATAACTCATTTTTAACTCTTCTTTCTGATTGTACCAGTTTTCAAAGAATAGTAAATTGGGCAAAAACCTGTAAAGCTTGTAAAAGCAAATACTATAGCAAGAATACCGAGAATTATTGCCAGGGTGCCCGATATGGTATCGGTAAAATAAAGTAATGCTATAATTGCAACTATAAGTAATCTTATTGCTCTGTCTGCTGCGCTCATATTAGCTTTCATTTTTTTCCTCTTTCTTTTTATCATTTTTGAAATTAGTAAACACAAACCCGATAGCAGCACCATATATTGTGCTTGTCAGCGGGTGTCCCGTTATTGGGCACGTTCCCGAGTTACATCCAATAAATGTGTAATATAAAAATCCCCCAAGGGCACCAATTAAAACGGGAATTGAGTTACGTAAATATTTTCTCTTATTCATTATTAACTGTTCGTTAAAAAGATTTTTCAAGGTCGTATTGTACGATACATTTTAACAAGAAAGGATTCGGCGCAGGGGGGAATTTTTCCCCAATTTCTATAGAAGAAAAAAAGATCGGGAGAGTATTTGCCTTCTTTTAATTTTTTACAAGCTTGTTATACAAGAACATTAGAACTGTTGCAATTAAGCCTATTCCCGTAAGAACAATAAAAATCATAGAATGATTATCTGATTCTACAGCAAAAGTCCTATAAAGCCATCCGCCAAGTGTTCCTCCAAAGAACCACCCGATTGCGACGGGAAGAAAAGCAAATCCCTGGAACAAAGCCGCCTGCCCTTTGGGCGCAAGGTCAGCTATGTATTCATAATAGCGCGGGGCTTGTGTTTGTTCTCCAAGAGAAAAAACAATTAACCCGGCTATAAACATAGGAATAGATGGATTCAACAAAATAATTGCCCAGCAAAAAGTGGAAACAAAAAATCCCGTTGTTATTGCGGTTATTGGAGCGAGCCTTTTTGATAACATATTTATCGGTAACTGAAAAAGAATTATTCCCCAAGCATCAACCGATTCAATTATCTCAAACGGTGCGTTCGCAGAAATATGATCTGTTATGTAAAAAGGAACTATAATAAATATCTGCCAGAACATTAACCAGTAAAGCGAAAAGATTAAAAGAAAAATTACAAACTTGAAATTAGAAAGCACTAAAACCATGTTCTTGAAAACCTGGCTTATTGTCCTGTGTTCAGCTTCGGTTGTGTTTTCCGGTTCTTTAAAAAGATCCTTGTTGCAAACAGCATTAATAAACAGGACAACGCAGATACAAAATACACTGCCTCGATCCCAATGCTATCTCTAACAAAGAAGGCAATCAGCGGACCTATGGCGCCTCCAATGTTTACAAGCCAGTAATAAATTGCATAGCCTAAAGATTTCGATTCGTGCGTTGTTGTTAATGCAATTGTTCCAAGCACACTTGGTTTAATGAATGCACCCCCGATAGCGGTAAGTATCAGGATTGCTGTGAGTAATGGAAATAAATCGAATCCTGCGTACCAGCCTTTAAACATTTCCATTCCGGTAGAACCAATTAAAAAATAGCCAATCGCTAAAAGGAAGAATGCAATAGAAAAAGCCTTTTTAAAACCGAATTTATCTGCAAGGGCACCGGCGAAAATCGGGAGGAAATAAATTAATCCACCAAAGATAGAAGAAAGCTGCCCGGCTTCAATTTCATTAAACTTTAAATGATTACGTAGAAAAACACTCAGGATAACTGCCTGCCCGTAATAAGCTATTCTTTCAAACAATTCCATAAAGTTAGCTACCCAATAAGAATAGCCAAACCCTGATTTAAGTTTGCCAAGCTTTTCCTTAATGCTCACTGTAATGCCTTCTGGTTTGTGAATGCTTTTGACTTTAGAATGATTACCAAATGTAATCGGTTTTAGAGATATTACTTACTTTAGGCACCGTACAAATAAATTGTTTTGTACTGAAATTTAATAATATTTAATTTGAAACCATTGTGAAATTATTTTTCGTTTAAAATGCTGTCCGAATCAGTAGAAATAGTTATAAGATTCATCACTGCAATTAATAGCCACAATATTGATTCAATATCAGAAATGATGTCCGATGATCATAAATTTACCGATAGCCTCGGTTCTGTTTATAGAGGAAAAGAATTGATGACGCGCGGTTGGACTAATTATCTCCAATTGTTCCCTGATTACAAAATCGATATTGATGAAATTTATTGTGACGGGGATAAAATTATGTTTACAGGGAAAGCTGGTGGAATGTATGGTACAGATAAAACGATAAAGGAGAATCGTTGGGAAATTACCGCTGCCTGGAGAGCATTGGTGGTTAACGACAAAATAAAAGAATGGCAGGTATATGGAGATAACAAACCTGTTTACGAAATAATTGAAAGAAACAAAAAGTGATTGTGGAAAAATGAGTATCGCTATTAAAATTACTTTGGTCTCTTCTTGAAGCTGACAAACTTTGGGAGAACTTCATCCTCAAAATCAATAAAAAGATCATCAACCTGCTGATTAGTTGTTGATTTCTTGAAAAAACTGCTTTCTTCGTATTTATTCACAGCTGCATCAACTGCATGTTTCAGGCTATGTAATTCTTTTTCAACAGTTTCTACTGTGCCGGTATATTTTCCTTCGGCAACATCTTTTGTCGTCTTAACAAATTTCTCGCTTCTCCCCGAAATATCTGCGGCTATTGATTTGGCTTTGCCTATCAATGTTTCTTTTATCTCTTCCGCTTTTTTATGGAATCCTGGGAAATCTCTCCTTAAATTAGTGCGAAACTGGCTGCCGCTTTGCGGTGCATATAAAATAGAAACAACACTTCCGGTTGCAAAACCAATTAAAAATCCCACTAAACCAAAATTTTTGCCGGGCATTAATTTCCTCCATGTTAAGAAAGGTTAACAAAAAAATCTCTATTCACTATATAAAATTTTTCATGATTCGAGTCAATATTATTTTCAGTATATAACAAAAAAATATTTTTTCAAAAAGATGATTTTCAGATTTACTAATACCTAATTTTTTTATATGTTCAAATGAAATATTTCTTTCTTCTTACAGACATTTTTAAACCTGCAGAGCAACATAAGCAGTTATACGGCGGGGAGATTACAACAATATATGACATGCAAAGAAATTAAATATTACATTAACGATTACACTGATGGTCACTTGATTAATGAAATCCGTGGGGAAATTGCAAGCCACCTGGACCACTGTATTGATTGTAAAAACCATTACGTAGATGTAATCTCTATTCTGAAAGAACCCACCTCCATTCCTAAAGACATAACCTCAACGAAGGATATCCGGAAATTGATAAATGAAAAACAGAGGCGAAATAAGAACAAAAAAACATCTTTAAGAATTCTTTCAATAAATCAACCTGATAATTACCTTAATCCCGGCAGAAGAAGAAAAACATTTGTTTTGAAAGGTAAATACAGAAAGTCCGGGTGGTTTTTCGCCAGCGCAGTAGTTATTGCTATAGTTCTCGGTATTGTTGTCGGGGTTCTTTATTACTCTCAGCAAACGTCCGAGTTTTGGTCGGTAGATAATCTTGCCGGGATGCCGGTTATTGGCTCACAAAATTTAACTAATCATGGCATTATTAAAACCGGAGAATGGCTTCAGACAAATTCTGTGTCGCGTGCCCGGTTAAACGTTGGATCCGTTGGGGAAGTCGACATACAACCAAACAGCAAAGTAAAATTAATTAAGTCGGATAAAAACGAATACAAGATTTTATTAAATGAAGGGAAAATTCACGCGGTTATCTGGTCATCGCCGGGAATGTTTACTGTTGAAACGCCTTTTGCAACTGCAATCGACCTAGGCTGTATTTACACAATTGAAGTTAACAAAGATGGTTCCGGATCACTCAAAGTTATTTCCGGCTGTGTTGAACTTAAGTCGGGCAACACAAAATCATTAATCCCTGCCGATGCTATGTGCAAAACAGATAAAACCTTCGGGACAGGCACACCATATTTTAATGATGCTACAACTGAATTTAAGGATGCTTTGAATGATTTTGACCAGAATAAAGATAAAAGTTCTGCTCTTTCTATTCTTCTAAAAGAATCTAGGAAAAAAGATGCCCTCACCCTCTGGCATATTCTTACAAAAGTTAAAGACAACGAAAAACAGGAAACCTATAAAAGAATTGCAGAACTTGTTAATATACCTTCCAATATTACTTCCCGGGGAATTATAAACGGGGATAAAGAAATGATGTCTGCTTTGCGGAAAGCTCTTGGTTATAGCGATAAATTACTTCTTTAGTTTTGGTTCCAAAAACACAACTTTTAACCTTTGTTGTGATATCTTTTTATTTGAGTTTCACGCATTTTTAATCTCAGTGGTATTTTAAAATTACTCCATTTTCTTCCAAAGAAAATTTGTTTAACAGAACAATCTTAGCCAGTGATCGATACTCTGGTGGCAATATGGCTCGCGCCGTCTCCTTATTTTCAACATCCACAATTATCCATGCTTTGTGCTCCCCGTCCTCACAACCAAAATCTGCATTGGTCAGAAAATGCGAGCCGGTCTTAAGTAAAGTTTGTACCGCACGTGCACAGGCTTTTTCTTCGGCTTCGTGTGGTACCTCAATTAAAAATCTTGCCATTTGAAATCTCCTGATTTGGTTAAATATACTTTAATATTTTTTTCTCTTGGTAATGATTTAATTTACTTTCTAATTATTAGTATTCCAAATTCCGATTCCTTTTTTATGTTTTAAAGGTATCCTTTTCATTGTAAGGCTTTACAGAAATTCTTAATTTTACGCCGCACCCTTAGCTCAGTTGGTAGAGCAGTAGACTCTTAATCTATTGGTCGGGGGTTCGAGTCCCCCAGGGTGCACTATTAAAGTAGGCTAAAGTAATTTGTCAAAAAGCCTGTCTTCCCTTAATCTATTGGTCGGGGTTCTTCCAAAGGAATCCCTTCGGGAGAGTCCCCCAGGGTGCACTATCTTACTCCCTAATAAGCTTTATGCTTCCTTCTACAGGAATTTTTATCGAATAAACTTTCCTCTCTTTATTTGTCAATGTATTGTCTTTAAGCCATGGATTATACAGTTTTAATGTTTTATAATTTATTCCGTTGTCAAATGCAAAATCTGCCAGGTCGTTAACGGGACCATTGACACGTACCACTTCATACGGCATTTGATTATAAAGGTCTCTTTGTTTTATATCGAAACCGTATTTTTTCGGATGGGTCATAACTTCCTTTATCGCCACAATTCTTGCAACATATCTTGATGTTTCACTATTCAAAACAAGATTATAATAATTATTTGCCTTCTGTCTTTCAATCTGTTTTTGAGTATTTATAAAACCCATATTATAAGAAGCCGCTGCCATAGTCCAGTTGCCGAATAAACTATCGGCATCGTGTAAATACTTGCAGGCAGCCTCTGTTGATTTTTCTAAATTTAATCTTTCGTCTACCTCGCTGTTCACTTCCAGCCCATATTCTAAAGCAGTGCTTTCTATGAACTGCCAATAGCCTGTAGCTCCCGCCGGGGATGCAACATTTGCAACTCCACTTTCTGCAACCATAAGGTATTTAAAATCATCGGGGATTCCGTTCGCTTTTAAAATTGGCTCTACAACAGGGAACCACCTATTTGCTCTTTTCATTTCAATAATAGTTGCCGAATGAAAGTATGTGTTAACTATAATCTCCCTGTCTATTCTCTCATAAACCTCATAGTTTTCAAGAGGAACACCTTCGCCGCAGAAATCAAGATTATCCGGGACGCTAGGAGAAATAATTTTATAACCTTGTGGAAAGTCGGTTGCTTCTTCGGAATTATTTGATACGAACCCTATCAACAAAAGTAGTGCTGCGCCCGACATAAAACCATAAAAATAAAACTTTGCTTTCTTTTTCATCCTTTTCTCCATGTTCAAAATTTTTGATGTTAGCTATTTAATAAAATTAATATTAAGATGAATTCGTTAAATCTTATAAACAATGATATTTGATTTTTGATACTATCACAAATCGAATATAAACAAGATGGATATAGAGTCAATAAGAAAATTTTGTCTTAGCAAACCGGAAGTAATAGAGGATTTTCCATTTGGTGAGTCCACTTTGGTTTTTAAGGTATGCGGAAAGATGTTTCTTTTAGCTTCGTTAGATGAAATTCCTTTAAGAATAAATTTGAAATGCGATCCCGAAAATGCTGTTGAACTAAGAGAAAGATATGATTCGGTTCTTCCCGGTTATCACATGAACAAAACTCA
Source organism: uncultured Ignavibacteria bacterium (assembly GCA_963727535.1). Taxonomy (GTDB): domain Bacteria; phylum Bacteroidota; class Ignavibacteria; order Ignavibacteriales; family Ignavibacteriaceae; genus RBG-16-34-14. The sequence continues at coordinate 169,131 of CAVSGR010000006.1, forward strand.
TTGGAATACCGTAATAATAGATGGGTCTGTCCACGCCAAAGAAATATTAAGCTGGATTACAGATTCATACTTTCTTGTTGTAAACAGCCTAAGAAAAAAAGAAAAGGAAAGAATATACAGGCTCCTAAAAAATTAATAATACTCTGGTAATTGAAAAAAGAGAACTATCCTGTTATTTTTCATCTGCCAGTAAAATTTTATAAACAAAAATTTGAGGGCATCATGAAAAAATTAATCTCTGCAATTTTTATTGTTCTTTTCCTAGGTTTACCTAGCTCAACCCTCTCCCAGTCTAAATTTGTAACAGGCAAGTATACAGCAAATACAAATAATACGGGATTTACTCTTGATAAGAACACAGGCCCAAGGACATATTTACTAGAGGTGAATTTCCTTAACCCATTTGAATCAAGGCCAGAAGTGATTGTAAACGTTTCTACACTTGATGCGGATAAGGCAACAAATGTAAGATATAACGTTGATGCAACTTCAATTTCGAGGGACGGATTTACTATTAAAATTACAACATGGGATGATTCTAAAGTTTTTGGAATTGGTGGAAACTGGATCGCTTACATAAAATGATATTTGAAATTCTTTTGGGATAAGTTACCTGAGGTTCGCTTTGAAAGCGAACCTCGGTAGTTGAACTACTTGGTAGCTCCTGTTTTTTCAAACTTTAGCGAAACAGAATTAATACAATAACGCTCTCCTGTCGGTTCCGGACCATCATCGAACACATGTCCTAGGTGACTGCCGCATCTTGCACAAAGCACTTCTGTTCTCACCATTCCAAAACTTGTATCCTTCTTTAAAACTATCTTATCGCCGGCAAGTGGAATCCAGAAACTCGGCCAGCCACAGCCCGCATCGTATTTTGCATCAGAACTAAAAAGCACATTACCACACGCTGCACATTTGTAAACGCCTTTTTCATGAAACTTATCATACTTGCCCGTAAAGGCTCTCTCTGTTCCTTTTTCTCTTAATACATAGTATTGTTCCGGTGTTAGCTCTTTCTTCCATTCTTCATCTGTCTTTACTATCTTAGTCTCCATTTTATCTCCTTTAGTGCTTTTAGTAGAATCGGACATAACTATATCAGATTTGTTTTTTGACCCTCCCGCCGGTGGTATTATAAAAAAATAAGATACAATTAAAAACAGCGGAACTACTATTAAAGAAATCTTTCTTGCTTTCATTTTTATAAATCCTTTTGAAATTTTACATAAGAATTATCTTAAAAACAAACCCGACTTTCATCACGAAAAGTTCACAAAAGGATACATAGTGTTAAACAACTCTTTTAGTTATAATTACTATTGAAATTTTAATAATTCAAGGATTTCTTGATGTTAAAAACATTATTGGGTAACGCATTATTTGTTATCATAATGCTTCTGTTTTTTCAGTGCCCCTTAAAAGCACAATATACAGTTGATAATCATTACGTTGGTCCCTCGATTGGACTTTCTTTTCTCGGCTCAACTTTTCAAATCGGTGGAAATTATGAGTATGCTTTAAATGTTGAAAATTTTGGTAAAATTGGTGTCGGCGGAATTTTCAGATATTGGGGTTACAGCGATGCCTTTAATACTGGCAAATTAAGTTACACAAACATCTTTATTGGAGCGCAGGGCAATTATCATTTTGAAATAAAAGGAAATGATCAACTTGATCCATATGCGGGGCTTGTGCTTGCTTATGACGGCGGTTCGGTGAGTTACAGCGGTCCGGCTGGAAATTACGCAACCCCTTCCCAGGGAGGTGTATGGCTTGGTTTCCAGGGAGGAATAAGGTATTTCATTAACCCTAATCTTGCTATAACAGGAAGAGTTGGTTTCGGAACTTTGAGTTACGGGGCTTTAGAACTTGGTGTAGATTTTAAATTATAACAGAGAATTCGGTTTGATCTCCCTGTTTCGATCTAACCGTTATCTCGCCATTATGCCAGGTTACTATCGATTTAACTATAGACAGGCCCAATCCTATACCGCCAGCAGATTTTGAGGTTTTACTCCTGTAAAAACGTTCAAATATCTTTTCAAGATTCTCCTCGGGTATGCCTTCTCCTTTGTTGATAATTGAAATCTTTGCAGAATTATTTTTTAGTCTTTCCGTTTTAACATAAATCGGTTCGTCCTCTTCCCCATATTTAACAGCGTTCTCAATAAGATTTACTATCGCCTGTTTCATTAAGGTTGTATCTATTTCAATTTCAAAATCCTTTTCGCAGTTCAAAATGAATTGAATATTCTTTTCTTTTCCCAAAGATTCCGATCTCTTTATTGTGTCACTCAGAAATTCATATAAACTTACTTTTGTTTTATTCAACTTCACCTGGGTGTTGTCTGCTCTCGATATAAAAAATAGTTTATCAACTATATTGATTAATCTTAGTGTTTCCTCGTAATTACTTTTTAAAACTTCCCTGTACTGTTCTGGGGTTTTTGTACTTTTTAAGGCGATTTCTATCTCGCCTCTTAAAATTGTTAATGGGGTTTTTAATTCGTGAGAAGCCGATATTGAAAACTGGTTCATATATTCTATAGATGTCCTTAGTCTTTTAATCATATCGTTCATCTTTTGGGTAAGCCTGCCATATTCGTCTTCAGATTCTTCCCCGACAATTATTTCATTTAGATTTTGCGTGGTGATGTCTTCGGTTTTCTTAATAATCTTATCAATTTTTGAAAGCGACTTCGCGGAAATGAGCGCTCCGCCTAAAAATGATATTGCAAAAAATATGGGTGCAATAATCATATAGATATCCGTCAGACTATTTAAAGTCGAATCGATAATGCTTGTGGAAAAGGCAACAGTAATATCATAAGGGTCTTGCCGAAGATGAGCTACTCTTATTCTGTTTGGTGTAAGATCCTTATTCGTAATACTGAATAACTCCTTCCCTGGTTTATTTTTATCCCTAAACTTGAATTCTTTTTTTCCAAGGTTTTCCGTTCTAAAAACTATTTTATCATTTAACTTAACCTGTATAAAACTCTTCCTCGGATTTATCATTAAAGCATCGAAAATGAGATCGTAAATAAAATCTTCCTGTGTTTCGTATAAAGAATCCGGCTTGAATTCCAGAAGAGTCGTGTCCTTCTCTTTTACAAATGTATATATCATTTCTGCCTGATAAAGAAGCGAATTATTTAACTCTTTGTTCATGCTATTCGAAACATAAAGGTATATTACTATTCCCATTACCACTTCAAGAATTAAAAAAACTCCGGTGTACCAGAGTGTTGTTTTAAATCTTGTTGTTTTAAGAAATGATCTTGCCTTGTTAAACATTGTTTATTTACTGGGGAGATAAATCATCTTTAACTGTATAGCCAACTCCTCTAATAGTATGAAGAATCTGTTTTTCAAAACCTTTGTCTATTTTATTTCGCAGTTTATTTATGTGAACATCTATTACGTTTGAATCGGTATCGAAATGATAATCGTAAACATGCTCAGTTAAAATTGTTCTTGAAACAACTTTGTTCTTATTCCTTAAAAGATATTCAAGTATTGAATATTCTTTAGGAGTTAGACTTATTTCTACATTATCTCTTTTAACAATGTGCGTTTGTGTGTCCAACAATAAATCCATAACCTTTAGCTGCAACTGTTTATTTTTTTCTTTTCTTCTTAACAAAGCCCTAATGCGGGCAAGCAATTCTTCAAAAGCAAATGGTTTGGTAAGATAATCGTCCGCACCAGAATCCAACCCCTCTATTTTATCATCAAGTGTCAGCTTCGCTGTTAAGAGAAGAACGGGGGTTGACATATTACTGTTGCGAACATCTTTTACAAGGGAAACCCCGTCTTTGTAGGGAAGCATAATATCAAAAATCATCAAATCGTAATCCTCAGATAAAGCTAATTTTAAGCCTTCTTTACCATCGTAGGCAACATCTACATAATAATATTCTTCTTCCAGTCCCTTTTTAATAAACGAGGCTACTTTTTTCTCGTCCTCAACTATTAATATTCTCATAATCAAACTTTAAAAAAAAGGAGAGTTAAAACAACTCTCCTTTTCTGCCGTCATCTGGAATGCCTACTTACTCTTTCCATTTTTTATTGGCTCGGTTTTGTGTTTTTCTTTCATTTTATCTTTATCCACCTTTCCTAGCTTTTTATAATGTTTATGTATCATCTTGTCTTTTGATACTACGCTTACCTTGCCAACATTAGTTTTTTTAATGTCAACCTTGACTTTCTTTTCCATTTTCTCTGTTTTAGCTTGCGATTTTTCGGTCTTCTCCTGTGAATACGATGTCATGCCAACGGCCCAGAAAAGAATAAGTACTGCCAGCAGTGATGAAAAAATATTTTTTTTCATGTTTTGGAAACTCCTGTTAAAAAGTCATTAATAAAATTTTTGTGCCTGATTAAAGCTACACTGCCGACATTAAGAACGGCTTAACATATTATTAAAAAAAATTAATCTTTCAGATCATTTTTTTCGATCAAATCAAGCTGTTAGGATATTTAATTTATGAGCGGTTTCAAAATCTTTTCTTGCCCCTTCAAAATCTCCCAAATCTGCCTTTAATGTTCCTCTTGAAAAATACGCTGAAATATCTCGGGGGTTTATTAAAATAACTTTGTTATAATCTTCAACAGCCTCTTTAATATTACCCAGGTCGGCTTTTATAACTCCTCGCTTTTTGTATTCTAAAATGTTTTTGGGATTCAACTCAATTGCTTTGTTGCAATCGTTAAGCGTTTTTGGTTCTAACATAACATCTTTCTTGAGGTCAATAAAAAATTTTTCTTTATAAATATAAAAGGCAAGATTAATTGAAGATTAAGTAAATATTAATTTTACTTAATTAATTAGATGTGGGTGAACAAAAGTAAAAAGCGATTTTATGCTAAGGTTTTTCTCTCACTTCATTTTTCGGATGCGAACCTCAACATCCTTTACCTCTTTCATTAAATCGGTGAGTTTCGAAACATCCGTATCTCCATAATGATAAGGATACAGAATCTTTGGTTTAAAAGATTTGGCAGCATCTGCAACCATTTCGGGCGTCATTGTATATGGCAGATTCATCGGCAGGAAAGCAACATCGATTCCTTTCAGGGCTTTCATTTCGGGAGTGTTTTCAGTATCGCCCCCAACATAAACTTTCTTATCACCAAAGGTAATAACATACCCGTTACCTGCTCCTTTGGGATGAAATGGTTCTCCATTATCTCTCTTATGAACAATGTTGTATGCAGGCACCGCTTCTATTTTAATTCCATCTATTTTTTCAATATCTCCATTATTCATAACTGTACCGCCATCAAATTTTTCTGAGCAAAGTTTTGTAAGAACTACCGCAGTATTTTCCTTCCTTAATTTTTCAATTGCATTCGGATCGAAATGGTCCCCATGGTGATGTGTTATCAGAATAATATCGGCCTTTGGAAACTGAGAATAATCTGCAAGTCTGCCAAAAGGATCTACCTGAATAACTTTATTATTAAACGTAAAGATTAAAGACGCGTGACCGATAAAAGTTATTTCAAGATTACCTGCAGAAGTTGCGATTGTATCTTTTTCAAATTGATCTTCCGCATATATAGAAGCCATAGAAATTGCAAAAAAAGCGATTATAAAAAGTATTTTAGACATATATCCTCCTATAAGTTCTGATTATACATCATAATTAAGAATCGGTCCCAGCCATTTTTCGGCTTCTTCCAAACTCATTCCTTTTCTTCTATGATAATCGAGTACCTGGTCTTTCCCAATTTTCCCAACATCAAAATACTTTGAATCCGGGTGAGCAAAATATAAACCGGAAACTGATGCCGCCGGGTACATTGCAAAATTTTCTGTTAGTTTAATACCGGCATTTTTTTCAACTTCAAGCAGATCAAAAATAATTGGCTTTTCCGTATGGTCCGGTTGTGCCGGATAACCAGGTGCTGGTCTTATTCCCTGGTAAGATTCTTTTATCAAATCACTGTTTGTAAATTTCTCTTCGGGCGAATACACCCAATATTTTTTTCTTACAAGTTCATGCAAGATGTTCTGCAAAAGCTTCTGCCAATCTATCTGCAAGCGCTTTAACCATTATTGAATTGTAATCGTCATGTTCCTTTTCATATTTCTCAATTAGTTTTTCAATGCCGATTCCTGCTGTTACAGCAAAAGCTCCAATATAATCGGGTTTGCCGCTTTCTTTAGGAGCTATAAAATCCGCAAGTGCTAAATTGGGAAGCTCGTTCGATTTGGGTGTTTGTGAACGTAAAGTATGTAGAACCCTTTTAACTCCTTTGCGTGAATCATCAGCATAAATTTCAATATCATCATAACCAACAGAGTTTGCCGGAAATAATCCAAAGACACCATTTGCAGAAAGTAATTTCCTGAGAACTATTTCATCAAGTAGCTTGTTTGCATCATCATAAAGTTTTAGGGCTTCCATTCCATACTTTTCACTTTTAAATATTGCTGGATATTTCCCCTTTAATTCCCAAGTAAGAAAAAAAGGAGTCCAGTCAATATAATTTCTTAAGATTTCAAGTGAATAATTTTTAAAAGATGTAACACCCAATGTTTCCGGTTTAACTATTTTAATTTTATCCCAATCCGTTTTAAGACGATTCTCTCTCGCTTTTTCTATAGTAAGAAACTTTTTCTCTCCACTTCTTTTAAGATGGTTTTCCCTGAGCTTTTTATATTCTGCTTTTATTTCGCTGCCGAATTTCTCTTTGATTTTTCCATCCTCGTTGAGAAGATTGCTTACTACCGGCACACTCCTCGAAGCATCGAGAACATGAATAACATTACCGCTATAACCGGGCGCTATTTTAACCGCTGTATGAATCTTTGATGTTGTCGCGCCACCGATTAGTAAGGGTAATATAAACTCTCTTCGTTCCATCTCTTTTGCAACATGAACCATCTCGTCAAGAGAAGGAGTAATTAATCCGCTTAAGCCAATTATATCAACCTTTTCATCAATTGCTGTCTGAAGAATTTTTTCTGCCGAAACCATAACTCCTAAATCGATCACGTTATAATTATTACAGCCAAGAACAACTCCAACTATATTTTTCCCAATATCATGAACATCTCCTTTTACTGTAGCAAGAAGAATTTTACCGACTTCTTTCTTTACTTCAGAGAGTTCCTTTTCCTTTTCTATATAAGGAATAAGATAGGCTACAGCTTTTTTCATAACCCTTGCGCTTTTAACAACCTGTGGCAAGAACATTTTACCGGAACCAAAAAGATCTCCTACTACATTCATTCCATCCATTAAAGGTCCTTCAATGACCTCAATTGGTTTCGAATAAGCTTTCCGGGCTTCTTCGGTATCCTGTTCAATATATTCAACTATTCCTTTAACCAAAGCATGCTTCAATCTTTCCTGTACTGAAGTGTTTCTCCATTCATCTACTCTAACTTCCTGTTTATCTTTTTTCTTAATGCTTTCTGCAAACCCAACCAATCTTTCTGTTGCGTCTTTTCTCCTGTTAAGAAGAACATCTTCAACAAGCTCTAAAAGATCTTTTGGAATCTCTTCATAAACCTCAAGTTGTCCGGCGTTTACAATTCCCATATCCAGCCCGGCTTTTATAGCATGAAAAAGAAAAGCCGAGTGCATTGCTTCACGCACAGTATTGTTTCCCCTAAAAGAAAAAGATACGTTACTTATACCGCCACTTACTTTTGCAGAAGGAAGATTTTGTTTTATCCAGCGAGTGGTTTCTATAAAATCAACAGCGTAATTGTTGTGTTCTTCGATTCCTGTGGCAACTGTCAAAACATTTGGATCAAAAATTATATCCTCCGGCGGAAACCCGATTTCCTCCGTAAGAATTTTGTGAGCTCTTTTAATTATTTCAATTTTTCTTTCAAAAGAATCCGCCTGTCCCTTCTCGTCAAAAGCCATCACAATAACCGCTGCACCGTATTGTAAAATTTTCCCGGCGCGTTCTTTAAAAGCTTCTTCCCCTTCTTTAAGGCTTATCGAGTTGACTATTCCCTTTCCCTGTAAGCATTTCAGCCCCGCTTCTATTACAGACCACTTTGAAGAATCAATCATAATAGGAAGCTTAGCAATATCGGGTTCGACAGAAAGAAGATTTAAAAACTTTGTCATCGCTTCTTCTGAATTAAGCAACCCTTCGTCCATATTCACATCGATTGCCTGGGCACCACCTTCAACCTGACTGCGCGCAACAACAAGCGCTCCCTCATAATCTCCGGCTAAAATTAGATTTGCAAATTTTTTAGAGCCGGTTACATTTGTCCTTTCTCCGATGTTCACAAAATTTGTTTCGGGACGAATTATAAGCGGTTCAAGGCCACTAAGTCTCAGATATTTTTCAGGTTTGGGGACCACTCTTGGTTTAAATTTTGCCGCAGCTTCTGCAATCAATTTTATATGATCGGGAGTCGTTCCGCAGCAACCGCCAATAATATTTGCAAATCCATTTGAAATAAAATCTTCGAGCATTCCAGATGTTGTCTCGGGTGTTTCGTCGTAATCACCCATTTCGTTCGGGAGACCTGCATTCGGATAAACACTAACAAAGAAAGGTGCTTTTTCAGCGAGTTCCTGAATAAAAGGTCTCATCTGCTTGGCACCTAAAGCACAGTTTAGTCCAACAGCAAGAAGATTTTTTGTATGGGCTATTGAAATTAGAAATGCTTCGGTTGTTTGTCCTGATAACGTCCTTCCGCTTAAATCTACAATAGTCCCCGATATAATAACCGGAATATCTTTTTTAGCTTCGCGGTAATATTCTTCAAGAGCATAAATGGCTGCTTTTGCATTAAGAGTATCAAATATCGTTTCTATTAATAAAATATCAACTCCACCATCCACCAGACCTTTTGTCTCTTCATAATATACTTTTGCTAACTTATCAAAAGTAACGGCGCGGTACCCGGGATCGCTTACCTTTGGAGAAAGAGAAAGTGTTTTGTTTGTTGGTCCAAGCGCCCCGGCTACAAAACGCTGTCTGGTGGTTCCGGGATTTTCTTTTATGAATTCATCAATAGCCTCTCTTGCAATTTTTGCTGACTGGTAGTTCAACTCATATGCAAGATATTCGAGTTTATAATCTGCTTGGGATATAGCATTTGCATTAAATGTATTTGTCTCGATTATGTCCGACCCGTCAGCAAGATATGCTTTGTGTATATTTTTAATAATTTCCGGTTTTGTGATACTCAGGAGGTCATTATTTCCTTTAAGATCATGGGAATGATCTTTAAATCTTTCTCCTCTGAAATCCTGTTCCGACAGTTTGTGCCTCTGGATCATTGTTCCCATTGCGCCGTCAAGAACAAGAATACGTTCTTTTAGTAATTTGGTTAATATTTCGAATGTTTTGTTCATAAGTAACTTTTAATAGAAAAAATTATGCCTATGTGCCCGCTTATAAACTCTCTGCCTTTTTGTAAAGAGATACAAATATAATTAAATTGGTTTCTATTAAAAATTACAAACAATTACAATGATAGTTGTTACGGGCGGTGCGGGTTTTATCGGCAGTTCTATTGTGTGGCGGCTAAACACCTTGGATCGCCAAGATATCGTTATAGTTGATGCCCTTGGCACCGATGAAAAATGGAAAAATCTTGTCGGGCTCAACTTTCTTGATTTCGTCCATAAAGATGACTTCATAACCTACCTTGATTCTTCAAGGGAAAAGATTGAAGGAATAATTCACATGGGGGCAAATTCGTCTACTACAGAAAAAGATGCTGATTCACTTCTCCGGAATAATTTTGAATACACGAAAAAATTAGCCGAGTATTGCCTAAAAAATAATACAAGATTTATCTACGCATCTTCCGGCGCAACTTATGGAGACGGCACACTCGGTTTTGACGACGACCAATCCGGTTTAACTAAATTAAGACCTTTAAATATGTACGGTTATTCAAAACAGATGTTTGATCTTTGGGCTTTGAAAAAGGGTGTGCTGAATAAAATTGTCGGCTTAAAATACTTTAACGTTTATGGTCCTAACGAATACCATAAAGGAGATATGCGCTCTGTTGTACACAAGGCATTTGAACAGGTTGCTCAAACCGGTAAAGTAAAATTGTTTAAATCGGCAAATCCTAAATACAAAGATGGCGAGCAGTTGCGCGATTTTATCTACATCAAAGATGCTGTTGATATGACCCTGTTTTTTCTCGACAACAAAAACAAAAATGGGATCTATAATCTAGGAACAGGAAAAGCAAGAACATGGAACGATCTTGTATCTGCACTATTTAAAGCGATTGACAGGCCATTAAATATAGAATATATAGACCTGCCCGCACACCTTTTAGATAAGTACCAGTATTTTACCGAAGCAAAGATTGATAAGCTTATAAATGCCGGTTATTCCAATCCCATTTCTTCTCTTGAAAGTGGAATAACCGATTACGTTAAAAACTATTTGCTTAAAGATAAATTTCTTGGCTGGCAGACTTAGTTATAAGGAACGTCCTCGTCATCATCTAAAAGATCTTCGTCTTCATCAAAATCAAAATCTTCTTCATATAACTCCTCTTCATCAGATGGTTCGTCTTCAAAAGTATCGCCATCTTCTTCATCATCTAAACCATCAATATCGTCTTCGTCCTCAAAGTCATCATCGTCGTCATCGTCTTTTTTCTTTCTTCCCATATTCAGACCGATGTTGCCATCTTCTTCATAAAGAAGATGCCCGGTTATCTTCCGGCAAATTTATTGCGTTGTTTAACAAAAAGACTTTCTGTCTTCGCCAAGCGATTCAGATTCGTTTTTCATCCTTGTCATTGTATTGATTTTCCTCCCGCTAAATATTCTTAATTAAATGATTGATTCAAATATTTCTAAAATTATTTAAAGAGACAAATGAAATTTTCTGTTTATATTTGAAAAGTATTTAACAAAATTTGAACCAACAAAACATAAAGCGCATTCATAAAAGTGTCAATACATTTTTAAAGAAAAATTTTCGAAGAAAACATTATGAAATTAGCCACTCTTTGTTATGTAATAGATAAGAAAAACAAGAAAACATTGATGATTCATCGTGTTAAGAAAAAAAATGATTATCATAAAGGAAAGTGGAATGGTTTGGGCGGAAAGTTTAACGAAGGAGAAAGTCCGGAAGATTGTATAATCCGGGAAGTTAAAGAAGAATCCGGCTTAACCATTAAAAAACCACGGCTGCATGGATTTATAACCTTCCCTAATTTTGATGGTGTTCACGATTGGTATGTGTTTATCTTTACAGCTGCAAAGTATTCGGGTAAAATAATTAACTCGAACGAGGGTGACCTTGAATGGATCCACAACGATAAACTTTCTTCCTTAAATCTCTGGGACGGCGACAAAATTTTTATTAGCTGGCTTTTCCAGAAAAAGTTCTTCAGTGCAAAATTTATTTACAAGAAAGGAAAGTTTAAGAATTATACGGTTTCCTTTTATTAATACATTTTCTGTAATTACATACTCGCTTTCCGCGAAAGAAAATCTTTAATCGTTTTATTAACTGCTTCCGGGTTTTCCAACGGACTAATATGCCCGGCTCCCGGTATAATTTGAAATTGTGAATCTGAAATTGTGTTTGCCATTTCTTTCATTACTGCTGGTGGAGTTAATTTGTCCTTCTCTCCACAAACAACTAAAACAGGAATTTTTACCTTAGAAAGATATTCTGTTGTATCTGTCCTGCCAGCCATTGCAAGAAGACATCCTTTTACACCGATAGGCGATGACTTTAAACTTCTTTTTAAAGTTTCTTTGTAAAAAGATTTAGACAGGGATTCTTCGGCAAAGCAATTTGGAACAAAATCATTAACAAATTTTTCTACTCCTATTTCATTAATTATTTTAATTCCTTCTGCGCGCTTTAACTTTACGTCATTATTATCTGCGGCAGATTTAGTATCACATAGTATTAGTGCTCTGAGCTCTTTTTCAAACTTTTCTACTGCTCTTATGGCAATATATCCGCCCATCGAGAGCCCGCAAATAACAGGCTTATCAAGCTTCAGCGTTTCTATTATTTCCAGTAGATCATCAACAAACATTTCCATAGTAAATTGTCCTTCGCCAGAAGGCGACTCTCCCAATCCTCTTATGTCATAAGAAACACAAAAACATTCTTTGCTCAATTCTTCTATTTGATTATCCCACATACGATGGTCAAAAGGAAAGCCATGTATAAAAACTATGGGAAAGTCTTTAGGATTTCCTTTAATAAAAGTTGCGAGATTATTTTTTATTTTTACCACCTGTTTCTTAATTAACTATTTCTAAATAGAAAATAAGGAGATTGTCTTGAAAAGACTAATCGGGTTACTTTTTTGTATAAGCATTTTATTTGTGTCTGGCTCCTTTGCTCAGCAAGACACTGTTATACTCTACAAATGGATTCCAAAAGCAGTTGCGGGTTTAAATATTAGCCAGCTTTCACTTAGTAATTGGTCGCAGGGTGGGGACAACTCGTTAACCTGGACGATTGTTGGAACGGGAGGAATAAAATATGCAACCGAAGATTGGGGTTTCACAAACGATCTAAAGCTTGCTTACGGACGAACAAAGCTCGGGTCGGAAGATTTTAAAACTAATGATAACGAACTTTACCTGGAAAGCGTTTTATCGAGAAATGTTGGCTGGGATATCAGTCCATATTTTAGCAATACTTTAAGAACAGCTTTAACCGCCGGATATGATTATGGTGTAACGCCAAAAGAAGAGATCGCAAACTTTTTTGATCCGGGTTATTTAACACAGAGTTTGGGTTTTACATATAATAAGGTTTCCGGTTTTGAAACCAGGCTAGGCTTTGCTGTGCAGGAAATAATTACAAATACACAGACACAATATAGTGACGATATCTCCACCTCAGATACTGAAAAAGTGAAAGTAGAAACAGGAATCGAGTCCGTATCAACGGCAGAATATACTGTGATGGAAAATGTTTTGTTAAAAACTAAATTAAGATTGTTTAGTCGTTTTAATAGCATGGATGTTTGGGATGTTCGGTGGGATAATACAATTGCAGCAAAAGTGAATGATTATCTTAACGTAAACTTGACTTTTCTTTTAGTATACGAAGAAGCCCAAATCGCCAAGACACAGATAAAAGAAGGTTTACAATTAGGTCTCGTCTATTCGATTCTATAGAAAAATGTTTGGGCATTTTCTATAGGAATTATCAGTAAAAATATCCTATGGAAAAATAGAAATCTACGTCTCCCCAGCTTATTGGGCTGCCGGGCAGATTCTTTTTATAGAGAAAGCTCCTGCCGACAGAAAAGTCGGCGGGACCTATTGGCGTATCGAAGGAAAGTGTTGTCCCAATTCCCTGTTTTAGATCTTTAAATCTTATTTGCTCCTGAAAATCCCATGTAGATCCTAAATCATATCGAAAACTAAAATAAGTATCGAAAAATATTTTAAACGGAAGAAGAACAGAGTATTGAAAAGAACCTAGAAATATCTGTCTTCCTCTATATTCGTTTTCTCTCATACCAAAAAAAGAATTTTGTCCTCCAAGAGAATATTGCTCTGCCAGCGGCAATGTTTTATCTCCGAATCCCATTAATATCCTTGGCGAGAATGTGTGTACATCATTTATGGTAAAATAACTTTTGTAATCAAATCCTATGTTGGAGAAACCGACATCTCCACCTAAAAAAGATGAGGCTGTTTCATAAGACCCATTGAAGTAAACGCCGCTGCGCGGATATGGATATCTGTCCTGAGAGTCAATGGTTGAGCTGATCTTAAGACTTACTACTTTGTTTTTGGAGGGACTGGGACTGATATTGGTGCCATCTATATTTTTTATTTCATCATACTGATATTTGCCCTTAAATATAAGGTTACCAAATTTCTCCAGTTGTGTGCCGACCGCTATCGATGCCCCATAATATATCTGCCTGTATTCGCCATTTACTATCCTTGAAAATGTTTTATCGGATGTCGTTGGATTGTTATCATAAACAAAAATATCCTGAAATTGATAATACGCATTTATCTTGTATGTAAGATATGTATCAAATATTCTGTTTGATTTGTGCTCTAAAATATATGCCCGGTTTCTTGTTCCACCAAATAGGATAAGCCCCAGTTCGGTAGCTGTTCCGAAAAGGTCTTCGTCTCTGATGTCCAGATTCAATTGTGCTTTGTTCTCGTTATCCACCCTGAACCCAACTCTTAACAGACCGGATGTTTTTTCATTCACCCGCAATATTATTTTATTCATGTCCCCATCTTTTTTTACCAGGAGTATTATGCCATCAAAAAGATTGGTGCTCCTAAGATTGGTTAGTCCTTCTGAAACTTCCGCATAGCGAAAATAGTCTCCCGCTTTTATTGGAAGTTCCCTTGTAATAATATTTGCGTTCGTTCTTGTATTTCCCTGTACTGATATAGAGTAAACTATTCCTTCATCAAAGGATAGAGATAATCTTCCGGTATACTCGTTAAATTTTTTGTCTCTTATTGCGGCTAAACAATAGCCTGCCTTCCTGTATTGTTCAAGAATCTTCACTATAAGTGAGTAGATTATTCTCCCGTTATAAGGTTTGCCGATTACTTCTTCGGTTATTCTATCAACTTCTGCTTTGTTTATAACCGTAATTCCGGAACAATCTATGTTTTTTATTATTCGGTTGTTCTCTGAAACAAAAGATATGTCTGTCTTCTTTTCTCCTTTTTTAACAAGGGCTTCAATGTTTTCAAATTCCCCTGTATTATATAAAGAATAAATATCTTTTTTTATCTCTTTTTCTGAAACAGAATCTTCTGACGAATATTTTTTTAACAAAGAGGTCTCCCATGGGAAAGTACCTTCATGATTTTCAACGCTTCTAATGTATTTACCCTGCCAAGATAAGGTTTGGTAAGCAAGACTATCAATTTCTCTTCTTATGGCTGCGGTCTGCCGTAAGGTGCTTACATATCCTTGCGATATTAGCGAATCTACTCTTGTAAAATCTGTTGCGGATCTGTTTGAATCCACCGGCGATATAACAAAATCAGCCAGGGCCAATTGGTTTTCGTTCATGTGCTTCATTGGTATACTTATTATTTGATCCGCTATAATCCAGGGCAAATCAAGATCGTCTTTGGAATGAAGCTCACTTGAGGTATTGACTGCAATAACAATGTCAGCCCCCTGTTCAAACGCAATCTTAACCGGAATGTTCGCAGCCAATCCACCGTCTACTAAAACTAAGGAATCTATCCTGACGGGGGGAAGGAAAAACGAAACACTTGAACTTGCTCTCATTGCCTGGCTTAAAGAACCTTTATCCAAGACAACGGCATTCCCCGTAACAAGATCTGTACACACGGCTCTGAATTTAATTTTAAAATCATCAAAGCTTTTTTCTACATGAACCGGGGCTTGCAATGCCAGTAGATTTAAATAATTTGACAGTCTATGACCCGTATTTATTGATGTCGGAATTACTGGCGTAAATCCGTCAAGTCTTAACGTTAAAATTGCTTTATCTTCAGTAACCTTTTGATCAACAAATAACTCTCTCCTGTTTGTTTCGCCTTCCGGCAGTAAAAGTTCGTCCCAATCTGTATTTCTCGCAATCGAGTCAAGCTGTTCAACAGAATATCCTGCAGCATAAAGCCCGCCTATAATACTGCCCATGCTGGTTCCAACAATCATATCAATATTAATTCCTGCTTCTTTTAGAGCTTTCAAAACCCCAATTTGTGCAAGACCTCGCGCACCGCCGCCGCTTAGTGCCAAAGCCACTACTGGTTTGTTCTTAGGGATTTTTTCTTCCAGCCTAAAAGGAAGTTTTTCTTTTTTATACTCTATGCGAATTGTGTCTGGGGTTTGGCTTTTTATAGCCACAGTAAATGTAAAAAGAATCGTGACTAAAATTATTTTGAACTTAAAAGACATTTACAAAGAAGAAATTTTTTGCGAATTAAAATAGCATATTTCTGTGGCTTTATAAATGCTTTGTGACAGGGTTGTTTTATCTTCTTTTTTTCTGCTGTTGTTTTGCATTCTGCTCGGCCGCTTCCAAAAGCTTAGACATAAAGCCCTTTTGCTTCTTAGGATTCTTTACCGGTTCCAGCACCATACCATCATGCTTATGATTTATATAATACTGCTGTGCAATTGAAAGAACATTAAACATAAAGTAATAAAGATTTAGTCCGGAAGGAAAGCTCATAAAAAGAATGGTTAACATGACCGGCATTACATAAACCAGCGCCTGTTGCTTTGGGTCCTTCATGCTCATCTTTTGTTGAAAGAAGGTCGTGACCCCCATCAGTAAAGCTAATCCTGACAATTGATCTATTCCAAAAATTGGTAATTTAAAAGACAGGTGATAAATAATATCAGGACGAGATAGGTCTGTTATCCAGAATATAAATGGCTTTTGTCTTAGTTCTATAGCAACGCGGAACAATCCCCACAAAGCAATAAATATTGGCATTTGCAGGAATAATGGCAAACAACCCCCCGCTGGATTTACACCATAAGTAGAATAAAGTTTCATCGTTTCTTTATTCGTTTTCTGCGCGTCGTCTTTATACTTTTCTTTTATTTCGGTTATTTTTGGCTGAAGCAGCTGCATTTTTTTCATCGATTGCATGCTCTGCTTTGTAAGAGGATAAAGAACTATTTTTATGATAATCGAAAAGACGATTATAACAAAGCCATAGTTTGGAATAATGCTGTGAAGAAAAGTAAACAAGGGGAGGAGAACATATTCGGCGATAGGTCTTACTATAAAAGTAATTCCGAAAAGGCTACCAAAATTTACGATTGCCTCAAAGTTATCCCCATATTCCTTTAAGATGTCATAATCAACCGGGCCTAAGTAAATATTGAATGTGTTCGATTCAAAGTCGGTATTTTTGAATGGGATTATCAGGCGCCCGCTATAAATTTCGTTAACTCCATCCTTGCCAATTTCTTCCCTTGTGCCCCTTATATATGCGCCCTCTACACCGCCGGGGTTCTTTGGGGCTATTATTGCAGTAAAATACTTGTTCCTTATGTTTAACCAGTCGACTCTTCCATTGAATTCTTTCTCAACAGGTTCTTTCAAATCTGTCGCATCTACGAGAACCTGTTCATCTCCATAATAAACACTGGCATCTGAGGAGTTTGCCTCGTCCACAGAATTTTTCTCTACGAAACGAATGCCGCTATTCCACACAACATCATAGGCATTGTTTCCGATAATGTTGTTCATTCCAATAAGCTGAATGTTGGAAATAAAGTTATACTTGTTACCATAAAAAGTGTATATCTTTTTTATCTCTCCCTTGTTCTCAGCCTTGGTTGTAAATTCTAAAGTCAGGCTGTCGCTTCCGGAAAGATTATACCTGCGTTTTTTTGTATCGCTGTCAAAGTGAAGTTCTCCCGTATTAATGGCTTTACCATCTGACGTAACAAAAGCAATATCATAGGCGTTTGACAAACTATAGTTTATTAATTGAACCATAGTATTATAATTAGCAGAGTCAGATTTTGCAGAATACCAGTTCTTAAACTTTTTTAGATAACACTTTTTTATATTTGCTCCCTTCGTTGAAATCTCGAGCGTTACAAGATCGTTATCTATCGTTATTATTTTTTCCTTCTCCGTTGACTTCTGAAAAAACTTGCCCAGCGTTGTGGTTGTATCTTTTGCTTCAACTTTTGGAACTTCTTTCTCTTTTTTAGGGACGGGCTTGGAAACCGTATCTAATTTTGTAACATGTGTTGTGTCTGCCGGGTTTAGAGGCGGATTAACTGGTGGCTTTGGTGAGTTAAAATACAACCAGATAATTAA
The DNA here is from genome assembly GCA_963727535.1 of uncultured Ignavibacteria bacterium. Classification (GTDB taxonomy): domain Bacteria; phylum Bacteroidota; class Ignavibacteria; order Ignavibacteriales; family Ignavibacteriaceae; genus RBG-16-34-14. The sequence continues at coordinate 186,901 of CAVSGR010000006.1, forward strand.
TATACCCCCTATTAATACAAATGCTATAACTGTTCTTTTATCCATTGGTTTTCCATTTAGCGTACGGGATCATATCCACCTTTATTTAGGGGGTTACATCTTAAAATTCTCCAGGCGGTCATTATTCCACCTTTTATTGCTCCATGTTTTCTTATTGCCTCAATACCATATTCAGAGCAAGAGGGATAAAATCTACAGGATGGTGGAAAAAGAGGCGATACTATTTTTTGATAAGCTTTTATAATTATTATTAAAATAGTTTTCATTTATATGCTGCTTTCTATCCGCTGCATCAGATCTACCACTTCCGGCATTACCTCTTTTAAGCTCATCTTTTTCATAGTTACTTCTGTCATAGAAAATGTTGAAAAGACTACTCTGAGTAATATGCTTTTTTTCTTACAACAGGCTGTCAGCTTTTCCTTGTTTAGTCTATAAGAAGTCCTTATTAATCTTTTAACCCGGTTTCGCCAGACTGCCTTTCCATGTTTTTTTGAAATTGCCGCTGCAATCTTTACTCCAACCTCTTCGGTTTTTTTCTCTACTAAATATACTGCTTTAATTTTCTGATCTTTAGAAATGAGGACTTTACCGGTGGTAAATAATTCATTAAAACTTTTTTTGCTCTTTATTCTTTCTTTCTGGGAAAGACTGTGTTGTCTCAAAGAAATTATTTCTCATCACTAACTGTTAAACTTTTTCTTCCTTTGGCTCTTCTGCTTGCCAAAACTTTTCTTCCGTTCTTGGTTTTCATTCTTTCTCTGAAACCATGTTTGTTTTTTCTTTTCCTGTTGCTCGGCTGATATGTTCGTTTCATGCGTTACCCTTAATAATTTACTTTAGCTGTGTTTTTTAATTATCAAAAATACTAAATATTATCTTTTTTACCCAAGTTTTAAAAGCTTTAATTTTTTTTCCTCCTAGTAAAGAATTAATTTGCACGAGTTAGTTTTACTTTATATTTTTTGGGAAGAGAGAGGAGCAAAAAAGTTGTGAATGGATTGTGGATAAGATTTAATTGTGAAAACGTTCCACATGATTTTGCATGTGACCTCCCCAAAAACCAAAACTTATTTTTGTGTGTATACCTCAATTTATTTTAGTTAATGCTATGTAAAAGCAGATAGTTAACTGTCTGCATGTAATGTTAATAAGTTGTGGATATTTGTTTTGGCCCGATAATATTTCGCTTAATAGAAACTAAAATTGACGATTTTATTGAACTACTCTACTGTGGATAACGTAATATGCTGAATACCGTTTCCTCCAGACAATCAGTTATGCCCGATCCTACTTCTGTGTGGAGGGAATGTTTAAAACACATTAAAGACAATGTCACTTTGATGACATATAACACCTGGTTTATACCTATAAAACCATTGGAGCTTGATGGTCATACGCTGAAGGTACAACTTCCCAGCCAGTTCTTCTGGGAATGGATCGATGAACATTTTAATACTCTGATTACAAAAACAATCACCCAGGTTTTGGGACCCGAAGCAAAGCTTGCTTACATTATAAAAGAAGAGAGCGATACCTCTTCTGTAATAAACTCTAATGCTCAGAAGGTTTCCCAGATTAAATCTGCTGAAAAGCCGAAAACAAAAGACTTTGAATCTCACCTGAATTCACGTTACACATTTGAAAACTTTATAAAGGGAGAGGGAAATCAGCTTGCGCGGGCAGCAGCCATGGCCATAAGTGATAATCCTGGGGGAACTTCTTTCAATCCATTATTTGTTTATGGTGGGGTTGGTTTAGGAAAAACTCATTTGATACAAGCCGCAGGAAATAAAATTCTCGAAGTTTATCCGGAGAAGAGAGCAATTTATCTTTCCTCTGATACTTTCACGGTCGATTTTGTCGAGGCAATTCAATCAAATAAGGTAAATGATTTTTCTGGGTTTTACAGAGGTATGGACATTCTTATGATAGACGACATCCAGTTTCTTATTGGAAAAGAAAAAACACAGGACTTGTTCTTTCATATATTTAATACGCTTCATCAATCGGGAAAACAAATAATTTTATCAAGCGATAAACCTCCAAAAGACTTAAAAGGACTTGACGAAAGATTGATCTCAAGGTTTCAGTGGGGTTTAACCGCTGACATTCAACCGCCCGAACTTGAAACTAGACTTGCTATTCTTAAAAGAAAATCAAACGATTATGGAATGTCTGTTTCTAAAGATATATTAGAATATATTGCCAGCAACATCACATCTAATATAAGAGAGCTCGAGGGCTGTTTAATTAAACTCCTTGCAAGCGCCTCGTTAAATTCTTTAAATATAGATATAGATTTAACCCGGAAAATAGTTAAAGAAATAGCAACTGATCGTAAGGTTAATATCACTATAGAAAACATCACTAAAATAGTTTGCTCTTACTTAAGTATTACGGAAGATAAACTACGTGACAAATCCCGGAAAAAAGAAATTGTGTTTGCACGCCAGATAGCTATGTATCTTTCAAAAGAACTAACAAAATCTTCTTTAAAATCTATTGGTTTGCAGTTTGGGGGAAGAGATCATTCCACTGTTATTCATGCTCACAATTCAATCGATGAAACAATGTCTAAAGACCCCTCTGTTTTTTCTTTAGTAAAAAATATTAGGACACAAATAGAACTGCTTGCCTCATAATTAAAAAATCTTTTTATTTCAATTTTATATTGTTTTGTTGTTAACAAAATTGTTTTTACCATGTTTATAAGTAGAAAGCAGAAACGTTTTGTTATTAAAGATTGATTCTACGTGTTTTGTTAACATCTCTTTGTTCATAAAAATATAATTTTGTTTATATAAAATCCGGTGTGTTAATGGTTGCTAACATGTTAACACAATTATATTAATTATATTAATTTTATATATATATAATATTATAATAATTAAACACTTTGTTATCTGAATAACTCTACAAGAAATTAAATTATAGCATAGTTTTAAAAGGGTAATTTCATTGAGATTGGAACCATTTTTTAGTATTTTTATATGTTTCTTAAGGAGATACTTCAATGGAGTTTAAAATAAATAGTAAGGTGCTGGAAAAGCTTCTCTCTAGGGTTATTCCGGCAGTTCCCTCCCGTACCCCCATGCCCATTTTAGAAAACTTTTTGTTTGATATAAAAGACGGCATGCTTACAGTATCTTCTACAGATTTGGAAATTGCATTAAAGTCTTCCATAAATGCGGCGGCAGATGAAAATATAAAAATGGTTGTTCCTGCCAGATTACTTTATGATATAATAAAATCATTGGGAGATGCTCAAATCCAATTTAAAACAGAGGGTAATTCAAAATTAGTTCTTACTACGGAAAGAGGAATTTACAATTTAAGCTACACCTCTCCCGAAGATTTTCCTGATATTCCTGTAGTTAATAAAGAAAAGGAAATAACATTAAGTGGTAACGATCTCAAAAGATTTATAGACCAAACATCTTTTGCAATGAGCAAAGAAGATATGCGTCCCGCAATGACAGGAACTCTTTTCGATTTTTCTGATGAGGGTCTTCGTTTTGTTACAACAGATGGACATCGTCTTGTTAAATATTTAAACAGAAAAATAAAACTCAGCAAAGAAGAACAGTATATAGTTCCCGAAAGAGCAATCTCGGTTCTCTCAAAATTATTGGGCGAAGCAGATGTAAAAATATATTTAAGCAAAACACACATATCTTTTAATTTTGGTGATCTTGAATTTATATCCAGGTTAATCGGGGAAAAATATCCTGCTTACAGTAGTGTAATTCCTCTTGAGAACGATAAAATATTAAAAGTAAAAACAAACGATCTGCTTTCCACAATAAAAAGAATGATGATATTTTCGACTGCGAGTTCAAAGCAGGTTAAATTTTCAATAAAAGAGAACGATCTGGAAATATCTGCCGAAGACATAGATCATGGATCAAATGCTAAAGAAAACGTACATTGCGAATATAGCGGTGACCCGTTGGAGATAGGATTTAACACGGTTTATGTTAATGATATGCTTTCTCATGTAAATGATGACGAAACGATATTTAAATTGCATTCTCCAACCAAGGCTTGTATAATTGAGCCAGGGGAAATAGCAGAGAACGAAGAGCTGATGTTATTATTGATGCCGGTGCGGCTAAATAATTAATATGATATTGAGTAACATTCAGTTAAAAAATTTCAGAAGTCACAGGAACATAAATCTTAGTTTTTCAAACAAGTTAAACTATATCGTAGGTGGTAACGGACAGGGAAAAACCTCTGTTATTGAAGCGATAGTTTATCTCTGTACTACCAAGGGTCACACTGCAAAAACCGACGGAGAAGCAGTCACATTTAACGAAAAAAGATTCGAAATATCCGGTAAATTCCGCGGAGAAACGGAAAACAAAGCCAGCATAGTGTATTCTATAATTGAAAACAGGAAAAATTATTTTAAGGACGAAAAGAAAATTACAAGAGCGGCAGACATAATAGGAAAATTCCCCGTGGTTTTACTATCTCCCGGGGACCATGCTATTACACAAGGTTCTCCTGGAGAAAGAAGAAAATTTGTTGACTCTGTAATTTCACAGGCAAGCGAAACATATTTAAGCAATCTTCTTGATTACAACAAAACGCTACGTCAGCGTTCCTCCCTTCTTGGCCAGATCAAAGAATATAGGGACAGAAAAACCATGAGCGAGCTTGATGCCTGGTCATCAATTCTTGTCAGAACAGGTTCGTACATAATAAAACAACGCAAAAAATTTGTAGAAACATTTAATGAATATGTCGGGCAATCCTATAATGTAATAATGAACAACATGGAAAAACCTGAGATTTTGTACACATATCTTGATGAGCATTTCGGAGATAATGTTGAGGAAGAATTTGAAAGACAATTAGCAAAAAGAAGAGAAGAAGAAATAGTAAGAGGAACTAACTTGGTCGGACCACAACGGGATGATTTTGTTTTTAGTATTAATGGTAACAACCTAAAGACCTATGGTTCGCAAGGACAACACAAAACATTTCAGGTAGCATTAAGATTTGCCGAATTTTTTTATCTCAACGAAATAACAGGCACAGAGCCAATTTTTTTGCTTGATGATGTCTTTGGTGAGCTTGATGCGTACAGAGCAAAAAAAATTAGCGAGTACCTTACAGAGGTGGGGCAAGCCTTTATAACGGTGACGGACCTTTCGGATTTTTCTTTCCTGAGAAGAAACGAGACAGACAGGGTTATTAAACTTAAGGCAGGCGAAGTTACATATGCATAATTTTGTAAGCATAAAAGAAGTCTTTGATAAAGACCCAAACCTGGCAAACGTTAGAAAAATAGTCGAACAATCGGAAGTAATAGAAAAATTTTATGAGGTTTTTCCTGACCTGGAGAAGATAGTTCTTCCCAAGAGAGTAGAAAAGAAAATATTATTACTTAATGTAGAAAACCCGGCTTTGAGAAACGAGCTTAAGTTTAACGAAGAATTATTAATAAAAAAGATCAACGGTTTTTTTCATGACGAGAGGGTTAATTCAATAAGGTTTATTTAACAAGCAGTAAACAATCCGAGACTAAACATGGCAAAAGCAGCAGCTAAAAATGAATATAGTGCAAAAAATATAAATGTACTCAAGGGTCTTGAAGCAGTAAGAAAAAGACCCGCGATGTATATTGGTGATGTTAGCGCAAGGGGACTTCATCATCTTATAAATGAAGTTGTGGACAACAGTATAGACGAGGCAATGGTTGGATATGCCGACAGTATAAAAATAACGATCCATAAAGACGAGAGCATTACAATTGAGGACAATGGACGTGGAATTCCTGTGGATATGCACCCCGAAGAAAAAAGATCGGCGCTCGAAGTTGTTATGACCGTCCTTCATGCCGGGGGTAAATTTGATAAAAACACATACAAAGTATCCGGTGGATTACATGGTGTTGGGGTATCTGTTGTTAATGCCTTATCTGAGTGGGTGCAGGTTGAGGTTAGGAGAGATGGCAAAATATATTTTCAGGAATATAAAAAAGGGATTCCTGTAAAACCGGTAAAAGAGATCGGTAAATGTAAAAAGAATGAAACCGGAACAAAGACCACGTTTTTTCCTGATACCGAAATATTTAAGGTTACGACATTTAAATTTGATACAGTTACAGAAAGAATGAGGGAACTGGCTTATCTGAATAAAACCATTACGATAAATATTAAGGACGAGAGAAATGGCGGCGAAGAGGTTTCATATCACTTTAAAGGAGGACTTATAGAATTTGTTCAGTATTTGGATGAAGCCCGCCAGCCGCTTCATAAAACTGTTTACGTTGAAGGAGAAAGAGAAAACACACCTGTCGAGGTGGCGTTCCAATATAGCAACAGCTATACAGAAAACATCTTTTCTTACGTGAATAATATAAACACACATGAAGGGGGAACACATCTTGTTGGTTTTAAAACGGCGCTGACGAGAACCTTAAACAGCTATGCGAGCAAAAATAATCTTGTCAAAGACAATAAAATAAATTTAACCGGCGATGATTTTAGGGAAGGACTTACCGCAGTTATTTCTGTTAAGGTGGCTGAGCCCCAGTTTGAAGGACAAACAAAGACAAAACTCGGTAACAGTGAAACAAAATCTGCCGTGGAGACACTTGTTGGAGAAAAGCTGGCAGAATATCTGGAAGAAAATCCTTCGGTTGGAAAAAAGATAATAGAAAAATGTTTGCGCGCTGCGGAAGCGAGAGAGGCAGCACGGAAAGCGAGAGATTTGACGCGCAGAAAAAACGCTCTTGATGGTATGAACCTTCCCGGCAAACTTGCGGATTGCTCTATAACAGATCCGGAGCACTGTGAGATTTATATAGTCGAAGGTGACTCCGCAGGCGGTTCTGCCAAGCAAGGAAGAGACAGAAGGTTTCAGGCAATCCTTCCACTCAAGGGAAAAATACTTAATGTTGAAAAAGCAAAGATTAATAAAATTCTTGAGAACGACGAAATCAAAGCAATGATATCTGCAATAGGCGCCGGGTTTGGAGTAGATTTTGATCCGGTAAAGGCGCGGTATGGAAAAGTAATTTTGATGACAGATGCAGATGTTGATGGAAGCCACATAAGAACACTTCTTCTCACATTTCTTTACAGGCACATGAAAGATCTAATTACATCGGGCAAAGTTTATATTGCACAACCTCCATTGTATAAAATTAAAAAGGGAAAAGAGGAACTCTATGCTTATGACGAAGAGGAGATGAAAAAAATATTGAAGAGATTTAAGGCAAATGGAAAAACAGAAAAGATAGACTGATGCAAAAAACCCGGAAGAAGGTACTGTTAAGGGAGTCTCTATTTCAAGATACAAGGGTCTTGGAGAAATGAATCCTGAACAGCTTTGGGAAACAACAATGAATCCGGAAACAAGAACAGTTTTGCAGGTATCTCTTGAGAGCGCCGCAAGCGCAGACAAAATATTTGAAACGTTAATGGGCGATGCAGTAGAACCGAGAAGGGAATTTATCGAGAAAAATGCTAAGTACGCAAACTTGGATGTTTAATTAGAGTATCACAAAAGAAAAAATCCGAACAATAATAAAATAGAAATTCATGGCAACAATCTTTGAAAAAATAATCCCCGTATCCTTAGAAGAGGAGATGAAATCCTCTTACATAGATTATTCAATGTCCGTTATTGTGGCAAGAGCACTGCCCGACGTAAGAGACGGATTAAAGCCGGTTCACAGAAGAGTTTTGTTTGGTATGCACGAGTTGGGAGTGGCACACAACAAACCGTACAAAAAATCTGCAAGAATAGTGGGAGAAGTTCTTGGTAAGTATCATCCACATGGTGATACCGCGGTTTATGATACAATGGTTAGAATGGTTCAGGATTTTTCTCTTCGATATCCACTAGTTGATGGACAAGGAAACTTTGGATCTGTCGATGGTGATTCGCCTGCGGCAATGCGTTATACCGAAGCACGTCTTGCAAGAATAGCAGATGAAATGCTTCGCGATCTTGATAAAAACACGGTTGATTTTGCAGCAAACTTTGATGACTCTTTGCAGGAACCGACGGTTCTTCCATCATATCTTCCAAATCTTTTAGTAAATGGATCGAGCGGCATTGCAGTTGGAATGGCAACCAACATTCCTCCGCATAACTTAACCGAGGTTATTGATGGTTTGATCGCGCTTATAAAAACCCCCGATATAACGATCAAAAAATTAATGAAGCATGTTGTTGCTCCGGATTTTCCAACCGGGGGAATTATTTACGGATATGAAGGAGTTAAATCGGCGTTTGAAACAGGACGCGGCAGACTCGTTGTTCGCGCTAAAGCAAATATTGAGACTCATAAAAACAACAGGGAAAGTATTGTTATAACTGAACTTCCATACCAGGTAAATAAGGCAAACCTGATTGAAAAAATAGCTGATCTTGTAAGGGCTGGAAAACTGAATGATATTTCAAACATAAGAGACGAGTCTGATAGAGACGGAATGAGAGTGGTTATAGAGCTAAAAAGAGACGCACAACCCGCAGTAGTTTTAAACCAGCTTTTTAAACACACAGCAATGCAGAATACTTTTGGTGTTATAATGCTGGCGCTGGTTAACGGAATTCCTAAAGTTCTGAACCTTAAAGAAATGATGCAGCATTTCCTAACTCACAGGATGGATGTGCTGATCAGAAGAACACAATATGACCTCGATGCTGCGGAGAGGAGAGCGCACATCCTTGAAGGATATATAATTGCTCTTGATAATATTGATGCAGTAATCGAAACGATTAAGAAATCGAAAGACGTAGAGACAGCCAAAAATAATTTGATGAAAAGATTCAAGCTGTCGGAAATTCAGTCAAAAGCTATTCTTGATATGCGTCTCCAGAGATTAACCGGGCTTGAAAGAAAGAAAATAGAGGACGAGTATAAAGAAACAATAAAACTGATTGAAAGATTAAAGGGGATTCTCAACAGCGAAGAACAAAGATTTCAGATCATAAAAGACGAACTTCTTGAAATAAAAAAGAAATATGGCGACGAAAGAAGAACAGAGATTGTTTATGATTATACGGAGTTTTCACTTGAAGACACTATTGCAGAAGAAGATGTCGTTGTTACAATTTCTCACCAGGGATTTATAAAAAGATTCCCGGCGAGCGGCTATAAAAAACAAGGACGAGGCGGAAAAGGCATTACCGGCGCAGGGACTAAAGACGATGATTTTATTGAACATATGTTCATCGCCTCGACGCATCAATATATACTTTTCTTTACCGATAAAGGGAAATGTTATTGGCTTAAGGTTCATGAAGTTCCCGAAGCCGGGCGTGCAGCCAGAGGAAGATCAATTTTAAACCTTCTTCAAAAAGAAAAGGAAGAAGAAATAACAGCATTTGTTGCAGTTAAAGAATTTTCCGATAACCAATTTCTTGTAATGGCGACCGAGAAAGGAACGATTAAGAAAACAGTTCTCTCTGCTTACGGCAATGTGCGCAAAGGTGGCATCAATGCAATTAATCTTAAAGCAGGTGACAAGCTAATTGAAGTTAAGATGACAGACGGCACGAGCGATCTTGTCCTTGGAACAAGAAGCGGCTTTGCTATTCGGTTTAATGAAAAAGATGTAAGAGAAATGGGAAGAACCGCAACAGGCGTAAGAGGCGTTAGATTAGGAAAAAGCGATATTGTAGTCGGGCTTCTTGTAATTAGAAGAAATGATACAATACTCGTTGTTACAGAAAAAGGCTATGGGAAGCGGTCAGATATTAATGATTACCGTATTACTCACCGCGGAGGTAAGGGAGTTATAACTGTTAAAACGACGGATAAAGTCGGCAAAATGATTGCGCTTATGGAAGTAATTGACGGCGACGAACTTGTTATTATTACAACCCACGGAATGGTTATAAGGCAAAGCGTCAAAGATATCCGGGTAATGGGAAGAAATACACAGGGCGTAAGAGTAATAAGATTAAAAGATAATGATAGTATTGCAGATATTGCCAAAGTGCTGCCAGACGAAGAAACAAACGGGGTAGAATAACAGAAGCATAATAAAAGTTGTAGTTATTGCCGCCCCTGTAGAACTTTTAGAAAAAGCAGGTTCTTATTTTAAAAGCAACATTTTTTTAACCGCGGTAAAATCATTTGATGATAAACGGAAAAAGTATGTGCCGCTTGCCAAAGTATTACCATTAAAATTTATTTTATATGTTCCTGCTTTTTGATTCCCGTTTACTAAAGTGGCTATCTCTTTACCGAGACAATCATAAATTTTCAGAGTGACAACACCCTCTTTTGACAGAGAATAAGAAATGCTTGTTGAACTGTTAAATGGATTGGGATAATTTTGTTCGAGTTCAAATTTTGGGAATATGTCGGCAGGATCAGAAATAATGACATCTTTAATAAGGAAATTATCCGGGTCGAAAGTTAGCAGAGTTGGTTTACCAACGACAGCAAAGTTAAACTCCTGTTCTTGTGCATTATTAAAAATAGAAACAACAGTGTCTCCGATAGTGGTTGATATTTTTATTTTTATAGGCATAGTAAAAAAAATAGGATATGTATTAACAGCCTGTTCAACACTCAAATTTACTTCATATTGATTTAGAGGAGCTTTTTGAAAATCCCAGCTCACCCGATACCTGGGATAATTTTCTCCATATATCCACTGATTAAAAAAATAGTCTAGGGACAACCCGCTTACTTCTTCAGCGACATTCTTAAAATCTTCCGTTGTTGCTGTTCCGTAAGCCAGTTTAGGATCTGACTGATAATTTTTTAGGATATTGAAAAAAACAGAGTCTCCGACAATTCCCCTTAACATATGCAGTACAATTGCTCCCTTGGAATAACTTCTGTCGCCGTTGAATATTTCGTTGATTGAGGAAATGTCGCTTACAAGAATACTTCCTATCGCATTCTTTGCGCGACTAATATTATAACTTAGAAAAGAGTCGTAAGATTGTTTGTCGTTTGAGAAATCATAAAACAAACCCTCACCGTAAGTTGCAAAACCTTCATTCAGCCAAATATTTTCCCAGTTTCTGCAAGTTACGTTATCTCCAAACCACTGATGTGCAAGTTCATGTGCGATCACGCCCTGGTTAAAGATTCCAATTGAAGTTATGGTTTGATGTTCCATTCCCCCGCTGCCGAATTCGGCATGACCATATTTTTCTTTTATGAAGGGATATTCTCCAAAAAGTTTACTGAATATCTCAAGCATCCTGGTTGTTTTGTCGAGTTCCGGTTTTACTTCTTCAAGATCTTCCGGATAAATGTAATTAACAACGGGCATCGAATCAGTTTCTGAATAATGAAAGTATTTTGTATACACAGAGTAGTTTGATATTGCAAGCGAAATAAGATAATTGGCAATCGGGTACCTGCTTTTCCATATATAAGTTTTCGTTCCGTTGTTGTTATCTATAACATCGGAAAGAGTTCCGTTTGAAACGCCAATAAGATTAGAAGGACACGTAATTAAAACATCTGACGAATCTGCTTTGTCTGCCGGAGTATCTTTACATGGCCACCAATCCCGCGCGCCGTAAGGTTCGCTCAATGTCCATATTGATGGGTCTCCGTTATGTGAGTCAAATACAAAACTGCCAAGACCAGTTCTAACCGGGACACCGTGATAATAAACAACAAGGGTAAAAGTTTCATTATATGAATAAGATTTATTCAGAGAAATAACAAGTTTGTTTTCGGAATGATTAAAAGAAAGGGGTTGATTATTTGATATAATAGAATCAACATTTAGAACATCTGTGAGATCGAGAAAAATGGAGGTTAAATTATCTTCTAAACTCTTTGCCGAAACAGTAACTGCTCCCGCTAGAGATTGAGGAGAATAGTTAACATCTAAATTGAGTTTATAGTAGTTAACATCAAAAGTAGAATCCCCGGGATATGTAGTATTGTTGTTTTCAACTGGTTTCAAGAAATGAGTTTTTTCATATTCGATGAAAGATTGTTTGTCCTCTTGTGAAAACCCAATCCTTAAAAAGAGGAGTGATAGTAATAGGAATTTTATAGAGATTCTTTTCATACAATGAAAATAAATATTGTGTGGATTAAAAACCGTAGAAAAATTGCTGATGAAGAATGGGGTTGAAATAAAAGAGGCTGCGTAAAACAGCCTCATAAATCCAATATATCGTTTGTATTTTATTGTGCGGTGTAAGTTGAGGTTACGTCGTATTCCGTTCCGGTAGCACTTCCAAGATTACCCTGAAATTCGATGCTAAATTGCAGGCCGGTCGTTACACCAGTATATTCTTTCACATCATAAAACTGACCGGCTTGGAAGACAGTTTGACCATCTCCCTGGATAGGGTCATCGGTAAAATTATTTGCCGGTAACGCTCACAATAACTTGCGTTACAGTTACGGCAACGCTTGGGCTTGCCGTTAACATAGTTCCGCCTTGGTCCCCTTGTCTTTGACCGATAGTCCAAGTTACAGTTCCAGTTCCACCAGTGCCCCCACCCGTTCCACCACCAACAGTTCCAATACCCCCTAATGGATTATTTCCCGACTTATCGCTACTACAACCCGCAATTAGCAGTAGTAACAAAGGGATAAAAAATAATAACTTCTTCATATTGCCCTCACCATTTTTTATAATTATATAAGCTTAAATTTAAGAGCTGTTCCTAATTGAAAGGTCATTACTCTGGCTGAAAAATCCTGCACAATAGTCGTTATTCCAAACCCAAAAGTGAATTGAGGAGTTAGATCTAATAATGAGCTTAATGGTATATCGTATCCGGCCCCAGCCGTTAATTCGAACCTTACGTTTGTATTTTTTATAGAAGTTTTACCTCTTAAAGGTTGTTGGTTTTGTTGTCCTTGCTGAGCCTGAGGAGTCAGGGTTTGATCTAAACTTGCCTGAATATTAAAACCAATAGAAGGACCAACTAAGAAGTAAAGACCACCAGAGGGTAATGAAAGTTTCAGAAGGGGTTGAATCATAAAATAGGCCAGGCTATAATCATTTTCCAAAGTTCCTCTAATATCAGCTTGGCCATCTCCGTTAGTATCAAAGACATTTGTTTCCGAGGTTCCACCACTACGGTTATCATAAAACTGTACTTGGGTAAGTAAGCCAATTGTATGAGTAAAGCTCATGTCCACTTGTGAACCAAAAAAGAAACCAAAGCCGGTTAATGTTTCACTTAAATCTGAGCCAGTTCCTAAATTAAAATTCATTCCGGTATATGGTCCTAGTTTAAGTCTAAGTTGAGCATCGCTGTCTTGTGTTGAAGCGAAAAAGAAAATTAAAACAAGCATAACCAGTGAAAGAGATTTTTTCATATAGAGCTCCGTTTTTTGATTTATAATGAGTTATTTATTCTAGTATTTAAATTATCTCTTTTCAAACCTTAATGCGAAAAATAAGATAATATTAGCTCATTAATAATTTAGGTGATTTTTATGTTGCAAAAGTTAAGGTGACTTCAGATAAGTCGCAAGTTTTTTTTCGTTTTGCTATCAGCAAATATTATTATTGTGAACTATGAAAATATTTATTTAAATGTTTCTTTTAAAGATTCGAAGTTCGCTTTTATAGTTTTGTCTAAATCTTCTTTAGTGTGTGCAGTTGAAATAAAAAATGCCTCAAATTGAGCCGGAGGCAAGTAAATACCTCTTTTCAGCATTTCCTGGAAGTATTTGGCGTAAAGTTTTGTGTCTGATTTAACTGCCGAACGGAAATCATTCACTTCTTCTTCTGTAAAAAAAAGAGTAAGCATAGAACCAACCCTGTTAAGAGTTAGTTTTTTATTTAGCTGTTTTAAGTTTTCTTTAATTCCTTTTTCCAGATAAGATGATTTTTCTTCAAGTAGAGCATAAAGATTTGGATGGTCTTTGATATAACTTAGATGCCGCATACCCGGCAGACATTGCCAATGGATTTCCACTTAAGGTTCCTGCCTGGTAAACAGGTCCCGAAGGAGCCACTATTTCCATAATTTCTTTTTTTCCGCCAAAAGCACCGACAGGCAAACCGCCGCCGATTATTTTCCCGAATGTACTCAGATCTGCATTAACTCCCAAAATTTCCTGTGCTCCGCCTTTTGCAACTCTAAACCCGGTCATTACCTCATCAATTATTAAAACGATTTTCTCTTCATCACAAATAGTTCTTAATTCTTTAATGAATCTTTCCGTCTGCTTTTACAACACCCATATTTCCAACAATTGCTTCAATAATTACTGCAGCAATTTCATTTTTATTTGCCAGAATAACATTTCTTGACAGATTCTATATTGTTAAAGTCTGCAATCAAAGTATCTGCGGCATTTCCTTTTGTTACTCCCGGACTAGTAGGAACTCCGAGAGTCAATGCCCCCGAGCCGGCTTTAATTAAAAAGAAATCTGCATGTCCGTGATAACACCCCTCGAATTTTATAATTTTTTCTTTTCCGGTGTAACCTCTTGCTATCCGTACAGCGCTCATAGTTGCTTCTGTTCCGCTGTTTACCATTCTTACCATTTCAACCGATGGAACAAGTTCTGTGATAAGCTTTGCGATTTTAACTTCAAGTTCTGTCGGTGCACCGAAGCTGGTTCCGTTTTCGATTGAATTGAGCAAAGCTTCTTTGATGAACGAAGGATTATGCCCGAAAATATGGGGACCCCAACTACCTATATAATCTATAAATTCATTTCCATCTACATCATAAATTTTTGAACCTAATGCTTTTTCTATAAATAAAGGATTTCCACCGACAGATTTAAATGCACGTACAGGAGAATTAACTCCGCCCGGAATAATTTTTTTTGCATCGTTAAATAATCGTGAGCTATTTGTTGTGTTCATAATCTATTATCTGTTTTAATCATACAAACTTAATAATATCTTTAATTTTTTGAGAGGTAGAAGGATTATTAATATGCTAAATGTTTTTAACAAGCCATTGGTGTAACGGCAGCATTTCAACAAATTTTTTATAAGCAAAATCAACGGCGTTTTCTTTTTCTAATTTCTTTAAATCCGAGCGTTCTTCATATACATATATTCCGTTATAAAGCAGATAATCTGAATATGGATATTCAGCATCAAAGCCTTTTGGAACTCTTTTAAATGTTTTTCCGCCGAGCTCAAATTTCTTCTTCTTTAGCTTCTTAACTATCGTGTCTAGTTCTTTGGCTTTGTCGGGATTATATACGATGCGCCTGTATTTTTTTAAGAGCTCGCTGGTGAACATATATTGTCCGGCACCAAGAAAGAAATAACCGGGCTCCGCATGAAAATAAAAACCGGAACATTCCATTTTCTTTCTAGTACCCTCCCACCAGATAATCCCAAGATTAGTTTTATAAGGAGATTTATTTTTGCTAAATCTTACATCGCGATGGAGTCTGAAAATCGATTTATCCGTTTTAGGTATAGCAATAATACCGGGCGCAACAGCACGTAACATTTCTCCCAGCACCAGAACGAACTCCTGCGCCGGCTCTAAAACAGAAGCAACAAATTCTTCCCTGTGAGATTCAAACCACTCCCGGTTGTTATTCCTTTTTAGCTTAGCAAGAAACTTAACTGCATCTTTAGGAAAATCTTGAGGCATAAATAATTATTGTAAAAGTTGTTAAACTAAATTAGTTATTTAAAAATTAATTGCATCATATGTACATCCAACAGCTTTCCAAATTTTTTTCCAACTTCTTTCATTACACCAATATATTCAAATCCTGCTTTTTTATGAAGTCTTATGCTAGCTTCACTTCCTTCTGCAATTCTCGCAAGCACAGTATGAAGACCCCCGGCTTTCCCTTCATCAAGAATTTTTTGAAGCAACATTGTGCCCATTCCTTTTCCACGAAAATCATCTTTTATATAAATTGATATTTCGGCAGTATCTTCATATGCACACCTGCCCGACCATCTGCTAAGGGAAGCCCAGCCTACAACAACCTCATTTTCTTCTGCAACAAGAATCGGATATTTATTACTGTGTTCATTAAACCAGAGCCTTTGCTCTTCTACGCTTTTCACTTCTGTATCAAATGTTGCAGTAGAATTCAGAACAGCATCATTATAAATATTTGTAATTGGTTCAATGTGCTCAATTGTTGCACGTAAGATATTTAGCATTTATCTTAGCTCACAGGATTTATCTGGATGTGCAAAAGTAAATAATTAATAAGTTACAATACAAGAACATTTCTAAATGAAAAAGTTTGATACAGAAGTTCACTTAAGCCGGGAAATGAGCTTAATGGATGCAACGCTCATTGGTGTTGGCGCAATGATTGGAGCCGGAATTTTTGTACTTACAGGTATTGCCGCAGGGGTTGCCGGACCGGCATTAATAATTACATTTGGTTTAAATGGATTGGTTGCATTACTAACGGCATTTTCTTATGCGGAGTTGGGATCTTGTTTTCACGATGCCGGGGGCGGTTATCTTTGGGTTAAAGAAGGCTTGCCAAAATGGAATGGTTTTATTTCCGGGTGGATGAGCTGGTTTGCGCATGCAGTTGCATGCAGTCTTTATGCGCTTGGTTTTGGAGCGTACTTTGAGTTGGTTTTTCATGAATTTAATATTGTTTTGCCTCACTGGGGATTTTTTTCTCCCCAGAAAGTTCTTGCAGTAATAATCGCAGTTCTTTTCGGTTATGTGAATTTTAGAGGTGCATCCGAAACAGGTAAAATAGGTAACATAATAACTATTTCTAAAATTATAATACTATTTATATTTATAGGCTTTGGTTTAAATTTTGTCCTGAGTAAAAGCAACTGGACGGAGGCATTCACCCCATTTATGCCATACGGTTGGGGCGGAGTTTTCAAAGCAATGGGACTAACATTTATAGCTTTCCAGGGATTTGAAGTTATTTCTCAGTGTTCAGAAGAAATAAAAAACCCCAAACGTAATATCCCGCGTGCAGTTTTTCTTTCGCTTATAATAGTTGTGCCCATTTACCTTTTAATTGCATTTACTGCCATGGGTTCAGTTAAGTCCGGGAACCTGACTCCCTGGGAATATCTTGCTTCCTATAAAGAGGTTGCTCTCGTAGAAGTTGCAAAAACATTTTTTGTGGGAGGCGGTATTATGCTTCTAATAGGAGGAATAATCTCGACTATCTCTGCACTCAACGCAACCGTTTATTCTTCTTCACGCGTTGCCTTTGCGATGGGAAGGGACAGGAACTTCCCAACATTTTTTGGCAAGGTACATAAGAAAAACTTCACTCCCCATCTATCAATTGTTTTTTCATTAATTATAGTTGTGTCTATTGCAGTTACGCTTCCAATAGAAGATGTTGCAAGTGCGGCAGATATCATGTTTCTTCTTTTGTTTCTCCAGGTTAACATTACACTCATCCGCTTAAGGAAGAAAAGACCCGATCTTGACCGTGGATTTTTCACTCCGCTTTTTCCCTACCTTTCTATTTTAGGAATTTTTCTTTTGCTGTTCCTCGCTGTCTATATGTTTAATTACAGCCCGATGGCGTGGGTTGTAACTGCTGTTTGGATAGCAATAGGTTTGGTTACTTATAAATCTTATGCTTCGACGCGCGAAGTAGAACATGTAAGAAAAGTAAAGTCTTTAGAGAGATTAGAGAGAAAAGAATATAAAATTCTTACACCTCTTGCCAACATTAATTCTGTAGAAAGTCTTACTCATATTTCCAAGGCAATAGCAAAGAAAAATAATGCAGAAATTATATTTCTTAATGTTACAGAAGTTAACCAGGGAAGCCCGCTAGTTGTTGAATTAAGTGATAGCGAAAGATCTAAGATTCTTTTCGATAAAGCCGCAGCAACAATTGGGGATTCTGAAGTAAGGGCGAGATCAATTGTAAATGTGTCTCATCGTATATCCGAGGGGATAATACATACAGCACAAGAAGAGAGTTGCAATTTTATAGTATTGGGAAGAGAAAAAAACCCTACTTTCTTAGAAAGATTTTTTGCATCGATAATAGATAGTGTTGTATTAAAATTTCCCGGAGAAGTCGCAGTGCTTCATGGTACCTTTGAAAAAGAGGAAATAAAAACAATATTAATTCCGTTCAGCACCGATCTTCATGCAATTCTTGCAACGGAAATTGCACCGGCTTTTGTGGATTATTTTAATTGCAAAATAAAAATTCTTCTAGTTTTCGATCCACAAATGTCGATGCCTGAAAAGGAGGAACGAAAATTAAAAGTGAAGGAATTAATCGAGCAAAATCCTTTTCCTGCCGAAATAAAGATTTTAGATGACACAGATATTTTAAAAGGGATTGTGGGCGAATCTAAAAATGCGGACCTGATTTTAATGGGCGGCAAGAATGGTGATTTTATTGAACTGATGTTCGGTCGTTCTCTTGCAGAAGAAATAACCGGGCAGTCAGTCTGTCCCGTACTCTGGGTTAAAGAGTTTGAAGAGAGAGAATCTTTTATTAAGCTTTTATTAAAACCAATAAAACATGAAGGTGTGAAAAATGGATAAAGGTATTGAAAGTCCGTTTTTCGATTTTGGACAGCAAATTATAAATTATTTGCCAAGCCTGCTGGCGGGAGTTTTACTTCTTGCGGCGGGATGGATTGTTGGATGGATCGTTAAAAGAATAGTAGTTCAGCTTTTGTTTGTTCTCAGGTTTGAGAAGCTTTTTACACGTTTACAGTGGAAACAGGCTTTATCGAAGGCGGACATAAGATATGCACTCTTTGGTTTCATCGGGAACATAGCATTTTTTATTGTGTTTCTTATCTTCCTTAACTCGGCTCTTTTTGCAATGAAGCTGGCTATTTTGTCTAACCTGATTGAGCACGGCGTTCTTTTTATTCCAAGGCTGCTTGTTGCGCTGATAATTTTTGGTATTGGCTGGATTATAGCAGGAAGGGTTGCAAACTCAGTATATATTGCTCTTATAAAGGAGGATGTTCCCAACTACTCTCTTATTTCCCGGTTTGCAAAATTTATAATTTTACTTTTCTTTTCCGCGATGGCGCTGGTAGAAATCGATATTGCGATAGAGATTGTTATTATTGGTTTTACAACAGTAATTGTAAGTCTTAGCATTCTTGCAATTGCAGCAGTAGTTTTTTCAAGCAAAGGCTTTAAGGAAAAGTTTATTAACTCTTCTAAACCGTAACCAGGATTTTTTATCGAGTAGGATATTTATGAGGGATTTATCATTATTACGGTAACCTCCGGAGTAGAATTATACCTTAAGGGAACGAGTGACATTCCCAGTCCCCTTGTAACAACCATAAGCAGATTGCCAAAATGGAAATCGCCACGTACATATTTGGTTTCAAGAAGAGTTGGCGATAAATTTTTAAATGGGAAGAGAAAAGTTACCTGTCCACCATGTGTATGACCGGCGAGCAGCAAATTGAAATTATATTGCTTTGCTTTTTGAACAAGAAAGTTAGAGGGCTGATGCACCAGCAGTATTTTTAAATCTCCCGAAAGTCCATTTCCAACAACACTATCAAATCTTGTTTGGTTAATCTTTTCAACATAAGTGTTGGTTATAAAAGCGATAGAAATATCCGCTCCGTTGATCTTAATTGTTTTCTTTTCGTTGTCAATCATTTCTACATTATGTTCTTTAAGAGCCTGCTCAACTTCCCTTAAACTTCTGTCTGTATTATTTCTATATGCCCAGTTATCATGATCTCCAACACAGGAGTACACTCCGTATTTGGATTTTATCTTTCCCGCAAATATTGCTGAAGTTTCAATATAATTTGGCGTTGATGTAATAAAATCTCCACCGGCAAGAACAAGATCGGGATTTGTTGAGTTAACCTTTTTGATGAAGTTTTCTAAACGGGCATTGTTTGTGAATTCATCTGCCTGCATATCCGAAATAAAAACCAATTTAAAATTCTTTAGAGCTGCCGGGAGAGAGGCATCCCTATATTCGGTAATTCTTATAGAGACCGTATAGTAATCGTAAAGAATACGAGCAGGAATGTAAACGATGAACAAAATAGTTAAAGCCAATATAAATTTAGCTTCTCCACGCCGTAATTTTTCCTTAAACTTTTTATAAATGGGAAATAGCAAAAGCTTAATTAGTCCCAACGGAAGCAGAATAAGAAGACATTGAATAATAAGGAACATCCATATCCAGAAAGGGATCAGAATCAAATAATCAAATAAAGAACTATTGGGTATAAATATAATTTGTCCGCCAATTGTCGAATAAAGCCATGCAGACAAAAGATAGACAGGGTAAAGATTAATAATTATTAGAAAAACAGTTGTCCATCGTTTTCTTTTGGTTTCGTTTAATTGTGGAAACAAAATCCTTAAGGAATCAGTAAGTTTTTTAACAAAGTAGAATTCGGTAAGAATTATAACCAGGAGAGCAAGAACAATCCGCCAGACAAGCCACATAATTTTTTAAGAATTATTAAGGTTAAAAATATTTTGGGATTAAATTAGAAATAAAGACAATCATATGACAGTCATTATATTTGCCGGGTAGTATTATTCAGGATGTCAATAGAAGTTTTGTAAACTTCATCTACTTGAATATCGTTGATGTTATTTGTTTTGGATTTAACAACTAGTTGATTGTTTCCCCTTGGTGCCCATTCCATTGGATTATTTCGTCCGAAAAGAGAAACTATTTTTGCACCGGAGAACCCTGCAATATGCATAGTTCCCGTATCGTTTGTAATGTAAAGATTAATCAAAGAAAGAATTGCCCCTAACTTTTTGATTGGATAATTGTGTAAAACCTTGAAATAGATACCGGCATTATTTAACTCTTCTTTAATATTATTAATTATTTTATCATCAGTCCACCCGGAGGTAAGAAGAACATAGTTCTTAAACCTGTCATTAAACTTATTTATCAGCCCAATGAAATTTTTTGTTTTCCATATATTATCTGTCTTCCCCGCGCCGGGATGAAACCCAATAATCATTTTGTTTTTGTCTGGGAAATTTTCCCCGATGAATTTTTTAGCTTCGTTCAACTCTACGTTTGTGAAACCGAACTTCAAATTTTTAATTTCGTCATGAGTTAAACTGCAATTAATTTGTTTTACAACGTCCAGATTTCTTTCTGTCTGATGTGTATCCCCCCATGCAAAATCGGATTTTACATTTAAAAGATAATGAAATGGATTTATGTTTCCGTCAACCGACTTAACTCCAACCCGGGTTTTTGCACCGGATAAAAAATTAATTATATGTGATGTTCTTGAAGTTTTAATTGTGGAAGGGACGATTCCTATCCGGTAACTTTTTTTTCGGAGTTCTTTTAAAAAACTGACCGTTGTTTTTAAAGAGGACCTGTCAAGGATTAAAACATTATCAAGGTATTGGTTCAGTTCTTTAAATGGAATTTTATAATTCGTTTTGGATGCAACGAGGGTGATATTAGAGATAGGATATTTTTTCTTTAATGCAGCATATAAAGGAAGCGAACAAAGCATATCTCCAACTTGATTATGCCGCCGGATTACAAGGATGTTTTCCCTTTCTGGATTTTTATTTTCTATTTTTATTGATCCTCCTGGTGGAGAAGGCTTTTACTTTTTGTTCTTGTCTATCCACTTCGCTGCATCTTTTGCAAAGTAAGTCAGGAACATATCGGCGCCCGCTCTTTTAATTGCAGTAAGAGATTCTATCATTACTCTTTCTTCATCAATCCAGCCGTTTTGCCCGGCAGCCTTAATCATTGCATACTCACCGCTGACCTGGTATGCAGCAGTCGGCATTTCAAATTTATCTTTAACTCTTCTGATTATATCAAGATATGGCCCTGCAGGCTTAACCATAACTATATCGGCGCCCTCCTCGATATCCGTTTCAACTTCTCTCAAAGCTTCGAGTGCATTGGCAATATCCATTTGATGAGATCTCCTATCACCGAAAGCAGGGGTAGATTCAGCCGCATCTCTGAAAGGTCCATAATATCCAGACGCATATTTTGCTGCATAACTCATTATAGGAATTTTTTGAAATCCATTTTCATCAAGTGTTTTTCTTATAGCCGCAACTCTTCCATCCATCATATCGGAAGGAGCGATGATATCGGCGCCTGCTTGTGCATGCGTTAAAGCTTCTTTTGCCAGCAAAGCAATTGTTTCATCGTTTAAAATTTCTTCTCCCCGTAATAATCCACAATGACCATGAGAAGTATATTCGCATAAACAGACATCGGTAATAACGAGAAGATTTTTTACTTCTTCTTTAATAGCCTTAATCGCTCTTTGAATTATTCCATGTGGATCGTAAGCACCCGAACCTTTTTCATCTTTGTTTTTAGGAATTCCAAACAGAATGACAGCAGGAATACCAAGCGAGGCGACCTCTTTGCATTCTTCGACAAGTGTATCAACGGAGAACTGGTAAACGCCGGGCATAGATTTAACTTCGTTCTTAATTTTTTCTCCTGTCATTACAAACAATGGGTAGATTAAATCATTTTTAGAAAGTTCGGTCTCTCGAACCATGTCGCGTATTAAAGGATTATATCTTAAACGCCTTAGTCTTTTCGTAGGATAATGTGCCATGTTAATTCCTTTGAATGTAGAATTTAGAATGTATAATGTAGAATTATACTTTTAATTTTGATGATTTAATTATTGTTGTTAGTAATTTAGAAAGTTCTTCACAATCTTCGTAAATACTTTGAAATTCTTTTTCATTAATAATTTCTGATTCTTTTAGAAGGCGTAGCCAATATTCAGTTTCTCTAGATTCTTTTAATGCGATTCCTAATTTATTGATGAAATCTTTTTTAGTAAATGCACTTTGTGCTTCGGAAACGTTTGCCCCAATTGAAGTTCCAGATCTTAAAAGTTGTTTTAATAGAGGAGAAATCGAGTAATCTTTTTTATTAAAAATCCTGTAGAACTTTATGATTCTGATAGCAAATTTAAAGCTCTTTTCAACAACCGTATTTCCATATTTTACTTCTTTTTCAAATACAAACATCTTCATTCTACATTCTAAATTTTACATTCTACATTTTTCCACGACTGTGCCAGCGTTCTTTACGCAATCACCAATAGAAATTCCCCCGCGATAATTACCCGCCAAAAAAATTCCCGGGTTTTGTTCCTCAAATTCATCAAAGTATTTTTCATGTTCAATGTACCCGATATTGTACTGCGGTATAGCTTTTGACCAGTAACGATAAGTCATAAATGTAGGGTTACCGGTTATTTTCATTATCTCCTCAAATTCTTTTCTTACTTTACTGATTAATATTTCCTTATCAACACTTCCAACTTCTGGGTCTCTTGCACCCCCTACAAAAAGTGTAAACGTGGCAGTTTTATCAACAGATCTATTCGGAAAAATTACGGAACTCCAAATTGCGCCAAGAAAAGATTTTCTTTCCTTAGATGGAATAAGAAAACCAAATCCATCCAGAGGTTGTTTGATATTTTCTTTTTCATAGGCAAGATAAAGAACCAATACGGGTGGATAATAAATTTCATTTAAATGTTTTGTTAGTTCTTCATCAAAGTTGTTAAACAGATTTGCAGCAACATAAGCAGGAACTGCCGAGATTATTTTATTGCAATCGATATTCTTTGCTTTGCCTTCCTGGTGGTAATTTATTGTAAAGCCATTTCCATTTTTTTGTATCGAAGCTACTTCACATTCAAGGTGAACATTGTTGTTTAGATGTTCTGTGATTGCCTTTGGAAAAATGTGCATTCCGTTTTTGAAGGAGAACATTTTAGCGCTTTGTTTCGATTTTTCAGCCCTTCTTTTTCTTTCCCGGACACTTCTTAAAGTCCCGATAATAAGTCCGCCATATTTTTCTTCCAGTTCATATAACTTTGGAAAAGCAGATTTAACACTCAGTTCTTCTGGATTACCCGCATAAACACCGGCAACAAAAGGATTTATTGCATAATCAAGGAACTCTTTCCCCAACCTTCTTTTTACAAATTCAGAGATACTTTGGTAATAGCCATCTTTCGATCTTTTCATAAATGGCTCAGCCATTAACCTTAACTTAGCTGCAGTTGAAAAAAGCTTTGTTTTAATAAAAGCTGGCGGAGACATTGGAAGTGGGTGAAGCTCGTTGTTCTTTAATATATATCTTTTGTTTCCTTCTTTGTTTGCATAAACAAGTTCATTCTGTAACCCAAGCTCTTCGACTAATTGTCCGATTAATGGATGAGTTTCAAGTCCGCTGTTTGGTCCCTTATCAAATAAAAATCCTTTTTCAACGGAAGTCTCAATTGAGCCGCCGGGTTCTGTTTTCTTTTCAAGAACAGTAATATCATATCCAAGCTTATTAAGCAAGTAAGCAATTGTTAATCCCGAAATCCCGGCACCAATAATTACTATTTTATTCTGTGGTTCTACAGTGATGTTCAATTACAATTTCTCCATAACCAGGTCATAAAGTGCATCCACAAATGTTTGTGAATCATTTAAGCCTGTCATTACAATATAATTTTTTATTCCAACTTTGTCTGCCACATGCCGGTATTCAATATCGAGTTCAAAAGAAGTTTCAACATGATCCGAAACAAAACTTATTGGAATTATTAACAAATGTTTCTTTCCTTTAGCGGCGAGTTCTTCAATCATTGTATCGGTTGCCGGCTCAAGCCATTTTGCAGGACCAACCTTACTCTGGAAACACTGATGATGTTCATGAGAGTTGTTTCTTAATTTCATTACTGCAGCAATTGTTTCTTTTATCTGGAAACTGTAGGGATCTCCTTTTTTCAGGTAACTTACCGGAGTTCCGTGAGCGCTGAAAACAAGCTGCACATCTTTTCTTGCTTCTTCCGGAAAACGAAGAAGCGATTCGTCTATTCTTTCATTTATTGCTTTAACATAAAGTGGCTGCGTTTGATAAGAATCTATATAGATTAATTTTGATTTATCTCCCTTATAAAATCTTTTCCATTCATTAAAAGACGATCCCGTTGTAGAAATAGAATAGTGAGGATATAAAGGAAGCATAACCACCTTGTCGTAATCTCCCATTTCAACAAAAGTAACAACTTCCTGCGTTAAAGGTTTCCAATATCTCATAGCGACCAAAATATCGATATTGTTTCCACCGGAACGTAATTTATTTTCAAGCATCAATCTTTGTTTTTCCGTCCATTCATTTATAGGAGATTTACCGCCAATTAATTCGTATTCTTTTTCAACTTTTGGTGCCCGTTTTTTAGAAACAAATCTTGCCAGTGATTTCTGAAACGGGAGCTTAAAAATATCAGGATCATTAAAAAGATTTTCTAAGAAAGGCTGAACAGCTTTAAGAGAATCCGGTCCCCCGAGATTTAGCAAAACAACAGCGATTTTTGGCATTTGTATCTAAATTTAATTTATTTAATCATGTAAATTTACCAAAAACGAAGGAGAATGTTGAATCTCAATTTCTCCATAATAATTCCTTATTTTATCTAATTATAAAAATTCTTTTTAGAAAAAGCAGAATCTTTTGAATCAGAATAAACAGCTTCGTCTTCTTATAGCAAGAATAGATCGTATTGGGGATGTAGTGCTTTCAACACCGATTCCGCGTGAGACTAAACTTGCAAAACCGGACAGTTTTGTCGCCGTTCTTGTTAGAGAGGAAACCAAAGCCGTTTACCTTAATAATCCAAATGTGGATGCAATTCTTACAATTGATGATGAAGAAGGAAATTTAAAACCATTCTTGCAAATGGTAAGTGAAATCAGGAAGTACAAATTTACACATGGCTTTATGCTTTTGCCGCAGGAAAGATTAAGCTGGCTTTTTTTCTTAAGTGGGATTCCTTTTAGATTGGGAGTAAGCCGAAAGCTTTACCAGTTTCTTACATTTACAAAATATGTAAGCCGGCACAAATATATTCCTCTCCGCCACGAAGCCGATTATTGCCTCGATATGTTGAGAAGAATCGGGATAGAGCCGAAATCAATTAATCCGGAAATATTTTTGAGCAAAGATGAAGAAATTAAAAGAGACGAAATACGAAAGACATTAAAACAAGATGGAAAAATATTAGTCGGTGTAAATACAACAAGTGGAAGATCTGCTCCGAATATGCCAACATCAGAATACAAGAAACTAATCGATCTTCTTTTAACCGATGAAAACTTCAAAGTTATTATAACGGAAAATAAACCACCCGGGGAATTAAAAAATATAAAAGATGTTGAATATATTAATGAAGATAAAAAACTGAGGGAAAGCATTGTCAATTTCAGCGCACTCGATGTTCTTATTTCTGCAAGCACAGGACCTATGCATATTTGTGCAGCTTTAAAAGTTAAAACAGTTTCATTATTCTGTCCTTTGCCCGGATGTTCGCCAAAACTATGGGGACCACTCGGCAATCGATCTGAAATAATGTTTCCACAGGATAATTATTGCTCTGTTGTTTGTCCCGGTGATCCGCACACCTGTGATTTTAGTGGAGAAGGCGGAATTGATAGCCAAATAATTTATGAAAGACTAAAACAGTTTATTAATCTCAAGAAGACTTGAGATATTTTGCTACGCTCAATATGACAAACAATTATTTTTTCTTTGCCTGTTCTTCATTTCTCCTTTGCATTTCTTCAGCAGAAACATCTTCTATATGAGAAGCAATCCACCACTGAATTCCGTCTGAATCTTTTACTGCAGCATTGCGGTCACCATAGAATTGGTTCACTGGTTCCATAGCCGATTCGGCGCCTGTTTTAACAGCGCGTTTATATGCAACATCAGTATCCTCAACATAAACGTATAACATTGCGGGCATTGGTGGAGACTGAGGGTTTGCGCCCATCATTATTACCGAGTCTCCGATTCTAACCGAACCATGGTTTACAGTTCCATCAGGCAATGTCATTCTTTCTATTTCTTCAGCCCCAAAAACCTCCTTCAGAAAATCAATTGTTTTTATAACATCTTTTACTATGAGGTAAGGACTTACTCTCGAAACTCCATCAGGGATTGGTTTTACGGACATATTTTATCTCCTTTCTTTTTGGTTCAAATTATATGAAAATTTATCTAAAACAAACGATTCCCAGAGACATATTTATTCCAGCACTTGACAAGTAACCAGATGGTTACGTATATTGGTAGCCAGAAGGTTACCAATTATTAATGATTAAATCAAATAAACATTATGGCTTACAAAATAGATGATGTTTTTTCTGCTTTGGCTGATCAGAACAGAAGGGAAATACTGATAATGCTTTCCCAAAATAAAATGACGGTTAATTCAATCACACAAAAATTTAATATCAGCAGACCGGCAGTTTCAAAACATCTTAAAGTTTTATTAAAAACCCGGTTAGTTGTTCCTTTGCAAAAAGGGAGAGAAAGACATTACCAGCTAAATGTAGAACCTCTTAATGAAGTCCGCAAGTGGCTTGCGTTCTATGATAAATTCTGGGATAAAAAGTTACAATCATTAAAAAATTTTGTGGAGAAAGGTTAATGGAAGCAAACCCGATTATAAAAGAGGTAGTTATTAGTGCGTCCCCCGAAAGAGTATGGAGTGCCATTACCGACAGAGACAAAATGAAAAAATGGTATTTCGATCTTGCCGAATTTAAACCGGAGGTTGGATTTGAGTTTCAGTTTGAAGGAGGACCCGATGACAGAAAATATTTACACTTATGTAAAATAACAGAAGTTATTCCTGGCAAAAAACTTACATATTCTTGGCGATATGATGGTTATCCCGGCAACAGCCATGTAATATTTGAACTTTTCGAGGAAGGAGATAATACACGATTGAGATTAACGCACGAGGGGATTGAAAGTTTTGGAAAAGACAATCCGGACCTTGCGAAGGAAAATTTCGACAAAGGATGGAACGAAATATTAGGCAAAAATCTCAAAGAATATTTAGAGTCTAAAAAGTAAAAGTTGTAGAATTAACTAATCACAAAACCGGAGAATACATAATGGACCCAATACTAAAAAAAATTACTATTAATGCACCTGCAAGTAAAGTTTGGAAAGCACTCACCGATCCCGCAAAAGTTGAAGCATGGATGCTAATGGAAACAACCTTTTTACCCCAGAAAGACAAAAACTTTACGTTTAAAGCAGAGTCAAACGAAAATTGGGATGGTATTTTCAAATGCATTGTTAAAGAAATTGTTGAGAACAAAAAACTTGTATATACATGGGACACGGGTTTTATAAATGCCGAAACTATAGTTTCTTTTGAGCTAAAAGAAATCGGTAAACAGACCGAGCTAACATTAACTCACTCAGGTTGGGAAAAACTTGCAGCAAACCAGCAGCAAACCAAAGATGCTCACAGTGAAGGCTGGGATATCAGGTTTGTTCAGAAACTTAAAGAACTTGTTGAAAGCTAAGCCGTTTTATTTTTTAGTTGTCATTCTGAACGACTGTCTTTTAGACAGGAGTGAAGAATCTAACTAACTTTATTAATGGCTGCTTCTGTAAAAGCATCGATCAACGGATGGTTTTTATTTCGTAAAGATGATCTTTCCGGTTGGAACAAAGTAGCTATAAAGAAGGGATGATTTTTTAACTCGATAATTCTTATTTCTTTGTTTTCATCATACCCCGAAATTTTTAGTTCGCTTTTTTTCAACTGTTCTAAATAATCATGGTTGAAACCGTAATTGCAATGATAGGTTTCGTTAGTTTTATCAGTATTAAAAATCTTTTTAGTACAAGAGCTTTCAACGAAGAAAATATCGCCATTCTTTTCAACCATTGAACAAGAGAGAGAAGAAATAACTGGAGTTGATGTTCCGGGATTTACTTCGAGATGATCTGCATTTTTAATTCCAATTACATTTCTGAAATACTCGACGACTGCGTGTTGAAAACCGCCGCAGGTTCCTAAAAAGGGAATGTTATTTTCCCTTGCAAATTTTATTGCAGATAATGCGCCCCCCATATCTTTGTATGGAGTAGCCGGTACAGCCCAAAAACCGTCAAAAGAACTCAACTCATCTATATATTTTTTTGTTATAAGATCAGTATCAAGCCAGAAATATTCAACTTCGCGGTTTAATTTTTGTGAAGAAAGCTTAAGCGCTTTTGGAATAGCAACATGTGCAGTTACCGTGGGATTGTAATCCCCGATTAAACCGATTTTGATTTTGTTCATCAAATAAGTTTCTTACCATAAAAAAAAGATGCCGGAACTTTCAAAGGGATACCTTTGGTAAAGTCCGGCATTATATTAATTATAAAAGAGATGAAAGAACTTACCTTCCTCTTCCGCCGCCACCGCCACGGTTGAAGTTTCTTCCACCGCCCCCGCCACCACCGCCGCGTCTGCCGCCGCGGTCGTTTCTGTCTTTCCTGGGACGTGCTTCGTTAACCGTAATGTTCTTTCCTTTAAACTCCTGGGTATTAAGCTCTTTAATTGCATTTTGTGCTTCAGCCTGCCCGGGCATCTCTACAAATCCGAATCCCCTCGATTGTTGAGTAAACATATCGCGTATAACTTTAGCTTCTTTAACTTGTCCGTACGTAGAGAAGAGATTCGAAAGTTCTTCGTCTGTAACGTCAGAAGCGAGATTGCCGACATAAATGTTCATTAGATACTCCTGAAAAATTTTTTATATAATAATTATTCCTGTAGATTAAAAACCAGAATGAGAAAATGAAGTATCTGTATTTTTAAGCAGGTGGTGCAAGATAATTTTTATTCGGTTCTAAATCAAACTAATTATAACAACTAAAATAATGGAAAAAAGATAGAAGAGGCAGTCATTCTGAGCGAAGCGAAGAATCTCTTAGTAGCGATTAATCCCATTTATTTTTAGAGGAAACACAATATTTTCCTCCGCCGGTAAAGAAAAGAGCAAGTGCGCCAAAGAGAAAAAGGGCATTTAGTTCAATAGCCCAACCTCCCCTTATCACAAAAAGCTGATCACTTTTTGCCAGGAAAATTGTCATGAACATGTTGAATGCAACAATGAGTGCAGCAATACGTGTTCTGTAACCGATTACCAGGAGTAACGGAGCAATTATTTCACCAATAAAAACTCCATACTTAATAAATGCCGGTAAGCCCACTTTAGTGAGAGATTCTCCAAGCCAGTCTATTCCATTGACAAGTTTGGAAATGCCGTGAGGCAGCAAAAGCAATCCCACAGTTAATCTTATGATAAGAATTCCTGTGTCGTTTGATTTAAAAGAAAGCAGACATATATAAATGATTTTTATTCTAAACTGTTCTCGAATATTTAGCAGTATCTTCTTTTCTTTCAAGAAAGCCGTCAAAATTCATTGCTATATTACGAATAAGAAGCCTTCCCATATCTTTTATTTTAATTTCTTTACCCGAGATTTCAACGAGGTTATCGTTTTCCATTTCCTTAAGGTTATTCAAACCCCACGCAAAGTAATCTTTAAACTTGATCTTAAACTTTTCTTCAACTTGTGCAAAGTTCAGTTCAAAGTCGCACATAAGTTTCATAATTACAAATCGACGGATATGGTCGTCTTCAGTTAACCGGTAACCTTTTGCTGTAGGCAGAGTTTCCTCATCAAGAAGCTTGTAATATTCTTTTTCTGTTTTATAGTTTTGTGCATAAACATTTTGCAATTGACTTATGCCTGTGATGCCAAAGGCATAAAGATCGGCATCTGCATTAGTGCTGTATCCCTGGAAATTCCTGTAAAGCTTTTTTTCTTTCAATGCGATTGAAAGATCATCGCCGGGTTTTGCAAAGTGGTCCATCCCAATAAAAACATAACCTGCGCCTGTAAGCTGTTCAATTGTTGTTTTCAAAATATCGAGCTTAACTTCCGGTGCAGGCAAATCTTCCTGATGAATAAGCGCCATATGTTTTTTAAGCCAGGGAACATGTGCATAATTAAAAACAGCAATCCTGTCGGGAGAAATATCAATTATCTTTTCAACAGTTTCTGCAAAGGAATCGGCAGTTTGGAAAGGAAGTCCGTAAATCAAATCGAGGTTGATGCTTTTGAATCCAAGCTCTCTTACCCATTGCACAGTTTGTCTCGTCATATCTTCCGGCTGAATTCTATTAACATATTTCTGCACTTTTTCATTAAAATCCTGCACTCCCATGCTTATCCTGTTAAACCCATTGTTACGTAAAGCCGCGAGGTGTTCTTTTGTCAGTCCGCGCGGATCAATTTCACAGCTATTCTCGGAATTATTTTTAAAGTTAAATGATATGTTGATAAATGATGCAAGGTCCGCAATTTCATCCGGATTAAGATGAGTTGGCGTTCCGCCGCCCCAGTGAAGCTGAGTAACTTTTCTGTCGGTGAGCAAGTAGCTTCTCATCAAATCCATTTCTTTCTTTATATAGCTTACATAGTCACCAACCCTGTCACGATTTCTTGTAATAATCATATTACAACCGCAGAAATAGCAAAGCGTATCGCAGTAAGGAAGATGAAGATAAAGAGATAGATCGGGAAGATTTTCCCCATAATTTGTTTTTATTATTTCATCAAGGAATTGCTCTGATTTAAACTCGTCACTGAATTGTGGGGCAGTCGGGTAACTTGTATACCTTGGTCCCGGTCTGTCGTATTTCTTAAATTTTGCTAAATCTATTTCAAACATGTCGTCTCCAACGAAATTAACAATTAAAAATTAACAATGAATAATTATGATTTTAATTTAGTGTTTTTAATAATTGAGGTTAATAATTTTATTAGTTCTAAACAATTCATTAAAAGGCTTTCAAATTCCTTTTTATCAAGAACATCACTCTCATAAAATAATCTAAGCCAAAATTCTGTTTCGTAAGCTTCTTTTAAACTTATTCTTAATTTATTTCTAAAATCCGTTTTACTTGCAGCAGCCTGCGACTCAGCTATATTTGCACCAATCGAAGTTCCGGAATTAAGCAACTGATTATACAGTGACCTTAAGTATTTATCATTTTTAATCAGGTATTTATAACAGTTAACAATACGTACAGAAAAACTAAAACTTTTCCGAACTACCGGATTATCCATTTTCATTTTTACCCCCAAATTGTAAATTGTTAATTAATAATTTTTAATTTTTCACAGGTGAAACTTTTTACTTTCTTTTTTTACAACTTTTACTAAATACTTCGCTTTCTCCGGATCTACATCCGGTAGAATGCCATGACCAAGATTAAAAATATGCCCGCTTCCTTTTCCGAATGAGCTTAATATTTTAATTGCTTCTTCTTCAATTTTTTTCTCGCTTGCATAAAGAACTGTAGGATCGAGATTTCCCTGCAAGGCAACTCTGTCCCCTATTTCTTTTCTTACTTTTCCAATGTTCATTGTCCAGTCGAGACCGATAA
Source organism: uncultured Ignavibacteria bacterium (assembly GCA_963727535.1). Taxonomy (GTDB): domain Bacteria; phylum Bacteroidota; class Ignavibacteria; order Ignavibacteriales; family Ignavibacteriaceae; genus RBG-16-34-14. The sequence continues at coordinate 219,068 of CAVSGR010000006.1, forward strand.
CATCAGCGCCGCACCGCGATATTCTTTTTAGTTTATAATGAACTCCCTTCGGGAAAAATATAACGGGTTCTTTCTTTCTTTTAATATTTGAGATAATCATTTCAACATACCGGAGAGAAAATTCCTCAAAATCATCTTGTGAAAGAATTCCTCCCCAAGTATCAAAAATCTGAACTGCATCTGCACCGGCTTCAATCTTTGCTGAGAGATAATCAGCAACAGCACTCGCAAGTTTTTCAAGAATAGAATGTGCAAGCGAAGGAGTATTAAAGATTAAACTTTTTACATTTGAAAAATTCTTAGATCCTTTTCCTTCAACCATATAAGTTAAAAGTGTCCACGGGGAACCTGCAAAACCTATTAAAGGAACCCTTCCGTTTAATTCTTTTTTTGTAAGAGACACTGCATCAAGAACATATTTCAAATCTTTTGTTGGATCTATTTTCTTTAAGCCTTTAGCGTCTTTCTCATTTCTTACAGGATTAGGAAATACAGGACCTTTTCCCTCGTGCATTTCAAGCTTCATTCCCATTGCTTCAGGAATTACGAGAATGTCTGAAAATATAATTGCGGCATCAACACCAATAATATCGACTGGCTGAATTGTAACTTCAGCCGCAAGTTCGGGAGTTTTACACATTGTAAGAAAATCGGCTCTCTCTCTTACAGCTCTGTACTCGGGCAAATATCTACCTGCCTGTCGCATAATCCAGATTGGGGTTCGTTCGACAGGTTTTCTTTTACAGACTCTTAGAAAAAGATCGTTTTTTAGTTTAGCCAAATTAGTTCCTAATAATTGTCATTCCGAACTTGTTTCGGAATCTTAGCTGATAAAGAGATGCTGAAACAAGTTCAGCATAACACTATCTCTGATAATGATCAACAATAGCTTTTGCAAGCCCTTCAATAGTAAATTCATCCGGCATAATATCAACGTTAACACGTCTTTCCTCGATTGACGATTTTGTCGTGGGACCTATTGCCGCAATAAGATAATCCTTGAAAAATTTAACAGGATCAGTAATCTTCATTATCTGCAGAAAATTCTCAAAGGTAGAAGGACTTGTAAAAATAAAAAGATCCGGGCTCCGCGCATTTAAACGCTTAATGTTTTCATTAATGCTATCTCCCGAAGGAAGCGAAACATTGTAAACCGGAATAGATTTTATAACAGCTCCAAGTTCACGCAATCCCTGCGGCAAAACTTCACGACCGATAGCGGACCGAGGGATTAAAATTACTTTTCCTTTTAAATCATATTTTGAAAGTTCATCAACAACAGCTTCCCCGCTGAATTTCGAAGGAATTATATGAACCGGCAAGCCATATTTTCTGCAAATGCTCGCAGTCTTACTTCCAACCGCGACTATTTTTGTTTTGTTGTAATTGAATTCCGTTTTTAACTCCGCGCATCTTTTAGAAAACATTTTAACAGAATGTGCCGAAGTAAATATTATAAAATCGATTTTGGTGTTTCCCGCAACAGCCTCATCAAATTGTTCCCAGCTTGTAGGCGGAACGATTTCAAGAGTCGGGAAAATTATTACGTCTGCGCCAAGTTCTCCAAAAACAGCAGAAGATTCTTTTGATTGATCGACCGTTCTGGTTATAACAATTGTTTTATTAATAAGAGGAAGCGCTTTGTTATTATCAAACCCCGAAAGCAAACCATGAAGTATAAAATCAAAAGTTTTTTCACGTTCTTTAATTATGCTTTCTTCATTAATGTGATTATCAATTCCACGGTGTACAGCCCCATAAATGCTGCCCAGGATTACATTAATTGCGAAATCTTCATCAATTGTTCTGAATAAATTTTTTGCCTTGCCGAGCGTAACAATTTCCGTTAACAAATTTCGTAGTTTATTTTCTAATGATCGTAACTCTTCACAAATTCCATTATCAGAGTTAAGAGACTCTTTCCTGTAAATAAGAAAGAAACTCCGGTATTTCATCATAAACATGTAATAATGAACTACAAAGGACCGAAGAGCATCGATGGGATTTGTTTCGCTGCGGATTTTATTTGTTAAAGTATATGTGAGATTTTCAAGGCGAAGCTTTAATATTGAATAATAAAGTTCTTCCTTTGATTCGAAATAATTATAAACAGTTCCTTTTGCAATAGACGTAAGTTTCGCAACGTCATCCATCATTACTTCATGATAACTTTTTTGAGAGAAAAGTTCGGAAGCAGTTTCAATTATGCTTTCTCTCTTTAAGTTTTTTCTTTTCTCTCTTTTTTCTTTTACTGTCATTTCAATCCGTTAACTCTCGCAGTTTTGTAAATCTCATCGAGAATTTCTTTTGCTCCTGCTTTTATTAAATCTTTAGCCAACAGTTTTCCAATTTTTTCCGGTTGATCTTTTGTCCCCCGGACTTTTTTTCTGAAAGTTACAGAACCATCAAGTGAGCCAACAAGAGCGTCGAGATATAATCCATTTGGTTTTACTTGTGCGTAAGCGCCAATTGGAACCTGGCATCCGCCTTCAAGAGTTCTTAACAGGGAACGTTCTGCAAGTACTGCCTTATAAGTATTTTCGTCATGAAGGGTTTGCAATAAATCATTTACAAAAGTGTTTTCAATATGAGTTTCAATTCCAAGAGCGCCTTGTCCAACTGCCGGCAGAATTAAATTAGTATCAATAAATGAGGAGATATATTTTTTAAGATTTAATCTCTCAACACCTGCACGGGCAAGTATTACCGCATCCCAATCCGATTTTAAAAATTTTTCTATCCTGGATGGCACATTTCCTCTAAGTTCAACAACCTTAACATCCGGGCGTAAATGAAGAAGCTGGCATCTTCTTCTTAAAGAGCCGGTTGCTACAATTGCATTTTCTTTTAGTTTATCTAAAGTGATTCCTTTTTTTCTGGCAATCAGAACATCCTCTACCGGATGTCTTTTTGAAACAGCCGCAAGCATTAATTCTTTTGGCAATTGTGTCTGAAGGTCCTTTAAGCTGTGAACGGCGAGGTCAATTTTTCTATTAATAAGCTGTGTTTCAAGTTCCTTTGTAAATAAACTTTTGTCACCGATCTTGGAAAGGGCAACATCTAGGATTTTATCTCCCTTTGTTTTGATAATTCTTATTTCTATCGAAATACTTTTATCAACTTTCCCAAGCTCTCTCTTTACAAAGTTTGCCTGCCATAAAGCAAGCTGGCTTCCTCTAGATCCTATGATTATTTTTTTCTTCATTCAGCCAGTCAATCAATCATTATTTTTTTTTATCTATTCCGAACAACTCTCTGATTATACTTATTCTCATAGCCGATTCATCCGCACCTATACTTGTTTCATTATTCTTCTTTAGTTCAACAGTTGGATTATGCAATATTTTGTTGACTATTCTTTTCGTTACTATTTCTAATTTTTCCCTGTCTTCTTTCGTGAATTTATTTACGTTTTTCTCTACCTCTTCTCGGCGGATAGTTTCAAAATGATCATGCAGAGTTTTAATTGTGGGCGCCGCTTCAAGAGAATCATACCAGGTCAGAAAATTTGTTATTTCCTCATCAATAATGTTTTTAACCTTTGGTATTTCTTTTTTTCTTTTTTCAAGATTTTGATCAACGATTATATTTAGAGAATCAAGATCGTGATAAAAAACATAATTAAGTTCTGAACAGGAAGGATCAATGTCTCTCGGAACCGCAATGTCCATTAACACCAACGAAGCATTGTTTCTTTTCTTAATTGCAGATTCTATATCCTGCTTTGTTAAGATTAAATTATCCGCACTGGTAGCACTTATGATTACATCATATTCGTGTAAATAATTTTTAAAATCTTTAAATGGAATAACTTTGCCGTTAAGCTTTTCTGCTAATTTTTCAGCTTTCTCGGTCGTCCTGTTTGTAATTCCGAGTTTGCCAATTCCCCTTTCCATTAAATGCTTGGCGGCTATTTCTCCTGTTTCCCCGGCACCAATTACTAAAGCAGATTTTTTTCCAAGAGTTGAGAATATTTTTTCAATTAATTGAACAGCGGCGTAACTTACAGTAACTGCCCCTTCACTTATTTCAGTTTCTGAAATTGCTCGCTTACCAGCCTTTATAGCAGCGTCAAAGATTTTGCGTGTGAGAAACCCGGTAAACTGAGTTTCATCCGAGAGTCCAATCGATTCTTTTACCTGTTTAAAAATCTGGTTATCCCCGATTAGCATTGAGTCAATTCCCGCCGCTACGCTAAAGAGATGTTCTAAAGCATGCCGGGAAAAGAAGTGCTGAAAATATTCAGTGTTAAAAGTTTGCTTTGCTTTATATTGAAGAAGGAAGTTCTGAACTGTTTGTGAATTTATATTTTGATTGGCGGGCAATCCGTAAATTTCTGTCCTGTTGCATGTTGATATAACCAAGCCTTCGGTTAAAAGTTTTCCTTTTATTTCATTAATGAAATTTCTTATTTCTTCTTCTTGTAGAAAAAGAGCTTCCCTTGCATCAACAGGAGCGGTATGATGATTTATGCAAACAGAAATTAAATTCATTTTAATAAAAGGAATGAAAACTTTGTGCTACAAAATTGCTTAACATAGTTGACATAATTGCCAGGATAAATCCAACAATAGATAGTACAATTACTTTTTTACCTCGCCACTTTCCAAAAACTTTGCTGAGAATTCCAATTCCATAAAGCAGCCAGACTATTGCTGAGCTTATTAATTTTGGATCCGAATATGAAAAATCAGGAAACGCTTTTGGAAGCCAGATTACTCCGATTGTCATAGCGATTGAGAGCAAAATGAAACCAATAACAGCCGAATAGAAACTAAGCTTTTCAAGAACCTCGAGGCTGGGAAGTTTGTTAAAAATCAAACCGAAACGGTTGAGCTTGATATCTTTATAAAGCAGGAGATAAAGGAAACCATAAACAGCAGAGATTGTAATTCCGGAATATCCCAGTAAAGCAGTAAAAACGTGTGAGCCAAGAAGGTTGTTCCGTAGCACTTCTTTTACTTCAGTAAGATCTTCAATAAAAACAGAAGATATGATCTGGAAAATTATTGATAGAATAATTATGAATGGCCCGGTACCTCTTATGTCTGTGGCAAGCTCCAGGAGGAAGTAAGAAAAGCTGACGGAAAATGCAAGTATTGTAAAAATCTCAAAAACATTTGTAATGGGAGGATGATTAAATTCTGCAGTTCGGGATAAGAGATAAATAAGATGAATTAATAAAGTTGTAAAAAGGCTTAACCTTGCAAACTCAAAGTGTCCTTTACCAGCTTTCATAAAATCGAACGAATAAGCACCAAAAGTGATTATGTAAAGAAAAGGGAGAAGATTGTTCAGAAAATCGATAAATGAAATCATATAAAATTATAATTTGACTGACAAGTCAAATTTAGTTATTTGTTCTTAATAAGTCAATGACTCGTCAGTCGTAAATAGATATTTTTCTTAATTTCCAAGTATTATTGGTAAACCATCTTTGCCGGAACCAATTATTACTACCTTAGAATTGCTGGAATTTGCAAGTTTTTCCGTAGCCTCAATGCCTTTCCATTTAAGAAGCTGCTCGCTGATTCCCTGGGATACAATTTTCTGGAAATCCGCAACGCCTTGCGCTTCAATTCTTTTCCGTTGCGCTTCCTGGGTTTCGCGTTGAAGAATAAACTGCATTCTCTGGCTTTCCTGTTCAGCTTTTAATTTTTCTTCGATGGCACTTGTAAGTCCCGGAGGAAGAGTAATCTGTCTTAAAGGTGCAGCTTCTAATGTTATGCCTCTCGGTCCGACAAGTTTTGATAAATCTGTCTCTATGCGCTTTGAAAGAACTTCTCTTTCTTCAGTATATAAAGCTTTTGCATCATAGCTTGCAGTAACTCCACGAACAACTGATCTGAATTGGGGAATAAGTATTTTCTCTACATAATCTTCGCCTACGGTTTTGTAAATTTTATTAGCGTTTGCAAAACTTAAGCTATAAAGAAGACTTATTTCAAGTTCAACGCTCAAACCTTCCTGTGATGGAACATTCATAACTTCTTTTAATTCCTGCGTTCGTGCGTCAAACTTAATAACATTTGCCATAGGGTTAACAAGATTTACACCCGGGTATAAAGTATTGTCGCTTACATTACCAAAGAAATCTATTACACCAACATGACCTGCCGGTATAATTGTCCAGCATTGCAATATCGCAATGAACAACGCTACTATAAATCCTATCAAAGCCAAACTTGATTCCTGTTTGTTGAATCTTTTTTTAGCGTTTAAGTAAACCAGTATTGCTACTACTGCAGCAACAAGAGCTATAATGAATAACATAATTAATTCCTCTCTTAAAAAAATAAATACAATAACACTCTGTTTAATAAACTCACTATCTATTTAATTAATAAAGTAAATCTTCGAGGAATCTTTAATTGATGAGCGAAGTGCCCGGCAAGCGTGGTTTAGTAATTGGTCATTCAATTGTTTATTTTATTTAATGACAACCGAATGATCCAAATAACATGTCATTATATAAGCGGAATTACTTTTTATATTCTTTTAGAAATCCCTGGAACTCGATCAGGTGTGATTCTTCACTTCCAAGAAGCTGAATACAAATATCCTGGGTTACATAATCAACACCATCACACAGTTTAATTATTTTATTGTACTGTTTTATAGCGCCGGCTTCTGCATCAATAACACCTTCGATAACCGAAACAACGTCTGTTGTGTCTTCAAGAGTTTGCAGTCCTTTTTGACTAGGCACTGAATTTAAGTGAACCGGGAACAGTTCCGCCAAGTTCTTTGATTCTCTTCGCGAGTCTTTGTGCGTGAGTTATTTCTTCAGTAACATCTACAGCGAGAGATTTTTTTATTTCTTCTGCTCTTACTCCATCGAGGTTTACTGAATTAGATATGTAGTTCATTACTGTTTCTATTTCCATCCAGTAACTTGCCGTAAGATTTTCGATTATTTGTTTTTTACCAGCCATTTTTATTCTCCCTTAGTTTATTATTTTTTTTATAAGATTTGGCGGATTAATTTTTTCATCAGATAATCCGACCAGTTTGTTAAATCTTTTTTCCACATTGGTTATTTTATTTTTATTGTCGGAATATAATTCCGCTATAATTTCTCCTTTATTAATTTTATCTCCGATTTTGAAATTAAATTTTATTCCGGCTTTCGGGTCAATTTCGTCATCTAATTTTAATCTTCCTGCACCAAGTTCAACTGCCGCAATTCCAATTTCAAATGTGTTTACACTATTTAAAAAACCATCTTCTGTTGATTTGATAACTTTCTTAAACTTTGGTTTTTTGTATTTCTCGGGATTATAAAGATATTTTACTTCACCGTTTTGTGCTTTAGCAATTTCAATAAATTTTTCAAAAGCCCTACCGTTTTTTATTTGTTCTTTTGCAGACCGCTCTCCTTCTTCTACAGTTAAAGAACTTTCCCCGAGATATATCATAGTTCCGGCAAGCTTAATACATAAGTTATAAAGGTCGTTATCTTTTTCTCCTTTTAAGATTTCAATTGCTTCATAAACCTCGAACCAGTTGCCGATATAATTTCCCAAAGGTTGATTCATATCTGTAATAAGCGCAATTACATTTTTGTCAAATGACTTTGCTGTAGAGACAAGAGATTTTGCAAGTTCTTCTGCGTCTTTTTCTTCTTTCATAAAAGCACCATTGCCGGTTTTTATATCCAGCACAAGGCCATCAATACCTTCAGCGAGTTTCTTACTCATTATGCTTGCGGTAATTAGTGGAATTGATTCAACCGTTGCGGTTACATCTCTTAAAGAATAAATAAGTTTATCTGCGGGTGCAATGTCTTTTGTCTGTCCGATTAAAACAGCGCCGCATTTCTTTAATACTTTTTTGTATTCACTTATTGATAAGTTTGTTCTGAAACCGGGGATTGATTCGAGCTTATCGAGAGTTCCGCCGGTATGACCAAGTCCTCGTCCCGAAATCATCGGGACTTTTATTCCAGCCGCAGCAACTATTGGTGCAATTATTAAAGAAGTTTTGTCTCCAACTCCTCCGGTTGAGTGTTTATCAATCTTAACTCCGGGAATTGAACTTAGGTTTAATACTTTACCACTGTGCAGCATTGCATTTGTGAGGTGAGAAGTTTCTTCTGAAGTCATTCCCATTAAATAAGTTGCCATAAGAAAGCACGAGAACTGATAATCAGGGATTTTATTTTTACAGTAACCGGAGATAAGAAAGTTTATTTCATCTTTTTCTAAAGCATTTCCATCACGTTTCTTTCGAATAAGATCAACAACATTCATACTTTAAATTTAAGCATTATTGTAATTAAATAAGGGTATTATAAAATAATCGCTTTTGAAAACCAACTTTGTTTTAGAGTCCATTTATAATTGATTGATTTTTTACACTTAATATCTTGTTAATAAAAATTTAACATTGTGTCCTATTGACTCTGAGATTTTTTTTTATTACAGTTATTCCTTAGAAAATGGAGTCTCTGATGAAAATCATGAGAAAATCCGGTTCACTCCCAAAATTAAATTTGTATTTTTATTATTTTGGGGGAAGGGGACCGTGGAAAAAGTAAAAAACTCTATTGGGAAAATTTATACCTTTTCTTATGTGCACGCTGTTTTTTTCCTACAAAATAATAATATACGTATTTCCAATAGACCCTATGGAACACTATTCCTTAAAGACTTTGAATTGAACTGGTATTTCATTTTGTTGAGGAAATTGTTCCAAGAAGTAAGTAATAAAGTCATACTAATTTTATTTATACTTTTTATTTTTCATAATACTGGTATATCACACCAAATAAATTTGTATTCTGACTTCTGGATACAAACTAATGGACCTTACACAGAGGATGTTACTTCTATTACCATTAATTCTTCTGGGTATATTTTCTGTGGAACACAAAACTCCGGTATTTATATCTCAACCGATAATGGAAATAGATGGGTCAACACAGGACTTGTGGGTCATAGACCTTTGACGATTACTACAAATAGCGCTGGATTCATCTTTGTAGGTGATGCAATTGATGGAATTTATCGTTCTACTAATAATGGACTTAGTTGGACACAGGTAAATGAAGGGTTAACCAATAGAAGTGTTAGAGTTCTTTCTGTTAATTCTCTTGATAATATATTTGCGGGTACCGACGGTGGAGGAGTATATCTCTCAACAAATAATGGAGATAATTGGGTACAGATGAATAATGGTTTAGAAAACTATCGTATTTGGTCTATCGCTATTAGTGAAAGTAAAAATGAGATATATGTTGGTTCTGACAGTGCGGTCTTTAGATCAACAGATAATGGTCAAAATTGGTTAAAAACAGAATTAGAGTTAACTGCATCGTCTTTAGCAGTGAATTCTGACGGACATATTTTTGCTGGGACAAGTAGTACAATATACCGCTCAACAGATAGTGGAAATAATTGGGTTCAAATGAATCAAGGTATAGGAAAAAGTATTATTAACACTTTGATTATTAATTTTGATGATCAAATTTTTGCAGGGACCTCTTCTGAAGGAGTATTTCGATCAAATAACAATGGTGAAAACTGGGTGCAAATAAATAACGGGTTAATTTGCACAGAAGTTAAAGATATTTTTGTGGATTCAAATGGATATGTTTTTGTGGGGACAGGGGGAGGAGTTTATTTTTCAAAAGACATCGGAGATAGCTGGGTACAAATTAATAATGGTTTGAGTTATGCTAGTATTTTGTCACTCTCTATAACTTCAGATGAGAAAACTTTTGTCGGAACTCTATTTGGAGGTGTTTATCAATCTATTGATAAAGGAGATAATTGGGAATCATTTAATGCAGGGTTACCTAACAATACCTGGGTTAACTTTTTTGCAATAGATTCCGATAACAATGTTTTTGCTGCTACAGACAGTGGTATTTTTCTTTTAAAAAAGGACGAAGATAACTGGACAAAGTCTACATTGCTTGAAAATGTTAATACTCTCACTATTAGTTCAGAAAATCGCATTTTCGCTGGGACCAATTTAGGAGTTTTTCTCTCAACAGATAATGGAGAACATTGGGGACAAACTAATTTATTAAACAGGACTAATGCACTTGATGTTGATTCTAATGGGTATGTATACGCTGGCACTGATGATGGAGTTTTCTTTTCAACAGATAATGGAAATAACTGGAAGCAAACTAACCTAACCAGTAGTATTAATGCACTTGAAGTAAAATCGGGAAATCTCATGTATGCGGGAACCGATAATGGTATTTTCGTTTCAACTAACATTGGGGAAAATTGGACTAATATAACTCAGGTGCCTAGTTATAGAATACTATCACTTGTTATAAATCGAAGTGGAAATATTTATGCTAGTACTTTTGGCGGAGGAGTTTACCGTTCTATAGATAGTGGGGAAAATTGGGAACAAATTAATCAAGGGTTGAATTATTTATGGATAAGTTCTCTTGCTGTTAATTCGGAAGGATTCATCTTTGCTGGCACAAATTCGCCTGAACCCTTTGCTGGGACTGGAGGAGGTGTTTTTAGAAGTACCCAATCGATTACGTCTATAAATGAAAACTCAGTTCCAAAGATTGAGAGTAATGATAATTTTATTCTTTTCCAAAACTATCCTAATCCATTCAACTCTATAACTAAAATTACATTTACTGTTCGGTTAAATGCTAACATAACTATTAAGATTTTCGACACTAATGGTAGCGAGATAAAAATTCTTGCAGAGAATAGAGTAATAAGTGCAGGTGAATATAGTTTATACTGGGATGCAAAAGATATTTCAAGTGGAATTTACTTTTGTCAAATGATCGCTACTTCCTCGAAAGGATTGAAAGATAGAAATGTCTTAACTAAGAAACTTATTTTACTTAAATGAGCATTTATGGGGGTCTAATTATATTTAAATCTTAATTATTTAAATGGAGGTACCTTATGAAAACATTCTTGTATTCTTTGCTTTTTGTCACACTTTTATCTTATTCTATTCCTGTCGCACAACCACAAAGATGCGCCACCTATACACCAACGCAAATTGTTTACAGTAATTCATCTTATAGACTAGCCAGTAATATAACAATTCCTGTAATTTTTCACGTTATATATTTGACTAATGGTACAGGAAACGTATCTGATTCTCAGCTTCAAAAACAAATTGACTCACTAAACGAAGGATATTCTGGTAGTATTTTTTCTTTCTTTTTAGCTGGTATTAGTAGAACTCCGGACAACACATTGCATTATTTAACTGGTCATGAGACTAACATAACTAATGCTCTTTCGGTAGACCCAACACACGTTCTCAATATATATATCGGGAATGCAGGCTCATATTTAGGGTGGGTGTACTATTTTCCATGGGATGCAAATGAAAACAACAAATTGCACGGAGTCTTTATAGATTATCGTTCATTGCCTGATGGATCTTATACTGATTTTAATGAAGGTAATACAGCTACACATGAGGTTGGGCATTATCTTGGACTTTATCACACTTTCCAAAATGGTTGCTCATCACCGGGAGATGAAGTAGATGATACACCTTATCACACTGTTAATTATGATTGTCCAGCTCCTAGCACTAATACTTGCCCACAGGCTGGCAATGATCCAATCCACAATTATATGAACTATGTTAATGATCCATGTATGTATGAATTAACCTCCGGCCAATATAATAGGAGTAGTAGCATAATTGGTCAATATAAACCAAATCTTGGGGGAACAAATATAAATTTTACTTCAAATTTCACTGTTGCAAGTAATGAGACTTGGACTTTTAAGCCAGGTATATCATTAAAATTTTCGTCAGGCTCTTCTCTAATAGTTAATGGTATCTTAACTGTTAACGGGATTTCAACATCTAATCCAATAACCTTTGATTTCGTTTCACCAAATTCAACGAATCATAATGGGATAAAATTTAACAGCGGTTCTAGCGGAACGGTAAACTATTGTATAATTCGTAATGCAGACCGGGGTGTTTATGAAAATAGTGTGAATATAAATATTACAAATTCTGCCATAAGTAACTGTAGAGACGGAATATATCTTTATAGTTCGAGTCCTTTAATTCAGTACTGCAATATTCATAATAATTCCTTTTCCGGACTTAATCTGCTATACTCTTCTCCCACTTTGTTGTGGAGTAACTACATTAGGAACAATTATGACGGGGTTTACTGCGACTCTTATTCAGCTCCTAAATTCGGAGATGGTAATTACCAAGGGGAAAATGATCTTAGAGATAATTCATACGGTGTAGTCTGCCTGAACAATGCTTATCCAATGCTTGGTAACACATCTCCAACAAACGGAGGATATAATAATATTGTAAATACTTCTTATAATGTTTTCAGTATGAACGCGGGTGTTGTTTATGCTAGGGAAAACTGGTGGGGGACAACAAATCCGAGTAACTTTAAACTTCTCGGTAATGTATCTTATTCTTATTATCGTTCATCAGAAATATATATACCGGCACCGCCTTTAAGTAAACAAGTCGGGAATCCAACTAATTCGGTTAACGAAGATATTCCTATGATTTCAGAATTAGATAAAGCATATCAAATGATAGCAGATGAAAATTATGAAGAAGCAAGAAACATCTGTATGAATTTAGTTACAAACTATCCTGATTTTAGTGTTTCGTACAATGCGCTTCTCTTGCTAAAAGATACCTATTCAAAAAGTGAGATTAACAACACGAAGGATACTTATACATTTCTGTTCAACAAGCAGGAGAAAAAACCCCTCTATGCAATAGCGGGACTAATCCTTTCGGATGTTGATAAAGAAAATAAGCTAAAACATATTGACGATGTCCTTTCTGAATACAAAGGTAGTAATGTTACGGAGTTTGCTTTATTCGATAAGTTTGTCTACTTCTATTTTGAGGTATCCGATTTAAAGAGCGCCTTAGCGGTCTCTAAACAGTTAGATGAACAGTTTCCCCAATCCCAGGGATCAATAGAAGCACACAGAATTCTTGGTGACGAGGAATATTATAACATTAGCCCTAAACAGGAGGCTATGCAAAAAACTACTGCTCAAACTCCTAGTGAGTATACACTACTTGGTAACTATCCAAACCCATTCAACCCATCGACTACTATAAGATATTCTTTACCATATCAATCATCAGTTGAATTGACAATTTATGACATTATGGGTAGGGAAGTAAAATCATTTAATATTTCTTCTCAATCTTCAGGATATCAAAATATAGTTTGGGATGGAACAAATAAGAACGGCAATTCAGTATCAGGTGGTATCTATCTATATAGAATCAGTATAAAATCTCTTGAGAATAGCAAAACATTTGTAAAGACAGCAAAACTAATAATGCTGAAGTAAGCTCAAGTTGTTTTTCTTATTAATTAGGCGGGTCAGCAACCCGCCTTTTAATTTGTAAGCCCTTTCTTTATTGATTATTTTTAACATCTGTATTTTTAATTTGTGGAAAAGGAAATGTTGTTTAAAACCAGGACTCATACCTGCGGAGAATTGCGGCAGGAAAATATAGGGCAGGATGTTGTACTTAACGGATGGGTAGATACACGCCGCGATTTGGGCGGATTGATTTTTATCGATCTCCGTGACAGGTACGGAATTACACAGGTTGTATTTGAGCCTTCTTTTGATAAAGAAGCACACGAACTTGCAGCAAAGCTGAGAACCGAGTTTGTTATTTCTATAGAAGGACAAGTAAGAAAACGTCCGCCGGAAACCGACAATCCTAAAATTCCAACAGGACATATCGATGTAATGGTTAAGAAGCTTGTTATTCTTAATGAAGCACAAACGCCGCCTTTTCCGATAAGTGATAATGTAAATGCAAGTGAAGATATCAGATTAAAATATCGTTACCTCGATCTGCGAAGACCATCTGTTCAAAAGCAATATGCTTTTGCGACATAGAATGTACCAGATTACAAGACAGTATTTTGATAAACAAAGTTTTGTCGAAATCGAAACACCAGTGCTTATGAAGAGCACTCCTGAAGGTGCTAGAGATTATCTTGTCCCAAGCAGATTGCATGCTGGAAAGTTTTATGCACTTCCGCAGTCTCCTCAGCAATATAAGCAGATTTTGATGGTTGCAGGTATGGACAGGTATTTTCAAATCGTTAAATGTTTCAGAGATGAAGATTTAAGAGCAGACAGGCAGCCGGAGTTTACGCAGATAGATGTTGAGATGTCTTTCATCGACCAGGAAAATATTTTTGATGTTGGCGAAGGACTTATGAAAATATTATTCAAGGAAGTTTGGAATAAGGAACTCCAAATCCCGATACCGAGACTATCTTTCGATGAAGCAATGGAAAAGTATGGAAGCGATAAGCCCGATCTTCGTTTTAATCTTGAAATGAAAACCCTTAATAGTGTTTTTGCCAATACAACCTTCAAAGTTTTCCAGGATCAGTTAAAAAGCAAAGGAACAATAACCGGACTCATAGCTCCCGGTTGCGGAGAATATACAAGAAACCAGCTCGATGTATTGACTGATTTTGTAAAGAAGATTGGTGCGGGCGGATTGATCTGGATGAGAGTAAAGCCAGATGGTCTCGATGCGCCGATTTCAAAATTTCTTTCTGATGAAGAGAAGAAAAATCTTGTAGAAACTCTTGGTGCAAAAGTTGGCGATCTTATTTTTATGATTACAGGTCCGCATCTTAAAGCACTTTCTATTATGGGCTCTTTAAGACTTGAAATGGCGAGAAGACTTGATTTGATAAAACCGGATGCCGAACCGAAATTACTCTGGGTTACAGATTTTCCACTTCTTGAATGGGACGAACAAACGAAGAGATATTATGCAATGCATCATCCCTTTACTTCTCCAAGACTTGAAGATGTTGGTTTGATGGGAACTGATCCGGGAAGTGTTAAAGCGCGTGCTTATGATCTTGTCCTAAATGGAAGTGAAATAGCAGGTGGAAGTATAAGAATACATAATTCGGAATTGCAATCAAAAATGTTTAAAACTCTCGGCATATCTGACGAAGAAGCAGAATATAAATTTGGCTTTTTAATGAATGCGTTCAAGTATGGAGCGCCCCCACACGGAGGAATTGCTTTTGGATTCGACAGAATGGTAATGCTTTTTGCGGGGGAAAGTTCTATAAGAGATGTCATCGCTTTTCCCAAAACAGCAAGCGCAGTTTCTCTTATGGATGATTGTCCTTCTACAGTAAGTGAAGAACAGTTAAAGGAGCTTCACATAAAAATAAGGTAGATACACCAGATATAAGAATTTCTATTGTAAGCCTTCTTTTAAATATATACTTGATTCCTTGGAGACGAGCACTTTATTAAATCCGTATTTCCCGGGGTTATTTAAAAAACCAAACCAGGTTGAGTCTGTTTTTAAAGCAGGTGCCTGAATAAGTTTTTTTGTGGGGACCACAATATCTAGCTTTTTATCTTGAAGAAAATTTTCAAACGGTTTGTATGCGGGTTCTGCAAGTTTGAAATTACCTTTGAGGTAATAAAGCAAGCCCCCTGCTTCTACAAAGATATTAACATCTTTTTTAATATTTAGTGTTTTAAGATAAGAAATGGTCTTTTGATTCGGCAAATCAGATTTATTAAAATAGTGTGATATATCGGGTAAAAAGACAAAGCTTAAAATAACAACCAGGATAAAAACAGAAACTTCGATAAATTTATTTTTTATCTTTGTAAGAACACCAAAAGGGCTAAAAAAAGTGTATAAAAAGGGAACTAACAGTAAAAAGTAATGTGCCCTGGGGAAATAAAGAATCGGGGATATGAGAGAAGGAAACAATAAAAAAAATGTAACTGCAATCATAAATATTATGTTGCTCATTGAATTTTTGTCTCCCGGATTGTTTTCTCTTTTCGTTGCAAAGAAAAGGATGAAAGGAATTGAACAGAATAGTACGAGCAAAAGTATTGATGTAAATTTATAGCCGCCTTTGATAATATTGGTCGGCAATATCAATTCTTTATAATCAGGAAAAATGTTGGGGAGTCTTTTTAGATTTTTTCCCAAATGATTAAAAAATTTGTCTCTGTCATTTATAATTAACTCAGGAAAGGAATTTACCTTTCCGAAATTTTCATCGACTATTTCGAGGTAATTCTTTGCTTCCCCGTTTTCTACTCTTTGAGTTATATCAATATTTTTTTCATACCCCTGCCCAAAAGCCATTAAGTTCCTGGTGAATGAATAAGGAATGCCAAGCGTTAGAAGCATTATTAATGAACAAATTATTACGGGCAGAACGTGAGCTATTTTTAATTTCTTTTTAACCAACAAGATTAAAGAAATTATAAAGAGAATTAAAAAGGCTACCGTAAATTCCGGTCTTACATAAGATATTATGAGCAATGCAAAACCTGCTATAATGAATTTTCTTTTTTTATCAGGGGTTTTAAGTATCAATATCAGAAATGTAAAAAATATTATTAAAGCAAAATGGGATACTCTTGGCCATGTAGGCAAATTAATGATTGAGATAAGGAATAAGTAAGAAAAGAAAAAACTTATGACAGGGTTTTTTGTTAACTGATGTAAATATATCAGAAGTAATACTGCCGGGATAATAGTCATCAATTTATAATTGAGGTAGTAAAGATTTACAGGGTCTTTCGAAATAAAACTCAGAAAAAAATACCAAAGAGAGTAGATTGGTCCCCATGATGAATCGGGCTTTTGGTTAAAGAAATGCAGTCCATTCCCAAATACATAGATTCGTCTGCATATCTAATATCTAACCATCCACTGAGGTTATGAGTTATTATAATGCCTTGAACTATTAAAGCAACAATCCCGGCTAAAAGAAAAAAACCATTGTTGCTTTTTAACTTTTCGGTGATTTTAAGTATTGAGTTTTTGTTCATTAAAAGTCGGTAATATTAAAGAAGAGACAGGACAAGAATTATTCCATGTTTGTAACTTATCCCGATTTACAAATTAACTGGTTGCTTAACTATTAAAGAATGTTTTTTTCTGTCATTTGTAATACTTTCCTGTATTAAATATAATTTAAGAAGAAATTTGTATAAACCATAAGTATATCGACAACAAAAAACCCAAGGCATAATAATTGACATTATAAATCACTAATTAATCACTTAAGCAATTGAAAAGATTTTTAATAAAACATTACTACTTAATTATTGGTGCAGTAGCATTTATTGTTTATATGCTTACTACCGCTCCAGCAGTAACTGAATTTGACAGTGGGGAACTTGCCGCTGTTCAGGCAACATTAGGAATTGCCCATCCTCCCGGCTATCCTCTTTTCACAATTATCGGGTATTTGTTTTCGAAAATACCCTTGCCGATTACCCCGATTTTTCAACTTCATATCCTTGCTATTATATGGACCACGTTAAGTACAGTTTTCTTTGTACTAATTGTTGAATTAATCATAAATAATTTTGAAGAATTCAAATCACAGTCGTCTTCAAACATTTCGGAATTGGAAAATCTTTTGTTTACCAATCTAGGTGAGAAATCAAAATATATGGCAATAATTGCCAGTGGATTAATTTTTGCTTTCAGCAGAAATTTATGGACAGAATCTACCGGGGTGGAAGTCTATTCACTGGAAATATTTATCGGGATATTAATTATTTATTTCACACTTAAAGCTTTTCTGGATAAAGCAACTTCTAAAACCGGGATTTCAAAATACTGGATAATTGTTGCTCTTACATTCGGACTTGGGTTCTCAAACCACATGATGACTTTATATCTAATTCCTGCAACTCTTTATCTTTTTTTCCAAAAGAACAAATTTAGCTTTAGGTCCGTTCGCTTCCTTTTTCTATTCATTATAATAATTGCAGTTATAGCCATTTTATTTTATTCATACCTGCCAATTCGTGCGAATCAAAATCCGGTAATGAACTGGGGTGATCTTGTTGATTTGAAAAGCACTTTCGAGCACGTAACGGCAAGATATTACAGCAAGTTCTTTTTCCCCGGCTGGGAGACAATAAAGAAGCAGATTACTTTTTTTGTTGCTTCTATAGGATTTTTACCGGGAAAGCAAAACTTATGGAGTAGTGAATTCAACATTAATATACTTCTGGTTATGTCAGGTATAGCCGTTTCACTCGTAATGAGAAGAAGGTTGTTTATATATCTTACTTTAATTTTTATTACAACCTTAGCATTTTCTGTTAATTACAATATTCCAGACATTTATACATACTTTTCATTTGCATACGTAGTTCTCGCAATTTTTTCTGTTGTAAGTATTGCAGCAATTTTGAAACTCTTCTCACAAAGTAGAATTAAAAGAATATCTGCTATTGTTCTTATTTTAATAGCTGTGATTTTTCAGCCTGCTTTTAATTATAGATTTATCAATCGCTCCGATTATTTTGTTGTTGAAGATTATACATGTGCGCTTCTTAAATTTGTTAAAAAGGATGCTGTTGTTTTTACAAACCAGTGGGATTATTTTCTCGCGCCATCTTATTATGTACAGAATGTAACCAATGATAGAGAAGATGTTAAGATAGTTCATAAAGACCTTGTCCCTTTAAGCTGGTATATGAAGAAAGAAAAAGAAAAAGGACTAATTTCTTTTAATTCAAAAACACAAAACTTTAATATTACAAAATATACTGCCGGGAAAGACTTTTACATGTCACCTGAGGTTCTAAAAGATGAGGTTTATACAGGCAAATTTAAATTAGGCGAAAACCAATTTATTATTCCTGATGTTCTCCTTTTCAGGGTTGTAAACACCGAAGAATATTTTCCGGCTCCCAATCCGGATTTTGAAATCAGGTTTCCAAAGGAAGAAACATTTGGTGTTAAAAAGATAAAGGATATAGTTTTTATAATGCTTCAGAACAGGATAAAATATGAACTTCAATTCGGGAAAAAAGACAGAGCAAAAGTTTACTTAAATAAAATAATTCAGTTGTTCCCCGAAAAGAAAATACCGGGAGAATTGTTTGGTAATTAGTTCGAAAGAGTGACTTGGTTTTTTAACTTTGAATCATAAGATTTTAACAGGTAATTGTATTTTCCGAGATTAAAGTTTATCACTTCTTTTAATCTATCAATATTGAATAAATCTCCCCTTATAATAAATGAAAGTTTTTCGTAATATTTTTTTAGGTCTTTATCTTCCAACTGGTTCTTTCCCGTTTTAATAGTTTCTAAATAACCGGCAGGTATTTTGCGTGCAAAGTGACCGATTCTCCATTTCTTAATACTATTGAATTTATATTTGTGAACAAGCCAATATGCGGTTGAAGGAAGTTTTGATAACAACGGATCAGCTAATGCCATTGGATCAATGATATAAACTTCACTTCCGGCGTAATACCCGTAAAGCCCGATTGTACTCCTTGTTATCACTTCTCCACTCTTCGAATTTTCTGCCTCTTCTACCCATGGATGCTGTTTGATTTTTCTTTCAGATATATTTTTGAGTAAGCCAGTGTATTCATAATACCAGATCCGTTCGTCTACAATTCCGTGATACATATTAATTACCATGGGTCCAAACCTGAAGGCTTTAACTATTTTAGGTCCGGTGCTGTAATATTGATTATCGAACAATGTGGGCTTTGGGGAAAGGAACCCCAGTATTATCACTGTAGCAATCAAGAGAACAACTCTTTTAACAGAACCAAATTTTATTTTAGAAATAACAATCACAGAGCAGAGCAAAGGAGCTGAAAAAAACCTTCCTCCCATGAAGTCTCCCCCAATGCTTACAATATAAAATATATATAGCAAGATACCCGTTGAAACAACAAGAAGACCCCTATTTTTTTTTATGATAGGAAGTATCAGCCCGGTTAATATAGCAACAATAGTTAATGGATCTAGATATAGCGAGTTGATAATGTAATACAATCCCTGGTGGAATAACTCTATTTGGGGAATGCCCGTATTTAGCTTGGCATAAGCTGTATTAGGAAAAGGAAATCCGTAGTAGAAAAGAGAAAAGAGTTCCCATATAATAAACGGAAGAAATCCTTTTGCTATGATTAGCAATCCTTTTAGATAATTTTTTTCTTTGTAATATATAAAAGCAAGAGAGGGAATAAAGATTAAGATAGTGTCCATTCTGTTTAATATAGCAAGCGACGCTATAATTGAAAGCGCCAGTAGTTTTTTATCCCCCTTCTTTTGGTTAAAGAAAACAATAAAGAATGAGACTATAAGCAAGTGTGTCAGAGGATTTTCAAGCCCCGAAGTCGAAAAATCAATAAATGCTTTTGATAAAATCAGGATAAGTGCTACTAAGGTAGAATTAATTATCGATTCCGAAAGCTTATAAAGTAACAACCATACAGCGCATACCGAAATAAGCATAGAGATGATTATGCTGGTATAATAGATTTCTCTTGTTATAAAATAAAATCCTGAGAGAAGAAACATCCATAAAGGATGTGTATATGCCTGGACTCTTTCTCCGATATTCCACGTTAGACCATGACCTTTTATAAAGTTGTCAATTGTTCTGAAGGTTATATATGAGTCATCAGAAAGCCATGCACCTATAAATACTATTAATAGATAGAGAAAGGTTAGAGAAGCAATTACCCATTCTTTTTTTATTTCTATTTTTTCCAACCGGATCATTGTTTACAATAGTTGATTTTTGGATTGAACTTGACAAGTATTAAGCCAGAGAAAAAGAAAATTGAAAAAGAAAACAGTTCCACAATCAGAAAATAGTTCTTTTATTATTAATGAAGTTGAGTCACAATTCTATTGGTTAAGTGAAACCGTTAAAACGGTTAAAGTGTAGGCTCTTGTATCGTTAACCCACGGCTTAAGCCGTGGGTTAATAAGAAAATACAGCGAATAGTAACCGTTTCAACGGTTTATAAAAACGTGCGAATCGACTTGAGATTATTAATGATAACGAGAAGAGATTTCTTAAAAGAGAAAACGCCCGTTAAACGGGCGTTTCCCTCCTGGATGAAGATTGAGAGAGTAACCCTTATTCATGCCAGGCATTATTAGGTATTTAACCAAAGACAATTCCATAATATAATTTAGAATTTGAGCTAAAAACGAAGCGTTGTGGTTTCTTTATTGACGCAGACTGAGAAAACCATATAAAATTAAAACAGATTTAGCAATTTAGATTTTTAAGAGTTTAGGTCTGTTTATCGGCAGGTAGGTTTGAAACCGTCTGCCATAGGCAGATAAATTAAAACTGTTATTAGCCGGATTTATAGTCTTGTTAACCCCGGGATTAAGGGTCTGTTGCAGAACTTGAAATTCTAAACATTGCAGTTGACTTTAGTCAACTGGTTTAAATAAGAGCCAATTACCCGACTTTAGTCGCATTATTTGAATAAATAATGCGGCTAAAGTCGAGAAAGCTTTTATTATTTAAACCAGTTGACTAGTCAACTCAAGGTTTAGAATTTCAAGTTGCTGCAACAGTCCTTTAATCCCAGTGTTAATGAAAAGAAGATAAACGTTTGTAACTGTTTCTCTGAAGTTTCGTAGGAATGCCTTTGGCAGAGTCTTTTGGACAACAGTTTTCACGTATGAAATGAAATTGAGTTATTGACACAATGGTATTTGATATTTTATTTAACATCAAGAATAATCTGTGAAATTTGGTGATCGAACATATAAAAACATTTCTTTGCTCATTTAACTTTTTTAGTAGGATAAGAAACCCTGTGTAAACATATGACTTTCTCTATGGTAAATATTACGAAGCTATATAAACTGAGAAGTAAAACCTGCTAAAAAAATTACCTCCATTCTTTTTGATATTGAATTACTGGTAGTTATTGAGAGGCTCAATTTTATTGGCACGCTTTTTACGTTATAGGTAAAGAATTTTTAGAATGTTGTTTTTTGAAAAAATTGTATTGAAAATAATTAAAACAGTTTCAGTTGGAAAAAATTACTTTCAGAGAAAATTTTACAAGACCAGGATTAAATGGTAAAGTAAAATTTACAAGTGTACCGAAACGGTTTTGATTTATTAACCGAACAAAAATTGCAAAGGTAAATATTGGGACAGCAACAACTATTACTCATTGTGCTGGGAATAATTATTGTCGGAATAGCTATTGCCATCTCAATACAGCTATTCAGACAAAACGCAATTGATTCTAAAAGGGATATTCTAATGAATGAATGTTCTAATATAGCTTCAATTGCAATTGGATATTATAAACGTCCACCTTCATTTGGAGGAGGCGGAAAAAGTTTTGTTGGCTGGGATGTACCGGCTGAACTGCGATCTACAGTCAATGGAAGTTATAAAGCAGTTGTGTTTAAAGACAGTGTCGTAATAACTGGCACGGGAACTGAGGTAGTAACAGGAACTGATTCGATACAGATAAAGACAACAGTTACATCAAATAATTATCGAACGATGATAATAAGATAAGGTTTGATTAACAGGAAACTGAAGTCAAAAAATCTAAATAAACTAAAAACAAATAAAGGAGATCTATAATGGGTCAGCAACAACTTCTCTTAATCGTGCTTGGTGTTATAGTAGTTGGTATAGCAGTAGTAGTTGGTATCAACTTGTTTAACGCTAATGCAGTTTCTTCAAACAGGGACGGTGTAGTATCGGACTTGAATAACCTCGGCGCAATGGCACAGCAATATTATAAAAAACCTAGCTTCAATGGGCGGCGGTGGAAATACTTTTACTGGTTGGACTATAGCGACTCAGTTAGATACTACAGCAAATGGTACTATACATACTACTACAGTGGTCCACAGACTAGTTACAATAGTTGGTACCGGAACTGAAAAGAACGATGCCGGACTGAATATTCAAGCACACTGCAACAGTTACACCTACTAAAATTACAGTGGTCTACACTAGTATATGTAAGTAAGTTTGTTAAAACCAATTAACAACCTGAGAGGCTGATAGAATAAAAAATTTTATCAGCCTTTTTTATTTTAAATAAAGCAGAAACTTTAATGACTAAACATCTGTCCTACTCTTAATAACTATTGCAAGTGTTTTTGAAAAGATGTAGCTTTAAATAAAAAATAAGGCGAGAAATGGAAAATTACTTATATAGAATTACAATAAATCCCGATATATGTCATGGCAAGCTAGCCATTCGTAATATGCGGTACCCCGTTGAGATGATTCTTGATTTGCTTTCTGCCGGAATGACTGTAGAAGAAATTATTGCTGATTATCCTGCCATTGAGAAGGAAGATATACAGGCATGCTTACAGTTTGCCTCAAGATTAACTAAGGTCAAGTCTATAAGGGCAGTTGTTGCGTGAAATTTATTATCGATGCTCAATTACCTTTTAGGCTTTCAAAGCTGCTTAAGGAAAAAGGACACGATGTTATTCATACAGATGATTTGCCTCATAAAGAAAAAACATCAGACAATGAAATCTGTAAAGCAGCGGAACAAGAAAATAGAATTGTTGTTACAAAAGATGTGGATTTCTTAAATTCTTTCTATCTTCATAACAACCCCAAAAGACTGCTCATAATTACAACTGGGAATATCAAAAATGTAAAGCTATTTGAACTGATTCTCAATAATATGGAACATATAGAGGAACTTTTTAATCAATATAACCTTGTTGAATTAAATAATAACGAGATTATTGGACACGAATAATTCTGTGATTAATAATGTGGAGAACTGAAAATTGAATGGGCTAAATTACATAAAGAAGAATTAATCGAAAACTGGAATAGAATTTTGCATGATATTCCCATTAAAAAAATTAAACCTTTAGAATAGGAAGCGGTGTACATGGATTATTTAATAAAAGTAAAAGCCGCTAAATATTTAGGCGGTTATAAAATTCACTGTTTATTTAGTAACGGTGAAGAAAAGATAGTTGATCTCAAAGATGAATTGCAGGGGGAAATATTTGAACCGTTAAAAGACAAAAATATTTTTATGCAATTCAAGGTTCATGATTTGCTGAAGACAATTGTTTGGCCTAATGGTGCAGACCTGGCACCATATAGTTTATATGATCTCGGCAAACCGGTTATTAAAAAAACAAGCAGGAAACCAAAATTTTCCCCAAAGAGGAGCAACATTCGGGGTTAGGGTATCGTTAGCGCTTAGCTTAATATAATTTCTAAATCAGGACTGATAAAACCTAATAAATTTTGTCAGCCTTTTTTGTTTTGAATAAAAAAAATGTATGGTTTGTCTATCCTTCCTGGCTGCTCAGTTATTGTAAATTTGATTGAAATAATGTAGGTTTGAAGCAAGTTAAACATTAGTGATCTTTATAGCCAGAAAATTAGGAGTAGTGAGAGTTGCAGTTCAATTTTGAATGGGATCCTAAAAAAGCAAATTCTAATTTTCAAAAGCATAAAATCGGTTTCGAACGCGCATCAGAAATATTTCTTGATCCATTTATGTTATCTGTTTTTGATAAAGCACATAGTGAAATAGAAGATAGATGGGTAACTATTGGAAAAGATAGCAATAATGTTGCAATCGTTGTAGTCCATACTTTTCTGGAAGCAAATGCAGAGGAAGTGTAATCAGAATAATTTCAGCTCGTCCGGCTACTAAGAAAGAAGAAAAACAATATAACACAAGGTGAGAAATGAAAAAGGAATATAATTTTTCTAAAGGCATTAGAGGAAGGTTCTATCGTGAAAATATTCAATTGAATATTCCGATTTATCTTGATAACGATGTTGCTGAATTTATTCAAAAAGCAGCCAGAAAAAAGAAGGTTGATTCTCAAACTATAGTAAACAAAGTGCTGCGGGGTAATAAAGAAATAATCCAGGCTTTGCAATAAACTAATCTATAGTGCAGAATGGGTAACAGCCTCCACGATCAACCGTTGAAACCAATCAAGCCTCTTATATAGGAGAAAAAATATGAATTATCTAATAGTAGGTATAACCGAAGCTAAATATCTTGGCGATTATAAGATTCAGGTTACATTTAGTACTGGTGAGCAACGAATCGTAGATCTTAAAGATCAGTTATATGGCGAAGTGTTTGAACCGTTAAAAAATAAAAATATTTTTATGCAATTCAGAGTAGATAAGGATATTCGTACTATTGTATGGCCGAATGGGGCAGACCTTGCACCATATAGTTTATATGATCTTGGCAAGCCGGTTATCAAAAAAGTAAAACATACCCCGAAGCGGGCGAAAGTTAAATAATATATTAACTAATATTATAGACTTGTAATCCTAAAAAGTAGAGAGTCCCCCCTTTTTGTTATAACTTCAAAAACATCATATAAACACAATGTGCCCGTCACTTCAAAAGGGATGCGCACTTCTAGCATAAACCCTTCAAAAAAGATTTTACTTCTTTTAAGTGTTATTCTTTCTGAATTAACGCATATACTATGCAAAAACAGCAATTATAGTATTGATTTTTTTGGAATAAGAATTGAACCGATTATAAAAACTTTAAAGTAAGAGATAAATAATGGTAGAATTTAAATTCACGGCACAAAAAGTAAACGGGCAAACAATAAGCGGGTCACTTGCCGCTAATTCCGCCAACGAGGGCAAAAAGAAAATTCATCGCCTTGCCGAAAGAAATCAACTAAAGATAAAAGACATTGAAAAAAAGTCGGCTTTTATTTACAAAGCCAGGCGAGGCAAAGAGAAACCTGTTAGAGGTGAGCAGAAAGCATTTACTAAAAAAGAAGTTGAGGATGCATTAACAAAACTGGGATTTGAAGTTTTATCAATAAATAAAAAATTATTTGACTTTCAGTCCAAACCACCGCAAAGCGAAATAGTAACGTTTGTAAAAATCAGTGCCGAGCTGCTTGAACAGAAACTCCCGTACAGCGAGGTTTTAACTCTCCTGATAAATGATACTGCAAATAAAACTCTTAAGGAAACACTTAAGGAAATTAATAACGATCTTAAAAAGGGAGCCGACAGTGAAGCGACTTTCTTAAAGTATCAAGGTGTCTTCGGCAAGTTTGCTGCATATATGCTGGGGCTTGCTTCAAAGAGCGGTAACATGACAGAGATATATAGAGCTACTGCAAAATTTCTTGAGAGAAGACAGGAGTTCAAAAAGAATTTAAGAAGTGCTCTTATTACGCCGGCGGTTACATTATTTGTTCTTTTCCTGGCAGTCTTATTTTATGTAGGATATATATTTCCGGAGACTGCAAAGCTGTTTGTAAAATTCGGAGTTGATTTACCCCCGATGACAGCCTTTACTTTGAAGATAAGTGATTTCCTCATGGGGAATTTAATTTTGGTTGCTGCAGTAATTTTTATTCCTCCAATCATATTCTGGCGTTTTTCTAAGTCGAAAAAGGGTGGATATATAATTGATAAGTACACTATTAGAATCCCGGTTTTGGGACCGCTAATTCACAAAACACTTATAGAAGTTTATTGCAGAGTATTTTATACTCTTTATAGTGGTTCAGCCGAAAGCATTGAACCGATCAGAATAGCAGCCGAGGCAACAGGAAACAAATATTTTGAAGAAAGGGTAAAAAACATTGCAATTCCCCTAATGATTAAAAAAGGTGTAGGCATAACAGATGCGTTTACTGCAACTGGGGTTTTTACCGAGACAACTCTCTCCCGGCTTCATTCGGGAGAAGAAACAGGAACTCTGAAAAATACAAGTTTACAGCTCGCCAATTATTATGAAAGTGAAACAGTTTATAAGCTGAAAAATTTTATTGAGTTTGTACAAGTAGCAATAGCGATGGTAATTATGGTTGTGATGATAGCGCTAACTCTTGTATCTGCCGAGACAGCGACAGTAAGACCCAAAACACCGGGTGCCTCTAATCAAACTTATGTTGAAAGAAATATTGCATGATTGATACTAATCTTGAAATGACAGATAAAATCGGTTATCTCCTTTTTAAGAAAGGAATAATTGATGGGACAATTTTAGAAAAAGCTCTCCAGGCTAAAGCAAATGATAAAAGTAAAATTAAAAGAAATCTTGCACAGATATTAGTTCAGGAATTCGGTTTCGATCATGATCTTATATTCAGGGAAGTAGCGATCCTTTATGCTTTCCGGGAACTGGATGTAGCTATTGAAGAGATACCCCCACAAAGAATAAAAGCCCTTAAAAATTTAGTAGGAAACGCTCCCGATAGTCTTAAAGCACAAATACTCGAACATAAAGTAATTCCTTTTATGTATGATGAGCGCGTTAAAGACAAACTCATTCTCGCGGCGATAGACCCAACGGACAGGAACATACCTAAAATTGCATTCGGGCTTAATGCAAAAAAATACGAAGTACTTTTTATAAGGAAAAAAGATTACGAAAAATTAGTAAACATAATTATTCCTCCGGAAAATGTTTATTTGAAAATGATGGAGGAATCAGATGACACAGAAATTCATATTGAACAAGATGAATCTCTTGATGAAGAAGCCCTTGATGCAGAAATAAACAAAAGCGCTTTAATTAATCTTGTTGAAGGGGCTCTTCTTGAAGGAGTAAGAATGGGGGCGAGCGATATCCATTTTGTTCCCAAGCCGGGAAATAGAACCGAGATATTAGTCCGTATAGATGGAAACCTTCAGCCATGGCATATACAGGAGGGAACATTACCCGAAGCAGTTGTTGCAGTTGTTAAGGACCGCTCTAAAGGTATGGACCGTTTCGAAAGAGAAATGGCGCAGGACGGATTTATACAAAGAGAAATTGATGACCAGATTATCAGGTTCCGTGTTTCGGTTCTTCCCACAGTTGGAACAGAATTAAAAAATAAATTTGAAAGTGTTGTAATAAGAATTCTTGATGATAGAAAAGTAATCAAGGATCTTGACAAACTTGGATTAGCAGGGTACTCACGCACCGCTTTTGAAAAGGCAATTAAACAGCCGCAGGGAATGGTGATATTAACGGGACCAACGGGTAGTGGTAAAAGTACAACTCTTGTTGCTGCACTTCACCAGGTAATAGATCCATCTGTAAATGTTCTTACCGTTGAAGACCCTGTTGAATATGTTATCCAGGGTGCAAGGCAGCTAAAGATCGGTTATAAGATGAATTTTGAGCAAGCAATAAGATCTATACTAAGACATGATCCGGACATAGTTCTTGTTGGTGAGATGAGAGATAAAGAAACTGCCGAAGTAGCTATTAAACTTGCTAATACAGGTCACTTAACATTTTCCACATTGCATACAAATGATGCCCCAAGTGCTGTAGCGCGACTTTATAAAATGGGAATTGAACCTTTCTTAATTGCTTATGCAATTAATATAATAGTTGCACAAAGGCTCGTAAGGAGATTGTGTGAAAACTGCAAACAGAAAGTATCAAAGCTTGATGATGACTTGCTCAGTCTTCTTAAAATTAATCCAGGCGAATGGAAGAACTATTCTATATATGAAGCTAAAGGATGTGAAAAGTGCAATAATACTGGTTATAAAGGTAGAATTGCCATTCACGAAGCATTATACTTTACCAAACCAATAAGACAAATAATAGTACGATCTGGTATTGAAGTTGATGAAGAAAAGATAAGAGAACAAGCAAAATTAGATGGGATGATGAATCTGAGAGAAACAGGATTGGAGAAAGTGAAATTAGGGACAACATCAATTGAAGAAGTTATTGCTGGTACTTCAGACGAGTAATATTTCCAATAAGGAAGTAATTATTACTATAAAAAAAGAGAAAATAAAAAAAATAAATAGGTTGTATTAAGTGTCGATAACAAAAGAAAAAAATATTCTCGAAAATTTTGCTAAAACTATCCCGGCTTCTCATACTGGTCCCGATAGGGCAAATTATATTCTTGAGAACATCGACAATCTTTCTGTAGATGATAAAATAACCTTGAGAAATTTATTTAATAAGTTTTTAACCGGGATGATTGAAAGAGATGCTTCGGACATTGAAGTAGGAGGACACGGAAACAATGGAAGTATATGGATGAGATTATATGGGAACAAAAAAAGAATTGAAGACCTTCCCAAATTTTCTCTTGATGAATCTGCTATTTTAATAATTAATCTGCTTAATTCTAACCAAAGAAAATATTTTGCTTTAACAAGAAATCTGGACTTCAGCTATACGTACCATTATGAAAGGAAAAATTTTGATGCAAGATTTAGAGCAGATGCCTACTTTGATCTGGATACTATAGCTCTTAACATGAGGGCTATCAATCAAATAATCAGACCTCTCAAATCACTTGAGTTTCACCCGAACATAGTTAAGATGATGAGCCATAATTATATCAAATTTGGTTTGTCTCTTGTTACTGGTATAACAGGCTCGGGTAAATCAACAACTCTTGATGCCTTTATAGATTATCATAATAATTTTGACCCTTGCCATATTGTTATTGTTGCCTCACCAATTGAATATGTTCATGAATCTAAAACTTCAATTATCAGGCACAGAGAAGTGGGGCGCGATGTCCTAACTTTTAAAGATGGTGTTATCCAGGCTTTAAGACAAGACCCCGACATAATTGTAATAGGTGAAATGAGAGACCCCGATACAATTCTGGCAGCATTGGAAGTTACCGACACAGGTCATAAAGTATTTTCAACACTTCACACATCTTCCGCAACGGAATCTATAGACAGAATAATAGCTGAAGTGCATCCCAATGAACAGGAACGTGTAAGAAACAGGCTTGCTGATGTTCTAGTAACTGTTGTTTCGCAAAAGCTTATTCCAAGTCTTGATGGAAAACGCGTAATGGCAAAAGAAGTTTTAATTGCTACTCCGAGTGTAAAGGCGGCAATCAAAAATAATAATACAAGTGAAATTTATATGATGATCAATCAGGGAGGCAATATGGGAATGATAACCATGGAGCAGGACCTGAAACGGTTATATCTGGAAAAGAAAATTTCTCTTGAAAATGCGGTAGCATACGCAAATAACAAAACAAGAATTCAACAATTATTAACGGCGGCATAAATGAAACCCCTTGTATGTATATACTGCGAAGGTAGTGATACTAAAGTAGCAGTGATAACTAAAGCTAACGGCAGACTTTCTGTTTTAAGAACTGCTAGTGTAGATTATGTTCAACCCACTATCGATGTTGAGGAAGGTATTTCCAACATAAATATTGATGGTAATGAGCTAGACCTTGAAAAGGTACAAAGCCAGGACACTTCACTTGAAAACAAGATGGCTGCTTCTACAGTTGCAACCCTTGCAAATAATCTTGAAGGAATAAATCTTAAAAACAGTTTGTTTATACCTGCTCTAACAGAACCCGCACTTCATTATCATGCTTACGAGGGATCGAAACAACTTGCTTCTGCAAAAGTCACACAGGAAATTATAGAGGATATTCAGGAGTCTAAAAATGTAACTATAGACAAGCAAAATCTTGGATATGTTGAGCTTTCAGACAAATCTTTATTGTCTGTATTTATAGGAGGCGAAGTTGGTTGTATAAACATGATTAACTCTCTTGCCCGTCATAATGGCAAAAGACATTATAAAATTCCCGCTGTTAAAAGTGCGGAAATTTCTCTTGCATATTATGTTGCAAAAGCCAAAAAGTTTTTTCCAGACGACCAATCGTTGATTGTATATATTGGGAAAGAATACAGCAAGCTTATATTTCTGCATGGACGAAATTTAAAACATATCGGCGCAACTTTGGATATAGGCACACTGAATCTTCATACCTATGATGTTTACTTTTCTAAAATACTTCTTGAAATGGAGAACGGAGGAATCTCTTCTCTCGATAATATAATTGTTTGCGGAGAAGATGACTCGGAAAATCTTATACTTTCTTTTTATGGAACTTTCCCCGAAGCCAATGTTTCCCGTATTGAATTTGGAGATATTGATTTAGGCGGACTAACGAAGGAAGAAAAAGACAAATTTTCTTCATATAGTGTTCCTGTTGCGGTAGCGACAGAATATTTCGACGAATTGGAAAATATTCATAAAGGAATTAACCTGCTGCCGAAATACGTAAAAGAGGACCAAAAACTTTTTCAATTCGGATGGCATGGATACGCAATGCTTCCAGTTCTTTTCGGGGCTACTTTCTATATAACTCTATACATTATGGAAAACCAGAAAGAAATGAATTTATTCGATAATCAAATTACCGAAAAAACAATACTTATGCGGCAGAACCAGGAAATTCTATCTAAAATAACTGATCTTCAAACAAAGATTAGTGGGTTCGATCAGACACAGGCTATATTAGATTCTGCAGCGACAGGTACTGGAGTATGGCAGGGAGTTCTAAGACATGTGTCAGATTTTATTGGAAGTAAAAAGAATATGTGGTTGACAAAAATTACACATACCGAGGGGAATACAGTTTCAATTGAAGGATATGCCCTTTCAAGAGCGGTATTATCAGAGTTTGCATATTCAATAGAGTCAGCTACACTAAAGAGCGTTAATTATGAGGCTCTTAGAGAGAAAAACACATACAAGTTTGCACTAACATTTGATTTATCAAACTATCAAAAGAACGTACAATGAATAGAAAATTAAAGAGCACTTTAGGCTTAGTAGGTTTACTTCTGCTGATCGTAGTTGTCAGCGGAGTGTATGTCCTTGTTTTCCAAAGAGGGAAACTGAATGAGAAAAAGAACAAACTCGAAGAGTTAAAAGCCAGCAACTATAATACGGAGCAATTAACTCTACAGTACAAAGACCTTCTGAAGAGATCAACCGTACTCGATTCGATTCTTGCTGCAAGGAAATTTAATATTCCACAAAATCTTTCCCAGATAAAGTTCTATGACTTTATCAATAATGTAAGTGCGCCATATTCCCCAAACAGCCAGATAAACATTGAATTTCTTTCGCAAAATCAGGATAAAAATTTCCTCTATTACGAATATAAACTTAGCGGGAAAGCCTCTTACAGCGATCTCTATAATCTTGTTTATGCGATTGAACACAGTAAGGAATTGAAGAAGATAACGAATGTAACTCTGAATAATCTTGTAGTTACAGACGAAAATGGAATTCCTAACTTTTTGGTTGGATTCACCCTGAACGTGGGTGTGTATTTTTCTACTAACGACAGGTTTGCTACAGCTAAATTAGTTGAAAATAACCTTAGAACTGCAGCGGAATACGATGCATTTTATCCGGCAATTAGAAACGAAATACCTCCCAATACGGATATGTTACTTGATGTTCAGGGAGCTAAACTGCTTGCACTTATTCCTGAAGGCGCTTTCGTAGCCGATAATAAAGGCAATACATATCTGGTATATGAAGGCGAGCAGGTCTATCTGGGTTACCTGACCAAGATCGATTATGATAAGAACACTGTTAATTTCATTCTAAACAAGGGTGGAATAATAGAAAAAGTTCAGCTTGCACTTGAAAATGAAAAAATAAAAGAAAAATGATTGAGAGAGTAAAATGAAAACAACAATGAAAGCACTTTTTGTGATTCTTCTTCTGGCTGCTCAAGCGTACCCTCAACAGTACCTTGAGAAGAAATTTAAGGGAGGTACTAACCCCGATGAGCTTGTAACGCTATCTCCTAATGTATCGTTTAACCAGGCGATATCTCTTCTTAGTAAAATAAGCGAGAGCGTTACGGGAAAACGTATTGTGTCAACAGTAGACTCTGAAGATCCCATTGGGATTGAAATAAACAACATGGCTTACGATAAAGCTCTCGTAGTATTAGTCCAGTACAAAGGACTTCTCTACGATGAGAAAGAAGATGTCATTGTTGTTAAAAGAAAGGCTGATGTTTCCGAGGATAAAACATCAGATAACTATGCTCCTATAACTGCAAGAGATGTTAAAATATCAGCAGTCTTTTTTGAAATGGATGTTAACAAGTCCAGGGACAGAGGCATAGATTGGAAAGTTTTATTGTCACATCAAGGTTTGCAAATAGGTGGTGAAGCCGTTAGTAAAGGAGGAGGTACAAGCGCGAACGATAATTCAAGTTCATCCAGCAGCCAAAATCCACCCGATTTTAATGTGACTTCTTCGTCCGATTTTGAGCTGGGAAATTTCTTTGGTCAGGCTACGGCGATGTTTAGATTTTTTGAAGAAGAAAATATCGGCGAAATAATAGCAAGCCCAAGTATTATAGTAAGAGATCGTAAACAGGGAAGAATACAGGTTGGGTCCGATTTCTCGGTAAAGCAAAAAGACTTTGCGGGAAATGTTATTGAAAAGTTTTTTCCCACAGGTACAATTATAGAAGTAACACCGTACGTT
This sequence comes from uncultured Ignavibacteria bacterium, assembly GCA_963727535.1. Classification (GTDB taxonomy): domain Bacteria; phylum Bacteroidota; class Ignavibacteria; order Ignavibacteriales; family Ignavibacteriaceae; genus RBG-16-34-14. The sequence goes on from CAVSGR010000006.1 coordinate 252,148, forward strand.
TATTATGAAGACAATATTAATTATATGCTTCTAAATATACTTGTTGAAAGAAGCTCATTTGTTCAAGGTGAAATCACAACGGAAATTAGAAAAACAAACGCAACAACCCAGGTAATGATGTTAAATGGAGAAGAAGTAGTACTTGGAGGTTTATATGTTAATGAAGAAACATCAGATCGTACCGGAGTTCCATTTCTTAAAGATTTACCCTGGTGGTTCTTCGGTCTTAGGTACATATTTGGTAGTGATAGCAAGGTCCTAAATAAGAAAGAGCTTGTTATACTTCTTAAAGCTGAAATTTTACCAACACTTCAAGAAAGATTATCTGGTCAGACTTCGAAGACACTGATAAAAGATGAAGTAAAGAGTCATGAGAATCAAATTAAATATTATAAATTAAATCCAACAGATGAATAGTTGTAATTATGGAATCGATACTTATAGTTGATGATGATGTTAACCTGTGCACAGCACTTAAAGACGAGTTAATTGAAGTAGGATACGACGTTGACTATGTCAACAGCGGCGACGATGCTTTTCAATACCTCACCGGTAATGAAGTTGACTTACTTTTACTTGATCTTAAAATGCCGGGTAAGGACGGTTTTGATGTATTAAAACAATTTAATGAACGGAGATTTAAGTCTAAGATAATAGTTTTAACTGCTTATGCAGATGTTAAAAGCGCTATAGATTCAGCTAAAATGGGGGCAAGCGATTTTATCAGCAAACCCTATGATTTTGATGAATTGCTCATTACAATCAGAAAAGTTTTGCAAAGAGACACATAAGTATGAAAATCAGGTATAGAATTCTTATAATTAATTTTGCGATTGTAGTGCTAATAATAGGCAGCTCAGCAGCTGCCTTCTATTCTATAATGTACAACGCACTCACTTCACAAAGGTCGCAATACCTCGTTAGATCTGCAAACGATTTTATTTATGCTTACCGGGATATGCTGCAGGATACGGAAGATGATTTTCTTTACTCCATTAAAAACCCACCTGGCACATCGATTCCACCGAATGAAAAGAATATAGATTTTGTTTTTGAAACTTCACGGGATGGTAATCTTACAAAGCAGTATTCAAAAGATTTTGTTTATCTACCGCAAAAAAATTTTTCAATTAAAGAGTTCATATCAGGCAATCCCTCCGCCATAGTAAAAAAATATGTGGATGAAAATGGGGAAACATATTTCTATGGGCGTATTTTATCTAACGAAATTTTAAACCGGGTCTCACAAAAAATAAATGCCGAGATAGCCGTTGTTGTTAATAATACTCCAGTTGAAATATCTAACCAGGATAATAACCAGAACTACGTTTATACTTTAAATGAAGCATATAAAGATTTAAAGAATAAAAACAATTTTGAACTTTATACCATGAGTTCAGATCGTGCCGATATAGTTGCTACGATTTACAAGAGTACAAATTCTTCGGAATTAACTGATGGGATAGAATTTTTAATCTTTAATACTGTAAGTGAAGCGGCGGATCTTCGTTCAAATCTGAAATCAATGTTGATTATTTTGGGAATTGCGGGTGTAGTTCTTTCGTTAATACTTACATTTCTTTTTACAGATAGAATCAGAAAGCAGCTTACACAATTAAGTAAAGCAACAGGGATAGCAAAAGGCGGAAATTTTAAGGCTCGTATTACAATAAAAAGTAAAGATGAAATCGGTGAGCTTGCAAGTGCTTTTAATGATATGCTCGACGATCTTGAAAAAAATCATAATGCAAAACAAGAATATTCCGAGTTTATAACACTGATAAATCAAAATCCTACGTTAAAAGAAATTTCGGAAGCTGCTCTTCGTAAGATTATTAAAACCTGTAAAGTCTCTATAGGTGCTCTTTATCTTGTTGAGAAAGAGAATATTTCTCTTTTAAGCTCTTATGGACTTAGCGAAGAACATAAAACAAACAATAAATCAGAGCTTTTTGAGACCGTTATAAAGGACAGAGAAACAGTTGAAATAAATACAGAAGAGTTCCTTCCTGTTATTAATACAGGGTCACTTTCGTTGGCAATAAGATCGCTATTAGTAATTCCCGTAATTTATAACAACAAGGTTATCGCTATTATAGAGCTTGGGGGATTTGATAAGCCTTCACCCGAAGCAAGAGAATATTTATCAAATATACAGGAACAACTTGCAATCGGCTTGACAAATGCAACCGCACTTGTTCAATTAGAAAATTTTGTTTCGGAACTTAAAAAGCTGAATGATGATTATCAAAAACAAAACGAGCAGATAACCAAGCAGAATGAAAAGCTGATTGAACTGCATGGAGAATTAAAAGACAAAGCAGATGAACTGGTACAGCAGAAAGAAAAAGCCGAAGAATCTACAAAAATGAAATCACAGTTTCTTGCTAATATGTCTCATGAACTTAGAACACCGATGAATTCCATTCTCGGGTTAACGGAATTGATTCTTGAAGGCAGCACACTTAAAGGTAAAAATAAAGAGCGACTCGAAGTAGTTCTTAAAAGTGGAAAAAGGTTAATGAATTTAATTAATGATATTCTTGACCTTAGTAAAATTGAAGCCGGAAGAATGGATGTTCGCGAGGACCAGATTATTTTGGATGAACTTATTGAAGATGTTGATAATGCGATCTCACCTTTAGCGCATAACAAGAGTATCGAGTTTAGGGTTAAAAGAGATATGAACACCCATATTTATGTGAATACTGATAAAGGAAAAGTTACGCAGGTCTTGATTAATCTTCTTGGAAATGCGGTTAAGTTTACAGACAAAGGTCATGTGGAACTTGGGATTTCAGCTCCGGATGACAACACTTTAAAGTTTGATGTTGTTGACAGCGGCATTGGAATGTCCCAAGATAATCTTCAGATTATTTTTGAGGAGTTCAGGCAAGTTGATGGAACCACAACACGTAAATATGGCGGCACCGGCTTGGGACTTACAATATGTAAAAAAATTGCCGACATACTAAAAGGCTCTATAACAGTACAAAGTGAAATAGGTAAAGGTTCAGTATTCACCTTTACAGTTCCTTTAAAAGTTGTGGATATAAGAGCTGAAAAATCTGAGGAACCTAAAGTTAATGTGGAAACTCTCATTAAAAACAGGCAGCATCCTATTCTCATAATTGATGATGATCCTGAAATCAGATATACAATAGGTCAATACCTAATCTCGCGGGGATATGAAGTAGTATATGCAGAAGATGGCGAACAGGGAATGGAAAAGGCAATTAAGATTCAGCCATTTGCTATTACGCTCGATATTATGTTACCGAAAAAGGATGGCTGGAATATACTTAAAGATTTTAAAGAACATCCTGCAACAAAAGATATCCCGGTTATATTAATTTCTGTTATGGGAGATAAAAATCTCGGATATGGATTAGGCGCATTTGAATATTTTGTTAAACCGATTTCTTCCGATAAGCTTTTGACTGCATTTGCAAAACTTGAAAATCTTGCAAAGAAGAATATTGAAAAGATTGTTATTGTAGATGATGATGAAATGGAGTTCGAGAAGTTTCGCAGAGAATTTAAGAATGATAAGCTCAGGATTGAATATATAAAAGACAGCACACTCGCATATAGTAAAATTTTGGAAATTCAACCGGACTTAATAATACTCGATCTTTTAATGCCTAATCTCGATGGATTAGGATTGTCCCATAAGTTGAAATCAAATAAAGAAACACGTCATATCCCGATAATTATAAGTACAGCCAAGGACCTAACTGAGGATGAAAAAACGTCATTGAATAATACTGTGGAGGAAATAACTGTTAAGTCAAAAGGTCACCCGCTCGATGTTTTGAAAATTGTGCGGGATAGAATAAAAATGTACGAAGATTTTTCTACAGCTAAAGATAGAGGCACAGAGTATATAGATTATAAAGATGTTGAGGAGGAAAGCGAAGAAGAAATTACAGAAGCCGAAGAAATTAAGGATGAAAACGAGTATAAAGGGAAAGTACTTTTGGTAGATGATGATCCCGATACACTTTTTACAGTTAATGAAATTGTACAATCTTGTCAATGTAAAACAGCACTAGCCAATAGCGGGGAGGAATGTATAGTGGAATTGGCAAATGAAATCCCGGATTTGATTTTGCTTGATATAATGATGCCCGGTATGGATGGGTTTCAAACATTAAAAAAAATAAAAGAGAATCCGGAATGGGCAAACATTCCTGTGTATGCTGTTACAGCCAAGGCAATGGTTGGCGACAGGGAGATTATCATTAAACATGGTTTTGATGATTATATTCCCAAGCCGGTTAATGCTGTTATAATGGCTTTTAAAATAGAAAAATTATTCACTAAAATAGGAACAGGTCAATAAAGTGAAAAGAATTTTAGTAATTGATGACCTCCCGGAAAATGTCTTTCTTCTACAAGATAGACTTGAGACTGAAGGCTATGAGATATTAACTGCCTATGACGGCAAAACAGGTATTAACAAAGCGATAAGCGAATTACCCGATCTTATTTTGCTTGATGTAATGATGCCCGAAATGAACGGAATTGAAGTTTGTAAAATTTTGGTTAGTAACCCCTCAACTGTGAACATTCCGATTATCCTTGTAACGGCAAAAGCCGGAGCAGATGATACAAAAGAAGGACTCGAGGCAGGGGCTTTTGATTATGTTAAAAAACCGTTTAATAAAGTTGAGCTACTTGCAAGAGTAAATTCAGCCCTTAAACTTTCAGAAGCTCAGAAAAAATATCTTGAGGCAGAGCAAAAAAATACTTTTTCCGCAACGGTAGTCACAGCCAATCATAAAATAAAACAGCCACTTACTTTAATGAGCCTTTCGTCGGCAGCATTAAAAAGAGAAATTAATAAAGATGTAATTTCCAAAGAAGCTCTCTTAAAAAGAGTGAATTATATTGATACTGCGATTAAAGAAATTAGTGATGTGCTTAACCAGTTAAATGCAATTAAGAGACCTGTTTTTTCTGATTATGTAAAAAATATTAAAATGATTGATTGCGAGGACGATATTGTGGAAGTTCCTAAAGTAGTTCCTGGATCGTAGAAAGCATAGTATCGAATTCATAAGGTTTGTTAACAAAACTGTTAATTCCCTTTCCTTTAATATCGGTATTTTCATCCATGCCAAAACTTCCCGAACTTAGAATAATAGGTGTTTCCTTATTAAACTCTCTAATTTTTGCTGCACAATCCAATCCATTCATTTCAGGCATATTATAATCCAGGATTATTAGATCAACCTTTATCTCTTCGGTAAGAACTTTTAACGCTTCTGTCCCCGAGATTACTTTTATAACATTGTATCCAGTTGATTCGAGAAGTTCGGCGAGCAAATCCCTTAACATTATTTCATCATCAGCAAGAAGTACAATTTTATCAGTGGTTGATGTAGGAGTAACTTTTGTCGGTTCGTAAGACGGGACGTAAACATCAAACTGAGTTCCCTCATTTAATTTACTTGTTACATCGACATGTCCATTGTGAGCTTTAATTATTCCATAAGTAACATAAAGTCCAAGTCCCGAGCCGGTTTCCTTTACTTTTGTAGAAAAATATGGATCAAATATTTTTTGCAGGTTTTCTTCATCAATACCTGAGCCGTTATCTTTAACGGAAAAGCAAACATAATTTCCTTTTTTAAGAAGGGGATAGTTGATCAGGTTATTTTTGTCAATTGTTATATTGTTTGCTTTAAGAGAAATTATGCCCCCGTTACCCTCCATTGCCTCTTTGGCATTAACACATAAATTTAAAAGCACCTGGTAGATTTCAGTTCCATTTCCCAGTATATCATACAAGTTTTCCTGAATTTCCGGTTTAAGTGTAATATTTTTTGGAAAAGTTTGTGTAATAACTTTCGAAATTTCTGATAAAAGAAAATTAGGTTTGATTAATTCTTTTCGTTTTGGAGTTGGCTTCCCGAATGAAAGTAAACCCTTAGTGAGATCTCTTGCGCGGATAGAACAGTTTTCTATATTGTCGAGCAGCCTCACAACATTTTCATTCTGAGGAACTCTTTCTTTTAAAAGATTAAGGCTTCCAAAAATACTTGATAGCAAATTATTAAAGTCGTGAGCCATACCACTCGAGAGCTTTCCTATTGTTTCAAGTTTTTGTGCCTGAAGCAATCTATTTTCCAGTGCGGTATTAAGTTTCCGGGTTGTAATGCTTGTAATTGCAAAAGCAAGAAGAGAAGAAAATTGTTCAAGGATTTTTACTTCTGGTTGAGTGTATAATTTTTTCTTTTTACCTAAAATGATAGATGCTTGTAGAGTATCTTCAAAAAAGCATGGTAAAATAAGTATATAATCACAGCGCAAAATTTCGGTAATATGATATCCGAGATTCGACCGGAGATTTTCAATTAAGAGAGGCTTTTTGTTTAGGCTCAGCCATTTTTTTATAAATGAAAAACTATCCTTCAAATCTCTTTCAACCTCTTCCATGTTTTCAATATGACTGTCGGGGTCATAATAGTGAAATGAAAGTTTCCTCTTATCTTCAATAAATAAAACAATTCCTAGTTCGCTTTCACTAAGGTTTAAACTTTTTCTTAAAATTTCGTTAGTCGCTTTTGGTAAAGACGTTTCTATGGCAAGAAGTGTAAGAATATCCTGAAGTTCCTTCTGAAACTGTCCATTAGTGTCGGAACTTTGCAAATCTTTAGATTCCAACATAACAGAATTTTTAGCCGTTAACTTCAGTAGATATCCATCAAGTTTCTTATCGGTTCTAAGAGAAGTAATTGAAAGTATTTTTTCTGAGTTGGGGAGTTCTAAAGAAAAAGTCTTTTTTTTGTTTGAAAGCAAAGTTTCGATCTCTGAATGATGAAAAAGAGTTGAAAAATTCTTTCCCTTTATTTTATTAATGCCGGATACTTTCTTAAAGCTTTTGTTAAACCAGAGGATTTTTTGATTTTTATCAGCTATTGCGAAAGCATTGTCGTCGGTATCTAGTATTTCCTTGAGGATATGTTTTGAGGTGATTTTTTCGAGCATTTATTCTTGTTTGATTTCATACTTTTTAATTTTTGTATAAAGTGTTTTGGGACTTATTCCAAGCCGGGTAGCTGTCTGTGCCCTGTCCCATTTGAAAAAGCTTAACGCTCTTGCAATATGTTTTTTTTCAATCTCTTCCATGCTCATAATTTCATCAGAACTTCCGTTATCGTCATAAAAATGGCTTGATTTGCTTTGAGTTCCTACAATGGGTAGGCTTAAATCATCAGGCTGAATATATTCACCTTCAGCAAAAATGATTGCTCTTTCAATTATATGTTCAAGCTCTCGAATATTTCCGTTGAAAGAATATGTCAACAATGCTTCTTCCGCTCTTTGAGATAGTTTTTTAGGAGCTCTTATAGGAGACTTAACTCCAAGGAAGTGATGTGCCAAAAGTAATATATCTCCCTTTCTGTCTCTCAATGGAGGGATTGTGAGAGTAATAACATTTAGCCTGAATAAAAGATCTTTCCTGAAATTTTTGTTATCGGCTTCTTCAATAAGATTTCTGTTTGTTGCGCCAATCACTCTAACATTTGAAGTTAATGTTGTTACTCCGCCAATTCTTCTGTACTCTCCGTTCTCCAGAAATCTTAACAACTTTGGCTGAAGAGTCAAACTCAATTCACCAATCTCATCCAGAAACAAAGTACCGCCATGCGCTATTTCAACAAGACCTTGCTTTGTACTTTTAGCATCTGTAAAAGCTCCCCTCTCGTGTCCGAAAAGTTCACTCTCAATCAGCTGATCCGGGAGAGAAGCACAATTAATAACCACAAATGGTTTATCATCCCGGGCAGAGTGTTTATGAATATATTCTGCCAGCAGTTCTTTTCCAGTTCCTGTTTCTCCCTCAACAAGAATACTGGAATCAGACATCGCAGCTTTATTCGCGAGATTTATAACTCTTTGAAGCTCAGCACTATTGCCGATTATATTGCTCGATGCTTTATTATTTATCTGGTTTGAAAGTATCGTTGTTTTTACTAAAAGATCTTTATGTTCAATTGCGCGGTTTATAGTAAGGACAAGCTCATCGAAATTATAAGGCTTTGTTATAAAATCGTAAGCACCCATTTTTATACATTCAATCGCTTTTTTTATTTCAGACTGGGCAGACAGAATAACTACCTGCAATGAAGTACTGTAATCAGATACGAACTTAAGAACTTCCTCCCCGGAGGTTTCTTTCATATTTAAATCTAATAGGAGAACATCAAAGTGTTTTTTCTTAATGGTTTCTATAGCCTCAGTGCCATCGTAAACAGCATCAACAGAAAAATCTTCTTCAAGCAACTGTTCTTTTAGTAAATAACATAAAGTTTCATCATCATCACAAACAAGAATTTTAGAATTTTTTGGCATAAAGTCCTATTAAGAATTATAGTTATTATTTTTAGTACAGAAAACAAAAAAGTTTGAAATACAGAACCAATTGCTTATATTTGAAGCCATTAATTTTTTTGGGGCGCGTAGCTCAGTGGTAGAGCAACACCCTTTTAAGGTGAAGGTCGGTGGTTCGAGCCCACCCGCGCTCACAATCAGGGAAACAATACACTCACGTCTATAAACTACTTATTATATAATAATAAATTCAAAAATAAGAAGATATTTATTAAAATCACACAGTATTTACGGTTAGTTTGAATAGAGTTCCTTTTCTGCATCAATTTGTCTGTTAAAGTATTAAATTTCTCATTATGGGAGACATTGTTTTTTGGACTTTAATTAGGCTTGCAATTTCGATTCCGGCGATCTGGATACTAAGGAATTATATTGATTATCAGCTTTGGTGGATAATGGTTCCTTTTGTTTTATACGGTGTTGTAGTTCATCCGGCAATTGTAAGTTACCGCAGGTTTGAAGAAAAAAATAAGAATGTAATTGAATCCACATTATGTTCAAACTGCAAACATTTTGATCCAACTGCAGTATTATGCATTAAGCATGATGAACATCCAACCAGCGACTACCTACCTTGTGGCGGTTTGGATTGGGAACCTAAATTGTAAAGCTTCATGTTATACTTATCCCCTTTCCATCCGGTCTCACAATTCTTTCTTTATAGTCAATCAATTCACGCGGATATTCTACCGACATAAGTGGAGATGATATAATGAAATCTGCTGTTGCACGGTTGCATGCAACAGGAATGTTATAAACAACAGCAATTCTTAAAAGAGCTTTTATATCCGGATCGTGAGGCAAAGGTTCGAGGGGATCCCAGAAAAACATTAGGAAATCAATATCCCCCTCAGAAATTCTTGCTCCTACCTGTTGGTCGCCGCCCAAAGGTCCACTCTTAAATCTGTGAACATTTAGCTTTAATTCATTTGCAATTAATTGTCCTGTTGTACCAGTTCCGAAAAGTTCATGTTCTGCCAGAAGATCCCGGTTATATTTTGCCCATTCGAGCAGATCCAATTTTCTATTATCATGCGCAATCAAAGCGATTCGTTTTTTCTTTTTCATTGAAACTATTTTCTTGCTCACGAAATCTCCTTTTTTATTTTGGTTATAATGAAATTAAGTTAATTAGTAAAAAAAAATCAATCAATAAATAAGTATTTAAATAATAAAAAATCCCGCATATTTACTTATGCGGGATTAAAAACAGAGAACTTATTTGAGCGATTTAATTCTCCACTTCATTTAATCCAAGTGATTTAAGAAATGCTTCCTGGTTCGGCTCTCTTTGTAAAAATTGTTCGACAAGGCTCAATTCATCTTCATCCCCACCTCTTGCAAGAATAATGTCACGATATCTTCGCCCCGTTTTTTTATCCATTACACCATTCTTTTCGAATACGCTATACATATCCTGTGCATAAACCTTTGACCATAAATAACCGTAGTATCCCGCAGCATATCCCATTAAATGTCCAAATGCAGCCTGCATGTGTGTTCCATCAAGATAAGGATATAAAGTAATCTTATTCTGAAGTTCTTTTACAACATCAGTTGTCGTTTTACTTCCGAAAGGATCATACTTATCTTCTAATGTAAAATCGATGAGTCCATAAAAAATTTGCTGCAATGTTGCCAAACCGGAACCAACATTTTTTGCAGCGTACATTTTATCATATAATGATTTTGGAAGAGGCTCGTTTGTTTTATAATGTTTTGCAAACCTTACCAATATATCATAGTTCCAAACCCAGTTTTCTAACATCTGGGAAGGTGCTTCAACAAAATCTCTGGATACGGAAGTTCCGGCAAAGCTTGCCAACTTTGATTTGGTAAGAATGCTATGCAAGATATGTCCAAACTCATGGAAAAAAGTTTCAACTTCTGAATGAAGAAGCAAAGAAGGCTGGTTTTCAGCAGGTCTTGGAAAGTTGCAAACTAAAGCTGCAACGGGCATTTGATATCCATCTTTTGTTAATTTCCCACTTATCATAGGAAAAGAAGCGGCGTGTGAAAATTTGTTATCACGCGGATAAAGGTCGAGGTAAAAATGTGATATTACTTTTCCATCCTGAATTACTTCGAATAATCTTGCGTCGCTCTGCCAGACCGAAGGATTTTTTATTTCCCTGAATTTAACATCAAATAATTGTTGAGCGACAAGGAACAGTCCATCAAGCACGTTGTTCAATTCAAAATATTCTTTAACCTTATTTTGATCAAGTTGATATTTTTCCTTTAATAGGCGATCATTATAAAATCCGGCTTCCCAGGGTTGAATTGTCTTTGCGTTTTGATCATTTAAATAGGCACGCTTAATTTTCAGTAATTCATCATAATCGTACTTCGCTTTTTCTTTTACTTTGTCTATAAGATTGTTTTCAAAATTCCAGACAGTTAAAGGATTTTTTGCCATCCTGTTTGCAGTTGCATATTCAGCATAGGAATTATAACCGAGCAAAGTTGCAATCTCTTTTCTTACTTGCAGGACTTTACGTAAAAGGGTAATATTTTTATCAGCAGCCCGGTTCGTATACTTCATGTAAAGTTCTTTCCTGGCTTTTTCTGAAGTCGAAAACTTCATAAAAGGAAAATAAGAAGGATAACTCAGGTCAATTTTATATTTGCCATCATTAGTTTTATGCGCGGCTTTATATTCTTCATCCAAACCTTGTATATCTGCTTCATCAACAATAAGATAATCATTAACCTCAGCTATGTTTTTTGAAAACTCAATTGACATATTTGATAAGCTATCTTGGAGAGTCTTAAGCTCATTCCTTTTTTCAGGAGAAAGATTAAGACCATCTCTTTCAAAATCGGCGACAGTTTTTGTGACAAACCGCTTCTTATAGCCTGTAAGATTTTTAGCTTCATCTGAAGTTGAATAATCCTTAAAAGCCGTGTAAAGTTTTTCATCGAGACTTAACTCATTAAAAAATTTACTAAACTCACCAATTTCAGCATTTGAGGTGTTTCTTATATCATTATCAGGATGAACGTTTCCCATTAGATAAACAGGTCCAAGCACATTATTTAAATCATCATAAATGTTATCAAATGCCAGAGCTGTGTTTTCAAAAGTGCGTTTATCCTTTTTTATGTTGTAGATATTTTCCAAAGATTTTTTTGCTTTTTCAATAGTTATATCTGCAGCAGATTTTATTTCATCGGCAGTTATTGAATTATAGTCTATGAGGGTGTTAAAACTATTTAAAAATGGGTTTTGTGATTTTTTGTTTTCGTCAATTTTATTGCCTGCAAAGCTAAATTGAAAAGCAAAAACCAAAGTGATAATTATTAAATTAAAAGTTTTTCTGATCATTACTGCACCTTATTTTTTTAAGAAAAAAAGATAATTATTTTTTCTTTGTAACCAAAAATTAATATGATGAACGGCAACGAAAAGATTCGTTCCTATTAGTTAATTGTAGTGAAATCAAATAGTTGGATATATAAAAATTGAGTCTTTAATTTGCTATTATTATTAAAAATATTATTATATGTTAGCTTTTCTCATAATCAAAGCAGAGTTATGCCCACAATTGCATCTATTGGAGAAATTCTTTTTGATGTTTATGACAACAGTAAAAAAATTGGCGGTGCACCGTTTAATTTTATTTATCACGTTACCAAGCTCTCCGGGAACGGAAATTTTATTAGCAGAATTGGCAACGATGAAAACGGGAAAGAGATATTAGATTTTTTGGAGAATAAGAAAATATCTCCCGAATTTATCCAGATGGATAATTACCATCCCACCGGGAAAGCGACGGCAAATCTAAATGAAAACAAAGTTCCCAACTGGGTTATAGAAGAAGATTGTGCTTATGATTTTATAAAGCCTCAAAGTAATATTGATGATTTAATTACCGGTTGCGATTGTCTTTATTTTGGAACTCTCGCTCAAAGAAATACCGTTTCAAGAGAAACCATTCAATCTTTATTTAGTAAAAAAGTAAAGTTCTTTTGTGATCTTAACATCAGGCAAAAGTTTTATACAAAAGAAATAATAGACCTTTCTCTAAAAACTTCTGATGTGTTAAAGATTAATGAAGATGAACTTATTCTTCTTAATAAACTTTTTCTTGCTGATGAATATGATCTTGAAAAGTCTGCGTTGAAACTGAAGGAACTCTTTAACATTGATATGCTTTGTGTTACTAAAGGAGAAAGCGGCTCTTACCTTTTTCGGTCAGACGAAGTAAATTATTGTAAAGCTTCTATTGAAAAACCTGTTGATACGGTAGGCGCGGGAGATGCATTCGCTGCGATTCTTTGTGTGGGATATCTAAATAAATTGAGTCTGGACGAACTTAATAAAATGGCAAATGATTTTGCTGGTGAGATTGTGCAGGTAACAGGAGCACTTCCCGCAGATGACGACATATATAAAAAATTCAAATTGGCAATTACAAAATGATCACTAATAAGAAAGGAATTTATATACAGTTATATAGCATTCATGGGCTTATCAGGTCAGAGAATGTTGAATACGGCAGAGATGCTGATACAGGAGGACAGATAAAGTATGTTTTAGAACTTGGTAAAGCTTTAAGCGAAGATCCAAGAATTGAAAAAGTAGAATTAATTACTAGGCAAATAAAAGATAAAAATGTTTCGGAAGATTATTCAAAGCTCGAGGAAAAGATAAATGATAAATTCAGCATTATTAGGATAAGAGCCGGTGGCGGAAAATATATACGGAAAGAGTTGCTCTGGAATCATCTTGAAGAGTTTATTGATAAATGTATAAAGCATATTAAATCGGGTGGAAGACTTCCGGATGTCATTCATGGTCATTATGCTGATGCAGGATATGTTTGTTCGGAATTAACAAAATTCTTTGGAATTCCTTTTGTTCAGACCGGGCATTCTCTTGGAAGAGCTAAATTAAGAAGACTTCTAGGTGATGGAATTGAAATGGAAGACATTGAAAAGAGATATAAAATACATCATCGAATAGATGTGGAAGAAACTGTTATTTATTATGCAGATATGATTGTAACAAGCACCAGCCAGGAGATCGAAGAACAATATGGTGAGTATAAAGATAGTATGGCTTCTAAATTCAGAGTAATTCCTCCCGGGGTTGACATTGAAAAATTTTACCCTTATAACGAAGAACATCCATTTGATCAGGAAACTAAAGAAACAATTACATCAATAAGTGAAAAACTGCATATGTTCTTTATGGAGATAGATAAACCGATAATACTTACTCTCTGCCGGCCTGACAAAAGGAAAAATATTTCCGGTTTAATTACTGCCTATGGTGAAGATAAAGAACTTAGAATAAAAGCTAACCTCGCAATCTTTGCGGGCATTAGAAAAGATATACAAACTATGCCTGACAATGAACGAGAAGTATTAACGGAAATTCTTCTCTTGATGGATAAGTATAATCTCTACGGGAAAATGGCAATACCGAAGAGACATGATACTCAACATGAAGTCCCCGAATTATATAGGATTGCCGCAGAAACAGGAGGCGTATTTGTTAATGCTGCTCTTACTGAACCATTCGGGCTAACACTAATTGAATCAGCGGCTTCAGGAGTGCCAATTGTAGCAACTGATGATGGCGGACCAAGAGACATTATTGCAAATTGTAGAAATGGAATTCTTGTCGATGTAACGGATTACAAAAACATTTCTAAGGCATTAAATAAAATTTTAGATAATAAAAAATTATGGAAAGAATATTCAGAAAACGGTATGAAGAATGTGAAAAAGTATTATACATGGAAAGCACATACAGATAAATATATTGATGAACTTAATAAGATTTTTTCAAAAGAAACAGAAAAACCGAATCGCTTCGGTCATATAGGGAGGAAGCTTCTGGATATGAAAAAACTTATAGTTTCAGATATTGATCATACTTTGCTTGGAGATGATAATTCGCTCATTGAATTCAACAAGATTGTAAATAAAGTAAGTTCAGATATTGGCTTTGCAGTTGCAACCGGCAGGACCGTTGATTCCGCTTTCAAAGTTCTGGAAGAATATAATGTTATGCATCCCATTGTTATTATTTCTTCTGTTGGTTCAGAAATATATTATAATTATAAAGGGGAACTCATTTATTCAAAAGGTTGGAAAGCCCATATAAATCATCAGTGGAGCAAAGAAAAAATTTTTCATCTTCTGAAAGATTTTAATTTTTTGCAGCTACAGGAAGAAGATGGACAAAGAGAATTCAAAATAAGTTACTACACTTTTGAGGATTATGGTAATCTGGAGAGAGTAAAAGAAATTCTTATAAAGAATAAAATTAAAGCGAATATTATTTTTAGTCATGGACAATACCTGGACATTCTTCCTTATAGAGCGTCTAAAGGAAAGGCGATTAGATATTTGTCATACAGATGGAATATTCCTTACGAAAACATACTTGTTGCAGGAGATTCCGGGAATGATGAAGAAATGCTTAAGGGAGAATTGCTTGGAGTTGTAGTTGGCAATTACAGCCACGAACTTGATTCTTTAAGAGAGAGCAAAAGAGTTTATTTTTCAGATAAAAATTACGCTGGCGGGATTATTGATGGAATTAATCATTATAAATTTTTAACAGATGAAAAAGGAAATTTCAGTGAGTGAAAGTGTTGTTTCTTTAATTGAAGAAAACAAGAAAGATTTCTTCCGTTATCTTACTAAGGTTTTTAATTCTGAACATAAACTTTTTGTAAAAGGTAACCTTCTTGAAATGCTTATTTCCTTTAAGGAAGAAGATGAAGAAGGAAACCATAAGGCAATTGAAGAGGTATTAAAAAAGACAACCGAATCGGTTTGCTTCGGCAACTATGTTTATTTTGAATTCCGGGAAAAGATTGGCTTATCGGAGTATTATCTCTTTAATATTGAAGAGATGTATTATGAAAAAATAAGCGCACTTGAATATCTTAAAGTGAAAGAACTTTTCGTTAATCCCGAAACCAATAATGATCTTCTCTCGTTAAACTTCAGCACTTTTTACGATAAATTCCCTAGCATTCGGGAATCAAAAAGTATAGGCAAAGGTGTAGAATATTTAAATCGCTATTTATCAAGCACGATGTTTACCAACCCGGAAAAGTTAAGTAAAGTTCTGTTCGATTTTCTTTTTCTTCATAAATATAAAAACCAGCAACTCATTGTTAACGGACGAATAGATAATCCCGAGAAACTTAGCAGCAGTATAGATAAAGCTCTGGTCATGTTAAGGAAGTATCCCGACAAAGAGCCTTATGCAAATATCAGGCATTCTCTTCAGGAACTTGGCTTTGAACGCGGACTTGGAAATACAGCAGGCAAAATCAGTGAGAGCCTCGAACTTTTAGATAGAATAATGCAATCTCCGGATCATTTATCATTACGGGAATTTCTTTCACGTATACCAATGATATTTAACATTGTTATTGTATCTCCTCATGGTTTCTTTGGTCAGGAAGGTGTTCTTGGTAAGCCAGACACAGGCGGACAGGTTGTGTATATTCTCGATCAGGTTAAGGCTCTTGAGAAAGCCATCACAAAATCTTTAAGTGATTCCGGACTTGATGCTAAACCCAAAATAATAATTTTAACGCGGCTTATTCCGAACTCTGAAGGAACAAAGTGTAATCAAAGATTAGAAAAGGTTCATGGAACTAAAAATTCATGGATACTCCGTGTGCCGTTTAGAGCCTTTAATAAAAAGGTAACAGATAACTGGATTTCAAGATTTGAAATATGGCCCTACTTGGAAACCTTTGCCGAGGATTCTTATAAAGAGCTTCTTGCAGAGTTTGGTGAAAGACCGGATTTTATAATTGGCAATTATTCCGATGGTAATATGGTCGGCTATATGCTTGCAAAGAGATTCGGAGTAACCCAGTGTAATATTGCGCATGCCCTTGAGAAAAGTAAATATTTGTACAGCGGTTTATACTGGCGAAACCATGAAGATCAATATCATTTCTCAATTCAGTTTACAGCCGATCTTCTGGCAATGAATGCTGCAAACTTTATTATTACCTCGTCATACCAGGAAATTGTGGGAACCGAGGATAGTATCGGGCAATATGAATCATATAAAACTTTTACTATGCCCGATCTTTACCGCGTAACGGGAGGAATAAATCTTTTTCATCCAAAGTTTAATATTGTTCCTCCGGGCGTAAACACAAAAGTATATTTCCCATATACGCAAAAGAAGGATCGGCTTAAAGAAACAGGGGAAGAACTTCATAAACTGATTTTTGAAAATGCCGAGGATCCCGATGTAGTGGGAAATCTTGAAAACCCTGATCTCATCCCGATTTTCTCAATGGCAAGATTAGATAAAATTAAAAATCTGACTTCACTTGTAACCTGGTTTGGTGAAAATGAAGAAATGCAGAAGCTTGCCAACCTCATTATAGTTGCCGGAAATGTCGATGCAAACAAATCAGCGGATAACGAAGAACGTAAGGAAATAGAGATTATGCATGGTCTTATAGACAAGTACAATCTCAATAGCAAAATAAGATGGATTGGTAAACTTTTCAGAAAAGATCAATCAGGAGAAGTTTACAGGTTAATTGCTGATCATAAAGGCATTTTTGTTCAGCCGGCTTTGTTTGAAGGATTTGGTTTGACTGTACTTGAAGCAATGCGATCAGGTCTTCCGGTTTTTGCAACAATGTATGGAGGTCCGCTTGAGATAATACAGGATGGCAGATCGGGTTTTCACATAGATCCGATCAACAATATTGAAACAACAAAAAAGATTCTCAGTTTCTTAAAATCATGTAAGAAAGATTCTAAAGCCTGGGAGGAAATTTCTTCCAGGGCAATAAAGAGAGTTGATTCAGCGTATAACTGGGAATTGTATGCTAATAATCTTTTATCACTTGCAAAGATCTATGGTTTTTGGAAGTTTACAACAAATATTGAGATGGAAGAACTCAATGCTTATCTCGATGTTCTATATCATCTTTTATATAAAACAAAGGCGAGCCAGATTCTTGATCTGCACAATCGTAGGTAAAATTTTTTAATTCAAGAAAGTCTATTTTAAAAACAACATCTTTCGTGTTTTAGAGAAATTTCCAGCCGTGAGAGAATAATAATAAATCCCGCTTGATAGATTTGATGGATGAAATTCAGCTTCATATTTGCCGGCGGGCTTATATTCGTTTACAAGGGTAGATACTTCTCTGCCAAGAATATCATAAATCCGTAATGTTACAAAACCTGCTGTCTGTATCTGAAAACGAATTATGGTCGATGGATTAAAAGGATTAGGATAATTTTGTTCGAGATTATACTGAAGAAGAGACGATGATAAATCTTTAACATCTGTAACAGTAGTTTGCGAACTCTTTAATATCCAGTTACCGTCATCAAAATTGATTGATGAAGGATTACCTAATACATCAAACTCGAAATTCTGTTTTTGAGCATTGTTGAATATTGTAACTACTGTATCCCCAAGAGTGGTATTAATTTTTATTTTTATCGGCATAGTGAAAAAAGAGGGATTTTTATTTGTTGATTGTTCAATATTTAAATTGATTTTATACAAATCTTCACTTACCTGGCTTTTATTCCAACTGACAGTATATTGAGGATAATTTTCTCCATAAATCCACTCCTGGAAAAAATAATCTAGATTTTCTCCCGAAACATTCTCCGCAACAGCCTGAAAATCTTCAGTCGTAGCAACACCGTATGAGAGTGATGAATCGGTTGCATAAGATTTCATGATATTAAAAAAAACTAAATCACCAACAATTCCCCTTAACATATGAAGGACGCAAGCTCCCTTGGAGTAGGAACGCGCATCGTTAAAAATTTCATTTACACTCGAGATGTTTTGAACCCATATCGAACCCTGAGCATTTTTTGCGTTATTCATCTCACTCTGGATTTGTGAATTATATGCTGAGCGCCCGCCTTTTGCTTCTATATAAATTGCTTCGGAATATGTTGCAAAGCCTTCGTTAAGCCAGATATGATGCCAATCTTTACAGGTTATTTTATCTCCAAACCATTGATGAGAAAGCTCATGGGAAATAATTCCTGTCCCAAATGCTCCAATAGAAGTACAGGTTTGATGTTCCATTCCCCCGCCCCATCCAAATTGTGCGTGACCGTATTTCTCATTAATGAAGGGATACAATCCATACTTGTCACTAAATACTTCCAACATGTCTGCAGTTTCATCAAGATATTTTTTGATTGAATTAAAAGACTCTGGATAAACAAAATGCGAAATAAGCATCGAATCTTTCTTGCTATATTTGAAGTAAGTATCGTACTCGTAATAGTTAGTTATGGCTAGTGAAATTAGATAATGATCAATCGGGTAATGATTTTTCCAGTGAAAAGTGTGTATTCCTTTTGGTCCCGCAGTAACACTTTTAAGAGTTCCGTTAGATACTGCGGTAAGATTGTCACCAACAGTTATCCATACATCGGATGAATCTGCTTTATCAGCAGGAGAATCTTTGCAGGGGAACCAATCCGGGGCACCGTAAGGTTCACTCAATGACCAAATTGCAGTTGTTCCATTATGTGAACCGAATTCGAAACTGCCAAATCCGCTCGAACCAGGAACGCCCTGATAATATATCTTGACTGTAAAAGTTTCTCCTTTTGTGTAAGTACTGTCTAACGGAATATTTATTTTGTTATTATTATGATTAAATGTTGCGGGCAAACCATTTAGAAGTAGGGAATCTATAGAAAGTGCATTCCTCAAATCTAAATAACAACTATCTAGTGAATCTGTGTCGGTTTTGATATTGATGGTGACATTTCCAGACAAATAGTTTGGATTAGAAGTGACAGTTAAATTCAGACCGTAATAAGTAACATCAATTTGGGAATCGCCCGGATACTGAATCTTCGAAAGTTCAATTGCTTTTTTATATTGTTCTTTCTCTGCCTCAATCCATGGTTTATAATCTTGCTGTGAAAAAAGAACGGAAGTAAGGAAAAACAAAACAGGAAGAATTTTATATATCATAAAGTCCCTATTTTAACAGGATCATTTTCTTTGAATTAAAGTAATTATTTATTTTAAGAGTATAAATGTAAACTCCGCCAGCTAAAGTTTCTGCGTCAAAATTTATATAGTGATTTCCTTTTAGGATTCTTTTGTTCAATAAAGTTTTAACTAAACGTCCCAAAATATCGTATACTTTTATATAAACCATTCCTGTTTCGGGTGTTGTAAAGCTAATTTTTGTTGTAGGATTAAAAGGATTAGGATAATTCTGATGAAGAGTAAATTTCAGTGCAAACGTAATTTTAACTTCAACTACTTCTGAATAATGAATAGCCCCATTTAAGTCAATTTGTTTTAACCTGTAAGAATAAGTCCCGGTTTCTATATTTTTATCAGTAAACAAATAATTAATAGGTTCTGTAGTTGTCCCATGACCATTTACAAAACCAACGGTTTCCCAATTTGTTTGATTATTTTTTCTTTCAATTTCAAATTTAAGTAGGTTTGTTTCGGTAGAGGTAGTCCAATTCAATATTATGGATTCACCGGAGGCAGAACCTGTAAAAGAAGTCAACTCAACCGGAATTATTGGTTTGCCGGTTCCCCTCATCGGTACAACTTGGGCAATTCTTTCATTTGTTCTATTCCACTGTAAATGAAGGTCATCAAAGTGGTTTCCCTCTGCGCTTGGATTAAATACCACGCCTATGGTTGAATCACCAAATGCCGGAATTATTATTGGAAGAGATGCCATTATTTTGTAAGAAGAATCCCTATTGAGCAAACCATTAATTTCTATTTCTTGACTGGAATTATTATTTATGTCAAAGTACTGGACTGAAGAATCACTCAGGTTTACATTTCCGAAGAATAATGTATCGGGACTCGTGGTAAAAAGATTCGTTTTCCATAGGGTTTTCGAAGCTCTGTAATTTACCAATGTGTCGGGAATGCTAAGATAAAGTGTAACCTCTCCGGCAGGTGTGATTTCACTTATAGTAGGTGGGCTATTGTTCAAGCCCCATCCCACCAACATATTATCATTATCCAATCTCTGGTTACTTCCCATTGCAACCGAATATGTTTCCGGATTATTTTTATATTCTCTTACTAGAGTTGCTGTTTTATTTATTTCATCTAATTGATATTCAACAGCCCTTGAGTAACGCGGACTATGTAGATTGCCATTATCAAAAATAGTAAGATTCCCATTAGGCAATCTTCTAACATCGTGTTGATGTGAAAAACCTATTGAATCATTGGTAAAAGTAAATTGATTGTTTTCACAATATTTTCCACCCAATCTCCAGATTATGTCTCCGGTTTGAATGTCAATTTTTGTAATCTCATCCAGGTGTCTGAATGATAATAATAAGTTTCCATCATTATCCAGCTCAATCGCATTGCCATGGGCATAATCAACAGAGGATCCAGTCAGGTTAACATCATAAGTCGCATCAGTAATCTTAAAATGATCCAAGGTCCTCCATTGGAATATTACATTCTTATTTTCATCCAATTCTTGGATAACAATATCATTTACAAGTGCATTTGGATCTCCCCCTTCTACTATGGTATCCATTCCAACATGCTGTCGGTCATAACACATCAAAAAAGAATAACCGTTTTCCAGAACCAAACATTCATGTAAATCAGTTGAATAACCATTTTGCATAGTAAGGCTATCAATAATGTTGTAAGAACTGTCCATTACATAGTCTTTCGTGATTTGAAAATAAGTAAGAAGCCCACTTGCTTGTTTTTTGAAATTGTGTGTTGTTTCTGCCCCGGTTCTTTTATAGAAAACGGGAACTCCATAGTTATCTGTAATAATGAGATATGTACTTTCTATTGGTTTAGGATAACCAAAAGGGGCAAGAAAAATATATCCCGGTGCAGGATTATTAATTGAATCAACTCTAATTTCAGGAAAATCTTCCGGGAGAGAATCTGTCTGGATTATATAATTTTTCTTCACCGAGCTTTGAAATCTATTTTTTTTATGAAAATATTCATTCCTGTAATCATAGAACTCGGCAGTTAAGAATTCAGAATACTTGGTAGGATCAGACCTAATTTGTTCATTTAAATCTACTGCCGATGTTTCAAACGAATAACTGAGATTTGGAATTTGTTTACCCGAAATTGTTTTCAGATTATTGCTTAACTGAACAGTTACAATTTCACCATCAGAGAATTTTTTATAAGGCTTAAAAATTAAAATTCTGTTATCTTCAGCCAAGATTATTTTGCCACTATGTTTCCCACTTTTATTACCTGTAACTGTAATAGTAGACAGATTGTTGACTTCGGGCCCGTCAAACTCATAACCGGATTTAATTATAATATTAGTTCCTTTTGAATTTAACTTAGATCCTGGAACCGGGGAGAGGTACTGAAATTTTTCAATATTAATACTTTGAGCTGTAGACAGTGTAGAGTAAAGAAGGATTAATAATAAACCTAATTCCCGAAATTTAATTAAACGCCGCATTCAAACTTTCTAAAGATTCAAAACAAATTCTTTTTTCTGATGTTCAATTAAGTTCGGATTTTGATTTAAAGGTAAAAAACAGGAATAAATGAATCAATATATAATGGTAATTTTTAAACTGAATCAGGCTTATCCTCTGATGCATCTTTACTTACAAACAGGGTTTGTGTTGGATATGCAAATTCTATCCCGCGCTTTTCAAATTCCTCATAGACTTTTAAATTTATTGACTGCTGAATATCCATATACTTATTATAATCACTGCTTAAAACATAATAAACAAATTCAAAGTTCAGGCTGAAATCGCCATAACTCTGAAAATGTCCGCGGTCGAACGTTGCATTTTCCTGCTCTTCTATAATTGATTTTACAATTTTAGAAATTTCTGCAAGCTGTTTTGCTGTTGTTTGATATATTACACCGAGCTTAAATACAACTCTTCTTCTTTCCATTCGCTTATAGTTTCTAACCCGTGAGTTTGTAAGATCTGTATTTGAAATAACAATCTGTTCCCCGCTCAGGCTTCTAATTCTTGTAGTCTTGATTCCTATGTATTCTATTGTTCCAACGAACTCGCCACCAAGATTAATAAAATCTCCAATCTCAAAAGGGCGATCAAAAAATATAACAAAGTAACTAAAGAGATCACCGAGGATTGCCTGTGCTGCAAGAGCTATAGCTATGCCCCCAATACCAAGACCTGCAATAACTGCTGAAATCTGAAAGCCAAGATTATCAAGCAGGAAAACAAAACCTACCGACCATATTACGAAACTAATAATTAATGTTATACCATTGATTTGCTTTAGTCTTCTTTCTGCATCTTCTTCTCCCGGTGATCTTCTTTTAACGTACGAATTGAGCGAGTATTTTAAAGTTGATGTAATTACCCGGATAAAAAAGAATGTTGCGAGAACAATAAGTGTTTTGTCTATTATAGTTACAGTTTTATCCGGAAGAGTTAATGATTTAATTGAGATGTAAAAAGTTACCAGGTACAGAACCGGGACTAAAGATTTTTCAATTCCTCCAACAAGAAAATCATCTACAGTTGTTTTTGTTTTCTCAGACCATTTTTTAAGACGCGAAAGAATAATCTTTTTAAATATTGTTAAGATTATTATTCCGATAATAAAAATGCCGATGGCAACAGCGTAATTGTAAACTGTATTGCCGTAAAAAGATTGGTTTAAGAACTCTTGCATAATAGTCTGTCTCTATATTTTTCTTAGTTAGGAAAATAAAAAAATAATCATAAAGCACAAGTAATGATTTCCTTATAGATCAGCCCATTTACCCGATTTATTGCTCTCTATAATTTTATCTATTACTTTCATATTAGCAACTGCATCGTCAAAAGGAGTGAAAACTTCTGTATCATTTAGAATTGCCTGTGAAAACATATCTCCCTGAATTGTGTAGTGGTTGTAAGGGTCAAAGATAATTTCTTCTATATTATCTCCCAGTTTAATAATGACTTTTTCATTTTTGTCAAAAGGCGGTGTAAAAGGATTTTCAATTTCTATTTTTCCTTTTGTCCCAAGAACTTTTGCAAACTGGTGATATTCCAATTGGGTTGAGCATGTAAAAAGGGCGGTTCCCCTTTCAAATTTTAATATTGCAGAAACAAGACGGTCTGTTTTAAATTTGGGATCGTATTCTATTGTTGCACATACTTGTTTAGGCTCTTCACCAAATAAAAACCTTGAAATAGAAATACAATAGCATCCGATATCCAACAGTCCGCCGCCGCCGATATCAGCCATATTTCGAATATCATTAGGATTGTCATTATAATATGAGAACATTGAGTGAATAGTTCTCAAATCTCCGATCTTATCATTATCTATTAGTTCTTTTACCTTCTGCATCTGCGGGTGATGCTTATACATAAAAGCTTCCATTACTTTCAGTTTTGGAAATTTTTTTATTTCATTTTGTAAATACAAAGCTTCATCGTAATTCATTCCTATCGGTTTTTCACAAAGAACATGCTTACCAGCTTTTAATGATTTTATAGTCCATTCAACATGTAAATGATTTGGAAGCGGGATGTAAATTGCTGAGATTTCTTTATCAGCCAACAACTCTTCGTAAGAACCATAAGTTTTTGGAATACCTAAATTTTTAGCAATTTGTTTTGCTTTACTTAAGTCCCGAGATGCAATTGCACTGATCTCTGAGAATGCCCCCTTTTGCATAGCAGGAATCACTTTTTCAGTCCCTATTTTAGCTGTACTTAAAACGCCCCAGGAAACTTTAGTCATTTGTTTCTCCTTAAATACTTATTTGTCAGATATAACTTTTTCAATTCTTCTATCTGGGATTAACCAAATAATTGCTACTAAAACATAGAGTCCTCCTGCAATTAAAGGATGAACAAAACAAAACAGAATAGCAATAACATAAATAACTACGGATATTTTTCCTTTAAAATCGTTTCCAACTGCAACAGCCAAAGTTGAATCTTTACCGTGATAGAAAATAAGAGTTCTTACAAGAATGAAATATGCAATTGCAGCAAACAACAAAACTATACCATAAAGAGCAACAGGCAAAGCGGCAAAATTATTTTCTCCCATCCAGCCGGTAACAAAAGGAACTAATGACAGCCAGAAAAGAAGATGTATATTTGCCCAGAGTATTCCGCCTTTGACATACTTCACTACCTGCAACAAATGATGATGATTATTCCAGTAAATAGCAAGGTAAACAAAACTTAATATGTAACTTAAAAATACCGGTAGCAGCGGTGATAAAGAAGCAAAGTCGGTTCCATGCGGCACTTTCATTTCTAAAACCATAATTGTTATTATGATTGCAAGAACGCCGTCACTAAAAGCTTCCATTCGATTTTTACTCATAATAAATCCTTAGATAAAATTATAATTTACCTATTTCATTCATAATGAATTTTTAGCCTTACATCTTTTGGTAAAGTAAGCTTATATCTTTCAAGTTGGAAAATTACTTTGTCTTTAATATTCTTATTAAGAATGTAAAATGAAACCACGGTGTCCGATGGAGAGATTTTTGTCTTCCCAAGATAAAGTTCTGCAATCTTATACCAGTTAGCAGGAATATGGTGAAACCAACTGTCATAAACCATCGCAAATTTTACATTGTGCTCTTTAGAGATGGCGTTTATCCAATCCGATTTATCGTTCGCTCTCCGGTGATTCAGTGCTTCTAATGAAGCAAGTCCAACCAAATCCATTACATAATAATCATTTTTATAAGAAACATATCCGAGATCATTTACGGAAACAGAATTTTTATAATAATTAACTATAAAACGATGCATTTGGTATTGCTGTTCATAAATATTATTGGAAGCTATGGGCGCTATAACTATTCCATAAATAAACTTATAAGAAAAAATTACAACAATTATAGAAGTTGCTATTGCAATTTTAACAAAACTGTTTTTGGTAATAATTCTTGTCAGCCATTCTCTGTAAAGATATAGAACCGATAATATTGAAGCCGTCCAGATGTAAAAAACATATCTTCCCGGTTTGCCAACAATAAGATGTAACAGAATTGAAATCGCCACACAAGCAGCAAACAATCTCTCTTCTCTATTTTTTTTACCCGAAAAGCTTATATAAGCTAAAAGAGATAAACAAACGATCAGCAAAGTACATCTTGGACTAAAAATATTTTTTATAAGATTTTGAAGCAAAGCAATAGTATTTCCTCCCGAGGAGATAATATTAGAGTTTCTGTAAATCGATAGGGGAAGCGGCTCAAGTCCGAGATTTAGAAGAAAAATAGAAAATCCTACAATTATCACAATTATGGTAATAAAAGAAACGAAAGCTTGTTTTTTGTATCCATATAAATAAAGAAAGATTAACACGGTAAAAGATAAAGGAAGATTTTCGTAACGAATTAATGGAGCAATTATTATTGCAGTTATAAACCACCGGGAAATTTGCCTTTTCTCTATTTGATTTATCAATCCATATATTATTAAAACCGTAAGGAATACCTGGAAAGAATGTTCCATTCCCGTGAAGATAAGACCAATTAAGTTTGTTGCGACGATTAATAAAATGATAAAAAAAACAGCCGCATTATTCATCTTTTTATTGTCTGCGTCATCTTTTAGGAATATAACTTTTGCAATCAACCAGAATATTAAAAGAGTGCCCGCAGCAGAACAAACATTAATAATCAAAGGGAGATAATATCCAAAACTTAAACCGGCAAAGGGAGCTAAAATAAACGACCACAGAATGCTTGACGAAGGTGACGAATATTCACCCAAGTTAACCCCATAATGACTCTTTGCTATATTTTCGGCAAGTGCAAGATGAATGTAAGAGTCATCTAGAGTGTAAACCATTAACCCGGAATTGAGTATAAGAATTGTTATTATTTCAGCAAGTACAACAAGTAGAAAAATAGAAAGGGGAATAAAAAGTGTTTTCTTTTCTTCGTCAGTGATGGATGAGAATAATTTCATTATCTCCTGTTTATCTGTATCCCAAATTATTTCTTGTGTCTATTTTCTAGGTTTGTAGAAATATCGGATAGTCTTATTTCCTTTTCTTCTAATAAAACCAAAAGGTGATATATAAGATCTGAAACCTCATTAATTATTTCTTCCCTGTCATTATTTTTTGCGGCAATCATAACTTCAACAGATTCTTCGCCAAACTTCTGAATAATCCTGTTCTCGCCTTCTTTAAAAAGTTTCGTTGTGTAAGAATTTTCGGGGAGCTTTTCTTTCCTTTCCCGAATGATTTTTGAGAGTTGTTCTAAAAATTTTATTGAATCATTTTTATTAATGTTAAAGCAACTATAACTTCCTGTGTGACAAGTATTTCCATCGGGTTCTGCATAAATTAAAAGTGAATCATTATCACAGTCCGGCTTAATATCAATTAATTTTAGATAGTTGCCGGACGTTTTTCCTTTTGTCCAGAGTTCTTTCCTGGTTCTGCTATAAAACGTAACAAGTTTTGTTTCGGTAGTTGTTTCAAGTGCTTCCTTATTCATAAAACCAAGCATTAGAACAAGATCAGTTTTATAATCAACAATAACCGCGGGAATTAATCCGTTTAGTTTTTCAAAATTTAGTTTTGATAAATCAATCATTATAATCTTACATTAACTCCGTTTCTATTAAGATATTCCTTTAATTCTTTAATTTGAAGAATGTTAAAGTGAAATAAGCTTGCTGCAAGACAAGCATCTACATTTGCATTTTCGAAAGCAACTAAAAAATCTTCTTTAGTTCCGGCACCGCCGGAGGCAATTACTGGAACTGTTACAAGAGATGTCAGTTTTTTCAAAAATACTATGTCATATCCTGACTTTGTTCCGTCCTTATCCATAGAGGTTAAAAGAATTTCTCCGGCGCCGAGCTCAGTAACTTTTCTGCACCAGCCGAAAGCTTCAAGTTCTGTTTCTTCTTTACCTCCTTTAATGAATATCTTATAATTATTTGAAACAAACTTAACATCTATTGCGGCAACAACTGCCTGGCTTCCAAATTGTTTTGAAGCTTGTGTAATTAATTCAGGATTCTTAACAATAGCTGTATTTAGTGAAACTTTATCAGCGCCGCATTTAAGGAGCGCCTCAATATCTTTAAGCTCAGAAATTCCTCCTCCGACTGTGAAGGGAATTCTTATTTCTCTAGCAACATCTTTAACCAAGTTTACAAGAGTTTTCCTTTTCTCAGAAGAGGCGGTTATATCGAGAAAGACTAATTCGTCAGCACCTTCTTTTGAATATCTTGAAGCGAGTTCAACCGGAGAACCAGCATCTACCAGGTTTACAAAGTTTGTTCCCTTAACAACCCTTCCGTCTTTAACATCGAGACAAGGAATAATTCTTTTACTAAGCAAGTTCGGACAACTCCTTTAAATCAATGCGTTCTTCATAAATAGCTTTACCCACAACAACTGCATAAGGATTTAATTCTTTAAGCTTTTTTACTTCTTCAATATCTTTAACTCCACCTGAGGCAATTAGTTTAATGCCGGGATAACGGTTCATTATTTTTTTATAAAGCTCTACATTCAATCCTTTCATAGTTCCATCTTTGGATATGTCTGTACAAATAAACTTTTTAATTCCTATTCCCATACAAAAATCAATGAGATCATAAGGTGATAAATCAGCTTCTTCTGTCCAACCGGAAATTTGGACTTTTTCATCGAGCATATCTACGGCTGTAACTATTTTATCCGGCGAATGTTTTTCAACTATCATTTTAAACTCCTCACGGTTTTTCACCGCAAGAGATCCGATTACAGCATAATCAACACCAGCTTGAAAAATTTGGATAGCAGTTTTACTGTCTTTTATTCCTCCGCCAAACTGGATTTTTATGCTCGTTTGGGATTTAATTTCTTTTATGATATCTATTGCAGTAAACTTCCTGGTTTTAGCTGCTTCCAGGTCAACTATATGAATCAAATCAAAGCCAGCCTCTTCAAATATCTTTGCCTGTTTAACAGGAGATTCATTGTAGAAAGAAACTTCCT
The DNA here is from genome assembly GCA_963727535.1 of uncultured Ignavibacteria bacterium. Taxonomy (GTDB): domain Bacteria; phylum Bacteroidota; class Ignavibacteria; order Ignavibacteriales; family Ignavibacteriaceae; genus RBG-16-34-14. Next base: position 280,505 of record CAVSGR010000006.1, read on the forward strand.
TAAAATCTCCTTTTGAAAGTCTTACAACTCTATTATCGTAAATATCGATTGCCGGAATTATTATCATAGTTCAATAAAGTTTTTTAATACCTTTAAACCTGCGTCACCCGATTTTTCAGGGTGAAACTGAACGCCATAAAAATTGCTGCTTTCAACTGAAGAAGAAAAAGACACATTGTGGTTTGTAACAGATGTTGAATAAATGTTTAATGGCAAATAATAAGAGTGTGCAAAGTAAAACATTTCACCGGAGTTAATCCCGCTAAACAATTTGCTCTCTTTTCTGATTTCAATTTTGTTCCATCCCATGTGAGGAACTTTGGTAATTTCATTATCGAATTTCTCTGTTGATCCGGGAAATAATCCGAGTCCGGTTACATCACCTTCTTTAGAATAATCTGCCATAAGCTGCATGCCAAGGCAAATTCCCAGCAAAGGTTTTTTACAAACTCTGAGCGTTGTAAACAAATTGAGTTTGTAAAGCTGTTTTATTGCCGAAGATGCTTCTCCAACACCCGGGAAAATTATTTTATCGGATTTTAAAATATCAATCTCGTTGCAGGTTATTATATATTCCTGGTTCAAAGCACTAACTGCATTTGAAACCGAAGCAACGTTGCCCGCACCGTAATCAATTATTGCAATCATAATACTCCTTTTGTTGAAGGAAGCCTTCCTTCATTTCTTTCATCGAGCCGGCAAGCTTCATTAAGAGCTTTTGCAAAAGCTTTAAAGATTGATTCAACCTTATGATGATCATTCTTTCCTTTTGTTCTTATATAAATATTTGCCTTTAATTCTGAAGAAACAGCCCTGAAAAATTCTTCTGTTAATTCAGTTGGAAATTCACCGACTTTGTTTCTATCAAACTTACATTTAAAGTTAAGATATGATCTCCCTCCGAGATCGATTGCACAATATGCAACGGAATCATCCATAGGAAGAAGAAAACCATATCTTTTAATTCCGCTTTTATTTCCAAGCGCTTTTGCAATTGCCATTCCCAAAGCAAGTCCTGTATCTTCAACTGTGTGGTGTTCATCAATATGTAAATCACCTTTTGTTTTGATCGAGAGATTTATGTTCCCATGTCTTGCAATTTGTTCAAGCATGTGATCAAAGAATCCAATACCCGTGGAAATATTTGTTTCGCCCTGTCCGTCTAAAGAAACATCAACAGTTATTTCTGTTTCTTTTGTTTTTCTTTTTACAGATGCAGTTCTCAAGCTTCTTAAAATAATTTCAACTGCATCTCCAAAGTTACCAAAAGCAGATTTATTATTTATGATTTTATTGTTTTTTTTGACTTTGCCATTCTTGTCAATTTCAAAAGTATTGTCAATTTCTTCGGCTTTTTTGTTTATTTCTATTCCTTCAAGATGAAGAATTTTTTCCAGAGTCTCGTTATGATTTGAATAATCTGGAACTTCAATAAAGAAATCTTTCGGTTTTAATTTTTTTAATCCGCTTATTAAGCCTTCCGCTTTTGGTGAACCGAGATTAAAAAATTCTGCGTTAATAATTACTTTGTTCACTTTAATATTTCCTTCAAAGCATTAAGTAAAGTTTTATTTTCTTCTTTTGTCCCGACAGATATTCTCAGGCAATTTTCAAGTTTGGGCTGGGAACTTCTGTCACGGATAATTATATTTTTTTCGGCAAGTTTTTTCAGAACAGATTTTGCATTTTCACACTTCACAAGTAAAAAATTTGCATCGGAATTAAATACTTTTGAAACGCCGGGCAAAAGCAGGAGCTCTTTTTTTAATTTTTCTTTTTCTTCTATAATTTCTTTTATGTAAGAATCTTTAAGATTTATATTTTTCAAAGCCTGTTTAACTACGTATCTTGTTAATGAATTAATATTATAAGGAGCTTTTACTTTGAACAGAATTTTGATGATTTCTTCGTTTGCAACGCAGTAACCAATTCTTGCACCTGCTAATCCCCACGCTTTTGAGAATGTTCTCATTACAACAAGATTGGGATAACTTTTAACTTCATTTATTAAAGAAAAATTTTCTGCAAAATCTATGTAAGCTTCATCCACAACAATTATTGAATTATATGTTTTGCAAAGATTAAGTATAACCTCTCCCTTCAACAAATTTCCGGTGGGATTATTAGGCGAACATAAGAAAATAATCTTTATGTCTTGTGTAAGGTTATTGTTAATTTCTTCTTCGTCAACCTGGAAATCATCGTTCAACAGCACACTTATAACCGATACATTATTAATATCCGCCGCAACTTTATACATTCCGTAAGTCGGTTCGGGAATCATAACTTTATCTTTGCCAGGTTCACAGAAAATTCTTATCAGCAAATCGATTATCTCATCCGAACCAACACCGAAGAATAAATTTTCTTTTGAGATTTTAAGATAGTTGCTTACCAATTCCCTCAAATCATTTTGATGTGGATCGGGATAGCGGTTAAGATTTAAATCCTTAATTTCATTAAATGTAGAACCAAAACTATTTTCATTAGCGTCAAGCAAAATTCCGGATGAATTTTCATCCCGCGCGGATGTGTACGGTTTTAAGTTTAGAATATTTTTTCTTACAAGATTTTTTATGTTCATTTTTAATTTCAAATCTTAAATTCAAATTTCAAAACTCAAATTTCAAATCTGATTTTAACTGCATTTTTATGTGCTGTTAATTCTTCGGTTTCAGCCAAGCGTTTGAACTGTTTCCGAAATATTTTTCAATCCTTTTTTTGTTAAGAGATTGAAAAGTTACTGATTTCATAAAAGATTCTACCGTAACTCCGCCAAAAGATTTTGCAAAACCGTAAGTCGGCAATGAATGATTTGTTCCCGAAGCATAATCTCCTGCACTCTCAGGCGAATAATTTCCAAGAAAAACAGAGCCTGCATTTTTAATTCTTGCCTTATACTTTGCCGGATTCTTCACATTTAAGATTAAATGTTCCGGCGCATAAAGATTGCTAAACTCAGTTCCTGGTTGAATATCTTTCACAATTAATGAAAATGAATTTTTCAGAGAAGCAGAAGCTATTTTTCTTCTCGGAAGCACTTTTAATTGCTTTTGAATTTCTTGTTGAATTTTCTTCTCAAGATTGATAGAGCTTGTAACTAGTATAACCTGTGAATCAATTCCATGTTCTGCTTGCGACAAAAGATCGGCGGCAACATAAGCGGGATTTGCAGATTCATCAGCAATAATTAAAAGTTCACTTGGTCCTGCCGGCATATCAATTGAACATACTTCAGGATCAATACTTACCAAAAGCTTAGCTGCAGTAACATATTGATTTCCCGGTCCGAAAATCTTAAAAACTTTTGGAATTTGCTTGCTACCAAAAGCCATTAAAGCAATTGCCTGTGCACCGCCAATTTTATAAAACTCTTTGATATTGCATTTGTAGGCAGCATAAAGAAGAGCATCATTTACTTTTCCATTTTTTGTCTGCCTGCCGGGCAGGCAAGCAGGAGAACAAACAACAACTCTTTTACATCCGGCAATTTGTGCAGGAATTCCAAGCATCAACATAGTGGAAGGAAGAACAGCGGTTCCGCCGGGAATATAAAGCCCAACATTTTCTATTGCCCGAAATTCTCTTGAACAATTAACACCGCGAACAGTTTCTATATTATAACTTTTAGGGAATTGTTTTAAGTGAAATTTCCTGATGTTTTTGTAAGCATCATCAATTGCTTTTTTAACTTTTGCAGGAAGATTTTTCTTCGCTTTTTCAATTTCATCTTTTGTAGCTATAAAATTTTTAGAATCTAACCCATCAAATTTTTTAGCATACTTTAATGTAGCTTTAAACCATTTGATTTTACATCATCGAGAATTGGTTTTACAATCTTAAATGTTTTAGTAAAATCAATTGCCGGTCTTTTCGTTAGACTCAGCAATTGTTGTTCGCTCAATTTTGAATAATAATATCTTTTCATTTTATCATGTTCTCAATCGGTAACAAAAGTATTCCGGATGCACCAGCAGATTTCAGATCTTCGACAATAGCCCAGAATTTATCCGATGGAATTACTGCATGCACTGCGAGTAATTTTTCATCAGCAAGTGGAAGCACCGTTGGGCTCTTTAAAGAAGGAATGATTTTAACAATTTTATTCAAAGATGGTTTTGGAACATTCATCATAAGATATTTGGAATTTCTTGCAATTTGTACTGAACGGATTCTATTTAAAAGATCTTCGAGGATTTTGTTTTTCCCCTTTGATAAAGAATTTTTTTCTGATGAAACCAAAACAGCCTCTGAATCAAAAACTTTAAAAGATTTTTTAAGCTTGTTCATCATAAGTGTGTTGCCGGAAGAAACGATATCACAAATAAGATCAGCAACACCAAGTGAGGGCGCGATTTCCACAGAACCGCTCAACTCAATAACTTTTGCTTTAATCTTATTCTTTTTGAGAAAATCATTGAGTATTACCGGATAAGATGTAGCAATAATTTTTCCTTCAATATCTTTTATATCTTTTAACTGTTTATTTTCAGGATGAGCTATTAATAAACTGCATCTTCCGAAACCGAGTTTCTCCAAAATTTTGGTTTTAGATTGTTTTTCCAGGAAAACATTTTCACCAACAATGCCAATGTCGGCAACTCCATCCTGAACATATTCGGGAATATCGTCGTCCCTTAAAAAAAGAATATCGAGAGGGAAATTCCTTGCCGGAATAAAAAGTCTTTCGGAATAATCCTCAATATCGAGTCCGCAATGTTTAAGCAGTTCTAAAGATTTTTCAGTTAATCTTCCTTTACTTTGAACTGCAAGTTTCAGATTTCCATTCATAAATTTTTCCTTCACTTGTCATCCCGAATTTTATTTCGGGATTCTTTTAATTTTTTGAGATGCTGAAACCTGCCTTGCCGTCAGGCAGGCAAATTCAGCATAACCTTTCGTTTAAAACAAAAAATCCGGCGATTGCCGGATGTCCATTTCATTTTTATGTAAAAACAAAATTAATACATACCGGCGTAAATATCATTTGCGTGATGATGAACAGAAACGGTATGTGTTAAATGTAACTTCATTTTTGTTGAGATAAAAATAAGGAAAAAAAAGGTTTTGTCAAATAAAAAAATAGCGGGTCAAAAGACCCGCTGTAAATAGCTGATTAAAATAATCCTTCTATGGAAAGATATCTTTCTCCCGGTATCATAATTAAATGTTAAGATTCTCTTTCCTTTTGGAATATCTTTTAATTTTTTTGCAACTGCAGCCAGAGATGCGCCGGAAGAAATACCGATGAATAATCCTTCTTCCTTTGCAGCCCGTTGTGCATACTCGAATGCTTCTTCTTTAGAAACAGTAATTACACCATCGAGAATTGAAGTATCCAGATTTGTAGGAATAAACCCAGCGCCGATTCCCTGCAAAGGATGCGGACCTGGTTTTCCTCCCGAAATTACAGGAGAAAGCTCGGGCTCAACTGCAAAAACTTTTAAGTCTTTAAATTTTTCTTTTAATGTTTTTCCTACTCCTGTTATATGTCCACCTGTTCCTACGCCTGTAACTAAAAAATCAATTCCTTCTGGAAAATCTTTAATAATTTCCTGTGCAGTAAATTTAATATGAGCATCAACATTGGCTGGATTATCAAACTGCTGCGGCATCCATGCTTTAGGATTTTGTGAAACTATTTCTCCGGCTTTATCAATTGCTCCTTTCATTCCAAGTTCGCGTGGTGTTAGTTCAAAAGCAGCGCCGTAAGCAGCCATTAGTTTTCTTCTTTCAACAGACATTGACTCGGGCATTACAAGAATTAGTTTATAACCTTTAACTGCAGCTACCATTGCAAGACCAATACCTGTATTTCCTGAGGTTGGTTCAACAATTACACTATCACTTTTAAGTATTCCCTTTTTCTCGGCATCCTCAACCATTGATAGTGCAATTCTGTCTTTTATACTGCCACCCAGGATTAGCTCTTTCACATTTTGCCCATACTTCATAGTCATTGCCAAATAACTTATTAATTTTTACGTGTGGTGTATTCCCAATACTTGCTAAGATGTTTTCGAATTTCATTTTATAATCTCCTTAAATAATAAATTCCATTGTTTCAAAATAATCTTCGTTTGAACGTACTTTCATTTCCATCTTACTATAAACAAGTGAATTGGGCGGAACACTTTGCGTTACCCATGAATTACCTCCTATGATACTATTGTTACCGATTATTGTTTGTCCTCCGAGAATAACTGCCTGAGAATAAATGATCACACCATCCTGTATCGTGGGATGACGTTTTACATTCTCAAGAGATTTCTCGACACTTAAAGCTCCAAGGGTTACACCCTGGTAAATTTTTACATTCTTTCCTATTTCAGTTGTTTCACCGATTACTATTCCAGTTCCGTGATCTATAAAAAATGGTGAATCAATTTCAGCGCCCGGATGAATATCTATTCCCGTAATTTCGTGTGCGTGTTCGGTTAGGATTCTAGGAATAATTTTAACATCCGATTTGTAGAGAATATGAGCCAGCCTATAAATAACAATTGCCATAAAACCGGGGTAAGCGAGAATCACTTCATCAATATTTTCTGCTGCCGGATCACCTTTGTAAATTGCATCGGCATCCAGCCACAACATATCATGCACTTGCGGAATCTTTGAAATGAAATTTTTAGCAATGATTTTACACTCTTTTTCATTTTCAACAACGCTTTTAAGGAGAAGGATTAAATTTCTTTCAAGTAATTGAAGTTTGGCTAATATATCGTCTGCCGAGTAATAAGTTTGGTTTGAAAAATGTGGAAAAAGAAAATCAATAAGTTCGTTAAGAAAATCAATCGATTCCTTTTTTAAAGAACTGCTGCAAGAATGTACTTCTCTTTTGTTTAAGAGTTTTTCTGCGAAATCAGAGAGTTCAGAATTTTTTTTGTTATCCATAATAGACAATTTTAGGGAAAATCAGCTATAAATATACTAAGTCCATCTTTTTATAAGAAGATTAGGAAAAAGTTAGAATTAAAAAACGATATTATAGAATAAAGAAAAATTTAATAAAAAGGTAAGTATATATTAAGATACTAACACAAACAAATGGAAGGGAAATTATATTCTATGTTAAACAGATCGTTTCATAAGCGGTTTTTTGAACAAAAAATAGAAGTTTAGAAATCTAAATCATCATTTCAACAGCATAAGTTTTTTTGTTTGCACAAAATTGCCTGCTTTAATCCTGTAGAAGTAAACACCACTTGCAAGATTACTTCCATCAAATTGTGCCTGGTAAAATCCAGGTGGTAACTGCCGGTTAACGAGGGTTTGTAATTCTCTTCCTAAAATGTCATAAACTTTTATTGTAACAAATTCAGATTTAGGAATTCTGTAATTTATTGTTGTTGTCGGATTAAAAGGATTAGGATAATTCTGGCTCAGCTCAAAAGATTCCACATTTACTTTTTTATCGTTAACATCTGTTACACCAGAGTAATTTAAAACTTTCCATCCTTTGTTGTTGTCCTCGTGTATCTCTTCGATTTTATTATCCGGATCCAAAACAACATAGATTCTTGGATAGATTGAAATATTATCGGGGACTTTCCAATCAAAACTGATTATCTTGCTTCCTCTTGCTTCAATAAAATCACTTGTGCTGAATGTGGTTTTTCCATCAGAACTCTGAATTAAAGTTCCTCCGTTGTCGGGATCTCCAAGATAAAATCTTGCTTCAACAGGACCCGAAGTATTCAATAAACTATAGTTATGAATTCTTGTTTTAACATTTATAGTTTGACCGGGCTGAGGATCATCAGGGTTAAAAAGAATTTCTTTTGTTTGTTCTAATTTATCTGCAGACACACTAAATCCTTTTTCAGGATCTAATCTCCACGGCAGAATTAACGCAGGATCAGGTTCATTGCTATATCTTTGCTGCCACCAGGTTTGTGGTACATTTATCCCAGACGGACGCGGGTTAACAGCATAATCTAAAACAAGCGCACCGCTTTTTGCCCAGTAAGCATAAGGCGTAACTGAATAGTAAGTTTCTCCTATACCTAAATCGATAGGACCCAAATGGACATTGAGTCCGGTTGTGTATGTAACAGTGTTTGTTCTTGTTGAAATGGTGCTTTGGTTATAGTTGCCGTGAATTTCAAAACTGGGTATGTACTTAAAAGGTATATCGAAATCTGCAGATGCGCCCACCATCCAGTGCACTTCATTTGTTTCCGTTGTTCGTGTTTGACTTTCATTTTCAAGTGCCCAGGTGTATTGAAAGCCGGGAGATCCATCGAGTGTTACTTCATCTGATGTATTCCATTTCAAAGCAGTTTGCAATGCGCCATTCTCTGAAGGTGCAGCAATCTGCTTGTACGAAAGTATATTTCCTACCTCATGGTCAGGCAGATAATCAGCGGCTTGCGGACTTTTACTTGGGAACCATGCTTTTGTCGGCGGTTTCGGTGATACAACTAATGTATATCCTTTAATTGAGTCATTTGCCATTATCGGATATTCCCATATATCATAATCAACTATAGTGGCATAAATATAATCATCATTACTTGCATTAATATTCTGACTTACTTTGTATGTGTTTCGGTTGTACGTTTGCTTTGAAAAATTCTTTCCGTACTCACCTTCAATTTTTAGTTTTACACCAACATCAATTATCGGGATTGTAAACCCACCTTCTGCACTACCACCGATAGTCCAACCTTTATGTAATTCCGATTCTACTTCAATATCTGTTTGAGATGAAGTATAATATTCTGAATAAAAGTCGCTTGTCTGCCCATTATAACTTTTATTAATATCGAAAGTGGTATCATTAAAAACATCGAAATGAGTAGGCGGGGCATTAAGTATTACCAAAGGCTGAACAATGTCTGTTGCACTAAAGTATTTAGGCTTTCCTAATCTTATTCCACCACCATCAAAGTCTCCGGCTGTTAAAGCCCAGTAATGACCCGGACTGGCATTTAACCGAATCGACAATCATCGAAGTTCTTTTATTTAAACTTATAATTCCTCCCGAAGGATCAACAGTAGGTTCAAATACATCAATCGAAAGTGTTGTATAAGCAGGGAAATTATCCGGCTGCCAGTAATCAGTTGATGAAACTATAATTTCCGGGTTCCATACCGAGTCGGTAGTACTGGCATCCAGATCTGCAAGCATCATCCTTCTTCTGCTGTAATTCTGAGTCGATCTGTTTGCGCCTGCTACGCTCTGAATATTAAAAGTTGTATCAATGTCATATATTATTATTCTTCCATCGCCGTCGACAACAATTTCATCTTTTCCATCATTGTTAATATCGCCTGTAATTAAACCGATATTAACATAGGATTCTCCAAGGGTTTGGAATATATCTTTAAGATTATTTAAATCGACATTTATCGTGTCTAAATTCAGTGTTACATAAGCAGGAAGCAATTTGTTGTAAGTTTCAGAATCGGTTCTGTAAAGAACAAAATCGACAACAAATTGATCCAGGGTATTATTTTTAAAATCGCCGGCTGCAACCAATAAATCATTTATATGATGGTACGAATCGAAGAAATCATTCGAAGTATAAAAATTATCTTTTCCTGCTTTTGGCACTAATGAGAAGCTGCCATTGTTTTCTACATAATCATAAATTTTTGTGGAAATATTCCAATCGTTTTCCTGTCGTTCCGTATATGTCGCCAATACAATCTCATCCCTTCCATCGCCATCAAAATCTCCTGCGGCTATATCATATATTCCCGAATTATTTAATGATGGATCCATATACACATCCTGTATAGATGCTTTTTGTGCCGGTATTAATGTATTCGGATCGACATCATAAACTCTTATTTCAATATTTCCACTTTTATTCCAGAAAGCTAATGCAAACTCAGGTTCGGGATCTCCATCAAAAAATCCTTTAATTAATCTGAACCTGTGTGCTCTGAAAAAATTTGGGTTAGGATAAAGAACATTGGATAATTTCAAAACATTTTCATCATTCCAGCTCAAGGATGATTTACTAATATTTTTAGGAATAACTATGTTGATAGAGCTGTCCTCTGTTATCCAGGCTGCCACAATATTATCAAGTCCATCTCCATTAAAGTCTCCGGTTATCGCATCATAATATTGATCTACACTTGAACCGCTGGTAGTAGAACCAAGGTCTCCGGTATATATTCCTCTTGCCATAGAATCAAGAAAGTACTGACCAGAATTTCCATAGTAATCAAAAATTTGATGTTTAACTGTACTGCCGGAATTATTCCAGAACAAAGCTATTTCATCTGAGCTGCCGACATTGTAATGTCCCTGCAAGGGATCCTGTTGGTCCTGTGCAAAAGAAATTCCCATCAATAATAATAATAAAAAAATGCCGAAGACTAATCGTCGCATAAATTATCCTTTAAATATTTTGTTTGCCTAGTTTACCTTGTGTGTGAATCCAAAATATCAAAATAATTGATTAAGACAAAGAGGGACTTTGTTGCTAATGGAAAGTAAAATTAATGAAGGTAAAAATCTTCGGGTTTAACGGGACACTTGAAGATTAAAGGTTTTCAGAAAATTATTAATTCTTTTGCCTTCCCCCTATTTTTGCTAATTTACAATTACCGCATTATTAAAGGAGTAGATTATGAGTTTAAATCAAAAACAGGAAGAGCTTTGCACTTCGAGCAAATGGGATTTTTCAGATCTCAAAGCATTGTTCATTAATTGCACGTTAAAAAAATCTCCGGAACTTTCCCACACCGATGGGTTGATGAGCATTTCAAAAAGCATTATGGAAAAGAATAAAGTAACGGTCGAGCTTGTCCGCGCTGTTGATTACGATATTGCTTACGGTGTTTATCCCGATATGACCGAACACGGATGGGCGAAAGATGAGTGGCCGGAAATATATGAAAAGGTTAAAGCTGCTAATATAGTTGTTATTGGTTCTCCTATCTGGCTTGGAGAAAAATCTTCTGTCTGCACAAAAGTTATTGAGAGATTTTATTCAGAGTCGGGATTGCTGAATGAAGAAGGACAATATTCTTTTTACGGGAAAGTCGGCGGCTGTATTATTACAGGGAATGAAGACGGGATAAAACATTGTTCGATGGGCATTTTATATGCTTTGCAGCATGTCGGTTTCCTGATTCCTCCGCAGGCAGATGCCGGCTGGATCGGTGAAGCAGGACCCGGTCCCTCATATTTAGATCCCGGTTCAGGCGGACCCGAAAATGATTTTACAAACCGCAATACGACTTTTATGACCTGGAACCTTCTCCACTTAGCACGAATGCTGAAAGATGCAGGCGGAATACCCGCACACGGAAATCAAAGATCGAAGTGGGATGCCGGCTGCAGATTTGATTATGAAAATCCGGAACACAGGTAGATGATAATGAAAAGCGAATTGAGTTGTTATACAACTATGCAAAATGAACAACGTTCATTATATTAACTCCGTTTGGCAATGTGCCCTCGTCCTCTGGAAAGAAAGTTACTGTTCTATTAATTAATTTATGTTAAGCAGGCTGTCATTCTGAATCCCGCTAAGCGGGATGAAGAATCTAAAGATTTAATTTGAACTATTTTTCAGCTTGGGAGTGAAAGGTTGAAATCGGCTTCACCGATATCAGCAAATTGTGAAAGCGCACCTTTAAGTATTTCCAGTTCAGTCATTTTAGGATTGAGGAAATTAGAGAAAGTAAAAATATTCGGGCTTAAGAAAATTGTTGATGAGTGAGCGGTTGAAGAATTTTATAGCTACAATTTGCAAAAAGTCTGAAAGTTTCAAGACGAAAAATAATTATAAAATATAGAAATTATTTTTGAATAGCTGATTAATTAAGATTTACTTTTCTTACAAGTTTTCTCGCAAAATCAGTTTCGGCATCCAAAGAGGCTATCATTTCTCCACCAGCATTTGATAGTCTGGCTAAATCTGGTTTGGGTATAATTCCTTGATCGGAAAAAATTATAAACTGTCAAAATTTGCATTTGCTCTTAAAAGTCTTTCTAAAATTATAGTGGTTAAACGGGCCTTATCGCGGTTTGGAATTCCAAAAAGAAAAAGTGGTGCGTGTTTACCCTCAATTCTATAATCAATAGGGTAGTCCCTAGCATTTTCGATTTCTTCATAGTAATAATCTTTTTTAACTTTATCTTCACCAATGATTTTGTAAAGCTGTTCCCGCAAATCTTCATAGAATGTAGACTCTGCTCTTGCACGATTAAGAAACGTTAAATCGTTTATTTTGGTTAAAGCTTGACCCAGTCTGAAAATATTAAAACCTAACCTGTCAATTGTCGTTTCTATGAATATTTCACCGTTCCCTTCTTCAATAAAAGTTTCAGCTTTTATTTGATCAAAAATTTTGCCTCTTGTTCCTTCTCGAAATTTATCGACGTCATTGTCATAACTTAGGTGCATCATTGTATGGCCCATATCTGTCAGTCTAATGATTCCCCCAGGCATTTCTCTTAAATAGATTTGGTATGGGTCACCATCTGCAAAAGAAAAAGGCGTCTCTATAGATAATAATTTATCGCTCTTTGCGCGTACTTTTACTTCCGCACACATTAAGGAGCAAAGTGTTTTTTGTAATTTTTCTATATCTAGGTTCATTCTTCAAAAAAACTAGGTTGATCGATATTATCTGGAATTGTTTGAATACCCGTAATTTTACAGTCTGTCACCAAACAATGTAATGCTCCGTTGATTGTTCTAAATCTATTTGTTTCTTCAGCATACCCTTCGGCTTTTCTATTGGCCCTGATATATTTTTCTGTAGCAATGTGAATATGACATTTTAATCCGGTGCGAGTGTTTTCTAAAGGATTTGGATGATCATGACTCGGTCCATTGTATCTTTTTAGCGTTAAAGTTTCACCATTAGGTGCTACCCAACTTATGCCACAAGAAAAATCATCGTTCATATCTGTCCCTAAATTTTGTCTTACATAAATCTCAAACTTGCGTTCAGATACATCAGTAGCTGTTACTTTGTAATTTACCTGATTATGTCCTTCCTTATTTATATTTCTAGCCTGTGGGTTGTCCACATGTTTGGGACAATTAAGAAGCTCACTTATTTGATCATCACTTAAACTTTCAAATGCCATTTTTGTTTTTGCCCATAATAAAAAACCTTTAGAATTTTATTTTTGTTAAAGTTAAACAAACATTTTCATTCTTCAAACAAGAAAAAGGGCGAGTCAGCGACTCGCCCGTACATTGCTTCAACAAAGAAAGAAAATTCCTAACACACCATCATCTTCCTGTTGCCCGCTCCATTTTTTCCGGGTATCGCGCTCCTTCAATCTTAATTTTCGATGCAGCTTCATCAATCTTACGTAAATCATCTTTTGTAAGTTCTATAAATGCTGAACCAATGTTTTCTTCGAGCCGGTTTAGTTTTTTAGTGCCGGGAATCGGGACTATCCACGGTTTCTGTGCAAGCAGCCACGCTAATGCTATTTGTGCAGTTGTAACATTTTTCTCTTTTGCAACTTTGTTCAGTAAATCAACCAAAGCCTGGTTTGCTTTACGGGCTTCCTGTGTAAAACGTGGAAGAGAGCTCCGGAAATCTGTACTTTCGAATTTAGTATTTATATCTATCTTTCCGGTAAGAAATCCCCTGCCCAAAGGACTGAACGGAACGAAACCAATACCAAGTTCTTCAAGTATTGGTAAAATTTCTTCTTCCGGTTTTCTCCACCAGAGCGAGTACTCGCTTTGTAAAGCAGTAACCGGCTGCACTGCATGTGCACGGCGGATAGTTTGTGCTCCTGCTTCTGAAAGTCCGAAGTGTTTTACTTTTCCTTCCTGTATTAAATCTTTTACAGCTCCTGCAACATCTTCTATCGGTACGTTCGGATCAACACGATGCTGATACAACAAATCGATAACATCAGTCTTCAATCTTTTAAGCGAACCTTCGACAGCCTTTTTAATGTGTTCCGGTTTGCTGTCAAGTTCTGACCAGCGTGAGTTTGCTTCACTTTCATTGGCAGGTTTAAAACCGAACTTAGTAGCAATTACAACCTGGTCGCGTAAAGGGGAAAGGGCTTCGCCGACAAGTTCTTCATTTGTATATGGACCATAAACTTCTGCAGTATCAAAAAATGTTACCCCGCGCTCAACAGCAGTACGAAGTAAAGAGATCATTTCCTTCTTTTCAGGAAACGGGGGAAAGGCAAATGTCATTCCCATACAACCAAGTCCTATTGCCGATACTTCTAATCCACTTTTTCTCCCAATGGATCCCTTCGGGACAAGCTTACGTTTTTGCATAGTTTATCCTTTTCTTAATTACTTATAATAACCATTTAAAACTTATTGTCATTCCGAATTGTCACACTGAGCTTGTCGAAGTGTGAAGAATTTATTTCGTTAAGTCAGTCTTCGACAGGCTCAGACTGACATTAAGTTATTATCTCTCAACAGCAACTTCAGCTTTGTGAAATTCAAGTTTTCCGGCATTGCTGCTGGTTACTTTAATTGTATCGCCATCATTAAAATTGCCCATCAGCAATTCCTGCGATAACGGGTTTGTGAGATACTTTTGTATTGTGCGCTTCAATGGTCTTGCGCCGTAAGTAACATCGTATCCAAGCTTTGCAAGCCAGTCCTTTGCTTCGTCATCAACATCAAGAATAATCTCTTTATCTTTAAGAAGCTTTTGTACATGCCGTATCTGTATATCAACAATCTTTCTTATTTCATTCTTCGTTAACGGCTTAAAGAGTACAACTTCATCAATCCTGTTTAAAAACTCAGGACGAATTGTTTTTCTTAAGAGATCATTCAGTTTATATCTCAAGTCATCCATTATCTCTTCAACTTTACTTTCATCGAGGTCCTGCAGTCTTTCCTGTATCAAATGAGAACCGAGATTTGATGTCATTATAATTATCGTGTTCTTAAAGTTTACAGTGCGTCCCTGGTTATCGGTCAAACGTCCGTCATCGAGAACCTGCAGCAAAACATTAAACACATCGGAATGAGCTTTCTCAATTTCATCGAGCAGAACAACAGAGTAAGGTCTTCTGCGGACCGCTTCGGTTAATTGTCCGCCTTCTTCATATCCAACATATCCCGGAGGTGCACCGATCAATCTTGAGACGGAGAATTTTTCCATATACTCGGACATATCAATTCTAACCATTGCATGCTCGTCATCAAAAAGATATTCTGCAAGAGCACGTGCAAGCTCTGTTTTACCAACTCCGGTTGTTCCAAGAAAAATGAAAGAACCAATCGGGCGGTTAACATCCTGCAAGCCTGTCCGCGATCTTCTGATTGCATTAGCAACCGCAGAAACAGCTTCATCCTGCCCGACAATTCTGTTGTGCAATTCTTCTTCAAGCCTGAGAAGCTTTGCTTTTTCACCTTCGAGCATTCTGCTTACAGGAATTCCCGTCCATTTGGAAACGACTTCTGCGATATCTTCAGCATCAACTTCTTCCTTCAGCATCTTCTGAGATTTCTGGATTTCAGCAAGCTGTTTTGTTTCTTCTTTCAACTGTTTTTCAAGTGATGCAATTTTCCCATAACGAAGTTCAGCAACTTTACCGAGATCACCTTCTCGCTCATATCTTTCGGCAAGAGTTTTGGTGTTGTCTATTTCACTTTTCATTGCCCGGATCTTCTGGATTTTTTCTTTCTCAAGATTCCAGTGCATTCTAAGTTTATTTCCTTCTTCGGAAAGTTCACTCAATTCCTGCTTTATATCTCCCAATCTTTTCTGAGACGCTTCATCTTTTTCACGCTTCAAAGCTTCACGTTCTATCTCAAGCTGTTTAATTTTTCTTTCAATCGAATCGAGCTCTTCCGGCATTGAATCAATTTCAATTCTTAATTTTGAAGCAGCTTCATCAATTAAATCAATCGCTTTATCGGGAAGAAATCTATCAGTTATATAACGTTGAGATAATTGAGCAGCAGCCACAATTGCGCTGTCAAGAATTCTGACTCCGTGATGAACTTCGTAACGTTCGCTTAATCCTCTTAAAATAGAAATCGTATCTTCAACAGAAGGTTCCGAAACAAGAACCGGCTGGAATCTTCTTTCAAGTGCAGCATCTTTTTCGATATGCTTTTTGTATTCATCGAGCGTTGTTGCGCCAATTGCATGAAGCTCCCCTCTTGCAAGTGCAGGCTTCAAAATATTTGCAGCATCCATAGAACCGGAAACTGCACCGGCACCGACAAGAGTATGAAGCTCATCTATAAAAAGAATTATTTCTCCATTTGATTCCTGAACTTCTTTGATTACAGCTTTAAGGCGTTCCTCAAATTGTCCGCGGAATTGAGTTCCCGCAACAAGAGCACCCATATCGAGAGCGACAATCCTTTTTGTCTTTAAATTTTCGGGAATATCACCCGAAACGATGCGATGAGCAATACCTTCAGCAATTGCGGTTTTACCAACTCCCGGCTCACCAATAAGCACAGGATTATTTTTTGTTCTTCTTGAAAGAACCTGGAGAACTCTACGAATTTCCTCATCTCTTCCAATTACGGGATCGAGTTTCCCTGAACGAGCGAGTTCATTTAAATCTCTTCCATACTTTCTGTAAAGATTGATAAGTATCTTCAGGATTCTGCGAAGTTACTCTTTGATTTCCTCTTACTTCTTTCAAAGCAGTTAAAACTTCATCGTGCGAAATGCCGTTATCTTTTAAAAGCTGTCCGGCTTTTCCATCATCCTTTGTTAAAGCTAAAAGCAGATGTTCAGTTGAAACAAATTCATCTTTAAGATTTTTTGCTTCTGCTGTTGCCGCATCAAAAAGTTTTGCCATATTGCCGGACATCTGCTGGTTGCCGACTCCTGCGCCGCTTACTTTTGGCAAAGCCTCAAGCAAAGCATTTACCTTCAACTTAATTTGATTAAGATTCCCGCCGGCTTTTTGCATAATTGTGTCGGCAATATTTCCTTGTTCCTGAATTAATGCTGCAAGAAGATGTTCAGGCTCCAAAACCTGGTTGCTGTAATTCTGTGCAATCTCAATCGCTGTCTGCACAACTTCCTGAGCTTTTACTGTTAGTTTATTAAAATTAAATGCCATTTTATTTATTCACTTCCTTTTGTTTTGTCCTGTCATTTCGAACCCTGAAAGGGTGAGAAATCTTTTCCAGCTCAAGCGTTTAGATTTCTCAGTCGTTACACTCCTTCGAAATGACAGGCTTCATTCTAATTTTTAAAACGTTTCTTTTGACCTTATTGTCATTTCGACCAGAGGGAGAAATCTTCCAGCTGAAGCGTTTAGATTTCTCAGTCGTTTCACTCCTTCGAAATGACAGGAGCTATTTAAATATTTCTACTTCTAAATCTTTCCATTCAGGATTCATAGATTCTATCAATTTATTTTTCTTTTCTCTTCTCCATTTTTTGATCTCCTTTTCTCTTCGAATCGCTGCATTTACGTCATTTGTATATTCGTAATAGACTAGTTTGTTCAGATTATATTTTTTAGAAAATCCTTCAAATATTTTATTCTTGTGTTCGTAAATTCTTCTTTCAAGATCGTTCGTCATTCCAATATATATTACTTTGTTATTCCAATTGGAAATAATGTATATGTAATAATTATGATCTTTCAATATGTAATTTTGTTTTAATGTCATTTCGAGCCCTGAAAGGGTGAGAAATCTTTTCCTGCCCAAGCGATTTAGATTTCTCAGTCGTTTCACTCCTTCGAAATGACAAGCTTTTTCTAATTTTTAATACGTTTCTTTTGACCGTATTGTCATTTCGACCAGAGGGAGAAATCTTTTCCAGACTCATGCGTTTAGATTTCTCAGTCGTTACACTCCTTCGAAATGACAGGGGCTATTTAAATATTTCTTCTGCTAAATCTTTCCATTCAGGATTGAAAAACTCAATCAATTTATTATCTTAAACTTTTCAACTTCTCAAACAATTTTATCTCTTCATCAGAAAGATTTTTCGGAATGGTTACATTAATTCTTACAAATAAATCTCCTTTGTCGCTCCTACCGGATTTATTCATTCCCATTCCTTTTACTTTTAATGTTTTTCCGCTCTCAGTTTCCTTTGGAATAATAATATTAATTCTTTTCCCATCTAATGTCGTCACTTCTTTTTTTCCACCAAGAACCGCCGTGTATAAATCAATATTAAGATCATAATAGAGATCGTTTTCTTTCCTTTCGAAATCAGGATGTTTGGTAATCTTAATGTTTAAATATAAGTCGCCTTTTTCTCCACCGGATTTCCCTTCACCACCCTGATTTTTTAACCTGAGTTTTTTTCCTTCTTCAATGCCGGGAGTTATTTTAACTTTTAATTTTTTTCCATTAACTACAAATTGTTTTTCAACTCCTTTGTGAGCCTCTTCTAAAGAGATGACAAGAGAAGCTTCGTAATCATTCCCCTTTTGTGGAATATTAGCAAAGCCACTAGCACCACCGGGTCTTCCACCACTGCCAAAGAAGCTTTCAAAGAAATCAGAAAAACCGCCAACATTTCCAAACAAATCGTTAAAGTTTCCTGAAAACTGATAATTTTCTCCCTGCCTGCTTTGATTAAAACCTGCATTTGGTCCACCAGCATTTTGATAATGTTTCCAGTTGGCGCCAAGCTTATCGTATTTTTTTCTCTTCTCAGGATCTTTCAAAACTTCATAAGCTTCAGAAAGTTCTTTAAATTTTTCTTCAGCAGTTTTATCATTTGGGTTTTTATCCGGATGATATTTTTTAGCAAGCTTTCTATAGGCTTTTCTTATATCATCAGCAGAAGCTTGTTTTTCTAAACCTAATATTTTGTAATAATCTTTGAATTCCATAATAAATTAAAATAGCATTTTAAATGAAAAGGGTAACGAGGTTAACCGCTACCCTTTCCCTAAAAATAGACAGTTTAAGTTTAAACTATTTAACTTTAATATTTATTTGTTTTGCTTTTTGCCTCTTCAGTTTTTGGAACGGCAATAGTTAACTGTTCATTCACAGAAGATATCTTAACGTTTTCCTTGTTGATACTCGGGATATCTAATGTTTCAACAATAGCTTAGTCAACAGATATGCCATCGCAAGATATTCCCCATAACTCACTTTAATAAAAGAAGTTATAGAGATATTGACCCTTTCAATCAAATTGACATTGTGGCAGTATAATATGGCCAAATAATAACAATTCTAAATTTATTGACATTTTAAGTGACATTATTGCGTAATTGAATTTTTTCTTCCAAATAAGTGGGAGTCCACCGAGTAATAACAAATTATAAATTGTTAAACGGATTTTATTTTATTAATTTTGCGGACTTTCATCCAGATTTTTATGCATAATAAGATTAGAGAAGATACAATTGCAGCGGTTGCAACACCTTCCGGTGTTGGGGCTATTTCTGTAATAAGAGTTAGTGGCCCAGAAACAATAAGCATTGTAGACAAAGTTTTTACCGGGAAGAAATGTTTGAGCGAATCGGCTTCTCATACAATTCATTATGGAAAAATAAAGGATGATGCTGATAATCTTGTTGATGATGTATTGGTAAGTGTTTTTAAGGCTCCAAATTCTTATACTGGAGAGGATTCTGTTGAAATTAGCAGCCATGGGAGTCCATTCATTACTAAAAGAATTGTTGAAATTTTGGTGAATAGTGGAGTAAGAATAGCTGAGCCTGGCGAGTTTACCAAAAGAGCCTATTTAAATAATAGATTAGATCTTGCCCAGGCTGAAGCTGTTTTGGATATAATAAACTCCAGAACAGAAGCTTCCCTTCTTGGTGCACGAAATCAGCTTGATGGATTATTGTCATCCAAAGTTCAGGATTTAAGGAAAAAACTTTTAGATTCGGCATCTTTTGTTGAACTGGAACTTGATTTTGCTGAGGAAGACATAGAGCTGATCAAATATTCTGAACTTACAAATAAAATAGAAGAGATCATTTCTGAAATAGGTAAACTAATAAACACATATAATTTTGGAAGAATTGTAAGAGACGGTGTAAATGTAGCTCTGGTGGGAAAGCCAAATGTTGGAAAATCTTCGCTATTAAACTATATACTAAAGGAATCGAGAGCAATTGTGAGCCCGATTCCAGGAACAACAAGAGATGTAATCAGGGAAGAAGTTTCAATTGATGGGATTTTGTTTAGATTATATGATACCGCCGGCATTAGATTGTCAGATGACGAAATAGAAAAAGAAGGAGTTCTAAGAAGTCGAAATGTTGTTAAAAATGCTGATATTGTAATATTGATTGAAGATATTTTCCAGAATGGCTCTGATGAACTATTCAATGAGATCACTTCTTTTGCTAAATCCGGAAAGGTGCTTAAAGTAATAAATAAAATAGATCTTAAAAGGAATATTACTAAAACCGGCGATATTTATATTTCAGCTTTAACTGGAGAAGGAATAGAATCTTTATTTAATAAACTAAAGGAAGCATCTATAGGCAATTCTTCATATACAGAAAAATCGGCTTTGGTTTCAAATTTAAGGCATTACAACTGCTTAAGAAAAGCAAAAGAAAATCTTGAAAACTCACTAAAAACGATAAATAATAAGTTGAGTGGTGAATTTATTGCCGTTGATATTAGAAACGCCGTTTTGAGCCTTGGAGAAATAATTGGAGAAGTTTCTTCGGAAGATGTGTTAAATAATATTTTTTCGAAATTCTGTATTGGTAAATAGTTCCACGTGAAAAGCAGACAGTGGGAAGTTGTGTTTGTTTTCACGTGAAACTAAAAAAGTGTGATTTTATGCAAAATTATGATGTTATAGTAGTCGGTGGTGGACATGCTGGAATTGAAGCGGCTTCTTCAGCTGCAAATATGGGATGTTCAGTTGCTTTAGTAACGATGGATAAATATGCCATCGGGAGAATGTCTTGTAATCCTGCAATTGGAGGAACGGCTAAAGGACATCTTGTTAGAGAAATAGATGCTTTAGGTGGAATAATGGGGAAAATTGCAGATCATACGGGAATTCAATTTAGAATGCTGAACAAATCGAAAGGTCCGGCTGTTTGGTCTCCCAGGTGTCAGTCTGATCGTAAGCTTTATTCTGAAGAAGCCTACAGAGTAATTAATGAAACTAAGAATATCGAAATCGTTGAAGATTCTGTAATAGATATATTAGTTGAAAATAGAAAGATTGTTGGTGTTAAAAATCTTTCAGGTAAGGAAATTAAATGTAAAGCGTTAGTCCTTTCTTCTGGTACATTTCTGAACGGATTAATGCACACAGGTTTAAAATCTAGTAAAGGCGGTAGATATGGAGAAAAACCTGCAATTGGAATAACCGAGACAATGATGTTATTAGGGTTTGAAACCGGTAGACTTAAAACTGGTACGCCTCCGCGTCTTGCGAAAAATTCAATAAACTTTGAAATTCTTGAAGAACAGCCAGGAGATCAGAATCCTCAACCGTTTTCTCATTTTACTAATTTATCTAAATTCCCTTTTCTGCCACAATTGAGCTGCTATATAACTCATACAAATGAAAGAGTGCATAAAATTCTTGAAAAGGGTTTTAATGAATCTCCAATGTTTACTGGAAGAATTAAAGCTATCGGTCCCAGATACTGCCCTTCAATTGAAGATAAAATTGTAAGATTTAAGGATAAATCCCAGCATCATCTTTTTCTTGAACCGGAGGGATTAGACAGTGATTTAATTTATTTAAACGGATTTTCCTCTTCCCTGCCGGCAGAAATTCAGCTTGAAGCTATGCATAAAATTAAAGGGCTTGAAGAAACAGAAATGGTTCGTCCCGGTTATGCTGTTGAATATGATTTTTTTCCTCCTCACCAGGTCGATTCAACTCTTGAAACGAAATTAGTAGAAGGACTTTATTTTGCAGGGCAAATAAACGGCACTTCAGGATACGAAGAAGCTGCTGCACAAGGATTAATTGCTGGAATTAATGCAGCAAGTAAGATTCAGGGAAGAAAAGAATTTGTTCTGAAAAGAAGTGAAGCTTATATCGGGGTTTTGATTGACGATCTTGTAACTAAATCTACTGAAGAACCTTACAGAATTTTTACTTCAAGAGCAGAACATCGTTTATTGTTAAGACAAGATAACGCAGATAGAAGATTAATGAAATATGGTTATGAATTAGGTTTAATTGATAAAAAAAGCGTTGACTTGATTAATGAAAGAGAAAAACTAATTTCAGAATCTATTAACCTTTTTAATTCATTAAAGATTCATGCAAGAGATATTAATCCTTTCTTTGAATCAAAAGGATTACCAGGAATTGATTCTGCAGAAACGATTTCTAAATTGTGCAAACGTCCGGAGTTATCATTAAAAGAAATTATTAATCTTAATGGAACAGGGAATATTGAAACAGTTAACAACCTGATCGAAGATCCTATATCTTTTGAACAGGTAGAAATTGAACTTAAGTATGAAGGCTACTTAAAAAGGCAGCAGGAAACGATTGAACGTTTAGAAAGATATGAAGACAAAGAAATTCCTTTAAACTTAAATTATTTCAACTTAAAATTTCTTGGAACCGAAGCAAAAGAAAGACTCGATAAAATAAAGCCCCGTTCTATTGGACAGGCATCGCGCATATCGGGGGTTACCCCTTCAGATATTTCTGTTTTATTGGTATATTTAAAAAACTAATTTTAAAGATTAATATGGTTGACGTTCAGAAAAAGTACCTCAAAGAACTTCAAACATTTTGCTGGGAAAACGGATTCAATCCAGACACAATGCATGCCGAACGACTGGCTTATTTTGCTGAATTAGTTAGCGAAAAGAATGAATCGGTTAATCTTATATCCCGAAGAGATATAGATGCAATAATTGAAAAGCATATCTTTATATCTGCATACATTACTAAATATATCCCGGAAAAATGTATAAACTATTTAGATATAGGAACCGGCGGAGGATTTCCAGGAATACCTATTTCAGTTCTAAAGCCGGACATGAAAGGTGTTCTGGTAGATTCCACAAAGAAGAAAGTGGACGCTGTTCAAGAATTTATTGATAAGCTGATGATAGGGAATTTGACTGTTGAAAACGATAGGGTGGAAAGCCCCAAATTCATTGAGAAATATTCCAATTCTTTTGATCTTGTCGTAAGCAGGGCAACAGTTCCATTAATAATTCTAATCAGATATGCGTTCCCGCTGATAAAAGAAAAAGCTTTCCTTATGGCTGTGAAGGGCGGAAAACTTGATGAAGAATTCAAAAAAGCTGAAATGAAGTATAAAGCCTACATTAAAAAGTCCACAACTTTTGAACTCTATTATAAACCAAACAATGTTAGAAACCAGAAAGGGAAAAAGCTGGTTCTTTTAGAGTTATCTAAATGACTTCTTCTGAAGATAGCAAATCGATCTTTGAAGAATTAAACAAATTAAGTACAGAACAACGGAATCCGAATTCAATCGAGATCGATTCCAAATCAACTCTTGAGATTTTAAAAGTTATTAATGAGGAAGATAAAACTGTTCCATTCGCGGTTGAGAAAGAAATAAAATTTATTGCCCAGGCTGTTGATATTATTGTTAGTGCTATAAAAAACGGGGGCAGGCTTTTATATTTTGGAGCGGGCACGAGCGGGAGACTCGGAGTAATTGATGCCTCTGAATGTCCGCCGACTTTTGGAACTCCTTTTGGTTTGATTGAAGGATTTATCGCTGGTGGAAAAGAAGCAATGTTCCGTGCACAGGAAGGAGCCGAAGACTATGAAGAGAATGGTGCAAAAGATGTGATTGCCGCAAAAGTGACTAAGAAAGATGTTGTTTGCGGAATTGCTGCAAGCCGCAGAACACCTTATGTTGTTGGAGCAGTTAAGAAAGCTAAAGAACTTGGAGCCAAAACAATTTTTGTTACGTCGAACCCGCGGGAAAATTTTAACATTAAAGAAGTTGATGTTGCAATTTGTCCCTATGTTGGTCCGGAAGTCATTATGGGTTCAACCAGGATGAAAAGTGGAACAGCACAGAAACTCGTTTTGAATATGCTGACGACCACAGCTATGATCAGGCTCGGCAAAGTCTATGAAAATATGATGATCGATCTTCAGATGACAAACAAAAAACTTATTGAAAGATCTAAAAAAATTGTAATGACAATTACAGGCATTTCTTATGAAGACGCTGAAGATTACCTTAAAAAAGCTAACGGACATGTAAAAACTGCTTTAGTAATGATTAAAGCAAGAGTGGATATAGAAGAAGCAAAACGACGATTAGAAAAAGCTGAAGGCTTTGTAAGAAGAGCAATCGATATAGAAAAATAGTCAAATTTGATTATTTTTAGGCATTTTTCTTGGGTTCATAAGTTGAACCCTTTTGGCATTTTAAACAAATTATTACCGCAGGCATTTCTTAGAAAGATTTATGATTAAACCAATAGAAAGTATTCTTAACAAACAGATAAACAGAATTGAAAATCTTATCCGGGACTCGAAGAACAATCAATCTTATATTTCACACCTAACAGGTTCTTTTAAAAGTTTACTCCTTTCGAAACTAATTGAAAAAGAAAAACAAATTCTCGTTCTGCTTCCCGAAATTAAACTTGTTGAAGAATTTGTTGTTGAACTAAGCATACTCGGATTATCCGATAAATTAATTTCTATAACAGAATTCAAACCCGAGTCTCTTCAGGAAAAACTAACCGATATAATTAATCGTAAAAGTTTAATTCTTATTTCTTCATACAAACTTCTTAATTATGAATTCCCGGAAAGGGAAAAGCTCGAACAGCAGACAACTAAAATAAATACCGACACAGGGATTAAATATGATGAACTTATTGAATATTTAAATCTGCTTAATTACCAGAAAGATAAGTTTGTTGAAGCCCCGGGAGAATATTCCCAGCGTGGTTCTATAATCGATTTTTGGTCCTTCAGTGAGCCAAATCCTGTTAGATTTGAGTTTGATGGGGATTTTATTGAATCAATCCGTTACTTTGAACCTGAGAGCCAGCGCTCTGTTCAACTAGTTGAAACTGTAACACTTGCAGCTTCGGCAGGAGAGAATTTTAATGGTGGAAACCTTACTACAATTTTCGAATATCTCGATAATCCTTTAGTATTTGCTTCGTCATTCGAATTGGAGAAGCTAAAGAATGAAAATGTAAAAATAGCTCCGGCTAAAGAAGAGATAATCTTTCCAGATCAGTTTGTTGATGTTGATGGAGACGTATTCCCCGAAGTGGAACTGGATAAAAGTTTTCAAGTTAGTCATTCTGAGGAGCGTCCGCCCCGGCTTGCCGAAGGCGAGACGGGAAGCGACGAAGAACCTCAAAGAGAAAAGATTCCTCGCTTCCTGCCTGACCGGCAGGCAGGCGCTCAGAATGACAATGCGCGATGGTTAATTGAAGAAAGCTTAGGAACCGAAAAAGTTGAATTAGGTTTTGTAGAACCACCATCGGTTAATGGCAATTTTGAAATTCTCTTTAACATTCTCAAAGAATATTCAGACAATAATTTTAACATAATTATTACAAGTGAAAATGAATTTCAAACCACAAGGCTGCATGATCTTTTAGTTGATTTCAAAAAAGAAGTTTCAGAACTAATTGAATCAGGGAAAGTAAAATTATTTACACTTCCGATTAAAAGTGGGTTTCTGCATAGAGAAGAAAAAATTCTTGTTCTCACTGATTATCAAATCTTTAACAAACCTTATAGAACTAAGATTTCTAAAAAGAAGAAAAAGAAATCACGATCAAAAGAGTTTGCTTCTATTCACAAAGGAGATTTTGTTGTTCACGAAAATTATGGAATAGGGAAGTACACCGGATTAGAAACCATAAAGATTGGTGAAACTGAACAGGAATCTATGAAGATTCTCTACAATGAAGGGGGAGTAGTTTATGTAAATCTTAATTACCTAAACTTAGTAAAGAAGTATTCCTCTAGTGAAACAATTACCCCAACTTTAAACACACTTGGTACAGCTGATTGGACAAATACAAAAGCTAAAGCAAAAAGAAAAATTAAAGAAGCAGCTCGCGAGTTGATCGAGCTTTATGCTAAACGAAAAGCAAGTAAAGGATTTCCTTTTAATATGGATACTGTCTGGCAGAAAGAGCTTGAGGCTTCATTCTTTTATGAAGATACGCCTGACCAGGTTAAGGTGACTGAAGAAGTTAAGAATGATATGGAAGCAGAAAATCCGATGGACAGACTTATTTGTGGCGATGTTGGCTTCGGCAAAACAGAAGTTGCCGTTCGTGCTTCATTTAAGGCTGCACAGGATGGAAAGCAAACTGCCGTTCTTGTTCCAACGACAATTTTAGCTGAACAGCATTATAATACTTTTAAAGATAGACTTACTCAATTTCCGGTTAGGGTTGCGGCATTGTCGCGCTTCCAAACTAAGAAACAGCAAACAGAAATTCTTAAAGAGCTTAATGAAGGAACAATGGATGTTGTAGTCGGAACTCACCGCCTTCTTTCAAAAGATGTAAAGTTTAAAGATCTTGGACTTCTTATTATTGATGAAGAACATCGCTTTGGTGTTGCATCAAAAGAAAAGCTGAGATCTTTAAAAGTTAATGTTGATACACTTTCGCTCACTGCAACTCCAATCCCAAGAACATTAAATCTTTCTTTGCTTGGTGCGAGAGATTTATCCATTATTGCAACACCACCGCCAAATCGGCAGCCGATTTATACGACTGTTTCTGTTTTCGATATCATTAAAATTAAAGAATGGATTTTGACCGAACTAAAGAGAAACGGACAGGTTTATTTTGTTCACGATCGGGTGCAGTCGATTGAAAAGCTGGCTTCATATCTTAAAAAATATATTCCCGACATTAAACTTGCTGTTGCGCACGGACAAATGAAACCGTCACAGCTTGAAGAAGTTATTCATGGTTTTCTCAACAGAAAATATGACGTTCTTCTTTCAACAAAAATTATTGAATCTGGAATTGATATTCCCAATGTTAATACAATTATAGTAAACCGCGCGGATAGGTTTGGACTTGCCGAACTTCATCAATTAAGAGGAAGAGTTGGAAGATCGAATCGTCAGGCTTATGCTTATTTTATCGTTCCATCTATGAATGGACTAACAAAAAAAGCTTTGAGAAGGCTGCAGGTTATTGAAGAGTTTACAGAGATAGGTTCCGGGTTTAATATTTCTATGAGAGATCTTGAAATACGTGGCGCAGGAAATTTGCTCGGAACCGAGCAGACAGGATTTATTAATGATGTCGGTTTCGATCTCTATATAAAATTAATTAATGAAGCTGTTGAAGAGTTAAAGTACCAGGAATTCAAAGAAGTATTTAAAGAATTACCAAAGCACGAAGATAGAACCGACCCGACAATCGATGCTTATTTTGAAGTTGGAATTCCGCAGATATATATGCCGGAACAAGCTGACAGATTAATTTTTATACTGCACTTTATTCGGTTTCTTCACTTGATGAGATAAATGATCTTAGAGAAGAAATTGTTGACAGGTTTGGTGCTCTTCCTGAAATTGTGCAAAGATTAATCGGCTTAGCCACACTTAAGTTTTTTGCTTCTTATGCTTTATTCGAGAGAGTTATAATCCAGAGAAAAAATATATTTCTGATTCTTCCAAAAGGGGAGAAGGAAGATTATTACCAGGATAAATTCAATAAGTTGATGAGTTTTATAATGAACAATTATAAAAGTAAAGTTAAGTTCAACCAGCAGAAGGAAACTTTGAAGCTCGTTATAACAAATAATTTCAAGTCTCCGGAAGAACTAATGGAATTTCTTGTTAAATTTTGTAAAGAGGTGAGTAGAATGTTTAAGGATGAAGCTGACTAGAATCCACTCTGATAACAGTCGGATTTCAGAATGGTTGTCCCTCTCCGTAAAGGAGAGGGCGAGGGGTGAGGTCGAAAATCAGAAGTATCCATGTTCCATTGTCTTAATTTTACTAATTTTAATTCCAACAAAAGGAGTTATTCTTGAACTGTCCTTTTTGCAGCCATCCGTTAGTCATTCTTGAACTAAACCAGATTGAAATTGATTATTGTACAAACTGTCATGGTATTTGGCTGGATGAGGGCGAACTCGAATTGCTTTTACTGGATTCCGGTGGGAAGAATAAATTACTGAATTCTTTTGCGATTGATAAAAAGAACAAAGAAAAATATATAAAATGTCCAGTCTGTTCTAAGAAGATGGATAAAGTTCTTTGCGGAGACGAAAAGAAAATAGTGCTTGATAAATGTCCCCGGCATCATGGTTTATGGTTTAATAAAGGCGAACTTGAAACCGTTGTTGAAATGGGAAGCTTAGACAAGCATAATAAAATTGTTAAACTTTTGAAAGAAATGTTTGCTCATAATTTATCTTAAAAGTTAATTTTGAGCTTTGTTGTTTTGTCAGTCTGAGCTTGTCGAAGACTGAATGTCACACTTCGACGGGCTCAGTGTGACATCAAAATAATTTCTAAAATAATTCTGAGGTTAAAATGGTTGTTCTAATAATTCTCCTTATCATAATTGTTCTTTTGATATTGTTCGTGATTTCAATTTATAATTCTCTTGTAGGATTAAGAAACCAGGTTAAGAATGCATGGTCGCAGATTGATGTTCAATTAAAACGCCGTCATGATCTTATTCCAAATTTGATCGAAACAGTAAAAGGATATATGAATCATGAACGGGCAACACTTGAGAATATTACTAATGCAAGAAGTAAAGCAGTAAGCGCGCAAGGTGTTTCGGAAAAAGCACAGGCAGAAGCCCAGTTAACAGAAGCAATGGGAAAATTTAATCTTGTCGTAGAAAATTATCCTGACCTGAAAGCAAACCAGAACTTCCTTGCTCTTCAGGAAGAATTAACTTCAACGGAAAATAAAATTTCTTTTTCGCGGCAGAATTATAATGACCAGGTTTTATTCTATAATAATAAAATCCAGATGTTTCCTTCGAACATTTTAGCAGGTATGTTCAACTTTAAAGAAGAAGTTTTCTTCCAGGTTGAGGATAAAGCCGAAAGAGAAGTACCGAAAGTTAGTTTTTCTTAAAATGTCAGTCTGAGCTTGTCGAAGACTGAGAGTGTCACACTTCGACAGGCTCAGTGTGACAATCATAAATTCTTATAATACCATGTGGGAATTAATAAAATCTAACCAAAGAAAGTCCACCTTCCTTTTTACAGGAATGGCGATCATTTTAATTCTGCTTGGCTATTTAATTGGCAGCACTTTTTATCCTGATGGTGGGGGAGTGTTTGGCGTTTCTATTGCTATTATAATCTGGACAGTTCTTTCTATTGTCAGTGTTTCTTCCGGAAGCTCTTTAATGCTTTCATTAAGCAAAGCACAGGAAGTTACACCGGCAGTTCACCAGCAGCTTTTTAATGTGGTTGAAGAAATGAAAATTGCTGCAGGTTTGCCCGCTATGCCCAAGATTTATATAATAAACAGCGAAGCAATGAACGCTTTTGCTACGGGGAAAGATCCTTCCAATTGCGCTGTTGTAGTAACAGCAGGCTGCTTTCAAAATTAAACCGTGATGAGCTTCAGGGAGTTATCGGACATGAAATTTCCCATATCCTTAACCGCGATACAAAGTTTATGGTTTATGCTGCGAGTTATGCTTGGTGCTATTGTTTTAATTGCAGAAATATTTTTAAGAGGAATGTTTTTTTCAGGCGGTGGAAGAAGATACAGTTCCAAATCCAGTGGAGGCGGTCAGGGTCAGGTTATTATGCTTGCAGTAGCAATAATCTTTGCAATATTAGCCCCGATTATGGCAAGACTACTTTATTTTGCGATTTCAAGAAAGAGAGAATATCTTGCCGACGCTTCTTCTGCAAGATTAACGAGATATCCCGAAGGTCTTGCTTCTGCACTTGAAAAAATTTCTAATTGTACCGATGAACTTCCTTCTGCAAATAAAGTTACTGCTGCAATGTATATTGCTAATCCTTTAAAGAAAAAAGGAATGAAGCTGTCTGATTTAACAAGCACTCATCCTCCGATTTCCGAAAGAATAAAAATACTTAGAGGAATGATGTTTGGACACGGCGCTAATTATAATGATTACCAACAAGCTTTTTCTTCTGTCAAAAAATCTTCCTCGGTTATTATTCCTGCTTCCGGTTTAAGTGATGCCGCGGTTATTCCTTTAAGAGTAGGAGGGCAATTGAAAGAAGAAAATTCTGCAGTTGATGAAAAAAGAAAAACCGGTAATATTATGATGGCGGTAAATAATTATTCCTCAATAACCTGCCAGTGCGGAATGAAAATAAAAATCCCGCCCGGCTTCGGAGCCAACAAACCGGAAATTACCTGCCCCAAATGCGGTACTGTGCACAAAGTTTCTGTTGCTGAACAAATGAGAAGTTGAGCTGAATAAATGAAAGTTTTAAACCCACCCCTTTCGTTCCCCTCCCAAGGAGGGGAAACACAGTTCTTTGTTAAAAGTCCCCTCCACTGGAGGGGATTTAGGGGTGGGTCAATGAAGCTCTACGTTGGCACAAGCGGCTACAGCTACAAGGAATGGAAAGGCAATTTTTATCCTGAAGATATTAAACCGCAGGATATGCTGAGGTTTTATGCAAAACAATTTTCAACAGTAGAGATTAACAATACATTTTACCGCATACCTAAGAAAGAAGTTTTTGAATCCTGGAAAGAACAAGTTCCTGCAAAGTTTAGATTTATATTAAAAGCTCCGCAGCTTATTACACACATAAAAAGATTGAAGACCGATACCAAAGACACTGTCGAATACTTTACAAAAGTTTCATCTGCGCTTGGGGAGAAAAGGGGAGTTGTGCTTTTCCAGCTTCCGCCAAACTTTAAGCTTAATCTTGAAAGACTCGAACAGTTTATTGACATAGTTCCAAAAGAAATAAAAGCCGCTTTCGAGTTCCGCCACGAGGAATGGTTTACTGATGATGTTTATAATCTTTTAAAGAAAAGAAATTTTGCTCTCTGCCTTTCCGATACGGATGAACTGCCTATAACAAAATTAATTAACACTGCCGACTGGAGTTACCTCCGCTTAAGAAGAATAAACTACACAAAGAAAAACCTTACCGACTGGCATAAAAAAATAGCAGAGATGAAATGGAAAGAAGCTTATATCTTCTTTAAGCATGAAGATGAAGGCAAAGGACCGGAGTTTGCAAAAAAATTTATGGAGATTACTATTTAATATGTATAAAAAATAATTATATATATTTATACAAGTTATTTTAACAAATTGGGTGTTATGTATGATTCCATACAATGAAACCAGTCTTTGGGTTAATTCCACTAAATACAGTGAAAAAGACAAGTCTAAACTTGATGAAATAACCACGGCATATTCTAAAATGCATGAGCGTACAAAATTTATATCCGCTCAGATTTTTAGTTCCATCCCTAACTTTACAATTCATGACGATACTCATATTGAAGCATTGTGGGAAATCGCAAGTTTGATAGTTGGCCCAGACTATAAACTTACACCAACCGAATTATTTGTACTGGGAGGATCTTTTTTAATTCATGATTTAGCAATGACCAAGTTACTTTATGAAAATGGTATTAACGGAATTGAGCAACAGCCAGAATGGAAAGACTTGATTATACATTTACTAAATAAGAAACTAGGAAGAAAACCGAACAAACAAGAAATTATTGACGTAAATCAAGATATACAGGACGAAGCAACTTCAGAGATTATACGATTGAAACATGCTGATTTAGCCGAATTCTTAACGATCAACCCTTGTCATTTTAAAAATAAACAATACTTTCTAATCGAAGACGAATACCTAAGAGAAAATTATGGTCATTTAATAGGGAAAATAGCAAAAAGTCATTGGCTTTCTGTTGAAGATTTAGGTAGAGAATTTGGAAGCGAAATCGGAGCACCAGGGCGTTACCCCAATAGTTGGTCAGTAAATTCTCTCTTGTAGCTTCCATCTTGAGAACCGCAGATGTAAATCATCTAGATGATAGAAGAGCACAGTTATATTATGTCTTTACATCCACCCAAAGAAGAGTCTAGGAAACACTGGATTTTTCAGAATTTACTTTTTCAACCAGTTGGAAGAGCACTACCTAATTTATAATCAAAGCGCCTTTTGAAGTTGATGAAATTGAAGCTTGGTGGCTTTGTTATGATAGCTTAAAAATTGAGATGCTGAATTACGGAAAGTGGATATAGTTCTTCGGCATAACAAGTTACAACCATTTGCGGCAAAAG
The DNA here is from genome assembly GCA_963727535.1 of uncultured Ignavibacteria bacterium. Taxonomy (GTDB): domain Bacteria; phylum Bacteroidota; class Ignavibacteria; order Ignavibacteriales; family Ignavibacteriaceae; genus RBG-16-34-14. The sequence goes on from CAVSGR010000006.1 coordinate 312,610, forward strand.
GTATTTCAAATATAGAAACACCCGAAAGATTTATAACTTAATTAAAACTAAGGGATGGTTACTTTAGATGTGAGGGTCAAAGTTTGAGATGTAGCAAATCTCGCTGAGCATTTAGGTGGTGAAAATCTATATGGAGACAAATACAGTTCCATTTAGGGATTATTACAAAATTCAAAGATGCCGTAAAGCAGGCGAATCTCGAAAAACGTGAACCGGGTTGGGGAAAAATCTAATAGGATTGGGTAAAGATGAGACAGGGTAGGGGTAGAATGCGATGAGATGGTTTAGGAATTGCAAATGATGTGATAGGGAAAATGGACCCGAGTTTGCGAAGAAGTTTATGGAGTTGAGAGATAATTAATAATGAGTTGCTCTTTGAGGTCACAACTTGTTACCTTAAGATTTGGAACTAATAAGGCTCATCACAATTTATGATAACTTTTCTTTTTTTTGTCGAACCCCGATGGGGTTCATAAATCTGATTGTAGTTTTTGATTGTTGCAAACGTTTATCCCGTAAACGGGATAGTTTAGAATTCCGTTAGGAATTCAATGTTTGTAAAAACAGTGAAGCTCCCATCTTTGGGAACACCGTAGGTGTTCAATAAGTAAGTCTTAGTTTTATCAGTTGTTTTCACCTAAATTAAAAAAAGGATTGACAATAAAAGCTTTAAATCCTATGTTCCCATTTACCGGTATTGGAATACCACAAAATTATATAACAAAACAAGTTGTGGTATTTCTCCTTCTGAAAATCCGATAACAACGAAAGGGTCCAGTAATGACGAAAACAGTCGCAGGAATACTCAGGGGAAAAGGATACGACATTCTCTCAATTAATGCTGACGCTACTGTATTTGAGGCTCTTGAGATTATGGCAAACAATGGTGTGGGCGCTTTGCTTGTAATGGAAAACGAAAGGCTTGCCGGTATAATGTCGGAACGGGACTATGCAAGAAAAGTTATTCTTCTCGGTAAATCATCGAGGGAAGCAAAAGTCAGAGAAATTATGTCGGAGAAAGTTTTATTCGTTCATCCTCACCGCACTGCAGAAGAATGCATGGTTATTATGATTAACAAAAAGATCAGGCATTTGCCTGTAATTGATAAGGAAAAACTTGTCGGTGTCATTTCAATTGGTGACGTTGTAAAAGCTGTCATAGATGAAAAGGCGTTTGTGATTGAACAGCTTGAAGAATATATAACCGGAAGAAAAACTCCAACGGAGGCTTGATTAGTTAAACTTTGGGGGATATTCTTTTATTAATTGTTGATGGGCTCATTCTACTTTGAAATAAAATCTGAAGTTTTATCCTCATTTTATTTATTTTTGATTATTGCACAATTAAATCAAAATGAAAAAAATAAATCTCGATACATTTGAAAAGATTCTCGTTTATGATGATTTGAAATCTTTAAAGAGAGATCTTATAAAGATTAAAACAAAGTTTGAGAATTTGTCATCTTCAGATTCTGTAATTTCGATAACACTAAATGATAAATCGGAAAATATAAGCTCAGAATATTTGCTGAATGAAATCGACCAGATAATTAATACTTACACTCTTGAACGAAGCAAGTATTATCTCAAAAGATTAATAAAAAGTCATTAAGGAGGAAAAGAAAGGAAAGATAAATGATCTTAACCTGAACAGGTGGAAAGAATATGATGATATTTTTACAGACAGTTTGTGGGTATTAAAAAAGAGAGATCGTTCCGGTGAACACAAAGCATCTTACTGGGGAAATTTTATCCCGCAGATTCCAAACCAGCTTTTAAGGAGATACACAAAAAAAGATGAGTGGGTTCTCGATACATTTCTTGGTAGCGGCACAACTTTAATAGAATGTAAAAGACTCGGAAGAAACGGAATCGGAATTGAGTTGCTTGAAAACATAGCATCATCTGCAAAGAAGATTATAGAGAAGGAAAAAGCAGATAAGAAAGAAATCATTACAGAAATAATTAATGCCGACAGTTCAGAACTCGATTACAAAAAAGAGTTAAAGAGAATCGGGATAAAATCAATTCAGTTTTTAATAATGCATCCACCGTACTGGGATATTATAAAATTCAGCAAGAAAAAAAATGATCTCTCGAATGCAAAAACTATTGATGAATTTTTAAAACTCTTTGGAAGGATTGTTGATAAAACATATCCTTTGCTTGATAAAGGAAGATACTTTGCACTTGTAATCGGAGATAAATATTCAAAAGGGGAATGGATACCGCTGGGTTTTTACACAATGCAGGAAGTTTTGAAGAGAGGTTATATATTAAAATCTGTTATTGTGAAGAATTTTGAAGAGACAAAAGGAAAAATGAGTCAAAAGGAATTATGGAGATACAGGGCGCTCGCCGGAGGTTTTTACATTTTTAAGCATGAGTATATCTTCCTATTCCGGAAATGATTACAAAATTGCAAAATTCCAAGATTGCAGATTAACCGGAACAGACAACTAAATGACTAATGACAATGAATGACCAATGACGAGCAGATGAACCTCAAAGAAATAGAATCCGAACTTAAAAAGAGATTAGCATATCCATACAAATGGGGACAAAAACAAAATGACTATTTCGACAACCAAACAAATTTTATTTACAACACTGAATCATTTGAAAAACTACTTTCTGAAATAGAAACTCATTTCAAATCTAATCCTGATTACAAAAAATATTTTAATTATTCTTTGAATCGGATGGTATAATTTCTGGTCTGCTCATGCTGTTGAGAAAATTTTTTGTTCGCTGCCGAATGTTAAACCAGCTCTCGATGAAAAAGACAAGCTCGTTGATTTTACAATTGACGGCGTAAACTTCGATCATAAAACTTCTATCTTTCCCAAAAACTTTCCTTATTCTGTAAAAGAAGCTGTAAAAAAAACAGACGAATTAATTAAATGGCTTTACAAGCATCAATCACAACAGAAAAGAATACATCTTAAGAATAGATTGTTTATTGTTCTTTACTCACACAATGGTGAACACTGGAAACTAAAAGCGGAAATATCCTGGCTTAGAGAAAGGATTTTGAAGTATATGATAGGCTTTAATCCAAACTTTCTATTAAAATTTCAATTTGAGAATAACAGTTATGCCTTATCAGATGTTATTTGGGCTGTAAAGGATTAAAATCGAAGTTACAGCTGTTTTAATAAAATGCCTACATTTTATTAAGCTTACGTCTTGACGGCTTCAAGATGAATACCTATATTCACTTCTAAGAGGTAATAATCTTTCCGCTACTACTTGCCCAATATTTTCGGTAGCATAATACTATTCATTGAGACGGGAAAAATAAATTTGGCTTTAAATCTAAAACAAATTGTATAAGTATTTATAAGGTGAGAAATGAAACCAATAAATCAGTTCTACATTTTAAGCCTAATCTTTTTTTCGTTTTCTGCATTTGCTCAAAACAATTCTGATAGTGATACAGCAATATCTGCTGAAAATCTAAAAGTTTGGTCCAAATATGATTTTGTCTCGGGCGAGAAAGTAATTTTTGAAGATAATCTCGAAGGCGAGAAACATGGAGAGTTCCCATCAAAATGGAACCTGCTGGGTGGAAACGCTGAGAATGCAAAATTTGGTGATGAAAATGTAATTGCCTTCATGAAGAATAAAACCGAAATCTCCCCATTAATGAAAACCAAAGAATATTTACCTGAAGTATTTACTAGTGAATTCGATCTCTACATTTATAATAAGGGTAATGAAGCTTATTATTTAAATCTCAAAAACCAGAAACAGATAACATTAAGAACAACTAAAGTTTCATTAGGCACTATTGAAGGTGAGCCGGATAAAGATTCGCGTGGAACCGGATGGCATCATATTGCTTTGTCATTTAATCAACGGGCATTAAAAGTATATTTCGATCATACAAGGGTTCTAAATATTCCCAATATAGAAAAGAGACCCACCTCCTTAACTATCTCAGCACTGAGTCACGGAGCAAATAAGGGTAATCCTTCAATGATTAGAAATATAAGAATAGCAGAAGGCGGAGTAGAACTTTATGATAAGCTGATGACCGACGGAAAAATAATTACAAGAGGAATTTATTTTGATGTGGGAAAAGCGACTATTAAACCTGAGTCTATGGGAGTAATAAATGAAATTGCCGGATTAATGAAAGATCATCCCGAAATAAAATTCAGCATTGAAGGGCACACAGATAACGATGGTGATGATGAATTTAATCAAACACTTTCTGAGAACAGGGCTGGATCTGTTAGAGTCGCATTGATTAGCTTGGGAATAGAATCATCACGTTTTGAAGCTGTTGGCTGGGGTGAGAGTAAGCCTCTTAATAAAAATCTAACTCCCGAAGAAAAAGCAAACAACCGCCGTGTTGAATTTGTAAAAATTTAATCTTTTGATGTTTTATTAGAAATAAAAAAGAGGTCAACCGAAGATGAAAAAATCAATGACATTCCAATATTTCAACTCTTTTACAATTGCTTTTCTATTCGTGTTCGCATTTACCATTGATGTCTTGTCACAGGAAAATATCTACATAGAAAAAACTACTAAAACAAATACAGCAGGTGTAGTAGTAGAAAAATTTGAAAAGATTCATATATCAGGGCAAAATGAAGTGCGATATGTAACTGAGAAGAGGAATATTTCATTAATAGGAAACAATCAGACTGAAGAAACCAGAAGTGTTATTATAAAAGATAAAGAATGGATAATTACTTATGACCCGGATACAAAAACCGGGACAAAAATTAAAAATACATTCAGTGATAAATTCTCAGGAATGTCTGAAGCAGACAAGAAAAAATTTGCAGAAAAAATGGGGAACGCAACAAATACTAAAGTAACTGAGGAAGGAACGGATATAGTTGCCGGAAAAACTTGTAAAGTAAGCAAAGCTGTAACAAAGATGATGGGAATATCAACAACTACAACGACATGGATGTATAAGACCCATGTTTTAAAGATGGAAAGCGAGGGAATGGGTACAATTGTGAAAGAGTTAGTAACCTTAATTAAGGAAGGTGTAAACTTTAACCCGGAAGATCATAATGTTCCTTCCGACATAGAAATTACTGAAGTGAATTCACCTTATTAAAAAGTTGTAGGGTAGAGTCTAATACAACTTTACGAGATTAATTGATTTCCGGGGCTATTGCAATATTGATTACGCGAAGGTATTTTCATCAACTAAAAATAAAGGAATCTTATGAAACTCTTTACTGTATTATTTGCATTAACATTTATAGCATTATTTCAGAATAATGCTTTCTCTCAGGAAATTCCAAATGCCGGATTTGAGAATTGGACAAATGGAGACCCGGATGGTTGGATTACTTTTGATTTCTTTACTTTTAATAGCTGTAACCCAGTCATCTCGATGGTCATTCGGGTTCTTCTGCAAAATTAGAAGTAATTAGATCTTGCAGGGACTCCTTTTCTTCCTATATTGATCATGCGATTTTCCGGTATCTGGTCAAACACAGGCAGTTTAACAGGATATTATAAATTTTTCCCACAAACTGGCAAATAATATATTTGAAGTATCTGTTTCAATGTGTTCAAGATCATGGCCTACATTGGTTACAGGATTGTTTACAACGATATAATTCTAGTTTCTATCTTATACATCAATTTGTAGTTCCAATAGAATATTATTTCGAAGATGTTCCTGATACTGCAACTATTACTGTGTTCGATCACAGATTCATCCGAGACAGGTAATGGCCGGCATATGGGTCTTACGTTCTTATTGACGATCTCACATTTGGCGAAGCAGTTGGTGTTAATGATAAAATCCTTGCAGAAACATTCCATTTAAAACAAAATTATCCTAATCCATTTAATCCTTCAACAACAATTGAATTTTCAGTACCTGGAAGAATCTTCTGTTGAATGAAAGTTTATAATATTCTTGGAGTAGAGAGTAAGCATCAGCTTGTTTCAGGTAATAATTCCCCAGGCAATTATAAAGCAGATTTCTAATGCAGATAATCTTGTCGGCGGAATTTATATTAGCCAAGATAACCGCTACCGCTAAAGCAACAATCGACTTTTCCAAAACAGTAAAATGACATTGCTTAAGTAAATTGAATATTAAAGATATATTTTAAGCCGGAGAGTGTGCTTACATCTCCGGTTTTTTATTTTTAGAGGACGTTTTCGGAGAATAATTTTGATTCACTTGTTAAAAATTAATTGATGTTCAACCTAATACCTCTCGGTGGTGCCGGGGAAATTGGGGCGAGTTGCTTTTATATGAATATAGAAGGAACCGGTATTATACTCGATTGCGGGATGCATCCGAAAAAAAACGGCTTGGATTCTCTACCTGCATTTGATTTAATAAAAGATCTTCCTGTTGATTTTGTGTTAATATCACACGCTCATCAAGATCATTTAGGCGCTCTTCCATTTCTTGTAAAAAATCACCCTTATGTAAGAATAATAACAACTCCGCAAACACGCGCCATAGCCGAGCTAACGCTGCATGATTCGGTATCAATTTTAAAAGAACAAATTGGTGAAGATGAGGAAATTGATTTTTACACGCACGAAGAAATCGATTTGCTGATTCAATCAATAGAATATAAAAGTTATGGAGATGAGTTCTTTCTCACAGGCTATAAACATAAATCGTCTGAACCAATTAAAGTTACTTTTTTTGATGCTGGACATATTCTCGGTTCGGCTGGAATTTTAATTGAATTTAATAACCGCAAATTATTTTATACGGGAGATATAAATCTTAATAAGCAGGAGCTTCTCACTGGTGCAATTTTACCTAAGTCAAAAGTTAATATTTTATTAATTGAAACAACTTATGGAAGTACGGATTCATTACAACTCAGAAACTGGGAGGATGAATCAGAAATGTTTGCAAAGGAAGCAAACAAAATTATTAATGAAGGGGGGTCAATATTAATTCCTGTTTTTGCACTTGGGAAAACGCAGGAAGTTCTTGCAGCGATATGGAACTTAATGCAAAAGAAGAAACTTATCGAAACAGATATTTATACTGGCGGTTTGGGAACTAAAATAAATCGTGTTTATGACTATAACAGGTACGCTGTTAAATATTCAAATCCTGAACTTGAATTAAATAAGATTCCCCAGAAAAATGTTTATGAAGTTGAAAACCATGAAGATCTTTTCAAAGCCCCATCAATTGTTCTCGTGTCGAGTGGAATGATGCTTGAAAAAACGATTTCATTTAAGCTTGGTAAAACCTGGCTTAAGCGAAGTAACTCGGCAGTTTTTACAGTCGGATTTATGGAAGAAACTACGCCTGGCTACAAATTTGCAAACTCAATAAAGGGTAATACAATAAAGTTTTCAAACAATGATGAACATAGTCAAATAAAATGCACTATAAAAAACTTCAGGTTCAGCTCCCACACAAAGCGGGAAGGACTCCTTGAAATAGTTACAAGATTAAAGCCCGATAATGTAATTTTGGTACATGGAGATTCTCCTGCAATTAATTGGGTAGGCGCTTCCATTCTTAAGAATCACAAAAATGTAAAGGTTTTCGATGCTGAGAAGGGGAAGAAAATATCGATAGGTTAGTTACATTGTCGGTATAGTAGTTGTTGCTACGCTAGATTATAATCTAAATAACCGGGGCTAATCTTGGATCTTAATAAGAGAAGAATAGTAGCTTTTATTGCAGGCAAACTTATAAGTGGAAAAGAAATAAACAAATTATTTGATCAATCAAATTCAAGATACGCTGAAATACTTGGCGATGTCACTATTACAAAAATCAATGTATATGAAGTTGAAAGAAATGAACTAATTACCGGAAGTGGTGACGCAAAAGGAATTTCGCTTTACGATTTTACAACGGGTAAGTTTATTGATTTGAAAATAGATAAAGAACAGTTCGATGGGTTTGATTACGAGTCGAAGAAAATTTTTTATGGTGAAGTAAAAGATAATACTATCTCCCTGTTTGATTTTCAGGATTCAAAACATCATCACTATATAATGTTAAGTCCAAATGAAGAAGTTGAAACTGGCATGGGACTTTTAATATAGTTTCTTTTCTCTCAGTCGAAAATCAGATTAAGAATTGCTAACTTTATTCACATCTTTTAAAAAAACTTGGCACAATAGTGAGAATCTTTTTCTCCTTTTTATTTTTAGTATCTACAGCAATAATTTAATAAAATGAGTGCAATTGAATTAAGACAAGCAATAAGTAAATATTCTAATCCTGAAAAAGGTAAATTCCTTCAAAGATTTTTTAAAACAGGTAAAGGAGAATACGCTGAAGGCGATATCTTTGCTGGAATAAATGTTCCCACCTCTAGGAAGATCGCAAGACAGTTTAAAAGCTTAAATTTTGCCGAGCTTTCTAAGGTTATTAAATCAAAAATTCACGAGGAAAGATTAATTGCTCTTTTTATTCTTGTTGATAAAATGAAAAAATCCGATGAAAAAGAAAGAGAAAAGATTTATAAATTTTATCTACGGAACATAAAATACGTCAACAACTGGGATCTTGTTGATCTTTCCGCAGATAAAATTATCGGCGAGTATCTATTCAATAAAAAAAGAGAATTACTCTTTGACCTTGTAAAAGGTAATCTTTGGGAAAGAAGAATTGCTGTTTTATCATCATTCAATTTTATTAAGAAGAATGATTACAAAACAACATTAAAAATTTGCAAACTTCTTTTAAATGATAAAGAGGACCTCATTCACAAAGCTACCGGCTGGATGCTTCGTGAAATAGGAAAAAGAGATTTGAAAACAGAAGAAGGTTTTCTGAATTTATATTATAAAAAAATGCCAAGAACTATGCTACGCTATGCAATTGAAAAATTTCCGGAGAGAAAAAGAAAATCATATTTACTTGGAAAATTTAGTGACTCATAAAACCGTAACAAACGAAATCCTTATAAATGTGCTTAAAGGAGTGAACGCACACGTGGATCCGCGTAGTGTAGTTGAAGATTTAACACATGAAGTTACAGGGAAGGGAATTAAAAACTCTCCTTACATGATATGGCAGATACTCAAACATATAAACTTTTGGCAGGAGAGATTTATCAGCTACATAAAGGAAGATTATACTCCGCCATCATTATCGGCAAAAGAAGGCTGGTCGTTTCCCGCTTCTCCTTTGAATGAAGAAGAACTTCAAAATGAAATAAAAAAATTTAATTCAAGCCTTGATGAAACGATGAGTCTTAAAAAAAATGAATTGGAGAAAAAGGCTCAACAATACAAATCTGGATATGATGTTTTACAGGCAATGGCTTCTCACATTTCCTATCATACAGGCGAAATAGTTTTAATGAGGAGAATGCTCGGAAGCTGGCCGCCTCCAGCAGGTGGAGATACATGGTAATAATAACATTTATTTTGGCATGAAAAGAGTAAATATTCCAGCAGGAACAATTTGGGAAGATAAAGTTGGTTACTCGCGAGCAGTAAAGATTGGCAATATAATTGAAGTTTCAGGAACTGCTGCGGTTGACAACGGACAGGTGGTTGCGAAAGAGAATGCTTATGAACAAACTAAATTTATTCTTAAAAAGATTAAAGGAACCCTTGAATTACTTGGTGCGGGAATGAACGATGTAACCAGGACAAGAATTTATGTTACTGATATTTCCAGGTGGGAAGAGATAGGTAAAGCACACGGAGAGTTTTTTAATAATATTAAACCGGCTACATCGATGGTGGAAGTAAAATCACTTATTGATCCGGGTATGTTGGTTGAAATTGAAGCAACTGCAGTAACCGATATTTGATCAGCTTTTTTACTATAACTTTGACAAATTATTTTATCTTCGTATTTAATTCTTAAACTATTCAGGGAAATTATTAATGAGCCTAAAAAATGATTCTGTCTTTTTCACTGATAAAGAAGATTTTAAAAGCTTTTCTCTTACAAACCAGTTTGCAGAACATCTTGAATTCTTTTTAGTCAAGGATAAGTTTACAGTTACCGAGGAAGATGCTTACTTTTCTCTTTCAATGTCGATAAGAGATAGAATGGTAAGACGCTGGCTAAGAACTCAGCAGAAGTATAAAGAAGAAGACGCTAAGAATGTTTATTATCTTTCTTTAGAATTTTTAATGGGAAGATTGCTCGGGAATTCACTTATAAATCTTGGTTTTTATGATGAGTGTTACAATATCCTGAAAGAAAATGATTACAGTCTTGAGAAGATACGCGACTGCGAACACGATATGGGCTTGGGCAATGGCGGGTTGGGAAGGCTTGCCGCATGCTATCTCGATTCTCTTGCAACTCTTGAATATCCGGCATTTGGCTACGGGATAAGATACGAGTTCGGAATTTTTGACCAGAAAATAAATAATGGTTACCAGGTTGAAAAACCGGATAACTGGCTTGCTTACGGAAATCCATGGGAAATTTTAAGAAGAGAGTTAACTTATACTGTTAAGTTTAATGGAAAAATAACGTCTTACGAAGAAGAAGAAGGTAACAGCAAATTTGAATGGGTCGATACAGAAGATGTTCTTGCAGTTGCTTATGATGTCCCTGTCCCCGGGTATAAAACCGATACGGTAAACAGTTTAAGATTATGGGAAGCTAAACCAACTAAGGAATTTGACTTCGAGGAATTCAATACTGGTAATTACATTGCTGCTGTACAAAGTAAAAATGAATCGGAAAATATTTCAAAAGTTTTATATCCCAATGATTCAATTACAGAAGGAAAATTTTTAAGACTAAAACAGCAATACTTTTTCGTCTCTGCGACTCTTCAGGATATAATCCGGAAATATCATATCAACCATGAAAAATTTGATAAGTTCCCGGAGAAAGTAGCTATTCAGCTCAATGATACTCATCCCGTTATTGCAATACCCGAGCTGATGAGAATTCTTATGGATGAAAATAATCTTGGGTGGAATGAAGCATGGAATATTACTACCGGAACATTCGCTTATACAAATCACACAGTTGTTCCGGAGGCTCTTGAAGAATGGTCTGAAAATATTATGAAAGAACTTCTTCCGAGACATTTGCAAATTATTTACGAGATTAACAGAAGATTTATAGAATTTGTTAAAGAAAATTATTCAACAGATAATTCGATTATTGAGCAACTTTCTATAATAAGAGATGGTTCCGACAGGAAAATTAAAATGGCAAACCTTGCAATTGTAGGATGTCATTCAATTAACGGTGTTGCAGAACTTCATACAAAAATTCTCAAGGAAAAAATATTTTATCATTTTTATAAACTCTTTCCCCAAAAGTTTAAAAACATTACAAATGGAATTACACCAAGAAGGTGGCTCTTAACTGCAAATCCTCTTTTATCAGGATTGATCTCCGATGTAATTGGCACTAAATGGGTTACCGAACTAAACGACTTGAAGAAGCTCGAAAAGTTTGCAGAGAATAAAGATTTTCTTGAAAACTGGAGAACAGCAAAATGGTTAAGTAAAAAATTGTTAATTGAATATATCGAACAGGAACATAAAATTAAAATTAATCCCGAATCTCTTTTTGATGTGCAAATTAAAAGATTTCACGAATATAAACGTCAACTTTTGAATGTTCTTCATGTTATTACACTTTACAACAGGATTAAGGACAACCCTAAAATTGAAATGGTTCCCCGCACAGTTATAATTGCAGGCAAAGCGGCTCCCGCTTACTGGATGGCAAAACTAATAATAAAGCTCATAAATTCGGTTGCTGACGTTGTTAATAACGATCCCGATGTTGGTGATAAACTAAGATTAGTTTTCCTGAAAAATTATTCTGTAACACTTGCTGAGAAAATAATTCCAGCTTCTGATCTCTCAGAGCAAATATCAACTGCAGGACTAGAAGCTTCGGGAACGGGTAATATGAAGTTTGCTTTGAACGGGGCTTTAACAATCGGAACGATGGATGGAGCAAATATTGAAATACGTGAGGAAGTTGGAAAAGATAATATTTTTATTTTCGGACTCCTTGCTGATGAAGTAGAAAAATTAAAGCAAAAGGGATATAACCCACAAGATTATTACAATAAAATTCCAGATTTAAAAAGAGCTGTGGATATGATTGCAAATGATTTCTTTAACAAGGAAGAACCTGGAATATTTAAGGACATTATAGATAGCTTAATGAATGTAGATTACTACTGTCTCTTCGCTGATTATGAATCATACATAAAGACCCAGGATGAAGTGAGCAAGCTTTATACAAAGCAGGATGAATGGACAAAAAAATCAATTTACAATGTTGCAGGTATGGGAAAATTTTCCAGCGATAGATCAGTTAAAGAGTATGCTTCCAAAATATGGAAAGCTAAACCTGTAAAAGTAAAAATAAAAAAATAAAGCAACCTTCAAGCTTAACGGATTAAGGTTAACCCACGACTTTAGTCGTGGGTTAATGAAAAAGGGAAAGGATAGAAAACTGTTTTAACAGTTTACTTAAACATATCTTCGGAATTTATAATCTTAACCGAATTAATATTCAACTTATAATTCGCTACTTCTTCATCTTCTATTGTAACTTCTTTGGGAAGGTTTTCCTTAACAAAATTGGAATAGCTCATTGGAGAGTATTCATTATTTTTTAAGGCTTCAGCAAGCGGTTCTGCTTCGCTTACATCAGTTACAATAGCTATATCCATATTTTTAACCTGCAAATATTTTTTTACAGCATTGTTTACGTCTTCACGTGTTAGCTTTGCAAGAAGTGCATCCATTTCCTTTATGTAATCTTGTCTTCCATAAAACTTCGAATCCATCAGGTAACCAAGTTGATTAGAGGGTGTGCTTATATAAAGTTTTATATAGCTTCTCAGGAAATCTCTTGTTACCTCAAAATCTTCCTGCGACATACCATTTTTTACCAGGTTATCAACTTCACGGATTGCCATCTTAAGTGCAAACAAGGCGTGACCAAGTTTAACGTCTTTCAATTCTTCATATTGCATTCTTAGTTGTTTAGCAATCTGAACAGGTCTTATCCAAATTGCAAAATAATTTGAATGTCTTGGAACTCCCGGTGGAGGCAGCATATTTCTACCGCCGTTATCATACCATTCTATGTATGAATAATCTCCATAGTTCATCGAGCGTATTTCTCTTATTTTATGATAAAGTTTTCCGTAAGATTTTCTATGTTCGCCGAGATATGAATTTGCAACCATCAAAGCAGCAAAATCATCTTTTGCTCTTGTAATATCGATTGGGAAACCTGTAAAGATTGCAGAACCAAATGCACCTTCTTTTGAAATGATTTCAACGTTAACTCCGTTTGGCATTTCAACTTTTGGCGGTTCAGGAATATCAGGTTTTATATCGGGAAGAGTTGCCATATCTGCTTTTAATTTTGCCAAGAAATCATCTGAATAATTTCCGGCAATTCCTATCATCAGGTTATTCTTTGTAAAGAATTTTTTATAATAATTTTTTACATCATCCAAAGTAATGGACCTTACAGATTCCGATCTTCCTGCCGTCATGTGTTGATAATCTGTTCCTCTGAAAAGAAAATCTTCCAGCGCCATTTTGCTGTAATCTTCATCGGAAGATGCTTTAATAACCTGGTCAACATAATTTTGCTGGTTTGCTTTTACTCTTTCGAAGTCAGATTCACTCAATGATGGATTAAGAATTAATCCTTTCAAGATAGGATAAAATTCATTTAACCAATCAACATGAACACTGAAAGTAAAGATTGTTACCTCTTTGTCGACTGATGAAGAATAATCGGCTGCCATAGGGTAAATTTTATCTTGTATATCTGAAAAAGAAAGGTCCCCGGTTCCTCCCTGAGTAATAAGCGAGGAAGTTAATTGTGTTAAACCTTCTTTTCCTACGGGATCACAAATGGACCCGTTCGAAAACATTAATTTGATAACCACTTTATTGGATTTAGGAAGTTTCAAGTCAACAACTTCCTGGGCAAATGAAAATGTCAACATAATTAAACTCAAAAATATAGTTTTTACAGCCATGCTAAATTTCTTTTTATTAAACATTAGTTTACTCCTCCTTCCGCATCTGATGATATTGTTCCAATTGTTAATCCTGTTGAGACATAATATTTTTTTGCAACCATTTTAATATCATCCACCGTAACTTTATCGTAAAGAGCATACAGTTTATTAACTGATTCCGGATCTCCGGTTAGTGCAACATAATGCGCCAGAGAGTTTGCAATCGTTGAGGGATTATCAATTCCCATTGCAAAGCTGTATTTAAGATGGGATTTGGTTTCCGCTAAAAGCTTCTCGTCTACCCCGTTCGTTTTAACATTTTCAATAGCTTTCATAATTTCATCTTTTACATACTGCATATCTTCTTTTTTATAAAGAGACGCCTGGATAGAAATCAGGTTTGGGTCACGGGAATCTTGAGCGCCTCCTCCTAAAAATCTCGCCTTCTGCTCTTCTAATACAAGTTTTTTGTACAATTCGGAATTTTCCGAGAAAAGAATTGTATTCAAAACATCTATTGCCGGCATATCAATTTTAGTATCGTTAAATGCCGGACCTTTGAAATCCAAACCCAGATAAGGAGGAATGCCAGCATTCTGAAGATGAACTTTTTTAGTCTCTGTTTGTTTTGGTTCGACCGGAACCTCACTTACATAATCTCCATGTTTCCAATCACCAAAATATTTTTTCGCAAGCGTATTCACTTCATCAGGAGTTACGTCTCCAACAACAATTATTGTAGAATATTCGGGACGATAATAACGGCTAAAGAATTTTTGTGAGTACTCATACTGATTTGGCATATCGACGATATCATTAAAAAAGCCCATAGTTGTATGCTTATATGTATGTTTCACAAAAGCTGTGTCTAAAAGCATCTCATATAATTTTGCATAAGGATTTGCATAATTTTTTGTGTATTCACCTTTAACTGCACCTGCTTCAACCTTAAAACCATGTTCGGAATAATGTAGATTCTTAAACCTGTCTGACTCAACTTCAAACATTTTCTCAAGCTTTCCGGCGTTACCTGTCATATGATAAAGCGTTCTGTCGTTAGCTGTATTTGCGTTAGCGCTTGCCCCAATGGATTTTAGTACAGCATCATATTTTTCGGGCGGGTATTTATCGGTTCCGCGGAACATCATATGCTCAAAAAAATGAGCAAAGCCTGTTACTCCATTTTCAACCTCGTTCCTAGAGCCGGCTCTTACAACGATGTAAAAGGCTGCTAAGCCAGGACTATCAAAAGGAACGGTAACAACATTTAATCCGTTATCCATTTTATGTTGATAAATTGGGTAAGGAAGGATTTTCTCTTCTTCTGAATTTCCTCTTTGCTTTGCTAAAGCAGTAATCATACCTACAAAAATAAGAGAAGAAACAATCAGAAGTTGCAATAATATTTTCACAATTTTACTCCTTAATTATTTTTCAGCGATGCCTAAATAATTATTTTATATTTAAACTTCAATTTATTTATTATGAATGGAAGTTATATTATTTAGATTAATTTAATGACTAATATACCAATACCAAGAGTAAAAATATGTTGCATTTCCAGCATCGAAGAAGCAAAATTAGCTATAGAATATGGAGCTTCTGCAGTTGGACTTGTTTCAGAAATGCCAAGTGGTCCCGGACCGATACCGGAAGAATTGATTAAGGAAATAGCCGAGACTATTCCTCCCGGCGTTTCATCTTTTCTTTTAACAAGCAAACAGGATGTTGACTCTATTATAGAAGAACAAAGAAAAACAAAAGTAAATACGATTCAGCTTGTCGATAGATTGCTTTACGGCACACACACAGACCTTAAAACAGCACTTCCAGGAATTTCAATTGTGCAGGTAATTCATGTAAGAGGAGAAGAGTCTGTAAAAGAAGCCGTTAACATTTCTAAATATGTTAATGCAATTCTTCTCGATTCGGGAAATCAAGCATTAAAAATAAAAGAGCTTGGCGGAACAGGAAGAGTTCATAATTGGGAAATAAGTAAAAAGATAGTTGAATCTGTTGATGTCCCGGTTTTTCTGGCAGGAGGGTTAAAACCGGAGAATGTGCATGAGGCAGTTAAAAAAGTTAAACCTTTCGGTGTGGATGTTTGCAGCGGTGTAAGAACAAATGGAAATCTTGATGAGATAAAACTAAAAACATTTTTTGAAAATCTGGAAAAATTAGAACAATGACTAATGAATAGTTAGTTACAGGATTTAAAACTAATTTGCTCTGCTTTAGTTCATCAATTAAATTAGAGAAACAAAAAAACGGAATTAAAATTGGAATTTAAAGTTCATCCCGATGTTAGAATTGGTCACATTCATTTAACGGTTTCTGATCTACAGAAATCTTTAAGCTTTTACAGAGATATTCTCGGTTTTGAAATTACAACTTATTATGGAGACTCTGCGGTTTTTCTTTCTGCCGGTGGTTATCATCATCATATTGGATTAAATACATGGAACGGAAAAGGAGCTACGCCTCCGCCACCTGGACATACAGGGCTATATCATTTTGCAATTCTTTATCCAAACCGAAAGGAACTCGCGAGGGTTTTAAAAAGACTTTACGAGAAAAATTATCCGATTGAGGGAGCTTCAGATCATGGTGTATCCGAAGCAATTTATCTAAGAGATCCGGATGGAAACGGTGTTGAACTTTACACAGATCGTGAACTCGAAGAATGGCCAATTGATTCTGAAGGACATTTACAGATGACGACTAATCATCTTGATGTGCTTGGGTTGCTATCTGAATTAGATGAAGAAGAAAATCCGTAATAAAATCTTATTGTTAGTAGCCGAATAAATTTCGGGGAGAAATATAGAAAGCGAGCTGCCCATGAAAAATTTAAGTAATAAATTTTTAGTATTAATATTTTTAATCATTCCCTTTCAGCTTTTACTTTCGCAGAATAATGAAAAGATAAAAGGTAAGTGGCTTGGTACTTTAAAGCTACCCGCCATAGAGTTAAGAATTGTTTTTAATGTATCTGAGAATGAAGACGGTTCCTTAAATACCACACTTGATAGTCCCGACCAGGGCGCCTTTGGAATCGCAGTTGATTCAACAATTTATGATTATCCCGACATCAGATTTGTGATTCTTGCCGTAAAAGGTTCTTACGAAGGTAAATTTGATCAGGATAGTATTATCGGGAAATGGACACAAGGTATGCCGATTCCACTCACTCTTAAAAAAACAGAAAAAGTTGAAGATCCCAAAAGACCCCAGGAACCCAAACCTCCATATCCATATAATGAAGAAGAAGTTTCTTATCCTAACGAAAAAGCAGGCTTAACTTTAGCTGGAACATTTACATATCCCAAAGAGGGAAATTCTTTTCCTGCAGTAGTTCTTATTTCTGGTTCAGGTGCACAAAATAGGAATGAAGAACTTTTTGGACACAAACCATTCCTTGTACTTGCAGATTATTTAACCAGGAACGGAATAGCCGTTTTAAGATTTGATGATAGAGGTACCGCAAAATCAACAGGAGATTTTTCGTCAGCCACAACCAAAGATTTTGTTTCAGATGCTTTAGCCGGTGTTGAATATTTAAGTTCGCGCAAAGAAGTTAACAAAGATAAGATCGGATTAATTGGACATAGTGAGGGAGGATTAATTGCTCCCCTTGCCGCGGTTGAGTCTCCTGATGTTGACTTCATTGTGTTAATGGCGGGAACGGGGATAATTGGTAAGGAACTTCTAAAAAAACAAACTGCTCTTATTTTAAGGGCAAACGGTTATGATGAAGAAAAAATTAAAAGGGATATTAATGTACTATCACAAATGTACGAAGTAATTGTTACTGAGAAAGATACATCGGTTGCCAGAGAAAAGCTTAAAGAGGTTTTTGATAAAAGTTATGCTGAATTAACGGATGAAGAGAAAAAAGAAGTTGGAGATCCGAAGCAGTTTTTTAATCAGCAAATAAAAACTCTGCTTAGTCCCTGGTTCAGGTTTTTTCTCAAGTATGATCCCTATCCAACTTTAACAAAAGTGAAAGTTCCTGTTCTTGCAATCAATGGGGAAAAAGATTTACAAGTTCCTCCCAAAGAAGATCTCGAAATGATTGAAAAAGCATTGAAAGAAGGTGGGAATAAAAATTATAAGGTTGTTGAGTTGCAAGGTTTGAATCATTTATTTCAAACTGCCGGGACTGGTTCTCCTGCGGAATATTCAAAGATTAAAGAAACAATTTCCCCGGTTGCACTAAAAACAATTACAGATTGGATTAAGGAAACCACAAAATAAATCCAGTAACCCGACACAACGTTTAATTGTTCCAATAATAAGAGAAATATTTATTTTGATAAAACAGGAGTCGTTGAGGTTTGCGTCTTTCCCCTTATAACACGCGTACCTTCAGCTTGTTTTCTATGAATATAGCTTTCAATTAAGGCTCTTATTAGTTCTTCCAGTTTGAATGGCTTAACGACGTAATCATCCATACCAATTGAAAGGTACTTTGCCTTATCCGTACTTAATGCATTTGCCGTAACGGCAACTATGTGGGGTTGTTTTTCCGCCGGGAAATTGTTCCGGATTTCAACAGTACATTGCTCTCCGTCCATTTCGGGCATTTGAACATCCATTAGAATAACATCGTAAGATTTATTTTTCAGAGCTTTAAGGGCTTCAATTCCATTTATCGCAACGTCCGCAGTGTATCCAATTTTTTCAAGAAAGCGTAGAGCTACTTTTTGGTTAATTAAATTATCTTCTGCCAGTAGAATCTGAAGCGGATATTGCTTCCCTATTTCAGCATCAAAGTGCACTGGCGTCGGGTGCTGACCTTTTGCGTTGGTTTCAGGAGTTTTACTAAGAACAGTTATCAATGCATTATATAATTGTACTAACTTAATTGGTTTTGTAAGTGTTGCAGCAAACTGAGAAAATGCGTTTTTCTTTTCTCGATACCCGTAAGAGGAGAGAAGAATTAAAGGTAATTTCTTTCCACCTGTTAATTGCCGGATTTCGTTTGAAAGTGTTAATCCATCCATTTCAGGCATATGGAAATCGAGGATTGCAAGATCAAACACCGCTCCACTTTGAAGTCTTTCTATTGCTTCATAACCTGAAGCAGCAACAGTAGGAATCATCTGGAATGATTCTGTTTGTCTGTATAGTATATTTCTATTTGTTTGGTTATCATCTACTATTAAAACTTTCTTTCCTGCGAGAGATGACATATCACTCTCGTTTTGTTTTTCGACGGAAAGCTCAGTAAGTATTGAAAAATGAAATGTTGTCCCTTCACCTGGTATCCCAGTGCTCTCCACCCACATTGTTCCTCCCATAAGTTCACTTAATTTCTTGCTAATGGTTAGCCCTAATCCCGTACCACCAAATTTGCGGGTAGTAGAGGCATCTACCTGGGTAAATGATTGGAAAACTTTATCCTGGCGTTCGAGGGGTATTCCCATACCAGTATCTCTTACAGAGAAATGAAGCTGATATTTATAATGGTCGCGCAATTGCCCTGATACCGAAACTTCAACTTCTCCATTGTCTGTAAACTTAATTGCATTGCTAAGCAAATTAATCAAGATTTGACGGACGCGAGTAATATCTCCAACGACATTAGTAGACAACCCGTCATCAATTGAGTAAACAAGCTCAATATCTTTATCCGCAGCTTTAGAAGCTATTAAATCGAGCGACTCTTCAACACAATTTCTAACATCAAAAGGTTGTTTTTCAATATCTATTTTTTGTGCTTCTATTTTTGAAAAGTCTAGTATATCGTTTATGAGTGACAAAAGAATATCGCCACTCTTGTATACTGTGTCAGCAAAGTCCCGTTGTTCCTCGTTTAACTGAGTATCCATTAGCAATCCGGTCATTCCTATTATTGCATTAAGTGGTGTACGAATTTCGTGGCTCATATTCGCAAGAAACTGACCTTTTACTTTGGTTGCATTTTTAAGATTGGCGTTCGTCTTTTCTAATTCCCCATATGCTTTCTTAATAGCTTCATCCGCCTTTTTCCTGTTGGTAATATTATGACCCACTCCCAAAATACCAATTACTTTTCCCTGGTTATCTTTTATAGGAATCTTGTTTGTTAAATAATAATTTGTTTCTTCTGTTCCCGGGTAAATAATAGTTTCTTCTTTTTCAACAACCGGTTTACCGGTATGCACAATTTCCATTTCTTCCTGGAAAATATGTTCGGCTTTTTCTACAGGGTAAAAATCATAAATTGTTTTACCTGCGGCTTCTTCCTGAACTTTTACCCCGAGGTATTTTAAATGCGCACTATTATTAAATATATAATTACCTTGAGCGTCCTTAAAAAAGACTAAATCCGGTAGGCTATCTATTAAAGTTCGAAGGAGATTTCTTTCTTTCTGAAGCACTCCATGTGCCTGTACCATATCAGTAATATCACGCCCGATACCTAATAAACCGATAATGTTTCCATTTTCATCTTTTAAGGGAATCTTTGATGTTAAAAGCCACCCTTCGTTACCGTCAGAATCAATAATATACTCTTCCTTATTAATTACTGGTTGGCCTGTTTTTATAACCTGTTGATCGCCTTCATGAAAACTTTTGGCTATTTCCGCAGGGAAAAGATCAAAATCAGTTTTACCTAATACTTCTGCTTCTGATTGTTTCCCAGCATTACGTACATCAGTAGCATTGGCCAAAATCTTGCGACCCTCTTTGTCTTTAGCGTATATTAAATCTGGCAGGTTTTCAATTAATGTTCTTAAAAGATTTCGTTCTTTCTCAAGTACCTCATGGGCCTTTACCATTTCAGTTATATCGCGTCCTATTCCCAATAGACCTGTAATATTACCGGCATTATCTTTTATAGGAAACTTCGAAGTAAGAAGCCATTTTTTATTACCATCCGGAGCAATAAAGTATTCTTCTCTATTAATAACGGGCTCACCCGTTTCCATAACCTTTTGATCATCTTCAAAAAAACCTTTGGCTATATTCCCAGGAAAAAGCTCGAAATCATTTTTACCTAATACTTCATCTTCAGAATGTTTTCCTACATTTTGTATATCTGCTGCATTTGCTAAAATTTTGCGGCCATCTTTATCTTTAGCATATATTAAATCTGGCAGGTTTTCAATTAATGTTTTTAATAAGATACGTTCTTTTTCATTTTCTATAGGTTTGTTGTTGATATTAGCAGCTTCCAGTTCATTAATCCGCTGACGTAATTCGGAGATTTCTTCGAGGAGTTCTGATGAGCTTTTTTGGCTGTTGTCCATTTTAACTATTACTATTTTTCTTAATTAATTGAGTAGGCAAAAAGACACCTTTATTTATAATCATATTAAATTCCCGCTATGAACAGTAATGTGCCTTGAAGAACAATTTTGGTGCCACTAGGAAGGAATAATAAACTATTAAATATACTGCTAAAGTCTGCTATTCTGAGGGATTATAAGGGGCAGGAAAAATTAAACACTCGTTTAATTAGTGGAAAACTAACCGCTGGACAAAGAGAATTTTACAATTATTTAATACGGGATGAATAAGTAATTCCTTTCATTGAATACGCAATTATAAAATTATGACTCAACATTTTTAATTGAAAGTTTTGAATTTTTATTTAAGTTATCTGTTGTTTCAAAGGGATTCTTTACAGGCATGTGGAGGTCTGTATTTTTTCAAAGCTAAATTCTTTTAATTGTTATTTCGCATATTATTACATTTATTAATCCTCTTTGAGGATATCAAGATTAGCCTTAGTATCAGGCAGGTCTATATGGTCACGGTTAGCCAGTATATTGATTTATTGCACCTGACAATCAGCTTTGTTTTATCTTTCCTTCAGGTCGTTTTTTACTATTTGAGCAACACCATTTTTTTAGTTTCTCGAAAATTGCCTGCTGTAATAGAATAGAAGTAAACTCCACTGGAAAGATTGTTACCGTTAAATTCAATCGAGTGTTCTCCGGCTGTTTCGTTTTTATTTAATAATTCTGCTACTTCCTTTCCAAGTATATTATAAACTTTAAGTATGACTTTTTCATTCATCGGAAGGATATAAGTAATTTTAGTTGATGGATTAAAAGGATTCGGATAATTTTGTTTTAATGAAAATGTCGCGGGTGAGTTTTTGTTATCCTTGATGCCGGTAACAAAAGGATTTATACTTTTAAATATTCCTGATCCTTCTGTTCCTGCAAGCAAATAATTCGATGGTGTAAAGAGAAGAGAATTTATTTTACCTGAAACCAAACCTTCCCCAATATAATTCCATGTTGCCCCCGAATCGCTTGATTTAAAAACACCTTGGAAGGTACCTGCATAGATGTTGCCATCGGGATTAACTACTAAAGATAATATGCCCGTATTTGTTAGACCTTCATTATGGTTGGTCCAATTAAGTCCATCATCAGTTGAACGGTAAACTCCTCCACCTTCACCTCCGCCCCCGATAAAAATATCTCCATTCAGACTAAAAGCGATTGAAAAATTATATGTAGCAGGTATGCCGTTAACAGTCTGCCAGGTATCACCATTATTTGTGGAACGGTAAACTCCAATATCAGAAATAACAAAAACATTTCCGTCAGGCGCCACGCCTATCTTATAAATATAAGTTGTAGAAAGCGTATCCGTTATGTCCGTCCAGTTAGCGGTTGAAGAAGGAGTCCTATAGATTTTGCCGCTCGGTGTGCCTCCAAAGTAATATCCATTTTTACTAACAGCAACGGTTAAAAATGAATAATTTGATGTAAACGGATTGGTAAAAGGGGTCCATAAAGTATAATTTGTTGTAACATAAGTTCCGCCAACAACAGCATGTGCAATTAATCCTCCCGAAGGAAGAGCTTGAATATCTTCAATTGATAGATTGTACTGATCGTCCTTGATATTCATCAAATTCCAACTGTTACCTTCATCAGTCGACTTATAGATCCCTTTTCCGATAACGACTGCGTATAAATTTCCCGATGAATCTGCAACCAATGATTTTGTATTAGTAAAATACATTCCATTGTTCAGGGTTTCCCAAACAGAACCACCATCCGTAGAACGGACAACACCGTCGTAATAAGTTCCTACAACTATGTTATCGGAGTTATCAGTTGTAACGCATTGTAAACTACGCGAATTTGTGCCTGTATTTAATTGTGTCCAGTTTATTCCGTTATTTACAGATTCATATAGATCTGTAAATGTTGTAGAAAAAATATCTCCTGAAGAGTTAACTGAAACATCAAGAATATATGTATCCGCAATATCCCCGTTTATTTTTGACCAACTGCTGCCATCATCTGTGGACTCATACAAACCTGCAAAGTAAGTAGATAAAAATATATTACCATTATTATCGGAATTTATTGAGGAGGGTGCATCACCAATTGAATACCCTGAATCAGAAGGCGACCAGCTTGTTCCATTATCTGTGGATTTGAAAATACCTTTATAATAATCTACCGCTATTAATATTCCATTATCTGTATGCTGCACTAAAGTAATATTCGCGGTATCTATTCCGTTATTAATTGGTTCCCAACTACTCCCATGATCAGTGGATCTTGATACCTGTGGATTTCCCCCGCGAGCTGCATATATAATCCCACTGGAATCAAGGCTAATATCAGCGCAATAACCAATATCCGACAATTGCCAGTCGTTGCCGTTATTTGCAGACATATATATATTATAATTAGTTCCAACTATTATTCTGCCGTCATGGTCACACTTAATTGCTTTTATTCCAAGATCCTCAAGACCATTATTAGTTTGTTCCCAGGTAGCACCATTGTCAGTTGACCTAAAAATTCCTCCTTTTTCACCCCCCGCAAAAATGGAACCATTTGGCGCAACAGCGACCGTTACAACTCTTCCCCCCTCTATTTGACCTGTAGGTTTCCAAAAGTTTTGTGAAAAAGAAATGTCTGAAATAAAAAGTAATATGATAACAATAAAGTAACCTGTCTTTTTCATAACATACCTTTAGTTGATAAATAGATTAAAGATTATTCTTGTTGCGAATATCTTTAACAAAAATTGGTAATTAAATGACGAACCGTAATGAATCATAAAATCAATTCTCATACCAGTGGGAAAAAATGTCTTGAATTTAAAAGTGAGATTATTATTTTGGCTTAAAATGTGCCTAATCCCCTGATAATTAGGTGAGTAAAGGAGAAAAATACTTTAAGACAATTTATCGCGTTACCGGGTTCTTATTTGGAGAAGGTATGTATAAAAGTTTTTTTAAGGGAAAATTTTTCTCTTTTCTTAATTTAAATCTATGACAGGATTATTATCCTTTCATTGCCAGCCATTTCCTTACTTCAGACCATTTGGGCTTTTTACCTGTAACAAGAATACCAACTCTATATATTTTCCCTGCCAGCGGAAAGATTGCAAATAGAACAACTAAGTTAATAGCGATTGATGCTATTAATTCCAGCATAGGAACCTGTACAAGTGTTAATCGAGCCGGCATAACAAGTAAGGAAGTAAACGGAAGTAGTGATGTTATTTTTGCAATACTACTCTGTGGATTAGACTGTAAACTTATAGCAATTAAAAATGGAAATATTATTAACATCATTAATGGCCAAACACCTGATTGTGCATCCTGCGCGTTGTCGAATATTGAACCGACCGTTGCAAATAATCCTACGAAAGTTAAGAGAGCAATTGTATAGTCGAAGAGAAAATATATAATGAATGACAAATCAATTTGAAAAAAAATATTTGCTGGCAGTGCGAACCACGATGTTGTAATCAGTAATATAATTGGTAAAAGCCAGATTGCCATTTGCGCTACTTGTGTTATTACAACTCCAATTATTTTCCCTGCCATCAGTTCTGTGCTGGATGCAGATGAAAGAAGCACTTCCATTATTCTGCTGCTTTTTTCTTCTACTACCGAATTCATTGTGGATTGACCCGAAAATAATAAAGCCATATAAAGAAGAAAAGTAAAAAGAAGTAGGGTAATCAAATTACCTGCGCCCTGTTCTTTAACGTTTTCATTTTTTGTGATCCGGTAACCGGTTATGTCGACGTTACCGCGGGCATAGTCAACATCTTTTTGTGTAAGCTGCTTACCTTCAAAGTAGATATTGATGAGAGCTTTGTTTATAGCCGGCTTTATTTTGTCAAACAAAGGTCTGTTAGAAGGATTTGGAGAATAATATCTCACGTTTTTATTTATTAAAGCCGATTCGGGTATATAAACAATACCGGTTAGTTTTTCATTAAGAAGATCGGGTCTCAGGTTCTTCAGGCGCAGTGCAAATGCGGTTGTATCCAATGTTTCATAACTAATCTTGTAGTTCCCGGATTTTACTTCGTTGTATTGATCGAATTCATTTTTAAGCTTTTGTGATATTTCGTCCGTTTCAGATATAATAAGAACATTTGGATTCTTTTCTTCTGAAACAGAATAAACCAATATCTGTATTGCAAAAAGCCCGAACATAAAAACAGGGACGAGAAGCGTCATTATTATAAATGTTTTACTAAAAAGTTTTGCTTTTAGTTCGCGCTTAATTATTGCCAGGGTTCGCCTGTTAAACATTAGCTGCCTCCTTTCCTGCTAAGGAGACGAATATTTCGTGAAGAGATATTTCATCAGCATTAAATTTCTTTACAACAACATTATGATCAACAAGAAGCTTTAGAAGTTCCTGCACCTGTTCGGGCTTCTTTACTTTTATTCCGGTTGTATTTCCAAAATCTTCCATATTTTCAATAATTGGATTTCCCTTTAAGAAAGAAATATCCCCCTCATAGTTTATGCTAACATTCCTGTTGGCAAACTTCTTTTTAATTTCATCAAGTTCTCCGTTTAGGATAATTTTACCATGATCTATCATTGCAATATTATCACACATCTTTTCTGCAAAATCCATTAGATGAGTTGAGAAGATAATTACTTTGCCTTCTTCTCTTTTTTCCAGAATAATTCGGCGAAGTAAGTCTGTGTTTATGGGATCGAGCCCGGAGAAAGGTTCATCAAAAATAAGAAACTCAGGGTCATGCAGAATTGTAGATATAAACTGGATTTTTTGCTGGTTGCCTTTTGAAAGTTCTTCAACTTTCGAATTTTTTCTATCCAATAGTTCAAATCTTTTGAGATATTCATTAGCTTTTTTTGAAACGTCTTTTCCACTTTTCCCTTTTAATTCGGAAAGGAAAAGAAGAGTATCAAAAACTCTCATTTTTTTGTAAAGTCCGCGTTCTTCCGGCAAATATCCAACAGAATCCTTAAAATCCTGTCCTACTCGCTTTCCTCTAAACATAATTTCACCGGAGTCCGGCTCATAAATATTCATAATCATTCTTATCGTAGTTGTTTTACCGGCACCGTTTCTTCCAATCAATCCAAATACGGAACCTTCCGGCACTTCGAAAGAGGCGTTATCAACCGCGGTTACATTTTCAAAAGTTTTGGTAAGATTTGTTACTTCAAGTGCATTCATTATAAAAAAAATATTTTTTGATTTTTACTAAGTTAATAAAATATTCAAACGAATTAGAACGATGTTTTAAATTTTGGCAGATTATTTTGATGAGCGGTAAAAATATTAAGATAAGCCCCTTACGTCGAAAGTTCTTTTTATAAGCTCAAATCAAATTGAAGCATTGGAATTACAAAAATAGAGTTTGACGAGGATTCGAGATCAACCTGGAAGAAAAATCTTGTTGCAAAAACTAATCTGCTCCATTCATTGAGGTTCATATAAATTCCCGGTGAAACATTCACAAAAGCCGCATACGCTTCACCACGCAAATCCTCAACACGGTAAAATGGGTTTAACAAATAATAATTCTCATCAGGAGTAGAAGGCTCATAATCAACTAAGTTTTGTCCGCTGTAACCAACGTTTATAAGAAAGTTTACCGGAAGATCATCATAAAGAGTATTTATTGTAAGACTTAAATAATGATTAAGATTTATTGATTTTCCTTTGTCTCTATAAAAGATAACTTCGGAGGTTGATGAACCGAAATCAGTATGTTCTTCCCGCACAATAACCGAGGCAGCATCATAAGTATATTTCTGCCAGATTAAGCCGCCGTCAAAACGGACACCGATATTTTTTGATACAGAAAAGAAACCGAGTCCAACCCTGTATCCATAAAGACTTGTTCTATCTTTGCCCGAGAGACTGAAACCACCGGATAGAGCAACCTTTTTTGATAAGGCTATATCAAGATCGAGCCCGACCATGTAATCCGGTATAGACCAATGAAGGTTTTCTCCTTTGAAATCAAAAGTATTTTTGCCTTCTGCTATTTTATAAGTTTTTTCATTTCCATTTATAATAGTATCGACCTGGAAAATTCCTTCTGAATTTACCTGCGTATGTCCATCAATTCTTGCATTATAAACTCTGCTTGAGTTAATAAAAAATTTTGGAGAAATAGTGAAAGTAGTTGAATCTCTTCCACTAATTCTGATTGGAGGCTGGTTGATTGGTCCCTTTACATTAATGTCTTGGACGTAAAGCGAGTCGGTTATTGTTGTGCAGGAACTTAGAAGAAATATTATTGAAACGGAGATGAATATCTTAAGAAAATTAAAGTGGAGTTTTTTATTGGACTGAAAATTTGCCGGCATCATAAGTCTCCCTAAATATTCGCCTAAAATTAGTACGACTTTATCTTATGAGCAATGAAATAATTTGGTTATTACACAATTATCAAAAATTGACAAAAGAAAAATATGAACCAATAAGTAGTTTTATTTCCACATTACATCACCAACTACCTGTTTCAGTTCGTATCCGTTTAGGATATTATAATAGATAGCTTTTAGATAAGAAAACCTTGCTTCGGCTAAACGTGTTTCTGCATCTAGAAGATCTAAATTAGTTCCAACCCCAAGAGTGTATTGTACTTTTGCTTTCTCAAGTAATTGTTCTGCATATTTAACCTGCGTAGCTTCGGTTTGAAGCTGTCTCAAGTTTGCATCAATATCTGCAACAGCTTTTCTAACATCTTCATTAATTTGTTGCTTAATATTCTCTGTTTTAGATTCTGAAATTACCGTTCCCGCTTTTGCTTCTTCTTCCTGGTAATCTTTTCTAAAACCATTAAAGATCGGAACGGAAAGATTTAATCCTGCCACCCAGTTCCCACGCCAGACATCGAGGTTAGGAATGTAGCCATTTTTAACTCCGTAACTAAGATGCAGGTTTAGTTGTGGCAAATCATTATATGAAGCAAGACTTTCTTTCAGATGTGAAGTTTGCTCTTCATCTGATGCAAGCTTCATTTCCGTTCTCTGCTGATAAGCAACATTAATAAGTGAGTCGGGATTAACATTTGTTGTGTGTAAAGATAAATCACCCGAAACATTTATTTCTTCCCCGTTGCTCAATCCCGTTAAATGTTGTAGAATAATTTTTTGTTTCTTTAATTCATTTTGAAGTTCAATCTTTCTGCTGTCGAGTTTAGAAAGATTAACTTTTGCTCCCAGCAAATCATAATCAGTTGCTGTTCCGCTTTCAATTTTTTTATTTGTGATATTTATGTGTTCATTTAATGTTGTAACGTTTGTATCATTTATCGCGATACTTTTTTCGATAAACAAAATTGAATAGTAAGTTTGTACAGTTGCATAAGCAAGTTTCGATTTTACAAGTTCAATATTATCAGTAGCAGATTTTTTATTTGATTCAGTCAAATCGAGTTGAGCATCTTTCTTACCAAAATCATACAAGTTGTGATCGACACTTATATGAGCATCATAATTATTTTCGGGATATAGTTCGAAAGCACCGCTACCCGGCAAGTCAAATGATGGAACAGGTCCAATCCTCGAATAAGTTGCTTCTGCATTAACATTCGGATAGTAATAGCTTTTTTGTTCGTTCAATATAGAATTATAAACATCTGCTCTTTGCTGTGCTTCTTTTATTAATGGATAA
Source organism: uncultured Ignavibacteria bacterium (assembly GCA_963727535.1). Taxonomy (GTDB): domain Bacteria; phylum Bacteroidota; class Ignavibacteria; order Ignavibacteriales; family Ignavibacteriaceae; genus RBG-16-34-14. The sequence goes on from CAVSGR010000006.1 coordinate 341,417, forward strand.
TTTTGTAAAGTAAGCGAAACAGCTTTATCAAGTGTTAATATGTTATTATGATTTTGTTGTGAATAATTATTTGCTGAAGCCAATGAAATAATTATCATTATTAATAAAATATTTTTCATTTCAATCCTTTTCTTAAAAAATCTATTCGAGTATTTGAACCTTTTCACCTTGATTCCTCTTTTTAACTTTAAAAAGAATATCGGTACAATCAGAATTACAGTTAATACAGCTCCAATTAGAAAATCATCATTTACGCCTTCAATAAAAGCCTGGTTTGCAAGATGTTTTGCAATCAATGCCTTTGTTTGCATTAACATTTGCGATCCGGTACTGCCGGCATTGTGCTGGACAAATCTCCCGATTCCGTACGAGACATGTTTGAACTGTGCAGAATATTGGTTGACTGCTTCACTAAAAGCGGTTGTATGAAATATTACCCGCTGGGTTAAATATGTTCCTAAAAGAGCAACTCCAAAACTTCCACCGACCTGCCGTATTGTATTAAATAATCCCGAAGCCTGGGCAAGGTCATGCCTTGGAATGTTTAGTAAGGCAATATTAGTTAGTGGAATAAAAATAAATCCGAGAGCAAACCCTCTTAAATAAAGAGGAAGCATAATTTGTGCGTACTCTGAATACTCTGAAAAGAATGATGAATAGAACATACTCAGAGTAAGTAAAGTAATTCCTATAAAGATTGGAATTTTGGGATTTGCCTTATCGGAAAGTCTTCCTGCAATTGGTGACATAAATGCCTGTATTATTCCAATTGGGAAAAATACCATCCCTGCCTGCAAAGCAGTATAACCGAGAGAATTTTGTAAATACAATGGCAGTAAAAAAGAATTGCCAAATAATGCCGCACCAAAAATAAACATCATTAAAGATGCTATTGAAAAGTTTCTGTCTTTAAGCAAACGCAATTCAATAAGAGGATGTTTAACTGAAAATTCTGTAATAATAAATACAATGAAACCTATTGCAGATATTGTAAAACAGGTTACAATAAAATTTGATGTCCATCCGCCCGTATTCCAGGCTGCATTGCCGTCCGCAAAAGCAAGCAGCAAAGAAGTAAGAAAAATGGTCATAGATATTAATCCTAAGAAGTCGAAAGATCTTGCATGTTCGGTTCTGTGTTCTCTTAAAATTAAGTAAACGGAAATTAGAGCAATAATACCAACAGGAACATTGACATCGAAAATTGCTTCCCAGCTGTAAGAGTCTACTAAATATCCTCCGATCATAGGTCCAAGCGAAACTGATGCCGCAGCTGAAATTCCCCAGAAACCGAGAGCCATACCTCTTTTTTCAGGAGGGAATTCTCTGGTTATTATTGCCATACCGACTGGCATTACTAGTCCTGCCCCCGAACCTTGAATAAGCCTGAAGAAAATCAATGAATTTTCATTCCAGGAGAGGCTGCAGAGAAAAGATCCTAATGTAAAGAGAAACAATCCGAGAAAGTAAGTTCTTTTGTATCCAAGATGATCAGCAATCCAACCCGATGAAGGAAGCATCACTGCAAAAATTAATAAGTAACCTGTTAATATCCATTCAGCTTTATCTATGCTTGTACCAAAGGATGCTATGATTTTTGGAAGTGCAACGTTTACGATAGTTACATCTAACACAGCCATAAATGTTCCGATCATTACACTCCACAAAACCCACCAACTATAAGATTTATGTCCCGGGGTCATGGAAGGGAACATTTCTAAAATTGATTTTCTTAAGTGAGTGTTAAAAAAATTCCGCATCTTTACTTTCTTTCCATAACGTCAACTTCTACCGACATTCCCGGTAGTAAAGTAATTTTTTGGTCACCCTTTGTTGTAACTTGTTCAATCGAAATTTTAACCGGCACTCTTTGTGTAACTTTTGTAAAATTACCGGAAGCATTATTAGGAGGAATAAGAGAAAATTGTGATGCAGTATTTGACCCGATCTGTATTACGGTTCCCTCAAACTTGTTATCGGGAAATGCATCAACGTAAATTTTAACACTGTCTCTAAGATTTATAGCAGAAAGTTTTGTCTCCTCAAAATTTGCAGTAATCCATAAGCTGCTTGTCTTATAAACAGAAAGTATTGGTTGTCCTGGTTGTACAACATCTCCTTGTAAAATCCATTTTTTTGCAACAATACCATCAATAGGAGAAATAATTTTTGTATTAGCAAGCTGTGTATTGAGCACATTTATTCTTGCAAGTGCTGTGCTTACCTGCGATTGAGAAATATTAAGCTGTACTTGCTGCGTCTGAACTTCTTTTTGTGCGTGATCATATTGTTCTTTTGGAAGAATATTATTTTTATACTGCAGTTCAGTCCGGCTAAAATCATCTTTTGCTTTTTCAAGCTTTACCTCTGCGAGTTTCACATTATCTTTTGCAAGATTCAATTGTGCTTCGGCTTCATTTATTTGTGCAAGAATATCAGAGGAATTAAGTTGAGCAATTAAATCTCCACTTTTGATTGTATCACCTTCACTTACAGTGAGACTATCAATTCTCCCTAAAATTTTTGCGCTGATTGTTGCTTTATCTGCATCGATGAAAGCATCATCTGTTGATACATGACCAAGCTGTCCCTGGTACCAGAACCAGAAACCAATTATGGCACCAATTAATATTATTGCCGGTATTAATATTTTTTTGTTTTTATAAAGTGGTTTTGCGTTTTCTGCTTTATCGTTTCCATTCATAGATTGTTTCCCGTTATGTTTAGTTTAAAATTTTCTTTATCCCAACTAACTCTTAATTCCGTTTATAAAGGTTTCTATTGTAAGCAGCATTTCTTCTTTAAGCTCTTTATAAGATTTTGCGTCTATTTGTTGTCCGCTTATTGATTTTAATGTCCTGAGTTTAAGTCCCTGTAAGACATGTAAAAGAACCCTAACGAGTTTCTCATCAATATTTTTTTTGAATTCGCCTTTCTTCTTTCCTTCTTCAAAAATTTTCATCATTAACCGGAGCTCCTGTTCTTCAAGGTCTTTATGGTATTGTTTGAACTGCGATTTCTGTCCGATGAAAGAATAAAAAGAAAGTGTGCCGAGATTCACCAGCTTATTAAAATATTTCAATCTTTGGTCAACATACTGGAGTAACTTGTCTTCTCCGCCGGATTCGTTTTCCAGGATTTTTTCTATCTCACAGGAAAATTCATCGCGCTCTTGTGCCAGCACAGCCTGGAAAAGGCTTTCCTTTGTAGGGAAATAATAATATAAAGATGCCTTTCCCATATCTATGTCGGCAGCGATTTCATCCATCGTTACTTTGGAAAATCCAAAATGTGCGAATCTTTCACGCGCAGCCTTAATAATGGCTCTTTCTTTTACTTTTTCTTCTGACATTTTGCCTTTACCTTATGAGTTCGACTGTTATACTGAAATAGTCGAATGGCAAATTTATGGCAAGAATTATTAATTGTCAAGTATGAATTGTGGGAAACGTAAAATGCTTTGTATATTAAAGCTAAATTTTAGGTGAAGGTTTAGTATGAAGATAGAATCATTTAAGATTATAGGAATTTCTATAAGAACAACTAACGAAGGTGGAAAATCCTCACACGATTTAGGAAAATTGTGGGAAAGATTTTATCAGGAAAACGTGTCTTCGAAAATAACTGGAAAGATGAATGAAGAAATTTATTCTGTTTATACTGATTATGAATCAGACTATAAAGGAAGTTACACAACTATTATTGGCTGTAAAGTAAATTCGCTAAATAATATTCCCGAGGGAATGACGGGAAAAGAAATAGAAGGCGGCAATTACAAAGTCTTTACAGCTAAAGGTAAAATACCTGATGCAGTTGTAAATCAATGGATGGAAATATGGAAAGACAGTGAACTTAAACGTGCTTATACCGCTGACTTTGAAGTTTATGGAGAGAAGTCTCAAAACCCTGAAAATGCTGAAGTAGATATTTATATAGCTGTTAAGTAGAATAATTTTTTGTGGCTCTTTTATAGATTGCAATACCCTCCCAGTTAATTTCAAACTATTGTAAGTAGTTACCTTTTTTTAGATTAACTTTGAATAGTGAATTTTAAAACATTTCCAGGAAATTATGCTACATAAATCTATCAACCGTCTTCAATATCTTTGTGAAATAATTCCCCCACTGTTAACAGCAATTCCCGAAAAAGATTTTTCTTTTAAGCCTTCTCCAATTAAGTGGAGTAAAAAAGAAATTCTCGGACATCTGATTGACAGTGCAACAAATAATCACCAAAGATTTGTAAGAATACAATTTGAGAATGTTCCAAATATTACTTACAACCAGGATAACTGGAACAACCATAGCTATCACAATCAAGTGGATTCAGAACATCTTATAAAATTCTGGGAATTGTACAACCGTCATTTGGTTGAGCTTATTAAATTAATTCCAAAAGAAAACTTAATGAGACAATCTAAGACCGACGACGAAAAGATTGTAACTCTTGAATGGCTGATTGAGGACTATGTTCATCACCTTGAGCATCATTTAAAACAAATTGTTAATTATATTTAAAAAGACATTGGTCGTTACAACTAAAAGATATTTCATTACAATTGAATTATCATTCAATACATCACCGTGCACAAATGCAGTTGTTTATTCGTCAGCAGAATTAGAACCAGACTTTGTTGATTATATTGGAACAGTTTATAAAAAGATTACTGGAAATTTAAAATAGGTAACTTTCTAAAACAGCTAATCTATATTTCATCTTTTTTATAATCGTCCCACTTGTATTTTGAACGCATATATATCATTGGCCTCTAAATTTTAATTCTTTTGGGCTCGATTAAAGGCACGTAACAAATTGAAGAACCCTTCAACTATGTCATAAATTGTGTATACAGTTTTCAAATCCATGTCAGAACCAAATAAGTAAATACCATGTTCTCTGAGGATTTCACTTATTGTTTCAAGGAGTTCATCTATGTCATCATCGAATAAGAGAGTATGTCTCTAAAGCTTATCGGGATTGTTAAAAAATAGAGGAATCTGTGTGAGCAATAGCCTTTTCTTTGTCTCGCCGAGATTTTAAATTAGATGTTGTTCCACCATGGCTGTTGAGCTTAGTCAAATGGTTCATCAATAATATTTCTATGTAATCACTAATTGGAATAATTTCTCGTTTTCCAGTATCAATATTGTAAGTTAAAACGAGATGTTTAAGTGGTTTAGCACATTCTCTTGCTTTCGTTAAGAAATCTTTTAAGGATTTTTCCTGACATCGTCAATAAACTTGCATAGTTCAATTAAAAGAGTTTGTTTGAAACTCCTTTGAACAAGATTGAAAAAAAGAGGCTCCTTGTTTAATGTTTCTAAGCCTTCAGGTTTTCTTCAAACAACTCATTTAGTTTTTAATTCATTCCATTTAGTTACAATGAATAGAAAGAAACGATTTATAAGAGTATCAAGATAATCACGTAGTTCAACTTCAGGATTAGTCATATTTTAATTCCTCCCATTTTATTATTCGCTTTTAATCCCCGCATATTTCATAATAAATTCCGGTGCAGGTAAATCAGTTTTGAAAATGTCTTTATTTTTTCCTTGTGTTAAAGCCCACCGGTGAAGCCAGGAAATTCCTCCAGCACCAAAGAATTTATCCGGAGAATTATAAGCAGTATCTTTAAGAGCTTCACTTAGTGGAATAAATTTATAACCACGCTTAATCATCATCTCGGCAAGTTCATTAAAATGGTCGGCATTTAAGTTTACTTGCATGAATTAGAAGTATCTGTTTTATTTCACGACCAAATAACTCTCTTGAGACAAATTCAAAATGTTCAAACTTACTTTCCATGTATGGAATGTAAGTATCTGAAATTTTCTTCATCATAGTTGAATCATTTTCACGCAGAGCTTTTTCATAACCGCTTGCAAACACCCAGTCGGAGTTATCAATTGTTACAGGAGCAATTTTATAATTATGTTCTTTCAAAAAATTTCCAAGTGAATCTCTTACCTCAATATTTCTTCCTGTTTGTAAAAAGGGATGGCGGAAATAAACTAATTCTTTACCGGAATTTTCAATAAGTCCGCGTATTGTTCTTTCTCCCTTTACTATATCTTCAATATAATCTTTTGCCGGAATTCGATTCAAACTTTTATGAGAGTATGTATGATTACCTAAATCAAAACCTGCATTAAGCCATTGCTTTAACAAATCAACTCTGTCAACTATAAGGCTATCGTTACGATAAAGTTTCTCTTCATTCACAAAACCGATTGCAGGTACATTATAATTTTTAACTTTTGCTAATAGATCGGAAGTCAGTTTTTGCAGGAAATCGATATTTTTATTACGGGATGCGGCTGGCAGATCGTCAATTGTAATTGCAACTTCTCTTTGTGCTGGCTGTGAAAATATAGTTGCGGCAAAAAGAATGAAGGTCGATATTATTTTAGTTAATTTTATTTTGTTTCACTATAATTTAATATAAGAACAAGTTAATTTAATAAAAGAAAATCATTCATCAAGAAAGCATAAGTCGTAATTACAATTGAGAAAAGTTATATGAAAAAATCAGTTATAGTATTTGGAAGTGCAATGCCGCTTCCCGGAGATGCAGAATATGAAACCGCATACAGTCTTGGTAAACTTTTAGCCACAAATGGATTTGATGTAGTCAATGGCGGCTACTATGGAATAATGGAAGCCGTTTCAAAAGGAGCAACAGAGAACGGAGGCTCTGCAACAGGAATAACTTTAAGCTATCTCAAAAGAAAGCCAAATGAATTTCTTACTAAAATTATTTCCTGTGATAATCTTTTTGAAAGGATCAATAAACTAATTGACCTTGGCGACGCTTACGTGGTTCTTCAGGGGGGAACAGGAACCTTGCTTGAGTTTGCTGCAGTCTGGGAATATTTAAATAAAAATCTTATTGATAAAAAGCCGGTTGCTTGTCATTCACCAATGTGGCAGGGAGTTGGTCAAATAATAAATGAACAACTAAAAAAAGAAGGGAAAAGTACGAACCTTGTTTCTTTCTTTGATGATGTTGAAAGATTGGTTGAGTTTATCGTAAAAAACCTTCAAGGTTAGGGGAGTGTTTAGCGCTTAAAAACCCTTGAAGGTTCTACTTCTGTTGCTTGTCTTTCATTTAACCTTCGAGGGTTACAATCCGATTTAAGCAACTCTAACCTCGAAGGTTTGCAAGTTCTTTCGCAGCGTTATAAACCATATCAATGCTTAACTCTTTAATACATTTAAATAGGACATCATCTCTATAACATTTAAGCGGTTTGGGAGAATAGAAAAAGCATGGAGAACAATCCAAATTAAGTGTCACAATTTTATGATTTGTTTTCCATGGATGTATATAGTTTGTGTTCGTGGGACCTATTATTGCAATAACATTTAATTTTAGTGCTGATGCAACATGCATAAGGCTGGAATCATTTGTTATAAAAATGTTGCATCTTTTCATAACGGCAGCAGAACTCGTAAGATCATTGGTTCTAACAATAGAAACTGCGGATGAATTTACCTGTGAGAAAATATTTTCTTTTAGTCCATCTTCTTCCGGTCCACCGAATAATAATATTTTAGCATTTTGGTTTTCAATTAATAGTTTTGCAAGTCCGGCAAACTTTTCCGGTTCCCATCTTCTTTTAATATGATTTTTTAATGTCGCACATCCTGGATGGAAACCAATTACAAGGTCGTCTTCTGAGATGTTAAGACTTTTTAGATATTCTTCGGAAAATGATATATCTTCTTCTGAAAGAGGGAATTCAAGCGGAGGTTCTTCTTCGAAGTTTTTGTTAAGCAGTTTTTCAACAAGCTTAATATTAGTCTGAACGTTGTGTAGCGAATCGTCTTCCAGAAAAGTTGTGTTGTTTAAAAAACCGAGATTTCGGTTGTTTTTTCTTAAGTATTTTACTCCTGCTCTTTTCTTTGCCCCAATCAAAAAATTGATAAGATTATATTCTTTTCTGTTGGAAGGATAAACGTTTATTGATATATCATATTTTTTTCTAAGTGAAAGAACAAACTTTGTTGACGAAAGAAAACTTTCTTTAAGAAAGTCGAACAAAATTACATTATCTATATACGGGTTTTTTTGATATAAGGAACGGGCACTATTTATCATTACAAGAATATCAATGGAAGAATCCGGTAGTTCTTTTTTTAGCAATTTCAATGATGGGGAAAACATTAGTGCATCTCCGATTCCGGAAAGTGCGATGATAAGAATTTTCATAAGTTAATAAAAAGGATGCCCCGTTTGTTTGAAAAACGGGGCAAAATATTTCTCGATTTATCTATTAAAATCAATTGGCTTTGGCCGAACTATCTTTTCCATTTTTATTTGTCTGGCTAAGCCTGCGGTACTTTTCAACATTTGCTTTAACTGACGGATCATTTGGATACATTACCTGCAGTCTTTGCCATAATTCATATGACTTCTTATACTCTTTTTGGTTTTCATAAAGATCAATAAGTACACGGTAAGGATTATAATAAGAACTCACGTCTTCCGGATTTTGTTCGAGAGAAGCAAGCGCTATTTTCTCAACCTCTTTTGCATATTCATTATATTTTTCTTTAGAGCCGGCATTTAAGTATAAGTTTGCAACTTCATATAATAAACCAAAGGGCATTGGTCTTATGTGATGCGGAATTTTTTCATCCATTTGATCGAGTGTTTTAATTGCCAGATCATTTTGATTTGTATTTAGATAGTATAAAGTTAATCTCATATACGCATTGCGGTAGTTCTGGAGCAATCTGGAGTGGTTCTCGTCAAAGAATATGTCCGGGTTATTTATCCCCCTGAATTTAAACTGGGGATCAAAAGTTTTACTGTACCCGGCATTTTCATTGAGTTCTTTACTTACTAATTTGGGATTTATAAATTCAATTCCGGGCTTACGCTTTTCCGGTACGACTCTGAAAGCCATCCCTTCCATTCTTAAATAATCTTGTAGACCAATTTTACTATCCTCGGAACAGGTAACTGCAAAATATATAGGACGCTTCCATATATTTGCTTCAACAATTTCTTTTACCATTATATCCTGAACCCGTATTGCTTTTACATTTCCAAAAGTTAAGGTGTTCTTCATCTTAAATTTCATTATACCTTGTTTAAGTACCGAAGAATCTGAAACACCATACTTTTGTACGATGTCCTTTAACTCCGGTCCGGAACGAGGAAGATTTATCGTGACATCCTTAGGGTCCCATTGTATTGGTCTTATTTGTTCAATCTGATCATCGGAAAGCTTCATATCAACAGTTCCTACTCTGTACGGGTCACTGTTTTTTAAAAGTCTTATGTACCAGGAAGTATTAAGAAGACTAAGGTTAGCGATCTTTACATCTCTTCTTACACCTTCAACATCCTGAAGATACCATAATGGAAATGTATCATTATCTCCGTTTGTAAAAAGCACAGCATTTGGAGCGCAACTTTGCAGCAGGTTGTATGAATAATCCCATGGAACCCAATTCTTGGAACGATCGTGGGTAAAATAATTTGCTCTTAGCATAACTAATGGAACAAGTACAAATCCGGCTAAGAGAGTTGCTGTAACACTTGCATTTTGTAAAGGAAAGTTCTTAACCTTTTGTCGTATTAAATCCGCCAATCCTTGTATTGCAATTGCAATCCATATCGAAAAGACAAAAAAGGCTCCTACGTAAAAGTAATCCCTTTCTCTCGGCTGAGGTTCCTGCTGGTTTTGGTAGAAAGCAGTAAGATATCCCATCAGGATAAACATAACCATAAATACCGATGCCATTTTCCAGTCGCGCCTGAAATGGAAATAGATACCAATCAAGCCGAGAAGAAATGGAATTCCGAATAATGAATCTTTTACCTTACCGTTAAAGCTTACCCCGATAATCTTTCCGAAGAAGTTTCCAACTTTATTAAAGGGAGCTATGTTCGCTTCGTCATCCTGTGTCCATCCTTCACGCCCGGCATAATTCCATAACAAATAGCGTGTCATCATGTGATGCATCTGGTATGTCCAGAAAAAGTCGAGGTCACTTGAATAATTGGTATAGATTCCTTGTTGATGTGTTTCTGACGAGAATCTTCTTTTGAATATAGGGAAATCGCCATATTGTTCACGGTTAAGGTAAGAAACAAGTTCTGTTAATTTATCCGGTTCATTTTCATCCATAGGGGGATATTTATTTGCTCTGATTATTACCATTGCAAACGTGGTAAACCCGATTATAACAAAAAGGAAAGAAGTAAATACCAGGTTAAGTGTTGGTTTATTTTCTTTAACCGAATACCGGATTCCAAATGCAACCAATATAAAAATCAAAAGGATGATTATTATACCCATGACTTCATTATTTCCGGCAACTTCGCTTAAAATACCGGGTACGTATTTTACAACACCGGGGTAAACTACAAATAAACTAACACCTCCGATTATAATCGGTAAATAGAAAGAGTTTCTGTTTAATAGCTTTCTCCACATAACTGCAATAAAGAGAATACTAAGTCCCATAGTTATCATTTTAAATCTAGAATCGTATGCCTGGTACTCTTCCTGGGTAGGTGCGGTTGTTCCTTTTTGTGTACTCCACATTGCTACGGCAATCAACAGTATTGCGGCAACGTGTATGAGGAAAATATACCCGGTCTTCTTTAGCGCCTCTTCGTCGTCCATATATTTTCTAAAGAAAATAATCATAACAATTGGTACAAGAGCAAGAAGACTCATTAAGTGTACACCGGTTGCGATCCCCATAAGATAAGCTATCATTATTAGATATTTTTCGCTTCCTTTTTTGTCGGCTCTTTCATGCCAGCGCATCATAAGATAAACTGATGAAGCTAAAAGAAATGTGCTGAAAGCATAAACTTCAGCTTCAACTCCGTTAAACCAGAAAGTATCACTAAAAGAAAAGGAAAGGGCTCCAATAGCTGCTGCTGTGTAAGTTGTAAGTGCATCAAGAAGATTTTTGTACTCTTTGCCTCGATAGTTTTCTATAAGTTTAATTGCAACAAGGTATAAAAAGAAAACTGCTCCGGCGCTCGATAATACTGATATTGTGTTTACCCTGAGAGCGATGTTGGTAACGAAAGGTATCATTGAAAATATTCTGCCGAGTATGGTAAAGAAAGGAGCTCCCGGCGGATGAGGAACCTGGAGGTAATAAGCGGCTGCCGTAAACTCGCCGCAATCCCAGAAGGAAACTGAAGGCTGTACGGTGCTGAATAAAACAATGGCTGAAAAAAGTAAAACAGCAGCACCGATAATTATCTTTAAGACTCTATATTTCATATTACCTCAAATCGAAGAAGAAATTCAAAAATTATTTACAATTTTTTATGGAATTTGAATTGTACCAGTTCATTCCTCTTTTTTCTTAAAAAAGGAATCGTACTTGCTTTTATCTACTGCCACGTTATACTTATCGTAAAGCTCTTTTAGTCTTTTCATAGAAACAGTATCGAAATCCTCTTCATCTTTTTGTCTCTTCAAAAACATCTTAAAATCTCCGCTTTCTTTCCGGTCGAACTTCCTTTCATGTTTTTTAAGAGTTTCGATATATTTTTGCTGATCCCGGTAAGACATAATTAGCTTTTTAAGTGATTCTTTATATTTTAAATTTAAGTTATCAAATTAACCAAACTTGTGTAAAGAAAAAAAGTATTATTAGGACGGATTTACATTTAACACTGTTCCCAAAATTATGGATAATAGACTATTTTATTTCATCTTAAATAAACCTTATGGTGTTTTGTCCCAGTTTACAGATAAACTTAAAAGAAAAACTTTAGCCGGATTTTACGATTTTCCCAAAGATGTTTACCCTGTAGGCAGGCTGGATATGGACAGCGAAGGGTTGCTTCTTCTCTCAAATGATAAAGAATTGGTGGATTTTCTTCTGAATCCTATTAACAGGCATGAAAAGGAATATTATGCCCAGGTGGAAGGAACACCTGGTGAAGAAAGTCTCAAGCAGCTTGAGGAAGGTGTTATAATAGAAGGAAAGAAAACGTTGCCGGCAAAAGCCGGGATTATTGATGATCCGGGGTTTCCACCAAGAAAGCCTCCGATTTTTCCAAGGAAAAATAAATCTGTCTGCTGGCTTAGTGTTGTAGTTACAGAGGGAAGATACAGGCAGGTCAGGAAAATGACAGCAAATGTTGGCTATCCAACTTTAAGACTTGTTCGTGTCAGGATAAAAAATATTGAACTTGGGAATTTAAAACCCGGTGAGGTCCGCGAACTCACACCGGGTGAAGTAGAGATTCTAAAAAGTGCTTAAGCACTAAGTGCCGAAGTACAATGAGCACATTTAGTCGCCTTTATAGGAACGCTTGATAAGCAATAAGGACATTCTTTAGTCGTTGGTGCAGCAGCGGGGGCTTCTTCTTTCTTTTTAAGATTATTGAAAGATTTTATTATCATAAATACTGCTATGGCAATAATTAAAAAGCTAATCAGGGAATTGAGAAATATTCCATAGTTAATAGTAATAGCACCTGCTTTTTGAGCGGCTTCGAGTGAAGCATATGGAGGCATAACTTCAAGCCCTGATTTTAAAACAATAAATAAATTTGAAAAATCAACGTTACCTAAAGCCATGCCAATGGGCGGCATGATAATATCGCTTACAAGAGATTTTACAATTGTTCCAAAAGCAGCTCCTATAATAATACCAACTGCCATATCAAGAACATTTCCTTTAACAGCAAATTGTTTAAACTCTTTCCACATAAAACCCTCCTTTATAAATTAAGAATACTCAAAATCATACAAATAAATTACATAACAAAATGACTGGAATAATCTTCTCCATGCGAATTGTTTGTAATTTCCATGCAATATATCAAACCCATTTGATAATATAAATAACTATATAAAAAGAACTTAGAGATTTCACTCTTTCTGGCATAAAACTTTGTTAGGTCAAAAGAAAACAATGAATGATTTCTCAAAATCTAACAACAAATAAAGGAGTAGGTACAATGGAAGAATTAAAATCTTTTTTGAGCAGCAAGGTTTATAGACGACTTTTGGGTGTCTTGGTAGTGTTTGTTGCTTTACTTATTGTAGGATGTCAGGACTCTGTTACAAATCCGGAAGATTCTGTACCATCTAATGATCAGGAAGCAATGCAGAAAATAGCAGACGAGGATTCTTCACTTCAGTCTTTCGACCAGGATTATAATGAAGAAGATCTTATGTCTTTCGGTATGGGAAAAATACAAGCCAACATTTATCCATTTAGAGTTGGTCACAGAGTACGCCTTGTAAGCAGAACTCTTACTATTGATGAACAGGGTGATACAGCTTACGGAAAGCTTACTAAAAATTATGAAGGCGTACTTTTAATTGAAGCTTCTTATGATTCGGGAGCAACCGCACCTGACACTGTTATTCAGAAACCTTTTAATGCTGTAGTTACAAGGAATTTGATTTTTGTAAAAGTGGGGAATACAGATCGCCCGCTTCGTAATTGGAAGCTTGCCGCCATATCCTTACCGGAAGGTGGTGCATTAACATCGAGCGGTACATTATCTCCCAATATTAATATTGAAAAAGTAACTATCTTCTTACCGGATGGGAACGAGATAAATGTAGAATCTCCGAACGATTATTATTTGGCGAGATATCATGGATGGTTACATTGGAGAGATATTCCAAGGATTCCAAGAAATGAATCTGTAAGAGTAGAGGTTGAAGTATTAAGTGCTTATGAAGACAGTGATTTTGTAACTATAACATTTCGGAAGAAACGCATTTGTTGGTCAAAGGCATAAAAGAAAATTCGAGTTGGTTTCTTCAACAGGGGTTTCCGGTGGTTATTATAAAGTGTATGAACAGACATTTCAGACATATACTTTCCCCGGCTTTTATCATGCAGTAATAAATGCGTTCCCAAAGCAGGTTATATTTGATGATTCTACACCAGTAGAAAACTCTATGTGGGGAATTCCTTATTACGTAAAGTTATTGTAAGATTTCTCGTTCTCTCTCATATCCCTGCCCTTTTTAAGGGTGGGGATATTTTTTTTCTGTGGATTGATAATATAGACAACCAGTATTAAGTTTGAATAAAATGAAACACTTTAAAACATATCTTATTCTTTTCGTTGGTTTTCTTGTAATAAACGGTTGTGATAAACCTGCGATTACAGAATTAACACAGGATGACCAGCAACAGCTTCAGGTTGAAGTTTTGGCAAAAGATACAAATGATGAATATTATAGTGCCGATTCATCCGGAGTTGTTGATGATTTAAATGGTTATGCAAATGTTGTTACGTTGAGCGGCATTAAAATTACAAATGGATCAACAACAATAAATACTGCTTTTGCACAAACAATCTTTTTTGATAAAAGCAGACCTGTCCGACGGAGAAATGGAAGATTACTTGGCTATTACACACGACTACTTGGAAACGCACAATTCAACGGAGTTGAAGCGAAATCCGTTCCCTATAAAATAAGGTATAATGACGGCGGTACTTTACAGGAGCTTACCTTAGGAATCAGGCATGTTTTAAATAGTGCATTTCGGAATCAGGATTTTAGTTATCAATATAATTCATCGGTAGCTTTTAGTTTTGATTTTCTTATGGGTCTGGGAGGGAATAGATTTAACTTCAATATTCCAACACCTCCTGAAGTTACCGGAGCTGTAAGGCTCGAAGGAAAAAGAAGTAATAATACTTTAAAAGCCCGGCTTAATTGGGATGGAAAAAATTACCCTGCATTTCAAATTATAGTCGCAGCTTCAGTTAGCGGAAGTGATAAAATATTTCCACTATTCCGATTGAAAACAAAAGATGATGGTGAGTTAATAATTCCGGCAGAGTTAATCAACCAGATTCCACCCCGGTTCAACGAATTCATGTTTTATTTTGTCAGGAGAACTGAGTTTCACAGTGAAAGAAATAACAATGATTTTTATGTGTTGTCCCAAAGTATTCACAGAGTTGATATAAATATTCCTTGAGAACAAAACTTTTAATTTGTATTTGTGTCGTTATGGTTTTTAAAACAGATATATTATCTCAAAATTCCTTTGAGCTTACTGGAAACCGCGGATTTGCTAATGAAAATATTTCATTAGCAAACAGCTTTGAAATTAATCCTTCTAATTATTTTTTATTAAAAGATTGGGGATTGTCTCTTTCTTACGGTGGAGAGTTCAGCGGTCAGGTCAATTCAAATCTTTATCTTATTTCTATCTCAAAAAGATTTTCAAATCATTTTATTTCTTTAAGATATACTCCCGGTTATCAAAAAGATTTTGTTATAAGCACAGGTGAATCTCTCTTTTTTGAGGACTCGACAACACAAGCGCTAAGTTCAAAATTCAGCTATAAAGAATTATTTGGATTGGCTTATTCTTACAAAGCTTCTTCCCAAATAAATGTTGGTTTATCTTTTAGATATTTTACACAGGAATTTGAAACTCAATTTATTCTTCCTGTTTTTGGTGATACAAATTATATAATGACAGACAGTAAAACAGAAATAGATAATTTCTGGAAAGGTGATATTGGAATAAGCTATTCACCAATTAAGCAGCTTTTGCTTTCAGTAGGTTCGATAAATCTTTTTACTTTTGGAGAAAGCAATCTTTCAGATGAGAATAAATCTTATTCATTAAAAAAAGATAAAGCGGCACAGCTTGGAATTTCATACAACCCAATAAATGAGTTTGAATTAAATTTTATTTATGAAACTAATAAATCTTTACAAGCCGGATTTAATACATATTTTAAATTTGGAAATCACAGTTTTGGTCTTGGCTTAACAGCTTTTCATGATGAATTCCAAACCCCGTTTTTTGCAGGAATTATTCCTGCAATATCTTATTCAAATAATCTTTTCGGAATTACACTTTCCGGGGTAAAATATTTTTCAGATCGTAATTCAACGCAGCCTCTTTCAAAATTCAGCGAAGAAGGTTTAACAAATATCATTAATAACAGGTATAGTTTTGATAAAGCTGTTCTTACAGCCACATTTGCTTTGAATACAATAAAAGTTCAATCTCTCCAATTGCTGGATGTTAAAGTTGTAAATGATATTTATCCGACTCTCAACGAGTATTATCTAGATTATCCTTTCGCTATTGGTAAAGTTGTAAACCTTACTAAAGATCCAATTTCGGTTAAACCATATTCGCGTATCGAAGGAATGAACTCGGGTAATATTCAATCACCAGAAATTATGATATCCGGGAACGACACAGTTGAAGTAAAATTCTATACGCTTATTCCTGAAACCTTTTCCGAGAAGAAACCTGAAATTTCTTATGCGGATTTTTTTGTCTCAGTTTCAAATAATGAACCTGATGACCAGTTTCAGAAAGCTGTTTTAATTAATGGAAATAATTCATGGGATGGTAAAGTATCTAACCTGAAATATTTTATAAAGAGAGATCAGAGTTTTTCTTTAGCTTATGCAAAAGGAATCTTGAGTAGCTATAAAACTGAGTTCGATACGTTACCGAATGTTCTTTATAATTTTTATAAAACGAAAATTCTTTTTAATGAAGTTGTAAAAAATCTTATTTATACTTCTGATCCGAGAGCATCAGCTGAGTATGTTCAATTTCCAAATGAAACGCTAAAACTTAAAGGCGGAGATTGTGATGATCTTTCCGTACTTTTTAGTTCGCTTCTCGAAAGTGTCGGGGTTGAAACCGCTTTGGTTGATTACAAAGAAACTACCGGAATAAGACACGTAAATATTCTCGTTAACACAAACCTGAAGCCGGAAGAAGCAAAGTTAGTTACGCAAAATGACACGAAATATTTCCTGAGAAAAAATGATGATGGAAATGAAGAAATCTGGATTCCTGTTGAAACAACATCTCTCGATAATTTTAATTCAGCCTGGAATATTGGAGTTGAGAAGTTTAACAAAGAAGTGATCGGGAATTTGGGAATTGCCAAAGGAACGGTTCAAATAATAGATATTTATTAATGAGGCATAAAATGAAAAAAATATTTTTATTAGTTATAACAATTACGAGCTTAACATTTTGTCAATCATTTAAGGTAGATAAAGTAAGCGGAACAGTTAAAGCTCTTGATTCAAACGACAATTGGACTAGAAGTAAAAGAAGGAACTTCGCTTCCATTAAATTCAATTTTGGTTGCTGATAAAAAATCTTCTGTAAAGATATCAGGTGAAGGAATAAACTTTACATTAAAAGAATCATCTGCAATTCCGGTTTCAAGTATTAAGAAAATGACAGTCGATGAATTGCTGCTTGCACTTGCAATGGAAGATATGATAAATGCACCGAGAAAAAAGGAAAACGACAATGGAAAAACGACTGCGGTTTACGGCAACAAAGAAGGTGGAAATGAAACTGAAATTACCGGTTCAGATGATTTTGGAATAAAAAGAATAAACGGCGCTGTGCAGCTTGCAGAAAATGGTTTTAAGGAGTCGGCAGTTGTTACTGCCAAAGAAACTTTCAGGAAATATCCTTCAACAAAAGAAATGGCAAACTACAGGATTTACTTTGCAAATTTGTTGTATGATTTCGGTTTGTACGATGAAGCTTATGATGAATTTACTTCGATTAAAGAATTAAAATTATCAGAGAAAGAAAAATCTGAAGTTGAAGAAAAATTATCTCAGCTTAATAAGAAGTTGGTAAATAAATAAATATAACTGTTAAAGAATAGAAATGGTTATAGGAAGTCCTCACTCAATTATTTGGTCTTATTTTTCACTTTTAAAAAATTTATCATGGCATTCGGATGAAGTAAATAGTGCGAAAGAAAAACGAGAAAATAATTTGCTAGTAATTTTAATGACTATTACTGTAGTTGAAACTTTTTACAATTTATTTTTCAGTTTGCTTGTTTCTAGTGATAAATATCAAATTCACAAAGAGAGAATATTAAGTGATATTAGAGATACCAAGTATTCTTTTGAGAAAAAATTAAAAGAATGGCCGGATGTATTATTCCATAAAAACGTTGAATTTGGTAAAGGCATTGGCCAAAAGTTTTTAAC
This sequence comes from uncultured Ignavibacteria bacterium, assembly GCA_963727535.1. GTDB lineage: Bacteria > Bacteroidota > Ignavibacteria > Ignavibacteriales > Ignavibacteriaceae > RBG-16-34-14. The sequence continues at coordinate 359,399 of CAVSGR010000006.1, forward strand.
TATTAAAGACAAAAGAAACAAATTATTACATTTTCTTCCCGAGTACAAAAACTTAGAAACATCTAATTTAAAACTTGAATCTGAAGTTGATATTTCTATATACGAAGAGTTAGATAAATTTGACGCTAAAAGTTGCCCTTCTCTAATTTTAGATTTTGTTTCGGAACTTTTTATTGTAGCAAATCATCCCCCAGAAAGAGTCGGTCATTTAATTCACATTTGGTTCGGGGATTTAACGAAACTTAGAAAAACCACTTAGTAATCTATACTCGATTATTTCGCTTCCTCCGTAGCCCTAATTTAATTTGTTGATTATAAATTGATTTCAATACTTTCCCCTATTTGCTAAACGCAATAATATCATTATCTTATCACATCTGAAATCTTTTCCTGCACAAAAAAATAGCTATTATGACATTAGAAATTTTATTGGTATTTCTAATTCTTCTCGGGGCAATAGTGCTTTTTGCGTTAGAAAAAATGCCAATGGATCTTACTGCTATTATTGTTATGATAGCATTAATCGCTACGGGAATACTAACACCGATGGAAGCTGTTTCCGGTTTCAGTAATCCTGCTACGATAACAGTCGGGGCAATGTTTATAATCAGCGCTGCATTAAATAAAACAGGCGCTCTGCTTTTTTTAGGCGACTTATCAACCAGGATGTTTAAATATGGTTTTTGGCTTGCGCTAATTGTTATGATGTGTGTTATCGCCATGATTTCTGCTTTCAGTTAATAATACTCCCGTAGTTGCTGTCTTTATCCCGATCTTATTAAATGCGGCAAGGAAAAATAATATTAGTCCCTCAAAACTTTTGATGCCTCTTTCATTCGCGTCTATATTTGGCGGGGTTTGCACATTGATCGGAACCTCTACAAACATTCTTGTAAGCTCGATAGTTGCACAGCACGGTTTACGCCCGCTCGGTATGTTTGAATTTACAACTATGGGAATTGTCTTCTTTGCGATTGGAACACTTTACATGGTTTTTATTGGCGTAAGACTAATTCCTGAGAGGCGGGAAGATTCTGATCTTACGCAAAGTTTCAGAATGAACGATTACCTAACCGATATTGTTGTATTACCGGAATCAAAATCGATTGGAAAAAAGATAATTGACTCTCACTTAGTAAAAGAACTCGATCTTGTTGTGCTTTATGTTGTAAGAAATAGCCAAAGATTGTTACGACCGGTAAGAACAATTGTACTTGAGCCAAACGATGTATTAAGAGTAAGATGTGATATTGAAAAGATACGAACAATACAGGAAAGGGAAGGAGTTATACTTAAATCAGAATTAAAAATAAAACAACAGGATATGGAAGCTGCCGATGTTCTGCTTGTTGAGGCGATAGTTTCTCCAAACTCTGAACTTGAAGGGCAGACGATAAAATCAATTGATTTCAGAAATAAATTCAGAGCTACTGCATTAGCTTTAAGACACAGGGGGCAATTGCTTCACAGGGGTTTCAGCAAAACAAGACTTAGTGCAGGAGATGCTCTATTAATAGATGTGAAAAAAGAAAATTACGAGTATCTAAAAAACAATTCTAATTTTGTTCTTGTCTCGGATGTTAAGGTTCAGAAATACAGAAAGAGAAAAATTATTCCTGCTGTTGTTATTATTGCCGGAATTGTTTTAGCAGCTTCTTCAGGAATTTTGCCAATTATGGCTTCGGCATTAATAGGCTGTACCTTGCTTGTGCTTGTAGGATGCATAAAACTTGAGGAGGCTTACCATGCAATTGATTGGAAAATAATTTTTCTATTAGGAGGAATTCTCTCGCTTGGATTAGCTTTAGATAAAACAGGAGCCGCTTTGTTAGTATCAGATCTATTAATTAGCGGGCTGGGCAGTCTTGGACCAATAGCAATTATTGCAGCCTTGTATTTACTTACTTCCGTTCTTACTGAAACAATGTCGAACAATGCCACCGCTGTTTTACTTGCTCCTATTGCAATAAGTGCTGCAGTCACGATGAATGTTGATCCGCGCCCATTTATTATTGCTGTTATGTTTGGTTCATCTGCGAGTTTTATGACCCCGATTGGCTATCAGACAAATACAATGATTTTTAGTGTCGGTAGATATAAATTTTCAGATTTTCTCAAAGTCGGAGCCCCACTTAATTTTATTTTCTGGCTGACAGCATCCTTGCTTATACCGTATTTCTTTCCATTTTAATTTCCACTAATATTCTTTTTTTTGAAATCGCTTTTAAGTAACTTTTAGCCTGTAACTTAGTTATAAGTGTCTGTTTTGATTTCAATAATTAATAATATGTGGCAAGGAATAAGAAATATTTTTTTTCAGCTTAGAGATTTTCTAAGTGTTCCGGTCATTTCAGTTGGAAAGACCGAAATTACTCTTTGGATAATTGTTTATTTCTTTTTTCTTACAGTTATTCTTTTTTATGTTACGGGGAAACTAAGAAAATGGGTCGTCTATAAACTTCTTGCCAAAAGTAAAATTGATCTCGGTGTCAGGATTGCCACGGGTACAATAATCAGGTATATAATTCTTGCTATCGGGTTAATTATTGTTTTACAAACTGTTGGATTAGATTTAAGTACTTTAACAATCCTTGCCGGTGCGCTCGGTATAGGTATCGGTTTCGGTCTGCAGAACATAACTAACAATCTTGTCAGCGGTATAATAATACTTTTCGAGAGACCGATTAAAGTTGGAGATAGAATTGAGGTTAGTAATATTGCCGGAGATGTTATAAGAATTTCGATACGCTCGACAACAATTTTAACAAATGATAATATTTCTATCATTGTTCCCAACTCCGAATTCATTTCTTCAACAGTTATTAATTGGAGCCATATCGATAGAAATATCCGTTTAAATTTTCCTGTTGATGTTTCTTACAAAGAAGATCCGCAGGAAGTAAAAAAATTGCTTCTTGAAGTAGCGGCAGAAAATGACGCCGTATTAAAAAATCCAAAGGCAGATGTTTTATTCGATAAATTTGGCGAAAGTTCACTCGTCTTTAATTTAAGAGTATGGACAAGAGAATATATTAACCGTCCTGGTGTTCTTAAAAGCCAGTTGTATTATGCAATCTTTGATAAGTTTACAAAACATGGAATTAAGATTCCTTTTCCACAAAGAGATATTCATTTTAAAAGCAGTGATATACCATTTGTTATTCAATCAAAGGATAAATAACCCGGAGGAGGTTGTATGCGAGCCAAGGTAATCGTGTTAATGGTAATCATTGTGTTGTTCACAATTTTTGTTACACAAAATACAGAAGTGATTGCTGTAAATGCATTCTTCTGGAAGTTTGAGATGTCCTTAATTGTTTTGATGACACTCTCCTGTTTACTAGGGGCGATTGTAGGTTTTATCCTTTTAAAAGTCTTCTCTGGTTCTGATAAAAGAAAAAATAAAAAAGAAATTCCCGCCAATCCTGATCTGAATTGAAAAAATTTGATGTTAAAAGGAATCATTCAGAGAGTAGTAAGGGATACTAATAAAATGTTTGAAAAATAAAATCGAAACTTAGCCAATCGGTAAAGTGTTAAATTCTTACTGAATTTGACACATTCCTTGCTTATTGACTTATTTCATAGTAGTTTTAACAAGTTGTTTTTCGCCCTTATAAGGGCGATTTTTATTTGTATGAATTTGTCTGCTGAAAATATTAAAGAAATAGCTGAAGATGTGATAAATAATTCCGGTTATTTCTTGATTGATTTTTTAGTAAGAGGGTTTGGCAAAAATACAGTTATCGAAATCTTTATTGATGGAGAAAATTATGTTTCTGCCGACGATTGTTCAAAGGTAAGCAGAGAAATTAATAACAAGCTTAGCGGCACAATTCAACCGGAAGATAATTACAGGCTTGATGTTTCTTCACCCGGAGTTGATAAACCACTGAAATTTATTCAGCAGTTTCCCAAGCATCTTAATAAAAAATTTGAATTAAGTTATAAAGAAGAAACTGGGACAAAAAAAAATACAGGTAAACTAACAGAAGTAAAAGGTGAGATGCTCAGATTTTTGTTAAACAATAATGAAGAATTAGTGCTAAATTTTAAGGATATTATAAAAGCAAAAGTAATAATAAGTTTTTCATAGAGGAGATTTTTAACAATGAACATGGATATTGTCGAGTCCTTTGCCCAGATGGTAAGGGAAAAAGGAATTGATAAAGACGTTTTAGGTGGTATTCTTGAGGAAGTATTCGGGTTGCTGATCAAAAAGAAATACGGTGAGGAAGCTAAGTTTGATGTTGTTGTGAATATGGATAGAGGTGATATAGAGTTATACATAGAGCGCGAGATTGTTGATGTAGTCGAAGATCCAAACACGCAGATAAGCCTTGAGGATGTTAACAAAAAAGGAAACGAAGAAGGACTGGAAGTCGGAGAAGATTTTGTTGAGAAAATAGAACTAGCTTCTTTAGGCAGAAGATTAATTACTCTTGCAAAGCAAAGTCTTAATCAGAAAATACGTGAGATAGAAAAAGATGTTATCTATAACGAATACAAAGAACTACTCGGTGAAATTGTAGTTGGCGATATTTACCAGATAAGAAGAAGCGACATACTTGTAAATCATAATAAGAATGAACTTCTCCTTCCGCGTCCGGAACAGATACCTTTCGAGAGATATAAAAAAGGAGAAACTATCAGGGCAATTGTAAAGGAAGTTAAGAAAGGTAACAGTGGACCTGTTATTATTATTTCGCGTTCCGATAATATGTTTTTAAGAAGACTTTTTGAAATTGAAATACCGGAAATTTATGATGGAATTATCGAGATTAAATCAATTGCAAGAGAACCCGGAGAAAGAGCAAAAATAGCTGTACAATCTCAGGATAGCAGGATCGATGCTGTAGGTGCTTGTGTTGGAATGAAGGGCGTTCGTATTCATGCAATTGTAAGAGAGCTTAATAATGAAAATATCGATGTGATAAATTATTCGGATGATCCGTACGTTTTTATTCAAAGAGCTTTAGCTCCTGCTAAACTTAAAAAAATAGAAGTTGATGAAGATAATATGAAAGCAGTTGTTAATGCAGACAGTGACCAGGTTTCTCTCTTAGTAGGAAGAAATGGAGTCAACATTCGCCTTGCTATGAAGTTAACCGGTTACGAAGTTGAAGTAATCAGGGAAGAAAAACCATTCGAAGAATATGAAGAAGATATTGAATTAATCGACCTTAAAGAAGAACTTGGTGAAGATATATATGAATTGTTGATAAATAATCGTTATGATACTGCGATTGAAGTATTAACCGCAGGTCCCGAAAAACTAAAAGAAATTGAGGGACTCGATGAAGCGAAGGTCGAAGAAATTATTGATTTAATTAAATCACAGTTTGAAGAAGAGGAAGAATAACAGGATAGTTTATGCCCGAAGCAAAAACCAAGAAACCAAGAGTCTACAAAATTGCAACAGAGTACAATCTCTCTGCGGAGAATCTTGTAGAATTTTTGCGGAGTAAAGGTCACAAAGTAAAATCTCATATGTCTATGCTCGATGATGAAATGGTCAAAGAGATAAATGATCATTTTAAAAAAGATATTGAGAAAGCAGAAAAGCATTATAAAAAGATTGCTGAGTTTAATAAGAAAAGAACAGAAAAAGCGGAACAAGAAGGGGATGAGAAATCAGTTAAGATTGAAGAAACAGAAGTAGAAGTACCTACTGAAGAAGTACAAATTCAAACAAAAGTTGAAGGAGAAGTTGAACCCCCGACAGCACAAACAGAAGAGTCTAAAGTTACCGAAACCCCCAAAACTGAAGGGAAAGCTTTTAAGGCTCCTAAAGATCAGGAAGCCGATAAAAGAAAGGGATTAAAAGTTGTCGGCAAAATGGATCTTGGGGAGGAAGGGAAAAAATCCGGCGAAGATGCTGACAAAGGAAAAGCAAGACCTACTGTTAAGAAGAAAAAGAAACCTAAAGCAAGAAAGAAATCAACTGACGCTGCCCCGGAAGAGACTGTTGCGGCAAAAAAGAAAAAGAGAGTTAAAAAATTTGAAATAGATGAAAAAGAGGTTAAAGAAGCTATTAGAAAAACTCTTCTGAGCATGGATGATTCTACGGTGGCAGGACGTGCCTCGCAGCGCAAAAAGAAAAGGAGAGAAAGAGAAGCTGAACAGGAAAAGCAGCTCGAATTAAAATCTCTTGAACAGAAAAAGATTAAAGTAAATGAATACATTGCTGCTAATGAATTAGCAAACCTGATGAATGTTCCGGTTGGTGATGTCATATCAAAATGTATCGAATTAGGTTTAATGGTTTCGATAAATCAAAGGCTTGACATTGATACAATAACTCTTGTTGCTGATGAATTTGGTTTTGAAGTTGAACTTGAAGAAGAATATACTTCAGAAGTTCTTGAAGATATTCCTGATGATCCGGAAACATTAGAATCACGCCCGCCGGTAATCACAATTATGGGACATGTAGATCATGGCAAAACTTCATTGTTGGATTATATAAGGAGCGCAAATGTTGTTGCCGGAGAAGCAGGAGGAATAACACAGCACATAGGCGCATATCGGGTTGACGTCGGTAATAATAAGTTTATTACTTTTCTGGATACACCCGGTCACGAAGCTTTTACGGCAATGCGTGCAAGAGGCGCCCAACTTACAGATATTGTTGTTATAGTTGTTGCCGCTGATGATGCTGTGATGCCCCAAACAGTTGAGGCAATTAATCATGCCCAGGCAGCCAATGTACCAATGGTAATTGCCATTAATAAAATTGATAAACCGGGAGCTAATTCTGAAAAGATTAAGCAGCAATTGGCAGACAGGAATGTTCTCGTTGAAGAATGGGGCGGAAAATTTCAATGTGTGGAAATTTCAGCAAAATCTGGAAAGAATGTTGATGCATTACTTGAAAAGCTTCTCCTTGAAGCTGAATTGCTTGATTTAAAAGCAAATCCCGATAGAGAAGCAAGAGGTGCAGTAGTAGAGTCTGAACTCGATAAAGGCAGAGGAATTACCGGCACTATACTGGTTCAAAAAGGAACTTTGAAAATAGGAGATTCTTTTGTTGCTGGTGTTTATCACGGAAAAGTCAGAGCAATGTTCGATGAAAGAGGAAAAAAAGTTACGAAAGTCCCACCGTCGAGCCCGGTACTTGTTCTCGGTTTTGAAGGAGCTCCGCAGGCTGGTGATACTTTTATAGTTGTTGAATCAGAAAGAGAAGCACGTGATATATCGATAAGAAGGCAGCAGCTAAAAAGAGAACAGGATCAAAAACAGGTTAGACATATTACTCTTGATGAAATAGCAAAAAGAATTACTATTGGTGGTGTAAAAGAATTAGCACTCATAGTTAAAGGCGATGTTGATGGTTCCGTTGAAGCCTTATCAGATTCTCTTATGAAAATTTCGAATGAAGAAGTTATAATAAGAGTTATACATAAAGGTGTCGGTGGAATTTCCGAAAGTGATGTGTTGCTTGCATCTGCATCTGATGCAATTATAGTTGGATTTCATGTTAGACCGAATCTAAATGCAAGAAAGCTTGCTGAAAGTCAGAATGTAGATATCAGATTATACAATGTAATTTATGATGCTATTAACGAAGTCAAGTCCGCTCTTGAAGGTTTGCTTTCACCTGTAATAACAGAGGAGGTTGTTGCTACGCTGGAAGTAAGAGATACATTTAAAGTTCCAAAATTCGGGACAGTTGCAGGATGTTATGTACTCGAAGGTAAAATAACAAGGAATAATAAAATAAGATTAATAAGAGATGGAATTGTGATACAAGAGGGAGAAATAGGATCATTAAAAAGATTTAAAGATGATGTTAGAGAAGTTGATTCGGGCTATGAATGTGGTTTGAACATGTCAAACTACAATGACCTTAAAGTGGGCGATATAATTGAAGCTTATAAATTTATAGAGACTAAGAAAAAACTTGCGTAAAGATAATCTTCAAGGTTAGAAATTGGTTAACGATGTGTTAACCTTGAAGGTTCCCCGAAAGGAATTGTAAAGATGTCTCACCGTGTTGAAAAAGTTGAACATTTAATTAAAGAAGAAATTAGTTTAATCTTTCTTCGCAAGCTTCAGGATCCAACCTTGGGACTTTTAACCATAACAAATGTTAAGCTTAGTCCCGATCTTCGTGTAGCCAAAGTTTATATCTCCGTTTTTGAAAAAGAAAAAAGAGAATTTGTTCTTGAAAAAATAAATTCTGTTACGGGTTATATAAGATCTGAACTTGCATCAAAAATAAGAATAAGATTTATTCCCGAATTAAGATTTTATATTGATGACACAATGGACTATGTGGAAAAAATTGAAAACCTAATAAAGAAGATTCATAAGGATGATAACAAAGGAGACGAATGATTTTGGGGAAATTGATTTTGGTGAAGGCGAGATAATTCTTATAGATAAACCTGCCGGCTGGTCTTCATTTAAAGTTATAAGAAAAATAAGACAGGCGATAAATGTAAAGAAAGTCGGACATGCAGGTACACTTGATCCGGCGGCAACAGGTCTTTTAATTGTGGCAACTGGAAAGAAAACTAAATCAATTCACGAATACCAGGCTCTTGAAAAAACTTACATAGGGACAATAACCCTGGGAAAAACTTCTGCATCAATGGATAATGAAACGGAAATCACTTCTGAAAAACCATTTGTGCATATTTCCAAAGAACAGGTTTACAAGGTAAGAGACGAATTCGTCGGTTCAATAAAACAAATTCCCCCGATGTACTCTGCAATAAAATATAAAGGAAAAAGTCTTTATCATCTTGCAAGAAAAGGAAAAGAAGTTGAAAGAGAGCCGAGAGAAGTTGTTGTTTCGGATTTTAAGATTACGAATATAGATCTTCCCAATATTGATTTTGAAATCACATGTTCTAAAGGAACGTATATCCGGGTTATTGCTAACGATTTTGGCAACAAGCTTGGCTGCGGAGGTTTGCTTAGTTCTTTAAGAAGAACCAAGATCGGGAATTATTCGGTTGATGATGCTTTTATAGTAGAAAAATTCACAGAGATTTGTAGCATAAAAAATGCAGAATAATGAGAATTTTGGGCACTTCTTGATAATTAACTTATTTCATTTTAAGGCATAAAAAGCTTATATTTATAAGTTATTGCACGCAAATTCGGTAATATGCAAGTTTTTCATGATTTAGCTTCGATAAAGAAGGATAAAAATACTGTTTTAACAATTGGGACTTTTGACGGCATTCATTTGGGTCATCGGAATATTATTGAGAAGGTAAAAAAAAACGCAACTGTTTATGGAGCAAGAAATTTTGTCGTTACCTTTAATCCACATCCAAGGAAGATACTCTCAAAAGCAAGTAATATTAAGATATTAAATACAATTAGAGAAAAAATGACAACCCTCGAAAATTTGGGGATAGAGAATGCATATGTAATTGAATTTACTAAGGAATTTTCCCAATTAACTGCGGAGAAGTTTTTTAGAGATTATATTATTAATGGAATAGGTCTTAAAGAAATTATTATTGGTTATGATTACCATTTCGGAAAAGGAAGAAGCGGAAGTGTTGAAACTTTGATGAATATGGGAGAAGAGAACGAATTTTTAGTAAACCGGATAGAAGAAATTAAAATTAATGGAGATACAGTAAGCAGCACGAAAATCAGGAACGCTCTTATGGAAGGAAATATAGAATTAGCAAACAAATATCTTGGCGGACAATATTCTTTTAGTGGTGTAGTTGTTAGCGGTGATAAAAGAGGTCGTACACTTGGATTTCCTACCGCAAATATTCAACCCGATGATCCCGAAAAACTTTTACCTGCCCTTGGTATTTACCTCGTTGAAATTTTAATCAGTAGCAAAAGCTTTTTTGGTTTATTAAGTGTTGGGAAAAGACCAACGTTTTATGATGAAGGTAAAATAGTGCCGGAAGTATATATTTATGATTTTGATGAAGACATCTACAATGAATATGTAACAGTAAATGTTATTAATAGATTAAGAGGAGAAGAAAAATTCTCATCTGCTGAAGAATTAATAGAACAGATGAATAAAGATAAAGAATCCGGACTGGAGATTTTAAGTAAGAAAATTAATTAACCCCGGAGTTTCTGGGATTATATTGTATAACAAATAAAGGGACAGTAGAAAATGACAAAAGAAGAAAAGCTTGAGATAATTAAGAAATTCGGAGAAAGTGAGAAGGATACAGGTAAGTCCGAAGTTCAGATTGCATTGCTTACTAAAAGAATCAATGATCTTACTCAACATTTTAACAAGCACGCAAAAGACCATCACTCAAGAAGAGGATTAATGATGATGGTTGGTAAAAGAAGAAGACTTCTTGATTACTTAATGAAAAAGGACATTGAGAGGTACAGAGGAATAATTAAAGAATTGAATATCAGAAAATAAGAGGTTTTGAAAATGTCCGTAATTAAAGAAGTTTTACTCGGGGAAACGAAATTTTCAGTAGAAATTGGAAAGTTTGCCAAACAGGCAAACGGTTCTGTAATGGTTCGTTATGGCGATACTATGGTTCTGGTTACTGCGGTGGCTGCTAATACTGCTCCCGAAGGGATTGATTATTTTCCGCTGCAGGTTGAATATAGAGAAAAAACATCTGCTGCAGGAAAATTTCCCGGTGGTTATATTAAACGAGAAGGAAGACCATCCGAGAAAGAAATATTAAGTGCCAGATTGATTGACAGACCAATCAGGCCATTGTTCCCCAAAGAATTTAATAATGAAACTCAGGTAGTTGCATTTGTTCTTTCTTATGATGGGGAGAATGACCCCGATGTTGTTGCAGCAACGGGTGCTTCAGTTGCTCTTTCCATTTCAGATATTCCATTTGATGGACCAATGGCTGAAGTCAGGGTTGGAAGAATTAATGGTGAATTCATAATCAATCCTACACACGCACAACTACAGCAAGGTGATTTAGAACTTGTTGTTGCTGGTACGGCAGATTCCATTATTATGGTTGAGGGAGAGTCTAAGGAAGTAGGTGAAACCGATCTGCTTGGAGCCTTAAAATTTGCACAAGTGGAAATCGGTAAACTAGTTCAGCTTCAGCTTGATTTGATGAATGAAGTTAAAAAAGAAAAAATGGAAATCACTCCTGCTGCAATCGACGAATCATTAAAAAAAGATGTTTATGATCTTGCGGAGGGAAAATATAAGGAAATTGTTTATTCAATATTGGCTAAAGAAGAAAGAAGCCAAAAGAATAAGGAACTGGTAGAATCAGTTCAAACTTCTCTTGCAGAAAAGTATCCTGAACAGGAAAAAGTTATTGGTGAGATTCTTCATGATCTTGAAAAAGATTTAATGCGTGAGAGAATTCTTGCTGAGGGCGTCAGGCTGGATGGAAGAAATACAACTCAAATTCGTCCTATCACAATTGAAACTGCTGTTTTGCCGAGAACTCATGGTTCCGCACTTTTCACTAGAGGAGAAACGCAAAGCTTAACTACGGTTACATTAGGAACTAAGAATGATCAGCAATCTGTTGAAGGATTATTAGAAGAGTATAGTAAAAAGTTTATGCTTCATTATAATTTTCCTCCATTTAGTGTTGGTGAAGTTGGAAGAATGACCGGAGTTGGAAGAAGAGAAATTGGTCATGGTAATCTTGCAGAAAGAGGATTAAAAATTGTGTTTCCGGAGGAAAATGATTTCCCATATACAGTAAGAGTAATTTCAGATATTCTTGAATCGAACGGTTCTTCATCAATGGCAACTGTGTGTGCCGGTTCTCTCGCGTTAATGGATGCAGGCGTGCCGATGAAAAAATCTGTTGCAGGAATTGCAATGGGGCTCGTTAAAGAAGGCGACAGGTATGCAGTTCTTTCGGATATTCTTGGAAATGAAGATCATCTTGGAGATATGGACTTTAAAGTTGCCGGGACACAAGATGGCATTACTGCTTTCCAGATGGATATAAAAATTAAGGGTGTATCTTTCGAAATTATGGAAAAAGCGTTGCACCAGGCTAAAGAGGGAAGAATGCATATCCTCGGAATTATGAATGAAACGCTTAGTTCCCCAAGAGAAAATCTTTCTCCGTTTGCGCCAAGACTACTTACTATGAAAGTTGAAACAGATCAAATTGGATTAATAATTGGTCCCGGCGGAAAAACAATACAGGGGATGCAAAGATTATTTGGAGTTGATATTAATATTGATGATGATGGAACTATCAGCATCGCTTCTCCTAATAAAGAGAATGCATCTAAATGCAAAGAACATATAAAGAAACTTACAGCTACTCCGGAAGTTGGAGAAGTTTACGATGGAGTTGTAACAAAGATTATGGACTTCGGCGCTTTTGTTGAGATACTTCCCGGCAAAGAAGGTCTGCTGCATATATCTCAGATAGATAATAAACGCGTTGAAAAAGTTTCAGATTACTTTAAACAAGGAGACAAGGTTACGGTTAAGCTTTTGAAAGTGGAAAACGGTAAGTTTTCTTTGAGTAGAAAAGAGCTTCTTAAGGAAGCAAATGCTAAGGAAGAAGCAAAAAACTCCGTAAACTAAGTTAGGTTTAATATTCAGTATTTATTTATTAGTTTAAATAAGATGTGCTTAACGGTGAATGAATATTTAATTCGTTTTTATTTTTCCCTTTTTATTCAGGGAGAATTTTATTCTTCTCTAAAAGAGAATAAAATTTACAGTTTAAGCCATCGTTTAAAAAAATTGTTGGAATATAAAATTTCAATAAAAGAGTTTGTTCTTTATGACAAAAGAAATTATAATAAACTCCACTTCAGCACAAACGCGTGTTGCGATAACAGAAGATGGAAACCTGGTCGACTTTTTTGTCGACTATCCTGAAAACCGCCGTATGGTGGGGGACATATACCTGGGGAGAGTTGCAAGGGTATTGCCCGGCATAAGAGCGGCATTTATCGACATTGGCATGAAGCACGATGCTTTTCTTCATTTTTCCGACATTGGAGAACGCACACATCAATTCCAGGAAATGCTTGGAGAAGATGATTCCGATGTAGATGATGAAGAAGATGAATCTAACGGGAATGGTAGTTCTCATGCTAAACGAGCTTCCGACAATAGAAATGACTCCTCCAGGGAATTTGTCGTACCAAAGCTTAGTAAAGGACAGGATATTCTTATACAGATTATTAAGGAGCCTGTAAATAATAAAGGAGTTAGAGTTACTTCTTCTATTTCTTTGCCAGGCAGATTTTGTGTCCTTCTTCCATTCGATAATAAAGTTGGCGTTTCTAAAAGAATTATTGATTATAAAGAAAAAAAAGACTACGTTATATTGCAAGAGGTATCCTTCCAAACAATTATGGTTTGATAATAAGAACTGTAGCAAGAAATCAAGCTGAAGAAGCTTTACGGGATGATCTTAATAATCTGATGAAAACGTGGGCTGATATAGAATCGACAGCTAAATCTGAAAGTCCTCCATCACTTATCTACCAGGATCTTAATACAACATCGAGTGTTATAAGGGATTTGTTTTCGAGCGATGTTTCGAAAGTGTTTATAGATTCCAAGAAAATGTTCAAGCAGATAAAAAATTATGTTCAATTGGTTCAGCCCGAAGTTGTGGAAAAGATAGAAAGTTTTCGTTCTTCAGATTCAATCTTTGATGCATTCAATATTGAAGAACAAATAAAAATGCTGATGGGCAGAAAAGTACCTTTGCCAAGCGGTGGTTATTTAATTATAGAACATACCGAAGCAATGGTTGTGATTGATGTGAACAGTGGAAGATATGCTAAAAGTAAAGAGCAGGAACAAAATTCCCTTAAAACGGATCTTGAAGCTTCGCGTGAAATTGCAAGGCAATTGCGATTGAGAGATATCGGCGGAATTATAGTTATAGATTATATAGATCTTGAGGACGAAAAGAACAGAAAAAAAGTTTATGATGAATTGCGAAAAGAATTCAGAAAAGACAGGGCAAAAGTTTCCATCCTTCCTATGTCTGACTTCGGCTTAATACAGATTACCCGCCAAAGAATACGCCAAAACATAATGCAGGCAATGAAAGAAATCTGTCCTTATTGTTCAGGGACAGGTCTTTTAACAAAGCACTCACATGTTTTATATGATTTTGAAGATCTATTAAAAAAGATTAAACGACAGACAAAAGAAAGAGCCATCATTATAAAATGTCACTCAATAGTTGCTGAAAAACTTAATGAAGGCTTTATTAAAACCATAACGAAATTAAGATTAAAATATCAGATGACCATGAAAGTTCAAACCGACGATACATTGCCGCTTGATCAGTTTAAATTCTTCTCCAAGAAAACGGGTAAAGAGATTACTTCTGAGTAAAGATTCCAAATGAAAAGGACGAAATTTTATAATATTCATAAAAAACTTGGAGCTAAGATTATTGAATATGCCGGCTTCGAAATGCCCATTCAATATTCTTCCATAATAGCCGAACACAAAGCTGTGAGAAATTCAGTTGGAGTGTTTGATGTTTCGCATATGGGGGAGGTGTTTATTTCCGGAGATAAAGCTTTGGATTTTGTCCAGGAGATTACAACAAATGATGCAGCAAAACTTTTCCCCGGTAGAGTTCAATATTCTGCTATGTGTTACCCGAACGGAGGAATTGTTGATGATCTTTTAGTTTACTGTCTTGGTGAGAAAGAATTTATGCTCGTAGTTAACGCTGCAAATACAGATAAAGATTTTAAATGGATGAATGATAATAATAAAGTCGGAGCAAAGATTGAAAATAAAAGTGATGAATTTTCTCTGCTTGCCATACAAGGTCCAGATTCAAAAAATGTGATGAAAAAATTAACTGATATTGATTTAGAAAAACTCGGATACTATCATTTTTTTGTTACTGAAATTCAGGGAATTGAAATGATTCTTTCGAGAACAGGTTACACGGGTGAACTCGGTTATGAATTATATTTTAAGGGTAATGAAGAACAAGCCGAAGAAATCTGGACAAAGATTATTGATGCCGGAAAAGAATTTAATATTTCGCCGATAGGTCTCGCTGCAAGAGATTCTTTGCGGCTTGAAAAAGGGTATTGTCTTTATGGAAATGATATTGACCAGACTACAAATCCTTTGGAAGCCGGACTTGATTGGATAACAAAATTTGATAAAGAAAATTTTATTGGTAAAGAAGCGTTGTTAAAAATTAAAGCGGAAGGATTGAAAAGAAAACTTTCAGGGATGATATCAACCGAAAAAGTTTTTCCACAGGCATGGTTATGAAATCGATAGTAATGGAAAGAAGATTGGAAACGTAACAAGTGGAACTGTTAGTCCTGTTCTGGAAAAACCAATTGCTCTTGGTTACCTTGAAACAGGTTATTCATCTCCCGGAACTAAGGTTGAAATATCAATCAGAGAAAAAAAAGTTTCCTGTGAAGTTGTAAAATTGCCGTTTGTTGGGAAATAATTAATGGTTACAAAATATAATTTCTATATTTATCCGGATAATAAATCACAATAATTAACATGAAAGTAAATGTCCTTTTCTCTCCTGTCGGCGCTGATGAGCTTTCATTTGCGGGTAAGACTACAGTTGTTATAGATGTTTTGCGTGCGTCGAGCACTATAGTTACAGCTTTGCATAACGGAGCACGGGAAGTAGTCCCTGTTGCTACAGTGGAATTCGCTGTAAAAGTATCGGGTGGGATGTTCGGCGGACAAACTCTGCTTGGCGGTGAGAGGCATACAAAGAAAGTCGAAGGTTTTGCTCTTGGTAATTCTCCGCTTGAATACATACCAGAAATTGTTTCCGGCAAGACAATAATTCTTTATACAACCAATGGATCCAAAGCAATTGTTAAAGCCAAGTTTTCGGAAAACCTTTTCGTTTGTTCATTTCTTAATCTTGGAGCAATTGCAAAGCATCTTATAAATCTTAATAAAGATTTTGAAATACTTTGTGCCGGAAGAAACAACTATTATTCTATGGAAGACTCTATTTGTGCCGGAAAATTAATAGCTGAAGTTAGCAAACTGAATGAAACTATTGAATTGTCCGATTCTTCCAGGGCGTGTGTTTCCTTAAGTAAAACATTTGGCAAAAGTACATTAAAAATGTTAAAAGATACTGAACATGGAAAAACACTTCTTGAAAACGGTTTTGAGGACGACTTGAATTTCTGTAGCAAGGTTAGCAGTTATGATGTAATTCCTTATTTCTCAGCAAACGTTCTCAAGGCTCTTTCAAATTCCGGGAACGGAAATAAATAGATATTTAGATGGCAGTGAAAAGAAAATCAAAATCATCAAATGGAAAGAGCAAATCCCTTCTTTCGATTGAGCAAAAGAAGAAATTAATCGGGCTGCTTTTTATTTTTTCTTCAATTCTTCTTCTTTTAAGTATCATTTCATATTCTCGTTTTGATGAAGCAAACCTTTCTTCTTTTTGGAGTGATCTTTTTAATTCTCTTGGAACCGGTCAAAATGCAACCATAAACAACTGGCTTGGAATTTTTGGAGCACACCTTTCTAATTTCTTTATTGGTTCAACACTTGGAATTTTCTCAGCAGTTTTCCCTTTACTGATGTTGGTTTGGGGCATAGCTTTATTTTTTAAAATACCATATAAAACTCTTATTAAAACTTCCAATTTTCTTCTTGCATTAGGAATATTGCTTTCCGCTTTTTTTGGTGTCCTAAGAACAAACTATGATCTTTTTCCCGGAATGATTGAACTTTCCGGGTCAGTTGGAAATTATCTCGGTGAAGTTCTCGGAAGACTAATTGGAGGGGTCGGGGGAGTTGTTTTTTTAATAGCCGGATTAGCGGCGCTTATCATTATAACTTTTAATATAAGTCTTGAAGGTATTGCCGGCTTTTTCAAAAACATGTTTGAAGGTAGTGTAACGGCTGAAACAGAAAAAACAGTTGACGATAATA
This sequence comes from uncultured Ignavibacteria bacterium, assembly GCA_963727535.1. Lineage (GTDB taxonomy): Bacteria > Bacteroidota > Ignavibacteria > Ignavibacteriales > Ignavibacteriaceae > RBG-16-34-14. Next base: position 376,248 of record CAVSGR010000006.1, read on the forward strand.
CAAATCTCAAAAAAATTAAAGCATTAAGAAATAAAGAAAAGAAAAAACGCAAAAGTGTTTCTGAAGAAGCTGCAGTTACTGCAAAGGACCTTATGGAGGAAGAAACCGAAGAACAAACACGCATAAGGATTATTAGAAAAAATGAGCCGCAGCCGGAAATTAGAAATGTAATCCAGGAAGATGAAGTAAAAAAGGTTGACCTGGAAAAGGTTGGGGAAATACCGGAGAATAAAGTTGACCGTGATGATGAATCTTCTTTGCCAAACCAGTGGGAAGAAAAAATAAATTATAAAAAACCAACTCTTGATTTACTCGAACCAAACGCGGAAGAAGATTTTGTTGTAGCGGAAGAGGAATTAAAAAGAAATGCTGAACTTCTTAAAGAAAAGCTTAAACTTTTTGATATAGAAATAGAGGATATTTCGGTTACACCAGGTCCGGTTGTTACTTTATATGAAATTGTTCCTGCGCCCGGAGTAAAAATCAGCAGGATTGTCGGACTTGAAAATGACATCGCGCTTGCATTGGCTGCAAGAGGAATAAGGATTATTGCTCCGATTCCAGGCAAAAGCGCCATCGGGGTAGAGATACCAAATGCCGAAGCTTCTCTGGTAAATGCACGTTCCGTTTTAGCCAAAATATCGGAGTCTAAATACGAACTTCCGATTTCGCTTGGTAAAACAATAAGCGGTGATGTGTATATAACAGATCTTTCAAAGATGCCGCATCTCCTTATTGCTGGTTCTACGGGTTCCGGTAAAAGTGTTGGAATCAATATGATTATAAGCAGCTTGCTTTATGCCAAAGAGCCTCTGGAAGTTAAGCTTGCTATGATAGATCCTAAGAAGATTGAATTATCATTTTATAAAAAATTGAGAAGACATTTTCTGGCTGTATCTCCCGATCTTGATGAAGAAATTATTACGGTTCCACAGAACGCAGTGTTTTTACTTAAGTCTGTTGAAATTGAGATGGAAAAAAGATATGACAAACTTGCTAAAGCCGGAGTAAGAAATATTGTTGACTACAATAAAAAAGTTGCCGACCCGGCGAAAAAACCTAAAGATACCGAAGAAATGAAACATCATACTTTGCCATATATAATTGTAATTGTTGATGAGCTTGCCGATCTGATGATAACCGCTGGTAAAGAAGTCGAAGAGCCAATCACAAGATTAGCGCAATTAGCTCGTGCTGTAGGAATACATCTCGTACTTGCAACTCAACGCCCTTCTGTAAATGTAATAACAGGAGTTATCAAAGCGAATTTCAGTTCAAGAATTGCATACCAGGTTGCAACAAAAATCGATTCACGAACTATTTTGGATATGAATGGAGCTGAGCAGCTTTTGGGAAGAGGAGATATGCTTTTTCTGCCTACGGGGTCTCCAAAACCCATAAGAATGCAAAATGCTTTTATTTCTACCGATGAAGTAGAGAAGATTACGAATTTTATATACTCACAACAAGCATTTTCAAAACCGTATTATCTGCCCTCTATTTATGAAAAGAAAAAGCAGTCTATGGGTGGATTCCTTTCTGATCTTGATCCAATGTTTGAAGATGCGGCAAAAGTAATTGTTAGGCATCAGCAAGGTTCTGTTTCTCTTTTGCAGAGAAGATTAAAGTTAGGATATTCGAGAGCAGCGCGAATTGTGGATCAGCTTGAAGAAGCAGGAATTGTCGGTCCCAACGATGGAAGCAAGGCACGCACTGTAATTGTGGAAAATGAAGAACAACTCGAAACAATTTTAAGAAACTTGTAAAAGTAAGGTAATTATGACAAGACATTTCATTTTTATGTTTTTACTCATTGCAGTCTCTTCTTTTGCTGGTGAAAAAGAAAACGAGCTTATAAACAAACTTCAGAAAAAATTTGAAACCATAACCGACCTGACTGTTGATGTTGTTCTAAAATCGCACGGAAAAGCAATTTTATCCGGTAAGCTTTCTTATAAAAAAGAAAATCAATTTTATCTTGATTTGAAAAGCAACCTGATTGTTTCGGATGGTTCAACAATCTGGAATTATAATAAAGAAAACAATAAAGTAATTATTAATGACGTTGACGAAACCGATCCTTCATTCTTTTCTTTTAATAAAATAGTTTATGATTATCCGGTTAAATGTGATTTAAGTTCTGAACGAAACGGAGACTTTGATGTTTTAATTTTTGTACCTAAACAAAATTCTAATATAGGTTTTGAAGAAGCTAAAGTATGGATTGATAAAGATAATCTTATAAGCAAAGTAGAATTAAGCGGTTCTGGTTCTGAAAAAACGGAAGTGGATTTTTCGAATTACAAACTAAATCAAAATCTGACAGGCTCTAAATTTAAATTTAAGCCACCGGAAGGAAGCAGTATTATTGATCTCAGGTGACAAGCCTAAAAGCAAATTAAAAGGAATCCTGAATTATTCACTTTCCCTGCTTCTTGCAGCAGTATTTCTTTATTTTGCATTTTATGATGTGAACTTTGGCGACGTGCTCAGAATAGTATCTAAGGCTTCTTTGCTTTGGATTATTATCTTTGTTAGTGTTCTGATGTTTGCGCATTATGTGAGAGCTATCCGGTGGAAAATCATTTTGGGTTCAGTAAAAAAAGACACTTCAGTCAAAAATCTTTTCGGCGCATTGATGGTTGGTTACGGTGTTAACTGCGTTGTGCCGAGATTGGGGGAAGTTTCAAGAGCTGTTCTTGTCGGTAAGTGGGAGAATCTCTCACGTTCATCTATGTTTGGTTCTGTAATCCTGGAGAGAGTTATAGATATAATGTTTTTAGGTTTTTCAGTTCTTATTTCATTAATTTTTTACAGCAACAGGATTATGTTAAATTTTCCCTGGCTTCAGGATACATTATATATTACTTTCTTTTTTATTATTCTTGTCTTTATATTCTTTTCCCTGGCGATAAAGTATAAAGAAAAATTCTACAATGTGGTTGTTAAATTTTTAGGAAGATTTTCCGAAAAGTTTGCTCATAAATTTGCTTACATATTTCAAATGCTCGGAGATGGTTTTGGAAGTCTTAAAGGAACAAAAAATTATGTGCTGACTTTTGTTTTAAGTGCAGTAATAATGATTCTTTATGCTTTTAACGCATATATTGGTTTTTTTATGTTAGGCATGCAGAATATTCAACCTGTATCTTTTCAAATGGCGTGGGTTTTTATGAGTATAAGTGCAATTGGAGTTGTTATACCTACTCCCGGTGGAACAGGTTCATATCATGCACTTGCAAAATCTACCCTGGTTTTACTTTTTGGTTTTGGTGAAGTTGTAAGTCTCGCTTATGCTTTTCTTACACATATCGTTACTTATTTTTTGTATGTCTTTTCAGGATTGATTCTCTTTTTAATTATGAACAAACAACATAATAATATTATAAAAGTTGCTGAAACAGAAATAGAAGAATTATGAAAAAATATTTTTTGTTAGCTGCATTTTTAGTCTTCGGCAAAATTACTTTTGCTCAGTTTGATATAAGTGCTTCTATGGGAATCGATTTTGTTAATTCACCTTCGTTCTCAGACTATATAACTCAAAATTATGCTGCCCCAGGAGAAACGGTGAGTGGATTTAATGCTGCTGTAATTTTTTCTGGTGAAGCGGGATACATGGTAAGTGAAACATACGAAGCAGCCATTGATGTTGGTTATTTAATTAATTCTTATACATCATCTATTACAAATGGGCAGTACGACATAAACTATGGAAACCTTATGTTTTCTGTTCTTAACTTTTATGTACTTCATGGAAATGGTTACAGCTTTAAGTTTGGAGGAGGTGCCGGGTTACGTTTTCTTAGTGCGGATGAAAAACTTCCCGGTACTACATCAACAACTACATATTCTTCTACTGGATATGGAATCCTATTACGTGTTGAGGGAAATACGTTATTGGGAGGTAATATTTATGCAAAGATTGCGGCGCAGGCAGGGTATGATATAAACGGTGAACCAAAGAATAATGGACAACCTTTAGGGAATGCTAACGAGGCTGTAAATTTTAATTCGCTTTCTGTTGGATTGGGTCTCGGTGTATCTTATATATTTTAGGAGAAAGAATTGAATATTATTGACGCAATAGTACTTGGAATAATCCAGGGTTTTTCAGAATTTTTACCGATCAGCAGTACTGGTCATCTCACTCTTGCCGGAAAGTTGATGCATCTTGTTTCTCCCGAAGCGCCGGAAAGATGGACGTCATTTATTGCCGTTATACAATTGGGCACTTTAATTTCGATATTAATTTATTTCCGTAAAGATATTTTTAATATTATTAATAGTTTTCTTACAGATAATCTTAAAGAAAGAAAAAGTTTTACAAATCAAAGTCTGAATTCTAAACTTGGATGGTTTATTATTATTGGAACGATACCCGTTATAATCTTTGGTCTTTCATTTAAACATATTATAGAAGGTACGCTTACTAAAAATTTATATGTTATTGCAGGAAGCCTTATTGGTCTTGCAATAATTCTTGCAATTGCAGAAAAGACTGCAAAGTTTAAAAAAGAGGTTAAAGATATTACGATAAAAGATTCTATTATCATTGGAATTGCACAAGCTTTTGCATTAATACCGGGCTCATCGAGATCGGGAACAACAATTACAGGTGGTTTATTTGTAGGATTGGATAGAGAATCTGCGGCGAGATTTTCTTTTCTTCTTAGCATTCCGGCTGTTTTTCTAAGTGGAGTTTTCGAACTTTATGAATCATTAAAATTCATCGATCTCTCAATGATGGCAAATATGATCGTTTCAACTATTGTGTCAGGAATTTGTGGCTATATCGCTATAGATTTTCTTCTCAAATACTTAAGAAAAAACACGACCTTTCTTTTTATTTATTATAGAATAGCTTTGGGAATAGCAATAATAATTTTATTAACATCTGGATTCATTCAACCATAGGAGGCGAAACATGAAATCGGTTTTCTTTTCTTTTCTTTTTGTTCTGTTTATTATAGGATGCAAAGCTTCAAACTCAAATAATAATAATGAAAGTAAAATTATGACAGATTCAACAGCGACTAACGATTCAATTCTTGTTGCAACTATTAAAACAAATATGGGAGATATTGAGATCAAGCTGTTCGAAAAGCTTACACCCAAAACAGTTGAGAACTTTGTCGGACTTGCAAAGAAAGGATATTACAACGGAGTAATATTTCACAGAGTAATTGATAAATTTATGATTCAAGGTGGTGACCCGACCGGAACCGGAAGAGGCGGACAAAGCATCTGGGGCAAAAGCTTTGAAGATGAAATTGTTCCTTCTCTTGTGTTTGATAAACCGGGATATCTTGCAATGGCAAATTCAGGACCGAATACAAACGGCAGCCAGTTCTTTATTACTGTAATTCCAACAACATGGCTAAATGGTCATCATACAATTTTTGGTGAAGTGATTGGAGGAATGGATGTGGTTTATGCAATAAGTAAAGTTCAAACATCAAAGCCGGGAGATAAACCCCTTAAAGATGTTGTTATTAATGATGTAGTTATCGAAAAGAAGGCTGCTTCCTAAGAAAATAAAATTTAAGGCGAAGTTCATAGAAAGAATGAACTTCGCTTTTTGAATCGTACTTTCCATTCTGTAATTTCCCTTTCAAAGTATGAAACAACCCGAAGGTAAACAGGAATTTTTTTCCTCGCGATGGTCGCTTATTATTGCAACTATCGGTATTGCCGTAGGCACCGGAAATATCTGGCGGTTTTCAAGAGTAGTTGCACAAAACGGCGGCGGCTCTTTTCTAATTCCCTGGGTTATTTTTCTTCTCATTTGGTCGGTTCCATTAATTATTGCTGAATTCGCCATTGGTAAATCTTCTCGGTTAGGACCAATTGGAGCAATCTCTAAAACAGCAGGAAAGGAATTTGCCTGGATGGGAGCTTTTATTGTTCTTGTCTCTACGGCAATAATGTTTTATTACTCTGTTGTTACAGGGTGGTGTTTGCGTTATTTCATTTCTGCTGTTTCAGGAAATCTTTTTAATACTGCAGATCATCTTGCTTATTGGAATAACTTCTCAAATAGTTTTCAGCCGGTTATATTTCATTTTATTTCAATCTTTTTAGTTGCTCTTGTTATTTACAGGGGAATTACAAAAGGAATCGAAAAGGTAACAAAATTTCTTGTTCCATCTTTATTAATAATTCTACTTATTCTTTTCTTTAGGGCAATAACTCTTCCCAACGCAATAGAAGGAATAAAATATTTCTTTACGCCCGATTTGAAAATTATTCTCGATTATAAAGTTTGGCTAAATGCACTAACACAAAATGCGTGGGATACAGGTGCGGGCTGGGGATTAATTTTAACTTATGCAATTTATATGAAAAAGAAAGAGGATATTTCTCTCAACGCTGCTTTAATCGGGTTTGGAAATAACTCTGTTTCTTTGATTGCAGGAATGACAATCTTTTCAACAGTATTCGCTTTAAGCTCAGTTGATGCAATGAGCCAAATAACACAATCTGGTCCTGCAAATACAGGGTTAACATTTATTTACCTCCCTCTTTTATTCTCCAAGATTTCTTCAAGTAACGCAGTAAATATTTTCTTCGCTTCGATTTTCTTTCTTGCATTATTTTTTGCCGCCACTACTTCACTTATCTCGATGGTGGAACTCGCAACAAGAACACTTATCGATTTTGGCATTATAAGAAGAAGGGCAATTGTAATAGTTGCTTCTTTAGGATTTTTGCTCGGAGTTCCTTCCGCATTGGATACAAGTATTTTTCTAAACCAGGATTGGGTTTGGGGAGTCGGTTTAATTTTAAGCGGTGCTTTCATTTCTTTTTCAGTTATTAAATATGGAGTTGATAAATTCAGGACTGAAATTATTAATGGTTACGGCAGTGATGTTAAAATAGGCAAATGGTATAATTATGTTATCAGTTTGTTTATTCCGTTCCAGGTTGTGGTTCTTATTTCCTGGTGGCTTATATCTTCCGTTTCGTGGGATTCGCAATGGTGGAATCCTTTTCATGCAGAAAATGCGGGAACCTGTATAGCACAATGGGCAATTGTAATTGTTATATTTGTTCTGCTGAACAAAAAAATGACTAACAGAATTTTCGGTAAAGATTTATGAACCTCGAATCAATATTAACACTAATTATAGTTGCAGGAACTGTTTGGGGTGGATTGATTTATTTTATAATCAAGGCGATGAAATATGAAAAGGAGAAAGTAAAAATTGGCGAAGAGTAGAGCTAATATTCCTTCAATACTTGACGCGATTAAAGAGATAAAGAAAGGAAAACTCAAACCTGTTTATTATTTCTCAGGCGATGATTCATTTGGCATAGATTCGGCATATAAAATATTAGAAGGAAAAATTACTCCTTTGTTGACATCTGATTTTGACAGAGAAATATTTTATGGAGAGGGAAAAATGTTAGATGATATTTTAGCTTCAGCTTCAGCTTTCCCCTTTGGTTCTTCAAAAAAATTTATTGTTGTTAAAGAGAGTGAAAAGATAAAGGATAAAAAAGCTTTGCCACTATATATTTCTTCTCCACCTGAATTTACTGTGCTCGTATTTCTTCATTATGGAAAAATATCTAACCCCGATTCATCAGTTTATAAAAGTCTAAGAGATAATGGGTTTCTTTTTGAGGCAAAGGAATTAAAAGGGAAAAACCTCGCCGCCTGGCTGGTCGATTATACAGAATCAAAGGGGAAAATTCTTACAGATGACAATGCACAGCTTTTGATTGATACTGCAGGCGAGAATAGAAATATGCTCGAAGTACAAATGGAAAAGATTTTCACCTTTCTCGGCGAAAAAAAAGAAATCGATCACAAAACAATTACGGAGATTTCATCTTCTTTAAAAGAATTTTCAATTTTTGATCTTCAGAATGCACTTTCAAAAAGAGATAAGAAGAATGCTCTTAAGATTGCTTGTAAATTAATTGATGGCGGAGCCGAACCGACCTTTATTATCTATATGATAACAAAATATTTTACAGGCCTATCAAGAATCAAAGAGCTTAAAGAAAAGAATGTTCCTGATCAGGCTGCTGCAAGAATTGTGGGGACACATCCTTATTATTATAAAGATTATTTGACTGCCAGATCACTTTATTCTGATGAGAAATTATACGATTCTGTAAAAGCTCTTCTAAAAGCCGATATATCAACCAAAACAACATCTGCGGATCCCCGTAATGTAATAGCAATTCTTATTGCTGAAATAATGGCTTAGTCCTTTATAGCTTTGCCTCAACATCCTGAAAATTCAAAGTTTTTGCAAAATTTTAGAGATAATGCCTTTGGCTGAGTTTTTAATTAATTTATTGCCTGATTCTGGAAACTTTTAACAAACCCGAGAGTATAAACCTGTTGACTGATAAAAATCTTAATGATCTATCCGATGAAGAACTGATCATTGAATTTCAGAGAAATAATGATGTAAAGGCTTTCGAAATCCTGGTTCAAAGATATAAAAACCCTTTAACCAATTATGTTTACAGATTTGTTGGAGATTATGAAGCTTGTCTTGATATTGTTCAGGAAACGATGATTAAAGTTTACAGGTATAAAGATTCTTATAATAATGTTGCAAAGTTTTCTACATGGATTTATACTATTGCCGGAAACTTAGCCAGAACGGAGTATCAAAGAAGAAAAAGGAGAAACATATTTTCAATAAATTCTTACGGTGAAGACAAAAACGAAACTTTCGACATTCCGGATGAAAGTTATCGTCCTGATGTTATTGCTGACAGCGGAATTAAAGATAAAATAATTCAGGATGCATTGTTGAAGATTTCATCGGCATACAGGGAAGTTGTGATTCTAAGAGACATACAGGAAATGTCTTACGAAGAAATTGCAGAAATAACAGGACTGAATGTTGGGACAGTAAAATCAAGAATAAACAGGGGCAGAGCCCAATTACAGAAATTGTTGAAGGATATTTATAGAGAGTAGGGAAAACAATGGTTAACAAAGATGAAGAATTAAAGTATAAAGATGTAATTGATTCTCTTAAAAGTTTGCAAAAGGTTAATGCCCCGGCAAACTTTGAAACAAACTTAACGAGAAGGATTAATTTACTTGGTTCTGAAAAGAAGGAAAGTTTTTGGAAAAGATTTTTTATTCCATCAAAATTAATTCCTGCTGCTGCTCTTGCAGTAAGTGCAGTCATATTACTTTTTGTTCTTGATACTAATAATAATGATGAAGATCCTTTATTGATTAATCCCAGGGTTAGAACAGATATTATTTCCACGGATGATATATCCCGGGTTGAATTATCTCCCGATCAAAATACTGCCGGGTCTCAAAATAAAAAACTAAAAGAATTAAACCAGGGTATACTCAGGAAGCATAAAACAAACTCAGATTCTGAACAAAGAAACTCTGCATCTTCTTCTCATTTTGAATATTCAATTGATAAAAAAGGACTTAATTTCATGCAGGTCAATATTAGCAAAGAAGAAAGAGAAAGCGTTTCCCTGGTAAAAAACCGTTTCTTAAAAATCATAGAAAAAGGCAAAAACAACTGATTTTAGCCATTAATATACTTATTGGCATTGGAATTCAAGGACGACTTCTATATATTTAGCCCTACATTTTTGACGTTTAAATAAATTTTAAGGTTAGAAACCAAATGAAAAAAGGAATTCACCCGGAGTACAGGCCTGTAGTTTTTCAGGATGCTTCAGCTAATTATTCATTTTTAACACGCAGTACAATTAAGTCATCCGATACGATTGATTGGGAAGATGGAAAGACGTACCCACTTGTTAAGTTGGAAATCTCCAGTGCTTCTCATCCGTTTTTTACAGGAAAGCAAAAGTTACTTGATACAGCCGGACGAGTAGAGAAATTCAAGAAAAAATACGCAAAGAAATAATTTTTTTATTTTTTCTTTTAATAAGCCAGCAATCGACTGGCTTTTTTTATTCCCGACATTAAAATTCATTCAAGATTCTTACATCAAAAAATGTTAAATTAAAAAATAAAATTATTATTATTGAAGCAGAATGCAGCTTTGTGTCTTCGAAGATAAAAAGACTTCTAATTTTTTCCCCTTAACATATTCGAGACCCGTTTATGATTTAATTTGCGGGTATACTTCCTTAAAAAATAAAATTTTTAGATTATTTCCCACGGCGAAGCATTCACTCCACTGTAGGACTTATTTAGAAAACATTACGATTCAGAATAACCCGGGAATTTTAGTTAACTCGATTGAAGATAATGAGTGTTTATTTATTAATGGTAGAATTTTAGCGGATGGTAATCTTATTAAACTCTTTTTAAAAAGAAAAAAGAAAATGTTGTTTACACTTCCGGAGATACAGTTATTGCCGCCTACCTTTCCGGGACAAGATTAAACTCTTTTAAGAAGAGCCTGGGTGATTCTATTGACAAGGAAAATTTTGAAAGGGTTCATACCGAAGCACTTGAGCAAAAATCTTTTGAGTATTTATGGGATTTAATTAATTATAACCATGAAGAACTGAATAAAGAGTTTGAAATTCAGTTCAATAAAAAGAAAAGAAAAAATCAGAAGAGAATTACAGGAAAAGTTTTTGACGGTGTTCACCTGGTAGAGAAAAAAGAGATTATAATAGAAAGGGGTGCAGTTGTAAAGCCGGGTGTCGTTATAGATGCTTCGAAAGGTCCGGTATTTATTGATAGGAACGTTGAAGTTTTTTCAAACGCAGTTATCGAAGGTCCGGTTTATATTGGAGAATTCTCTAAAATTAAAAGTGCTGCAACAATTTATGAAAATGTAAGTGTAGGCAAGGTTTGTAAAATAGGTGGAGAGGTTGAAGATGTAATAATAATGCCTTATAGTAATAAACAGCATTCCGGATTTTTAGGGCATGCATATCTCGGAAGCTGGGTTAACCTGGGAGCCGATACAAACAACAGTGATTTAAAAAATAATTATGGCAATGTTAAAGTTCATGTTAACGGCAAATTGATTGACAGCGGTTCCCGGTTTTTAGGATTGATGATGGGAGATCATTCAAAGACTGCTATTAATACAATGTTTAATACCGGAACGGTAGTTGGTTTTTCATGCAATATTTTTGGAGCAGGATTTCCCCGTACAATCGTTCCTTCATTTACATGGGGCGGTGCTGAGATATCTAAAATTTATAGTGTTGATAAAAGCATTGAAGTAGCTGAGATAGTTATGTCGAGAAGAAACATTACAATGACGGAAGAGGATAAAAAACTTTTCCAAAAAATATTTGAATTAACAAAGCAAGAAAGAGGCGGTGTTAAAATTGCCTGAGAACACAGCTCAATTTGAAGAACATAAGATTAGAGATCTTTATGAAGGTGTTCGCGGATTAGCAGTTAAAATCTTAAACAGGATTGAAAGAACTGATAGTTACCTCGATAAACTTCTTGATTACGAGATGAGGAATCATGAACTAAGTGGACCTGATAAAGCTTTACTTTATGAGATTGTTCATGGTGTTGTAAGATGGATGGGTCGTCTTGACTGGATACTGAACGGGTTTTATAAAGGACAGTTTTCAAAAGCGATTCCTAATCTTAAAAATGGACTTCGTGTTGCTCTTTACCAGATACTTTTTCTGGATAGAGTTCCTGATTATGCGGTTGTTAATGAAGCAGTTGAATTTGTAAAAAAACTTCAGGGGCAGAAACCGGCTGACCTTACAAATGCTATCTTAAGAAATATCGTAAAAAATAAAAACGGAATTCGCTATCCTAATCCAGAGGAAGATATTGTTGGTTACCTGAGCGCCTATTATTCACATCCATCCTGGATGGTTAAAAGGTATGTTAAACGATTTGGAAGAGAAAATACCGAGAAGCTACTCTATGCAAATAATGAAAAACCTTTCCTTACTTTAAAGATAAACGCTGTTAAAACTAACCCGCAAGAATTTAGATCTTTGTTGGAGGCTGTCAATCTCAGGTTTGCCCCCGGAAAATATTTACCTGAGTTTTTTAAGCTGCAGAATCTTACCAACATAACAGCGTGGGAATATTTTGCGAAAGGTTATTTTAATATACAGGATGAGAGCGCGGGACTTGCGTGCAAATTACTTGATGTAAATCCGGGAATGAGAGTCCTGGACTTGTTTGCCGCTCCCGGCGGTAAAACCGCATATTTAATCGGTTTGATGGGAGATAATGGTGAAGTAGTTGCTGTCGACAGGTATGAAAGCCGTTTGAACATTCTAAAAAGCAATATGGAAAGATTAGGATTTAAATCCGTAAAAACCTTTGTTTCGGATGCACTTGAATTTAATGACGAACCTTATGACAGAGTTCTTGCTGATGTTCCTTGTTCCGGTACAGGAACACTTTCTAAAAAACCAGATATTAAGTGGAAAAAAGATCTGCTCGATATAAGAAAAATGAATGAGTTTCAACTAAAGTATATTGAGAAGGCAGCTTCACTTGTTAAAGAAAACGGGGTTCTCGTTTATAGCACATGTTCAATAGAACCTGAAGAGAACTTTGAAATTGTTCGAAAGTTTCTTGAAAAGAATAATAATTTTGAACTAATTAATGCGGAAAATACTTTACCCAAAGAGCTTGTAAATGAAAACGGATGCATACAAACTTATCCGCATGTAAACCAGATGGATGGAACTTTTGCTGCAAAGTTACTTCGTACCGGGTAATTGTTTTTTAAGCGTAAATTTTATAATTATATTCTTGTGAACTACAACTAACTCTATCTTAAATATGTTAGAAAAAATTGCCGAAGAATTACATGAAGCTCGCATAAAAAGCGGTATCACGCTTCAACAAATGGCTGGAAAGTCAAGAGTCGATATTAAGTTCCTGGAAGCTATCGACAATGGGGACTTCACTTTTTTGTCTGAACCTTATGTAAAGGCTTTCATTAAAGATTTTGCAAGAATGGTGGGGCTCGATGAAAATCAAATCATATTAAAATTTGAAGCTGCAAAGCAAGGCAAACTTCTGGAAGAAATAGAGGCAGAAAAACAATCAGGTACTAATGAGAAGAGTGAAGAACACAAACCGGTGCAAAAATATGATGCTACTTCGCCGGGTGATAAGGATAATTCAAAAAAGGCGATCAATCCCGATATAAAATTGTATGGAGCCATTGCTGTTATTTTTGTCTTTGTTTTACTTTTTATTTACCTCGTTTTCTTTAAGAGTTCAAATGAAATTATTGTGGCTGAAAAACCTATTGAAGAAGTTGTAAAAGATTCACAGCAACGTTTTGTCCAGGAAGAAAAACCAAAGCAGGATTTAGCTAAATCGACTCAGCAAGACAGCCTTGTTCTGAATATTTTAGCAAGCGACACATCGTGGGTAAAAATTATTCTTGATGATAAAAGTGAAATGGAATTTATTCTTTTTCCAAAATCCCAAAAATCTATAAAGGCTCTGGATGATTATAAAATCACGCTTGGTAATGCAGGTGCGATAAAATTTCAAATGAATAACAAACCTCTGAATTTTTCCGCAAAAGCTGGTTCGGTTATTCATGTTCAAATTAACAAAAGCGGACTAACATATTTGAAATCTCCTCCCATCTTAAACCCTCCGACAAATGAATAAGCAGGCTGAAAAGAGAATAGAACAACTCAGAGAACAAATAAGAGATCATAATCATAATTATTATGTTCTTGCAGAGCCGACAATTAGTGATCAGGAATATGATAACCTTCTAAAAGAATTAGAAAAACTTGAAAAAGGAAATCCTGATTTAACGATACCAGACTCTCCGACACAAAGAGTTGGGTCTGATATAACTGGGGAAGGCGAACTAATCAAACATCAAGTCCCGATGTTAAGTATTCTAAATGAAAGTGATCTTAATAAATTTGATGAAAGTATTAAAAGGAAATTATCGACTAACGACCCTATCGAATATGTGGTGGAACCCAAAATAGATGGAACGTCTGTTAATCTTAATTATGTTAACGGTGTTTTGCATACAGCGGCTACAAGGGGAGATGGGATAGAGGGAGAGGATATTACTGACAATGTAGGAACGATTACAAATATTCCCAAAGAAATTAAAAAAGATGATTCGATTTCCTATAAACTAGAAAATATCGAAATACGAGGTGAAATCTTTATAAGAATAAAAGATTTTGAAAGTTTGAATAAGGAACAAGAAACTAAAGGAGAAAAAATATTAGCTAATCCAAGAAATGCTGCTGCTGGGATAATTAGAATGAAAGATAAAAATGAAGTAGAGAAGAAGCCATTAGATAATTTTGCGTATACTTTAATAAGTATTGGAGAGGAGTTGAATAAACAAGAAGAAAATCTTGAGATTTTAAGGAAATTGGGATTTAAGGTGAATGAACATGCCAAGAAATGTCTTGGTATTGATAGAGTAATAGAAGCATGTAATGAACTTGAAAATATTCGAAAGGACCTTCCATATGAAATAGATGGTGCTGTAATAAAAGTTAATTCTATAAAACAACAAAAAATTTTAGGTCTTGGTACTAAATATCCACATTGGGCTAGGGCATATAAATTTGATGCTGAACAAGCCAGAACTATTGTCAAGAATATAGTTTGGCAGGTTGGTAGAACAGGAACCATAACCCCGGTTGCGGAGATGGAACCGACTATGTTAGCAGGGTCAACAATAAGTAGAGCAACGCTACATAATTTCAATGAAATTAAAGAAAAAGATATTAGAGTTGGAGATGAAGTAATAATTGAAAAAGGTGGCGATGTTATTCCTAAAGTTGTAGAAGTTATTAAGTCTGAGGAAGAAAAAAGAACTGAGCCGACAAAACCACCTGAAAAATGTCCAGCTTGTGGTACTCCGGTATTTAAATTTGAAGACAAAGTTGCATACTATTGTACAAATCCCGAATGTCCTGCTCAATTAACTAATAAGGTACAGCACTTTGTATCAAGAGATGCTCTGGACATTGAAGCAATAGCTGAAAATGTTTCTAATAAATTAATTGAACTAAATATTGTAAAATCTCCCTTAGATCTTTTTAAACTGGATGTAGAGACACTTGCCAAATTGAATTTGGGAGATAATGGAAAGAGACACTTAATGGGGGAAAAAAATGCAGTTAAAGCTATTCAGTCTCTTGAAAAAGCAAAGACAAAACCCTTAAGTAAGTGGATATATGCAATTGGAATTCCAAAGCTAGGTCAAATAGGTGCGCGCCAAATTGCTGACAGACATAAAACCTTGAAAGAAATAGCTGATTCTAAGATTCTAAATGATATTATATTGCTTAGAGAGCTTACTGAAAGAGCTAATCTTATTAATCCAAGATCTCGTTTGAATCCAGTAAAGTCTGCTGAAGAAAAAAATGAAAGAGTGACTGAGTTTGATGTATTATGCGGCAAAATAGATGAAGTTGGGCAACGTTTATTAAAAACAGGTTGGTATAAAAAGAATAAGGTAGGAACGATACCAGAATATGTGCTTAAGAATAACGAGGGCGTTGGAGCTGAAACTGCAAAATCTGTACTTAAATTCTTAAATTCTAATGTTGGAAAAAATATAATAAAAAAAATTAATGCTCTAAATGTTCACCTCGAAGAGAATGAGAAAAAAGGAAATACTTTAAATAATATGATTTTTGTTTTAACAGGTATTCTTCCAAATCTCCCCCGTCCCGAAGCAATTGAACTGATAGAAAAAAATGGAGGCAGGGTTACCGATAGTGTATCAAAAAATACTAATTATATTTTAGCTGGCGATAAGCCTGGAAGTAAATTTGAAAAAGCAAAAAAACTTGGAGTTGAAATAATTTCGGAAGAACAATTGATAAAAATGATTTCTGAAACTGAAAGTCCAAAAAGAAAATAAAATTGTTCAAAAACCAAAACCAATTCAGGAAGAATTTGAATTTTAATCATAATGTCTACGAAAGTAATTAAATTAAAGGCCAAAAGTAGTTCTGGTGATTATTATATAGTAGAATTTGGAACTTCGGCAGATTCAATCAAAGTTACTTGTAACTGTAATGCAGGCATATTTGGTAAATTATGTAAACACAAAATGGGTTTGTTGTCCGGAGATCCCAGTTTTTTATTTGATACAACTGAGAAACTAATACTTGATGAGTTGCTTTTAATAATTAAACGAAGCAAATTCAACAGTTTAATGGAAGAACTTATTTTAGCAAAGAAAGCTGTTGAAAAAGCAAAAAAACAGGAGAATAAAATAAAGCATTCTCTTGAATTAACAATTAAAGATGGTATCCCATTGGTTGATAGATAATATAATTTAGTTGAGTAAAACTAAGTTAAAGGAAGATGTTAGAATTTCTTTAAAGAAAAGATTGCCGGGAAGGTAATTGAAAAACATTTAAAAGATCAGAAGTTTGAACCATATACTTTTAAAGGCTTCATAAAAAGTTCTTATTCTTTTTTTGTGGAAATGCCGGAGGATGACAGGGATTTTACATATTCACTTTCAGTTTTAAACTTCCTCGCTGAAAATAAAAAAAGCGCAATGATTTTAGCCCGTGATTTTAAGGTTAGTCTTTTACCACAAAAATTTAAGGTCCGCGCTATTTCATATTCTGAAAAAGAGATAACAAAATGGAAATTGCCAACCAGGCATTTGATTGAAAAAGTAAGTGAGATGCCCTTCAATGTCGCAATAGATCTCAACAGGAAAGACAGTCTTTTTCATAACTACATTGCCAACATTGTAAAAGCTCCTTTAAAAATAGGTTTTGTTAAAAATGATTCTGACAAATTTTATAACTTCCAGGTGATAAATCACGGGGACAACCCTGAGATTTCTTATCAGAATTTCTTAAATTGCCTTAAAATGTTTCAGGACTAATAAATGAATTATGAAATAAAAAAAGTTGACGACATTACAATTTTTAAGCTTAACGAGAAAAAACTGGACACAAATATTTCCGGTCTCGTAAAAGGGGAATTTACATTGCTTCTTAAAGTGGAAGGGGCAGGAAAGCTTATTATTGACTTAAGTGATGTTGAAACCTGCGATTCATCAGGCTTGAGCGCCATTCTTGTAGCAAACAGAATTTTGAACACAACCGGTGGAAGTATGCGGATTGCAGCGCCAAGTGAAAAGGTTTATGCTCTTATAAGAATAACTCAGCTCGACCGTGTACTTGAAGTGTGTGAAACAGTTGATGAAGCTTTTGAAGAGTTAAAAAATGAGAAAGCTTAGTATAATTTAATTTATTCCGATTTTTTTCAGTAAACAAAGAAATAAAATTGGCGGAAAAATTTAGTTTTAGAAAAAGTCTTAGAATCAAGATACTGCTCGGACTGATTACAGTGCTTGTGATTTCGTTTATGTTTCCGAGAGGCGAATCTATTGAATCGGAAGTTGCTGTTGGTTCTATATGGACTCACGACGATTTAATCGCTCCCTTTAGCTTTCCAATCATTAAAGATGCAAATGTTTACCGTGAAGAAGTCCGTGTAGCGGAAAAAAGTGTTTATCCTGTTTATTTAGATAATGCTCATGGTCTATTGGTTGATTCGTTAAAAAGTTATAATAATTTTCTTATTAAGGAGATAGACCAGGCAATCAATTCCGATTCGGTAGGACTAAATCCCACGTTTCTCAGTTCAGAGTCTTTTAATAAGTTTGTTGCATTGCGCCGTCACGAAATAAATCTTCTTCAAAGAAAAGAGCTGAACCTGAAAGAACTTTTTAATCTCCTCCAGAGTATTTTTAAGAAAATATCTGAAAAAGGAATTCTTAGCGAAAAGCCAACAAAGGATAGCATTGCTATCAGGCGAGGTAATATTGACAGGATTGAGCCTGCAAATAATTTCTATAATATAGAATCAGCCACAAAAGACGTAACAGATGAAATTAACAGCAAAACCTTCCAGCCCGATATTAAAAAAGTATTAACGGAATATGCAACACATTTTATCTTCCCGAATTTGGTTTACAAAAAGGTTTTAACTGATGAAGAGCTTCAACAGGCAAAAAATAATATTTCTAATTATGCAGGAATTGTAAATGAGAACGAAAGAATAATTGCCAAACACGACAGGGTCACGAAAGAAACAAAGTTAAAGATTGATTCATATAAAATTGCAAAAGGGGAAATAACCGGAGATGAAGGATATATTACCCAAATTGCAGGAAACTTTCTTCACATTGCTTCTTTAATAGCTTTGCTTGTGATATATATTTCTCTTTTCAGAAAAAATATTTTTTATGACAACCTGAAAATTCTTCTTATAGCGCTTCACCTGGTTTTTATTTCATTTATAGCATACCTTATTAATAATATTGATGCAACATTTCCGATTCAATATTTTATTTTTGTGCCCGCGGCATCTATGCTTCTTACAATTGTTTTTGATTCCCGCATAGGTTTTTACTCTACAGTGATAATGGTTTTGATAACGGGCGCATTGAGAGGAAACGATTATACTTTTTCGGTTATGAATCTTTTTGCAGGCGCGCTTGCGGTTTATACTGTTAGAGATATTAAAAACCGTTCGCAAATTTTCAGGTCGTTTCTTTTTATTCTTATTGGATATACTGTTACCGTTCTCGCTTTCAGCCTTGAGCGGTTTTCTCCCTGGGAAAGTACTTTAGTTGAACTTGCATTTGCTGGGTCAAGCGCACTCATCAGTCCTGTTCTTACTTATGGTCTGCTTATTTTCTTAGAGAGATTATTTAAGATAACAACCGATCTTACTCTTCTGGAACTTTCTAATTTTGATAAACCTTTGCTTAAGGATTTATCGAGAAAAGCTCCGGGTACTTTCAATCATTCAATGACAATGGGAACACTTGCTGAATCTGCTGCAGAAAAAATTGGGGCTAACGCTTTACTTGCAAGAGTTGGGGCTTATTATCACGATGTCGGAAAAACAATTGCACCGCAAAATTTTGTTGAGAACCAGTTGGGCAATAAAAATATTCATGAAGATTTATCACCTGAAGAAAGCGTTAAAATTATTTTACAGCATGTAAAAGAAGGAGTCAAACTGGCGGAAGAGAATGATCTGCCAAAAGAAATAGTAGATTTTATACCAATGCACCACGGAACGATGACGATGTCTTTCTTTTATGAAAAAGCAAAAAAACTTTATGGTGAAGAAAAGATTAACATTCACGATTACAGGTACCCCGGTCCAAAACCAAATACAAAGGAAACAGCAATAATAATGCTTGCGGATGGCTGTGAATCTGCGGTGAGAGCAATTGAAGAACCGGACACGACTAAAGTAGAAAATATAATTGACAACATTGTAGAAGCAAGAGTTGATGACGGTCAGCTTGATGATTCGCCGATTACGTTAGCAGATTTGAAAAAAATAAAAGAAGCATTTATGAATATTTTGCTAGGTCAGCATCATAAGAGAATAAGATATCCGAAACAGGATGAAATAGAAAAAGGAGAAGATGAAAACAAATAAGAAAAATGAACATCTTTCTAAAAGAATATCTTAATGTTCTCAGGCTTGAAAAAAATCTTTCCGAGAACACAATATCTTCCTACAAAAACGATATTACATCTCTTATAAATTTTCTTGATTCATATAAGATTAACGATCCTTCTTTAATTGATCATAAACTTCTAAATAAATTTTTTGTCAGCCTCCAGGAAGTTGGATTAAGTAATACTTCGGCAGCAAGATATTATTCATCCATAAAAGGATTTATCAGCTATCTTTTTTTGAATAAATATATTGAGACAAATCCCGTTGAAAAAGTTTTACCTCCAAAACTTTCCAAATCTTTGCCGTCCGTTCTTACAGTTGAAGAAATAGATTCTATTTTGTCAAAACCTGATGTTAAAGAAAAACTCGGATTACGTGATAAAGGAATATTAGAAGTATTATATGCATGCGGGTTAAGAGTCTCGGAATTAATTGAGATGAAAGTTTCCGATCTTTTTTTTGATGAAGAAATAATAAGAGTATTCGGCAAAGGTTCAAAAGAAAGATTAGTGCCTATAGGAAAGAGCGCTGTAAAATGGACTCAGAAGTATTTAACAGAAAGCCGTCCATTACTTATGAAAAAAGCAAAAAGTGGAAATATTGTTTTTCTTAATAATCGGGGAACCAAGTTATCGAGAATGGGTTTATGGAAAATTGTAGATCGTTATGTAAAAGAAGCTGGCATTCAGAAAGAAGTTCACCCGCATACGTTCAGACATTCATTTGCTACACATCTTCTCGAAGGTGGTGCTGATTTAAGAGCAGTTCAGGAAATGCTCGGGCATGCGGATATATCAACAACCCAGATTTACACACATATTGACAGAGATTATATTAAGCAGGTTCATAAACAGTTTCATCCGCGAGGATAAGTCCACATTAATTTTTATTAAATAATTTCCTGAGTCTTTTTGTAACTGGGTAAAGAAAAATAAAAATCTTTCTTATCCAATCGGGCGGCTGTGAATCGAGCTTTGCATCAAAGTCCCAGTTTCCCCGTCTCACTCTTTCCTGCATAACCGCAGGGTGTGTTTCTGTAAATTTTTTTAAATGTCCGAACTGTGTATATCCTTCCCGGGGAACATTTGCAAAAACTTCAATTTCTTTATCTGTGAAATAGAGTTTGTTAAAGTCGATTCTCTTTAATGACATTCTATCGGGAGGTTTTACCCAACCGTAATGATAAATCTCTGCGTTAATTGGAACAACATTTAAGAATGTGCCATCCTTATGTTTAAAGTTCATTGCGTCTCCCCAGGAGACTATGTTTTCATTTCTTTTTATTATTCTTGTTTCTGCGATATACCATAGCCTGTAGTTATCCTGGCAGTAATCGTAATTTCCATAAAAGTGCCGGTATTTAAATTTCAATCCTTCAACAGATTTTTTATTGAGATTATTTTCCATTGCTGTTTTTACAACAGGAAAATATTTTTCATGCAAAACTTCATCAGCCTGGATATAAAAACACCAGTCACCTGTACATTCTTTTAAAGCTTTATTAGTTTCGATTGAAAGAATCTCGCCTCCTTTGCGAAGGCTCATATCCCATTTACTTTCGATAATCTTTATCTTATCATTTTTTAATCCAAGCACAGCGTCAAGTGTTCCATCATCGGAATCACCAACATTAAGAATAAACTCATCACACAGAGGAAGAATAGATTTTATAGCTTCAATGAAAGGATAAAAATACTTGATGCCGTTTCTTATTATGCTGAATCCCGATACTCTCATTACAACTTGAACTGCATATTATAAAGTTTATGGTACAGGCCTTTTAATTCCAACAATTCGTTGTGTGTTCCTCTTTCAATAATCTTTCCTTTTTCAAGAACAATAATCTTATCGGCATTTTGAACTGTGCTAAGCCTGTGAGCTATCACAACAGAAGTTCTCCCTTTCATTAACCTTTCAACCGCCTGCTGAACAAGAAGCTCGGATTCCGTATCGAGCGAAGAAGTTGCTTCATCTAAAATAAGAACCGGGGGATTTTTCAGAAGTGCACGAGCAATGGATAATCTTTGTCTTTCACCACCGGAAAGTTTTACGCCCCTATCGCCTATTAATGTATCATATCCATTTTTAAGAGTGGAAATAAAATTGTGTGCATTAGCAGCCTCAGCAGCCTCTTCTATTTTTTCGATTGATAATTCATTAAGTCCGTAAGCAATGTTGTTGCGGATTGTATCATTAAACAGTATAGTTTCCTGTGTAACTATTCCCATTAAAGATCTTAAAGAATCAATTTTAATTTTTCTGATATCAATTCCATCAATAAGAATTGAACCTGAATCAACATCATAAAAACGGGGGATAAGATCTACAAGACTTGATTTTCCGGCACCGCTTGGTCCGACAATAGCGAGCACATCTCCTTTATTTATCTCAAGATTAACTTTGTTCAGGATTATATCGCTCTTCTCATATTTAAAGCTCACATCTTTGAACTCAATCTTTTGATCGAAAGAATTTACTGTTACAGCATCCGGCAAATCAAATATTTTTGGTTTTGTACTTAATATATCATCAACTCTTCCTGCAGCTGCGGAACCTTCTTTAACACTGTTGAACATTTGTCCGAATAATTTTAAAGAAGGAAGCATCTGAAAAAAAACACCGAGATAAACAAAGAAAGCCCCGGGAGTCATATCACTTTTCCCGGTGATTATTTCGCTTCCGATAAAATATAAGATAACTGCGATGGACAACATTCCAAGCACTTCAGTTATAGGACCCGCGAGCGCTCGTCTTCTTGTAAGACTTTTCAGAATAGAAAAATATTTTTGCTCAAATGATGTGAACCTGTTTATTTCATATTGTTCCATGCTGAATGCTTTAACAATCCGCATTGCTCCGAACGTTTCATCTAACAGCGAAGTTATACTCGCTACTTTTTCCTGCGAACGGATGCTTCTTCTTTTAAGAGAATCTCCGATTTTTGCAAGAATAAAAGCGAGAACAGGAAGGAGAATAAATATGAGAATTGTCAATTTCCAGTTGAATACAAACAGTACGAATGTAAAAATTATTATTGAAAGCGGATCTCTGAAGGCACTGTTTATCACGGCTATCATTGAATCACGGATTATCTGAACATCATTCATTATTCTCGCTATCAGTATCCCCTTTTTTTCTTCAGTAAAATATCCGAGTGAGAGTTTATGAAAATGAGTATATAATTCCAGCCTGATATCTTTTATTACACCCTGTTCAACACTGGACATAAAATATGTTTGCAAATACTGAAAAAGATTTTTGAGCAGAAAGATGATAACAATCAAAACACATAAATAAACTAACAGGTCGAGCTTATCATATTTAGAAACGAACTCGCTTAATTTGTATGTAAGGAAGTCCTTAACATCGAAAATGCTTACACTTTGACCGGGATGAAACTTCGGTTTGTTCTGATTAAAAAGCAGATCGATAAACGGCATAATCAGACCGATCGAAAGAAGATTGAAAATCACGAACAACAGCATACAAAGATTTGCCGAAAGGAGCAGTCTTGCATAAGGTTTGAGATATTTAAAAAAACGCCAGAAAGTATTCATCAGAGTTTGTAAATGGTTTAGGTAAAAATAATCACTTATTACTTAAGATGTTGCTGTTTTGGCGCTACTTTTAGTTAAATTAACCGGACAAATTCAATGATTTCCAGCAGATTCGATATACGCGTTCCGTTTTATTTAACGGCTCTTCTCTCGGTGAGTTTTGTACTTTCCATTTTTGCTTTACAGTTGTTTGCAGGATTATTAGCAATACTCTGGCTGCTTGAAAAGTATTCTGAAAAAAGAAAAGCCATTGACAAAATTGTAGTTCTTATTGCGATTTATGGTCTGGTAAGAATTGTGGCAATAATCTTCTCGGAATACCCATCCGTGAGTGTGCAATCGTTTTATAAAGAAGGACTTTTTTTTCTTAGCATTTTTTCACTCGGTTTTTATCTTAAAGTTTTTGATGAAAGAAAAAGACGACAGATCATTTATATTTTTATTCTCGGCGCCGCTTTAAATTCTATTATCGGACTTACCAAATTTAATTTGGGTCTTGTTGAGAGAGCGGAATCTTTTACATCGGGTTATACTGCCTTTTCTGTTTATCTTCTTGCTGCTTTCGGAGTTACAATAATTTTATCTGATTTGTCTGAAGTTAAGCGGCGGTATTTTTATCTTCACATAATTTTGTCTGCTATAATTTTAGCAGGGATGGTTTCTTCTCTTGGAAGAGCAGATATTGCAATCGCTATCCTGGTTTTACTTGCTGGAATTCTTCTGAAACGAATTAAAATCAGGCAGGTGCTTCTCATAATCTTGGGAGCCGCTATAATATCTTCAATTTCTTTTTTTAATAACTCAACTGAGGCTACACAAAGAGTAAAGGCACCAACTCAGCTTTCGGATAGAGATATTCTTTATAAAGGTGCTGCAGAATTAATCAGAGAACACCCGTTGCTAGGATATGGTACAAGGACATTTAAGGAAATTTTTCCTCTTAAAAATGAATTAGAAGATAAAGGAATCGGGGGTTGGCATAATGAATTGCTGCAAGTTTACTTTGAAAGCGGTTTTGCAGGGTTGAGTGCTTATTTTGCGTTAATGATAGGAATTTTTTCTTCCGGTATAAGTTTTGTTAAAAGAAATAAAAATGAGGAAAGTGCAATTATTGTTCTCGGTATATTGGTTTCAGTTGCTGCTTTACTGCTCACGGCACTTTTTTCAGGTTTCATAGATTCACCGGTTCTTTCGATAGTCTTTGCTCTGCTTGTTTCAATTTTAAGTTCTGAGAGTTATAGAAATACGAAAGAAAAAACGAACCTGGTTCCTGATGAAACAGCACTTTAAATTTTGTTATTTTTGAATAAGTTACTAAACGGAGTATAAATGCCAAGAAACGGAAAAGAAGAGATATATAAACTAGTTGATGAACTTTCGTCAAAGCTTAATTCTAATTATAAAGAAACAGCAATTGTTTTAGCTGCGGGTCATGGTAAAAGAATTAAATCTCAAAAATCGAAGATGCTGCATAAAATATGGGAAGTACCAACAGTAGCAAGAGTTTACGAAGCATGCAGGAAAGCCATTAAGGGGATTAACATAATTATTGTAGTTGGAATTAAAGCCAAAGATGTAATGAATGTAATTGGAGCGAAACCATCGACTGCATTTGCCTACCAGGAAACACAGAACGGAACAGGACATGCAGTTCAGATAGCTCTTAAAAAACTTAACAAAAAGTTTAATGATGGAATTGTTTATGTGTTCCCCGGCGATATGGGATTAATTGATAAAGAAACCGTTAAGCAGTTAAGAACCAGATTCCTCAAAACAAAATCGGATATGCTGGTTCTTACAGGAATATTCGAAGGTGATCCGGTAAACAATTCTTACGGTAGAATTGTTCGTGTAAAAAAACATGATGAAAAAGGAAAACTTTCAGGAGAAGATGAAGGAAAGGTTATAGAAATTGTTGAGAATAAAGATATACTTGCACTTGATGAAAGCAGACCGTATAAATTAAAATTCAGAGGAAGAACATATTCTTACACAAAACAGGAACTGATTGAGAATAACGAATTTAACTCCGGCGTTTATGCCTTCAATTATAAAAAACTTATTGGTTTAATTGGTTCACTCAGGAGCAACAACGTACAGAATGAGATTTATATAACCGATATGATATCTCTTTTTAATAAGAAAGGATTTACTGTTAAAGCGATGAGTCCGAGGCAACAGCATGTTGTTATGGGCTTTAATAACAAATCTGTTCTTAAAGAAATGGAAGAAGTTGCGAGAAGACAGGTCTATGAAAAACTTAAAGATATAATTGAGATTAATGATCCCGATGACTTTTTCATTCACGAGCAGGTTGTAGATGAAATAATAAAGATGGATAAACAAAATATTCCGCTGGATATTGTGATAGGCAAAGGCGTTTATATCGGGAAGGGAGTAAGGCTTAACTATAATCTTACATTAAGCAGAAATGTTTTTGTCGACGGCAATGTCCAGTTCGGCAGAAATGTTTTTATAGACAACAGTGTTCATCTTTCCTGTTTCCCGGAACAGACGCTTAAGCTTGGTAACTCCGTCCAGATTTTATCCGGCGATATAATTAAAGGAAATATTATAATTGGAGACAATACAAGAATTGAATCCAGTGTTAATATGACAGGCAGCGATGAGTTTCCTTTAAGAATCGGCAGCGGAGTTCTTATAAAAGGAACAAGTTATGTTTTTGGTTCTGTTATAGAAGACAGTATCCAGATAGAGCACAGTGTAATCATAAAGAAGAAAGTGCAAAAACTGGAAAAGAAAACAGGGGATGTTCAGCCGATAAAATTTTATTTGCCAATGCCGGAAGGTATCGATGCGATTGATGACTTGTGATGTCACACTGAGCTTGTCGAAGTGTGGCGTGTCAGTCTTCGACTCTGCTCAGACTGACAAAACTTTTCTTACTTAGATTTGCTGGTACTTTTCTGAAGGCTGTTCAGGTGGCGTGTTAAAGCTGCTTTTTTTCTTGAGGCATTATTCATGGGAATCTTACCTTTTATAGAACTTTTATCAATAAATGAAACTGCTTCTTTATAATTTTTTTCTGCTTCAGCTAAGTCGGTAGTTTTAAGTGTTTTCTTGTAGAGAGTTTTAATTCCGGATTCGATCTTCTGATTTACTTCTCTTTTTCTTTCATTTGTACGAATTCTCTTCTTTGCAGATTTATGTGATGCCATTAAAAAGCCTTAAATATTTATGAAAAACGAGTCCAAATATATCCATTCACCTGTTTGATGTCAAATTTATCTTTTCGTAATTTTATTGCAAACATCAATATTTATGACAATTATCCGATATTAATTTAATGTTGTCACACTGAGCCTGTCGAAGTGTGAATTTGTTTCGAAATGTCAGTCTTCGACAAGCTCAGACTGACAGGAAAAGGACTACATTTGCTTAAAGTAAACGAAATATATTTCTCCATCCAGGGAGAAAGCACAAAAGCCGGATTACCCTGTGTTTTTGTAAGACTCACGTATTGCAACCTGCGGTGTGTTTACTGCGATACCGAGTATGCTTTTTATGCAGGCGAAGACTATACTATAGACAGCGTTATTTCCGAAATTAAAAAGTATAACTGCAAGCTTGTTGAACTAACCGGCGGAGAACCACTTGTACAAACTCAATCACTTGATCTTATGAAAAGATTATGCGATGAAGGTTACGAGGTTATGCTTGAAACGGGAGGCAGTCTTTCTATTAAAGATGTTGATCCGAGAGTAATGATAATTATGGATCTCAAATGTCCTTCGAGCGGAATGATGCAGAAGAATTTTTATGAGAATATTAATTACCTGAAACCAACAGACGAATTAAAGTTTGTTATCGGCAGCAGGGAAGATTACGACTGGATGAAAGATATTATGAAGAAATATAAACTCGGTAAAAAGTTTACAATCCTTGTCTCAGTAGTTTTTGATCAGCTTGAGGCTGTAACTTTAGTCGATTGGGTTTTGGAAGATAAGCTGAACGTCCGCTTCCAGCTCCAGATGCATAAGTTCATCTGGGACCCCGCTGCTAAGGGTGTGTGATGAAGATCGCTAAAGAATTCAGATGGGAAATGGGACACCGGCTTCCCGAACATTTTGGTAAATGTAAAAATATTCACGGGCATTCCTATAAAATGATTGTCGAGCTTGAAGGCGAAGTTGAAGAATCGGGAATGGTGATGGATTATTACGATCTTAAAAAAATTGTTGAGCCGATTGTTGAAAAGCTCGACCACGCTTTTATGGTTTATAAAGAAGATAAAGAAATAATCTCTTTCCTCGAAAAGATGAAATCAAAAATGGTTGTTGTAGAGTTCCAGTCCACAGTTGAGAACATCTGCAAATATTTTCTTGAACGAAATAAAAAAAGCCAACTTCCCGCAGAATGTTAAAAAAGTATCTGTCCGCATTTATGAGACTGCTGATGATTATGCGGAGGAAATAGGTAATCTTAGTGTCAGATAAGTTTTCAAAAGAAGTACGAAGTGAGATAATGGCTAGAATTAGGAAAACCAATTCTAAGCCTGAAATTATTGTTAGGAAGCATCTTTTTTCGGGTGGGTTTAGGTATCGAATAAATGTTAGAAAATTACCTGGCTGTCCTGATATTGTTCTATCCAAATTTAAAACAATTATTTTTGTGAACGGTTGTTTCTGGCATGCTCATAAAAATTGCAAATATAATAAAAGGCCTAAAAGCAATAAGAGTTATTGGATTCCGAAAATTAATAGAAATGTTGAAAGAGATATAACTAATAAGAAGCAACTACAAAAGTTGGGTTGGAAAGTTATTATTATTTGGGAGTGTGAAGTTATTAGCAAAAACAGACAAAAACATTTAGATCGTTTAGTTAAGGTTTTAAACTGAAATCTATCAAGATAGTGTCTTTTATTCCTTCGCCTTTAAAAGCTCCATAAGAATAAATTTTACAATTTTTACATTGACTGCATTTCCCAAGGCTCTAAAAAATGCAGCATCATTTTTGGGTAGATGCTTAAGCTTTTCCATAGATTGTAAACGAAGAGCTTCTTTTCTTGAAATATATCTATTTTCCCAGCCAATAATCGGAATCTGTGTTTTGGGGCTAACAAGTGAAGGAGTAAAATTTTTTTTCTTAACTCTCAAACCAGAAGCTTCTGAATTGAAGAATCTGTTTCTTAATAATTCGAGGTTCAGAATTACTATTCCATTCAAATTTTCTCCAACTTGGGATGGGTAATTCCTTAATCAATGGAATTATAGGATCAAGTTCAGATTTATATTTTTTATAAAGTTCTCTATTTGACTTAATAAATCTAACTTTCCAAATAGGAAACTCATTTTGCTCTGCTTGAGCGTAGGTAGGGAGTAGGCTAAACATTTCTTTGCGACTATGTCCACTTAGCTTAACCCCAAATGAACCTTTAGTTTTACTTAGCTCTGCATCTGAAATAGAATAAGGTGTTTCTGATTCAAAAGGATACGTTGCTCCAAACTCCATTGCCCAAATAGGATATTTAAGCGATTCTGTTTTGGGTAATGCATCTAAGAATTTTTGCCACACTGAAATGCAAACGCGCTGCTTATTAGAAATTTTAACAAATCCATTTTTTTTAGTTTCTAAAATAGTTTCAATGCTTGTTTTCTCTTTTGTCTTATAGTTATCAATCCAATCAAATCCATTTAATCCTTCCAAGGCTCCAACTATAAAAACTCTTCTTCGATATTGTGGTATTCCAAATTCATGGGGGAATATATGTGCGAATCAATTTTGTATCCTAGCTTTGAAAGTTTTCTCTTAATAAAAGAATATGTTCTTTTTTCATTATGGTAGTGAAGGTTTGACACATTTTCTAATATGAAATATTTAGGTTTGTGGCACTCTAAAATTCTTAATATTTCATCGAATAGCTTACCTTGCTTTTTATCTTTTCTGCCCATTCGTTTTCCTGCTTTGCTGAATGGGGTGCAAGGAAAACCGGCACATAAAATATCGTGCCTTGGAATTTCATTAGACTTTATTTTTGTAATATCTCCAGCAGGAGAGACAGAGAAATTTTTTTTGTAGACTTCTTTTAGGAATAGGATTAATTTCAGATGCAAAAACACATTTGTGTCCAAGGTCTTTTAGGGCAAGATGAAATCCTCCTAGTCCCGCGAATAAATCAATAAATTTCATACTAATTAGCTTTTGGTATCTTATTTATTATTTTCTTGGTAATACCGTTTGTTTTTCTAATAAGTGTTTCATCCAAAAAATTTAGATTCTTTGAAGAAATGGATAATAAACGCATTCGATCCAATAATAATCCTTTAATATACGTAGAATGTTCTATAAATTGTTTTTCATCGAGTGAGAAAGGAATTACTAATCCCTTCATAGGATATGAATTAAAATTTAGGAATTCATTCCATGTTCCTATACTGGGTTCCTGCCTTTTACCTTTCCAATTGTCACCGCTTGCACACTGGAGTAATAAAATTGGAATATTACAATACTCGTCAAAAAATCTACGAGCCATTAATATGTCTAACTTGGCTTCATTCTGATGTGTAGTATAGTGTTGAACTGCTGTGTTTCTGATTGAACTTTTAAAATACTAGAAATGTTCTTAAGCAATTGTTTAAATTTAGTCACATTGTTTTGGCTTCGCCCCGTATGCAAGACATACCATTCGGGGAAAAGTAATTTTACTGATTCAATGGAAATTTCTTCGAAGGTTTCACCTTGGGTATTAATAAAATTGCTGGGTTTAGAAATTTTTAACTTATAATATGTTTTTAATGAGATTGCTAAACAGAAGCTATATGCAGCGTATTCTTCCCAATTTTTTCTTTTAATAATTCTTTTGGACTTTATTTCGAAAATTTGATTTTGACTAAAACTTTTATGTCTTTTTTCAATTCTTTCCCAACAATTACTAATAAATTCATCGGCAAAATCTTGATCTCTATATATTTCTTCTTCAATTAGTATGTCGATGACATCACTTTTTGAGATTTGCATATCTTTTCCATATAAAAGACTCCCCTCAATCCAATCGCATATCAAATTATGATCACAGTTATGTTTGGTTACAGAGGGATAGGTTCCTTCAGGTGGTAGTCTAAACATACCATTCAGGTGGTTTTTTTTGCTTCATTAGGAAAAGTTACTTTAAGCTGTTCAACGTGGTTAAAAAGAAGCTGAACCGCTCTTTTCATATCCTTTGAGTTTTTATGAAGGTGTGCTCTAGTTAATGCAGATTCCACACTATAAGCAGCGCTTTGAATTAAATTGACAATCTCTTCTTCATCTGCCCCTGCAATTCTGACAGCTTGATCAAAAATAGGACTATCATTTGTTTCTAAATATTTTATTGCTTCTTTATTTAATAATACATTTGAAAACTTTGTAGCATCTCGTGAATCAGAAAACAAAGGACCTTTTTTATCAGTACCAAACAGCCATAGAGCAAAGTTTTTAAATTTTTGATATGCTTATTAGGAACCGGTCTACCAGCACTTTTGGGGTCAGCTTGTATATTAACGTTAAGATAAGTATAAGCGCCTTCTTTCTTTAATGTTAAATAAAGCACACTAAATCTCTTTTCAAGTTTTTCTTCTGGAATGTCAACATTTTCTTCAATTTGTAAAAGAACTTTGTATGTAATGTATAAATCTTTTACAGTTGGAGTTTTACTTCCTATCTTTTTTCTTACTTCATCATATGTCAAACCTTCATCTATGAGCTTGGCTATAAATTGGGCCTTTTCTGATGGCTCCCATTGCTTTATACCCGTGACGTGTCTGAATCCTAAGTAAGAGTCAACATCAGATCTACTATCCGCGACTAAATAAGGGATTTCATTAAGTAAGTTCTTAGGTAGCTTAGAACTTTTAGCTATTTCCTCGAATTTAGAATTTGCAAATTCTTTTTTATTAAATGCTTTATCAAGTAAAATAAGTGCTGCCAGTCTTCTATTGCCTTCTACTACAACTAAGGTGTATTTTCCATACAGTTTTTCTTCAATAACTATCAGGGCTTCTTGTGTCCAAAAGCCATCACTTTCTATAAACGATAATGCTAATTCATCTAAGGACCAATCTAGCATTTGCTCTAAAATTTCTTCTTGTGCCAGTTTTTGGTCAATACTGTGGCGACCTAGTCTGGGATTATAAGGATCCAGCGATAGTTCGTCTAATTGAGCAAATTGGAGCTTAGAACCTACACTCATTTTTTGTCCTATTTTAACCTGTAATAATTATTAGTAGAAATATACAAAATTTCATTGGGTTATATTCTAAATATAACCTAATTAGTAATCTTACATAGTAATAAAAAAATTATCAATCTTCGTAGAATAAAAGGAAATCTTCACTTCGATCACGATTTACCTTTTTCTAAAGGTGGAACTTCACTCACTGCTGACAATGTTCGCATACTTTGTATGAAACACAACTTAAAGAAAAGTAATAAGATTTTATCTATCCCACCAATCTTCCTATCTTAATCAATAATAAAAAATAAACTTTCGGGAGGCTTTATGAAAAGGATAAATTATCTTCTTTCAACCGGGTTGCTGGTATTTCTTTCCATTGTTTCAGTTTCCTGTGGCGGAAATAAAAACTCACAGACTGATAAT
Organism: uncultured Ignavibacteria bacterium; assembly: GCA_963727535.1. Taxonomy (GTDB): domain Bacteria; phylum Bacteroidota; class Ignavibacteria; order Ignavibacteriales; family Ignavibacteriaceae; genus RBG-16-34-14. The sequence goes on from CAVSGR010000006.1 coordinate 407,795, forward strand.
ATTGTTGGTGCGTGGAAAGGGAAAGTGCAATTTAAATCCGGGGCGTTTGCAGAAGTTAAAGACCTTGAGTTTATGTATGTCTTTAATGCCGGCGGTACTATGACAGAATCGTCAAATTATGATGGAACTCCACCTGTGCCTCCCGCTTACGGAATCTGGAAGAAAATCGGCGAGAATAAATACGAAGCAAAGTATGAGTTTTACACTACAAACCCGCCTTCATCATTTGAAGATTTAAAAAGCTCCGGCGGTTTCAGTCCGGCAGGTTATGGAGTGATTGTAGAAGAGATTACTTTCAACAAAGATGGGAATTCCTACAGTTCAATTGTAACAGTTGCTCTGTTTGATAAGGATGGCAACCATTTGGGTGTAGAGGTAGCAGATGCAGAAGCGAAAAGAATGGAATTCTGAGGTAGTAGACCCACCCCTCGCCCCTCCCAGGGAGGGGACTATTTCGTTTTTTTTGTCAAGTTAACTTTGTAAAGTGTATACTCTAACTGAAATTAAAGTCTCCTCCTTGGAGGAGATTTTCCCGAAGGGATTCATTTGGAAAGAGGTGGGTAATGTTATGTTAAGATAAATTTTTGTATGTTTATTTAAAAAACATTCCGGGGGCGGTAATGAAAAGAAGAAAAATTATTCCTTACAATCCTAAACTAAAAGAGTATGCAAGAAAACTCAGGAATAATAGCACATTTACTGAGATTTTGTTATGGGATTACTTAAAAGGAAAACGAATGTGCGGTTACGATTTCGACAGGCAAAGACCAATTGATAATTATATTGTAGACTTCTATTGTAAGGATTTAATGCTGGCGATAGAAATTGATGGAGAAAGTCATTACGGTAAGGAAAGCAGAGATGAAGCGAGAGATAAGAGATTAAACCAGCTTGGTGTTGCTGTCTTAAGGCTTGATGATCTGGATGTAAGATATGATCTTGAGAAGGTGTTAGAAAGGATAGAAGAGTGGATTAAAGAGAATACGGGATAAACCCACCCCACCGTCCCCTCCCAAGAGGGGACAACTCGTTTTTTTTTGAAATGTTAACTTTTAAATATGAAATGTTTAACTAAAAATAAAATCTCCTCCTTGCTTGTCCGCCGAAACAAAGTGAAGGCGGAGAGGAGATTTTCCCGAAGGGATTCCTTTGGAAAGAGGTGGGTCAATATTATCTTTTAGTTCTTAGCTTAATCAAACTTACTCCTGTTCTTTTACTTTCCCCATTACAATTTTCTCTGCTAAATTCGGGAAGAACAAATTAAGCCAGGTTAATACTTTTAGTTTCCCCGGTATAATTAATTCTCTTTTCCTGCTTATCATCCCCTTAATAATTTTTTTGCTGCATTCTTCAAGTGAAATGGATTCTTTGCTATGCTCTTTTTTCGATTCACCGATTTGATTTCCGTTTTTATCAAAAGCATTCTTTCTTAAATCTGTTCCTCTTAACCAGTGAGGCATAACAAGCATAACATCAACACCCTTGTCTTTAACTTCCATCCTGAGTGTGTTCAGAAATCCTGTTAAAGCATGTTTAGATGCAACATAACCCGTGTGATTTGGAACAGAGATTTTCCCTTGAATAGAAGAGATTGCAGTTATTATTCCTTTGCTTTTAATTAAAGCAGGTAAACAATAATTAGTGAGATAAACAGCCCCGAGGTAATTTGTTTCAATTAATTTCCGGAATAAAGAAAGGTCAGTAATTTCTTCGAACTCAGCCCACATACTTATGCCCGCGTTCAGTACAAGATGATCAATTGCATTAAAACTTTTAATCGTTTCGTTGTAAAGCTTTTTGCAATCTTCCGGTTTACTTATATCTCCCGCAACGATTAGAACCTTTGCGCCATTTTCTTCGCAGGTTTTTGCTACACTTTGGAGTTTATCAATATTTCTTGAAAAGAGAACAAGATTTGTTTTATTATGTGAAAGCTGAACAGCAAGAGAAGCTCCTAATCCTGATGACGCTCCGGTTATAACAATTGTTTTACCCGTCAGCATTAATGCCGCTTTCAAATTTTTCAATGTCGCTTTTGCTTAAGCCCCAGTTTATTTCGGCGCCGTCCGGCGGAATTATTTTTTCCGGGTTCATAATATTTCCGGGATCCAGAGACACTTTTATTCCTTTTACAACTTTAATTCCAGTTTCAGAAATATCATCTTTAAGCCATGGCATATGTTCAAAGCCAACTGCGTGATGATGTGAAAGTGTTGCGCCTCCTTTTATAAAAGCATCTTCGGCAGATTTTTTTATGTAAAGATATTGTTCCAGCTCATAACCCGGAGGTTGCTGACAGCCGAATGTAAAATAGAGGCTCGCACCTGTGTGGTAAGTATGACTTATATGACAACCGAGAAATCCTGCTTTTGCAGTTTTCTTTATTGCTTTATCGATAGAATCAAAAGTTAAATAATAAAGCGGAAGAAGATTACTCCACACAGTAGAAGTTTCACTGACATCCGCCATAATGTTTCTGTCCATTACATAATCACGAAGGTAAGGAAAATCATACTTGCCTTTTTCAAATGCGCGTCCCGGGCTTGTTCCAAGATTAAAAGCACCATGCTTTTTATATATTTTATTTACTCTCTTCTTCATTTTGTCAAAAGTTTCTTTATCACCTTCAAACACAGTTAACATTAAACACATCTTGTCGAAATCAAATTTCTTTACATTCTTTAAATACCATTTTACAATGCTGCCAAGTAAAGAATTTAAAACTGACGATTTACTTCTATAAGCAAGTGAGAGAGCTGTTTTACCGGGATCATTCAATCTTGTTACAACGGGCGCAGTATAATTCTCAACACATTCCTGCATGGCTTTTACTCCACTTTCAAAATCAGGAAAGAAATAGCCATACGATTTTCTCTCTTCGGGAAGTTTGTGGATACTCATTACAGCTTCTGTAATTATTCCGAGAGTTCCCTCACTTCCTATGCAAATGTGATTAATGTCTATTCCGTTTGAAGATTTCGGCACTGTACGCGTGACTATTGTTCCTTCCGGCGTGACCATTCTTAGTGAAAGAACCATATCTTCAATCTTGCCATACTTATCACTTTGCATCCCAGCCGATCTTGTTGCAATCCAGCCGCCAAGAGTTGAGTATTCAAACGAATCGGGAAAATGTCCCAAAGTTACTCCAAAGGAGTTTAGCTGTTCTTCCATTTGCGGACCCAAAGCACCCGCTTGTATCCTTGCCGTGTTAGAAATTTTATCAACACTTATAACTCTATCCATCAATTTCATATCGAGCGAAGCGATCATTCTTCCTTTGCCATTGTTAGCTTCGAGACATCCTGCAATGTTAGAACCAGCGCCGAAAGGAATAAGAACAACATCATATTCTTTTGCAGCTTTAATTACTTTTGCAATTTCATCTTCCGATAAAGGATAAATTATGCAATCGGGAGCCGCGTTTACAATTCCGTGTCTTATTCTCCACAAATCTCTGAAACTCTTACCATAAGAATGAACAAGCCTGTCTTTTTTATCGAATGTAAATCGTTCAGTGTCAATAATAGTTTTTATTTCATTGATAAATTTTTCATTAAGAGTTTGCTGAGGCAGTTCAATATCTTCAAATTTAATTGGAGGAGTAAGTGTCGGTTCTCCTTCGATGCCAACAACTTTTTCAATATAAGGCCAGAGTTCCGGTTTATCGGACATTACAAAATCTAATTTTTCACCGCCCCAGCCCCACCACTTCATTTGTTCAAGGTTAAGCATTGTTTTAAATCTCCATCAATTCGTGAACTCTTTTTTCAAGCTCTTCTGTAATTCTTCTATAGGCATGAAAATTATTTGAATCATTTTCATTTTTACTCAAAAATTCTTTTGGGGAAATTGGTTTACCAATTTTGATTGTAATTTTTGAAGGTTTCATAAATAGTTTCCCTTTTGGCCAGGCAATAAATGATCCCCTGATATGAGCTGGAACAATTGGAAGACCAAGTTCTGCGGAGATCATCGCCGGTCCCTTTTTAAATGATTGAATCTTGCCGGTTTTTGAACGTGTCCCTTCAGGATATATAATTAAACTGCGGTTATCAATTTTTGTAAATTCCCTGCATGCTGTAAGATAGTCTATTATTGATTTTCTGTCGGCATCACGATCAATCGGTATTAAATTCATCAAAAGATTTAAATATTCTTTTCTTTTATCGCTGCCGAAGAAATAATCTTTAGCTGCCATCATAGCAAAATTTTTAAAAGGTAAACCGGAAGCGACCATTAAAATTCCGCTGTCCATGTGGCTGTTATGATTACTGCAAAAAATAAAAGATGAAGACTTCGGAACATTTTCTCTACCGGATACTTTAAGAGGGCAATAAAAAGTAAAAAGAATTTTACAGTAAATCTCAAAAATTTTCTTGATTGCTTTGCTAAGAAAGGATGGTTTTTTAAGTACATGAGAATATTCGGGGGGAACGACAGAATTCTCCAGTTCTGAATGAAAGCTGCTCACTCATTTTCTCCCATACCTGGCATGTGCTGAAGCGAACTCATCTGTTATAATAGCACCGCCAAGAGATAACTCTAAGGCAAGAGCACAGGCGCAGACAATCTCTGCGAGTTTCCTGGAAGAATCTTTTCCGATACAACCTAAAAGCTCAAGATTTTTCCTGGCTTGTTTTAATTTGGTTCCTCCGCCGACAGTTCCGACTGTAATGGAAGGCATTGTAATAGTTGCATAAAGATCATCATTATTTCTTACTTCATAAGAAACGATTCCCCCGGAATTTTCAACAACACTTGCTGCGTCCTGTCCTGTAGCTAAATAAATTGCAGTTAGAGCATTTGCCACGTGCATGTTCATTCCAAAAATTCCTGCTTCCTGTGAGCCGCGTGTACATTGCCTCCAGCCATCGAAATATTGTTTGGCATTAACTCTTAAAACACGTCTGAGATATTTTCCTTTAATTAAAGCGCTTCCGACTACATAGTGGCTTCTTCCAAGAAGTAAAGATTTATAAGCCGGGTTTTTATCCCCGTTAAAGTTGCTTTCAATAAAATACCTGAAGCCCGAATCACATTTATAATTTTCTTTTATATAGTTACAGCCTTTGTGTGTTGCTATTGTGACCATATTTTGGCCGGCTGCTTCGCCGGTAGAAAAGATGAAATCGAGAATCACACTGTTTTGAGAAGGGTATTTATCAATTCTTAAAAGCTTGCCATGCTTGGTTGTTGATTCCGCCTCCTGTTTGATACTTTCAAAATTTTGATCAACCCATTGTAGAAAAGGTTTGCTTTTATCAATATCATCAAAGATGAATATTGGTGATCTTGACATTTCCTGTTTTATGTGTCTTGTTTTAATTCCGTCAGAAAGATGGGTTAGGAAAAGTCCGCGTGTCATAGACATTGTCAATGTTCCTTCCAAAGTACAGAGAGGAACATAGAATTCTCCTTTAGCATAAGTGCCTTCAATTAACAATGGTCCCGTGACTGCCAGTGGAAGGTGCATGAAACCAACATGGTTTTCAATAATTCCCCTCAGGTCGCCTGGTTCATCCGGACCAACTTCATTAAGATGAAAACCGGTTTTCTCCTCTATCCACTTTTTCCTTTTTTCGGTGTCTTCTTTTTTATATCCGCGGGGAGGCAACGTTCCACTCATCTAATAACCTGCGCCTTTTTAATTTGTGAGAGGTCATAAATTCATTGCTTTAATTTAATAAGAAAATTCAAAAGTAATATCAAAATAGGGCATTAATATATAATCTGTTTATATAAACCGCATTAAAAATTTTGTATAAAATGATTGCAGAAGAGATTAATTATTATTTAACAGGCGTAACTTTTACGCAGTGAAAGGAAAAAGTTTATTTTTATTTGTCATATAGAAACTAAATTATTCCCCGCTGTCTTTCTTCCTTGCTGACCCAAATGAATAAAACAAAACAATTTGATACACTCTTAAGTGTTTCAAAATTAAGGATTTAGTGAGTATCAAAAATTGACGTGTGGCATAATTCATGTCCTCTAATAATCTACAGGAGGTTTATAAATACCTTCACATAGTAAAAAAAATAATCCGAGATGATTATGTACGTTGGGACCAAAATGGAAGAAGTCAGGCAGCTGATTAAAAAGGTTATTGAACTGGAGTATAAAGATGCTCTTACAAAAGGGCTTTTGGACTCCAGGTCAATCTCCAATAAGATCTGGGATCTTCTGGTTGATAAAGATGCTCTACAGATCCCGGCACCTGAAGCCGCTTCCGGATGTTATGAAAATACTGAAGATTAAAATTGCGATTACCAAATCCGTTTAACTTCTCAATTATTAAATAGTATGAGCTCTATCTACTCATTACATAGGAGAATAATGGATGAAACTAGGACTTAAAGCCCACAGGCTTTGCCAGAAATCTCTCCAATATTACTGCAGGGGGAACTGCAAAAAGCTTCTCAACGATTATAAAGGCGCGATAGCTGATTTCACAAAAGCGATAAAATACAATCCCAACTTTGCCGAAGCATATTTCAGACGTGCGGATATAAAAACTATTTTAAATGATAATGAGAGCGCTGCCCTGGACTATGTAAAAGCGATTGAACTGAACCCGGAATTAGCAGAAGCTTTTAATAAAGCAGATGAAAATAAATCCTGGAGCGAGGAATTACCATTTATTAAAGCAGGGTAGCATAAGATTATACCCTAATTGTGCAAAATCCATAAAAATTTTATAGCTAATAAAAACCTCAAAATATATCATATCTCTCAAAACTCTCTAAATCTAAATTGATACACAGTCATAAAATGCTGTGGTATCCGTTTTGTATCTCTCACAATAAAGGTTAATAAATTCGTTTCTCAATAAAAGACATCAAACTATTTAATTAGTTTGTAAGCAATTAGCTTATCGCCAAAAGCGGTGAGATACTTTCTCACAATTTTTTCAAAGGTAAAAAAAGGTCAGCCGGGGAAATATTACTGGAAAAAAAGTTCTTTTCTCAGAATTTTACATTGGGGAGGCGTGGTAAATGAGTAGATGATAAGGTACAGAGTTTTAGTTTAATACAATACGGAGCGAGTATGAATAAAATTTATTATTTCTCAAAAGCAAAACTTCAGTTTGTTGAGATAAAGCATTTCAAATATAAGTTAGCCTCTTTAGTTACAATTTTTGTTACTGTAATTTCACTTATGTTGTTCGGGGGTTATTCTTATATATTTTCGCTCATTAATAGTAATCGTGATATCAACTCGCTTAAGAACACAAATGAAGTTCTCAAAACCAGGCTTGAAGAATTGACAAAACAATATAAAGTTCTTGGTCACGGTCTGGATAGTCTTGTTAATTCTAATTCTGATTTGAGAGTAGCCGCAGGTCTCCCGCCTGTACCTGGTGATGTAAGAATGTTAGGATACGGTGGGGGACTTTATGATAATAAACAGTTGCTTTTCATTAAAGATTCAGATGAGCTTGAAAATGCATTTAAACTTGCAGATGATTTAACAAGAAGAGTAGATTTTGAAAAATCAAATTACCAGGAAATAGCAATTAAACTTGAGGAAAATAAAAAACTTTATTCTTCTTTACCGGCAATTAAGCCCTGTCCCGGTACAATAGGAGTCCATGGGTTTGGAATGAGGATGCATCCTATCTTACACCGGGTTATGATGCACGAAGGGATTGATATAGTTGCAGATGTGGGAACGCCGGTTCATGCTTCCGGACAAGGCAGGATAGTCTTTGCCGGAGTTAAAGGTGGACTTGGTCTTGCGGTGGAGATTGATCACGGTTTTGGATACAGAACCATTTATGGTCATTTATCAAAAATACTTATTAAAAAAGGAAGCAAAGTATCAAGAGGAGATGTAATTGCAAAAACCGGGAATACCGGGTTATCAACAGGTCCGCATCTTCATTATGAAGTTGAACATGATGGAATAAGGCAGGATCCTATGAAATTTATTTTTGATGGAACAGATCTTTTTGATTAGTATAAATTAGATTTTTCGTTAAGTATGATTATAAGGAGTTGCTATGGGTATAATAAACGAGAAGATTTTAACTCTTGTGATAATAGCCGTTTTTTATGCACTTACCTTGTGGATGAAACCACAAACAGTACCTAAGGTTATTATCAGCACATTACTTGGAATAGTTACAATTATCTGGGTGTTAGATTTCTTTGGCATTTATCCCTACACTAAATTTTTGCATATAAATAATTTTTAAATCAGCTGTGTTGAGAGTAGAGCATACCTTAAAATATAAAAGCTGAGATAAACCCAGCTTTCCTTTTAGTAGTGGGGGACTAACTATTATAAAAAAACTAAGAGAATCCATTTAGTTATTTTAGCTGAGAAAGGTTATTCAACCTTTCCTTAGAAGGATTTGATATTGCAAAACAAGTTGAAATAAGGTAGATTTCTTCCTCACTAAGTATTGATAAAGTTCAGGAAAAGATGTGAAGATGATATAAGACTATGACGTGTAAAACTATTCATTAATGTAAAAAGGGATATTAAAATGAAATCAGTTTATCTAAGTTGTATTTTATTATTTATTTTACTGATGCCCGCAAACATCCTATCCCAAAACGACAATAAGGTTTTTGAATTAGAAGATTTAAGAAAAATTGTCAGGGTTACTGATCCACAAATTTCACCCGATGGAAGTCAGATAGCAGTTATAGTCTCAAAAGCAGATTGGGAAAAGGATAAGTATAAAAAAGAGATTGATCTTGTAAATGTTAAAGATGGTTCTCTTCGCAGTATTACATTTAACAGGAAGAGTATTTCCGGACTAAAATGGTCGCCTGATGGCGGGAGGTTAGCATTTATATCAGAGGGTATTGATTCTGAAAAGACTCAAATCTTTGTTATGCCAATGAATGGTGGTGACCCGATTCAAATTACCAAATCAAAGACCGATGTAACAGAGTTTTCCTGGAGCCCGGATGGAAAGAAAATTGCTTTTGTGGCACAAGACACTATTCCCAACCCGATAGCCATTAAGCATAAAGAAGATGCATTCAAGGTGAGTTACAATAATTATCTTGTTAGAGCTGAGCTACAGCCCTGGCATCTCTGGATAGTATCGTCTGAAGGAGGCAAAGCCAACCAATTAACAAAGGGAAAATTCAGCATTTGTACTGATCAGGAAAGTATTTCCCCAATAGTATGGGCTAAAAACGGCGGGTCAATTATTTTTCAGCAATTTCCTGATGTATGGGAAGGTAATGCCTGGCATTCAGTAATAGCGGAAGTTGATACAAGCGGTGGTGAAGTGAAAACTTTAATTGAAGATGAATGTACTAGTCAGCCGCAATATGCACCCGGAACAAACATACTTTCATTTATGCGTCCACGCAAAGGGGATCAAAATAATGGGTATGCAGTCTACGTTAGGGAAGATGGAAAAAATATTGACATCACTCAGAAACTTGCAAGAAATATAAATAATTATTTATGGCTGCCCGATTCAAAATCAATTTTAATCAGTGGAGAAAAAGGAACTCATTCTGTGTTCTGGCGTCAGCCCATTAATGGAGATGCAGAACAAATTGATCTCGGAAATGTTGAAGTGGCGAGCCAAAGTATCAGCATATCAAATAACGGCTCTATCACTTTTGCAGGTAGTACGGCTGAACATCCTTCGGAATTATATGTCTTGACCTCGCTTACCGGAAAGCCAAAACGACTTACCAACCTCAATGCTTTTGTTGACAGTCTCACATTAGGTAAATCCGTAAGTGTAAACTGGAAAGGATTTGATGGAATGGATGAGGATGGTGTGTTAACTTATCCAGCCGAATATAAAACCGGGGAAAAATATCCACTTATATTAGTGATTCATGGTGGGCCCGAAGGTGCATCAACAGTGCAGTTTTCATACCTTCCCCAGCTTCTATCCGCAAAAGGATTTTTTGTATTTCAGCCAAATTACCGGGGAAGCATAAACCTTGGTGACCAATATCAGCATGCAATTTATAGAGATACTGGGGAGGGACCAGGAAAAGATGTTATGGCAGGTTTGGATAAAGTTATAGAGCTTGATGTAATAGATACTAACCGGATCGGTATATCCGGCTGGTCCTATGGTGGTTATATGACTTCGTGGCTAAACGGTTATTATCCGGATAAATGGAAGGCAGCTGTTGAGGGTGCAGCTCTAAATGATTGGGTAATGGATTATACGATTGCATACTATCAAAAAGGTGACTTGTATTTCTTTGGCGGTTCGCCCTGGTTAGAAAAAGACTGGAAAATCTGGAGAGAGCAATCACCAATAGTTTTGGCAAAAAATGTTAAAGTCCCAACTTTAATTATGGGTGATGCAGGGGATCCCAATGTTCCGATTGTCAATAGTTACCAAATGTATCACGCTCTTCTGGATAATGGAGTAAGCACCGAATTCTATGTTTACCCCGTCGATACTCACTTTCCCGATGATATAGTCCGTAGAACTGATGTTTACAAGAAATGGATTGATTGGATGGAAAAGTATTTAAAGTAATAAAAGAGTTTTATCTGAACACATTCTTAAAATCAAAAAGCCTGAATACTTTTTATATTCAGGCTTTCTTAGTAGCGGTGGTCCCTATGCATACTCTATGGAAACCTGTTTTACTTGACTTACTAAACAATAAACATCCGTTGTTATTAATAAATGCTTTAAGGAAGCATAGCCCCTGGTCGCCAGATTAGTGGGCCATTTTTTTATTAAATCGAATATCCGTAACACCTGTGGCTGAATGATCTCCCATTTACAATAATAGTTTTTAATTAATCCAAAAACGCACACCTAAACCAGCTCCAAAATTAAAACCTATTGATGGCGTAAGGTCGAGAATCGGAACGAGCTCAGCAAAAATATCAACTGGTGCAGTAGTAAGTTGATGATTTAACCCGATGGGAGCTCTTATACCTAATATAGCATCATTCGAAAATATTAATCTTAATCCTAAACCATAGTATATGGGAATACTTCCCGATTCAGGATTTGTGGGATCAAAATTGTGCCATAAGTAATCAGCTTGCAGTAACATTGTTCTATTTTCTCTAGCGGAGGAAGCAAATGCAAAATCATAAGCGTTGTTGAATCCTGTTTTGAGCTTTGCACTGATTCCTACAGGTTCACCCAGTACGATACCTAATCCTAGTTTTTCGTTTTGGGAATATGATGAGCTGATTAATAGGAATGATAGTGAAATTATAAAAACAATTTTTTTCATTTTTTAATTTTTTTGGGAAGATTACGACATAATTCAGACCAAAATAACAATGACATATATTTTGTATTTAATGTAAAAAACGGAGAATATCATAATGATACTTTACCGAACGAGAAAAAATTCATTGTAATTTTTAAAGTAATTAGTAAAACTATGTAGTTTTCTTATTTAGTGTAATGACTCTTTAGAAATGTCAGTAACTCGACTCAATAGAAATGTCAGTAAAGATTAGGTTGAGGGTCTCAAAAAAGAAGGATCTCAAGATGGAAGGAATACTGACAATGAGTCGAAAAGAAGTAGAACGGTTGAAAATAATCAATCAGATAGAAACTAAAGTACTGACAGTAGAAGAAGAGGCGGATTTGATGGGAATCAGTTCAAGGCAAACCTACCGGGTATTAAAAAAAATAAAAGAGGAAGGAAGTGCTGGGATCATCCACAAGTTGCGGGGAAGAAAATCGAATCGCGGATATCCGGGAGAGTTAAAGGATAAGGTTATAGAAATATACAAAGCACATTATAGTGATTATGGTCCAACATTGTTTTCAGAGCAGTTGGTAAAGACTCATAAGATATTAGTAGACCACGAGACAATGAGAAAGTGGCTCAGAGCGAAAGCAATCACGACCACGATGCGCAGGAAAAGATCACACCGGAAGAAGCGGGAAAGAAGAAGCTGCTTCGGAGCAATGCTGCAGTTTGACGGTAGTCATCACGATTGGTTTGAGGGAAGAGGAACCGAATGTTGTTTAATCAATTGTGTAGATGATTCAACCGGGAAAGTGTATCTGAGATTTGCCGTTCTGAGAATACGCAGGATGTTTTATTAACACTATGGGAGTATGTAAACAAATATGGAATTCCAAGAAGCGTCTATGTCGATAAACACAGTGTTTATAAGGCAGAAGGCAAGCTAACAGATTTTGGCCGTGCGATGCAGGAGTTAAACATAGAGAGAATATATGCACATTCTCCGCAAGCAAAAGGAAGAGTAGAAAGAGTTAACAGGACATTACAGGATCGTCTTGTAAAAGCATTAAGGCGTGAAGGAATATCGAATATTGCAGAAGCAAATAAGTATCTTCAGAAAAGATTTATAAGCGAATATAACTCAAGATTTGCAGTTAATCTGGAAGTACCGGATACCCACAGAATAGCAACAGGTTATGATTTGAAGAATATATTTTGTTACAAGACATCCAGACAGCTAAGAAATGATTACACGATAAATCTTGCAGGTGGCTACATTCAACTGCTGAAAGGCTCTTCCCCGTTGCCAAGACCAAAACAGATAGTAACTATCTGCAAATGGCTAAACGGAGAAACACACATTTATTTTAACGAACAAGAAATCAAGTTTAACCATCTCGATGATAAACCAGGCAAGAAAGGCTATAAGGTTCGTGCTGTACCAAAGATCACCCCTGGAGAAGATTGAATCAAAAAATAAAAGATGATAAACAGAGGAACTATTTGGCAGCAGTATTGGGGTAACTTCAGACGGGCTACGCCCTCCTTTCGTTACCCCAGGGATTACTTTAACTATTTGTTTAACTAAATTAACTGTGACATTTCTATGGAGTTTTAACTACTGACATTTCTATGAGATGTAGTTTTCTTATTTAGGGTTTCTCTGTTGATTTTTAAAACCTAATTAAGCAAGTTAACAAAGACTTTATGTGAAGGCAGGAATGCGGGGCTTGGAATGGGATTTCCTACCAATGAATAAATTAGAAAATAATTCGGGAATATCAGCGGGATTGCAAAGTACCAATTCGGTATAAGTAATAGTTATATTCATTTTAAATAGGTTACTAAAATGAAGATTAATTTTTTTTGCAGTAAATAATTTCCGTGGATTATCTGGTGGTTTAGAACAGAATAAAATTGTTTTTAAAGACACAAACACACTTTTTATTTTTGGTCAGAATAATACTGGTAAATCAACATTTTTAGATGCGTATAGATTTTTCTACGAAGATAGAGACCCAAAGAAAGAAGATTTTTACAGACAAGACACTGAAAACATTATTTCATTTGAAATTGAAGTGCAATTAGATGAATATGATTTTGCGAATATAGACGCTGCCGCTCCAAAACAAAAAACAACTTTTCGTACTTACCTTAAAGATGGCACTGTTCTAAGATTAAAATCTGAAAATGAGAGCAAAAAGAAAAACAGTTATACTTGGAACCCTATAATAGAAAAGTGGGATGATAAAAGTTATGGTTCGATTGGATTACATCAAATCTTCCAATCTTGTATGCCAAAACCTATCTTTATAAAAGCAATGCCTACTGAAGAAGATGCTAAAGCAACTCTTAATGAAATATTAAAAATTCTTGCTGAAGGGACATTAAAAGTTACTGAGCTTGAAGAATTAAAAATAGCTCGCGAAAAATAAAAGAACTTAAAACAAAATGTATAAATCCGAAACTATTGAAAATACCAGAAATCGGTCAATAGTTATTTCAATAGATTATTCCCATCAACAAGTATTAGTTTCAAGGATAAAAAAGATCGACTAGTGTGGTCTGAAAATAAATTAGGCAAAGAGTACGACATAGAATTCAATGATTCCAAACCTACTGGTGAAATTGATGATACGATTCCATCCTCATATAATTCTGTCGGTCACGGTACAATTAGGACGGCAATATTCACGCTATTGCTTATGCAAGACATAGCACAAGAGTTTGAAAGAAAACCGGGAAGAAAAGACTATATTGTTTTGTTTGAAGAGCCAGAATTATTCTTATATCCAAATATCATAAATCAGTTAAGGGGTTTGATATATAAAGTAAGTGAAGAAGAATTGCCCTATCAAGTATTGTGTGCTTCTCATTCCCCTCAAATGATTGATATTTCAAAACCAAAATCATCTATTATTAGACTGGTTAGAACAAACGAGGGAACCAAAGTTTACCGAATTAATGATAATTTCTTAAAAAAAGCTAAAGACATTAAAACCGATATTGAGCTGCGTCAAGAAATGTATGAGATTCTCAGATTCAATCCATTTATATGCGAATCATTTTATGCCGATGAAGTAATTCTAGTTGAAGGTCCAACCGAAGAGATAATTGTTAGAGCATATTTACAAGAAACGAATACAATGAAAAACATTTTTGTTCTTAATTGTGGGTCTGTTACTAATATCCCATTTTATCAAAAAATATTTTCAAAATTTGCAATAACTTATAATGTTATATGCGATACTGATGAAAGTAAAATCGCAGACTATGATGCCAAGAATAATCCTAGTTTTAAATCCAATATTCAGAAAACTATCTCCGAACAGTTCCATTCTGATAAATTAAGCCCCGTAGTAAACCAAGGATTGTTTAGAGTTCATAGCCCAACTTTTGAACAAGCTCATCAAGTCGAGCAGATTGAAAAAGAACTACGGTTTGAAGAAAAAACAAATTATGGAAAACCATATAACGCAAATTTATATTGGAAAAATATATTGAAACCAAATCTTGGGAATTCCAAAATTGACGGAGTACCAATTATAAAGTATTTGAAAGAAATTTTAAAATACCTAGAGAATGAATATAACATCTTTAATCCGTCAAAGCCGGACAAGTAAGTAAAAAGTCAATCAACCGGACGCCGTTTTTGCATATGGCTTTTTAAGAATATTTAATAAACAATGAACTCAACTGGCTGTTGTGTTTTAACATAACAGGTCGTTATGTAACAATTTCCCATATTAAAGAGAGAACTATAAAATGAAAATAAAATCGATAAGTCTCATCTTATTCTTAATTGGTCTTGTTTATATGGCAGTTGATGGATGGCTAATTTCGTGGTGGTATGTACCAGATTACAGAATCGTTGGACCATCTTTTATTTCTGGAAAATCTTTATACTCAAGTAATACTTTCTTCATCTTTTGGGCATTATCTATACCACTTGGATCTATAATAACTGCTCTAGGATTGGCATTATATGCAAGGTTGGAAAAATTAAGATTATTTATTTTTATTATTTGTTCAATAGTGTTTCTTTCATGGTTGGGTTTATGGAGTCAATCAGTTATCTATAGCGCGATATATGGTATCGGTGGAGGAATTATCTTGGTTTCATTTTGTATTTCTATTTTTTCTTTAGCTAAAACACGTATGCATAGCCACGGTTTAACAAAAACTGCGTTCGATTTAAGAGCAATAGGTTATATCTTCTTGGTAATTACCGCTTGGGGTATGTGCGGGTTACTGGGTGTTCCAGCCTTCGGTCTTCGTCCTGTACAGTTACTAGAATATAAAACTCAAGGTATGCTTCTTACAATGGGGACTAAAGTACTGGTTAGTTTCACACTTGGTTGGATATTCTTAGCATTAAGTCAATTTATTGAATATCATTCAGACAAAAATATAAATGTTACCTAACAAAACAATCTAAGCTGACAACGTTCTACGCACTCAGCATTTTTAAGATTTTAAGGTTTAATGAATCCGAATAGATTTTAAGATTTGTGCAAAGTATTTTATTAGAATTGTTACTATAATGTTATCATAAGATTAGTAACTATAAGTAAGCCAATGTGTTATAAAGATTGTAAGTAATTTAAAATAAAAAGAGACTCCGCGTTAACGGAGTCTCTCTTAAAAATACCTTACGATCTTTCTTTACAAACTAACCTTTATCATACGTTTCGTTCACTAATCATTCGTTTCTCTATACATTCAACATCATAAAGCTTTGTAAACATCATCAAATCAATTTTTCAAATAACCAAATCGTATATCTTAACTTAATCATAAACTCGGTAGTCAATCTAAAGCAAACAGATGAGGATATATATAGAACTAATTACTATTGTTATGTCAATTTTTTACTACACTAAAATATGCGAATAAAGATGGAAGTGAAAAAGTATTTACATTTTAAAATAAAAAAAGCTGAAAACTTGTCGTTTTCAGCTTCTGTAGTTATTGTAGCGGGGGTCCGCCTTCGTTAAAAACTTCGGCGGATAAACGGGACCCCGACATTCATCGGGATTTCGTCGCTTCGCTCCTCAACTTAAAATCAAATTCTTTCCTATACTTTAACGCATCAGTCTTATTTTCAAATTCTTCTTTATATATTAACTTCCAATTTGTGCCGCGTTTTGTCCAGAAAGAAAGTGATTTATTATTATGTTTCACCAATCTTCTCTCGAGATCATCAGTCATTCCTTTGTATACAAAACCTTCAACACTTTTTATTACATATACGTAATATTTCATACTTTAAAATACAAAAGCCAGGATAAACCTGGCTTTCATTTGTAGCGGGGGCCTGCCTTCATTTCATTTCGGCAGGTAAACAGGACACAAAGTTCTGTACTGGTACTATTTAAAAATAAAAACCCTCTCTAATGAGAGGGCTTTTTTATTTAGTAGCGGGGGCAGGACTTGAACCTACAACCTTCGGGTTATGAGCCCGACGAGCTACCAATTGCTCCACCCCGCGATGTTTGGGTTCCAAATATAGTTATTAAGATATGGCAAGTCAAATTAGTGCGGTTTCTTCCCCTTAATTAAAGAAACGAAATAATAATAAAGGTTAAACTTTAGCCATCGATGTTATTAAAGCTGGAAGCTACACCGTCAATTATCTGTGAGCGGACATGTATTTCATTCAGCTTCTGAACAATCTGCAGTATATTCTTACTTTTTTCTTCTACGAGATCATTAATGAAATTTACTACCTCAGGCATATTGCATTCTTCCAGGGTGTTTTTATAAAACATAATCATAGAGGTTTCTTTACGCAAAGCTTCATTTAACATTGCGCAAGTATTTTTACAGGTATGTTGACAGTTGATTTGTTTTTCAGCCATTGACAGCCTCGTTGTGTTTGCTTATTAAAATGTAGAAGAATTCAATACTCTCCCGTGCATAACATATCTTTTATGAAATGGCAACATATATGCCATCACCCCGCCTTTGCATTTTATTCTGAAATGTTATTAAGATAACGGTGAACTTATCATTTTTAAGAAGTAGCACTTCTTACTTTCGAGAAGACATATGGTTGTTATCTCAGGGTAATGCCCACTAAATTCATCTCAATAACAAATAAACTTATTTAATTAGAGGGTAAAAAACAGTGATAGGCTGCCATATATTTTTAAAAATTGCTGAATTTGCAGGGGACTAACTCTTTTCATTTCATACGTTTATTGGAATTACTTAAATATTGGTTTATATTTGTAATACGTCAATCAAAAAATAAAAGGTGACTTATTGAATTCAGTAACCAAAGCGTTAATAACTCTGGTTATGGTTTCACTGGTGGGCTTTACATATATGAGCGAAAATAAAAAGAATAACGAATCTGTTGAAGGTTCAACGACTACGGTAAACAACGAGGAAGTATTAATGAATACTTCATTAGTTGATTACATTGATAAAGGAATGATGAGAGCCTCCTGGTATGGTCCTAAATTCCATGGCAAAACAACTGCTAATGGAGAACAGTTCGACCAGATGGCTTTTACAGCAGCCCACAAGAAACTTAAGTTCGGAACCTTGCTAAGGATAACTAATCCTAAAAATGATAAATCTGTTGTAGTAAGGATAAATGACCGGGGTCCATATATTACAGGCAGGCAGCTCGATCTTTCGAAAGCCGCTGCCCAGGAACTCGGAATGATAAAAAAGGGAGTTGTAAAACTTAAAGTTGAAGAAATAACTTTAAAGGAATCAACTTTCCTGTAATATCTCTTAATTGATTATTATTTGCTCAAAAAGGAAAGCCTCCTTTGCGGAGGCTTTCTTGTTTTAAATAGATTTAAGAAATTTGCGCAGGTATTATTAAATTTTACCCTGATATTAATTTTAGTTTTTAGTAAAAAGGAAAGCCCGTAAGAATGAAACTAAATCTCGGCTGCGGCAATGATATTAAACAAGATTATATTAATCTTGATGTTGTGGATTATGGAGGAAACAGGATTCACGATCTTAATTCTTTTCCTTATCCTTTTGAAGACAATACTTTCGATAAAGTTTATGCGTCTCACGTTCTTGAACATTTGAACAGTTTTCATAATACGGTAACCGAGCTTTACAGGATTTGCAAACCGGATGCGATAATTGAGGTTTATGTGCCATTTTTTCTTAATACAAAATTTTTTGGAGAACCCGATCACAAAATTCCCTTTTCAATAAGATCGTTTGATAATTATGAATTTATCGGTGACAGAAAATTAAAATTTTATGAAAAGTGGAAACTTAATCATAGGACAAACTACCAGGGAAAAGCTCAATTTGAAGTAATCGAGAAAAGATTTATAACTTCTCATTTTACAGCACTTAAATGGATGGATGCAATTGTTAATTTAGAGCCGGTTATTTATGAACGATTCTTTGCGGGAATATTTTCGCCTGAAGAGGTTCACTTTAAACTGAGAGTTGTAAAGTAATCTCACTTTTTTGAAATTGATTTCCACATTAAAGTTATCCATCCTAACAGGAATGAAATGCCACCAAGAGGAGTAATCATAGCAAAAAAGATAATACCTGTTATGGAATACAAGTAAAGTGAAAATGAGAAAAGAATAATTCCAACAGAGAAAAATAATGCGGATAAGTTAAAATTCTTATTTGAAGAAAAGGCAATTACTGTAATAACAACAGTATGGAGCAAATGATAGAATACGCCGGTTTTATATACTTCAAACATTTTTTCGGAAAGTTTATCCGACAAAATGTGAGCGCCAAAAGCTCCGATTGCAACTCCTGTAAAACCGAAAAGCCCGGCAATTAAAATCCAGTTTATTGATTTATTTGTTGTTTCTTTATTTAGCATAATCTGCTGAAATTTTATATATCAACATAGTAAATTGTGTTGAATAGTAAGACTGAAAATTATTACATTTAGAAAATTTATTAAACAATATCATATAAAAAATGAAAAATCTTCAAAAACTTATTCTCCCGATTTTAGCTTTAGCAATTATTGCAGGAATATATTTTATTTATTTTTCTCCCAAGGAAGGACTTGGCTCCTTTAAGGATTTTGATCCGAATAACAGTGCAGTAAAAGAAATTCGTGTTTTGTTTGTTAAGGAAAAAGGAATTACTCATACACCCGAAGGTGGGATAGTATTTTTTGTTACTGATAAAAATAATACGACTATGCAGGTAAATACTGATAAAATTCCCGCAGGACTTGATTCAGCGCAAACAATTATACTAAAGGGACATCTTAGCCAGCCCAATAGTTTTCATGCACATGAAGTTTTACTCGATTAATTTATGAACAAATTCGAACTCATTTCAAATTACAAACCTTCCGGAGATCAACCGAAAGCAATAAGTGAACTTATTGATGGATTGAACCGGGATGAAAAATATCAAACTCTTCTTGGCGTTACGGGAAGCGGGAAGACATTTACAATTTCAAATGTAATTGCCGAGATAAATAAACCGACACTTATTATTTCTCACAATAAAACTCTTGCGGCGCAATTGTACTCGGAGTTTAAATCTTTTTTTCCCAAAAATGCCGTCGAATTTTTCATAAGCTACTATGATTACTATCAACCCGAAGCTTATGTCGTATCAAGCGATGTTTATATAGAAAAAGATTTTTCAGTGAACGAAGAAATTGACCGTTTAAGGCTTAAAGCAACGACTGCCCTTATTGAGGGAAGAAAAGATGTAATAGTTATAGCAAGCGTTAGTTGTATTTATGGTATAGGTGCACCGACGGAATTTGCTAACCAGATAATCTTTTTGAAAAAAGGAGATAAAGTTTCCAAGAAAAAACTTTTACGTAATTTAATTGAAATTCATTATGTAAGGAATGATGTAGAATTCGGTAGGGGAACTTTCAGAGCAAGAGGAGATGTTGTTGAAATCATCCCGGCTTATCAATATGAAGAAGCTATAAGAGCAGAGTTCTGGGATGATGAAATTGAAAAGCTTTCTATAATAGATTCGGTTACAGGAGATGTAATCAAAGAAATAGATTCTGCGGCAATTTATCCCGCAAAGTATTTTGTTACCAACCGCGATCAGGTTCAAAAAGCAATTTATAATATTGAACAGGAACTTGAAGAAAGATTAAAATATTTTCATTCGCAGGAAAAATATCTTGAAGCTCAGCGAATTGAACAAAGAACTAAATTTGATATAGAAATGATGAAAGAGCTTGGTTATTGTTCGGGAATTGAAAATTATTCCAGGCATATGGATGGACGCACCCCGGGATCGAGACCTTATAATCTTATGGATTATTTTCCGAAAGATTTTCTACTGGTTATTGATGAATCACACGTTACGGTTCCACAAATAAGGGGAATGTACAATGGTGACCGCGCGAGAAAAGAAACTTTGGTTGAGTATGGATTCAGACTCCCTTCTGCTCTCGATAATCGCCCTATGACATTTAACGAGTTTGAAGGTATGCTTGACCAGGTAATTTATGTGAGCGCAACACCTGCAGATTTTGAATTAGAAAAAAGTGGGGGAGTTGTTGTTGAACAAATTATTCGCCCTACCGGTTTGCTCGATCCAGAAATCATAATCAGACCGGTTAAAGGACAAATTGATGATCTTATCGGGGAAATAAGAGATAGAGCAGCACGGAAAGAAAGAGTGCTTGTTACAACTCTTACAAAAAAAATGGCAGAAGATTTATCCGATTACCTTGATAAGATAGGAATTCTTGTTAGATATATTCACAGTGATATTGATGCTCTGGAAAGAGTTGAGATTTTAAGAGATTTAAGACTCGGAGATTTTGATGTTCTTGTTGGAGTAAATTTATTGAGAGAGGGTCTCGATCTTCCAGAAGTCTCTTTGGTTGCAATTATTGATGCCGACAAAGAAGGTTTTTTAAGAAGCGAAAGATCATTGATGCAGACTGCAGGAAGAACAGCGCGTAATGTTAATGGCAAAGTTATTATGTATGCCGATAGAATTACGGACTCTATGAGAAAAACTATTAATGAAACGAACAGAAGAAGAAAGTTACAAACCGAGTATAATGAACAAAATAATATTTCTCCTAAAACTATTTACAAAAGTATGGAAGAAATTCTTGCATCAACTTCGATTGCGGATGTAAGAAAAAAAGAAGAGAAGGAAGATTTTTCTTTTTCAAAAGTTGCGGAACCTGTTTTAAAGTATATGAACAGAGATCAAAAAACAGATTTAATTGAACAACTAACCAAACAAATGCATGAAGCTGCAAAGGATTTAGAGTTTGAGAGAGCGGCAGCATTGAGAGATGAAGTGAACCGGCTTAAAAAAATGTTAAAGTAATTAAACAGCTTTAGTTTTTCCTTTTAGCATTTGCCAGCCTGTCTGAATTATAATCTGAATATCCAGCCAGAAAGACCAGTTCTCGATATACCAGAGATCATATTCAATTCTTTTAGTGATGAGTTTTTTATTTTCTTCATCATCAACAACATCTCCCCGCAAACCATGAATTTGTGCCCATCCTGTGATACCCGGTTTAACATTATGACGAAGCTTTATTTCCTCAAAAATTTTTCCATACCTGTTATCGTAGGGAATAGGGTAAGGTCGCGGACCAACAACTGACATTTCCCCTTTAAGAACGTTAATGAATTGTGGGAGTTCATCAATATTTGTTTTTCTTAAGAAATTACCAAATTTAGTTAGGCGGGGATCGTTTATTGTAACGGGTTCAAAAACATTCCCTGTTTTTTTGTCTGGCATTAGAGTTCTGAATTTATAACATTTAAACTTTTTGTTCTTTGTTCCGATTCTTTCCTGCACAAATAAAACC
Organism: uncultured Ignavibacteria bacterium; assembly: GCA_963727535.1. GTDB lineage: Bacteria > Bacteroidota > Ignavibacteria > Ignavibacteriales > Ignavibacteriaceae > RBG-16-34-14. The sequence goes on from CAVSGR010000006.1 coordinate 429,752, forward strand.
GAACCTTTGGAAGTAAGTTTTATTAGTAAAGTTATTATTGGGAAAAGCACCGAAAGAATAAAAACAGTTACAAATAAAGAAAATATAAAGTCAAAAATTCTTTTTGCCGCACGCCACTGTGCTTCTTCAAGCGGTTCGTTTCTGGATGTAATAATCGGGAAATTGCCGATCATACTTATATGGAAACGTTGCGATACAAATTTGAAATAATCAGGTATAATATGAATTCTGACAGCATTCTTGTTGCATGTTTTAATTAATTCATCCATTAAAGGAGTATCGCTTTGTGGCAGGGCAAGAACAACCTCATCAATATTTTCCGAAGCAATAACTTTTTCAAGCTGATCATAACTTCCGATTACATCATTTACTATCTCATTGTCTTTACTAAGAAATCCCGCAAAGCCGTAGCCAAAGTCCGGGTTCTCAATTATTAATTCTCTAAATTTTTTAGCAATCTCGCCGAAACCAATAATCAATAAACGGCGAATGTTGATTCCTTTTTGCCTCAGCTTCTTCATTATTTTCCTAAATAAAATGAAACGCAGGCTTACTAGGAAAAAAAGAAGTAATGAATAAAAAATGATGAAGTTTCTTGTGAAGAGATTTTCTTTTACAATAAATATAAAAGTAATAGAAATAAGAACCTGGACAAGTACACTTTTTGCAATTTTGACAATCTGAAAAACAAAAAGTCTCCGGACAAAGTCGTCATAGAAAGTTGTAATGCTCGCAAAAAAGTACCAGGCAAAATTTAATGCAGCTTCCAGGATGAACATCTTATTATGATCGAGCAGAATTTGAAATGATTGAGCCAGCTTTGCAGCAACCAGGAAAGCAATATTAAGTAAAATTAAATCACTTAATAAACGCAGGTAATAAATTGATCTTCTGTTTACAATCATTTAATGGGTAATTGCTTTTTCTTATTAAAGAAATTTAATGATTTATCCCGGACATATTGTTTCATATTCGTTTCAAAGATATCTCTGCTAAATTTTTTCGCATGGTTTGAAATTACAATAGAATCAAAAATACTTTTTTCTTTTTCAAATTTATGAACAGCATTTTTAATAACTTCCACATTTTGTGAATTAAATAAAATTCCTGTTGAGCCATCAATTACTGTTTCCGCTGTTCCCCCTTTATTTAAAGCGATCACAGGAGTTCCGCAAGCCATCGCCTCAACTACTGTTATTCCAAAATCTTCTTCTGCTGCAAATACGAGGGCTTTTGCTTTTTGAAGAAGAGATTTCAAAAGATTATTGTTAAAAGACAAAACTTCAATATTTGGAGTTGCCATCATTTTGATTTTATCAAATTCAGGTCCCTCCCCAATAACTTTTAGTTTTTTATCTTTCATTTCGGAAAAAGCTTTAACAATGAGATCGACCTTTTTATAAGGAACCATTCGTGAGGCTGACAAGTAGAAATCTTCTTTTTCTGTCTCACAGGTAAATTTGTTTACATCGACCGGTGGATAAATTATATCAGCTTCACGGTTGTATATTCTTTTAATTTTCCCGGCGATAAATTTTGAATTGGCAATAAGATAATTAGGTCGCGATGCAGTTTTGAGATCCCATTTTCTTAAATAGTTAATAGTTGATCTTGCTAAAAAACCTTTTAGCCCTCTTGAAATGTTAGCATTGTTAAGATATAATTCAGCGTTATCCCATGCATATCTCATTGGCGAATGACAGTAACTTATATGAAGTTGATCAGGTTTTGTTTTTATGCCTTTTGCAACTGCGTGTGAGCTTGATATAATTAAATCATAGCCGGAAAGATCAAGTTTTTCTACGGCTAAAGGAAAAAGTGGAAGATAATTTCGGTGACTTTTCTTTGCGAAGGGGAATTTTTGGATGAAAGAGGTTTTAGCATGTTTTCCCTTCAGAATAATCTCCCGCTGTTTGTCATTTAAAAAATCTACCAGTCCAAAGATATCTGCATCCTGCCAGATGTTAGTAAAAGATTCTACAACTTTTTCAGAACCCGCATAATTAACAAACCATTCATGAACAATAGCGGTTTTCAGATTATTCAATACCAGCCTGATAATAAGTTTTTGATATCTGAAAAATAAAAATAAAATAGTGGATTGACGAATCGAAATCCTGCCTGGCTAATTTCAATTTTACCTTACTATTGAATTGTAAATTTCTTCTGTTTCTTTCGCCATTCTTTCTAAAGAAAAACGTTTAGTTATTTTTCCCCTCGACTCTTTTACAAAAGATTTCCAGAGTTCAAAATCTTCAGATAATTTTATTATAAAGTCAGCGGCTTGTTTTGGCTTTTCCAAATTATATAAGAATCCTGTTTTGTTATCTTCTACAAGATCGTTATTTCCAACGACGTTTGAAGCAATAACCGGAACACCGTAAGACATTGCTTCTAAAATGGCAAGAGGCATTCCTTCCCACCTCGAGGTGGAAATGTAGCAGAAAGAATCTTCTAAATATTTACCCGGATTTTCAACAGATCCTTTAAAAACAAAAGACTGATTAAATCCATTATCTTTAGTCATTTTCTTAATTTCGGTTTCTTCTTCTCCGGTGCCAAGTAAAATAATCTTAAAGAATTGCGCGGATTTTCTTTCTTTAAGTTCCTTAAATATCTCAATTAGTTGAGAAGAATTTTTTTGATAATTAAATCTTGTAAAAGTTGTTATGACCTTTGGTTTAGAAGAAAAATTTTGTTCTGATATTGATTGTGCCGGAATTTCAACAGCATTTTCTATAATTGAAATTTTTGACGGAGACGAAATTTTATTTTGAATTAATCTTTCATATTCGCCTTTTGAGACCGAAATAATTTTTTTTGTGAATAGAGAAAGTATCTTTTCAATTAGCCCATAAAAATATTTTTGAACACTGTTATAATTCCCGGTATGAAAACCATGAAAAGTATGGACACAAGGAACACCAGTTAAAAAAGAAAGTAACCTGCCATATATTCCCGCACCTTTTCCATGAGAATGAATTACATTTATGAAATTCCTTTTTGTAAAAACTTTAAGATTAAAGAGAGTTGTAAATTTGAATTTTCTATGCGGAATTAAGATTATTTTGTTTTCACCTATTAATTCTGTAAATCTTCTTTTATAAGGAATATCATCAGGGCAGGCAACGTAAAAGTTGTTATTTTTGTGTAATGCTTTTAATAAAGAATAAATATGTTCTGGACCGCCGCCGAAATCCGCTCGTGCTGTTATGATTAGAACATTTAAACTTTTTTTGTTCATTATTCAGGAAAATTTATAAAAAGGCAAACTAAACACTTAAATTTAAGAATAATTGTCTGGCAAAATAAACAAGTTCCGTGAGCTATGAAGATTTCTATTATAACACCAACATATAATTCGAAAGCTACGATATCACGGAATGTTACTTCTATTATAAGCCAGTCTTATAAAAATTTTGAGCAAATTATTGTAGATAACAAAAGCGAGGACGGTACTTTAAGTTTAGTTAAGCAACTTTATGATGAAAATGGTTTGAACGATCAATTAAAAATAATAAGTGAAAAAGATAATGGAATTTCCGATGCTTTTAATAAAGGTATAAAATCTGCAACTGGTGAAATAATTACTATCCTGAATAGTGACGATTTATATTATAACTCTTGGGTACTTGAAAAAGTTGCGAATATATTTAATGACCCGGAAATATTTTTTACTCACGGGGATGTTTATTTCGATGACCCGGTTTATGGTTCCAACATAAGGAAACCCTTACTTTGTCCTGTAACTACAGCGATGCCGTATAATCATCCGACTATGTTTTTAAGAAAAGAGATTTATGAGAAATTCGGTTTGTTCGATCTTTCCTACAGATATTCGATGGATTTTGAATTTATAGTAAGACTTGAAAAAAAATTCCCGGAAATTAAAACAAAAGTAAAATATTTTTCTGATTTCCCGATTGCAAAAATGTATTCCGGTGGGGCTTCGTGGGAGAATGAATTACAATCAATCGAAGAGACTAAAAAGGCGCTCAAAAAATATGATTTCTGGAATTCTTCTGCGAAGAGAAATTATTTATTAAGAATTTTCAGAACACGGCTGAAAAAATATTTGAGTGTTCTTAATCTTAATTTTGTGGTTAAGATCTGGCGAAAAAGGAAATGGAAGCAATAAAGAATTGGATTTTTCAAGATTAAAAATATTCTTCAGAAGAAGGGAATTCAGTAATTCTGCATGGAATATTGCTGATGTAATTTTACTTCCTTTTTTAATGCTATTATTTACTCCATTCTTTATTAAGAATTTGGGAACTGACCAGTACGGAATCTGGATGTTTGTTAATTCAATTATAGCAAGCATCGGGATTGTTAATATGGGGCTTGGCGACGCCTCCATCAAATTCGTCTCAAAGTACAGGGCATTAAATGATACGCCTAATATTAATAGAATTGTGAATACTACTTTTTCATTAAGCCTTTTTTTATTGTTAATCATTATTCTTTTGGGAATCGGGGTAGCATTCTTAGTTGAGAATTTTAATTTGTTTAATCTTGATGATACAAATCGCACTGTTGCGTCATCTGCTATACAACTCGGTAGTATAATTTTTGGTTTGAGACAGATTGAACAAGTTATTCTGGCAACTTTCCGTGGATATGAAAGATATGACAGTTCTTCACAAATTTCTATGACGTCTAAAACTGTCTTATTATTTTCTCAGGTTATTACTGTTTATCTGGGGTATCATCTCGTTGAATTATATACGGTAAGCGTAATTTCTTCTGCGTTAATGGTAGTTGGTGAAATAATTTTTTCCAAATTTAAGTATAAGAAGATATCATTTGTTCCCACTATAAAGAGACAATCCATTAAAGAAATTTTTAGTTTTAGCTCATGGTCATGGACTCAATCAGTAATGGGTATTATTGTTGGACATGTAGACAGACTGATTATTATAACTTTAGCAGGACCAACTTTTTTGGCTTATTATGCTCTTGCTTCAACCGTGGGAACACAGATTCATACAATATTTACAGCTTCGGTCAGCTGGGTCTTCCCGAAGGTTTCTGGTAAAACAGAGAGAAAAGAGAACCTTTCCAGTTTATATTATAAAATGCAACTGCTTATAATTATACTCGGGACAATTGCAGTTGCAATATTAATTTTGTTTGAGTATCCTATTTTTCATACCTGGCTTGGGACCGAGACATATACAAATTCTATATTGTATATAAGATTATTTCTTTTTTTGGCTTTCTTTAATATGCTTTCAATTATTCCATATTACTTTATGCTTGGAGCAAACCTGATCCGCATATCAGCTTTGTTTATGTTTATCAGTGTTGTTTTTACTATCGGTTTTATGATATTAGGTTATCACTTAGCTGACGTAGAAGGATTAGCTTATGGAAAGTTTTTAGCTTCTATTGTTTCAATTCCACTTATGCTGATGTTCGTTCATTATAAAATAATAGATAAAGTAAATATATATTCCGGACTTAAGATTTATTTACCTGCCGTCTTAATTGCAATTTCAATTTATTTTTTCAACTTAGTCTCTATCCCGCTTTTTATTGGCGGCGCTGTTCTCCTTTGGTTTTTATATAAAGAAAGAGTTTTAAAAACATCTGTGGCAAAAATATAAAGTGGTTATAAAAAGAATTTTTCTGAAACTATTTAAAAAACTTGAGCGATATTTTACGAAGAATCTTGTCCGTAAAATAGAGACTAATTCGGTTTTGCTTGCACAAATTCACATTAACAGGATTAAGGAATTAAAAGAAGTTTCTTCGTTAAAGGATGTTGAGTTCAAAGTTTTTTCCGAATGGGGAGAGGATGGGATTATACAATACCTCACAAATAATGTTGAAATTAGAAATAAAATTTTTGTAGAGTTCGGTGTTCAGGATTACAAAGAATCCAACACGAGATTTCTTTTGATAAATGATTTATGGAAGGGTCTTGTTATTGATAGTGATAAAGATTGTATTTCTGAAATAAAAAAAGATGATATTTATTTCAGATACAATTTGACGGCTAAAAATGCTTTTATTACAAAAGAAAATATAAATGATCTTATTTCAGATTCCGGCATTTCCGGTGAGATTGGTTTATTAAGTATAGATATAGATGGAAACGATTATTGGGTCTGGGAAGCAATAAATTTTATAGATCCTGCGATTGTAATCTGTGAGTACAATGGTTTGTTTGGTCCAACTTACCCGGTTTCAATTCCGTACAGTTCCGATTTTTACAGAACAAAGAAACATTTTTCAAATCTTTATTTTGGTGCATCGCTCCAGGCTCTTGTTATTCTTGGTGAGAAAAAAGGTTATGACTTTGTCGGATCGAACAGTGCCGGTTCAAATGCCTTTTTTGTTAAGAAACATTTATCTGCAAAGCTAGAAAAATATTCAGCTAAAGAGGGATTCAGAGCGCCGGGTTTTCGTCAATCCAGAGATATTCAGGGTCGCCTCACATATCTGAATAAAAAAGAGAGTGAGCAAATCCTGGGAAATATGAATGTTATAAATATTGAAACTGGAAAGACCATCTTGTTGAAAGAAATTTTCTAAAGAATAATTAATGATAAAAAAGATTGTCGCACAATTTATTCTTAACAGGTATTTAAATTCTAAGCCGGATACTTTTTTAGGTAAAGTAAATCAGAAAATTTTTTATGCAATAAGAAACAAGCTGGTCAACCTTATCGATCCCGAAATAAAATACAAACTTGCCGGAGTAAATATTTACTTGCCATTTTCTCATAACCTACCAGTTAATAAAAAGGTGTTTCCTTCTTATGATGAAAATATTAGCAGAGTTGCGTCTTTAGTAAAAGAAAAATATGATGACTTAAAAATGATTGATATCGGGGCTAACGTTGGCGATACAGCACTAATGGTAAAAAGCAAAGTCGATATTCCTATACTTTGTATTGAGGGAGAAAAGAAGTTTATTTCATTGCTTCAAAATAACACAAAGAATTATCAAAATATTTTTATTGAAAAATCATTTGTCGGGGATAAAGAATTTATTTCAGGTAATTATGTTTATTCAAAAGGCTCAGGAAAAATAGTTGAAGGAGAGAAACAACCGGTAATTAACTTTAAGACAATTGAAAAAATAGTTTCGGAACACTCACGGTTTAAGAAAAGTAAATTATTAAAAATCGATACGGATGGTTTTGACTGCCGTATAATTAAGAATGAAATTAATTTTTTATCAGGAATGAAGCCTGTTATTTTTTTTGAATACGACCCCTTTCTGTACAAATCAAAAAATGACGCTTTTAATGTTTTTGATTTACTTTTGAAAGCGGGGTTTAACAGTGTTGTGTTTTATGAAAACACCGGCGATTATTTATTAACTACTGAATTAAACAACAAAAATTTACTTGGCGATTTACATTATTATTTCAGCGGCAGAAAGACAGAGCGTTATTGTGACATAGCTGTTTTTCATAATGAAGACAATGACTTGGCGAATAAGCTGAGAGAAAAAGAAATTCAATACTTTTCAAATATTCGCAAATACAATATCATTTAATGATGTATTTAATAAAGCTCAGGAACCTTCTCAATTATTTTACTTATTTGTTGATTGATTTATTCCTTCCGAGGGAAGCAAAAACTAATCCAAATACTTTGTTAATTGTTAAGCTTGATGCAATAGGGGATTATTTGTTATTCAGAAAATTTTTGAGCACGCTTAAATCAAGCAAGAAGTATAAAAATTATAAAATAACTTTGTGCGGAAATATTGTCTGGAAGGATTTATCCGTAGAATTTGATAAAAATGTTGTTGATGAATTCATCTGGATAGACAGGAGGAAATTTTATAAAAGCATCGGCTATAAATATAATTTGCTAAAACAAGTCCTGGGGAAAGGGTTTGAAATCGCAATATGTGCGACATATTCGCGCGAAATATTGTATGACGATTTAATTATAAATTCAAGCCAGGCAAAAGTTAGAATTGGAAGCGAGGGCTCAAAAGATAAATACGTAAAATGGAAAAGGAATTTATTTACCGACAAATATTATACAAATCTTATATCTGCCCCTACCACAAATCTTTTTGAATTTAACTACAATAAATATTTTTTTGAAATTCTTCTTGGCGAGCAAATCGATATTATGGCTCCCCGAATTGATATTTCTCGAATTAATTTAAATTTTGTTCCCCCAAAACCTTACATTGTTTTATTTCCTGGTGCGAGTAGAGTAGAGAAGATTTGGGATTATAATAATTTTAAAGAGACAGCAGAATTTTTGATAAACGAATATTCGTACAATATAGCTCTTGCTGGAGGAGAAAGTGAAAGAGGATATTTCGCATTAAGATAAATACTTCTTTGCCTGAAGGGAAAGTATTTAACTTAACCTCCAAAACAACTTTACCGGATTTAGCAAAAATTATCAGTGAATCTGAATTGCTCATTGCAAATGATACAGGAGCTGTTCACGTTGCGGCAAGTGTAAGAAAGCATTTATTTGTATCTCTAATGGAGAACGATTCGGAAGATTTCATCCCTATCCGCCAGAAATATTTGATAAAGCTTATTATATTTATCCGTCTGAGATTATGAATAACCTGAATGATATTGAATTACTGAAAAATAAATACCGTTTCAGCTCGGATCTTGATATAAATGAAATAAAACCTCAAGTTGTTAAAGAAGTTATCAAAAAAGTTCTAGGATAATTGATGAAAATCTCTTCTGTTATAATTGCAAAAGATGAAGAAAGAAATATTCACAGGTGTATTCAAAGCCAACTTGAGTGTATTGATGAAATAATTGTTCTTATTGATGAGTATTCTAAAGATTCTACACTTGAAATTGTTAAATCGTTTCCCACAGTTAAATATGAAGTTGTTGAGTGGTGGGGATATTCTAAGACAAAAAAATACGGCGTTTCTAAAGCATCGAATGATTGGATAATGTGGATAGATGCAGATGAGGTTTTAACTTCCGGACTTTCTAAAGAATTAATTGAATTTAAAAAATCAGAACCGGGATTTGATTCATATTCATTCCCGAGAAAAGCTAACTTCCTTGGAAGATGGATTTTGCACAGCGGTTGGTATCCGGGAAGAGTAACAAGGTTGTTCAATAAAAACAAAGTTACTTTCAGTGATAACGAGGTGCATGAACATCTTGTTACAAATGGAAAAACGGAAGAATTTAAAAATGAAATTGAACACCATACAGATCCTAACATAAAACACTACTTTGAAAAGTTTAATGATTACACCACACTAGCAGCTGAAGAACTCGATAAAAAGGGAAAAACCTTCAGGATTTCGGATTTAATTATTAGACCGGTTGCGATTTTTGTGAAAATGTATATAATTAAAAGAGGTTTCCTTGATGGGATAGAGGGATTCATTTTAGCTGTGTTTTCTTCAGCATATGTTTTTACAAAATATTGTAAGTTATGGGAGAGAAAAAATTCAAAGGGAGAATGATATGCAGCAAAATTCAACAAATGAAATTTTATTTATGCAGTTGGTTATGCAAAACCAGCAAATAGCAATTATGTCTATGGGAAAACTCAAACACCCCGTAACTGATAAGATTGAGCGAAATCTTGAACTTGCTAAAGTTTCAATAGATACTCTTGATATGTTGAAAGTAAAGACGAAAGGGAATCTTTCCGAATATGAGGAAAAATTTCTTGATGAAGTCATTCGTGAACTAAAACTAAATTATGTTGAGGAAGTGAATAAAGATCAGGGAGGCAAACCAGAAAATGCAAATGAAGAAGCAAGCAAAGAAGAAAATAAAGAAGAAAAATGAAGTGAGTGAAAATGTATAATGGCTAAGACTAAGAAAAAAATGATTATAGGAATTATTGCTAACACAACCAAACAAAATGTTTTCTCTGTTCTTTCCGGGTTAATTAAAAAACTCAAAGAAAATGAATTTGATTATTTTTTGAGTGCTGATATACGAAAGTATAAAGAATTAATAGCTGAAAAGGTGAGTGAGAGTAAATTCCAGGTTGAAGATAAGCTTTGTAAAAAGAGCGATATAATTATCTCAATCGGCGGAGATGGAACGATGCTCGCGACAGCGTTTCACGCACATTTCCATAATAAACCTGTTTTAGGCATTAATCTTGGTAAGCTCGGATTTTTAGTTGATGCAAATGTCGACCAACTCGATAGGGTTATTGAAGACCTGAAAAAGAAAAGATATTCTGTTGAAGAACGCATGGTTATAGAAGGTGAGTGTCTTGGTCACAAAGTAGAAAAGCTTTACGCAATTAATGATATTGTAATTGATAAGGGCGGCTGGCCTAAAATGATCGAACTTACAATTATGGTAGATGGCGAATATGTTACTACCTTTGCTGCCGATGGATTAATTATTGCAACTCCAACTGGTTCAACGGGATATTCTATTTCAGTTGGGGGACCAATCGTTAGTCCGCTAACCGATGTTATAACATTAGCTCCAGTCTCTCCACATAGTCTGTCAATGAGACCACTTGTTCTTCCGAGTTCACAGGAAATTTTGATAAGAGTAAGTTCACTACATAAAGAAATTCATCTTAATTGTGACGGACAAAGAGTATTTGCTTTCCTGCCACCACTTGAGTTAAAAATCACAAAGAGTAAACGACCTTTGAAACTTGTTCAAACATCCTTCACAGGCTATTTTGAAAAATTGAGGAATAAACTTTTATGGGGAATTGATCTCAGGAATAATCTTAACAATAGAACAAAATAGTGAAGACAAAATACCTTCTGATTCTTGTTATCCTGTTTCCTGGTTTTCTTTTTGCACAAACAAGAAACAAGATTATAGATGATTCAAACTCTGAACCCATGCTTCTTGGTTATTGCACTCGTGAAGTATTCAGTGATTCTGTTTTTGCTTCCTGGTTTAATCCTGAATATGAAAGTTATAAACCGGATTCTACAACTATTGAATCATTAAAAAAAGATATGGAAGATATTGATATAACTATAGTGATGGGAAGCTGGTGCAGCGACAGTCAATGGCATGTCCCTGATTTATATAAAATCCTTGATGAAATTAATTATCCTTCGGATAAGGTAACGCTTATTGCAGTTAATGAAGATAAGAAAACAGGTGGGGATGAAATAGACAGTCTTGATATAAAATTTGTCCCGGCATTTATTTTTTACAGAGACAGTTCCGAGCTAGGAAGAATTGTTGAATCGCCGGAGAAAAGTCTTGAAGAAGATATACTGGGAATTCTTACTAAAGAAAAAGAAATGTCACACTGAGCGAAGTCGAAGTGTGACATAAAAATAATCTGTCAGTCTTCGACAGGCTCAGACTGACAAATACAAATTATTCTAATTGTCCATTTCGTCATATTGAAGAACTGGTAATTCAATCTTAGTAAAATCAATAACCTTTAGCTTTGACTTACCGTTACCATTCTTGCCATTAGTTCCATTCTTTTTAACAGCAGCAATTTTTCCGTTATTATTCTTTGGTTTTGGCGGATTAAGGCTATCTTTATAATTCTTATAAACATAAGATCTTTTCTTGTAGTTCCTGAGAATAATTCTGTCTTCATCGTGATGAAGGACATAATTAGGCAATAAAGGAATTTTACCGCCGCCTCCTGGTGCATCAATTACAAAGTGAGGAATTGCCAGACCACTTGTATGTCCGCGAAGGTTTTCAATGATATTCAAACCTGTTTCAATAGAAGTGCGAAAATGATTTGCGCCCTTTGTTTCGTCTGCCATATACATATAGTAAGGACGAACTCTGATCCTTAATAATTTCTGCATTAATTTTTTTACAACTGCAGGATCATCATTTACACCTTTCATTAAAACCATCTGGTTGCCGACAGGAACACCTGCGTTTGCAAGCATTTCACATGCCTTGGAACTTTCAGGAGTTATTTCCCACGGATGATTGAAGTGTGTATTTACATATATAGGATGATATTTCTTTAACATATCACAAAGTTTTTCCGTAATTCTGTGAGGAAGTACGCATGGCATTTTAGTTCCAAGCCTTATTATTTCGATGTGAGAAATTTCTCTTAATCGTTTTAGAATTTTTTCTAGCATTGTATCTGTAAGCATCAAAGGATCGCCGCCAGAAAGAATTACATCTCTAATCTCTGTGTGCTCTTCAAGATATTTAAAAGCACTTTCGAGACCTTTCATAGAGATTTTTTCATAATCGCCTACTTTTCTTTTTCTCGTACAAAAGCGGCAGTAAAGCCCGCATTGGCTTGTAACAAGAAAGAGAGCTCTGTCAGGGTAGCGGTGAGTGATGTTGGGAACGGGACTCATTGCATCTTCCATTAAAGGGTCTTCATCTGCATCAAAGTCCTCCAGTTCGGCTTTATCGGGTACGCATTGCAGCCAAATCGGATCTCCCGGGTAACGAATAAGGCTGAAGTAATACGGGTTGATCCTTGCCTGGAAAAATTCATCGAGGTCTTCCGCAACCTTTCTATCAATATTGAATTTTTCCACGAGCTGATCGACAGTGTGAATACTGTCTCTTACCATCTGCTGCCACAGTTCCATGACTAACCTTTTTTTTGTTTTACTTAATATATTTCCCGAAAACAATCAGGTTGTCGCCAACCGAGTAAAAATCATTTATCTCGGCAACGATTGAGAAATTATTTCTCAAATAAAAATTTCTTGTCCTGGTGTAACTTTCTCTCGAGGAAGTTTCAGCTAAAAGCCACCTCGCACCTTGTTCAGTTACAAACTGTTCGGCATGTTCTACTAATTTTGTGCCAACACCTTTTATTTGTGACTCCGGATCGGCAACAATCCAATACATGTCGTACACAGCATCAGTAAGAGGACGTTTACCTGTGCAATGATAACCAAGAACATTTTGATATTGCTCAAACACAAACACATTGTAATCGGTTTGGTTTTTATTTTTAACAGCTATATTTATAAGTTCCATCGCAACTTCAATTTCTTTTGCAGTGAACTGCGGAATCTTTTTTAAAATCTTTTCTATCGGTTCGGCATCAGACTGCCTGATTCTTCGAATCATTCTTTTTTCTGTTTATTGCGAAATTTGCAATTGTATTGAGTAACTCAGGATAACTAATTCCTTTTGCAGCAGAAGCTCTTGCAAAACCTGAGTCTTCCGAAATATCCGGATTAGGATTAACTTCTATTACATAAGGTTTGCCGGATTTATCAAGTCTTACATCAACGCGTGCATAGTCGCGGCAGCTTAATGCATTAAAAGCTTCAAGAGCGATCGTTGTAATTTTCTTTTTTATTTTCTTATCAAGATCAGCCGGGCACTTTGGTTTTGTATGCTCGTAATAAGTGCTTTCGGCAATCCATTTACTATCATAAGTAACTATCTTCGGTAAGTTTTCCGGTAAACCTGTAAAATCAATTTCAGATATAGGTAAGATAGTTGTTCCGAGAATTGCAACATTTAATTCTCTTCCATCTATATATTCTTCTGCTATAATGTCTTGTTTATAAGTGCTTGAAAGGAACTCAAATTGTTTTTTTAGTTCATCAGTACTGTTTACAACAGAATACTCTGAAATTCCGATACTTGCATCTTCATTAAGGAGTTTTAGGATTACAGGAAACTTAAGATCAAATTTCTTTAACTGTATTTCAGTGTTCTTACTAAGGATAAAGGATTTCGGAGTTCTTATTTTAAATGAGCGAAGTATGTTCTTTGTTCTTTCTTTGTTAAGACAATTTCCTAAACAGAAAGGAGTGTTGCCGGTATATTCGAACCCGAGCAGTTCAAAGAGTCCGGCTGTGCAGTACTCGTAAGACGATATTCCTTCTACGGACTCAACAAAATTAAAAATAGCATCTGGTGAGAATTTATTAATCCTATTAACCATCTTTTGAACATTACGGTCAACAGCAAGCATTTCAACATTTTTGAAATATTTTAGAAGCGTCTTCCTGGTTTGAACAATATTATTTAAAAATCCTGTTTCGGAAAGATCGTTTAAAGTAGTATCACTCTCTGCGGGTTTACCATTGTAAACCGAGAAAATACTTGCCGGTGCATTATAGCACATCAGGATTTTTTTATCAGATTTCATTTTAATTTATATCTCTTGGCAGCAGCTATGAGAACCCTGTTGATCATTTCGTTGTAATTCATCCCAACTGCTCTTGCAGCTTTAGGGAAACATGAATTCTCTTCCGGGTTTGGAAGAATTCCCGGCAAAGGGTTAACTTCTATAATGTTAGGTTCTTCATTTTTATCGAGCCTCACATCGATGCGGCTCCAATCTTTACAACGAAGAATATTGTAAGCCCTCAATACAGTGCTTTTTATTTTGCTTTCAAGCTTCTTATCAATCTTTGCAGGACAGCTAAAAACTTCCAGCGGATTTTCCTTTGTATCTAAGATCCATTTTGCTTCGTAAGAATAAATCGGGATAAAGTCATCCGGAAAATCATTGTATTGAATTTCTACAATCGGAAGAACTTCAGCTTCATTATCATTCCCTATTACTGCAACTGTAAATTCTCTTCCAGGTAAAAATTCTTCAATAAGTGCAGGTTGGTTGTATTCCTTGAGTATTCTCCCTACTTCACTTTTAAGTTCATCAAGGTTCTTTGCAAAAGATGAAGAGAAGATGCCTTTGCTTGAACCTTCCGATACTGGCTTAACCATAAGGGGAAAATCAAAATCAAGATTATTGATCTGTTTAATATCATTAACGAGTAAAAATTTTGGATTAGGAATCTTATTGTATGTTAAAATTTCTTTTGTTCTCGATTTATCAAGGCATGTTGCAAGTGTAAGCGGATCAGAACCTGTGTAAGGAATCTGAAGCATATCGAGTACTGCAGGGATTTGTGCTTCACGGCTCATTCCATTGAAACCTTCTGCAATATTAAATACGATGTCCGGTTTCATTTGTCTTAAAGTTTCAAAAGCATTTTCATCCGCTTCAACTAAAGTAACATCGTGATAGGTTTCAATCGCTTCTTTAACGGCATTAATGGTTTCCCATGTATCCCATTCGGCGTAAGTATCCACACCGTTCTGATTCAGAGAAGTTGAGACAGATGTTTTTTGCGCCTGAACCTGGGCTTGATGAGAAAGAGGAGATAGGTCTTCAGTGAAAAGTTGTTTACCGTTGCTACCGGCTTCACTTTCCCGTCTTGGCTCTGCCAAGTCGAGACAGGCAGGTTTGACATTGAACGTTAGTGCTACATTCAATCTAACACTAAGTGAGTCTGATAAAATAATTTTCCTTTAACTTTTTTTGCAAATATAATTATTAATGAACAGAAGTTAATAAGTTTTTTCTTACCAACAAAAAATATTTTTCATGAAAAATCAAATCAACATCCTTGAAAAGAACTTTAAAAATTATTTTCACAACAAACTTCAATAAAAAAAAATTCTTTGTCAACATTTTTTTTCATGAAGGGAAAATTTTTAAACTCGTCATCGAAGAGAAATTCATGAAAAGATCATGCGATGTCTGAGTACCTGAGATTGTCAGAATAATTTTTGGTAAGAAATATTTTTATGGATTGGTTACTTGCAAGTTTAAATTCAGGATCTTCATCTATTAATTTGAAAGCTTCCTGCTTTGCCTGGAGAATTAATTTTGAATCAGTTACAATGTCGGCATATTTAAATTCGGGAAAGCCGCTTTGTCTTAATCCAAAAATGTCTCCGGGACCCCTTAGCTTTAAATCTATCTCTGCAATTTTGAAACCGTCGTTATGTTTTACCATGGTTTCTAATCTTATCGCAGCTTTATATTTTTCAATTTCGGAAGAAGACATAAACTCTGGTTCCTTGTCAGCCTTCTCAGTTCGTTTTGTTATTTCTTCTTTAGTTACAAGGATACAAAAAGCTTGTTTATTTCCTCTTCCTACTCTTCCCCTTAGCTGATGCAACTGAGAAAGCCCAAACCGGTGAGCATCGTTGATAAGAATTATATTTGCATCTGGAATATCTATTCCGACCTCAATGACAGTTGTAGCGATTAATACGTCGAATTCCTTTTTACGGAATAAAAGCATAGCTTCTTCTTTTTCCTGCCAGCTCATTCTTCCGTGAATAAGACCAACTTTAAGAGTCTTCAAATAGGTGCTTCTTAACATTTCGTAATATGAAATTGCATCTTTTAGTTCTAATTGTTCCGATTCCTCAACTAAGGGATAAACTATAAAACTCTGGTAGCCTTCTTTTGCTTTATCTTTGATGAACTTAAAAATGTCTGGAAGCTTATTATCACTTCTCAAAATTGTTTTTATAGGTTTTCTGTTTGAAGGCATTTCATCTATAATAGAAAGATCGAGATCGCCATAAATAGTCATTGTTAATGTTCTGGGTATTGGAGTTGCACTCATAACGATTGTGTCCGGAGTAATACCTTTTGCTTGTAACTTCCCCCGCTGGGCAACGCCGAAGCGATGTTGTTCGTCTATTACAACTAAACCAAGATTGTTGAATTTAACTTTATCTTCAAACAAGGCATGAGTTCCGACAATTATGTTTGCTTCTTTCAATTCAATGTCTTCTAAATTCTTGGTTCGTAAGGATTTTTTCTGCCCTCCAATTAAAAGACTCACCTTTATTTCTCTTTTAGAAATTTCTTTTAGTCTTTTCATATAATTAGAAATATTTTTTGCATGCTGATCGGCAAGAACTTCGGTCGGTGCCATTATTGCAGCCTGGAAACCAGTATCAACCGCAATAAGCATGGCAATAAGTGCGACAATTGTTTTGCCACTTCCAACGTCTCCCTGCAAAAGCCTGTTCATCGGAGTTTCAGCGAGCATATCATTTTTAATTTCAGAGAGAACATGTAATTGAGCTTTAGTTAGATGGAAGGGGAGAGTCTTAAGAAAATCTTTTACCAGATTTGTTTTTATGCTAAGTGAATGTCCCGTGAATTTTGATTTATAATTTTTCTTTCTTAGTGCGACTAAGATCTCTAAGTAAAAAAGTTCTTCGAATTTGAATCTTCTTTTAGCTTCTGCCAGTTTTTCTTTGCTTGTTGGAAAGTGATAGTTTATTACAGATTCTTTTAAGTTAAGAAGATTATTGTCAGTGATAATATGATCCGGAAGATTTTCTTCTAATTGATCTGCGTAATTCTCAACAGCATTGTTTATAATCTTTCTTAAAGAAAAGTCGCCAATATTTTTACTTCGCAGCTCTTTTGGGATTCTATAAATAGGAATAATCTTTCCAGTGTTAAGAAAACTTTGAGATTCATCTTCGGTTATTCTGTCAAAGTCAGGATGTGCGAATTGAAGATTTCCATATTTTGAAGTTGTGGGTTTTCCCGAAACAGCAAAAATATTTCCTTCATTAAAAACATTAATAAAATATTTTGCTCCCTGAAACCAGACACATTCAAAAAATCCTGATTGATCTCTGAAGTGTACTTTTAAAATTTCTCTTTTTCCAAATCGTTTATGATCTTTTTTGCTAACCGTTCCTATAATTGTGATCTCACCATCATAGCCGTTTAAAACATAACCGTAAGCTTTGGATGCTGTAAGAATGTTTGTTCTGTCTAAATGTCTTGCAGGAAAATAAAAAAGAAGGTCTCTTATTGTTTTAATACCGACTTTGTTAAAGCCTTCAGCACGTTTGGGTCCAACAGCTTTAATGTACTGGACCGAACCGTTTAGAATATCTTCTTTGTTCACATTGGAAAAATAAATTAAGAAGAAGGGATTTACAAACTATTGTGCCATTGGGATGATGAGTGATGAGATGATGAGTAAAGAGATTGAGTCCGAAATCCGAATTCCAAAATTCGAAATAGCAGCTATTCCTTTTTCATATCTCTTGTCATAAGATCAGTTGTAGCTTTGACAGGATCTTTATCTTCAAAAAGAATTTTATAAACTTCATCAGCAATTGGTGTTTGAATAGTATGTTTTTTCGAAAGCTGAGTTACTGAGCGCGAAGTCTCAACACCTTCTGCGATCATTTGCATGGATTTTAAAACATCTTTTAGTTTCTTGCCGGAACCTACTTGTTCACCGACATAGCGATTACGACTGTGACGACTCATGCATGTAACAATTAAATCTCCCATCCCTGAAAGTCCAGCAAAAGTATCCGGCTGAGCGCCCATTGCATCTCCCAATCTTGAAATTTCTGCAATGCCTCTTGTCATAATAGCAGCTTTTGTATTATCACCAAATTTTACTCCGTCAACAATACCGGCACCAATTGCTATTACATTTTTAAATGCACCTCCAAGTTCAACTCCAACAATATCCAGAGAAGAATAAACTCTGAAGTATGCTGTCATAAAAGCAACTTGAATTGATTTAGATGTTTCTATATTGTTTGATGCTGCAACTACCGCGGTTGGAATTTTTTTACTTACTTCTTCTGCATGACTTGGTCCCGATATAACTCCAATCTGTCCTTCATCAATTGAAGGAAAAACATCCTTCAGCATCTGCGACATTGTCATCATACTATTGTTTTCAATCCCCTTGGCAACGCTTACGAGTATTGAATTCTTAATTGTTGAATAGCTGATCTTTTTTACAACGCTTCTTAAAAATTGTGAAGGAACTGCGAGCACAATCATATTTTTATCTGCTGAAGCTTCTTCGAGGTCGTGAGTGATATTAATTTCTTTTGGTATTTTTATCCCTGGAAGGTATGCGTCGTTTTTTCTCGTCTTGTTAAGAATCTTAGCATAATCTTTTTTGTATTCTCTTAGCGTTACGTCATGTCCGTTATAGTGTAGAAGTATAGCGAGAGTCGTTCCCCATCCCCCTGCACCTAACACAGAAATCTTCATTTAAATTAAGAGGATTGTTTCTTTTTAAAGCTTAATTTGTTTTCTGAGCCGTTAAATATTCTTACAACATTTTTACGATGCGTAAAAATGATAAGAAGCGAAATAGCAATTATAAAAGGAAGAAGAGTGTTGTAGCCTTGTATATCTACATTAAAAACATTTTCTCTTATAATTAATGAAAGTGGTACTGCTATTGTACCGATTAGTGATCCAAGCGAAACGTATCTTGATATGGTTACAACAATAATAAATACTCCAACAGCAATCAGCATATCAACTGTTATAATCATTAGTAACATACCTAAAGCGGTGGCAATTCCTTTTCCTCCTTTGAATCCTGCAAATATAGTCCAGACATGTCCTATAACAGCAGAAACCCCGGCAATTATCTGAACTAAAGTAAAATCATCAAAAGGGGTGACATTATGAAATGGGATTGACCCATAATGTAATCTTGCAACAACAACAACAGCAAGCACGCCTTTAAAAGCATCCAGAATAATAACAAGTACTCCATGTTTCCATCCAAGTACACGGGCAACATTTGTTCCGCCGGCGTTACCACTTCCATGCTCTCTTATATCGATTCCCTTAGCTAACTTGCTTACTATTATAGATGTAGGAATTGATCCCACCAGGTAAGAAAGTATAATAATCGTCGCTAATAAAAACATTAAAATCCTTTAAAATTCGTTGCTAAACTACAGATATTAACCTTATAAAGCAATGAATAACAATAATCATTCCCTTGGCATTGTTATAAAAAGATGATTTATTTATATTTGCTGCCACCAAAATAAGAAAGATAAACAAATGGCTAAACAGCAAAGTTTTGCAGATAAAGCAAAAGCAAAGAAAAGAGAAAGTGGAGTTACAGTAAAACTTATAAAGACCATCAAAACCGAAAAGGGAACTTATAAGTTTAATGAAAGATTTGTGAAAATAGACGATATAAGTAAGGTCGGCGATATTAAGTAAAGCTGAAAAATTTGCTTTTTTTCAAACAATTTGCCCGCTAAATTCAGTCCTTCATTGATTCTTTAAATAAAAGTCTTATATTGCATCAACCGGTGCATATTCCCGCACCAGAATAAAACCCTTTTAAAGGGTTTCTTGATAAAAATCCGGCTACTTTTCTTAAATAGTCTTTTTTAAATAAAACGAGGATGTTATGATTGAACCAAAAAAAATGAGGTTTTTTGGCCTCAACGATATAGACAACATCCCTCAGTTGAAAACACTGAGTGAAGAGGAACGGTTCTCTTTAAAAGTAGTATCAAGTGTACTTCCTTTCAGAACCAACAATTATATAGTTGAAGAATTAATTGATTGGTCGAATATACCTAACGACCCGATGTTCCAGTTAACTTTTATGCAGAAGGATATGTTAACGGATAATCAATTTGAAAGAATGGCAAATGTTTTATTATCTAATACATCAATTAATGAAGTAAAAAAGACGGCAGAGGAAATAAGGCTTGAGCTGAATCCTCATCCTGCTGCACAAATGACGCTTAACGTTCCTTATATTAATGATGAAACTGTTCCGGGTGTTCAGCATAAATATAAAGAGACAGCTCTTATTTTTCCTTCAAGCGGGCAAACATGCCATGCTTATTGTACTTTTTGTTTCCGTTGGGCTCAGTTTGTCGGAATGACGGATCTTAAATTTGCAACAGATGAATCTGCAAGATTCCAGGATTATCTAAGGGATCATAAAGAGATTTCAGATGTTCTTTTAACCGGTGGCGACCCTATGATAATGAGCCTGAAGAACCTAAAGGTTTATATTGAACCTCTTCTTGAAAAAGAATTTGATCATATACAGAATATAAGAATCGGTACAAAATCTGTTTCTTACTGGCCATATAAATATGTTACTGATAAAGAAGCAGATGATCTTTTAAGATTCTTTGAAAGAATAGTGAAATCAGGAAAGCACCTTGCAATAATGGGACACTATAACCATTGGGTTGAACTTTCTACTGATGTTGCAAAAGAAGCGGTAAGAAGAATCCGCTCGACCGGGGCACAAATAAGAACGCAGTCGCCTTTAATAAAACATATTAATGATGACCCCGAAGTTTGGGCAAAAATGTGGAAAGATCAGGTTAAGCTTGGTTGTATTCCTTATTATATGTTTATTGAAAGGAACACCGGTGCAAAAGAATATTTCGAAATTCCGTTGGCAACTGCTTTAAATATTTACAGAGATGCAATTAAGAAGGTATCCGGATTAGCAAGAACAGTTAGGGGTCCATCAATGTCTTGTCTCCCCGGGAAAATAGTGATTGAAGGTGTTGCCAAGGTTTATGGGCAAAAAGTTTTTGTTCTGAATTTACTCCAGGGAAGAAATCCCGATTGGTGTAAGAAACCATTCTTTGCAAGGTATGATCCAAAAGCTACCTGGCTTGGTGACTTATATCCTGCATTCGGCGATGATAAATTCTTTTACCAGGATGAACTGAATGAATTGATAAGAAGTGATTACGGACAGATGTACTTTTACGGAGAATCAGATGATGAAGTTGAATTTGATGAAGAGTTTATTTTAGATTAAACTTGCAATCCTCCTGTAACTATTGGATGTCACACTGAGCGAAGTCGAAGTGTGACATTAATACTTTTGTCAGTCTTCGACAGGCTCAGACTGACATAATTTTTTATTCAAACAATTCCATACTAAGACTTCCTTCCAATTCAAGAAGTCTTTCCTTTACCAAAAGTCCTGCAGAATATCCACCAAGTTTTCCATTTGCATTAATAACTCTGTGACAGGGAATAACAATACAAATGGATTCTGTGAATTAACTCTTGCCCACAGCGCTTAATGCTTTCTTGTTACCTATTTTTTCAGCAATTTTTTTATAAGAAACTGTTTTGCCGTATGGAATTTTATTCAATTCGTTCCAGACTTTTTTCTGAAAGTTTGTACCTTTTAAATCCAAAGGAACATTAAACTTTTTTCTTTCTCCTTTAAAATATTCATCGAGCTGTGTAAATACATTAAACATGAATGGATCATCTGCACGAAGCCGCGTTGTGTTTACATTTTTTACAGTGCTGTTTTTATTAAGAAAAATATTCCGGATACCTTTTTTAGAAGAAAAAACTTTAAAGCTAATCCCGGATATTTTTTGAGTAGCGTAGAAGAGGTTTTCTTTCTCTTTCTTTTTCATAAAAATATTTGAAAAATAAAAGTGGGAATAATTTAATGAAAAGAATAAAAAAGGGGAAGAAAAATTTTCAATCTTCCCCCTAAAAATGGGATTTATTTACTAAGCAGGAACTACTTCAATTGCGGGATTTAAATCTCTTCTCAGTAAACCTTCGATTGCGGCAAGTGTTCCGCTTATTGAACTTGGACAGCTTCCGCAGGCTCCCTGGTATCTTATCATAACCTTATGACCTTCAACACCCAAAACTTCAAGACCACCGCCGTCGCTCGCAAGATAAGGTCTTACTCGCTGGTTAAGAATTTCATTTACTTTCTTAAGTAATTCGCTTTCATTTTCGTTCTTTATAACTTCGTTTTCTACGGGGATATGGTTTAAATCAAATGATTTTAGAAATTCGATAAAAGGTTTCTGAATTTGTCCCCAGTTTGTATCTTTTGCTTTTTCAATAGTAACGAACTTGTCCATATAAAAAACGGAGACAACGCCGTTGATTTCAAAAATACCTTTTGCGAAAAGATCGTTCTCTGCAGAGGCTTTATCAGGGAATTGTCGTGTTTCAACGCTTAGAAGTCTTTGGTTTAAGACAAATTTAAGTGCGTGCGGATTGGGCGTTAAATCAACATCTTCTACCATTAACATATTAAATTCTCCAAGGAATATTTAATACAAAAATATGGTTAAAATTAAACTACTTCAAGTCAAAATGATTGAGTATTTGTTTTAAAAAGACTTAAAAATGATATATTTGAGATAACAAATTAATCTAAACTAAATGGAAAAAATATTAATTGTTTTTACGGGCGGCACTTTCTCAATGATGATTGATGAAAATACCGGTGGTGCTGTTCCATATTTTTCCGGTGAAGAGCTTCTTGAGAAAATTCCCGAAGCAAGAGAATTAGCAAAACTAGATTGCTATGATTTTGGCAAATATCCGGGACCGCATATGACGCCGGAATTAATGCTCAAACTTTCAGGAAAGATAAAAGAATTCTTAAAAGAAGATAAGTACAAAGGAATAATTGTAACTCACGGAACTGATACGCTTGAAGAAACAGCTTATCTTCTAGATCTAACAATAAAAACAGAAACTCCGATTGTTGTTATCGGTTCTATGAAGAACAGCTCTGAACCAGATTGGGACGGACCGAAAAATCTTATGGATGCAATAAAAGTTTGTTTGAATAAAGAGTCACAAGGTCTTGGCGTTCTAGTTTGCTTAAATGGAGAAATAAATGCCGCAAGCGAAGTAACAAAAATCTACACGGAAGAAATTGACAGCTTTCGCTCTCTTGATTTCGGAAACTTAGGTATTATGCAGGATGGTAAAGTTGTTATTAATCGTTCTCCGAAAAAACTTGAAACAATCGATACAGATAAAGTTGTTTCTAATGTAGATTTGCTAACAGTCTATGCAGGAATGAATGAAAAGTTTTTTAAGTTTTCTGCAGACAGCGGAGTGGAAGGAATTGTTGTAGAGGCACTCGGAGTTGGGAATGTTCCACCTGCTGCTTTTGAGGGAATTAAGTATGCTGTTGAAAAAAATATTCCTGTTGTTCTTGTATCAAGATGTCCGGCGGGAGAAACAGAAGATATCTACAGTTATCCAGGTGCAGGCAAATGGCTGAATGAGCTAGGAGTGATCTTTACGGATTTTCTTAATGGACAAAAGGCAAGAATAAAATTAATGCTGGCTCTTGGTGTAACCAAAGAACATAATGAATTGAAAAAGATGTTTGAAAACTGATTTAGAGTGTTGATGCGGTTAGAATCTCGAGATCGACTTTATTTACTTCACTTACAGTCTTCCCAAGGAATAATTCTGCAATTTCCTTAAACTTTGCAGGAATATCACTTACATAAAATGTTGATTGCCCTTTTGATTTACTCTCCGAAAGTAGATTATTCTTCATTAGTTCTTCTTTAACTATTTCTGCCGATGCTACGCCGGAATCAATCAGCTTAACATTAGTTCCAATTACTTTTTGGATAACTTTCGATAAGATGGGATAATGCGTACAACCAAGAACAAGGGTATCTATTTTTTTGTCTCTCAGATCTTTAAGATATTCTTCTGCGATTTCATAAGTAGCATTTTCTTTAATCCATCCTTCTTCGGCAAGGGGAACAAACAAAGGGCAGGCTTTTTCAAAAACTTTAACTAAAGGATCAAGAAATTTTAATCTTTTGGAATAAGCTTTATTCCCTATAGTTGAATAGGTTCCGATAACCCCAACTCTTTTATTTTTTGTTTCTTTCAGAGCTGCTCTGGAACCCGGTCCTATCATTCCGATTATCGGGATAT
The DNA here is from genome assembly GCA_963727535.1 of uncultured Ignavibacteria bacterium. GTDB lineage: Bacteria > Bacteroidota > Ignavibacteria > Ignavibacteriales > Ignavibacteriaceae > RBG-16-34-14. The sequence continues at coordinate 453,974 of CAVSGR010000006.1, forward strand.
CAAAAGCGTTTCTGAGTTCTTCAATTGCTACTGAAGAAGCTGTATTACATGCGACTACAATTGCTTTAACATTTTTGCTAAGTAAAAATTTTGCATCCTGCAGCGAGTACTCAATTACAGTAGAATTTGATTTTGAACCGTAAGGTACGCGTGCAGTGTCTCCAAAGTAAACTATGTTTTCATTTGGAAGGGAAGTTAGAAATCTCTTTACAACTGTTAAGCCACCAATTCCGGAATCAAAAATCCCTATAGGTTTATCGTTTTCTGTATTGCTCAATTCAGCTTTATAATAGTTGGTTTATTGTGCTTGTCAGTTCGGTGATAATTAATTCATAATCGTTGGGAGATATTTTTTTCCCGTTTCTGTCTAAAACATAAAAGGAGTCAACGATATCATCACCTTTTGTAGAAATTTTTGCGAAGTATATCATTAAACCAAGTTCATTCATTTTTCTTGTAACCTGGTATAAGAATCCAAGTCTGTCCGGCGAAAAAATATCCAGTATCGTGTATTTCTCATGATTTTCAAAAACAATTTTTACTTTGCCGGATCTTTTGAAAAATTTATTTTCAATTCTCCACCAGCGGCTTTTCATTTTTGCAAATTCCTGGCTTAATTCCAGTAAGCCGGTAATTACATCGAAAAGATCCTTCCTTATTTTTTGATATCTCTCTGTTTCTATTTTCTGATGTGTTCTGAAGTCGGAAACATTAAAGGTATCTATAACAATACTGTCTTTCCTTGTAAAGATTTTAGCATCGTGAATGTTTGCATCGTTAATTGAAAAAACGCCGCAAAGTCTTGAAAGGAGGGAGGGGAAATCTTTTGTAATAACTGTTACATTTGTAAAATCGGGAAGCTCTTTGAATAACGTGGATATCTTAACTCCTTTTTGTATCTCTTCGATGTGCCGGGCAATTTCTTCTTCTGAGAAGTTATGAGCATAAGCAATATCATTTATTGAATCAATATGTTCCTTAACATGTTTTTCTGAAATAATAGAAGAGTGTTTTGTAATTTCCTGCGGAAGGATATAAGTGCTTGTCATCAGAAGTTCTTCACCGGTTATTTGCTCGACAAGCATAGATTCCGCTTTCCGGTAAAGTTCAGAAAGCAGCTCGCTTTTCCATGAGGTCCAAACAGCAGGATTTACAGCGGAAAGATCTGCATAAGTAACGAGATAAAGATAATCTAATTCCTGCACGGATTTAAATTTTGATGTAAAATTGTTAAGAGTTTCAGCATCATTTAAATTTCTTCTAAATGCTACCTGTTCCATTGCTAAATGATTTCTTACGAGGAAAGTCACCTGCTCAATTTCTTCTTCACTGTATCCTAGTCTGTGCATAATTGAAGAAGCCATTTCAGCACCGATAATTTCGTGTCCGGAAATGTTAATCGGTTTTGCAATATCATGAAACAAAAGAGCGAGGTAAAGAATTTCTCTATCTTTCAAATTGTTAAAGATTTTTCCCAGGCTTGATGTATCTTTTTCAAGCTTTTCAACATTTTGTATAGTAAGTAATGTGTGTTCATCAGTCGTGTAGTTGTGGTAAACGCCGTGTTGTAAAAATCCTACAAGATCTTTGAATTCCGGCATGAAAGCGGCAAGAACCCCGAGCTCATTCATATTTGTTAACGTGATTCCCGTATTTTTGGGAAGCTTTAATATTTCTCTGAAAAAAACGGATGACTCAGCTTCCGGATGTCGTTCATTTGTATAGCGTTCTGTGGTTTCAATTATAAGAGAACGAAGGTAATCATCGAAACGGGCGCTATATAAACCGCTATAATAAAAACAGCGGAAAACATCTGATAATAAAAGCAAACCTTTACCCCGGTGATAAATTATTTTTCCTTTAAGAGAAAAATCATCATCAAGTTCTATTGCGAGCGAGTCTGGCAATGGACTTACAAAATCTTCAGTGAATTTTCTTGCCAAAGATTTTGAAAACCTGTTAATAGCTGTCGCTGCCACAAAGTATCTTTGCATCAAAGTTGCAAGACCGTCTTTCTGGTTCGATAAAAGGTCGGCAATTTTTTTCTGTAAGTTAAATTCTAACCGGTCGTTTTTCTGGTCAGAAAAAATATGGATAAGATTTCTAATTGAAACTATATATTCATAGCTGTGAAAGACACTATCGCATTCTTTTTCGGTTACATAATTACTGTCTTTAAGCTGTTGAATAAAAATTTCTGCCTGGCTGCATTCATTCTGCTTATTCAGAAGTAATTTATTTTTTAGTATATACATCCATTCAATTGTTTGGAAATCTCTTAATCCCCCGGCAGAAAGTTTTACGTTAGGCTCAAGCATCTTGGGAGACTCTCCATATTTTTCGTACCGGGCTTGTGTGTCCTCAAATAGTTTTTGAACCAGCTCGGCTTTTTCATCGTCAGTTAGTAACGCAAGTAGTAATTCATTCCATTTATTATATATTTTTTCAGAACCAAACAGGTAACGTGTTTCAATGAATTGTGTGAAGGTATGAAGATCGTCATCTAAATATTTTGCAAGATCGGAATAGTCTCTAACTGTATGTGAGACCTCAACTCCGTAATCCCAGAGTTTTGTAACTAACTGGGTAATATCTTTTTCATTTCCTTCCACGGATTCTGAAATAAACATGAGATCAATATCAGAAAAAGGAGAAAGTTCTCTCCGGCTGAAACTTCCCGCTGAGGCTAAAGCAAAATTATAATTGTTGTGTTCTGCGACTGTGCGGATAAACTCTTCTACAAGCAGGCTGTATTCAATACTGAATTTAAGATCGTCATCCCACCTCAGAATACTTCGGAACAGCAAATCTCTTCTTTTTAAGAAGTCTTCTTTTAATGAAGTTATCATTGTCATATAGAATTCTTTACTTTATCACTAAGTTATTCTTTTATATATTCTGCTTCAATGGTAGATGAAATTCCGCCTCTCACATTAAACTCCGAAGTAATAAGCATATAACGAGGTTTGCAGGCTTCGACCAGGTCATCTAATATTTTATTTGTAACACTTTCATAAAATATGCCGTCGTTCCTGTAGGAATTAAAATAAAGTTTCAGCGATTTCAATTCTACACAAAGTTCATCGGGTATATATTCTAATGTTATCTTACCGAAATCGGGCTGCCCGGTTTTAGGACAGACAGAGGTAAACTCCGGTGCCTCATGAATTATGTTATAATCCCTGTTCGGATGTTCATTCTTAAATACTTCTAATAAATTTTTGTCAGCCATTGTTTTCCTAAAATTTCAAATTTCAAAACTCAAATCTCAAATATTTATCCGCATTAGTTCTGTAATAAATAATTTGGTCTTACTTTATAATTTATTGGATCTTCGATTCCTGCTTTCTGAAAAGCTCTTAATCTTAAAGCGCAGCTATCGCAAACTCCGCAGGCTGTTTCTTCATCCTGGTAGCATGACCATGTTAAATGAAATGGTGCATTAAGCTCAATACCTTTTTTAACAATCTCATCTTTTGAAAAACAAATAACGGGAGTCACAATTTTTATTTTTGTTGATGGTTTTGTTCCGATGTCGATTACTTTTTCAAAAGCTTTATAAAACTCAGGTCTGCAATCGGGGTATCCGGATGAATCTTCATAAACGGCACCAATGAAAATTGCTTCTGCATTTATTACTTCAGCCCAGCTTATACAGGCAGAAAGTATATTTGCATTTCTGAAAGGAACATAAGAAGTTGGTATCTCTTTGTTTGAAAGATCGGCTTTGCTTACTTCAATATTTTTATCTGTTAAAGATGAACCGCCGATTTGTGTAAGATGAGTAAAATCCACAGTTAGTTTTTCTTTTATACCGAAGTAATCGGCCACTTCATTAAAAGCCCGTAATTCTCTTTTAAGAGTTCTCTGTCCGTAGTTTGCATGGAAAGCGTATAGTTCATCATACTCAAGCTTTGCGATTGCTGTGCTTACACAGCTATCCATTCCTCCGCTCAAAGCAATTATGGCTTTTCTAGTGTTGTTTTTCATATCAATTTTAAGATATTAAAATAAGAAAAACGCTATATACAATGAAGTGGTATTATAAGTGGAAACTTAGGATAGGGAAATAAATGTCACAATTAATTGAGCGCAATAGTTTCTTCATCTTTTATGAAGATAAATATTATTGCAACAAAAATGCTGATTAGAGATGAGAACAAAAATGGAACTGTGGATCCAAACTTATCCCAAAGTATGCCGGCTAAAAAAGAACCGAGCATAATTGCAATGCTTGTCGTCATAGTTAAAATGCCGATTGCTTTTCCCCTGTTTTCATCCGGAATTAAATCCGATACCCAGGCTTTTGCAATTCCTTCTGTTGATGCGGCATAGATACCATAAAAAGCAAATAATAGAAAAATAATTGTAAGATTATCTGCTAAAGCAAATCCGAGATAAACAAAAGAATAAATAATAAAGCCTGTAATTAGTATTTTCTTTTTGCCAAGTTTGTCAGAAACTTTTCCTATCGGATAGGAAGCAAAAGCATAAACAAGATTATAAAATACGTAACCGATTATTGCGAGTGAACTTGAGCTTGTTATCTCTCTTGATTTAAGTATTAAGAAAACATCGCTGCTGTTTACAAGTGCAAACAAAGTTAAGAGTAAAATTATCTCGCTTAAATGTTTTTGAAGATTCCTTAAAGAAAACAAAAAGATTTTTTCTATCCTTTTTATCTTTTACAATAACATTATCCCGAACAGTAAGTGTTATAGATACGGCAATGAGAGATGGAACAAACGCTATTAAAAAAATAAGCTGGTAATTATTTGGATATACACTTAGCAACAAAAGGGCAAGTCAATGGTCCTATAGCCGCCCCAAGTGTATCCATTCCCCGGTGAAAACCAAAAACAGCGCCGGTATTTTTATTTGTATAACTTGCGAGCAAAGCATCGCGCGGTGCAGTTCTTATTCCTTTCCCGATTCTGTCGGTTGTTCTTGAAGCAGCAACAACTCCTATTGATGGAAAGATTCCCGGAAAAGGTTTTGAGAGCGCAGAAATTGAATAACCAATTACAACAAAAATAGAACGTTTTCTTAATTTATCTGAAAGATTACCTGCATAACCTTTTAAAACACCTGCGGTTAATTCGGCTATTCCTTCAATCAGTCCTACAACAGCCATTGATGATCCGAGCACCACTGTAAGAAAAATCGGAGTGACGGGATATAACATTTCGCTCGCCATGTCTGTAAAAAGACTAACAAATCCGAGGAGTATAACTTGCTTAGGAAGTTCTTTGATTTTCATAAATAATATTTTTGGTAAGAGAAGATAATTTTATTATTTCACTTTTGCACTGTTCAATAAGTTTGAACAGTTTGAACACTTTAGTAATTTTGAATTGTATTTATATATTTTTTTACAGAGGAGTTTTTAATGAGGAAAAAAGTTATTGCCGGAAACTGGAAAATGAATAATGATTTGACCGAATCTCAGAATCTTATTACAAAATTAACCGGCGGATTATCTAACCAGGAATTAAATTGTGATGTTATTATTTGTCCTCCCTATACATCTTTAAGTGAAGCAAGTACCTTAATAAAGAATACATCCGTAAAACTTGGCGCACAAAATATGTTCTTTGAAGATAGTGGGGCTTACACCGCTGAAATATCGGCACCGATGTTAAAGAGCGTAGGTTGCGAGTATGTAATTCTTGGTCACTCTGAGAGAAGAACTATTTTCAAAGAGACAAATGAAATGATAAACAAAAAGATAAAAAAAGCTTTGGAACACAAGCTTAAAGTAATTTTCTGTGTTGGCGAAACACTTGAAGAAAGAGAAAAAAGCACAACAATGCAGGTTATCAGGTCCCAGGTTGAAAATGGACTTAAAGATATTTCTGAAGAAAGCATGACTGAAATAATTATAGCTTATGAACCTGTCTGGGCAATTGGTACCGGCAGAAATGCTACACCGCAGCAGGCACAGGAAGTGCATAAATTTATAAGGGATTTTATTAGCAATAAATTTTCATCCCAAATTGCAGGAGATCTTACAATTCAATATGGTGGAAGTGTAAAACCCGATAACGCATCTGAGTTGCTTTCACAGCCCGATGTTGATGGCGCCCTTGTTGGTGGAGCCTGCCTTAAAGCGGATTCTTTTATTGCAATAATTAAAGCAGCTTAATTTTTTTATAAGGGACAGGTTACAAACCTGTCCCTACTCGTAACAAAACAGCCGAAAAAGCCTTAATTCGTTGCTTTCCCCTCGTTTCGTTAGTATATTTAGAAGCTCAATTTTTAATAACTTAGGACACTCAGCACCGGATGGGATTTCCCAAATTTATTTGTTCTTTCATACTCTTTCTTATGGTTTTGGGGGATACATCTTTTTCACAAATAGTCTTCAAAGAACTGCCCGGATACAAATCGGATTTTTCTGATTCTGTTTTTTTTGATTTGAGTGAAACGAGGCATATAATCTCTCTTGATGGGAAATGGATTGTATATTCTGCAAAAGAAAAAGATGCGAAGAAAATTTCAATAAGTGTCCCTTCCGTTTTTAAGGGAGATGCCGACCTCGTTTTTGAGAAAAGTTTCAATCTTACCAAAGAACAGGTTGCAGATTACAAGTTTAAAATATTTTTTTTAGGACTTAATTATTACGCCGACATTGTTGTAAACAATATTGTTATTTACAGGCACAGAGGCGGAGCCTATCCTTTTACTGTTGATTTACCAAGAGATATTTTGAATAGTGAAAAAAGTAATGTTCTTAGTGTACAACTCTCTTATAAATTAGATTCAGAAAGTACAATCCCCGTTAAGCAAAGATTTCTGTTCCCCGAGAATTATGGAGGTATTATAAGAGATGTATATCTTCACCTAATACCTAACATCTCCGTAACAGAAACTAACTTTAATTATTCTTCTGATCCGAAATCAAAAAAGGTTTTGTTAAATATTGGCGCTTTAATTGAGAATAAGGAATTTAAGGATATAACAGACAGTCTTCATAAACCAAAAGATTTTGAGTTGGCGGTTACAGTTTATAATCCCGATATGTCTGGTTCTGTAAAAAACAAAAAGCAGACTTTCCAACTCAACAAAAATGAGCAGAAAAAATTTACGGATGTTATCGAATTATCAAATCCATCATTATGGTCTCCCGAGTTACCACAATCTTACCATATAGAAGTCTTACTTACCAGAGGAGATGAATTAATAGATAAAGTAAGAAAAGATATTTCGATATATTTTCTGTCTCCGGGTGATAATAATCTTACATTAAATAACCAACCATTTGTTTTTAAGGGGACTACCTATGTTCCCTCATTTGGGCAGAATGGTGACCTGGCAACGCTGGATCAAATGGAAAAAGATATAAAGTTAATTGCTTCAACGGGATTTAACTGTGTAAGATTTGCAAAGTCTGTTCCGAATCCTTACTATCTCAGGTTATGTGAAAAGTATGGACTGCTTTCTTTTCTGGAAATTCCAATTAGTTCAATCCCTTCAGACCTTGCCTCGAATCCTAATTTTATTACGAGGAGCAAAAATTATTTATCTGAATTTATTAAAGGATATAAAAATTTCTGGGATTTTACTGCAATCGGTTTAGGAAGTTCATATCTTCCTGATTTAGATGAACACCGTACATTACTTGAAGCTTTGGAAAGTGTGGCAAAGAAAGAAAAAGGTTTACTTACTTATGCTTCATTCGCCGGATTCGATCTTCCTTTTAATAACGATCTTGATTTATATGGAGTCGAGCTTGTTAACAATTCATTAGATAATGATACGACACAACTCAATTTACTATCGAAAAAACTTGATAATGGCAGAGTGTTTATTAGTGAAGCAACTTATTTTGTAAATGCCGGAAACACAAGCGGATATGTTAACGATTATTCTTACGAAGCACAGGCAAAATATTTTGAGGATTTTATCGATACTTTTTCCAAAACTAACGCAGTTGGATATTTTATTAATTCTATGTTCGATTACAGGGGCGATTATAAGTCATTTCTTTCCGGCTATGATGAAAATAATATTTATAGGATTGGACTTATTGATGAAGACAGGAAAACAGAACATCTTAGCTTCAAAGTTGTAAAATCAAAATTAAAGAATACTGAAAGAGTAACTATACCGATCGGAAGCAAGCATGATAAAGCTCCGGTTATTTTTATTGTAATCGGTCTTGTACTGGCATTGATAATTGGAATACTTGTTAACTCAGGAAGAAAATTCAGAGAAGATATTTCGCGTGCGCTGTTCCGTCCATATAATTTTTTTGCTGATATTAGAGATCAGAGAATTATATCAAGCTATCATAGTACAATAATGGGATTTGTCATAGCAGTTGTAATGGGACTTATGGTTAGCTCTCTTCTTTATTTTCTTAGAGATAATATTGTATTTGAAAAAATAATACTTTCTTTCGGAAGTGTTTGGTTAACCGGAATAATAAGTTATCTTGCATGGAATCCGTTTGCCACAATATTATGGCTAAGCATTTCTTTTTGCGTGGTGCTAATTTTAGTAATACTTGTAATAAGATTTGCATCACTTTTTATAAAGAACAGGGTTTATTTTAGCAGCATTTACTTTGCCGTTGTTTGGGCTTTTTTACCTTTTGTTTTACTTATCCCGGTCGGCATTATACTTTATCGTCTCCTCGCTGCAGATGTAGCGAATGTTTATATTTATATTGGGCTTATATTATTTGCGGTATGGGTCTTTTACCGTTTAATGAAGGGCATTTATGTTATTTTTGATGTGGCTTCGGGAAGCGTTTATCTATACAGTATTGTAATTGTCGTATTTATTTTAACTTCCGCAGTTTTATATTATGAATTCAAAAATTCTCTTGTTGATTACCTTCTACTGACACTTAGGCAATATAAAATTTTTTAGCAGGTAACAATGTATCTATCCAAACTTGAAATATTCGGGTTTAAATCTTTTGCACAAAAGACCGCTATACATTTTAACGAGGGAATAACTTCTGTTGTCGGTCCGAATGGATGTGGTAAAACCAATATAGTAGATGCAATACGCTGGTGTCTTGGTGAACAAAAAAGTGCGGCGTTAAGAAGTGATAAAATGGAGAACGTTATTTTTAACGGAACTGCGGACAAAAAACCGATGGGAATGTCGGAGGTTTCACTTACCATACAAAATACAAAAGGCATTCTTCCAACCGAATATTCCGAGGTGACAATTACGAGAAGGATATTTCGCTCAGGCGAAAGCGAATATCTTTTAAACAAGAATATCTGCCGTCTTAAAGACATTACAAATCTTTTTATGGATACAGGAATCGGGGCTAATGCTTATTCTGTAATCGAGCTGAAAATGGTTGAAACAATCCTCAGCAATAAAGCAGAGGAAAGAAGAGTAATGTTTGAAGAAGCAGCTGGAGTCAATAAATATAAGCTGAGAAGAAGACTTGCATTAAGAAAACTTGAAGAAGTGAAATCCGATTTAACAAGAGTAAATGATATTGTTACGGAAGTTGAAAAGAAAGTAAACTCTCTCGAGCGCCAGGCAAAAAGAGCAGATAAATATAATAAGTTGTCCCTTACTTTAAGAGAACAGGAACTTGATCTTTCTGAAAGGGAATTGGCTTTATTCAATAAAGAAAAGAATTCTTCACGCGAAAAGAAAGAAGAAAATTTGTCTGCCAAAATTAGAATTGAATCGAAGTTATTTGAATCCGAAGACAGGATGAAAGATGTAAAGGCACACCTTGCAGAAGCCGAAGCAAAATTAAGACTTAAACGTGATGAGGTAACTCAACAGAGAGAAAAAATATTCAATCTGCAAAGACAAATTTCTGTTACTGAAGAAAAGAGGAAGTCACTCGAAGAAAATGTTGTAAGATACAAGCAGGAACTTGAGGAATTAAAAACAAGACTTGAAAAATCCGGGAAGACAATTGAAGAAAGTTCTGCTGTAATTGTGAAGATTCAAAATGAAATTAACTTAAAAAATGCCAATGTAAATAATTTTGAAGATGAGGTTAAAGAACTCAAGATAAAACTCGATGCAAAAAGAGGAGAAGTAAAAGCTCATAACCAGATTCTTGTCGAACAAGTTAAGGATATAGCGAATAAGGAAAATGAACTTGCAAACCTTGAGAAGCAGATTGAGTTAAAGAACGATACGATCAACAAAGCTAATAAAAAAATAGAAACTCTTACCAGCAACATTGCCAAAACAGTAGGGTTTATCGGAGAGTTAAATGATGAAAAAACAAAAACCGAAACAGAGTTGGCAGATTCAGAAAAAGAATATTTAAGACAGCAGAAAGAAAAAGAGGACCTGGAAAAAGAATTAAGCGGCTTAAAAGAAAAAGAGTTTGATCTAAAAACTGTTATTAATGGATTAATAGATAAAATTGGATTTATTCAGACTCTCATTGATAATCTCGAGGATATATCAAACGGTGCAAAAGCTTTGCTTGAAAATAAAGAATGGACACAAAACGGAAGTACGCTTCTCGCCTATGCCGGAAATACTTCTGACGAATATAAATTTGCAATTGAAGCGGCGCTAAAAAATAGTTTGAACAATGTTCTCGTTGATTCTTTCGATGAGTTAAAAAGGGCAATCAAATACCTCAAAGAAAATAATATTGGTAAAGCAGGATTTTATTTAACTGAGAACGGAACTTCAGAAAAAACAGGATTTCTTGAAAGTCTTCAGAACTACTTCGTGAAAAGAAGTGGCAAGAAATTATCGAAAGAAAATGATTTTATTTGCTGGGCAAAAGATGTTGTAAAGACCGAAAAGAAATGGGAATCATTCTTTAATAAAATTCTTATCAGAACTGCAATTGTGGATTCCCTTGATTCTGCTTTTGTGCTGAGCCAAAAATACAAAACTTTTAATTTTTCTACTCCCGAAGGCGATTACCTAGAAAGTTCAGGTATTATAGAAGGTGGTTCATTATCTAAAGGAAGTACTTCTCTCTTTGGAAGAAAACAATATCTGGATAAAATAAAAACAGAACTTCCGGAACGTGAGAAAGAACTCGAAAAATTGCAAGAGGGTATTAAAGAAATAGAAGATAAAATTGATAGTATTGACCTGAAAGTTTTATCAGAAGAAGGAAGAATGCTTGTTAATGATCTTGCAAATATTGAAAAACAGATTGCTCAGTTCGAGTTTGAAAAGAAAAAATCTTCCGATGAAATTGAAAAGATCAGGCAGGACATGCACGAGTTTGCTGCGGAATCGAACGGGATTGATAACGAAAGAATAGTAATGAGCGAAGATCTTTCTTACCTGAAAGAGAAAATGGAAGAGAATGAAAAAAGAAGAGAGATTGTAGATAACGAATTTAAATCTATTGAGGAAGAATTTAACCTGGCAGTAACAGGATTAAATAATCTTAACCTGGAAATTGAGAGGCTTCTTGGTGAAAAGAGAAATACTGAAAACACGATAGAACGTGCAAAAGAAAATATCGAAACAATAAACAATACGATTGAAAAAAGAGAAAATGATATTGGAAGTTTTTCTAAAGAGGCGACTTCACTAACTGTCGAAATAAGTTCGGGAGAATCCGCAAAAGCAGAACTTGAAGAAGTAAAGAAACAACTTCTTGTGGAAGAAGAAACAATTGAAGTCGAGTATAATGAAATTAAAATCAAGATAAGCAATATTGAAGGCGAACAAAATAATTTAAGAAAAGAGAGAGAAGAAATTCTCGACGCAATTCATTCTTATGAGATGAAGTTAAATGAGTTAGGAATAAAAATAGGAAACCTGAAAGATCATATTAAGGAATCTTATTCACTTACTCTTGAAGAAAAAATATTCGAAGATCTTGATACTTTTGATTTTGCTCTGAGAACCGAAGAAGTAAATACTTTAAAAACCCAGATAAAAAATCTTGGTCCGATTAATTTACTTGCTTACTCGGAGTTTGAAGAAGAGAAGGAACGTTTTGATTTCCTTTCAAAACAAAGAGATGATCTTCTTCAATCTGAAACAGATATTGTGAAGACCATCGAAGAAATAAACATTACTGCTCAATCGCTTTTTATGGAAACATTTGACAAAATAAGAGATAACTTTATCAGGGTTTTCAGGAGTCTATTTAATCCCGGCGATGAAGCAGATTTGAGACTTGAAGATAATGTCGATCCGCTTGAAGCAAAAATTGAAATTATTGCAAAACCAAAAGGTAAGCGCCCGACTTCAATTGAACTTCTTTCGGGAGGAGAAAAAACTTTAACGGCTATTGCGCTTTTGTTTTCAATTTATCTTGTAAAGCCAAGTCCTTTCTGTGTTCTCGATGAAATCGATGCTCCACTTGACGACGCTAATATTGACAGGTTCACAAAAATAATTAAGGACTTTAGTAAGGATACACAGTTTGTTGTTGTAACTCACAATAAGCGAACAATGGAAGCTGCCGATACTTTGTATGGTGTTACTATGCAGGAGGAAGGCATTTCGAAACTTGTTGCTGTTAGGTTTAATGAAGATTTAATGGTCGCTTCCTGACAATCCTTTTGAGTATGAAAAAAGAATTTAAAATATTTATAGACTTTGATGGAACAATTACAACTACAGATGTTGGAGAAGCAATCTTTCGTCAGTTTGGAAATGCAGAAAAAGTAAATATCATTATTGAAAATCTACTGAACGACAAAATCTCTGCAAGAGATAGCTGGATTGAATTATGTAATAGTGTAGAAAATATTACCAAGAAAGAATTGAATGATTTTATAGATCAGATTGAAATAGATTCAACGTTTACGGATTTTATAAGTTTTTGCAGAAAAAATGAAATCGATCATTACATACTTAGCGACGGCTTTGATTATTATCTTAAAAGAATTCTGACTCGTGAAAATATTGATACAGAATACTTTGCCAATGCTTTATCAGTTTCAGATAATAAATTAATTCCATCTTTTCCTTATCTCGATTTTGATTTTTCGAGCTCTGCTAATTGTAAGAGGAATCATATTATTAATAATAGCAGCGATGATGATTATACTGTTTTTATCGGTGATGGAAATTCGGACAAATACACTGTCCAATATTGTGATTTTGTCTTTGCAAAAGATGATTTGTTAAAATTTTGTGAGAAAGAACGAATATCTTATTTCCCTTTTAATAATTTTGATGATGTAAAACAGATAATGATAAAACTTCTTGTAAAGAAGAGATTAAAGAAACGCCACCAGGCGGAATTGAAAAGACGCGAAGCTTATATCCAGGAATAACTCAACTATATGAACAGCAAGTCATTATCCAATTTATTTTTTAAGTACAGGAGTTATACACCGCTTCCGTTTATAATTATTATGTTGATTTATGAAAACGCAAATATCTGGAGCCTGATAGTAGGTTTTATAATTGTAATAATCGGTGAATCAATAAGACTCTGGGGTGTAAGCTGGGCAGGGAGTGAAACAAGAACGACTGATAAGCCGGGAGGAAGTTATCTTGTTATAAGCGGACCTTTTGCTCATTTGCGCAACCCGCTTTACTTAGGCAACATATTAATTTATGCGGCAATTGGAATAATGTCTTTTGCTATTTTTCCTTATCTGCAGATTTTTGCCCTGGCTTTTTTCTTTGTTCAATATTATTTCATAATAAAAAGCGAAGAGGAATTTCTTATAAAAGAATATGGTGATCAGTATAAAGAATATTCCGCAAATGTACGCCGGTTTATACCAAGGATTACTTCTTATAGAGTTGCCGGTTTGCCTCAGCCTTCATTCAAACTTAACGCAGGGTTCAGATCAGAAAGAAGAACTTTACAGGCAATAAGTATTATTGTGATAACAATTTTTCTTCTCTGGTTTATAGGAAGGGCGTGATTGTATGAGTGCATGGATGCATGAAAATCTTTTCTTTCAGAAATTTTGATGGAAGGGAATGAACAAAATATTATGATAATTGCCGGTGAAGTTTCGGGAGATTTACTTGGCGGAGAGCTTTCCACAGAACTGATGCAGCTTGATAATAATATTAAGCTCTTCGGAATCGGTGGAGAAAAAATGAAACAAGCCGGCGTTGAAATTATTTGTCATATAAACAGACTTGCGTTTCTCGGCTTTGCAGAAGTTGTTCGGCATATCCCTTTTGTAAAGAAAGTACAAGGTGATCTTAAGAAAGTGATAAAAGAAAAAAATATTAAACATGTTATTATGATAGATTATCCAGGTTTCAATCTTAATTTTGCCGCTAAGATAAAACCGCTGGGAGTCAAAATTCTTTATTATGTTTCTCCGCAGATTTGGGCATGGGGAATAGGAAGAATAAAGAAAATTAAACATCTCGTAAAAAAAATGTTTGTTGTTTTTCCCTTTGAAGAAAAAATTTATCAGGATGCCGGAGTTGATGTTGAATTTGTCGGCCATCCCTTGCTTGATAGAATAAGCAAGTACCAATATTTATCAAAAGAAGAATTTCTTAAAAAGTATAATCTGGATCCTGCAAAGAATATTTTACTTATTCTGCCGGGAAGCAGGAAATTTGAAGTTGAGAAGATTTTCCCTGCCTGCATAAAAGCAGCTTTAAAATTAAAAAAAGAGTTTGATCTTCAAATTATTGTGGCAGGAGCTTCAAATATTGATGAAAAATTGTTTGATGAAATTTCTCCATTTAGTGAATACAAAGTAATTAAAGACAGAAATTATGAACTGATGAAATATTCTAAGGTTGGACTAATTAAATCCGGCACATCAACTTTAGAATCGGGTTTATTCGGTTTGCCGATGGTGATTGTTTATAAGACAAGTTCGCTTACATATTTTATCAGTAAAAGTCTTGTCAGACTTAAAAGCATTGGAATGGCAAATATAATTTTAGGTGAGAATGTTGTGCCGGAATTAATTCAGCATAATGTTAACCCGGAATCAATATACAACGAAGTTAAAAAATTATTATCAGATAATTTTTTGCTTGATTCAATTAAAAGAAAACTTTTGACGATTAAGAACAAACTAGGAAATGAAGGAGCTGCAAAAAGAACAGCTCAGTCAATTTATTCTTTATTAAATGAAGGCTAGAAAGTTAAGACAGGATTTTCTTCGTTTAATCGGGCAGTATATAATTAGTATAGCCGTAAGTGTTCTTTGTAAAACTTTAAGAGTTACTGTAACAAACAGTGAGACTTTGGAGCAATTGGCAAAAGAAAATAAAAATTTCATCTTTGCTTTCTGGCATGGTACCATGCTGCTTCCATGGCATTTAAACAGGAATAAGAATGTTGCGGCTTTAACAAGCAAAAGTAAAGATGGTGATTTACTTGCGAGGCTTTTAAAAAGCTGGAACTACCAGGTTATCAGAGGCTCGAGTTCATCGGGAGGTGAAATAGCCCTGGGAATTATGGTAGATTATGCAAGGAATAAAAACTCAGTTGCAATAACACCGGATGGTCCAAGAGGTCCGGCAAAAAAACTTAAAGCCGGTGCGGTTGTTACGGCAAAGAAAAGTGGTTTACCTTTGGTTCTTATTGGTGTTGGTTATAACAAAAAGAGAGTACTCAGAAACTGGGACAGTTTCCAGATACCTGCATTTTTTTCTAAAGCAAATGCTATTTATTCTGAGCCAATTATTATAGATAAAAATCTTGATTACGAAGCAACTTCGGAAATGATAAATATGTGCGAAGCAAAATTGAATGAACTTCAGGTTAAGGCAGAAAGATTTTAAGCTTGCAATAATGCGGGCTGTAAACAAATATGTTTGATGTACTTTTTAAGAATTATATCGTTTCCTTTTGTTGCGGTTTATTTTCTTGTAATAAGGATTAGAAACTTGTTCTTTGATAAGAATGTTTTTAGCAGTAAACGTGTCGACGCAAAGGTTATATCTGTTGGCAATATAACAACCGGCGGTTCCGGCAAAACGCCTTTAGTTATATTTTTAGCCGGCTTTTTGAAGCAGGAAAAGAAAAAAGTCGGTGTGTTAAGCAGAGGCTACGGGCGTAGAACATCAGGTTATAAACTTGTTGCTGACGGTAAAAAAATCTTTGCTTCAGTTGATGAAGCAGGGGATGAAATCTTTTATACAGTAAATGAATGTAAAATTCCTGCGGCCGTATCTGAAAACAGGTATGAAGGTGCTGAGAGATTGATTAAAGAGACCGGTATTAATACTGTTCTGCTTGATGATGGATTTCAACACAGATGGATTCACAGAGACATTGATATTTTAATATTTGAGCAAAAATTTTTGAACGAGTCTGTTTTCCCGAATCATATTTTGCTTCCGACAGGAAATTTGAGAGAACCTTTTGATTCTGTTAAAAGGGCAAATGTAATTATCATAAACCGGAAATTTTCCTCGAAAACAGAAATTCCGAATCAGCTAAAAGAATATTTTGAAAAGAAGGAAGTGTTTACTGCTTATTATAAGACGATCGGGTTTGTAGATATGAAGAGGAAAACAGAATATGGAATAGAAGAATTTCAGGAGCAGAAAAGCCTGGTGGTTGCCGGTATTGCAAATCCTTTTTCTTTCGTAAATATATTAAACCAGGCGAAGGTTGATACACAGAACAAAATAATATTTGTAGATCACAAGGATTATTCAATAAAGGATATTCAAAAAATCAGGAAAGAATTTTATGCAACAAATTCTCATTCGGTTGTAACAACACAAAAAGATTCAGTTAAGCTGATGGAATTTGCAAAAGAACTAGACGACATAGATATTTTTTATCTTAAAATTGAACTTAAACTTGATGAAGAAGAAAGATTCAAAGAATTTATTCTAAATAATTTGAATTGATAAACGATGTCATCAAAAAACTATACTAAACACAAAGATCGGAGGATGATTAAATAATGTCCAAGCAAAAGAAATACGTTTACTTTTTCGGCGGTAAAAAAGCCGACGGTAAATCTGAAATGAAAGCTCTTTTAGGAGGCAAAGGTGCAAACCTTGCGGAAATGGTTAATATCGGTTTACCGGTACCTGCCGGGTTTTCAATCACAACTGAAGTATGTACATACTATTATGGTAACAAGAAAAAGTATCCTAAGGAATTAAAAGCACAGGTTCAGGCTGCACTTAAGAAAGTTGAACAAATTATGGGTGCAAAGTTCGGAGATGCTAAGAATCCTTTGCTGGTTTCTGTAAGAAGCGGTGCAAGAGCTTCTATGCCGGGAATGATGGATACGGTTCTAAATCTCGGTTTGAATGATGAAACCGTTAAAGGATTAATTGAAAAAACAAACAACCCGCGTTTTGCTTATGATTCATACAGACGTTTTGTTCAAATGTACGGCGATGTTGTACTTGGATTAAAACCTGAGTCAAAGCTTGAAGAAGATCCTTTTGAAGTTATTATCGAAAGAAAAAAACATTCTAAAAATGTTAAGCTCGATACCGAACTTACAACCGAAGATTTAATGGACCTGGTTGAAGAATTCAAAGCTGCGATTAAAGAAAAAACCGGTTACGATTTTCCTACAGATCCAATGGAACAACTCTGGGGCGCAGTTGGTGCTGTATTCGGATCATGGATGAATGATAGAGCAATTACTTATCGTAAACTTCATGCAATTCCCGCGGAATGGGGAACTGCAGTTAACGTTCAGTCGATGGTATTTGGTAATATGGGCGAAGATTCAGGAACAGGTGTTGCCTTTACAAGAGATCCTGCTGCAGGCGAAAATGTTTTCTACGGTGAGTATCTTTTTAATGCTCAGGGAGAAGATGTTGTTTCGGGCGCAAGAACTCCTTTGCCTATAAAAAATCTTAGAGATGATAATCCTACAATTTATAAACAACTCGATGGGATAAGAAAAATTCTTGAGAAACATTATAAAGATATGATGGATGTCGAGTTCACTATTCAGCAGGGAAAATTATGGATGCTTCAATGCCGCGTTGGTAAAAGAACCGGCTTTGCTGCTATTAAAATGGCTGTTGATATGGTGAAAGAAAAATTAATTGATAAAGAAGAAGCAATATTCAGAATTGAACCGAACCAGCTTAACCAGTTATTAAGACCTATCTTCGACCTTGAACAAAAGAGAAAAGCAGTTGATAGCGGAAAGCTTCTTGCCAAAGGTTTGAATGCTGGTCCCGGTGCTGCTTCCGGCAAAGTTGCTTTAAGTGCCCAGGATGCAGTTGAAATGGCAGCGAAAGGTGATCCTGTTATTCTTGTAAGAATAGAAACTTCTCCCGAAGACATAAAAGGAATGGATGCTTCCGAAGGTATCTTAACTGCAAGAGGCGGAATGACATCACACGCTGCACTTGTTGCAAGACAAATGGGTAAAGTTTGTGTCGCTGGCTGCGGTTCATTAAAAATAAATTATAAAGAAGGTAAGATTACTGTTGATGGAAAAGACGGAATTGTAGTTAATGCCGGCGATTATATCTCAATAGACGGAACAACCGGCGAAGTTATCGTTGGTAAACTTGAAACAAAGCCTTCAGAAGTTATACAGGTCCTTATCACAAAAACTCTTAAGCCTGAAGAATCGGAAGTATTTGGTACTTACGATAGCTTAATGAAATGGGCTGATAAACTAAGAAAACTCAACATAAGAACTAATGCCGATCAACCTGATCAATCTGCAAATGCAATCGCATTCGGTGCTGAAGGTATTGGTCTTTGCAGAACAGAACATATGTTCTTCGGCGGAGACAGAATTCTTTCTGTAAGAAAAATGATTGTTTCAGATTCTATTGAAGACAGGAAGAAAGCCCTCGATGAACTTCTTCCTTTGCAGAGAAGTGACTTTGAAGGAATCTTTGAAGTGATGGAAGGTCGTCCTGTAACAATAAGAACTCTCGACCCTCCTTTGCATGAATTCTTACCTCATGCAGATAAAGAAATCACTGAGCTTGCACAAAGTCTAGGAATAGATGAAAGTAAATTAAAAGCAAAGATCGAGAGTCTTCACGAGTTCAATCCTATGCTTGGATTCAGAGGATGCAGGCTCGGAATAGTTTATCCTGAAATAACAGAAATGCAGGTTCGTGCAATTATGGAAGCTGCCTGCAACGTTGCTGCAAAAGGAATAAAAGTAAAACCTGAAATAATGATTCCGCTTGTAGGTCACATCAACGAATTCAAATTGCAGGAAAAGATTGCAAGAAGAGTTGCTGAAGATGTTATTAAGGAGAAAGGAAAGAAAGTAAAATATCTTGTAGGAACAATGATCGAATTGCCAAGAGCCGCAATAACTGCAAACAAGATTGCAGAGAATGCAGAGTTCTTCAGTTTCGGTACAAACGATCTTACACAAACTACTTTTGGTTTGTCAAGAGACGATGCAGGAAAATTCCTTCCACTTTATGTTCAGAAGGATATTCTTGTAAATGATCCTTTTGAAGTAATTGACTTTGAAGGAGTTGGTGAATTAGTGAAGATGGGAACAGAAAGAGGAAGATCAACAAGACCTGATCTTAAAGTCGGTATCTGCGGCGAACATGGCGGCGAACCCGATTCCGTGGAATTCTGCCACAGGACAGGACTCAACTATGTAAGCTGTTCTCCTTTCAGAGTTCCAATTGCACGTCTTGCAGCAGCAAGAGCAGTTGTTAGAGAGATGAAAAGTAAAAAAGGAAAATCCGGAAAGAACAAAAAGAAAAAATCTTCTAAGAAGAAATAATCATAAAAAAACAAAAAGCGGAGGGAATAATCTCTCCGCTTTAATAATAAGAGTTAAACAAAGGAACACAAATGAAGTTATCAGATTTCAAGTACAATCTTCCTAAAAATGCGATTGCTAAGCACCCGGTTTCTCCAAGAGACAAAGCCAAACTAATGCTTTTGGACAGAGAAACCCAGGAAATTACAAGTAAAAAATTTAGTGATGTTGTCAATTATATGGATAAAGGGGATGTACTTGTAGTTAACGAGACGAGAGTATTCCAGGCAAGGCTATACGGTAAAAAGGAAAAGACTAATGCAAAGATCGAAGTTTTTCTTCTCAGGGAACTTAATGCAGAAGAAAGCATCTGGGATGTAATTGTTGATCCTGCAAGAAAAGTAAGGATTGGCAATAAAATTTATTTTAATGATAAACTTTGGTGTGAAGTTATTGATAACACCACTTCACGCGGAAGGACTGTTCGTTTTAATCAGCCGAATAATGTTTTTAAAGCTGTGGAAAAAATTGGTTTAACACCGCTTCCTCCATATATAAAAAGAGAGCCGGAAGCTGCTGATAAAGAAAACTATCAAACAGTTTATGCTAAAGTTGATGGTTCTGTTGCAGCGCCGACTGCCGGACTCCATTTTACACCCAAATTGCTTGCTAAAATTAAGGCTAAGGGAATAACAATTGTTCCTGTTATTCTTCATATAGGGCTCGGAACTTTCAGACCTGTTGAAGTTGAAGATCTTACCAAGCATAAAATGGATTCTGAATTTTATGAAATTCCGGCTAAATCCTCTGAGTTAATAAACAAAGCAATGGATGCAAAGAAAAAAATTATTGTTGTAGGAACCAGCTCTACCCGTGCTCTTGAAACAAGTGTTACAGCAGAAGGAAGAGTAAAGCCAAGCAGGGGATGGACAGATAAATTTATTTATCCTTATTATGACTTTAAAATTGTCGATAAGCTTATAACAAATTTTCATGCAGAAGAATCAACATTGCTTATGCTTGCCTGTGCTTTTGCGGGTACAGATTTTATTATGAAAGCTTATAAGAAAGCCATGAAAGATAAATACCGGTTCTTAAGCTATGGCGATGCAATGCTTATTATATGAAAGTATATGCAATAATTCCTGCAGGTGGAAAAGGTAAACGCAGCGGGATAAAAACTCCAAAGCAATACCTGAAGATCAACGGGAAAGAGCTTATTGTTTATACACTCGAAACTTTCCAGAAGTGCAGACTTGTTGATGAAATTATAATTCCTGCGGACCCGTTATATATTAACAAGCTTAAGAGATTAGTTGCTAAATATAAATTATCAAAAGTTGTTTCAATTGTCGAAGGGGGAAGAGAAAGACAGGATTCTGTTTATAATGCTCTCTGTTCTTTGTCTTCTCCCTCGCTTAATGATCTTGTTGCCGTTCACGATGCCGCCCGCACATTACTCCCCGCAAATGTTTTAACCACGGCTTTAATTACCGCAAAGAAAAAAGGAAATGCACTTGTCTGCATTAAAGCAAAAGATACTCTTGTAAAAGGAAAAGTAAGAGTAGAAGAATATCTTAACCGTGATGAAGTTTATTATGTCCAAACTCCCCAGGTTTTTAAGTATAAAGATTTGCAAGAAAGCGATGGACAAAGCTTACAAAGAAAATTATTACGGAACAGATGAATCTATGCTTGTAAGCAGAATTGGAATTAAAGCAAATATTGTTGAAGGTTCTGTTTTTAATTTTAAAGTTACTTCGAAAGATGATATTGAGTTAGTGAAGAAGATTTTGTCACGAAGTGGTTCAACAAAGCAGGCTTCAGATTGTTTTTAGAACACGTTTTATTTAATGAATAGATTTAAATATCGAATTATGAATATTAAAATCGAATTGAAACAGATTTTATAGTGAATTGTTCGGAAATTAAATCAAGAAGAAAAACATATCAACTTGGATTCGCATTATATCCATCTGTGATTTAATCGTCATTTTATGAATATACTTACATTTGCAGGAAAGGAAGATGATATTGAATCGAATAGAAGGAACATTCCTGAACTTTTACTCATAAACCATATTTTTAAGAGTCGCCTTATACAATAAGGGCAATATCGAATTTTCGATTGAAAATGGATAATTATCTTAGAATCTGCTTTATTAGCCTTCGATAGGAACTGTTATTAGATGATTCTTCTTCAATTAAAGATTAACTTTCAAAAGAATTCAATAGATAAATGTAAATGATCATGTTCTTAAAGTCTTAAGAATGGTTAAGGCGGACTCAACAACAACTGTTCGTATGAATTCTAATTCGGATTTATAACAAAACAGTTCTATTTATAGATTTCAGGTAACTCTAAAGCTACAACACGTGGGATTATGGTATCATAGATATTTTTACTGAAGAACGATATTTAACCGTATAACTCCCAAAGATGGTAAAATAATAATGGGCTCTGTTATATAATGTAAATGTTTTCTAACTTTTATATTAAGTCAAATGAATGCAGCCGGGTATTAAATTTTGGTAGTGAAAAGATTTTGTTCCAATATCTCTTTCATGCAAGCATCATGCTACAGTAAATTAGTTTATATGAAAATGAGATTGAAAAATTTTTGATAGGTTAAATGGGCAGTTCTTGAAAAATTTCACGAATTATAAACCGATGTATCGGTATAATCAGGAATCATAAGGCACTCGAATTGTTTTTTGATGATATTACGAAGGATACTAATTGAAATGTAAAGAATTATTGTAGATCCTGTAAATCTACGGGACAATCAAGGATCCTGGTTGAAGTCACGAACACTTAGTGACTTAATAAAATATTCTAAATTTGAGTAAACTAGAGCAAACCACATTTACTTGCCAAACCGCAATAATTTTCTTCACTTCACAGTTCCAAAATTTTCAGATTGACTTTCAAGAAAATATTAAGCTTGTTTGCAGTGTAAATAAAAAATGGAATCATAAATATTCTAAAAGGGGAATATGAAAAAGCTAACATCACTCACCGCTCTTTTAATTATATGTTTTGCATTTGTAATTACAACCAAAGCTCAGGATTCTACAATATTCAGGATTGCTATATTACCTTTTCATTCAAATGGAATTGACCAGGTTTATATAGAAACTTCCGAATCATTGTTAATGATTGAGATCAGCAAACTCAGCGCAATGGATATTGTTTCAGCCAAACGAACAAAGGATGCTCTTGCTGGTGAAGATTGCAATGAAGCCAATTGTGCTGTAGAAGCCGGGAAAAAATTAAATGCAGATGAAGTCTTAGGATGCAGCTTAGCTGCATTGGGAGAAAAAATTATTGTTCAATATTTTCTAGTAAATGTTTCTTCGGGCAAAGAAGTTTTGGTTGATCAAATTTCTACAACTAATGTTGAAGAACTTGAAACTGTAATGAAAAGAATTGCCAAAAGTGTAGTTGATATTAAGTCTGCGGGACAAAGCGCCGAAGTAGGAAATATTCTTGAAGGAGAAACAAAAGAATCACTGCGCAGAACTTCAAGGAAAAATGTCGGGTTATCATTTGGCTACCTTTATCCTCAGAACGGCTATGATAATGATGACCGTTCATTTGTTGTAAACCTTCATCTTGATTATGAACTTGAAGAATATGCCGTCGGTATGCTGCTCGGTATTCGTAAAGGATTTGCAATAAATATTTATGGGGATTACTTATTCTCAAAGACTGATTTCTGTCCTTTTGTCGGCGGAGCGTTTGGTTTCCATTGGGTTTCTCACAATCATTATAATTCTTATTATGTAAATGATGTATACGTAGAAAATAAAGATATGAAGTCAGATGGTTTTGAAATAACTGCGAATGCTGGAATGAGAATATTACATACATATAATTTCCAAATATTGATTAACTTAGAATTCATTTATACGTTAAATGATTATGATGACAGGGCAATAGTTTTTACTTTAGGAATTTTATAAGATTTTTTGTTCTCGGCTAGAGAGGGACCAAGCCTCTGGTTAAATTTCTTTACCGGAATTTATAGAGGCTTGGATATCTTCATATTTCAAATCATACTTTTCAGCTTTTAGTAAAAACTTTGTGTAAGAATGTTGTGGGTTTGAGAAAAGCTCACTAGAATTATTCTTCTCGACAATTTCCCCATTATACATAATCATTACTTCATCGGATAATTTTCTAAGCAAGGGAAGATTATGCGCAACACATATCATTGTTATATCAAGATTATTTTTCAGGTCAAGAAAGAGATTTAAGAAGTTTTCCTGTGATTCATAATCCTGTGCAGAGAAAGGTTCATCCAGAATTAATAACTCCGGCTTTACTGCAAGAATTCTTGCTAATGCTGCGCGCTGTTGCTCACCGCCGCTTAACTCATATCCTTTTCTGTCCAAAAGGGATTTAGAAAGTTTTACTGCATCGAGAATTGTATCGAGCTTATTCGTTTCAATTTTATTTTTATTTGCAATGCTGAGAGATTCATTCAGCATCTCTTTTACTTCTCTAAGAGGATTAATTATTTCTCCGGTATTCTGAAAAAGAATCTGAACTGGAGAAACTTTATTGAAATCCCTTGAAAAGTAATAATCTATTTTTCCCGAAGTGGGTTTTATTATTCCTGCAAGAATCTTTGCAAGAGTTGTTTTCCCGCTTCCCGATTCACCTGAAATTCCAAGCACAGAATTTTTCTTTAACTCAAAAGAAATATCTTTAAGAATAACTTTCTCTTCATTCTTCAAAGAAACTGAATAAAAAATATTTTCTGCTTTTAGAATATTGTTCATATTCCCATTTGGATATTATTTAAATGGAAAAATTCTTCCGGTTCGGAAAATGGTGATAAAGTATTATCAGCAAGAAGAGCAATTTTACTGCTTGCACTTTTAGCTAATTCAAGATCCTGAGTTACCATTAAAGCGAGATTTCCATCACTGACAAATTCTTTTAACTTTATAAGAAGAAGATTAACAATTGGTGCATCGATTCCCGATGTAGGTTCATCGAGTAAAATGATCTTTGGTTTGGCAAGTAAAGCGAGAATTAAACTTATCCTTTGTGCCATTCCGCCACTTACTTCATAAGGATACATCTTAAAAAGTTTTTTTGAATCAGGTAGAAGAAAGAAATCGAGAAGCTTGTCAATTTCCCCGATCTCTTTTGTAACAAGTTCAAAATAATATCTAAACTTTTTCAGGTGGTCGAAACTGTTTACTGGATCCTGAAAAACATATTTAATTTCGTTCTTCCTGATATCTTGTAATTCATCTTTTTTTAGTGATAAAATATCTTTATCATCATAAATAACTTTTCCGTTAACCGAATAAAATCTGTCATCGAGTAAACCGGTAAGAGATTTTAGCATGGTGCTTTTTCCGGTTCCGTTTTTACCAAGGATAGTATAAATGTTTCCACCTTCAAGTTCGAAGGCGATATCCCTAAGAATAGTCCTTTCTTTATTTTTAGTTACGCTTACATTATTAAGCAGTACATTAAGCATCTGGCTTTATCTTTTTGTATTTAGCTAACAAAATAATAAATTGAAGATAAAATTATTAAAAATATTTACAACGTTCGCCTTTTGATAATTAAGAAATATTACTTAATTATTATCGTATTACTACTTATCGCTGGGGGGTGTGAAAAGGAGTCTCCGGTTCATTCGAATAGAGTTGTTATTGCGCTCTCTGCGGACATTACATCTTTCAATCCTCTCTTTTCTTTTAGTGTTGATGAAGGAGTAATTTCCGAACTGCTTTATCTTAGTCTTGTTGATTTTACCTGGGATTATGAAATAGGAAACATAAAACCGGAACCTATGCTTGCAAAAAGCTGGGAATGGAGTAAAGATTCTTCTTCCATAACTTTTAATTTGAGAGATGATGTTTATTGGTCGGATGGAAGAAAGTTCTCTGCGGAAGATGTGGTTTTCTCATTCGATGTTTATTCCGATCCCGATGTACAGAGCAGACTTTATGGCGGGTTTTCTGATTTTTATACGGATACCAGTGATCATATTGATATAAACAAGACTTTTGACGTGATTGATTCTTTTAAAGTAAAGATTAAGTTCAAGCCGAACTCAACACCAACATTACCGGAAATTGTTTTTCATATAATTCCAAAACATGTTTTTGAAAATGTAAAAAGAAAAGATATTGAAGCTTCAGAGGAAAATTTTAAACCTGTTACTGATGGACCTTTCCAGCTTGCAGAATGGAATAAAAATCAGACTATCAGGTTGAAAGCAAATGAGAACTCATTTCTTCATAATCCAAAAGGGAATAGATGAAATGATCTTTAAAATTGTGCCGGATTATAATTCTAGAATAACACAATTAAAAAAAGGCGAAGTTGATTTTGTTGAACTTGTTAAAACAGAAGATATTCCGGAATTAAAAAAAGTAGATTTTCTTAACATAACTTCTCAAAAAGGTCGCGAGTACGATTATGTTGCATGGAATAATATTGATTACCAGTTATATAACAAAACCCAAAAGGTTGAGCCGAATAAATTTTTTGGAAGCTCTGTCAGTCAGAAAAGCATTGACTTACGGAATAAACAGGAAAGAAATTCTTGATGAATATTTATCAGGTTACGGACAGCTTGCAATCGGTCCCGTTTCGCCAATATTTAAAGGTGTTATCGATTCTGAGTTAAAGCCGTATGAATATAATCCGGGAAAAGCAAAACAGTTACTTGCTTCGGAAGGATGGAAGGATGTTGATAATGACGGCATCTTAGAAAAAGGAAATCTTGAATTCAGATTTAAGCTTTACGTTCCATCAGATAATCCAAGAAGGAGTTATGCTGCAACAATCATTAAGAATAATCTTAAAGAGTTGGGAATAGATGTTACTATCGAAACTGTAGAGATGGGAGTTTTGATTGACAATATGTATAAGAAAACTATGGATGCCTGGATGATAGGGTGGTATGTTACTATTCCGATTGGTCTGAAATTTTTATGGTATTCCGATCTTGATAAAAGTCCTTACAATTTTGTATCATACAGAAATGCCGATGCCGATAAATTACTTGATGAAATTTCCGAAGAAACTAACCAGGAAAAATTAGATTCACTTTACAGAAAATTTCAGGAAATAATTCACAGGGATGAGCCGGTAACATTTTTATACTGGGTCGATAACATTGTTGTATATAATAAAAGAATAGAAAATATTAATATAAGTCCTCTGGGAACAATTCATCATTGCTGGAACTGGACAGTAAGAGAATAGTGAATGAGAAGTGCAACTGCAAAACTTTTATTTAAAAGAATTATCAGTTCTGTAATTATACTCTTTTTAATTATTACCTTCCTTTTTTTCCTTGTAAGAATCTCTCCCGGCGACCCCGTACAGAAATTTGTTAATCCAACATTAAGTCCAAAACTTGCAGAACAAGTTAGAGCATCTTTAAATCTTGATAAGCCGTTGTATATGCAGTACATCGGTTTTTTAACGAGTGCGTTACAGGGCGATCTTGGAGTTTCATATAGTTTTAGAAGAGATGTCATTTCAGTGATTCTCGAATATCTTCCATTCACTCTTATTTTTACAACAATCAGCTTTGTCATTCAGATGATTGTAAGTTTTTGGCTATCAATTAAATCTGTAAAAAAAATAAATGGTTTTCTTGATAAAACATTATCTAATCTGACTTTATTGATTTATGCTACTCCCGTTTTTGTTATTGGAGTTTTCCTTGTTTTTATTTTTTCGGAACTACTTAATATTTTTCCATCCTCCGGAGCAAGTTCTTTTGATTCTGCCGAATTTAATTTTTGGGCAAGATTAATTGATTATGTCTATCATCTTGCGCTTCCTATCATTACTCTTTCTTTAATAGAGATAGCGATATTTTATAAATACCTTAGAGATAATCTTGAAGATGTTTATAATAAATTATTTGTTCTGAATTTAAGAGCAAACGGAGTTTCTGAAAAAAATATTCTTATAAAACATGTCATTCCGAATGCAATTAATCCACTAATTACAGTTGCGGGAATTGAGCTTGGAATAATGCTTGGAGGAACGCTCATTGTTGAAGTTGTTTTTGGTCTTCCGGGAATGGGAAGATTAACTGTTGGAGCAATCTTTGAACGTGATTATCCATTAGTCATTGGTTGTTCCCTTGTTGTTAGCTTTTTAATAATTTTTTCAAATCTTCTTGCAGATATAATTAAAGCATTTTTAGATAAAAGATTATTAACCGGAAGTCTTAACTGATGAAGAACGGAGTTAAAATATGGCACTTCCTTTTATTTGTCTGGATTTTAATTCTCCTGTTAAGGTTTGAATTATTATTAAATACTTACAAATTAATTTTTTCATGGATAGCCTTATTGTTTAGTGATTCCGGTATAGCTTTGTCGCAGTTAAATTTCGATTTATTCGATTCAATGTTCTCGGGTGTATTCTTCATCGTAATTCCAATCCTATCTTATATATATAGAAAGAAACTTGGTTTTCATTATGAGAAAGATTTTTCCCGCAGCACTTTTTTTAATTTTATTGATTACGTGCTTTTTATTTGCACCACTTATTTCTAATAAGAATCCTGATTTTTATAAAAACATAGGAACAACAAAGTTGCTTCCACCTTTGAGTAGTGTGCAGGTTTTACATTTCCAAAATAATTCTGATAATCATATAGATAATAATTCAGAAAAATTCTTTTCCTTAAGAGATAAAGTTGTTAAAAAATCTTTTGATGAAAGCTTGCAATATATAGACAGCATTTCAATTGGGGAGAAAATAATTTATTATCAAAACGAAATTGACAAAGAAGCGGATAGAAAAGATTTAGTTATGCAGGGAGAAAATCCATACGTAACAAAACAAATATTTATGCTTGGGAGCGATCAATTTGGAAGAGATGTATTAACGCGACTTATTTATGGCGCAAGAATTTCTTTAACTGTCGGTTTCGGATCCGTTATTATTTCTTTGTTAATAGGCTTAACATTTGGATTTCTTTCAGGATACATTGGTGGTTTTCTTGATGCCGTCTTTAGCAGGGTTACCGATATGCTTCTTTCATTCCCTATTATTTTTCTTGTAATATTAATACTTGCATTATTCGGAAATTCTTTGTTATCTGTAATTGTAGTTCTAGGTTTTTCAGGGTGGATGGGTTTATTTAAAATAGTTAAGACAGAAGTTCTTTCGATAAAAGAGAAGAATTATTTTATGTCATCTAAACTTTTAGGATTATCAAAAAGACAATTGCTGCTTAAAGAAGTTTTACCAGTTATAATTGTTCCTGTTATTGTGAATGTAATTTTTCAATTTGGTAATGTGATAATTGCTGAATCGGCATTGAGTTATTTGGGAATGGGACTAGGAAATAATTATCCTTCCTGGGGTGCGATGATTCAATCGGGGCAGGAATATTTGTCCTTAGCCTGGTGGATGATTTTCTTTCCCGGCATCACACTTATTTTTACTTTATTATCAGCCAATAGTTTTGGTCTATCACTAAGCAGAAAACTAAATCCGCGTTTACAAAATGATTAATAGAAGATTCAATATAAAAAAGAAATTAGGGGAGGGGAGAAGTAAGGTTTTTCTTTGTACCGATAATGAAAACCCCGAGAAAGATTATGCGATAAAAATTCTCCCGGTTGAGGCTGATGAGAATGAAGTTAAAGTTTTCAGGAATGAATTTTTTACTCTTCAGAAACTGAATCATCCAAACATTATTACTTCTCACGAAGAAGGCGTTATAGTTGAAAACGATGAGAATGAAGAAATAAAAACCGGCAGCAGGTTTATTATATTCGATTATTTTCCTGGAGTTGATCTTCTTAGCTATGAGAAACTAATAGATGAAGAAAATCTTAAGATAGCTCTAACACAAATTTGCTCGGTTCTCTATTATCTTCATCAATCAAATTATATTTATTATGATCTGAAACCCGATAATATTCTTGTAAACGAATCAAACGGTGAACTCAATATCAAAATGATTGATATGGGTTTTGCTCATCATACTGGCTCCGGTGATGAATTTTTAGCAAGAGGAACCACAGAATATATAGCTCCCGAAATTTTAAAAGATGAACAGCATAATCACAAAGTTGATTTATACTCGCTTGGAATCATGCTTTACAGGATAGTTTATAAAAAATTCCCATTTATATCAGAATCAGTTGTTGAGATTTATAAAGAGCAAATTGAAAGTGAATTTGAATTCCCGGAAAGCTATTATTCTTCTGAACTTATTAGTGCGATTAAGAAACTTCTTATTAAAAACCCGATTGACCGTTATGATAGTGTGTTACAACTATTGGATGATCTAAATATTGACATTACTCTGGAAACAGCGAAAAACTTTACACCGGCGAGTGTCTTTTCAGATCGGGTAGAAATCATTTCACAAATAAATAATTCCCTTGAAAATGGAAATAGCCAGGAGGCTATTATTATTTCGGGAGTTGAGGGAGCCGGCAAAACATCTATTATTTATGAAATTTACTCAACTCATGAAAAGTTTGTTTTCGTTGGAGATACAGGCAGAAGAAAAGGTATTGGCTTTATTCAATATTTTTTGAAGAAGATTGTCTATTCTGAATTTGTTTATCCTTTATTAGAACAAAATGTTTTTAAGCAAATAGATTTAGTACTTGCAGATCATCCTGAAAATTTAATTTCTAATTTAAAATCTATCATTACAAGAATATCTCTTGCTTCAAAGTTCACAGTAATTATAGATAACTTCAATTTTTTAGATGAATTTACACTCGATATACTGAAAGAACTTTTACCGATTCTCCAGGTAAACAGGATAAGAATTATACTTGCAGAGAGAGCCGATTATGAAAGTTCGGCAAGTAAAATAATAAACAAAGCCCTTGAAATTAATCTTTCCCCTTTTATCGAAACCGATCTTACAGAATATCTTGATGATGCTCTCGCAACCTTCTTTCCAAAGGACCAGCTTAAGGAGCTTATTGTTAAATATGCCGATTTGCTGCCAGGAAGTATTATAAACTTTATCAGGGATTTAATTCTTTTAAATGTTATTAAGTTTACTCCTGAGGGACCTGAAATTGTAACCGGTGAAAAGACAAATCAGTTGCTGGAAAGTTCGCACGAAGAAATTTTCCGCTTGCGTCTTTCCCTTTTATCTGAAGATGAAATGAAAATTGCCAGGTTTATTTCCACTTTTAATATTTCTCCCGAACTGAAAGTCATATCTGTCCTTAAACATTTATCTGTCGATGAAGTGAACAGGATAATAAAAATATTAGAAAAGAAAAATATTTTAGAAGTATCCAATATTACTGATGCCTTTAATTTTACCTCGGAGAGTCTTAAAAAGTACGTCTATTCATCGATTGAAAATAGGAATGATTATCATAAAGAAATCGCAAAATCAATTTCTGAAAAATTCCCTGCTTTTAACAGGCAGGAACTAGCAAGGCATTTTGAACTTAGTAATGATTTTATTGCAAGCTATAACATTCTTTCAGAAGAAATAAAAGAAGCGGAAAGATTATTTGCGTATTCATATGAAAAAAATATATTGAATCATCTTTTGGAGTTACCTTTAGAAGAAAAATATCACACCGGGCTTTCTTATAAATTATCATCAACACTTTATAAGCTGGATGATCCTAAATCATCGTTAGAAATAATAGAAGGGTTATTATCAAAAGAAGTTGATGAGAACATCAAAAATGAACTGATGATTTTAAAAGGAAGCTGCCTGATTGAGCTTGGAGAACTTGATGAGGGCAAAAATATTCTGATGGAGCTGACAGAAAAAATAAATGATGAAAAGAAAAAACAGAAGTTACTTGTTGAAATTGCTTACGCTGAATTTGATCTGAATAATTATGACTAAGCCGAAAGACATGAGCTTGGAAATGCTTTCTCACAACGATATCCGATAATGAGGAACAGGGCAAAGCATATAACTTATTGGGACTTATAGAGATTTATTCAAGAGAATAATTTTGAAGAAGCTCTTAACCAATTCAAGAGAGCATTAGAAATATATAAAGGGGCAAACTTATATTCATATGAGGTAAAAGTTGGGGTTAATATAGGAAATATTTATAATATGCTAGGTGATTCTGCTAACGCTGAGAAATACTGGAGTCGTTCACTTGAATCAAATGTTCCTTTAGGTAACCTTGAAAGTGAGGGGAAGATATTGATGAATTTTGGAATTTATACATTTTAATAAATTCCAGTGTGAGAAGGCAATAGCTCAGTATAAAGAACTAATGATATATTTATTAGCCTTGGGGACAGGCACGCCCAAGGATCTATCGTTAACAAATTTAGGTGAGACAAACATTGATATATGCAATTATCAAGACGCATATGATTCATTAATCAAAGCCCGGGAAATTTTCAATAAGTTGGCTAATGTTGACGAAGAGGCCGAAGTCCTTTTTTTACTCGGTAAGCTTTATTATTTAATCGGAGACTGGGAAGCCGTCAATGATATTATAAATTCCTATAAGGGAATTTTTATTGAAGCTAATGAAAGGCATAAAAACAATATCGGGTTTCTTGAGTTGTTATCGAAACATAGTTATGATGAAAAAATAATAAGTGAAGTTAAAGCTCAATACCGAGAATTAAATGACCGTGGGAATTATTCAAAATCTAATATCTTATTTTGTGAAGCATGTCTTAATAATGGAAATTATTCAGACGCATTTGCTACAATAAATGAAGAAGAATTTTTACAAATATGCGCTGAGAATTCTTTAGTAAAGGCTAATAGAGAATTCCTGATTGGGGAAATTTCTGCAAAAAATGAGAAGTTGGATCTACCAAACCCATTTAAATGTTACAGTGCGGCTTATGAAATAATAGAGGATAGTTATATAACCGAATTAACATGGAAGGTCTTGTTAAGATTATCAGAAATATATTATGAAAGAGGAAATTTCAGCAAGATAACAGATAATATCTTTTATGCTAAAAAAATTATTTACTTTATTGCTGATCAAATAAAAGATAATAATTTAAAGGATAAATATTTGAAGCGAACGGATAGGGCAGCAGCAATAAGTCGTATAGAATTCTTAGAGAAAGAAGTGTCGTAATGTCTGATAAAACGATCAAGGTTAAAATATTTTCAGATGGAAAGGATGTATCGTCTGTTGCATCGATAATAAAGCAAATAAATATTTCAGACGTGAGAATAATTTGCCAGGTACCTCGTAAAATCGAAATAGAACAAAACGATATAATAGTTCTACTAATTAATAAGTATAATTCAAATTTGTTAACACATATTTTAGATGCTAAGGAAACGATAAATAATAAATTTATTGTTGTAATTCGAAATGACTCGGCTTTATTAGTTACATCTTTAGTAAAGCTGGGTTTTATTAATATTTTTTTGTTTCCGCATGAAATACCAAAATTCAACTCTTATCTGCAAGAAGTAATAATTAATAGTTCCTATTTAACAGTAACACCGGAGAACAAAGAATCTGATCTTTGGGATTTTAATTCTATCATAGGAACATCTCCTAAGTTTTCATCAATAATTGAAATAGCTAAAAGAGTTTCTGAAAATAAAAATGTTAGTGTACTTATTTTAGGAGAAACCGGAACCGGGAAGAGTTTATTAGCGAAAATAATTCACAAAAATAGCCGGGCAGCAACCGCTCCCTTTATTGAAATTGTGTGTTCGGCAATACCTGAAAATTTACTTGAATCAGAATTGTTTGGTCATGAAAAAGGCGCTTTTACAAATGCGTTGTATAGAAAGTTAGGCTTGTTTGAACTTGCAGAAAATGGAACTCTCCTGTTAGATGAGATCGGTGACCTAAGTCTTAACCTTCAGGTTAAACTTCTTCGTGTTATTGAAAAGAAAACAGTAAGAAGATTGGGAGGAGTAGATGATATACCTATTAACACAAGAATAATTTCAGCTACCAACAGGGACTTAAATGAAATGGTTAAACATGATCTTTTCAGAGAAGATTTATATCATAGATTAAATGTTGTTTCTATACTTTTGCCGCCTCTAAGAGAAAGAAAGGAAGATATTATATTACTTGCTTGGAAATTTATAGAAGAGTTTAATAAGCAGTTTAATAAGTCAGTAAATAAGATCGAAAAGAAACTTGAAGAATTTATGTTTACTTATTCATGGCCCGGAAATGTAAGGGAGCTGCGGAACGCAATTGAACGAGCTAGTTTTATTATCTGATATTAAAGAACTAAAGCTCGAAGATTTTTCTAATTTGCTAAAGAACCTTCCTTTGAATATATTAGAAGAAAATGAACATATTGCATTTCATCCTCATTTAATCAGGCTCGATTTAAGCTATGAAAAAACAGATCTTCTTAAAGTTTCAAGATTATATGCTAAAGAAGTATTAAAAAAATTGGAGGGAAATAAAAGTAAATCAGCACGAATTCTAGGGGTTTCGCGACCTAAACTTGATAAATTGTTAAATGATGGTAAATTAAAATAAATATTGTAAAGAATATTTACAATAGGGGTGTTCTTACGTATAATTTTAAGTAATAATTACTCGCATCTTTAATTCCTTACCTAAAACCTTCAAAAAATTGAAAAAATAACTCTTGGTATAACCTATGCTGTATAAACTCCCAAGCTATTGTGGGATATTGTGTCATTTTCTACGATATACTATAACTAAGGAAGGAGTGCTATGCGTAAAACTCTTTTTATCGGAGTTATTATAGTCGGAGCGTTTGTATCTGGATACGCTCAGACTATGAATAACGTTGAGGAGGCTGTTAGATACAGAGTTCCTCAAGATGCAGTTCAATTTGAAAGTTCCGCTATCTCAGGTACCATAGATAAGATGGAAAGTATCGTGGTTCTTGAAAGCAGATCTTCAGCACAAATTCAGGAGTTGGGAAGCCGTTATGGTTTCACAAGATCAGGTTCACAGCTTGATGAATTGGGAAGCCGTTATGGTTTCACAAGATCAGGTTCACAGCTTGATGAATTGGGAAGCCGTTATGGTTTTCACAAGATCAGGTTCACAGCTTGATGAATTGGGAAGCCGTTATGGTTTCTCAAGATCAGGTTCACAGCTTGATGAATTGGGAAGCCGTTATGGTTTCTCAAGATCAGGTTCACAGCTTGATGAATTGGGAAGCCGTTATGGTTTCACAAGATCAGGTTCACAGCTTGATGAATTGGGAAGCCGTTATGGTTTTTCAAGATCAGGTTCACAGCTTGATGAATTGGGAAGCCGTTATGGTTTCTCAAGATCAGGTTCACAGCTTGATGAATTGGGAAGCCGTTATGGTTTCTCAAGATCAGGTTCACAGCTTGATGAATTGGGAAGCCGTTATGGTTTCACAAGATCAGGTTCACAGCTTGATGAATTGGGAAGCCGTTATGGTTTCTCAAGATCAGGTTCACAGCTTGATGAATTGGGAAGCCGTTATGGTTTCACAAGATCAGGTTCACAGCTTGATGAATTGGGAAGCCGTTATGGTTTCACAAGATCAGGTTCACAGCTTGATGAATTGGGAAGCCGTTATGGTTTCACAAGATCAGGTTCACAGCTTGATGAATTGGGAAGCCGTTATGGTTTCACAAGATAATGTGCAAAAGATTTAAGAACTTGACACAGTTGAACTAATTATCTGTTTGCAAAAAGATAATTGAAGCCTTCAATGAAAATTGAAGGCTTTTTTTTATCTTTGATTTCCGAATAATCATTTTTTAATTTTTATAGAATCTGCATTTAATGAAGTCTCTTATTTTTTTCTTCCTGCTTCTTACATTGCCATATTATGTCTGTTGTCAGAGTTCACAGTTAAGCATTAAATATAAAGGTGATGTTCTTAAAGTTCCCTTAACAGAATTTCGTGAAAATCTTTACTTTTCTTTTTCTGATTTTGTAAGTGTTTTCTCGTTTCCACATGTTATTGAAAAAGAAGGTGCTGCTATTGAAGCTGATTTTGAAAAAGCCGGAGTGTCAGTTACTGTTGGAGATCCCTATGTAATTATTAAGAACAAGGTTGATAAAACTTCAAGAACTATTCAGCTTCCTGTTTCACCGATCTCTGCTCAAAATAAAATATACCTGCCTTTAAAGTATTCACTTGATGTAATTAGCTTAGCTTTCGGGAAAGAAGTTTATCTGGAAGATTCCTTAACCATGTTTGTAAGTGAAAAGAATATTGAAGAAAAGTGGGAGATTTCAAAGACGTCGAAAAATTCCGAAACAAATATTACGTCTGTCTTTATTTATGAAAAGGGCGGAGGACTTACGATTAAATTTTCAAGTGATCAAAAAGTCCCATCATATAGAAGTTATTACCAGAATGGTAATTTTAAAGTTGTTCTTAATAATACAAGACTCAAATCGGATTCTTTAATAGAGATTAATACAGATTTGGTGAAGGATGTAAAAACAGATACATCTAATAACAATGTTCAAATAACTTTGGGAATTAATTTTGATTATAAATTCAGTGACATATCAGAAATTCCGGGGACGAATGATCTTATAATAAGAATTAATATTCAGGCAGAACCATCTGATTGGTTTAAAATGGAAAGTGAAAATTTTACAGTAATATGTCATGAAGCCTATGCTTCGTTGGTTCCATATATTATTCAAAGTGCCGAAAATTCACTAAAACTGCTCATGAAACTTTTTGATTATAAACCTTCGGAAAAAATAATAATTAACACTTATGATATTAGTGATTATGGATTTGGGGCTGCAACTACTACCCCTCAAAATTATATTAGATTAGAGATTGAGCCGTTAGAGCCCGGATATGAAAATATTCCTTATAATGAAAGGCTTAAATGGATCATAAGCCATGAGTTAGTACATATTGTTGTTAATGATCAGGCTTCAGAAGTTGAAGATATTTCCCGAAAAATATTTCAGAAAGTAACTCCGGAACAAATTCAACCCATTTCAGTTTTTTACAGCCTTCTAACCAATATAAGCCGATATACTCCGCGCTGGCATCAGGAAGGAATTGCCGTTTTTCTTGAAACATGGATGAGTGGTGGCTTTGGAAGAATACTTGGGAATTTTGATGAGATGTATTTCAGATCAATGGTTTTGGATAATAAAAAGTTTCCTTCTGATGTTGAACTGGACGCAATATCTACACACAATTCATTCTTGATAGAAGTACTTTTTTACATATACGGTGCCCGGTTTGCTGCGTATCTTTCTATAAAATATGATGCACAGAAACTGATAGAATGGTATAAAATATCTTCAAAGGATTTTTACAGCAGCTTTAAAGATAAATTCAAGAATATTTTTAACATAGATTTTAATATAGCCTGGAATGATTTTATTGAATATGAAAAGCAGTTTCAAAAGAAAAATATAGAAAGGCTTAGTACTTCTCCTACTACAGATGTTAAAAGACTCTTAAATCATCCCATCGGTTCTGTTTCCGAACCGCATTATGATCCTTATACAAAATCAGTTTTTTTTGGTTTTCATCAACCAAAACATTTAGCCTCAATACAAAAATTTGATCTTCGTACTCATCAATCAGAGGTTATTGGAACTTTGCCAACCCCAAGTCAATATGAAGTAGCTTCTACTGCTTTTGATTATGGGACAGGATTTTTTTTCTATACGACTAATAATAATCAACTTTACAGAGATGTTTGGGTCCTTGATGTTAAAACTCAAGAGACAAAAGAAATTTTTCTTGATTCCAGGATAGGAGAACTTACCGTTTCTCCGGAAACACATGAGCTATGGGGAGTAAAACATTCAGGTGGTAAAGCAACGATTATTTATTCTCCGTATCCTTATAATACTCTTGAACAAGGGAAGGAATTTCCTTTTGGAGATGATGTTCAGCAATTAGCTGCAAGCCCTTCCGGTAAATATTTAGCTGCGACCTATTTAAGATCAAATGGAGAACAATCAATAATTCTTATTAGCTGCGACAGTCTGAAGACAAGCAATAACTTTAGCTTTGATTATATATCATCCAGCGGTTCACCAGAAGATGCATCCTGGAGCTTGGACGGCAACCATTTATATTGGGATGCTTATACTAATGGTGTTTCTAATATATATAGACTAACTATGGATGGACATTGGAAGGACAACAGACCTGTAGCGCTAAGCAATACGCTGGATGGCTTGTTTAAACCTATTGATATTGGAACGGGAGAGTTGTTTGCATTAGAGTTTACATCTGATGGCTTTATTCCCGTTACTATTAAGGACAAACCCGTAGAAGGAACCTTATCAGCAATTCACTATCTTGGTGAGGAAGTGATAAAAAGAAATCCACAAGTGTATAACTGGTATGTTGCTCCCCCGGCAGGAAATGTTGCCCTCAATAATAAGAGTAAGGAGGAAGAATATAATGGATTGGAAAATTTAAAAGTCCTGACTTTTATTCCTGTTATAAGTGGTTTTCAAAAACAAAAAATGATTGGAATTTTTACTCACATTGCAGATCCTCTTTTTAATCATGATCTAACAATTGAAACGGGATTTTCTCCTTTTAATGAAAATCCTTTAGGTCCGAAATTTCATTTTAAAGGCAAGTATGAATATAAGAAGCAATATATATTTGGGCTCGATTACAACGCTCCTGATTTTTATGATCTCTTTAATGACAGGAAGCGTGGGATAATCGGTACAAAGATTCGGTTTGGTAATGTTCATTACTGGGTTTATGATAGCCCCCTAAAAATGAAACAGCAATCTGAAATTGCTTACTATAGAGATATTGTATATATAAATGATAACCTCGTACGTGTATCTGAACCGGATTTTGCTGTTGCACAAACAACCTTTAACTCAACTGATTTGAGAAGGACAATAGGAAGCGCAGATTTTGAATATGGAAATGAGTTTACTTTTACGCTTATGATTTTTGCAACAGAGCTTGAGAAGGTTGAATATGCGGGACAACTTTACGGTGAGTGGGGACATTTCACAACTTATCTTGCTGATCACAATATATTTCATTTTAAGCTGGGGGCAGGATATCATGAAAAAAATGATAAAATGTTTCAGGCAAGATTTTTCTTTGGAGGTTTTGGAAACAGGGCTCTTGAAAATGTCGGTGTAAAACAATACAGAAGTATGTTTAGATTTCCTGGTATTCCTATTTATAGTCTTGATTCAGAGGGATTTATAAAGTTATTATTTGAAGATAATTTACCTCCCTTAAGATTTGCAAATGCTTCAATTGGTCAGCATTATTTAAGTCATATAGATTTTTCAGTTTACTCGCAGGCATTATATACAGAATCACCATTAGGGAAAAAGTGGGTTGACCTGGGTGCGCAGTTGAATTTTATCTTTAAACATTGGTTTAATCTCGAGTCGACACTTTCTGTTGGTATCGCAAACGCCTGGTCCGAAGGAGGTAGTTCGTGGGAATGGTTTATATCCTATAAATTATTAAAAAACTAACTTCCCATATCTTCAGAAAACATCGGGAAAATCTACATTTATTGTTTGTCTTTTGCTCACAAATAAAGATTATAGCTAAGTTTCTTAATGGAATGTATTTTGTTGATACATTTCAAGTTTATTGTGTGAATTTCTATTTTTTAACCAACATTTTTAGAGTAGTATGGTAAAATTAACTGATTTTAAGAAAACTGTTGACGAAAGTTTGGAGAAGCCTACAGCTCCTAATGTTGAATCGATTGAAAAAGTTAAAAATCTTGAATTGATCCTGTATATTGTAAACAGTATCAACAAATCTCTAATTCTTGAAGATGTTCTTGAGCTGGTTTTAAAAAACGCAATAACTCTTACAAATTCTGACAGGGGATTTATTGTTCTTAAAAATCAATCTGGAAATTTAGAGTACAAATTAGGTCTCAATGCCGTTGGAAGCCCCCTTCCTGAAAGTTTATTTAATGTAAGTAATACTGTTGTTGAAGATGTTTTTCACCATGGGCAATCAAAGTTTATTGAAGGGGCTCAAAGCGACACAAATTATGACCCTAGCAAAAGTATTTTAAGACTCGAACTTCAAACAATTCTCTGCTCACCTCTTATTACTGATGATAAAAAAATTGGGGTTATATATGTTGATAGTAAACACCTGCATAAGATCAAAGCCAGAGAAATAACAGACACGTTTGAAATATTAGCCGGTCAGGCAGCTACTGCTATAAGAAATGCACAACTTTACCATGGACAAATAAGTGCATACAATGCTTTACAGGAAGCTAACACGCAGCTAATTAGAGCGGAAAGAAAAGTATTAAGATCAAGTATTGATACCGAGATAGGACAGTCGCTGCAAGGACTCGTGCACGTTGCGTTGCTGGAAACAGAAAGCCTTATGAGAACACTTGAAAAAGCTCAAAAAGATTTTGAAGCAGATTTAAAGGACCGTGATTTAATACTTTTCGATAGGCTTAAATTAAAATCAAAAGTTGCAATCGATAGTATAAGAAGCATACAGAAATATGCACATGTACTTATGGAAACTTCTGTAATCAGCTTAAATAAAGATAGCGGGGATCTCAGCAGAACAATCCACTCAGTTATTAAATATATTTCCCCAATGAAAAAGTTTCATTCAGTACAGTTTAAAACTGATTTTCAGAAACTACCTTTGTGCAACTATGATTCTGAACAGATTCAACATCTTCTTGTTCATCTCTTTACTAACTCTGCTGAAGCAAAAAAGGATGCTACTATAACAATAAGAACACAGTCCACAAATAACCAGGTTTTTGTAGAAGTTGAAGATGATGGTCCTGGTTTTCCTGTTGATAAAGTAAAATCATTCGACGATCTTCTAACATTAAAAAATGGAAGTTACGGTTTGTTTTTGTGTAAGAGCATTATTGACCAACATAATGGAGAGATTAATATTCTTGAAAAACCGCAGGGTGCTTCTATTCAATTTTCTTTACCGATAAGTTAATAAGGGCAGGACTTGGAAAAATATTTTAGTAATCTCTATTCTTTTGTACAATTTCCCATTCAGGTAATAAATGAAAAGGGCAGGATTGAATATATTAATCCGGCTTTTACCCAACAGTGGGGTTATGAAATTGATGAGTTAAAAGAATATTCTGTTTTTGAAGATTCCGACTTGAAAAAAGGAGGAATTCAGAGTTCAATAAGAAAAGTTTTTGAAACTAAAAGTTATTTATCTGTTAGTAATTATTCCGATTCTCTTCAGAGAAATAAAGAAATAACAGTCCCAATGTTAAAGACGAACATATTTCCTGTTTCATATGATAATAAAAATTATGTCGTTCTTTTCCATGTTGATCAAACAGAGACGATTCTTGCAGAGGAAGAAGTAAAGAAAGCCCGCGATGGATATAAAGAGGCGGAAAGATTAAAGGATACTTTTCTTAATGTACTTTCTCACGAATTACGCACACCGCTAAATATAATTTTGGGGTACGCTTCAATAATTAGGGAAAATCTAAAAGATAAGATAAATCCGGAAGATATAGTTTATCTCGATAATTTATATAGCGGTAGCGAGAGGTTGTTTAAAGGCATTACACAAATGCTTGAGTTTGCACAGCTCGATGCAGGCAACTACAAGTTGAACATTGAAACATTTAATCTTACGGACCTGATAAAAAGCTCTGTTAGTTCTATGCAGGATTCAGCGATCGAAAAGAAGCTGGAAGTAAGAATGCAAATTATAGAAAAACCTGTCTTTGTTGATGTAGATTATCAATGTATAGAAAATGCCGTTGGTAATCTTCTTAACAACGCTGTTAAATTTACAAAACAAGGATTTGTTGAAGTTGAACTGGAAGTACTTGCAGATAAGGATCTTGCTATATGCAGGGTTAAAGATTCGGGTGTTGGTATTTCATCACAATATCTTGACCACTTATTCCAGCCGTTTAGTCAGGAGGATACTAATATTGGAAGAAACTATGAAGGGAATGGATTAGGTCTCGCTTTAACAAAAAGATATATAGAAAAAATGGGTGGCTCTCTTCTTGTCGATAGTATTAAAGGAGTAGGGTCAACATTTTCATTTACCCTTCCTCTTTCTCACAATAAACATCTTACACCGGTTAAAGCCGAACCTAAAAAAGCCAGGAATCTCAAAAGAATTTTAATGCTTGATGATGCAAGTGAGTCTTATGATCTTCTAAAAGCTTTTCTTAAAAATCAATATGAAATTGAAGCACATAACTTCAGAAATTTTAAAATTGATTTAATTGATGAAGAAGATCACGGTGTAATAATATTTGATGTTAACCATAATCATTGGGCTCAGAGTCTTTTGATTTGCCGTGACCTTAAGAAAAACGATTCTCTTAAACGTCCGCTCATAGTAATCTCAAGCGAGTTTATGGAAGAGAAAATAAAAGAGTTTTATGAAGCGGGAGCTGATAAATTTATAATCAAACCATTCTCAAGAACTGACCTTGTTAAAACCCTAGAAGAAGTGACTGCAATTAGCAAAAACTAATTACTCGAGTTTTTTAAAAAAATCTATTCTTTACTAATATTCCTAAGTATCCTCGCGATCTGCTTAAATTAATTATTTTAGCTTTTCTCCTGTTAATGACTTGTAGTTAATAGACAAGATTTTAATTTAATTGTTAAAGTTTGAAAGGAGAAAAAAATGAAAATTGGTTTAGTAGGACTTGGCAGAATGGGTGGAAATATGCTAAAGAGATTAAAAAACAATAATCACGAAGTTGTTGCTTTTGACTTGGATAAAGGCAATGTGGAAAAAGCTGTTGAAGATGGGGGAATTGGTGCCGATTCAATAGAAGATATAGTTTCTAAACTTGAAAAGCCGAGAAATGTTTGGATAATGGTACCTCATGGGAAACCAACCAATGAAATAATCAATAAACTTTTAAACATTCTAGATAAAGATGATTTAATAGTTGATGGCGGAAATTCTCACTACACAGAATCAATTAGAAATTCTGAAAAGTGTAAAGAGAAAGGAATTCACTTTGTTGATGCAGGAGTAAGCGGTGGAATTTGGGGATTAAAAATCGGTTACAACTTAATGGTTGGTGGTACTGAAGAAGCTGTTAAAAGAATTGAACCGATATTTATTTCTCTCGCTCCAGAAAACGGATATGCTCATGTAGGGAAAAACGGAGCCGGACATTTTGTGAAGATGATTCACAATGCTCTTGAATACGTTATGTTGCAGGGAATCGGGGAAGCATTTGAATGTATGTTTCGTTCGGAGTTTGATATTGATTTAGAAAAGGTTTCAAAATTGTGGAACAATGG
This sequence comes from uncultured Ignavibacteria bacterium, assembly GCA_963727535.1. GTDB lineage: Bacteria > Bacteroidota > Ignavibacteria > Ignavibacteriales > Ignavibacteriaceae > RBG-16-34-14. Next base: position 496,714 of record CAVSGR010000006.1, read on the forward strand.
TGCTGTAGTAAGAAGTTGGCTGCTTGAGCTTGCCGGAGATGCATTTAAGGAAGAAGGCAACTCGCTTGAAAAAATTGCTCCTTATGTTGAAGATTCGGGAACCGCAAGATGGACAACGGAATATGCAATTCATAATGCAATTCCTATCCCTTCTATTACTCTTTCTGTTTATGAACGGTTTGCTTCAAGAGAAGAAAATCCGTTTTCAGCAAAGGTAATCGCAGCTTTAAGAAACCAATTTGGAGGACACGCTGTTAAGCAAGAAAGATAAAGAGTGATAATATTCTAATGAATGAGTCTAAAAGATAATCTCTTTTATATCTGATTTTTAGTAATTTCCAAGTTGAAATTCACTCAAAGAGGTTATCCTTGAAATGAATGATTTAGAACAACTGAAAAAGAAATTACAGGATGCTTTCAAGAATTGGGAAGAAAATCTTTACAACAAATCAACACAAAAAAAAGCTGAACGCCAGGAAGAATTCACAACTGCTTCATTCACAAAAGTGAAACCGCTTTATACGCCCCTTGATATTTCCGATGATAATTTTATTGAAGAAATAAATTTTCCGGGAGAATATCCTTATACAAGAGGAATTCAGTCCACAATGTACAGGGGGAAACTCTGGACAATGAGACAATATGCCGGTTTTGGTACCGCAAAAGAATCGAATCAGCGTTATAAATATTTGCTTTCTCAGGGAACTTCCGGGCTTTCTGTTGCATTTGATTTACCAACCCAGATCGGTTATGACAGTGATGACCAAATAGCTTATGGTGAAGTAGGAAAAGTTGGAGTTGCAATTGATACACTCGCTGATATGGAAATCCTGTTTGACAAGATACCTCTTGATAAAATTTCAACATCGATGACAATAAATGCTTCAGCGTCTGTTCTTCTTGCAATGTATATAGCTGTTGCCGAAAAGCAAGGAGTATCAAAAGATAAAATAAGCGGCACAATTCAAAATGATATTTTAAAGGAATATATAGCCCGCGGCACTTATATATTTCCGCCAAAGCCTTCGATGAGATTAATAACAAACACTTTTGAATATTGTACTAAAGAAATTCCCGGCTGGAATACAATTTCAATTTCCGGTTATCATATAAGAGAAGCTGGTTCCACTGCTTCACAGGAAGTTGGTTTTACCCTTGCAAATGGAATTGCTTACGTTGAAGCAGCAATTAAGTCGGGTTTAAATGTGGATGATTTTGCAGGACAATTGTCTTTCTTTTTTAATTCACATAATGATTTTCTTGAAGAAGTTGCAAAGTTCAGGGCTGCAAGAAGACTCTGGGCAAAGATTATGAAGAACCGTTTCAAAGCAAAAAAATCCCGCTCAATGATGCTGAGATTTCATTCCCAAACTGCTGGTTCTACTTTAACAGCACAGCAAGTTGATAATAATATTGTCCGTGTTACAATCCAGGCGATGGCAGCAGTACTTGGCGGGACACAAAGTCTTCATACAAATTCAAAAGATGAAGCGCTTGCTCTTCCAACCGAGCTGGCAGTAAGAACCGCTCTCCGCACACAGCAGATAATTGCTTATGAAAGCGGTATTTCAAATACTATAGATCCGCTTGCCGGCTCATATTATGTAGAAGCAATGACTGACCTGATTGAAAAAGAAGCTGAAGATTATATCAATAAGATTGATGCTTTGGGAGGAATGATTGAAGCGATTGAAAATGGTTATGTTCAAACTGAAATTCAGAAAGCTGCTTATAAGTTTGAGAAAGAGATGGAAAACGGGGAAAAAACAATAATCGGGATAAATAAATTTCAATCAGAGGAAAATGAAGAACCGGAACTTCTTAAAATTGATGTGAAAGTACAGGAAGAACAAATTAAATTTCTTAATAAAATAAAAAGTGAAAGAAATTCTGAGGAAGTTAAAAAAGCTTTAAGCGATTTGAAAATAACAGCCGGGACAGATCAAAATCTTATTCCTCTTATAATTAATGCAGTAAAAGCTTATGCAAGTGCGGGAGAAATTTGCAATACATTAAGAGAAGTTTTCGGGGAGTATAAGGAGCAGGTTGTAATTTAATAAGTTTATACCTTGCCCCGGAAGTCACGAACCATTTCGTGACTTAGGTTAGAGAATTTCCTATCTTAATAATTATGGGTTTAAGAGGAAGATCAAATCTTACAGATGAATTTCTATTTTTTGTTACAACGACTGTAGTAAACTTTAAAAAGGTGTTTGTAAAAGATATTTACTGTGAACAGCTCATAAAAAATATAAAATATTACCAGCAAAAATATAAGTTTAATATAATGGCTTACGTAATAATGCCCTCACATTTTCATTGGATATTAGAAGTCGATAACAAGTTGGGAACAATTTCAGACATTATGAGGGATATTAAAAAGTACTCTGCTTGGGATATAATGGAGAAGATAGAGAAAGAAGATACTAAATTAATGTCCGTTTTTAGAACCGAAGCTTCAAAATATCCAAATCATAAAAGAAAGTTCTGGATGAAAAGATTTGATGATGAGGTGATAAGGAATGAAAAGATGTTTTGGGCCAAATTAAATTATATCCATTGGAATCCTGTGGGGGCTGGATTAGTAAGTTCACCGGAAGAGTATAAATATTCAAGTGCAAGAAATTATGTAAACAATGATCACTCGATTATTGAGGTCGATACTTCTTATGCTGGAATTGAGATTAGGTAAACTATCTCTGTCACGAAGTGGTTCGTGACAGCCAAGAAAATTCTGAGGAGGTTAATAAAGCATTAGGTGATTTGAAAAAAGCCGCAAGTACTGATGAAAACCTTATTCCATATATAGTTGAAGCAGTAAAAGCTTATGCAAGTGTTGGAGAAATTTGTAATACTTTAAGAGAAGTTTTTGGCGAGTACAAAGAACAAGTTGTGATTTGATAGATTAACAATCCATCTGTCGTGAAGTGATTCGTGAGAACCAAGGAAATACTTATTGCCTGGCTATTTAACTAGGACAAATTTAATTGTACTGGTTAGAGTACTTCCTGAGGTAGTCGCTGCAGTCAACCTCGCAAAATATATCCCGCTCGCAAGATTATTTATTATAAAATCCCTTGAGTACCGACTTGCAGATTGGAATTCATTTATTAATACTTTCACCTCCTTTCCTAAAATGTTATATAAAGTAAGTTTTACATAGGCATCTTCCGGTAAATCATACACGAAAGTGCTTGATAAATTAGTTGGATTAGGGAAACTCTGAAAAAAAACGAAAGAAGTAGGGACTTGTGACGAAGGAGGTGTGCAGCGGACCGGATTTCCTTCGATTGGATTATTAAAATCCTGAATTGTGGCCCAAACATCAATTTTGGGTTGTGGTGGATATATATTGGTATAAAATTCCCAACTTCTCCAATCAAACCAAGTTATATATATTGTATCATTTATTAATGCAGTGGTAGGATAAAATTGTTCGGATTCATCATTTTCATGTGACACCTTAAAATTTGATCCGATTCTTGTAAAATTTAAATTAAACCTCTGTCCATATATATCTTTACAATTTCCCTCTCCAATTTGATATCCATTTCGATAATCTTCCCATGCAACAAAAATATGATCATTATCAATTGAAAGGGTAGGGTTTACCTGCCAATAATTTGTATTATCATCGTTAACCTTAAATTTATTTATAACTAATTTGCCTAGTGTGTCGTAAGCTTGTATGAAAATATCTGAATCTAAATAATCTCCATTTGGATCTTTAACAATTCTATCTTCCATCTGTGTTATATAAATTATATTATCTTTGCTGATTTTAGCTTCTCGCGTATATCCTTTAGAAATCCAAAATGTAGATCCTATTTCATTTGAAGGAAAAGAAAATATTTGGGCATTAGAATCAGCAACAATCACAAAATTACTTTCAGGAAAGAGAGCGATTCTTGGCTGTTGTGCATACAAATTTAGCTTTTGATTTGGTCCAATTCTTTTCCCCTCCGAATCAAAAGCTTGGAGATGTATTCTAAAAATTGTGTTGATACCTCCTATTCCGTCCAGAGTGTTTATCCATATAATAACAAAACTGCCATCATCTCTAATTATTATATCAGGATTTAATTGTCCTCCTCCGATATCACTAACTAAAAAATTAGAACCTATTGGGTTACCATTTGAATCAAACCGCTGTGCATATATATTAAATTCAGTTGGAACTGTTGGGTCAGATGGCGTTCCTTTAGGTCTTGTATCTACCCAGGTGACAACAAATTTCCCTGCTTTATTCATAGCAACTCGCGGGAAAATTTGGCTCGCAAAAGATATATTGTTGTCTAAACTATCATCTGAGATTCGAAAATTTTCCCCGATTGGAATTCCTCTGCTGTCATACCTTTGCCCATAAATGTCTCCATTAGTTCCTGATCCGCCAAATGGTATTTTTATATTTCTACCATCATCCCAAACAATAGTAAAATTACCAGATGAGTCCGTAGCAATATTTGGCGAAAAAAGAGCGGTGCCGTTTGTCGTTACTTGAAAATCCTGTGCAAGCAATCGGCTGTTTATTGAGATAATTAGACAAACTATTAGGCTAAGGACAAACAAATTATAAAGGTTTGCACTTTTGCTTCTAATTGAACTGTGCCGGTGGAAACGAAAGGTGAGAGAGAAAGGAATTACTTTACTATCATTCTTTATTATTTTCCAAATCTCTTTCTTATTAAAACAAGGAATGTTTTCTTCTTCATAAAATGAATTGCTGTTAGGAGGTTCAATATTCATAATTCCCATACCCAGTTTCATTTTCAAACTAAAATAAAATATTTGTTAGAGTCAACAGATAACAACATTATTTTTTTGTTGTATCTGAAATCATTAATTAAGTGACCTTTATTACTTGCCAATTATCAAGCATATAACTTTCAAAATTAGTAATTTAGAATTATTATTAATCAGCTCACAAAACAGAAGGGGCGAACTTTGAAAACTTCGAAAATCCAGTTAAATGGGGAAGTGCATGAATTTCCAATTGTTGTTGGAACTGAAGGTGAAACAGGTATAGACATAAGTAAGTTGAGAAATCAACTTGGAGTTATCACATTGGATAGCGGTTATGGCAATACAGGTTCTTGCCAGAGTTCAATAACTTTTATTAATGGAGAAAAGGGCATACTTAGGTTCAGAGGTTATTCTATTGAGGAACTGGCTGAGAAATCCGGTTTTACAGAAGTTTCTTATCTTCTTATCTTTGGACATCTTCCGGATAAGAAAGAGCTTGAAAACTTTATGCACGATCTTACACATCATAGCCTTATTCATGAAGATATGAAGAAGTTCTATGAAGGTTTTCCACCTTCGGCACATCCAATGACGGTTCTTTCATCAATGGTGAATTCACTTTCGGCTTATTATCCAGAAGCGGAATATAAAGATGATCAATATTTAAATATTGTCCGACTTCTTGCAAAGCTTAAAACTATTGCTGCATTCTCTTATAAGAAATCTATTGGGCAAGCGTATGTATATCCGCAGAATCGTCTCAGTTATTGTGCAGATATACTTAATATGATGTTTGCTGTTCAATCAACTACTTATGAGGTACCAAAAGTTCTTGAAGAAGCTCTTGATTTATTATTAATACTTCATGCCGATCACGAACAGAATTGCAGTACTTCAACCGTAAGAATGGTCGGCAGCAGCGAGGCAAATCTTTTTGCTTCAATTGCTGCAGGAATAAATGCTTTATCCGGAGCTTTACACGGCGGCGCAAACCAGAGAGTGATTCAAATGCTCGAGAGAATCAAGAATGATGGGAATAATTATAAGAAGTACGTAGAAATGGCTAAGGATAAAGATTCGGGTTTTAAGTTGATGGGATTTGGTCATCGTGTTTATAAAAATTTTGATCCGCGTGCAAGAATACTTAAAGCTTCAGCCAATAGAGTATTGAGTGAATTAGGAGTGAAAGATCCGCTTCTTGATATAGCAAAAAATCTTGAAGAAATTGCTCTTAAAGATGAATTCTTTATCGAAAGGAAACTTTATCCTAATGTGGATTTTTACAGCGGCATTATATACCGTGCTATGGGAATACCGACAAATATGTTTACTGTAATGTTTGCACTCGGTCGTTTACCCGGATGGATTGCACAATGGAAAGAAATGCGAGAAACTCCCGGGGCGAGAATTTATCGTCCAAGGCAAATTTATACAGGTGAAAATCTACGTTCCTATCTTCCACTTGAGAAAAGATAAACTCTATGATTCCCGAATATATAGAACATATAGGCATTGCTGTTAAAAATCTTGATGAAGCAATTGCCTACTATGAAAAGGTTCTAGGGTTAAAATGTTATTCAATTGAAGAGATAAAAGATCAAAAAGTAAAAACCGCATTTTTTAAAGTCGGACAAACCAAAATAGAACTTTTGGAATCAACAGATTCTGCTGGACCGATAGGAAAATTTATTGAAAAGAGAGGAGAAGGAGTTCATCATATTGCATTTAATGTTAAGAACCTTCCCGAAAAATTAAAAGAAGTTACAAGCAAAGGTGTTCAATTAATCGATGAAACCCCAAAGGAGGGAGCTGAAGGATTAGATATCGCGTTCCTTCATCCCAAATCTACATTCGGTGTTTTAACGGAATTTTGTGAATATAAGAAGTAAATTGCACTAAATTAACTGCAGAATTAAAAAGGGATTTCATTTCTTATTGTTAAAATTATGAATGATTGGAAAGAAGCTTTAAAAACTAAGAAGTTCTTGGTGACATTTGTCGCCACTATTTTTTTGCTTATTATTATTTTAACTGCACTCGCAAACTTTCTTAACTTTGTTGAAACTAGAGATGGGGTTACACTTAATGATCCTCTTCTTAATTTATTTGAACCTGTTGATCTTACCTGGCTCACATTTGCATTAATCTATGTTTCGCTTTTCTTAGCAGTATTCTTTTTCATTAAGAAACCGGCTTTACTTGTTACTGCGCTCCAAAGTTATATTTTGCTTATCGTTTTTAGAATTATTGCTATGTATCTTCTTCCGTTAGACCCGCCGGACGGAATGATAAAGTTAAGCGATCCTTTAGTAGAATTATTTGGGACGGGACAATTGCTTACAAAGGATCTTTTCTTTTCCGGTCATACTGCGACACTTTTTCTTCTTTTTCTTTTAGCTGAAAAAAAACCTCTCAAATCTTTTTTTCTTACTTCAACAATAATAGTCGCTGTTAGTGTTTTACTGCAGCATGTGCATTATTCAATTGATGTGTTTTCCGCCCCGTTTTTTGCATATTGCAGCTTTATGATTGTGAAAAATATAAGATCATAACTCTTATAAATCCTGTTCTTATCATTAAAATTTACCTTCCATATTTAATACCTTTAGTTTGTATAAAAGAAAAACTTTTATAACGTTTTAACCATTAATTTTAATTATAAAAATATCCTCATTTTACAAAATAGTATGGAGCACAAATAAATGAAGATTAAATTTCTTTTTATAGCAGTTGTCTTTTTATATACAGTAAACACTTTTGCTCAGTCAGCGGGAATAAATTTTACGCTGGCTTTTCCACAAGGAGAGTTTAAGGATAACGTAGACAGATTAGGTTATGGCGGAAGTCTTCAGGTTTTGTTTTTTACTCCAACTCCGCAAATGCCAGCTTCAATTGGGTTGAATGTTGGCTATCTGAATTATGGAAGTGAATCAAGAAGGGAACCTTTCAGTTATACAATTCCCGATGTATTTGTAGATGTTAACAGGTCAAACAATCTTGTAAATTTTCATTTGCTTTTCCAGGTTATTTCTCCAACGGGAACTTTCAGACCTTATGCTGAAGGGCTATTCGGTGGTTCTTATATATTTACTGAAACCTCAATCAATAGCCGGGATTATGAGGAACTTGCAAGCTCTACAAATTTTGATGACTTTGCATGGAGCTACGGTGGGGGTGCCGGGTTTCTGATTTTCTTAACCGATAATGTTTCAGAGGAAGTTGGATCATTATATCTTGATTTTAAAGCACGATACTTATTTGGAACGGAAGCCGAGTATCTTAAGGAAGGCTCCGTAATTTTAGGTAACAATGGTAATGTTTCCTATGAAGTTTCAAAATCAAAAACAGATCTTCTTACATTTAACTTAGGAGTTGTTGCTTATTTTAATGGAATATTTTAAGCCGATAGATAAATTTTTATTTTTTAAAGGACTATAAAATTTATAGTCCTTTTTTTATCTAAAACTCCTCTGCTTTACCTTAAAAAGCTCAATTTCTTTTAATATATTTAATACTCAAATATTTTTTCTTTATCAGTAAGGACAAATAAAATGGCGATAGTTTCAAAAAAATTCGATGAATTAGCAATAAATACAATTAGATTTTTAGCAGTAGACGGTGTTCAAAAAGCAAATTCAGGTCATCCGGGAATGCCTATGGGTTGTGCCCCGATTGGTTATGTTCTTTATTCAAAGTATATGAATTACAATCCTTCTAATCCTAATTGGTACAACAGAGATAGATTTATTCTTTCTGCCGGACACGGAAGTATGCTTCTTTATTCTCTTTTGCATCTTACCGGTTTCAAAGTTTCGCTGGATGACCTTAAAAATTTCAGGCAGTGGGGAAGTATTACTCCCGGACATCCCGAATATCATCTTACTCCCGGGGTTGAAACAACAACAGGACCTTTGGGTCAGGGGTTTTCAAATTCTGTTGGAATGGCTATTTCCCAAAAATTTATTTCCGCAAAGTTTAATAAAGATGACATAAAATTAATCGATCATTTTATTTATGGAATTTGCAGCGATGGTGATTTGATGGAAGGAGTTTCTCATGAAACTGCTTCTCTTGCCGGGCACTTAAAACTTGGCAGCATTATTTTCTTTTATGATGATAATGAAATAAGCATAGATGGAAGTACTGATCTTTCTTTTACAGAAGATGTTGGAAAAAGATTTGAAGCTTACAACTGGCACGTTCAACATATAGAAGATGGAAATGATATCGAGGCTATTGAAAAAGCAATAGCAAATGCACAAAAAGATGAAAGACCTTCAATAATAGTAACAAAAACACACATTGGTTATGGAAGTCCAAATAAACAAGATACAGCAGCAGCCCATGGTTCTCCGCTTGGAGAGGATGAAGTAAAACTAACTAAGAAAAACCTTGGCTGGCCTGAAGACAAAACATTTTATATCCCCGATGAAGTAAAAACTTTTTTCGATGATGTAAATAAAAAATGTAAAGAGAAAGAAGATCAATGGAATAAACTTTTTGAAAAGTATAAGAGCAAATATCCTGATGACGCCAAACTCTTTAGTGATTTGATGAGTGGAAACTTTGGTGAAGAATGGAAATCAAAACTTCCTGTTTTTAAGGATGAAGGAAAGAAGATAGCAACACGTGCAAGTTCAGGTAAAGTGTTAAATGCAATCGCATCATCGCTTCCATCTTTAATTGGCGGTTCAGCTGATCTTGCCCCTTCTAATAATACAATGTTGAAAGATTATCCTGCTTTTTCTCCGGAACATTATGACGGAAGAAATTTCCACTTTGGAGTAAGAGAACATGGAATGGCAAGCGCACTTAATGGAATGGTAATTTATGGTGGTGTTATCCCTTACGGCGGAACATTCTTAATTTTTTCAGACTACTTGAGACCGGCAATTCGTCTTGCCTCACTTTCGGGAATAAGACCTATTTATGTTTTTACTCACGATAGCATTGGATTAGGTGAAGATGGTCCAACGCATCAACCGATCGAACAAATATCTTCGATCAGGGCAATACCGGGAGTAACTGTAATACGTCCTGCTGATGCTAATGAAACATCTTACGCATGGCAGTTTGCAATTGAACATAAAGATGGTCCGGTTGCGCTTATGTTAACCAGGCAAGGTTTACCTATCATCGACCAGGAAAAATATCCTTCTGCAAAAAACTTACTAAAGGGAGCATATATTCTTAAAGACTCTGATACTCCAGAAATGATTTTAATGGCAACCGGTTCGGAAGTTAGCATAACTTTGAAAGCTGCTGAAGAACTTGAAGTATCAGGAGTTAAAACGAGAGTAGTTAGTTTTCCAAGCTGGGAATTATTTGAAATGCAATCTGCTGAATACAAGGAATCAGTTCTTCCTTCTAAAATAAAAGCAAGAGTTTCTGTCGAAGCAGGTGTAAAACATGGTTGGGAAAGATTTATAGGCGATTATGGTGAAGCTATAAGCATTGAAAAGTTTGGAGCTTCCGCACCACTTGGAATTGTAATGGAAAAATATGGATTTACTCCTGCGAATATTGTCGATACAGCAAAAAAGGTTTTAGGAAAGCTGAAAAAGTAAAAAGCTGAAGTAATTAACTTGATTGTATGTCAATAGGTAGGGAATTAATGAAACCATTAATTGGCTGAATCAGTTAGATGGCGAACAAAAACATCTGCTGATTAATTCAATAGTTGAATAATTTTCCCAAAAGAAATTAGCTGTTTCTACCGCTGCTGTTTTTGATAGTATCATAAGTTGCTATAAAAAGCAGGGTAGCAACCAAAAGTATTTCACCGATCATAATTTTTCCTTATCTCTTCGAACCAAATATCATATCGTATCATTAAGTTAATATAACGAGATCGTTAAGGAATTATTAAGAATAAATCGGCGGAAGCTGTAAGATTGCATTTTAGTTTTACAATCTTACTGCTCCCTATTGGCTCTTAAGCCAGATTTTTAATAGATTTGAAAAAGTAAACACTTCCCTGCAATACTGCACCTAATGATGCTACCTGAAAATGAAGTACTCCAAATGAAATATTTTTTGAAAATCCTAGTAATAAGGATATTAATTCAGCGGACATTATAACAAAAAGAAAGCCTGTAAATCCATAAAGACAATTGAAGAGAAAAAACATTAAGCCCCGCAGTTTAGATTTCATTTTTTATCTTAAATTTGTTAAAGAAACGGTGAAAAGATAAAATAAAAAGGTTAAGATTGGATTAACTAAATATTAAATTATCTTTAATTTAAGTTATTAGTATGAAAGAAATTGATTTTAACAAACTAAAGCAAAAATTACCGCCGTATCCCGAGTTAATCGATAGTGATGAATATTTTAATTCATCCGTCTTAATAACTGTTACTAAAATAAAAGATGAATACTGTTTTATTTTTGAGAAAAGAGCTGCGGGAATTCGACAGGGAGGTGAAGTTTCTTTCCCGGGTGGTGAAGTTGATAAAAACGAAGATAAAAGCAATCTTGAAACTGCAATAAGAGAAACTGTTGAAGAACTTGGAATCAAGAGAGAAAAAATAAAAGTAATTGGACAACTTGGAATACTTATGATTCCCGGAGTGTTGGTAAATGCTTTTATTGGAGAAGTCGATATACAAAATCTTGATGAGATAAACTTTGATAAGATTGAAGTTGAAAAAGTCTTCGCTGTTCCAATTTCCTTCTTTAAAGAAAATCCTCCTGAGATTCATCATATAAGATTAGAAGCACATCCGTTTTATATTGATGAAGAAGGAAATAAAATAGAGCTTCTTCCAGTTGAGAAATTGAAACTCCCGTCAAGATATTCCAAGCCATGGGGAAAAATTAAAAGGAAAGTTTATTTCTATAATTATGATGGACAAGTTATCTGGGGATTAACCGCTGCGTTAATTAAAAAAGTTGTTGAGTTGATTTAGGTAAATGCTGAACTTGCCTGCCAGTAAGGCAGGTTTCAGCATCTTTTATATTTTTCTGAGATCCTGAAACGAGTTCAGGATGAAGATAGTAATTTTAATTTCCCGCTATTGTTCTCTGCAGACCTGTAAGAAGATTATCTGCTTTTCTTCCTTCTTCTTCAGGCACAAGCTCTTTATATTTTATTAATGCATTAACAGCATTTTCATATTCTTCATTTAAAGCATAAACAAGAGCAAGATTGAAGTATATATTCGGGAAATCAGGTTCAATTTCAGCAGCGACTTCATAGTGAAGTTTAGCCAGTCTGTAATCATTAACTTCAAAATAAAGGTTAGCAAGATTATAATGTGCTTCTAAATGTCTCGGTTCTAATTGCAGGCATTTCGTATAATAATCAAAAGCTTTCGTTACATTCCTATTTTTGGATTCAAGAATTCCGAGGTTGCAATATGCATCTGCAACAGAATCATTCTTAAGTATAGCTTTAAGGTAAGCTTCCTGTGCACTCGGATTTCCTTCTTCGTCAAGAAGTAAAGCTTGCTCAAATGTGGAGAACCTTGAAGGAAGATGATGAATCTTTGGTTCACTTTGCTTGAACAGATTTAGTTGTCCCTTTTTTTCAAGATCCTTTTTTTTGTTTGCCCTCTTATAACCAAGCTTAGGCGGTGTTGGTGTAACCTGTAATTGAATTACTTTTGCCATTGTTAATATCTTTTCTACTACAAAATTAAGTACTTTTTATCTCTTTTGTTTCGTATTCTTTAGTCTCTGACAAGAATAATTAAAAACATATTTGTTCTTTCCAAATGGCTCTCATTCTTTGCCACGACGATTGTTAAAGATGCTTTTCAAAAATTATAAACAGGTAATTATAGATTACTACTTAATAAGTTAATAATCAACGATCTTTTGATATCCTAAAATATAACTAGTTAAATTATAAATCAGAATTGAGTTTAGAACCAAGTTCAGAAAGAGAATCAAAAACTGGAACATTGCACTCAATTAGTTTTTCTTTACTTTGGTGTCCATCGGCAATTAAGACACAGTCGGCACCAATTTCTTTTGAAACTTCATAATCATGTTCGGTATCACCTATTAACAAAACTTTTCCTTCTGTATTGCTTATGTTTTTCATAAGCTTTTTGCCAAGTTCTATTTTGCTTGTTGCATAAATATTATTTAAACCGATAATGTATTTGAAGAACTCATTAAGTTTAAAGCGGGTAACAATTTCAATTAAAGTTTTGTGAGAATAAGCAGAAAGTATAGATTGTTCAATTTTTTCTGTTTGCAGCAAAGTTAATATTTCCAAGGCGCCTTTATGTAATCTGCATTCATTCTTTCTTCTTTCATATTCGTTTATCCATTCCTGCCCTACCTCTTCAAAAGTATATTGATCAAAATCGAATCCTGCTTTTTTATAATAATTTTTTATAGGAAAAGTAAAAATATCCCTGTAATAATTGAGAGTCAGGCTGTCGAGATTTTTCCTGGCAAGAACTCCGTTTATGATATCGACGCAAAGACCGACATCATCTAAAAGAGTTCCATTCCAATCCCATATAATATGTTTGTAATTTGAAAACATTAAGATAAAAATAGTGAAGTCAGGTTTTTCAACCAATTATCATAATTTATTTGTTCCTTTTTAGGTTAAAATATAATTTTCCTATTCAGAAAAGGAAAGAATGGTTGGAATGAAAGAAAAGAAAATAATACTACTTTTGGCATTTTTAACCTTAGCACTTCATTTGTTTTCAAATGCTTTTGCCAATTATGGAATTTTCAGAGACGAGTTTTATTATATCGCGTGTGCAAATAGACTGGACCTCGGATATGTGGATCAGCCTCCTTTTTCAATTTACATTCTTGCAATTATAAAATTTCTTTTTGGAGATTCTCTTTTTGTAATAAGATTTTTGCCTGCAATTCTTCATGGAACTATAGTTTACCTTGCAGGGTTAATGAGTTTAAAAATGGGAGGCGGAAAAACTTCAGTCATTATTTCCTGCATTGCCGTAGCACTTGCACCTCAGATACTTGGTACAAACACAATTTATTCAATGAATGCCTTTGATTTTTTGTTCTGGACATTAACAGCTTATATTCTAATATCAATCATTCAGAATAAGAAAAAGAATTTATGGATTCTTCTCGGCTTAGTTCTCGGGTTAGGTTTACTGAATAAAGTCGGAATATTGTGGCTATGCTTTGGAGTTTTTATTGCACTTCTTTTAACTCCTTATCGGAAACATCTTAAAACGCTTTCTCCCTGGTTAACATTTTTAATTGCGTTTATAATTTTTATTCCTTTCATCATCTGGAATGTCACTCACGATTTTGCACATTTAGAATTTATACAGAATGCATTGAAATATAAATATTCAAATTTAACCCCGATGGATTTTATAATCGGACAGTTTATGAATCTTAATCCGTCCTCTGCAATTGTTTGGCTTTCCGGTTTGTATTTCTTTTTCTTCAACAAAGAAGGAAAAAAATATATGATGCTTGGAATACTCTATTTAGTTGCATTTTTAATCCTGATTTTAAATGGGCATAGTAAAGTAGAATATCTTGCACCAGCTTATCCAATGTTATTTGCCGGCGGCGGAGTTTTAATTGAAAAAATTTCCCAGTTGAAAAACTGGCGATGGTTTAAGTATGCAGTTATTGTCCCATTAGTAATATCGGGCATTTTAATAATACCCCTTGCTCTCCCGGTTCTTCCTGTTAAAACATATATAATTTATACAAATGCAATCGGTTTGGCTCCTTCAACATCCGAGAATAAAGAGCTTGCCGAATTACCGCAGTTTTATGCCGACATGTTTGGGTGGGAGGGTTTGGCAAAAAATGTTTCTGATGTTTATAAATCTTTACCTGTGGATGAGAAAAGAACAACGGTTGTATTTTGTAATAATTATGGAGACGCCGGCGCAATTGAATATTACAGCAATAAGTATGAACTTCCCCCGGTGCTTTGCTCACATAACAATTACTGGTATTGGTGGGACTTGAATATGAAAATAACTACGGTAATTATAGCTGGTGGGAATGAGGAAGATCATCGTAAATCCTTAAAGGAAGTAACAATTGCCGGGATACATAAATGTAAGTATTGTATGCCTTATGAAAACAATCTTCCAATTTTTGTTGGCAGAGGATTAAAAAGATCTGTTAAGGAAATACATAAATCTGATAAGCATTATGACTAGTAGTAATTACCGTAATTAGTATGGGTTTTGGTTCAATTATTCTATTTGTTATTAGCTTAATTGTAGAAGGATTGCCCAATTTAAGCTTAATTCCTTTGATTTATATAATATGGATAGCTTGTTGTAAATACGGCTTTTGCCTTTAATTTTGTGGAATTTAACACTGAGAAATTTAACAGCGGTAGAATCAAGCATAATTAACGGTACTATGTTGATTCAGATTGCAATTCTTGCTTGGATTTTTCTAGGTGAAAACTTAACATTTGTCAAAATTTGAGGTGTGATAATTACTTCATTTGGGGCTTTTCTTTTTCAATTAAAAAAAGATTTTAGTACACTACTTATTAATTTGACAAATGAAACTGTTTATATTATTTTTACATTGACTCTGATAAAGGGTCTCCCCCATACCCTTTGTCTTAAGGAGTTAAAGCCTGATGATCGCCCGATCACCGGGCTTTTTTATTTTAAACATTTTTGTCTGCAGAATTTCAAATGGTTTATTTATAAAAAAGAGTATTTAAAAGCCAAAAAAATGCTGGTCATTTCTTGAAATAAAGTAAAGTTTATTTTAGATTAGTAAGGAAATCAAAATAAATGGGTGGGGGTAATTCTTCTGTTTAACTCTCAATTATCTCCTTTTCTATTTACCAAAAAACAAATATACAGGAGGTCAAAATGAAAATTGTCCGTATGAATCCCTTGAAAAACAATTCGGGAAGCAAAACAGTTGCATTCTTTGATATGCAAACAAATGATGGAATTGTTATTAAAGGTTTCAGGATTGTCAATGGTTCAAATGGATTATTTGTTTCTTCCCCCGACGAAAAAGGGAAGGACGGTAAGTATTATGAAAGTGTGATATTACCTAAAGAGATGAAAGATGAGCTTCAGCAAATTGCACTGGAAGAATACAACAAAGCCGGATAAATAAAAATCGTAGCACAGATTAATAGTCTGTGCTACATATCTTTAAACTTAAATTTTTTATCCTTTATTGCGAGTTCGATTAGTCTATCAAGTTTTCCTTCAACTTCGACCAGCACTAATTGTTCAGAATCGTGGGTAATAATAAACATTTTCTTAAAGAACATATCGGGGTTTTTACTCACAAATACAGCGGTTAATTCATTATTGTCGTATGTTCTGACAATATATTGCCATCCTCTTGCTTCCATTTCATTATTTATTTTTTCCATAATACTTGCTTTTTCTTTTCCCGTGTTTCGGGTAAGTGTATAAACTCCAACCTGGACATTTGATACTTGTCTCATGATGTCATCAATCATTTCATCATCCTGGCTGAAATTAACAACCCAGCTTGCTACATTTATCATTAAAGGTCCGGCAGATAACTCAACTTCACGGTGATAATCATTACCAAACTCGTGCATTAATTCATTACTTGTCTGCTTGAAATTTTTATTAACATTTATACAACCCGATGAAATAAATAAAACTGCTATAAATAATGGTGAAATTTTTAGCAAAGGTTTCATGGTTTACCTCACTCTTTATCTATCTTATCAAGTGAAGGTATATCGAATTTGGCTCCGAGCTTTCCGATTTTCTTGAGATCAATAGTGCCGACAATATTTACGAAAACTGCCTGGTCATTTTTATCTAATGTTGTTACTACTAAACCAAGAATATTGTTATTGCCGGATGTTTTAATATAGACGTTTACCGTTTCATCACCACCTCTGGATCTGACAATCCTGTCCCATTTTTGTGTCATCAGCTTTTTATCTGCATCATTGATTCTTTCCCTAATGCCATTCTCATTCTTATCACTTACATTAAAAACATTAACTTTAACTAACTTTAAGCCGTTAAGCATGGAAGAAAGATCCGGATCTTTTTCTTCTGTAGCAGAAGCAACCATTTTTAATATATTTGATTCGAGAAAAACTTCTGTTACACCTTCTCCGTTTTCAAACATCGAAAGATCACCGAAATCAAAGTAACCGGGTTCGCTTGAGTAATCTTTTTGTGCGAAAGTTGTGAATGTTGTTAGTATCAGGATTACAAATATATATTTTGCGTATTTCATTTTAGCCTCCTATTAGGACTTCATTTATTATTGAAAAACTTTTTTGTACGGGCTTACCGATTCTTTTCGGCAGTATGTCATCTTCGATCAAACTTTCTGTTTTCTTAAAAACTTTATTAAGTATTGCAAGAGATGTTTTTACCTGCATTTCAGCATGTGCAACTTCTGCTTTTGAGTAAACCTGTTCTTTTTCTTTATTTTGATTTAATAAAACAAAAACCAATGCAGATACAAAAAGAACAATAATTGCAAAAGCATAAGCCGGTTTTATGACAAAAGATTTTTTTTCTTTTCCTGTTTTTATCTCAAGAGACTTGATAACAGAATCAGGACATTCTTCCAAAGGAACTTTCTTAACATTTCCGGCAGTTTCCATGTATTCATTTAGTAATCTTTTAACTTCTGGGTTTCTCTTTGCGAGAAGGTAAATGCTGATTCTATCATTCAAAGAAGCATCTTTATAAGCAACAGCAATTATCTTATCGAGAATTTCTTCATCAATATTATTAAGCTTCTTGTCTTGCATAATCTTTTAATTCCTCTTGTAATTTTTTCCTTGCTCTCAACAGGTAAACTTTTACACTGTTAATCGGTATATCAAGCACTGAACTTATTTCTTTATACTTAAAACCTTCTATTTCATATAAGACGAAAACACTCTTCAAATTTTCAGGCAGCTTTTGTACAGCGCTTTTTATTTTTTCTACAATAATATTTTGTTGTGTCCTCGTTTCCGGCTGATTTTCTTTATTGTTGTCCATTATTTTTTCTTGTGCGCTTTCGTTTTCATCAATATAAACTGATCTTTGCCTGGCAATTTGGTTTCTTCTTAGATAATCAATACAGAGATTGTGGGTCGTTCTCATAATCCAGGAACTGGCAGCGGGAAGTTTGAATTTTCCCATGTTTTTCCATAACCTGATAAGAACTTCCTGTGTAACATCTTCGGCATCCATACTGTTTTTGAGCATATAAACCGAATAACTGAATATCCTGTTTTTATATCGATTAACAAGAGTTTTATAACCAATTGATTCCAGCATTTTAATCTAAAGACGGTTTAACTATGAAGAATGTTACTGTTTATTCATTTTACTTATGAAGAATATAAAGAAAGTTCGTTAATTAAGATTAAAAGATGATAATTGATATATATAACGGATGTGCGGTAAATAATATTGCGAGAAAAGGAAGAGTTCAGTCTAACTATTCAGATCAGGTTGTGGAAAGAGATTGAATTAAACCCTGTTTCAGGTCCCAGAGTTTTTTAGATAATGAAACATGATATGTATGAGGAAAAATTAATCTTTTAACGCCTGAATCGAGGCAGTCAATATCGTTTAACCTAACTTTTCTTATATCTTCAATTGAAGGGAAATCATAAACGAGTTTTCCATCAACAAGAATATCAAAAAGTAATTTTTCAACTTTTGAAATATGGTCTTTTGTTAATATTCTTTTCTTAGAAGCATCCATCGTATGGTGAAGATATATTTCATTTTCATTCTGAGGATTTTCATCAGCAAGAGTAACAAGATCGGCTGTGGCTTTGCCGGATTTATCATAAACTCTCCAGACTTTTTTATTCCCCGGGTTTGGAATCTTTTCAATTGATTCTGAAATTTTCAAAGCTGGTTCCCAACCGTGATTTTCTTTTACCGAAACTAATTTATAAACTCCACCAAGTGCACTATCTCCGGCAGAAGTAATCATTCTTGTTCCGACTCCATAAATTAGTCGTTTTATTATTTTGTCGGCATCCAATCCAAACTTAGGTGCTTCCTCTGTTATCTGGGTAATTATTTGCCATACATTCATTTCATCGAGTTCATTTGAAAGGACAATACCTATTTCTTCGAGTCCTGCTTTATTTAACATTTTAGCAGCTTGTAGACTAAGATATGCAAGGTCGCCTGAGTCCAATCTTATTCCTAAAGGATGATGTCCTTTCTTTTTAAGTTTTTGAAAAACTTTTATTGCATTAGGTATTCCACTCTCTAGTGTGTTGATTGTATCGACGAGAAGTATGCAGTCATCAGGATAAAGATCTGCAAAAGCAGAAAATGCATCTTCTTCTGTCATTCCCATTGAGATAAATAATTGAACGAGGCTGTGTCCATGAGTTCCTTTTGGTGGATAACCAAGAATATGAGAAATCCCAACATTTGAAGAAAAATCGGCGCCGCCGATTAAAGCTCCACGAACACCGGCAATTGCACCTCTATCCTGCGCTCTTCTTGCACCGAAATCAATTAACATTTGTCTATGTCCCATCTCTTTAATTCTGCAAGCTTTTGTTGCAATAAGTGTCTGGAAGTTAAGCATGTTTAACAAAGGCGTTTCTAAAATTTGTGCAATTGCAATTGGTCCACGTACAATTGTTAAGGGTTGATGCGGATGAACAGTTCTTCCTTCTTCAATTGCACTGAGAGTTATACTGTTGAAGTTTCCTTCTTTTCTTAACCAACCAAGAAAATCATCCTGAAAGAGTTGATCACCGCTTCTTGATTTTTGTGATTTTAATAATTCAATCTCTTTATTTCCGAAAGAAGAATTCTGCATCCAGTCAACAAGCCACTCAAGACCTGCATTAATACAATAACCAGCTTTGTGCAAACCATAATCCGGATAAGACCTAAAGAAGTGATCGAACTGCACAGTTTTATTGTGAATTCCCATCTTAAAGAAAAGTTGAGCCATTACAATCTGGTACTGGTCCGTAAAAAGAATTCCTTCGGAAATACTTTGATCGAATTTTTTCAGCAACTTATTATCTCCTAAACATTAATAGTACAATATAAACATATAAAAAAATGATTAAATATAAATTCCTTGCTATTTATAAAGTAAAAATGATTGCTTTAAACCGGAAATGTTCTTAGCTTAAAACCGTTACGTATCATTTGCTTGTACAATTCGGAACCGACCTTTGTTGAGGATAATAAAACTGAAATTTAATTTTCCCAAAACAAAATAATAGAGGAGTCATTATGAATCTTGTAGAACGGGCAAAAAACATAATGTTCAATCCAAAACAAGAATGGGAGGCAATTAAAGCAGAAAGCATTACCACAAAAGATCTTTATACCAAGTATGCTATGATACTTGCTGCTATTCCTGCTATTGCGGGTTTTATAGGATATACTATGTTTGGTTTATCATTGGGGATAAGATCAATGGGAATTACAGCAGGTTCTTCTATGGTATGGGCTATTGTAACTTATATTACAGGCTTAGCCGGTATATATATTATTTCTTTTATCGTCGATGCACTTGCTCCATCTTTTGGTTCTACAAAAGATATGATAGCATCGACAAAAGTTGTTGTTTATGCTTATACACCTGCGTGGGTAGCCGGTATTTTTAATATTTTTCCTGTACTGGGTTTTATAGTAGCTTTAGCAAGCATTTATAGTCTGGTTCTTATGTATATGGGTTTGCAGAAGGTCAAGGATGTGCCGCAGGATAAAATAGTAGTTTATTTTATTGTAATAATTATTGTGGCAATTGTTGTATTCTTTGTAATGAGTGCAATTGTTACAGCCATAGCTTTTGGCGGTTATATGATTAGCGGAGTGTAATTTTTTATTTAAGATTTTTTCTTTTTTAGTAAACCCTTCAAATATTTGGAGGGTTTTTTATTTTTAATTGTTGACTTGTACGTTGCACTCAATTAGATTGAATATAAAATTTATAAAAATGAATGTCTCCTGAAAAATTAAATCGCAAATATTTTTCTAAAGAAACCCGCGGCTATAATATTATCAGCAGTTATTATTATAAATACTATGATCTCTTCAAGAGGACCATCTTTCCGGATTTCAATGATTTTATTAACCAGATATTTCTAAATGTTTCCGGGATTGATTTTTCGGAAGAGATAAAAAATCCCGAAGCATATTTAATCGGAACAATAAAAATACAGTGCCGCGTACAGCTTGATAAAGCATTAAAAGCAAAAAACCTAATTCCTGAAAGCAGGTTAGGAAAAAATGATGAAGATGAGGAGACGGTTATTTATCGGATTCCCGGGAAAGAAAGTTCTCCTTCAGAAATCTTCGATTTGCAGGAAATATTTTTTCATCTTAATTTATTTAAACTTCAGATTAAGAAAAGTGATACTGTCCTGCTGAACCACCTGATTGACGGAAAATCGAGGAAAGAAATTGCGAATGATATGCAGATCAATTTTAATACTCTTGACACACAAATCAGGAGACTTAGAATAAAACTGGTTGATTACTTTAAAAAACTGGGATATTCATCACATTTGTTTGATAAGTTTGAGAAATGATGAAAGTTTTAGTCTTACTTTTAAACTATAAGAAGAGATACTGGGAAGAATAAAAATATGTTAAGCAAATATTCAGAGGGATTGAAAAACTCAGAAGATCATTTATCCAATGCGGTAATTGCAACGTATATTAATTTTAAAGAGAATCTGAGCAAAAAGGAAATTTCTTTCGTTGAAGAACATATCGGTAGATGTAACGAATGCAGAAAAAGATTGAGTGAAATGAAAGAAGAAGATCTTGAAATTGACGCAGATAAAGAATTGCAAAATTACAAAATTGCAAGAATACAAGATTATGGGAGAAATAAATATTATACCTGGGCTGCTGCTGCAATGATATTTATAGTCCTGGGAATTTATTTCTACTTTCTTCCTGAAAAACAAGTAACGGTAGAAAACAAAAAGCCATTATTTGACTCAGTAACAATATCGGAAAATACACAAATTGTAGAAGCACCCACGGAGAAAGAAGAAGCAAAGAATATTGTAAAGAAATATAATCAGGAAGATTTTGCTGTTAATAATGTGCTTGAGAATTTCGTTGACAGGAATGTAAGATCGGAAAGCAGTGTTAAAATTATGGCACCCCAAATCGGGGACACATTAGCTGTTCCGATTAAATTTGAATGGGAAAGTGAAAAAGGGAATTATACTTTTGAATTAGTAAATAACAGGAACAAACAGATATCAAAAGAAGTCTTATCAAATAATCATTTGGTTTATAATGAAAAACTAAATCCCGGACTTTATTACTGGAAAATTTTAGTTGATAATAAACTCGAGATGGTAGGGGAATTTTATATTCTCCGTTAATTATTTCAATATCTTTCCGCAACTTTAATCTAAAACTTATCGAAAATAGTTGAAACAACGATTTTTATGAAAAATGTAAAAATCTATTTCGAGTTGAAAGTTTTTTGGGTTTTTTAAAACTATAAAGAAGATTTTCAACAAGGTAAAGATGAAGCCAACCAATTACAAAACCTTAATAGGTAAAGTTATGTTTAGAATCTTGTTCCTTTTATCAGCGATCTATCTTTTGCTCTTTAGTTAATTAGCAAATGATTTCATAATTTAATGACCGACTAGAACAAAAGGACTCCATTCCAACGGATAAGAATAAGTTCCATCTTTTATTAGCTTAAGTTTTGCTTCTCTTAAAGAGGAAGAATAACTTTTCCCACTCAGTATATTTTTATAAAATTCAATCATTAATTCTGAAGTTGACTTATCGGCAACCTGCCAGAGAGACACAACAATATTTCTCGCTCCGGAATAGATAAATCCCCTTGTTAACCCGATTATTCCTTCCCCTTTAACAATCTTGCCTAAACCACTTTCACAGGCACTTAATACTACTAAATCCGAATTTAGATTCAGATTATAAATTTCTCCCGAGTAAAGAATACCATCTTCTTCAGAATCTCCACTGTCTGAGAATAAAAGTCCCGAAAGTTTTGGGTGCTTTTCATTTATAAAGCCGTGAGTTGCTAAATGAATACAATTATAGTTATTTAGATCATTAGATTTTAAAGCACTTGCTCATTTGCATTGGAAAAAATGTAAGTCAAAGCGGGCAAACCGGATTTTCTGAATAATTCCGAAATTCCATTTACTTCAACTTCACTCTCGGGGAGAGATGAATATTGTTTGTTGTCTATTATTATTGAACGTAAAGCCAGAACAATGGAAGTATCAATTAATGTTTCAATTTTTTCCTTATTGGATTCTTTATCAGGAAACACAGGGGCGAATCCTGCAAAAGACAATTCATGTTTGGGGGAAGAATTCCCGGTATTGCTTACTAAGAGATTCGCTGAATAATGATAGCTTACTTCATAATCGTTTATAAGATATGGAAGCTACTAAAATCGATATTCGTTTTATCCCGAACATTTTTTATTAGGAGCGCTTCGAAATGGGAGATAATTAAGAATTCCCGCCGGGATAAAATAAATTTTCTTTTTGTCTTTCAGGTCGTTGCTACACGGGTCCAATTAAAAGTGAATATAGTTTCTCAGCAGAGGATATATAAGGTTCATAATCAATATTTTGAAGTGATGTTCTGAAGGTTTTAACGAGATTAGTTAAATCGGGCGATCTGACAGATTTTATCTCGAAGTTTTCTTTATCGATTGCAAAAATATAAACTGAGCTGTCATTGATAAAATATTCCAGTAATTCTTCTTCTTTGCCAAGAAAGTTTTGAATATCCTCAAGCGAAGATATTCGTCTTTCATGTTTTAGTTCAAAATATTTTGGATAATGTTCTTCAAAATTCTTGATCAGGTCATCATATTTTTTATTAATATCGAATAGTTCTTTTTCCATTTTCAGGACATCTTTATTATCAGTACTTTCTTCTTCAGCTTCCTCTATCCGGGTCTCTAAATAGTTCAAATTAATCTTTAAAGATTTTTCTTGTGAAATAAGACTATCCGGAATTTCTGCAAATCTTTCAGCCCCTGATTCTTTAATTGCATTTACTAAAACTGCCGATTTACTTTTTTCGGAATAGTTAAAAGCCTTTATTTTATAATTATCGTGTCCTGTTAATTCATAAAGTTCAAGTGCTGTTTTAATTAATTTCGAATTAGTTCCAAATGCAAGTTTTCCAATCAATATTTTTGATGACTCATTTCTAATGTCGTTCCTGATTTTTTCAAGAAGGTCAGAATATCTTTGATACCAATAGAAAGCATTTTGAATATCAATTATGTTTTTCGACATAATATATTTTTGATAATAAATATCTCCTTTTCCTGTAAGCGCTCTCCACAATTTGATTTTTGCAGATGTTGAATTAATAGAACCAATATTAAAATTTTCAGTGAGTACTTCGGGTAGGGTATGCGTTAAAATTGTGTCATAATTGCTCAAAGCTTTTTCATATTTCCCTGTTTTTTTATTTAACTCTGCCAATGAGAGTAAGGCTTCAAACCTGCCGGGGTTATCGAGCAATTTATTGTAAATAGCAAATGCGCTGTCGAAATAGATTTGTGCCTTATCGTATTCTTCCTCGGCGGTATACAATCTGCCAAGATCTTTTAAAGAATATGCAACGTCCGGGTGTTCTTCTCCCCAAATTTTTTTTCTCAAGGCTAATGCTTTTTTATTATAAACCAGTGATTTTTCAAAGTCAGCGAGGGTTTCATAAGTGTCTGCCAGGTTATTATAGCTCATTGCAATATAGGTATGTTCTTCTCCCAGAACAGCTTTCCATACTTCGAGTGCCTTTAAATCGTAATCGATTGCCTTATCATAATCTTCCATAAAATAGTAAGTGTTTGCAATGTTTATGTAACAGTTGCCAATATTTGAGTGCTTTTCCCCCAATTCAGGTAACCAAATTGCAAGTGCTTTATAAAAATGTTGTAAGGCTTTCTCTGCATCGCCTGTCCTGTAATAAATTAAACCTATATTGTGATAACCCCTTGCTGTATTTTTGTGATTATTTCCATAAAGCTGAATACTTATCTGAAGACTTTTGTTATAATTAAAAAAGGCGTTATCATAATCTCCCTTTTCATAATAACTTGTGCCAATACTATTATAAATATCAGCGACAACACTATTATTAATTCCGAATTTTTCTAATCCGATTTCTAAAGCTTCATTTAGTACTTTGAAAGATTCTTTAAGATTTGCAAGATACCTATAATTTATTCCGGCGTAATTTTTCGATATCAGGTAGTTTTTCCATCTCGATTCTGTTTTGAATATTTCCGAAGCTTTGTTGTAATAGTAAGTCGAACTATCGTAGTCACCTTTGCCGTATAATTCTTCCGCCTTATTAAAATAGACATCGCCAAGAGATGAATCCGGCTTAAATGTAAATGCATTAGAGTTAATGCTAACCCCCAAGATTATATATAATGCTATTAGAATTCCTTTCATACAGCCTCAGTTTAGAGAGAGCCCAATTTGATTTTTGTTTTGAAATTACAATAACCAGCCGTTTTATTCAAAGATTAAGAAAGTTTTTTTTGTGAAGAGTGAAAGTTTTTCCCTTATAAATAAACTAAAGAAACATAATCTATTGATTGTATATAAATGAGAAGAATAAGCATCCTTATGCAAATAATCTTGATCCGGGTTAATTCATTAGTAAGTATTTAAGCAGATTGTTAAAGTTTTTTAATCAAAATAAACAATTGGAAGGAGTAGTAGGATGAAAAAATTTATATTCATTGTTTCGCTGCTGTTTTCACTTTCTTGTTCGTTTGCTCAGATTCCACAAACGATGAGTTACCAGGGTGTGCTTACAGGAACAGATGGTTTTCCTGTTCCCGACGGCAGTGTTTCATTAACTTTCAGATTATATGATTCATCTGAAAATGGTGATACACTGTGGGAGGAAACTCAGGATGTTTCGGTGTCAAAAGGCATTTTTAATGTTATACTTGGCAGCAGTAATCCCCTAAACATTCCTTTCGATAAGCAATACTGGATGGGAATTTCAATAGGTGGCGATGCAGAACTCACTCCCCGCGCAGCATTAACGGCATCGCCTTATAGCTTAAACAGCCACTCTACAATTGCAGAAACTGAGCCCGGGCAGGGACTTAACAATCCGAAATGAAAACGGTGAAGCTACCCACGAACTAAGTGCAAATGGGGACGTTACCCATACGGGAACCGGAATTTTTCTGGGAGGCGTTGTGGTAGGAGATACAGTAATTGCACCAGTGGATACAACTGGAGAATCTATTGATAGTACTACATCTTTAAAAAAAATAATAGGTATTGAAACAGTTGAATCCCTTCCTGAAATAGGACTTAGCGCAAGCGGGTATAGATTTGGGGTATACGGAACTTCCATTAATTCGTACGGAGTTTCAGGACAGTCTAAAACGGGTATTGGTGTATTTGGTTATTCAGTAACTAATCATGGGTACTAGGACTTTCTGAAAGTACATCAGGTGTCTATGGTGTATCAGAAAGACATCCAGGGGTGAATGGGCACTCCTTAAACAATATTGGAGTATATGGAAATTCAAATGAATATTGGGGAATTTATGGTAAATCTATTACTGCTGCTGGCGTTGTAGGTAATGGCGACCCGGGTGTTTGGGCACAGGGTAAGCTAAAAGTTGATGATGTCCCTGAAGCTCCCAACGAGGAAAGATTTCTGGTTTGGGATGCAGATAATATTATTAAATACCGTTCGCTTCCAACTGGTGGCACCGGTTCAGAATGCACACAATGTAATGAGGGTAATTTCTCTATTTTCGGAATTACGATAATAGATCCACCAAGTGGTGGTTCCCAACCGGCTGTGCAGGTAAAAGGGAATGGTATTCAGGGAGCTCCTGCCCTTGCGGTAGAAGGGGGTGAGAGCATTTTAAGTGATGATGGAGCCAAGCCCTCTTTAGTTATTTCGGCGAATAATCCAAATGACCCAACCCAGTTTGCTATGGTAGCTCTTGGAAATGTATCGGTTTCCGGCGATGTTATAGCAGCTAACATAGGAGCAGCTACAATCGTTTCTAAAATTGATCATCCCGAGGATCCGGCAAACAAATATCTGAATCATTCTTTTGTTGAATCTTCTGAACGTATGAATGTTTACAATGGCAATATACAACTTGATGCTATCGGCGAAGCCTGGGTTGAATTGCCACAATGGTTTGAGGCACTCAACAAAGATTTTCGTTACCAGCTTACTTGCATCGGTGGTTTTGCACAGGTTTACATTGCTCAAGAGGTTCAGAATAACCGATTCAAAATTGCAGGGGGCACTTCCGGATTAAAAATTTCGTGGCAGGTTACCGGTGTACGTCAGGATGCTTTTGCAAAAACTCATCCCCTTAGAGTGGAAGAACAAAAGAGACCGGAAGAAGTAGGAAAGTATTTGCAACCGGAAGCTTTTGGTTTGTCTTCAGATAATGGAATATTCTACTCCAAGCAACCTGAGCTAAAAAATATAGTGGAAAAGTATAAGAATAAGGAGTTCAAAACCGCGAAATGATTGATAATTAAATCTTACTTAATAAGTTTTTAATGAAGGATTGCAATATGAAAATCAAAACATATTTCTTAGCTATTATATTTTTGTTATTGTCTGGCACTTTATTACATGCTCAGTATCAAATAAAAAGTAGTGTTATTGCAAATGGTGGAGCTGCACTTACCGGAAACTCAAACAGAATTACAGGAACAGTTGGTCAATCTTTAATAGGAAATACAGGTAATCAAAGTAATTTTATTAAGAGTGGATTCTGGGAACAGACTACTGCTTTAATTACAGGTGTTGAAAAACCGGATGATAAAACTCTTCCTAAAGAGTTTGATCTTTATCAGAACTATCCTAATCCATTTAATCCATCTACAACAATACAGTTTGCTTTACCTAAAGAATCATTTACAAAGCTTGAAATCTTTAATTCTCTTGGCGAAAAAGTATTCACACTTATTTCAGAAATGCTTTCTCCCGGTGTGTATAAATATAGATGGGATGCAGGTAAATATTCAAGCGGAGTTTATTTTTATCGAATTACCGCGGGTAATTTTGTTCAAACAAAAAAACTTTTGTTGATAAAGTAAAATATTAATATGTTTAACAATCCCAAGGTGAACTTTTTTTTCTCTGAGAAATTATATAGATTTTTATAATCCCCCATAGACCTCTTAAACTAACTTTGAAGGAGTAATTATGAAAAATTGTAATACAAGCTTTGGGAATGTTTTTAAAAACTTTCTAAAAGTTCTTCTTTTTATCTTGTTCTTTGGAACTAATATATTTCCACAATACATGCCGCCTGCTAAGTCAGGTTTTATTTGGGAAAACCCATTACCTTCTGGAGATGATTATACTACTTCTATAAATCTTCCTAACGGTATTTTGATTGGCGGTGACGGAGGGTCCTTAATATATGCTGATAAAAAATTGAAAAAAAAATACGAAGCATATTTACATGAAGAGGTAATTGCTGCGGGTACGGTGCCGGATTCTGATGCAGCTTTTGTTGTCCTTTTCGAGAAATATTCCGGTAAATCCCATACATTTTACACGAAAGAACCGAAATCAGATTTTGACGACTTTATGAATGAAAGGGCGACTATAGATGAGCGTGTTACTGGTATAGTAGTAAACGATAGAGATATTGATTTAGATCAAGGTTATACTGTTACTGAGACTTCTACTGGTAATATATATACTTCTGTAGACAGCGGTAAAAATTTTACCAACACCCCAATTGATGCTGATGAAATATTAAATGATGTTTTATTTACAGCAACCGGCAGAGGCATTGCTGTTGGTGAACATGACGGGACTGATAGCACAAAAAATAATATATATTTGAAAGATCCAGAAACGGATCCCAATGATCCTGAAAGCTCTGACAAATGGCATCCCTTGAGTAAAAATCATTCCGACAATGCTAGTCGTAGGGTAGCACTTTTTGCAAAAAAATGGAAATCTGTTGCTACAGTAAATAAAAATATTGCTCCTTATATTCATAAAACTTTACAAAACGATCCGATTTTTATATTGGGATATGATCCGGCTGCTAATTTAGATATAGTTGCCAGAAGTACCGATAATGGTTCTTCGTGGGATTCAGTTTTTGCTGTTCAAACTGCTTATATGACGGCGCTATCAGTCAGCAACAGTACTAATGCTATTATTGGAGGTTACGGGGGCACGATTTATTACACAAAGGATGGTGGGGATACATGGAATAAAGGTAATAATAACAATCAGGAGTTCATTCATTCCATTACACATATATCTGCTGACTCAGCTTACGCTTTCGGTAATTATGGAATAATATTATTAACAACAGATGGTGGAGAAAACTGGACGCAAATAAGCGGAGATATTTCAACTAGTTTGTATGGAGTTTATTTTACGTCACCATCAATTGGTTATGCTGCCGGATTAAGTGGTTTCTCGACGCTAAAAGTTTATAAGACTACTGATGCAGGCGAGAACTGGAATGTTGTTTATGTTGATTCTTCTTTTTCTCCATCAAATGCTTTTTTTAATTCCATTTTTTTTATTGATGATATGACTGGTTTTATTGCGGGTTCTAAATTTATAAGAACCATCGATGGCGGTATGACCTGGAATGAGCTAAACGCCGGAGTTTCTTCTTCGAATCCAATTTTTCTGGATGTCTATTTTGTTAACAACAATCTTGGCTTTGCTGTTTATAGTGATCCCGCCACTGGAGATGGAGCTATTAAGACTACTGACGGCGGAGATATGTGGGATCCTATCAATATTAATAACGATAAACATGATAAGCAATATGTCTATTTTGCTGATGAAAATCTTGGATTTATATCCGGCAATTCCACACTCTATAGAACCACTGATGGAGGAGATAGTTGGGACACTCTTGCTGTTGGACACAATAACCAAAACTTAAATAGCAAAGTTACTTTTATTAATTCAACAACCGGTTTCTTTGGTAAAAAAGGACAAGTATTTAAAACTACCGATAAAGGTGATACCTGGACAGATGCTCCAATAGATATTAATAGTGTCCCAAAGCAAATTCAATTTGTTGGTGACAGTATTGGATATTTAATTTGTGTTTCCGACACTTTTGGTGTCCCGATTCATTTATTATATAAAACAACAGACGGCGGCAGCAGTTGGGTTGACTTAACAGATGAATTACCCGGGAGTACGAGTTTTGGGGCGATGTTTTTTACGGATGACAGTACGGGATATTTAGTTGGACCGCGTGGTAAAATTATAAAAACAACAACAGGAGGAGGAGAAGTAATAGTAACGTCTGTCCGGCAGGAGGATAATGTTTCTATACCTTCGGATTTCAAGCTTTATCAGAATTATCCTAATCCGTTTAATCCGTCAACTACTATAAAGTTTGCTATTCCGAAAGAATCATATACGAAACTGGAAATATTTAATATACTTGGTGAAAAAGTAATGACACTTGTTTCAGAAATGCTTTCACCCGGTGCATATAAATATAAATGGGACGCTGGCAGATATTCGAGTGGAGTTTATTTTTACCGTATTACTGCCGGTAATTTTATTCAAACGAAAAAACTTTTATTGTTGAAATAAAATGTTAATAAGTGTAATAATCCCAAGGGAATGCTTTTTTTCTCTTGAAAACTACAGGACTTAGTCTATTGCTAAATAATATTTTTAATATAAGTGGAGAGATATATGAAAAAGATGTTAGTTATAGTATCCTTAATTACAATTTCTGTTTTTGCCCAGTTCGTACCCCCGGTTGGATTTTATAGGGGGACATGGCATAATAACACATTTGGAACATCTGATTCTGCCTTTATGACCATTAATGCAGATGGAGGTAGCAGCATGCTGGAAATTATTTTGGATCTAAATGGAAATGTTTTTGGCGGAAGCGATCCGGCTCCGGTTACAATGACCGGTCCATATGATGCAAATGGTTTTAGTGTTTCAGGAAATTCACCTACCTATGGCGATTTGTTTATAACAGGTTATTCAGATGGAACGATAACAGGACGCTTACCCAATGTTCCAAATCCTAACATTGATAGTACCACGTTAGCCGGAACTTTCAATGCAGATACAGTTGCTTTAACATATTTAATCTATAATGGAGGTAGTGTCTATGCGAATGGAGTTATTAATATGGTAAAGGATACAACTGTAGTTGTCCCTGTCGAGTTGATTTCATTTTCCGCCTCAATTATTGATAACTATGTTGAGCTAAAATGGGTTACTGCAACCGAAGTTAACAATGCCGGATTTGATATTGAAAGAAAAAATGCAATGAATGAAAAATGGAAAGTAATCCATTTTGTTAAGGGTTTTGGAACCTCGACCGAAATAAGAAATTATTCCTTTGTTGATAAAGAAGTTACTCCCGGCAAGTACAGCTACAGATTAAAGCAGGTAGATTATGAGGGGTCATATGAATATTCTAATGTTGTTGAAGCAAATATCAAGTTGCCTGCTAAATATGAGCTTCTGCAGAATTATCCAAATCCATTTAATCCATCTACAACAATACAGTTTAATCTGCCCAAAGAGTCTTTTACTAAGCTTGAAATCTTTAATGTAGTAGGAGAGAAAGTTGAAACGCTTGTTTCAGAACCTCTTTCTGTCGGAATATATAAATATAAATGGGATGCAGGCGGATATTCTAGTGGAGTCTATTTTTATCGCATTACTACTGGTAATTTTGTTCAAACGAAAAAACTTTTGTTAACTAAATAGGTATAAGGGAGAGATGACATCTTTCCCGCCAAAGGCGGACAGGTACAAAGATGTCATCTCTTTTTAATTAATTTTTGCCAGCCCATTTTTTTAGGAAAGCCATCATCTTTTCATGACTATATCCTTTTCCTTCTTCAAGCAACCCTGTATCCTGTGAATGTAAAAGTTTTCCGTTCTTATTGAGAACAAAAAAATGAGGATATCCTTTTATTTCCGGGTATTTAGAAAGAAATTCTTTATTCTGATTTTCCCCGCTGAAATTTACTTTCAAAAAGATGAAATTATCTTTAATAAAGCTCTTTATATCTTCATTATTCTCTATAAAGTAATCAATACGATGGCACCAGATGCACCACTCACCACCAATATCGAGTATAATTCTTCTGTTTGTATTTTTTGCTTCTTCAATTGTTTTTTCTAAATCTTTTGCCGGGTTTCTTGCAGGATCAAATTTTTTTACTGGTGTGTATTGAGAATTTGATTGTGCAATTGAAAGTCCAGATAAAAAAACAAAAGAAAAGATAATTATAAGTATTCCTCTTGTCATTACTTATCCTTAGTCAAGTTTATTGTTTAATTAATAAAATCAATCCGAAATCCACAATTCGCATTCCGAAATTCTTCAGTCTTTTATTTCTAATGTGATAATTGATTTCGACGGCATATTTATTACAATATTATCTCTATCAATTTTAAAATCACTGAAATCTTTTATGTTTATTTTGTTCGGATCATCAAACGTGTTATGATCCTGTATCTTATCAGAGGTAAGAATTTTTCCCGTAACTTGTTTTGCGGTTAAGCCTGCTATCTTACAGGACACTTTCTCTTCCTTTTCCGGGTTAACATTAGTGATACTTATGTGAATTAAACCGCTTGAATCTTTTGAAGCCGTAGCATACAAAGCCGGAATTTTCTTTCCATCATAACTATAATCTTCGGATACAAGATTGAAGGGAAGAAATGTAGCATCGTGATGAACTTTGTATAAATCAAAAACGTAGTAAGTAGGAGTTAAAATCATCTTTTCTTTATCCGTAAGTATTAATGACTGCAAAACATTTACCATCTGCGCTATGTTTGCCATTTTAACGCGGCTGCAGTGTGCGTTGAAAATATCTAAATTAATTGCAGCTACCATTGCATCGCGTAAAGTATTTTGTTGATATAAAAAGCCAGGATTTGTTCCCGGTTCTACATCAAACCAGTTTCCCCATTCATCTACAATTAAACCTATTTTTTTCTCGGGATCATATTTATCCATAATTGCGGAATGCTTGTTTATCAAAGTATCCATACGTTGAGTTTTAGAAAGGGTTGTAATCCAATCATCTTCATTAAAATCTGTTGCTGAGCCTTTATGTGCCCAGTCGTGGCAAACTGTATAATAGTGGAGTGAATATCCACTCATATAACCTTGTAGCCAGCCGTCAGTTTTGCTCCATTTTTTCATTAAAGTTTCTGTCCAATTGTAGTCTTCCTCGAGTCCACCTGAAGCAATTTTGTATAAGATATTATTCCCATAGTTCTTCACAAAGAAAGAATACTTCCCGAGTATGTTGGAATAAAATTGAGCGTCCATTATGCCGCCGCAGCCCCAACTTTCGTTTCCTACTCCCCAGAATTTAACTTTCCATGGTTTTTCTCTCCCGTTTTTTTTACGAAGGTCGGTTATCGGGTTTATAGCATCAGAAGTCATATATTCAATCCAGTCTGACATTTCTTTAACAGTGCCGCTTCCAACATTTCCACAAATAACTGGCTCACATCCGACTTGTTCACAAAAATCCATAAACTCGTGGGTACCAAAACTATTATCTTCCGTTACACCGCCCCAGTTAGTATTAATTATTTTAGGGCGCTTACCTTTAGGACCAATTCCATCTTTCCAGTGATAACCATCTGCAAAGCATCCGCCGGGCCACCTAAGATTTGGAATTTTAATTTCTCTTAATGCCTTAACAATATCATTACGTATTCCACGCGTGTTTGGAATTGAATTGTTTTCGCCGACCCAGATTCCACCGTAAATACATCTTCCCAAATGCTCGCTGAACTGCCCATAAATATCTCTGCTTATTGTATACTTACCCGAATCGGGATAGATAATTAATTTATTCTCTTGTTGTGAGAAAATGGTTGCTGCTGATAAAAAGATCAGGAGAGAAATTGTTTTTAACATTTTGGTTCCCTTTTTATTAAATGCGAAAAAAATTATAATCTAAAATTATTTCATAACAGGCTGAGTCTTCAATATTCCAGGTGCATACGGGAAGTAAAGACTTTCATAATATTCAAGAGTTTTATCGGGCTTTTCATAGCCTTCAGGAATTGGCTGTTTTGAGCAAGTCTGGAAGTAAAGCACACACGCATTTCTCCACCATACAGCTTCATCAACCTGTATTTTTAATAGCATACGAACAGCATTAAATTCTTCGTTATCAATTTTTCCCTTTAATGAGTTCCATGTCCTCTGCATCGATCTTACACTGTCAACGCCTTCATAATAATGATAACAGAGTTCGTTCCATAGAGTTCGTCCCGATCTCATTTTATAATCCCATGGTAAATGATGAAACCAGAGAAGAAATTTGTCGGGACATGTTTTGCCAGTCACGGCGAGGCTTTGCCTCGACGGAAGTGAAGCAAATTCATCTGCAACAGGTTTGTGGTACTGGCTTACTGCATCGCTTCCGTTAGTTGTTCTGTCAAAACCAATTCCGGTGCTATCAGCTTCGTTGTAGTAAACCGGCGTCCATTCGGGGCGACCTCTATGGCTATCCCACGGGGCCGGACCGTAATGACTATCCCATCCCATTTGGTGAGCCAGACCGAGAGGAGTCATATAATTTACAACATCTTCTCTCGATTGCATCATCATTTCTTTAATCGGTTTTATAATACTTTCATCATTTGAGAAAGTCATTCTTATCCATTCATCGGCAATCTCTTCCGATGTAAGTTTATGATTCCATGCTAATCTGCCGAAAGCGTACCAGCTTGCCTGTCCGAAAAGATGTCCTGTCCAGTTTCTGTCGGTGCCTACATTTGAAACTCCTGCAATTCCTGTGAGAGGATGATTCTCAAGCGAACCATCGATAACTTTTGCAACAGTCGAACCTTTGCCTTTTTCATAAGTATCTGATTCAAGACATTCTTTCCACATAGGGGCCAAGTAAACAAGCTGGGTTCCCTGTCCTAAATATTCCATCGTTATTTGGAATTCCATCATCATATTTGTCTTTGGCATTCCGCCGAACAGAGGATGAAAAGGTTCACGCGGTTGAAAATCGAGCGGACCATTTTTAGCTTGTATCAAAACATTGTCTCTGAACTTTCCGTCGAGTGGAGTAAATTCATCATAAGCCTGCTTAACACGATCCTCTGGAATTGTAGCATAAACAAATGCACGCCACATTACTACTCCGCCAAAAGGTTTCAATGCATCGGCTAACATATTTGCACCGTCTGCGTGGGTGCGTCCGTAATCCTGCGGACCCGGTTGTCCTTCCGAATTTGCTTTTACTAAGAATCCTCCGAAATCAGGAATGAAAGAATATATCTCTTTTACTTTATCTTTCCACCATTGTTGAACTTCCGGATCGAGTGGATCAGCAGTTTTTAATCCGCCGATTTCTATTGGGGCACTAAATCTTGCCGACAAATAAACTCTTATACCGTAAGGACGAAAAACATCAGCCAGCGCCTTTACCTTAAGGAGGTATCTTTCAGTTAAAATAGTTGCATTTGCATTTACATTGTTAAGTGCTGCCCCGTTAATTCCGATTGATGCATCGGCGCGTGCATAGTCTTTGTATTGCGGAATAATATAATCCGGCAGTCTGTGCCAATCCCAAATAGAAAATCCTGCATATCCTCTTTCAACTGTTCTATCAAGATTATCCCAGTGATCAAGTAATCTTAATTTTATTTTTGGATAAGATTCAATATCAAGATTTGAAATATCTTTGTTAGTCTGTAGTAATCTTAAAAAATTAAAAACGCCGTATAGAACTCCGATGTCTTCATTAGCCGTAATTACAATTACCTTTTTTCCATCAATTTCAGAATTAAGAATAAAATAACCTTCGGAGCCGATTTTCTTTAACTTATCTCCCAATTTTAATTTTGATAGTAGAGAAGAACCGGAATATTTAGCTGCTATCAATGTTCCATCATTTTGAATAGAATTAACTAGTGAAACATCTGAACCTAACAATCCTTTTAAGCCTATTTGTAATTCTTCTGTTGCTGCATTGATTGTAGGCGAACTACCCTCAATCACCAAAGCTTTAATTAATTCTTTATACTCATTTAGCTTTTGCTGGTTTGATATCAAATCATATTTTAACCATAACCTGTAACCATCGTCGGCTTTGAGAGAAACGTTAAATGACAGTAACAAAGAAAGGACAAAGAGTAATTGCATTTTTTTCATAGCACTTCTGATTATTGATATTATTAAACATAATTATAAAATGTGAATAATGTAAAAATACCAACAATTTTTTTCTTTATGATTCGATTTAAGAACCGATTCCCCTAATTTTTTTAAAATAGTTCTTCTTTTTTTCATAATAAAAACTTAGTTTTTCACCCATAATTATTATTTAAATATGAAAATCGATTGGAGAAAGGAAATCCCGGGACCTAATTGATTTTTAATAACCACAAAACATAAGGAGAATCCGAAATGAAGAAACTTTTATCAGTTTCAATTTTTATAGTCCTTGCTGCTGCTATCTCTTTTGGTCAGACTTATAAAAAAGGAGATAATAACCTGAATATCGGTATTGGACCGGGTTTAGCAGGAATTTATGGAAGTATGGATGTTCCATCTATTAGTGTTGGATACCAGGTTGGAGTTCATCAAAAGTTTTCTGTCGGAGGAATTGTCGGATATAGTTCTTCTTCATATGGCTATTCTAAGTATGAGTGGACATATAGATACATCTTTATTGGAGGACGAGGAGAATACCATTTTATAGATGCTGATATAGAAAATCTGGACCTTTATGCTGGTATAACATTAGGTTATAACATAGTAAGTGTTACAGAACCCAGTGGATTTAATGGATACGGTTATAGCGCTGAAGGCAGTTATCTACTATATGGTTTCCATGCCGGCGGCAGATATTATTTTACTCCCAAAATCGGAGCCTTCTTAGAGTTAGGTTACGGAGTTGGTTATATTGTTGTTGGAGGTACATTCAGACTTTAAAAGTTTTTTCCTTACAAACTTGAAAAATCCCATCGCAAACAGCGGTGGGATTTTTAATTTGCACTCACCTTTTTTATTTTTCATTTAATATTATTTAAGGAATTTAAATGAGATTTGAACGTTCCGCAGGGATTCTTTTGCATCCTACTTCATTACCGGGGCAATTTGGTATTGGAGATCTCGGAAGTGAAGCTTACAACTTTGTGACCTTCCTGGAAGCTTCCGGGCAAAAACTCTGGCAGGTTTTTCCTTTAGGACCAACAGGTTATGGCGATTCTCCATATCAATGCTTCTCTGCTTTTGCCGGAAATCCTTTGCTCATAAGTCCTGAAAAATTAGTGGAAGATGGATTTCTTTCTTTGGATGAGATTGAAGCATATCCTAATTCCGATCAGCATAAAATTGATTATGGACACGTAATTAATTATAAAAAATTAATTCTCAGAAAGGCTTTTAATAATTTTAAGAAAAATTCAAACGGTCAGGAAAAATTATATAAATTTTTTTGCAAAGAGAATGATGAATGGCTGAATGATTTTTCTTTTTTTATGGCGGCAAAAGATTTTCACGGCGGAAAACTCTGGACTGAGTGGGATAAGAGTCTTGTTGTAAGAGATAAAAAGGCTTTGAAAGAATGGAAACAAAAACTGGAGGATGATATTAATTATCATAAGTTCGTTCAGTTCCAGTTTTCCTATCAATGGAGTAATCTTAAAAAGTTTGCTAATGAAAAAGGAATAAAGATAATTGGTGATATGCCTATTTTTATTGCTTATGACAGCGCCGATCTCTGGGCAAACAAAAGTATTTTTACGGTAGATAAAGAAGGAAAACTTGAAACGGTGGCGGGCGTTCCGCCGGATTATTTTAGTGCAACAGGGCAGCTTTGGGGCAATCCTCTTTACCGCTGGAATGTAATGGAGAAAGATGATTTTTTGTGGTGGCGGCATAGAATGGCAAACATGCTTAAGCTTGTAGATATTATAAGAATAGATCATTTCAGGGGACTTGAAGCTTACTGGGAAATTCCCGGCGGCGCGCCCACAGCAGAAAAAGGAAGATGGGTTAAGGCCCCGGGAGAAAAATTATTTAACACATTAAAAAAACATCTTGGAGAGTTACCAATACTTGCCGAAGATCTCGGTGTAATTACAAAAGAAGTTGAAGCATTGAGAGATAAGTTTGAATTTCCGGGAATGAAGATTTTGCAATTTGCTTTCGGAACAGGAATGGAAAGAAGATTCCTACCTCATAACATAACTCCTAACAGTGTTGTGTATACCGGTTCTCACGATAACGACACGACCCGTGCGTATTTTGAAAAAGAGAAAAAGGCTGATAACGATATTTATATTCATGCTCAAAAATATTTAGATTATGATGGCGAAGAGATTGTACATAAATTAATTAAAACTGCCTATGCGTCAGTTGCAGATATAGTTATTATTCCAATGCAGGATGTACTTAACCTTGGTGGTGAAGCAAGAATGAATTTTCCTGGTAAACCTGCAGGAAACTGGACCTGGCGTTTTACGTGGGAAGAGGTTCCCGATTTTATTGCAGGTGTGTATAAAGAAATGACGGAACTATATGAACGTCCTCCTAAACCTGGGAAAAAAACTGAGATTGAAACAGAAGAAGAATGAAATATTTAGAGGCTTGAATTTTGTTTATGATTTGTTTTTTTAATATTTGTAAATATGATTAGATACCTGAAAGAAATATTTAAACTACCGGGGGAAAACACACAATCATCTGGAGTCGATAAAAAGGTGCAGGTTGCTACTTGCGCTCTGCTTATAGAAATGGCTAATGCTGATGATAATTTTACGGAAGAGGAGAGAGAAAAAATCATCTCGGCTATGCAAAGTATATTTGATCTTTCAAAGGAATATGTTGATGAATTGATCGAGCTTTCCGAAGAAAGAATAAAAAAGAGTATCGATATTTATGGTTTTGCAACAACTATAAATCAAAATTTTTCTAAAGATGAAAAATTCGAACTTCTAAAAAATCTCTGGCGCTTAATTTATACTGATGAAACTCTTGATATGAATGAAGATCATTTAATGAAAAAGATTGCAAATACACTTAATATGGAACACAGTGACATAATAGCAGCAAAGTTTATGGTAAAGGAAGAAAATCAAAACGGTGACGAGGATTAAATTAAACTTCCAGTAAAGTTTTTATTTTGTTAACTGTTGTTTGATTGCGTGTGGTAAGTGGTATGCGGAGTTTCTTCTCAAGAAGTAAAATAGAAAAATAGCTGCTTTTCTTTTCGTCTTTTCGGACTTTACAAAAAACTTCATTCTTTTTAAGAATAAAACTTTCATTTTTGTTATTCATTGATGCAAGAATATTTTTTGTCTCTTTGTCCGGTTTATCATATAAGAATGCAATATAAACTCGTGTGTCTTTATCGATCACTTCATCCTTAAAAGGATTGATCTTTGCAATATCAATGAGCTCCTTATCTGTTCTTAACATAACAAGAACTTCATAACCTAAAGATGCTTTTAGTTTTTTTTCAATTTTTGCAGTTACAATGCTTTTATCTTTTCCTGTTGTTTCAAAAATTACATTTCCGCTTTGAATAAAAGTTTTAACATTCTTCAGCTTTAATTCCTCAAATATATTTTTGAGTCGTTCCATTTTTACTACTCTGCCGCCGACATTAACAGCGCGTAAGAATGCAACACATTTAACCATGAAATTTTTCTCCCTTTGAAAGCATCTCTAATATTAATTTCATCCGCTTCTCTCTTGTCTCAGGTTTTTTAGCTGTTTGCAGTCTCCATGCAATTGCATAAGTATTTGCTTTATTTAGTCCCTCGAAAAAAGTTTTTGCTTTTTTGTCT
Organism: uncultured Ignavibacteria bacterium; assembly: GCA_963727535.1. GTDB lineage: Bacteria > Bacteroidota > Ignavibacteria > Ignavibacteriales > Ignavibacteriaceae > RBG-16-34-14. The sequence continues at coordinate 536,209 of CAVSGR010000006.1, forward strand.
TTAGAAAGTTCTTTAAGAAAATCTTCTGGTACAATCATTTTACCGGGGGAATCGTATGCTTTCTGCCATCTCCCGTCAGACTTAGCTTTTTCTACTTCGCCCAAGCCTGCCGGTTTCATCTTACCAAGTTTTGTCAGGCGGTTTACATTTTCGGTGTTTCGTTTAGACCAGATACTTTTGCTTCGCCGCGGTGTAAATTTCTGTATCCAGGATTTTTCATTGTACGATTTTAGCTGACCGTCAATCCAGCCGTAACACAATGCTTCATCGAGAGCCTGACTATAAGTAATTGTTTTTATACCGGAATCTTTTTTGAAAAACTTTAGCCAAATACCTTCCGATACTTTGTGATTTTTATGCAGCCATCTTTCCCATTCCTTTTGGGATTTGAATGGAATAATTTTAAAATCTTTTATCGTAGAAGTTTTATTCATATTTTTTTCATAGAACTCAAATCACCTGTTTGAAAATAATATATAATATGAAGAAGTTTATATTAATATGTAAAAAATTAATCTTATCTGAAAATTACAGTCCTTTATAATCTTAAAATGAAATCGTGAAACTCAATATGAATTTGAAAGACATTGCAAAAGCACGGTTGATAAATCAACAAATAGCCGGAACGAGATTTAAAACTGCCAAAGAAATTGTACGATGGATGTGTGCAATGCAGGCGCAGGATTTCAATATGGCAAAATGGGCGGTCGGCATCCGGCTTCCCGGATCAACTGAAAAGATGATTGAGGAATGCTGTTAATTCCGGTGAAATTTTAAGAACACATTTATTGAGACCAACATGGCACTTTGTTTCAGTTGGTGATATAAACTGGATGCTTGATTTAACTGCACCAAGGCTTAAATCATTGCTTAAATCAAGATGGAAGGCAATGGAATTGACGGAGAAAGTTTTTACAAAAACTAGTAAGGTTTTAGAAAAAGCATTGAGTGATGGAAAACATCTTACGCGGGAAGAATTAAGAATCAAGCTTGAAGAAGCAAAAATTCCTACTAGGGATCAAAGAATAGTTCATATTTTGTTCAGGGCAGAATTAGAAAGTTTAATATGCAGCGGTTCTGTAAAAGATAAAAAGCAAACTTATGCTTTGTTAAGAGAAAGAGTTCCAAAATCAAAAACAGCTGAACAGGGAAGAAGCCCTGGCTAATCTTGCCAGTAGATATTTCTTGAGTCATGGTCCGGCAACATTACAGGATTTTGTTTGGTGGTCCGGTTTGCAGGTTAAAGAAGCGAAACAGGCTTTGGAGATGATAAAATCAAAATTTACTTCTGAAATAATAGACAAACAGGTTTATTGGTTTGCTAGTTCGTTTTCTTTTCCCAGAGCAAATAAGAAAACAGTTAAGCTTTTACCAGCTTATGATGAGTTTATTATCAGCTACAGAGACAGAAGTGCTGTAATCCCACATGAAAAACAAAAGAAGGCGATTTCTAATAATGGTATTTTCTGGCCAACAATTTTAATAAACGGGCAGGTTGTAGGGACATGGAAACGAACTATAAAAAAAGAAAATGTGATTATTGAAACTAAGTTTTTTAAATCGCCTGATGAAGTTACAAAACGCTCGTTAAAGTCAGCGGCGGAAAAGTATGGAGATTTTCTTAATAAGAAGCCTGAAATAATTTTTGGATAGATCATCTATTATTTATCTTTTTTGCTAACAATCAAAGGTGGAATTTTTCTCTCTTCTTCCGAACACCGAATTAACACTTCAAGGCGTTTTATTTTTGTTTCATCTCTTTTTGCACTTATCACCCACCAGGTTGAGAGTCTTTTAGCATATGGAGGTAGTTTTTGAAAATAATTCCATGCTCTTTTATTTGCTTTAATTTTTTTCTCAAACTCTTTTGGAAATTTTGCTTCTTTTTGTTCGAAGGAGTAGTGGTTAGTTTTCTTTTTATCTCTTTTGTTGAAGACCTCGAGTCCTGAAGGTTTAACTAAGCCGAGCTTAATGAGTTCTTTAATTCGTTTTGTATTTACTGCGCTCCAGGTGCTTTCTTCTCTTCTTGGTGTAAACCGGTTAGTATAGCTTTCGTCATCAATAGATTTGCGGATACTATCTATCCAGCCAAAACATAAAGCCTCATCGACAGACTCCTGCCAGGTTATACTTAGCTTGCCTGAACTCTTCTTATAATAACCAACCCAAAGTTCTTCAGCTTTGTTATGGTTTTTCTGAAACCATTTTCGAAGATGAGATTGGGTGGGAAAGAAGAGAATTTTTTCTTTCATTGAAAATCGAAAAAAATATTATTATGACATCAACACACAAATACCGGCATTATTAACAATATCATCAACACTGCAGCCGCGACTAAGATCGAAGAAAGGTTTTTTCAATCCCTGTACAAGCGGACCAATTGCTTCTGCTTTGCCCCAGCGTTGCGCGAGCTTGTATGCAATGTTGCCGGAATTAAGATCAGGAAATATTAGAACATTTGCTCTGCCTGCTACTTCACTGCCGGGAGCTTTTCTTATTCCAACTGAATCGACAACTGCGGCATCGAATTGTAACTCGCCATCGACTTTTAGATCAGGTCTTCTTTCTTTTACAAGTTTTGTAGCTTCGATAACTTTATCGACAGTTTCGTGCTGAGCGCTTCCTTTTGTCGAGAAAGAAAGCATTGCAATGTAAGGTTCTTCATCAGTGAGTTTTTTATGATTGCCTGCAGCAGAAATTGCAATATCGGCAAGTTGGCTTGCATCCGGATTCGGCACGACTCCGCAATCGGAAAATGTATAAGTCTTTTCCGGCTTAACCATTATAAAGTAACTCGATACAATTGAAATACCATCGGCTACACCTATGCATTGTATCCCTGCTCTTAAGACATCAGCAGTGGCAGCGAGAGAACCTGCAACACTCCCATCTGCCATACCTTCTTTAACCATCATTGCAGCAAAAAAGAGATCTCGTTTTACAGCTTCTCTTGCCTGCTCGATTGTAATTCCTTTTTTCTTCCTGAGATTAAAGTAGATGTTTGTAAAATCACTAAGCTTGTCTGATTTTTCCGGGTCAATTATTCTTACACCTGTAAGATCAACTCCGAGTTTTTCAGCATCACTTCTGATTTTTTCTTCATTCCCTAAAGTTATTATAGAAGCGACATTATTTTTTGTAAGAACTTCAGCAGCTTTCAATACTCTTTCATCGGATGATTCCGGTAGAAGGATTGTTTTTTTTCTTTTTGATGCTTTATCAAGTATGCTCTGTAAGAATTCCATTTCGTATCTCCATTAATAAAAATTACAGTTTAAAATTATGAAAAATAATTCTTTATATGTGTCCGTTAATTAAGTTTTTTAGTAAGCTTATCATAATTACTATGGGAACCTGTCCAAAACCAAACTATTGTTTCTTTATCTTTCATAATTCCGACAGCTCTATAGCCTAAAGAAATGCGGACAGAATAAATTGAATTTTTTGTTTTTAACTTTTTGAATTCGAGGCTGGGATGAGAAGAGTTTTTCTTCCAGAGTTTATAATTTTTACGTGCGTTCTTTTTTACATTTTTAGGCAGGTTGTTGAATAATCTTATAAAATCTTTTGTCAGTTCTGATTTCACAATTCATCAAAACCGGATTCTTTTGTTTTTCCTTCTTCAGAATCTTTTAAAGCCGTTTCGCCTAATTTGTCTAATACAACATCAGGATTTTCTAAAGAGCTCCGCCACTTAATTTCCTGGTCAATATCTTCTATTAATTGTTTTGCAATTTCTTCCTGCACATCCACGGGCAATTCAGAAATTCTTTCAAACAATTTTGTCATTAGTTCCGTCATTTATAACTCGAAAGATTTGTTACTTATTCCTAACTTAAAATAACACCTTTCAATAGATTTCTCAACTTATTAGTTTGTATTTATCTCTTGTTAACATTACATTCTTACTGATTTATATTATGCTGAATAAGTTGATTTTCAGTGCTAAAGCCGATAAATTCACTAACTTGATTTTAATATGATAGCCGATAATATAAAGCTGGTACTTAAAAAAATTGATGATAAATGTGCTCAAATTGGACGGAATTCAAACGAAATTAAGTTAATTGCGGTATCCAAGAATTTTAGCACGGATGACATAAACTGCGCTTTTGATGCAGGCTTAAGAGAATTTGGTGAGAATAAAGCGCAGGAGCTGAATTCAAAGTTTGATGTACTGGGAAATAAAGTGATCTGGCATTTTATCGGTCACCTTCAGAGTAATAAAGTTAAGTTTGCAGTCAGATCCGCTGAATATATTCACTCTGTAGATTCCCTGTCTCTTGCAAAAGAAATCAATAAAAAATGTGAGCAAATTAGTAAAGTACAGAAAATTCTTTTGCAGGTAAAAACATCAGAAGAGGAAACTAAGAGCGGAATTGAAAGTGAAGATGAAGTATTTGGTTTTATTGATAGGTGTAACGAATTAAACAACGTTGAACTAATAGGATTAATGACAATTGCTCCTTATACAGATGATGATGAAGAAATTAGAAAAAGTTTCAAATATTTGTGTAAATTAAGAGATGATTTGAACAAAAAGGGATTTAAGAATATAAAAGAACTTTCAATGGGAATGACGTCTGATTTTGAAATTGCTATTGAAGAAGGTGCAACGATGTTAAGAATAGGTTCGGCAATTTTTGGGCAGAGAAATTATTCAAAAAACTAAAAAACTAAATGGAACTCTCCTCAGAAAATATCAGGAAACAGGAATTCAAAAATTCTTTTAAAGGATTTGACAAGGAAGAAGTCCTTGCCTTCCTTGAAAAGATTGCTAATGATGTTGATGAACTTCAGAATGAAAATGATTCATTAAAAAAAGAAATTGAAACTCTGAATGAACAGCTTGCAGAGTACAAAAAAATCGAAAAAAATATACAAGACACTCTTGCTAAAACAGAGGAGACATCTAAGAAATCGATGGAATCTGCAAGAAAACAGATTAACAGGATGATACAGGAAGCTGAATTAAAAGCTCAGCAGATAGTTGAGAAAGCAAAAGAGAACGCAAATGAAGTTAGGAATTCACTCGTTCAGCTAAGAGAAGAAAAAACTCTCATTGTTGCCAAACTTAAAGCAATTATTAATTCGCAGGCTCAGATTTTGGAAATGAAAGTTGAAGAAGATGCGAAAGAAAAGGAACCTTCAAAACCTGGAAAGAAAATCAGCAAAGTTGATATTGATCCAAACGATATAGCGGATAAATTATAATTATGGAAAAACTTTTAGAAAAAATCGAAGAAACTTTACAGGCAATAAAAAAAGTAACAAAGGATAAATATCCTGTCGGAATTATCCTTGGCACCGGACTCGGCGGACTTGTAAATGAAATTAATGTTGAGCACGAAATTGATTATGCAAATCTTCCTCATTTTCCTTTATCGACTGTAGAATCTCACAAAGGAAAATTAATTTTCGGAACAATAGGTAATAAAAAAGTCGTCGCTATGCAGGGAAGATTTCATTATTACGAAGGTTATACAATGCAGCAAATTGTTTATCCGGTTAGAGTAATGAAATTTCTCGGTGTCGAAACTCTCCTTGTATCAAATGCTTGCGGTGGAATGAATCCACAATACAGAAGAGGAGATGTTATGATAATGACTGATCATATAAATCTTCTTGGTGATAATCCTTTAATTGGAAAAAATTATGAGGAGCTTGGTCCAAGATTTCCGGATATGAGTGAAGCATACAGCAATGAACTTATTAAGTCTAGCCGAAGAAGTTGCACTTGATAACAAGATAAAAGTTCAAAAAGGAGTTTATGTCGCCGTTCCCGGTCCTAATCTTGAAACAAAAGCCGAGTATAGGTTTTTACGAAATACCGGAGCTGATGTTGTCGGTATGTCGACAATTCCGGAAAACATTGCAGCAAATCATATGGGAATGAAAGTTCTTGGTTTCAGCATTATAACAGATGAATGTTTCCCCGAATCTTTAAAGCCTGTTAATATGGAAGAAATAATAGCTGCAGCAGTAGCAGCAGAACCTAAAATGACAATGATTATGAAGGAAGTTATAAAGAGGTTATAAAATGTTTAAACGAAAATTTTATAATTATATTTTTCCTTTTTTACTCGGCATATTAATGTTTGCATCGAACTTTCTTAACACGAGCCTGTTTAGTTTCGGTAATCATAATTTTACTGTCTGGTTTGTTCTTTCTGTCCTTTGCTTTGCACTTGGTTGGTATATAAATAAAAGTCTTGGCTGGAGAACCGGCGGGAAAATAGTTTTCTCGCTTATCATCGCCGCAACTATTATAAGCATTATGGTAATTACATTTTTCAGAGATTATTTCTCTGCAAATGAACTCTTAACTGAAAATCTTATTCTTTACAGCTTAAGAAATATAACTCTCGGCGCAATGACTTTCTTCGGTATGGCATTATCAGAAGTTCTAACCCTTGAAAAAGAAATAGCCGTCACGAAAGTAAAACTTGATATGTATGAGAGTGAATTAAAGGATGCAAAGAAAGAAGCCGAGCTTGAAATAAGAGAAGCAAAGATTGAAGCAAAAAAAATAGTTACAGAAGCCGGGTTAACTGCGAAAGAAATTATGCTGAAGAAAAATAAGATCGAAAGTGAACTAAAAGGATTTATCCAGGCAGAAAAAGAATTGATAAGGAAATACGAGGACGTTTAATTATTTAAGAATATGTTTAAACAGAATTTAGATAAAATAAATTATCCCGAGACAGAACAGAAGATTTTAGAGTTCTGGGGAAAAAATAAAATTTTTGAAAAAAGCATTTCTTCAAGGGATGAAAAGAAATCTTTTAACTTTTATGAGGGACCACCAACTGCAAACGGCAAACCGGGCATCCATCATGTAATGTCCAGAGCTTTAAAAGATCTTGTTTGCCGTTATAAAACTCTCCAGGGTTTCAAAGTTGAGAGGAAAGCAGGATGGGACACTCACGGACTTCCTGTCGAAATTGAGGTTGAAAAGAAATTAGGTATCAAACATAAAAGCGAAGTTATTGAATACGGGGTAGAAAAATATAACCAGGCTTGCCGCAATTCTGTTTTCGAGTATCTCGATCTCTGGGAAAAGATGACCACAAGAATGGGATACTGGATTGATCTTGATTCTCCGTATATAACACTTAAAAATGAATACATTGAATCAGTTTGGTGGGCGCTTAAGACTCTTTTTGAAAAGGGACTCATTTATAAAGATTATAAAATTGTTCCACAAGATCCGAAATCCGAAACGGTTCTTTCATCTCACGAACTCGCTCTTGGTTATAGAGAAACAAAAGATCCATCAGTTTATGTTTTGTTTAAAATTAAAAATAGTGACGAATATTTTCTCGTCTGGACGACAACTCCGTGGACATTAATCTCAAACGTTGCTCTTGCTGTCGGCGCTGAAGTTGATTATGTGAAGATTAAGCATAACGATAAAAAAATTATTCTTGCAAAAGAAAGGCTTTCTGTAATAGAAGGTGATTACGAAATATTGCAGGAGATGAAAGGGAAAGAACTTGAAAAAACCGAGTATGAACAACTTCTTCAATATGTAAAACCGGACCTGCCTGACGGCAAGGCAGGCAAGAAAGCTTTTTATGTTACGCTCGGTGATTTTGTAAGTACCGAAGATGGTTCAGGAATTGTTCACATCGCTCCCGCTTTTGGTCAGGATGATTATGAACTTTCAAAAAAATATGATCTTCCAATGCTTCAGCCTGTTACAAGAGGCGGCCTTTTTACAAGTGAGGTAACCGACTTTGCCGGAATGTTTGTTAAAGATGCCGACAAGGATATAATTATAAAACTTAAGAAAGAAGATAAGCTTTATAAGAAAGGAACTATCGTTCATTCTTATCCTTTTAGCTGGCGCCACGAAGATGTTCCTGTAATTTATTATGCACGGGAATCATGGTTTATCAGGACAACTTCCATTGCTGATAGAATGGTTGAACTGAATAAAACAATTAATTGGCAGCCGCCGGAAGTTGGCGCAGGAAGATTTGGAAACTGGCTCGAAGATAACAAAGATTGGGCTCTTTCAAGAGATAGATTCTGGGCAAGTCCGCTTCCAATCTGGCTAAGTGAAGATGGTGATATGTTTGCAATCGGAAGTATTGAAGAACTTAAGGAAGGTTTTATTGAAGAAAACGGAAAGAAAATTTCTGTAAGTGAAATAAAAGATATCGATCTTCATAAACCTTTTGTTGATAAAGTATTGTTCGAAAAAAACGGAAAGATATATAAAAGAACTCCGGAATTAATTGACGTTTGGTTTGATTCGGGTGCAATGCCTTTTGCGCAATATCATTATCCTTTTGAAAACAAAGAGCTCTTTGAAAAGAAATTCTTCCCCGCAGATTTTATTTGCGAAGGAATTGATCAAACGCGCGGCTGGTTCTACACTCTTCATGCAATTGCGACTATGTTGTTCGATAGTGTTGCTTATAAAAACATTATTGTAAATGAATTGATTCTGGACAAAAAAGGTTTGAAAATGTCCAAAACAAAAGGCAACACGGTCGATCCTTTTCAGTTGTTTGATAAATATGGAGCCGATGCAACAAGATGGTATCTCATTACAAACAGTCCGCCATGGAGACCGACTCTGTTTGACGAAGAATCACTTGGCGAAACACAAAGAAAATTTTTTGGAACTTTACTTAATACATATTCTTTCTTCGCTCTTTATGCTAATATTGATAAGTTCACTTTTAAAGAAGATTTAATTCCTTATCAACAAAGACCCGAAATAGACAGGTGGATAATTTCCAAACTCAATTCTCTTGTAAAAGAATATACAGATTTGATGGATGCTTATGATGTTACAAAAGCAGCAAGAGCAATTTCAAACTTTACGATCGATCATCTTTCAAACTGGTATGTAAGAAGATGCAGGAGACGTTTCTGGAAATCCGAGATGAATGACAACAAGGTTTCAGCATATCAAACACTTTATGAATGTCTTATTACAATTTGTAAGCTTCTTTCTCCGTTTGCTCCGTTTCTTTCTGAGGAGATTTATATTAATCTGAATTCAATAACAAAGAAAGAAGCATTTGAGTCCGTTCATCTTTCAATGCTTCCGCAAGTTGTTTATAATGATAAAGAACTTGAAGAGAAAATGGAAATTGCGCAGCAAGTAGTGTATCTTACAAGAACTTTGCGTGCAAAAGCAAATTTGAAAGTCAGGCAGCCGTTAAAGAAAATTATGGTTGTTGTTGATAAGACGAAACGGGATGCTTTAACATATATTAAAAGTGTAATACTCGATGAAGTAAATGTTAAAGAGCTTGTTGTACTTGATGACGACTCTGAAATTGTAAGCAAATCAGCAAAAGCGAATTTTAAATCAATCGGACCGAAATTTGGCAAAAGTGTTAAAGCGGTCGGAGAAGCAATAAAATTATTTGGAAAACAAGAGATTTCGGATATTGAGTCAGGAAAAAAAATCGAATTAAATATTGAAAATGGAAAAATTTTGGTATCTTCAGAAGATGTAGAAATAGTAAGTTCTGAAATCAAAGATACAGTTGTTGAAAGTGAAAATGGCGTAACAGTTGCTGTTGATACTGAACTTACCTTGGAATTGATAGATGAAGGCTTAGCAAGAGAATTTGTGAACAGGATACAAAATATGAGAAAAGATGCAGGTTTTGAAGTTACCGATAGAATTAAGATATTCTTTAATGGAAGTGAAAAACTTGTCGATGCTGTAAATTCTTTTAAAAATTATGTCTCGACGGAAACTCTTGCCGAAAGTTTGATTTCCGGTGAGATAAAAAATGGAACTGCCAGCCCGGCTTTTCAAAACAAGCAGGATTGGAAAATCGGTGAGTTTGACTGTACAATTCAAATTGAAAAAGTAAGTTTCAAATAAGGAGATTGATAATGGCAAAAAAAACCAAATCAAAAAAATCCGCTCCGAAGAAAATCGCTAAGAAGAAACCAGCCAAAGCTGTAAAGAAAAAGAAAATTGCGGCGTCTTCTAAGAAGGCTTTGAAATCGAAAAAGGTAAAGAAAACATTAACTAAAAAAACTGTAAAGAAAAAGGAGAGTATGGCTAAAAGAACGACGAAGAAAACTACTGCTAAAAGAGTAACCGCAAAAAAAGCTGTTGCCCCGGCTAAGAATAAGGCAGTAAAAAAAGTAAAGACTCAGAGTAAAGCAAAAACCGAACAAGCTAAACCTGTTGAAGTAAAAGTAAAAATTGAATCAATAAAAGGTTATAGTAAAAAAGATCTCGATCATTTTAGGGAAATAATTCTTGAAAAGCGGGATGAAATAATTGAACAGCTTCAGAACCTGAAAGAACAAATGCTTGATCCGACAACAGGTGAATATATAAATGAAAACTCCCCCTATTCGCTTCATATGGCGGAACAGGGAACCGATGCAATGGAAAGAGAAAAAACTTTTCTTTATGCACAAAGGGAAAATAAATTTCTCGGTTACCTTGAAGATGCACTAAAAAGAATTGAAGCTGGCACTTACGGTATTTGTGTCGAGTGTATTGAGGAACCTCAACATCTTTGTGATACATGTCCGTTAGTTCCCAAGGCGCGGCTCGAGGCAGTTCCTCACAGTCAGCTTTGCCTTCCGATGAAAGAGAAGAAGGAAAGGAGATAGATTCTTTGGGGACGATGTTTTTTAAGTTATTGAGAATGTGAAAAAATTTGAGAATAGTATTTGTTTCTATTATTGTAGTTGTATTAGACCAGCTTTCCAAAATTTTTGTTAAAGGATTTTCGATACCTTTCCTTAATGTTAATTTTGCAGGAATGATGCAGGGACAGAGAATTCCTATAATCGGGGACTTTTTCAGATTAACTTTTATTGAAAATCCCGGGATGGCTTTTGGTTATGACCCGGGAAGCCAGGTTAAATTGTGGATTTCTCTTTTCTCTCTTTTAGCAAGCGCGGGGTTGTTGGTTTATCTTTATTATATAAGAAATCAAAATTTTAGCCTTCGTTTATCAATAGCTTTTATTCTTGGCGGCGCAGTCGGCAATCTTATTGACCGAATGTTTTACGGAGTGTTTTATGGATATGCTCCTTTATTTTATGGTAAGGTTGTAGATTTTCTTGATTTTGATTTTTTTAACATCTCTCTTTTGGGAAGAAGCTACGACCGCTGGCCGATATTTAACTTTGCTGATGCGGCGGTTTCAATTGGAGTTCTTATATTGATTCTTTTTTATAAAAAACATAATAAAGAAAAAGAAGAGACTGAAGCTTTTGAAACTAACCTGCAGGCTGAAGGCAACGCAGGTCAACAGATCATAAAAGAAGAATTGAATGGCGAAACTGATAAAGGAAAAGAGATACCGGATTGAGGTTCCTGCCGGAAAGAAAAAAGAACGGCTCGATCTTTTTCTCGCCAGCCAGATTGAAAATGCAACACGATCAAGAATCCAGAAATTAATTGAAGCTGATCTCGTAACTGTTAACGGCAAAAAAGTAAAAGCAAGTTATACAGTTCTACCAAATGATATTATTGAAGCATCACACCCGATAACCCCACGTCCCGAAGAAGCCGAGCCTGAAGAAATTCCCCTAGATATTGTTTATGAAGATGAATTCCTGCTTGTTGTAAATAAACCTGCGGGAATGGTTGCTCACCCGGCTTATGCAAATTATACAGGAACTCTTGTAAATGCTCTTCTTCATCATACTAAAAGCTTGAGCGAATTAAATGAACCGGGAAGACCGGGAATTGTTCACCGGATAGATAAGAACACAAGTGGGCTTCTTGTCGTAGCCAAAGATGATTTTACTCACGCAAAACTTGCGGAACAATTTTCAAAACATTCTGCCGAAAGAGAATACAGGGCAATTTGCTGGGGAATTGTTAAAGATAGTAAAGGAGAGATTTCAACCAATATTGCAAGAAGCAAAAGCGATAGAAAAAAGTTTGCAATCAGTCTGCCCGACCGGCAGACAGGTAAAACTGAAGGAAAAGCTGCAATAACTTTGTATGAAGTGATTGAGCGGTTTGAGTTTGCAACATATCTTAAATTGAATTTGAAAACAGGAAGAACACACCAGATAAGAGTACATCTTTCAGGTATAAATCATCCTGTTTTCGGAGATGAAACTTACGGCGGAAGAAAAATTGTTTATGGAACTCTGAACTTCCTAAAATGAAAAGCAGAGATAGAAAATCTTTTAGAGATAATGCCGAGACAGGCTCTCCATGCAAAAACACTTGGCTTCATTCATCCTCATAAAAAAGAATTTATGAGATTTGATTCTGAACTGCCGGGAGATATGAGGGAGTTGTTGGAGAGATTATAAAGATTATACTAACAAATTGAGAAATTAAGAGAAAATTTTCAGTAGTTTTAATTTTAAATTGTTCTTTTCGTTGTTTTCTTTGGAAAGAATGATGAATTTAAAAGTTGAAATTTAAACTTAATATATATGGACAAAATTACTTTTTTGTTTGGGGCAGGTGCTAGCTGTCACGCCCTTCCTCTTGTAAGAAAGATTCCCGAAAGACTCAAAGACTTATTGATGTTCTTAATTCTTCTGTTTTAACATTAGATGATAATAAAACCTTCGAAGATTTGAAGATTAATTCTCCAAAGAGTAAAAGAGAATATCAGCAAGAAATGATTGATGATCTGAAATGGTTGTTGGTAGAATCACAACGACATTCAAGTGTAGATACGCTGGCAAAAAAACTTACTATAAGGCGACGATTTGGTGATTTAGAAAGATTTAAAATAGCTCTTTCCGTCTTCTTTACTTTTGAACAATCTCAAAATCCACCAGATAATAGATATGACAGTTTTTATGCTTCAATCATAGATAGCCGTGGGGAATTTCCTCCAAATATCAGAATTTTATCCTGGAATTACGATTATCAATTTGAACTTTCCTTTTCAGAATACTCTGGTAAAAAGAAAATTTATGATAACAAAAGAGAACTAAATGTAATACAAAAATATGGGGGACGAGCTGGACACTATCCAGGATTTAGGATATTTAAATTAAATGGGACTACAGATGTATATTCCTCTATTGGATATCAAGAATCATATTTTATTGATGAAATTCAATCCCAAATAGATAAAAGCTTTGTTGAAAATGTTGTTAGAAGCTTTGCTGCTTTGACAAACACAGAAGAATTTAGTTCTTCCCTTTCATTCGCTTGGGAAGCAGAGAATAAACCCTTTACTTCCCAAAGCTTTATAGAATATATAATAGAGGATATAAAAGACAGTATCGCTATGGTTGTAATTGGATATTCTTTCCCATTCTTTAATAGAGAAATTGATCGAAAAGTTGTTGGGTCAATGAACCAACTTAAAAGGGTTTACTTTCAAGACCCAGATGCTGACGCCTTGAAAGAACGATTTTCTGCAATAAGAGAAAACAACCATAACATTGAGTTTTTTCTTTTAAAAATGCTGATCAATTTATACTACCAAATGAACTATAAATGAGCATTAAGTGCTCCTTTTTTGTTTACCCTCACACTTCTGCTGATTGTGTTCTCAATCTGCCAAATATAAATATGTACGTTTGCGGTCCTACAGTTTATGATTATTTACTATACCTTTCTCTAAAAGATTTATTTTCATATTTTGGGATTAGTTAAAAATCGGAGATAGAATGAAAAAGAAATTCACCGCAGTAATAAACAAAGAAGAGAAATGGTATGTGGCTCATTGTGTTGAGCTCGATGTTGTAAGCCAGGGAAAAACAATCGAAGAAGCACAAGTCAATCTTAAGGAAGCCGTAGAATTATATCTTGAAAGTTTTGAAAAGGATGATTATCCCGGCTCAGATAATGAAATTATACTTTATCCGTTCGAAGTGGGTGTAAATGGCTAAGCTTCCTGTACTATCAGGGAAAGAATTAATTAAAGCACTCGAGCGAAACGGCTTTCAGATCGTGAGACAAAAGGGGAGCCACGTAAGTCTTCGAAAAGGTGAATTCAGAACCGTTGTCCCGCTACACACTGACCTATCCAAAGGAACATTGCTGGGTATCTTAAAACAATGTGGTCTTACAAAAGAAAAATTAGTAGAGTTGTTGAAATAAAAACACTATTCTGTGGATATTATACCTTTACGATTTAACGCCAATTAATACCTGATTTAAATCCATGGGAACGGGTTAATTGTTTCATCAGTGTTCCATCGAAATTTTTTATATTTGTACTATGTTAAAAATTTACAATACACTCACAAAGCAAAAAGAAGAATTTAAGTCAATCAATCCGCCAAATGTTAATATGTACGTCTGCGGTCCCACAGTTTATGATTATTTCCACATCGGTAATGCACGTACTTTTGTTAATTCGGATATTATCAGGAGATATCTCGAATACAAAGGCTACAATGTAAAATTTGTAATGAACCTGACAGATGTCGATGATAAGATCATTAAGAAATCTAATGAAGAAAAGATCAGTACAGAAAAAGTAACAGAAAAATATATTAAAGCTTTTTTTGAAGACATTGAGAATCTGAATGTAAAAAAAGCTGATATCTATCCTAAAGCTACTGCACATATGAAAGACATTATTGAAATGATAAAGAAGCTTGAACAAAAAGGTTTTGCTTATAATGTCGATGGAAATGTTTTTTATGATGTTAAAAAATTTAAGGGATATGGAAAACTCAGCGGCAAAAAAATAGACGAACTGGAATCAGGTTCAAGAGTTGAAGTAAATGTTGAAAAGAAAGATCCTTTAGATTTTGCTTTATGGAAAAAAGCTAAAGAAGGGGAACCCTACTGGGAAAGTCCGTGGGGAAATGGTCGCCCCGGCTGGCACATCGAATGTTCTGCAATGAGCTGCAAACATCTTGGCGAAACTTTCGATATTCACGCAGGCGGAAATGACCTGATATTTCCACATCACGAAAATGAAGTTGCACAGAGTGAAGCGGCAAACGGAAAGAAGTTTGTCAATTACTGGATCCATTTTGGTTTTTTGAATATCGATAATGAAAAGATGTCCAAATCCCTCGGCAATTTTTCTACTGCGAGAGACGTGTTGAAGAAATATTCGGCAGAAACAATAAGAATGCTTTTTGCACAGACACATTACGGCGGTCCATTAAACTTTAGTGCCGAGTTGCTTTCGGCAGCAGAAAAAGGATTAGAAAAACTAAATAATCTTGTTCAAAAAGTTGAGGACGAAATAAAATCAAACAAGAAAGATGGAAATAATCCCACGTTTGATTTTAAGAAATATGAAGATGAATTTGAAAAGGTAATGGATGATGATTTCAACTCACCACAAGGAATTGCTGTTGTTTTTGATTTTGTCAAAGATGTGAATAAAACAATCACTGAATCCGCCTCGGGCGGAGAAAATATCAATTCTGAATTTTTTTCAAATGTGAAATCTTTTCTTGAAAGAACTGCTTCCGGTGTATTCGGTATTTTGGATTTTAAAAAATTAGCTGCTGGAACTGGTAATTTAAAGCTTATGGGTCATGATGTTCAACTTATTGTAAATAAACATATTGATTCTGATTTAAGTGAGATAAAGACAGAAGAAGACCTTAATGAGTATTTAAATAAAATTCTTGAAATCAGAAGTACGGCGAAGAAAGAAAAGAACTATACTCTTGCAGACGAAATAAGAAACGAATTAAATGAGATAGGAGTTGTTCTCGAAGATTCAAAAGAGAAAACCACTTTCAAAATAACCCGCAAAGATTAAGGAGCTGCTTGAAAGATAATTTAGTAAAGCAGCAAAGGAAAATTAATCTTAATCAAAAAGAAATAGATTACACTCTCCGGTTCAGCAACAAAGCAAAATACTTAAGACTGCAAATAAACCACGCCAACGAACTCGAAGTTATTCTACCTAAAAGATACAGGCATGAAAAAGCTGAGGATTTTATACTTCAAAAGAAAAATTGGATTCTCAAACATCTTAAAGAAAAACAAAAAGCAGGTTTTTATTTCTTCGGCAGAGAAATAAAAGTACAGATAAATTATGATCTCTTTGTAAAGAAACCGCAGATTATTTATTCTAATAAAAAACTAATTGCAAACATTCCTGCAGGATATTCTTACACACAGGATGAGATTTATAATTCCTGGCTCAGGCATAAAGCTAAAATTTATATTCCAAAACGGGTTGGGGAACTATCTAAACTAACTGGTTTTGATTTTAAGAGGATTACAATCCGTTCTCAAAAAACAAGATGGGGAAGCTGCTCTGCAAACGGCTCACTTTCATTTAATTACAGGTTGTTAAGATTCAGCGAAAAAGTTGTTGATTATGTTATTATTCATGAGCTGTCTCATCTTAAAGAATTGAACCACTCAAGAAGATTCTGGAAGCTTGTTGAAAAATTTTGTCCCGATTATAGGAATTTGAAGAGAGAATTACGGTCTTAGTTTCGTTGTCACATCGAGCCTGTCGAAGTGTGAACTATTTGAATTGTCAGTCTTCGAAAACTCAGACTGACAAAGTTACACACAAAATATTTTTATTTAAGAAACTCTTCCTTAAAAATATTTCCATAACCCAAAATAAGATTCGGGTCGAGCTGTTTTTTAATCTTTACCATTTCCCTGATGATCTTTTCACCATACATTTCTAAAAGATAATCCGTTTTTATTTTCCCGATTCCATGCTCAGCAGATACAGTCCCACCAAGTGCAATAGCTTTGCTATAAACATTCCTGTAAATGATTTTTCCTTTTTCATATTCTTCTCCGTTTCGGGGAAGTAAATTCATATGTAAATGTGAATTACCGAAATGTCCGTATGCCACATAATTGAATTTATTCTTTTTCATTTCTTCGATGCAGAAATGATAAAATTCATCAAATCGTTCATCGGGAACAGCCATATCAGTTCCAAGCTTGTTAACTTTATATTGTGCAAGATAATCTGTAACCTTTAGCGCAATGTTATATCTGAATTTCTCTAAGTTTTTCTTTTCCTTTTGATTTGATGCAAACCAGGCACTATCTTCATCACCATTATGAAGATTTATTAATTCCATCCATTTTTCAAGTAAAGTGTCTTCATTTGTTGAATTGACTTCCTGCTCAAACCAAACCGCAGCTTTTGCACCTGCAGGAATTTGAGGATAATCATCTTTAATGAAATTCAAAGAATTCTCATCGAGGAATTCTAGTGCAAGCGCATCGATATCAACAGATTTCTCTTTTCTTGTTTGATACGATTTATCTCTTGCCTCGTAAATAAAATTTAAGCCATCTTTTTCACTATTAAAGAAAATAATACAAGAAATTATTTTTTCAGGATATGGAACTAATTTTAATTCGGCTTTTGTTATTACTCCGAGTGTTCCTTCTGATCCGATAAAAAGATCAATTGCATCCATATTCTTTTTGCAATAATATCCTGCGGCGTTCTTGGTCAGCGGCATGTCAATGACAGGAATTTCAATATTGTATTCTTTCCCGGTTTCAGTTTTAAAATTCAATTTATATTCGTCTGTTATCCATTTCCCCCTTTCGAGTTTTAACAAGTCTCCATCTGCCAAGACGACATCAATCTTGTTTACATAAACTCTGGTTGAACCATATTTAAATGTTTTTTCACCGGAGGCATTTGTTGCAATAGTTCCGCCGATATAACAATTGCCTTCGGTAGGATCGGGAGGATAAAGTAAATTGTATTCTCTAACTTTGTTCTGGAAATCTATTAATATTACAGCAGGTTCAACAACAGCAAATTTATTAATCGGAATTTATCTCAAGAACTTTATTCATTTTTTCTGTTGAGATTACAATTCCGCCCTGCGGAACACGAGCGCCAGTAAGTCCGGTTCCGTTTCCCGCAATTGTTACTTTTTGTTTTTTGCTGTTGGCTCCTTTTAAAACATTTCGTATTTCATCTTACATCGGAAGGAATATAAACTGCTTCGCAATGTCCGTGAAAATTGGACGCATCTACAAGGTAATTCTGAATTTCGTCAGGTGTATTTTTAATTATCATTGTTCAAAAGCATTTCTTAAAGTTTGCAGATATTTAAGCTGAATAGGAACTTCAGGAATATCGTTTGTTCGTTCATTTATTGGAGGTAAATTAAGTTGTTTGAAAAGAATATCAAGTGCACCAAACATATTTATTTGCGGGAAAACAGTGTCTCTTAAATGATGGATTAACTTTAACGTTCTGAATCCGTCAAACCATTTGATTTTTTGTGAATGTAAATGTTTTTCGTCTTTTGAATTTGCCGAAATCTTTTCCCAATCTTTTCCAAAATTTTGCTGCACTAGAAAATTAAAAAGTTCTGGATGAATTCCTTTTGCTTTCTGCAAATAATCTTCAGAAGATGAAATATTTCTGCTATTAAACAATTTCAGCCATTTTTTTAAAATGGAGAAACTTTCTGGATTATAAAGAAGATACTCGTTTTGTGATTTCGCCAAAAACCTGCTTATTCTTTGTCCTGTTCCAAAAGGAACGCGCCACGATTGTCTTCCTGTTGGTAAGACTTTTGTCGTAGTTATTCTTTCTATTTCATAATTCTTACTAAGCTTTTCAAGAAAATAAAAATCTTCGGCGGCTTTCTTTTTGTTCATACCTTCAACCTTAATGTATGCCTCATAATCACAGCACAAAGTGGAACCGATAGCTTGTACAGCATATTTTGAGTTTGCATACTTTAAGCCAAGTTCATAATATCTGATAATTATTTCGTAACAAATTATTGCTTCCAGTTTCTCTTCATCTTCCGGTAATGGATGTTCATAATTTATTGTTGCTGCATTGATATTTTTTGTATTAAAAGAGCGAATAATTTCTTCTATATAATTTTTTTCTACTGTGCAATCAGCATCTAAACAGACTATAATTTTTTTACCCGGTTTTGAATAATCAAAAATTGTTAGAGCAATGTCCATTCCGATTTTTCTTGCCAATCCAACTCCGCCTGTTTTTTCAGGCATTTCTTTCCCTTCAGAAGAAACATCTATAGATCCGATTGTTAAATTGGTTAAATTAATTTTTTCAACAACAGGATGATATGAAGAATTCTTATTAAGGATTTCTCTTAATAGTTTAAGAGTCTTTTGATTTTCTGCTTTAACTTCCTGTGTAGATGTATCAATACTGTTTATAACAAAAATTACCGCAACTCTGTATTCTTTATTGAATTCATTTCCCGCCAAGGAATTAAGAAGAATTATAAGACTATCATGTTCGGCGATTGCAGGAACTACAATTACACAATCAAATTGCTTTTCCGGTTCAATTATAAGTTCCCATCGTTTATAACCATATTTATCAAGGTACTTCTGTACCTTCTCAGGCAAAGTTGATTTCATAAAGCCGTTACAAAATTATGTTGGGAGATTAATTCAACTGCCTGATCAAAATTACCTTTATCAATCCAATTAATATTTACACCTTCTTTCTCCATTTTCCTAAACCACGTCATCTGTCTTTTTGCAAAAGCGCCTATTGCAGTGTTAAGTTTTTCAAACATTTCTTCGTAAGAAAGTTCACCCTTTAAATGTAAAGCAATAAACTTGTACTCAAGACCAAGCTGTAATAATCTTTCATAAGTGAGCCCGGAATCAATTAGTCTTTTTACTTCTTCTATCATTCCTTCTTTAAGTCTTTTGTCTAGTCGTTCCGTTATTCTTTCCCTGATTTCACTTCGTTCAAATTTAACTCCGATTACTAGAGAATTAATCTTAATATCAGAAAGAAAAGCTTCTTCATCAGATTCGGCGACTAAAATTGCTTTTATTATTCTTTCTTTATCCTCGAGATCAGTTTTATTATGATGTTTTGTTTTTAGCTTGAAAAGGACTGAACGCAATTCTTCAATAGACAAAGAAGATAATTTGTTGATATTAGCTTCATCAAAATCGGCTTTCTTTATCTCGTAATCCTGAATAACAGAACTTATATACAAACCTGTTCCGCCTGTTAAAAAGGGTTTCCTTTTATTTGAAATTATTTTTTTGAATGCTTCTTTGAAATGTGTAATAAATAAAAACAAATTAAATTCTATCCGGGGCTCAACAATATCAATTAAGTGATAAGGAATTTTATTCTCACCGATTTCATAATCAGATAAATCTTTTCCTGTCCCGATATCCATTCCTTTATAAACCTGTCGGGAATCTGCCGAGATAATTTCACCACCAAACTTATACGCGAGTTGAGCAGCCAATTTGGTTTTACCAGTTGCGGTAGGTCCGAGAATGGTTATGAGATTATAGTCCATATAAATTATTATCTTTAAAAAGGAAAGATAATGATCATATAAATAATTATTGCTTATATCTTATTATTTTACACTGGTAAATATGTTTTTTATCGAAAATAATCGAAAAAATTTTGGGAAAAAATAAGAACCGTGAATGATTTAGGTGCATCTTACAACACTGAAGAAAGTAAACTTATTGACCTTGCTAAAAGCGGCGACAGGAAAGCATTAGCGCAGTTGGTTAAAAAGTATGAACAGACGATTTATAATTTTGCTTTCAAGATTTGTCGCAATAGGGATAAGGCTGAGAATATAACTCAGGAAACTTTTTACAGCCTGGTTAAGAATATAAAGCAATTTGACAATAAGTCGAAGCTTTCTACCTGGCTTTACAGGATTGTTGCAAACCACTGCCTGATGCTTGCAAGAAAAGAAAAGAACAGGCAGTTTGTTTCTATAGATAATGATGATTCTCTTTATGATAATGAAAAATATATAGTCGATTACAGCAGGCTTCCAACCAAGTATACAGAGAATGAGGAGTTAAAAAAAGTACTCGATGATGCAATTTCAAAACTTTCACCGGATTACAGAATGATATTTCTTTTAAGAGATGTTGAAGGTTTATCAACCGAAGAAACAGCCGAAGCATCTGATTTATCAATATCTGCGGTAAAATCAAGACTGCATAGAGCAAGAGCATTTTTAAGAAATGAAATAACGAGGGCTTACAAGTAATGGAAGAAAAAGTCTCCTGTAAAGAAGTAATGCGTTATGTGTGTGAGTGCATGGCACAGGATACAAGCTCTGATAGATGCATTGCTTTAAAAGAGCATCTTGATAATTGCGAAAATTGTAAGCAATATTTTAAATCAGTCGAACTGACAATTGACTGCTATAGGAAATACGATGTAAAAGTGCCAAAAGATGTTCATAAAAAGCTAATGGATTTTTTGAATCTTCCGGATGAATAAAATAATTTTTAAGAAAGGCGAATCTCAAACCTTCTTTTAACATCCTACATTTAGCAAATATTTTATAATGAGGAAAAACGATAAAATGGAAAATGTACATTACTATGATATAGACGTAAAATGGGAACAGGGAAGAAGAGGAACTTTAACTTCTCCTGTTTTGTCAGAGCCAATAACAGTCGCTACACCGCCGGAATTTACCAAGGGAGAACCGAATATCTGGTCGCCAGAACATCTTTATACAGCCGCTGTAAATAGTTGCCTGATGACAACCTTCCTTGCAATTGCCGAAAATTCCAAGCTTGATTTTGTTTCTTTTGATTCTGCTGCTACAGGTAAACTTGAAAAAATAGATAACATGTTCATAATCTCGGAAATCGAACTTAAGCCAAAAGTAGTTTTGAGAGATGAAAAAGATAGAGAAAGAGCTTTAAGAATAATTGAGAAATCAGAAAAAGCATGCCTGATTTCAAATTCTATAAAATCAAAAATAGTTCTTTCTCCTGAAGTCATTATTTCAGAATAAATTAAAAAGGGAAAAGTATGCCTTTGTTTGAATATAAATGTTCGGATTGCGAAAGCAAGTTTGAAATATTACACAAGTCTTCTAAAAATCCCGAGAAAGTTGAATGTCCCGAATGTCATTCGCCGAAAGTAAAAAAACTTTTATCAACTTTTAGTGCGGCAGGTTTATCAAGTGTTGGAAGTGATTATTCCTCTGCCAACGATAGTTGTGAATCAGGAAGTTGTGGATGCAGTTCTGGCTACTGCGGATTGAATTAAATAGCTATGAAAACATTGAAACTTTTTATTTCGTTGTTTTTATTCTCATTTTATAGTTGTGCCCAAAATGGAAGTACAAATTCATTAACAGTCAATGAATTAAAAGAGAAGATCAAGAATAATGATAGCACACTAGTTATTCTCGATGTAAGATCCGATGCTGAGTTAACCGGGGCCCTTCCTAAAATTGAAGGCGCACTTCATATTCCTGTTCAGGAGTTGGGGAAAAGATTTGGTGAACTTGAAAAATATAAAGATAAAGAAATAATAGTAGTTTGCAGAACTCAAAACCGTTCTTCGAAAGCCTCACAGTTTCTGAATGAAAAAGGTTACAACACAAAATTTGTAAAAGGCGGTATGCAGGAGTATTATAAAAAGTAGCTTAAAGTTTTTCCAATCTTCGTTTAGCTTTTTCTTTTGTAAATACATCCCTGAAATTTTGGATCTTATATTTGATAACTTTTTGAAGAAACTCTTTTTCCTTTTCTTCTTTTCCCATGTACCTGTATGTTTTGGCAATCTGGTATGTTGGAATTATTGTATCGGGTAAAATAGTTAAGGCTTTATTCAACATTTTTAGTGATTCTTCAAAAGAACCTTCCGGTACATCACCCAGAAATGTATTTGCAAAAAGCCTTTCAAAAAAACCAAGGTCGGCGATTTCCCTGTTGTAAATGCCGAGAACTATATAAGAGATATATAAAGTAGAATCCATTCTAATTGATTTCTCGGCGTTTTCTTTAATCAGGTTTGCAAGCTTAATTTTTTCTTTACTCCCACTGAACATTGCAATATTGCCGTAGGATAAAGCAAGGTAACAGTAAGTCTTTGCACTGTCCGGAAATCCTTTATGAAGTATCTCGGAATAATCAATTGCCTTATCGATAAATTTTTTAGCTTCGTCTCTTTTACGTAACTCGACATATTCTTCTCCTGCATCATTATAAGCTCCTGCAAGCTTGACAAGCACTTCAAAATTACCCGGTACTAATTCGTAAGCTTTTTCATAATTTAAAGCTGCATCAACATTATCGAAAATTTTATGAAACTCGTCTCCTTTTTTTACATAAGTTTCATAGTCAGCCGACGATCCTTGAAACAGAAGAGACAAAATTATTATTAGAAGCATATCTTTAAACTTTTTGATTAACTGCAATAAAAATATATTTTTCTATGAATTCGCAATATTAAATTAGGATTAAGATTTCTTAAACTAATATTGATCAAAAACAGGGAAAGAACTCCTATGTTGGTACCATTTCAAACTTAAAAGCATTTATTATCCATTTCTTCATTTGAGTATTTAGTGACTTTTCTATAAAAGTCACATTGTCTTTTTTATCGATTAAAATAACAGTTGATGAACGTGTGCCATAATCTGGAGTTTCAACAAAAATTGATGAAATACTTTTTTCAATTTCTTTAGGAAGTCCCGTGTCTGGAAGTTCATTTTCCGGAGAAATGGTTTTGTCGGAAAGCATAAGGAATAAATCATCTACCAAAGTGTCTCCTTTATCAATTGCTTTTTTTAGAAGCTCTTTCCCCCTTCTAACTTTGAACCACGGTGTATCTAAAAGATGATTGCTTAATCCATGAATACCTTTTTTCATTTTAGTAGTTTTTTTTGTTTGACTCGAGAAGAAGAGCAGTTCGTTAACATCTCCGAAAAGGAGTCCGTAACCGTTATAAAGATCCGAACTTTCTTTTAACCCTTTCGAATAAAATTCCGGCGAAGAAGTACCGAGAAGAAAATCGGTAACTATTCTTCCTCTTGATAAGGCATCCTTTTTAATTGTTTTCATGTCTCTATAGTTAGTGATTGCAGCGAACCTTCCGTTCTTAGTAATGCCGCACCAGGTTCCCCCTTCCTTAAGATCTTTGCCCCCAAGTAATGAGGGTTCATCATTCCAGAAATCAGCAGGAGATGATGGTCTTTGATAAAACTCATCCCTGTTTGCTGCAAAAACTAATTTGTAATCGGGATGATAATTATATCCTATAACTATTAAGCACATACAAGAAAAATAGAAAAAATATTTAATTTTATTGCATGTTTATTTTGGCACTATTCAGGCTTGATTTTAGACAAAGATTAACTATTTTTTGAATTAGAGTTCATAATGATTAGTTGTAAAGATTACTTCTGGCAAGTATGAGTAAAAAAGAAGAAATTAAAATCATTATTCCGGCAAAAAAAAAGAGAGTACCCGTGCCTAAAAAGCCTCCTAAAATAGAAAAGAATAAAAAAGCTTATGATAGAAAAAAAGAGAAGGATAAACAGCGAAAAGGGGCAAAAGGGACAGGATAAAGCGTTTTATTTCCAATTAATTGTTTTTAACTTCTCAAATACAGGCTTGTTATTGTTTTAAATTTACCTTATGTTTGAAGCAATAATTTTAGTTATTTATTAAAAAATAAGGTAATTTATGCTGGACGACTTAGATATTAAAATGCTCAATATGCTTCAGCAGAAAGCCAGGACCAAAAGAAATGAGCTTGCCGAAGCCGTTGAACTTTCAATTCCCTCAGTTAGTGAGAGACTGCATAAGTTGGAGGCAAACGGAGTTATAGAAGGTTATTATACTAAATTGAATCGAAAAATTTTTGGATTCGATATTATGGCTTACATTTTAGTGGTAATGGAATCTTCCAAACATTATAAATCTCTAATAACACACGTGGAAAAAAAGCCGGAGATACTTGAATGTTACTCTGTGCTTGGTGAAGGTTCTCATATGTTAAAAGCTCTTGTAAGAAATTCTGAAGCTCTGGAAAAGCTTTTAAGCGAAATCCAGGCATGGCCAGGCGTGGTATCGACAAAAACAACGTTTGTTCTTTCAACGCTTAAAGAAACTACAGCATTGGCTATTTAATAATTATAAACAAAAAAAATAGAGGATAAAAATATGGCAAAAGCTCCCACTCCTAGCGAGAATGTCTTAAAATTTATTAAGGCAAACAAAATTCAATTTGTCGATCTGAAGTTCATGGATTTTCCAGGACAATGGCAGCACTTTACTGTGCCTTCTACTCAGTTAGATGATAAATCATTTGTTGATGGATTCGGTTTTGACGGCTCTTCCATCAGGGGCTGGAAGGCAATTAATGAAAGCGATATGCTTATAATACCGGATCCCGGAACTATGTTCTTTGATCCATTTATTATATCTCCTACTGTGAGCCTTACATGTGATGTATATGAGCCTGCTACAAAAGAAAAATATGAAAGATGTCCTAGAAGTATTGCGCAGAAAGCAATAGCTTATCTTAACTCTACGGGTATAGCAGATACAGCTTACTTTGGGCCTGAAGCCGAATTTTTTATTTTTGATGATGTTAGATTTGCATCCTCTCCTAACGGCAGTTTCTATTCTGTAGATTCAATTGAAGGAAGATGGAACAGTGGTCGTGACGAAGGACCTAATCTCGGTTATAAGCCAAGATACAAAGAAGGTTATTTCCCGGTTCCTCCAACCGATGCTTTAGTTGATTTGAGAAATGAGATGGTTATAAATCTTATTGATGCCGGAGTGGCTGTTGAAGCTCAGCATCACGAAGTTGCGAGCGGAGGACAGTGTGAAATTGATTTAAGATTTGAACCGCTTCTTAAAGCTGCAGACCAGCTTCTACTTTTCAAATATATTGTTAAGAATACAGCGAAGAAGAATAACAAAACAGTAACTTATATGCCAAAACCTATTTTTGGCGATAATGGAAGCGGTATGCATGTTCACTCAAGTTTATGGAAAAAAGGCAAACCTCTGTTTGCAGGTTCCGGTTACGCTGGTTTAAGTGAGATGGCTTTGCATTATATAGGTGGACTTTTAAAGCACGCTCCTTCAATTCTTGCTTTTACAAATCCTACAACAAACTCTTATAAAAGATTAGTCCCGGGATTTGAAGCACCGGTTAATCTTGCATACTCTCAGAGGAACAGAAGTGCATCTGTTAGAATTCCTATGTATTCTCCGAGCCCTAAAGCAAAACGAGTTGAATTCAGATGTCCTGATGCTTCCTGCAATCCTTATCTTGCATTTTCTGCTATGATGCTTGCGGGACTCGATGGCATTCAAAACAGGATTGATCCTGGTGATCCTCTTGATAAAGATATTTATGATCTTCCACCGGAAGAATTAGCAAACGTTCCTTCAACTCCGGGCAGTTTGAATGAAGCATTAAAAGCTTTGGAAGCTGACCATGAATATTTACTCAAAGGAAATGTATTTACCGAGGATGTAATTCAAACCTGGATTAATTACAAGATCGATAAAGAAATTAAGCCGATGGCTTTGCAGCCTCATCCTTACGAGTTTCATTTGTATTACGATGTGTAAGAATAAGTTGTGATGTTAATTCCTAAAGGCGTCCTTTTGGACGCCTTTTTTTGTTTAAATAGAAAATTTTCTTCCTAACTTCTCTTTAAATTCGCTGTTATCTTGAAACTCCTATCTAAATAAAATATATTTGATATTGGTGCCTGAGCAAGGCTATGATATTCTGCCAAAAGCAGGACATATCTTAAAATACCATTTACTGCATGCGACCAGCTGTTGTTTGTGTATAATCCTAGGCATAAACATTAAATTTATTTTTTCAACAATAACAGAGTAACGATATGAAAAGATCAAACAAAATTTTACTGACAGAGAAAGAAATTCCCGAACAATGGTATAATATCCAGGCGGATATGCCAAACCCGATGTTGCCTCCGCTTCATCCCGGAACTAAGCAGCCTATTGGTCCTGGAGACCTTGCGCCAATTTTTCCAATGGAACTGATAAAACAGGAGGTATCAAAAGAAAGATGGATTGATATACCGGAAGAAGTAAGAGATGTTTATAAAATGTGGCGTCCTTCACCTTTGTATCGGGCACGTAACCTCGAAAGGCTTCTCGATACACCTGCAAAAATCTATTATAAATATGAAGGAGTTAGTCCTGCCGGTTCGCATAAGCCAAATACGGCAGTTGCACAGGCATATTATAATAAAGCTGAAGGAGTTAAAAAATTAACAACTGAAACGGGCGCAGGTCAGTGGGGAAGTGCACTTGCCCTTGCATGCCAGATTTTTGGAATAGAGCTTGAAGTTTATATGGTAAAAATTAGCTTTGATCAAAAACCATATCGAAAATTAATGATGAATACATGGGGGGCAAAAGTTTTTTCTTCGCCAACGGATTTAACAGAATCCGGACGTAAAATTCTTGCACAGGATCCAAATTCTCCCGGAAGCCTTGGTATTGCAATTTCAGAAGCAGTGGAGAGAGCAGCTTCAAGAGATGATACAAAATATTCACTCGGTAGTGTTCTTAATCATGTGCTTTTACATCAGACTGTAATAGGGCTGGAAGCAATCAAGCAGTTTGAAAAAGCCGGAGATTTTCCAGACATAGTTATCGGATGTTTTGGCGGCGGATCAAATTTTGGAGGAATTTCGTTGCCATTTCTTAAATACAATTTAACTGAAGGAAAAAATATCAGGTGTATTGCTGTTGAGCCCGCGTCTTGTCCCAAACTTACAAAAGGAGAATTCCGTTATGATTTTGGTGATACCGTGGGACTCACTCCTCTAATACCGATGTATACACTCGGGCATACTTTCGTGCCAGCTCCCATTCATGCCGGTGGACTTCGTTATCATGGTGCCGGGGCAATCATAAGTCAGCTTCTTAAAGATAAGCTAATTGAAGCTGTGGCAATTCAACAGCTTGAGTGTTTTGATGCGGGAGTTAAGTTTGCAAAAGTTGAAGGAATAATTCCTGCCCCGGAATCTACACATGCAATTGCGCATGTTTTCAGGGAAGCAAACAAAGCTAAAGAGGAAGGAAAATCAAAAACTATTCTATTCAATCTTTCAGGACACGGTCATTTTGATATGGGCGCTTACCAGGATTATTTTGCCGGAAAGCTTGTTGATCACGAGTTAACGAAAGAAGAACTTAATTCTGGATTAAAAGAATTAAATCTTCACCCGGTAGAATGAATTACTATAGAGTATTATGAAGAACATTATTTTGATAATAACTATTATTCTAATTCCATTTATTAATATTACTTCACAGAGTGATGAAAATATTTTAGGTAAAAAGATTATTGGTAAATGGATGATGATTAAAGTTATAGAAATGTCGAAAGATGTGACAGGAAAACATAATCCTGAGAATAATCGATGGATTAAGTTTATGCCGGATTCCGAGGAAACGAAAGAAACTTTTGAAAGCGGTAAAGGAGTAGACACAGAGAATACCGGTAAATGGATTCTTAATGAAAACGAATTATTTATTGATAGCGATGCGGGTGAAGATGATGACAGCTATTGGGAGATTACTTTCGATGGTGACAAAATGTTCTGGAAAGGGAAAAGATTTGAATTTAACAAGAGGTTTGAAATAGTTCACGAAAGAGTTGAGTGAATTAAGTGCCCGTCACTTTAAAGGTGACGGGCACATGAGAAAAGAGAAGAATTTTCGGCGTCGTAATGACGCCTTTTTGTTTTAAATTATTTAACAAATTTATATCTTTTTATCGTTCTTAAGTTGTTAATTTATTTTAAATGAATTTTACCCCATCATATATAAAGTTGCTGCATAGCGGTGAACTATACAGACGTTCCAAAGCAGCTTATAAAAACCTGCTTTCCTGTACAAGCTGTCCGCGCGATTGTAAAGTTGATCGTGTTAATAGGGAATATGGAATTTGTGCAAGCGGACATTTACCGGTTGTATCATCTTATACATCCCACTTTGGAGAAGAGCCGGTTTTATCAGGAACAAGAGGGGCGGGAAATATTTTTTTTGGGAACTGCAACTTAAAATGTATATTATTGTCAGAACTTCGAGATAAGCCAGAATCCGAAAGCTGAAAAAAATAACCATGTAAGTCACGAGCGATTAGCTGAAATAATGCTTGAGCTTCAAAATAAAAGTTGCCACAATATTGGACTCGTTTCACCAACACATTTTTCCGCAACTATATTGAAATCAATTTACCTTGCCGCACAAAATGGGCTCAATCTCCCGATTATCTATAATACAAACGGATATGATTCCGTTGAAATGTTAAAACTATACGATGGTGTTGTGGATATATACCTTCCCGATTTTAAAATACGGCAATAGTGAATATGCAAAAAAGTATTCGCTGGTTGATGACTACTTTGAAAGAACAAAAGAAGCAATAAAAGAAATGTTCCGACAGGTTGGCGATGAGCTTGTTTATGACGGCGACATGGTTGTAAGAGGATTAATAATTCGTCACCTGATCCTGCCGAATGATTTATCCGAAACAGAAGAAGTCTTTAAGTTTATTGCTGAAGAACTGAGCCCCGATGTTCACATTTCACTGATGTCGCAGTATTATCCAACAAACATATCTCATAAAGATATTCTTATCAATCGTGATTTAAGAGAATTCAGAATATGAAAAAGCATTACACCTTCTTAATAAGTACGGGTTACAAAATGGCTGGACACAGGAAATGGAAAGCGCTGAAACATACCTTCCGGATTTTAATAAAGACAGGGTAAACCCTTTTAATAATTAAAAACGTTAAGATGTCGATTTTAAGCCCTGCTATTCGACTATTATTGTTTCTTAAAATAAATAATAATCAGGATGCGCTGGTTAATATGTTTAATAAAGATTCTAATCGTATGAAAACATTTAAAGACTGGAGTGATGATGATATTAAATCAATAAATGCTCCTGTGCTGATTCTTAGCGAAGATCAGGACATTATTCGTCCCGAACACGCTGTAGAAATGTTCAGGTTATTTCCACACGCCCGGTTATCTATACTACCTGGAGGACATGGTGAATATTTGGGAGAAATTATGTTTACACAAAAACATAATTATAAGCCTGATATCATAATATCATTGGTTGAAAATTTCCTTGAAGCTAAATAACAACAAACAAATCAATATAATTTTATAAAGGAGAAAAGTTATGAGAAAGTATAGTTGTTTAAATATGCTGATTGTTGCCAATGCTTTGCTTGAACTGAAAAGAGAGGTGGAAACAAATCGCACAGCGTATAACATCGAGCCTGATGCTGCTCGATGCTCAATCCTGATGATGGGAGGCCAGTGTTCTGGAGGTAACAATTTCAATGTTGTGCCTGGAGAATGCACTTTTACAATAGATCGGCGAATAAATCCAGAAGAGAATCTTGAAGAAGAAAAAAGAAGGATAATCGAAACCCTGGAGAGTTTAAGTAAAGATGGTATTGATCTGGAAATCGAAGTGTTTCAAGAGGCAGAATCGGCCGGCACTTCGGAAAATCACCCGCTGGCTAAAACTTTAGCAAGAAACATTGAAGCAATTAAGAGTAAGCGACCCAAATTTGAACTTTGTCCGGGTTTATTGGAAAATCGTTTCTATGTAAAAGCTGGGGTACCTGCCTTTGCTTATGGTCCAGGTCTTCTGTCAGTTTCGCATGGACCAAATGAGTTTGTGAACATTGATGAAATTTATAAGTGTACCTCAATTTATGCACTGACAGCACTCGATATTCTATTAAAATAAAAACAAAAAATTATTTTAAAGATCTTGGTTGTACTCCAAACTTTTTCTTAAAAGCATAAGAAAAATGATGAGATTCACTATACCCGAGTATTTCGGCAACTTCCATTACTTTTTTCTTTTCATCGACAATTAATCTTTTTGCATAATCCATTCTTAAATCATTAAGATAATTAAAAACAGAGCGGCCGAATAATTTTTTAAATCCTTTTTTTAATTTAAATTCATTCAACCCATTGATATAAGATATATCCCTCAAAGTAAGGTCCGAAAGCATATTTTTTTCAAGCATGTCTTTTACCGCATATAATTTATCTATATCGTTCTTATTAAGGTCGACTAAACAATTTGAATAATTACCAGCTTGCTCTATCTGCAGCATAAATAATTCTATAATTTTCGATTCAAGATAAAGCTTTTTCAAATATCCCCTTCTTCCTGAATTTACAATGTTAAATATTATCATTTTGATATCGGAGGTAATTGATAAATTTGAAATATTGTTTAGTAA
This sequence comes from uncultured Ignavibacteria bacterium, assembly GCA_963727535.1. GTDB lineage: Bacteria > Bacteroidota > Ignavibacteria > Ignavibacteriales > Ignavibacteriaceae > RBG-16-34-14. The sequence continues at coordinate 567,154 of CAVSGR010000006.1, forward strand.
TGCTTCTTCTTTCTTTTCAATCTTTCCCCAAAAGTTATTTAATATTTCTAAATTATCATCAATAAACTTGTAAAAAAAATTTTCACTAAACTCTATTCCAAAAATCTTGGCATTTCGCGTTTCAATTTTAAAATCAATTTCCATACGGGGGAGATAAATAAGATTATGCTCTCCCGGTTGAATTTTATAAGTTTCTCCGGTGATTTGTGATTTGGCACTATTTATTCCTTGTAAGGCAAAATGCATCTGCATAACAGGATATTCACGGATAGGATGATATACAAATTCTTTTTTTACTTTATGGTCAATAAAAAAAATTCTTACGCCATCAAGAAAAATTTCATTAAAGGTGCTCTCCAGATATTCATCATTAATTAAATATTTATTCTCTATAACATCATTTTCCGTTTTTATCATATCAAAAATTAATCCTTTTTTCGTTATTAAAATCCTTTTCCCGTTATCTCTAATATCTGATTAATAGCTACTTTATTATAATAGTTAAAAGAATTATTTCCAAATAACAGTGAGTATATATAACAAACAAATTATTCTATTAAGACTAAAAACAAACTTATAATTCATTCTTAAAAACATTCCAGGTATATTTTAATATATGGACATAAAATAAAAGGATATAGCTATGTTATACAGTATAGCATTGTTTTTTCATGTTACAGGGGCGTTACTTTTTTTTGCAGCTTTAGCAATTGAATGGAGTACAATATTTAATTTCCGGAAAGCTTTATCTGCAGAGAATGTCAAGTTGAATATTATTAATTATTCTAAGTTAAAAGTAATAGGTATCATAGGTGTACTGTTAATATTAATACCGGGATTTTATATGATGTTTGAAATATGGCGGGGGGCTAAATGGATTTTGATTAGCCTTATAGGTTTGGTTTTGATCGCTATTATAGGCAGTACTGTTACAAGCAGGAAAATGAAAAAAATTAAAAATAAAATAACCAGCGAAGCTTTAACATTGGATGAGCTTAATATCGTTTTAAATGATAATTTATTATTTTTTTCTATAAAACTCAGAACAGCTGTTTTTTTAGGTGTAATTTTTTTGATGACCGTAAAACCCGACTTGACCGGTTCGTTAATTACAATTTTGTTATCAATAATTATAGGAATTATTCCTGTAAAACTCAGATCATCCAAAATGTAATTAGGGAAAAATAATTAAAAATGTTCATAAGCTTTTATGATATTAGATTAGGGATTGAATGTTATTCTTTTATAATAAAGCAAGAGTTAAATTATGGAGCAGAAAAGTAATATGAACGAAAATGTTAAATTACCGAATGAATCTTCAATTATGATTTTAGGATTTAGGGGCGTTCGGTATCAAGTTAAAGATGTTCAGCGGTCAATTGAATTCTATACCCAAATACTGGGCTTCAAACTTGACATGCAAAAGTTACCTGCATTTGGTCAGGTTTCAATTAATGATTTCAAACTTATTCTCAGCGGCCCGGGTGCTTCGGGTTCTAGACCCATACCTTATGGGCGTACGCAAGAACCGGGGGGGTGGAACCGGGTAATTCTTAATGTAAAAGATTTGTCAGAAATAATTGCTTCCTTAAATAAAAGGGACGTTCATTTCCGTAATAAAATGGAAGTTGGTCCCGGGGGCAAACAGATCCAAATTGAAGATCCTGATGGTAATCCTATAGAGTTATTCGAGCCTTCCTGGAAGTGAATGTAGCAGCACACTAAAGGTATGACTTATTCAAGGGCTCTTTTAAATTTGTCATTGATAAAATTATATATTTAAGAGTTATGAGATGGATATGTTTATTTTAAAACGGATATAAATATAGCACACAATTTTCAAGTAATTAAAAATAGACTAAATGAATATTACAAAATTATTGTCTGTACCATAGATCTTGAAGATGTGGATAAGATTGTTAGAGTAGTAGGAGAAAGGCAGGCTGTTCTATTAAATTTATTTATAGGAGAATTATGATTGCAAGAATTTGGCACGGAAGAACTCTTATTGAAAAATATGAAGAGTATACAGAATTTTTAAAGGAAGTTGCTATTCCGGATTATCAAAAAACGAATGGATATATAGAACTTACTTTTTTAAGAAACATTCAAAACAATGAAGGACATTTTACGTTAATAACTTTTTGGGAAAACATTGAAGTAATTAAAAATTTCGCGGGTAATGATTATGAAAAAGCTAAAATTATCCTGAAGATGCAAAATTTTTATTGGAATATGAAGAAAAGGTAATGCATTATGAAGTCTTTGCAAAGTAGTATAAAAAAACTTCAAAAAAGTTTATAACCAAAAAATCAACCGGACGCCTAAATATAAGCGGCATTCGTTCAATTCTTGAAGTATTGAAATTATAATCTAAATTTTAAGGTCATTGATGTAAGAAAATTTACTTGATAGTAAAATTAATCATCAAAAATTAATCTGAAATAACAATGAAATCAGCATTAGTGAAATATTATCGCTTATAACAAAACATTTCAAGTCGACAGTGTTGTACGAACTCGGCATTTTAGACATTTTTATGTAGATGATCTCCGCCGGAGGCGGACAGGCTGCTTAAAGTTTTTGTTCCGGGCAGCAGCTTAACAGCAACGCCAATGGGCAGATGTAAATTAGCAGGAAAAAGAGTATAAGTATGAAACGAAAAGGCATTAACTACGATATAGGCATTGAATTTCATTTCCACAACTATGTATCGCGACCTATATTCGATACAGCGATCATGCAACGTGAACTTGGAATTATCAAGAATGATTTGCATTGCAATGCAATTAGGATTTCGGGAACCGACATTGACAGATTAACGGTTACTGCCGAAAATGCTCTTAAGCTGGGGCTCGAAGTTTGGCTCTCGCCTCACTTCCACGATAAAAACCCACAGGAAACAATTGATTACACGGTCAAGTGTGCAGCCGCTGCCGAAAAATTACGTCAATCTTGGTCGCAACTTGTATTCATTTTGGGATGCGAGTTGACATGGTTCATGCAAGGCATTCTCCCGGGTGACAATTTTATGGAAAGGATGGGCAATCCGTTGTCTACGTGGTGGAAGCTTAAGATATTGGGAATGCACAATAAACCACTCAATGCCTTTTTGGCAAAAGCGAATGCAGCCGTGCGGAAGGAATTTCACGGTCAAGTCACCTATGCCTCTGCGCCAATCGAAGCGGTGGATTGGAACTTGTTCGATTTTGTGAGCCTTGATTATTACCGAGCGAAGCAAAACAGGGATTCGTATGGTCAACGTTTAGAGAGACACTTTACTCATGGTAAACCAATAATTATTACTGAAGTTGGTCTTTGCACATATCAGGGCGCCGAAGAAAAAGGTGCTAGGGGGTTTATGATTGTTGATGCAAAAGACCAGCAAGAGCTTAATGGCAAATATGAGCGCGATGAAAGTTTGCAGGCGCGTGAACTTATTGATATGTTGCAAATACTAGATAGAGTAAAGGTCGATGGCGCATTTGTCTTTACTTTTGTGTCACCAGCACTAACTCATAGCCTAAATCCTATGTATGACCTCGACATGGCGAGTTATAGTATTGTAAAAAGCTATAAGGACGGAAAACATGGCACGACATATCCAGATATGGCATGGGAGCCGAAAGAATCATTTTGGAAAGTTGCAAAATATTATAATAAATAAAAAATAAATTAATCTTATAAATAAAATCGCCAAACAGATTATATCGTCCGTATATTTGCACCAGCTAATAAGAGATATTTAGTTAGCTGATCCGTTTAGAATTGTTGTTAAGGAAATTTAACTAACATTGTTACAAACTCAATCCGTGAAAAAGAATAAGTAAAGATTACTTCATCACATCTAATTGAAATAAAAATTGCTGATGTGGGTTTCGTCTTGTATTTTACGAATAAGCTCGAAGGGCATTTGCAACTCTCATTCTGTAACCTTGAAAAATACTATTCCTACCTATTAAGTTAGCTGTAGATGAATGGTTACTGGCCGACTGCCGCAAATCAACCGAATGCTTCCAAACATGATATTCAACATTCTAATTGGTATAACCAGGTTGAAAAGGTAGTTTTATCTAAAACATTAAACGAAAAAGATTATCCCGGAATCAAAATCATCAGAAATAACCTGGAAACTGAAATAAATAAACTAAAACAAAAACCGGGTAAAAATATTTTGATATTCGGAAGTGCAAATGCTGTTCACTCACTTATGTCGTTGAATTTAATAGATGAATATTGGCTGATGATGAATCCTGTTATTCTTGGACAAGGTATTCCATTATTCAACGATATAAAGGAAAAAATAAATGTTAAGCTTGCTGAAAGTAATATTTTCCCATCCGGTGTTCTTTGCCTTCATTATGAAAAACAATCCGAGCATATTACGAATTAATAAATAAACTATAAATAAAATTGGTAGGAAAAGATATGGAACCAAGATTTTCAATTCTGACTTTAGGGGTTAATGATCTTAAGAAATCATTTAAGTTTTATCATGAAGGGCTGGGATTCCCTTCGAAAGGAATTGTTGGTCAGGAATTTGAACATGGTGAAGCAGCGTTTTTCGATTTAAAGAATGGAATTATTCTGGCGATCTATCCCAGGAAGGATTTAGCCTGGGATTCAAAAGTAACTGAAGTTAGTTCTTCGGCGACCGAATTTTCAATAGGATATCTAACAAAAAATAAAGAAGAAGTTGATACAATTATGAAACTGGTAAAAAAAGCAGGAGCAATTATAACTAAGCCTGCTCAAAAAGCTTTCTGGGGAGGATACGCTGGCTACTTTCAAGATCCCGACAAACATTTATGGGAAATATTATGGAATCCCCAATTAATTCCGGAAGATTAATTTCCTGAATTAGGTTTATTTAACTAATTCCAGGTTATAATTTTTCTCAAAAGCTTTATTATAATGGACACTTCCGTCTGAAGCGACAATCAGGAATGGATAATTTACCTTATTATCATTTAATGTTTTTTTCCAGCCTAAAAGAAAAACATACGTTGCTGTTGCGTCTGCTTCTTCAGCGGTTGGAGCTAGAATAGTAGAACTCTCTGACAGTCTTCCGGGATAGCCTGTAGCAGGATCTAAAATATGATGGTAACGTTTTCCCTTTATTATTTTAAATCTTTCGTAATCTCCGCTTGTTGCAACCGCATAATCTTTTAAATCAAATTCAGCAACTAAATCATTTGTATTCCTCGGATGTTTTATCCCGATTTTCCACTGAGTTTCTTTATCTTTTGTTCCGGAGACATAAATATCTCCTCCAGCATTAAGAATAAAATTTGTAATGTCCCATTTCCTTTAAAACGGCGGAACCTCTGTCAATAGCATATCCTTTTGCTATTCCGCCTAAATCGATTGACATTCCTTTCTTCTTAAGGAATGCCGTTGTGTCGTTCTCGTTAATAATCATATCATTATAATTAACAAGCTTTTTTAGATTTTTAATTGTTTTGTCTTCTGGTAAAACAATTTCCTTATCCTTGCTAAAACCCCACAAGTTGGAAAGCGGACCAATGGTTACATCGAATGTGCCGTTGTATTTTTTACAGTAAGTTCTGGCTCGTTTTAACATTTCTAAAGTTTCATAACTGATTTTAACAGGGTGATCACCTGCAGCACGGTTTATCTTTGATATTTCACTACTGTCTTTTTCACAGCTTAATAAGTTTTCAACTCTCTGCATTTCTTCATAAGCAGCTAATAAAGCTCTCTTACAATAATTTACATCGGTGCTTCTTGCAGTAGTTTCAACAGTAGTGCCCATCAAATATTTCGTGACCGAAATTTTGTACATTGTTGTGTCGTTTTGGGCAAGGATGGAGGCTGGCAATAATACCGAAATTAAAGTCAGAACAGAAGTAATTTTCATTTGTTTTATACAGTGCTAAAATGTAATACTATCAACTCCGAAAGAATTTTTACCGACAATAGTAATGTTTATTTGATTTGGTATGCAGACTAAATTTTCGCCCGGTTTTGATATTGGTTCCATGTTCATACAGGTTTTATGTTTGCAGGTTGCGGAAGTGATATTTACCAATCTATTTTTTATCCTGATATCGACGTGACCTTTTAATCCTTCAATTCTATAATGTTCTAAATCATTATCTAATGATAATTGCTTTACCAACGTATCTCCTCTGAAAATATTGACACTGCCCGGTTCAAACATCTTTTGCTGAGATGAAAACCGAAGCAGCATAGGATCATCAAGCGCTCTTGGAAGTGAAAGAGAATTTGCACTATCATCGAGAAGAAGAGAAAACTCATCCGTACCTTTGCGATAATCAATTAATGATTGAGATTTTACAAAAGCAATATCGCCTATGTGTCTTCCTTTTAGTTGATATTCTGTAAACTCCAGAGAATTTTTTCCATATACAGAATTCTTTATAGCCTGTTCAATTGTATGAATTGTTCTGGACGGCTGATCAGTAATAATTGAAAGCGAAAAAGGATCAGTTTTTTTTACCGAAGCAAAAACTTTATTATTAAAAGGGTTAATTACTCCCATTACAGCCGTGGCGGGTACAATCAAAGAGCTGTATTTAAGAAAATCCCGTCTTTTCATTTAGTTATTCCTTCTAAATTTATTTATAAAATTTTGGTTCCTTTTCAAAATGTAAACCGTTAAAACCGTTGAGATAAAAATCTTTTCTTATTCTAACCCAGGGATAAATCCGTGGGTTAACCCTTTTCTTAATTAAAATATTAATAACGGTACCTGATGCCTAAGTTTATGTCTGTAGCAAATAAGTTGCTCATATTATTAAACCAATAAGGCGAGTCGGTATGCCGCAAATAAAAATTCAGATTAAAAATATATTGTACCCGGTCATCTTTCAGGAAAGGAAGATAATCCTGGTGATCTCCACCTGTTAAAATAAGATTTAATTGAAGTTCATTTGAATAACCGGCATCAAGTTTTATATCTACTGTCATATACTGTTCAGGTGTTAAATATTTTGGCTTAAAGAAAAATGCCCGGTTTTGGAAGTTGCCGCGCCAGCCGACACCAAGTATAACATGCTTAGATAAATATCTTTGATAATTTGCAGAATATGTATTAGCCGTAATGTCCCACGAATCCCAGTAATGCCTGTATCCTACTTGTAAAGATGATTTATCCGTAAGTCTGTATTTAAGAGATAACGCCGCCGCACGCCTGATTCGCAAATCAGGATGAACCGGATCGAATGAACTATCTGCACCATTAATGGTTATTGGAACTAATTGATAATTATCAGACAGCAACCCGTTATTATCGGTATATGTAGAAAGTAACTGGAGTATTAAATCTTTACTTACAACCTGGGAAAAGTTCGCATTGATTGTAGTAACATTTTTATTCTTTTTCCAATTTTTGGTTTTAGGAAAAACTTTGTCCCAGCTTCTTACAACTCCTAATTGTATAGAAGTATTATTCTCTGCAAAATATTGTGTGAAATTTCCAATTAGAGTAGAAGAAGTGTAGTCACTTTCGGTACTATAGATAGCATCTCCCGTTAAAATACCCCCACCTATTAATTGAGCAAATCCAAAATTAAATTCATGACGAACTTCATCAAAGGAAGGTAAAATATCTCCGTTCCCGTTTCCGCCAACACCGCCGCCAGATGTTCTTCCCGATGCTGCTGTTACTGCGTCAACTTTTGAAAGAGAAGTGGTGGTGCTTTTACTTGAACTGCCGTTTCTGATAGATGCAGCAGTTATCATATCAACCAGATATCTTCCGGTAATACTTGTCGATTCAGATATACGTTTTGTTATAGCGATACTTGGATAGATAACCGAAACACTAAAGTCATCAAAATAGCCGCTAATATTTACCTGGGTTTCATTAGCAGGTAAAAGTTGAGCAAAATCTATTTTATAAAGACTAAAAAATAATAGGAAAAATAATAGGATTTTCTTACCCACACCCGCAACCACCGCTTTCTGCACCGGTGGCACCTTCTACGCCTTCCCTGTAATCCAGGAAATGTTCTTTAATTCCTGCATTGATAGGATTTTCGTCGATGATCATTATCGGGTCCGACAAACTTTCCTTTTCCCACGGTTTAACTGTAGCACACCCGTAAAGGAGTACTGAAGCGAAGAGCAATAACAAAAGACGGATTTTCATTATTTCTATTAATTCTCCTTCAATAATTTAGTTAATTCCGAATCAAAATCGTTTACGTATGATTCTTTAAAACCATCATGCCAAAAACGTATTTTGCCTTTTTTATCGATAAATATTGTGGTAGGCATCGCTTCAATATTAAATAAAGCCGGGACCTTCTGGTCGTTATCTACGACTATTGGGAAAGCCGGTTCTGGGAAAAGCTTATCGAGGAAACTTTCCATATTCTCTTTCTTATTATCAATATTTACAGCAATCAATTGAAACTTGGGATTTTTATGTGACCTGTAAAATTTAATTAATGCAGGCATTTCTTCTCTACAAGGCGGACACCAGCTTGCCCAGAAATCTATTAATACTACTTTCCCAAGATAATTAGATAATTTTATTTCCTTACCATCCGTTGTTTTGCCTTTAAAATCCGGAGCTGCAGAACCTACATTTTCCTGGCAAATCCCCATGCTTACAAATGTTATAAGAAACAGAATAGAAAGATATTTTGTGACTCTCAAGATACCGTATCAGGATGTTTGTTAATTAAATACTGTTTAAGGTTAAATAATACAGATTCCAGATTCATGATATAAAAAAAAGAGTGCATAAAAAATGGGACAACTAAACAGTTTACAGTTATTATCTCATTATTCATTAGGTTATCACCCCTTTTATCTATATGTTAGTTTATCCGGTAATTAGACCGGAGTTTTATTTATTTTTTTAGAGGTTCTTAAGTGAGTACTAAATTATTTGTGGGTTCTCTCCCTTGGTCTATTAAAGACAAGACATTACAGGAAACATTTGAAGCGCATGGAACAGTAATTTCTGCAAAGATAATTACAGACCGTGAGACCGGAAGATCCAGGGGTTTCGGATTTGTTGAAATGGAGAACTCGACTGACGCTGAAAAAGCAATCAAGTCATTGAACAATTCAGAATTAGACGGAAGAAATATCATAGTTAATGAAGCAAAAGCACGCACCTGATAAAATATTTTTTTTGATTTCTGTAAGGCATCTTTTAAGATGCCTTTTTTGTTTTTAAACAGGAAAATAATTCCCCTAATATTTCTATTACTTGTTATCTTTCAACCCACTATGCAACTAAAATCCACTTTAAGCGTTATACAACTCAAAGCTTGATTTACCAGGGTTATTCTGTTGCAAATCTCCTTTAGCCCAATATCCTTTTAACAATATTTTTCAGAACCCCCTCATACTTTTTTACGACGAGCACGGAGTTTGGCGAATAACGTGCAACTTTTTCAGGTATTTCACCAAACAACATTTTTTTGAAAAATGGTTCTTTTGCTGCCCCGATAACAACCAGGTCGTAATCCCTGCTTGCTTTTGCAATTCCACCGGCAACTGATTTTGATTCAAAAATTTTCTTACCGGATTTTATTTTGGAATCGAGTCCCGATAAAGCAGAATCCATTCGTTCTTCACCAATATTTCTCTCCTCCCCGGTTGCATTCTCATGAATAATGTAACCGGCTGTGACACTCATATTAAAAGCTTTTGCCATAGAGTTTAAGACAGTTGAAGCTAACTGTGCGTTAGGTCCTCCGGCAGTTGGCAGAAGACAATTATCCCATCCTGCCTTTTCGCCTATCTTAAGAACCAATAAATCGCACGGGGCGAGCCGGATTATCTGATCGGCTATCTCACCAAATATTCTGTCTCGTGCGTTTGTAAATCCTTTCCATCCCATAACCAGAGCTTCGGCATTATGTTTATTTACCGCCGCTAATATTCCGTCTGCAGCATTGTGAGCAATTACCAGATCGGTTTCCAGTTTTATCTTATGCTGAGAAGCTATTTTTTTTGCCTCCGCTAACAACGGTTCTTTATGATGTGCATATCTTAAACCTTCGTGAATCGGTACCTGCCGTGGAACTGTAACAACACTAAATACAATTAATTTTATTCTTCTCTGGCGGGCAACAGACATTCCGATTTTCATCAACATTTCAACATTGTCGGGATTATGAAGCGAGATCAATACTGAAGGAACATTTTCTGTTTCGGAAACAGGCTTACCCGGAAGCAATACCTGCGGTTCGACTGCTGCTGCTTGCTTTTCGAACACGGCATAGTAAAGCAGCAATCCCACGGCAATCCATCCTATTGTAACATACCATGCAATTGGCTGAAAATTAAATTGGTAAAGCGCCAGAAAAATATTTAAACAAAAACCGAGTATGGGTAAATATGGATACAATGGAACATGATACCTGCGTGGTATTTCAGGATATTTTCTTCGTAAAGCAATTAGCGAGAGATTTACCATTGCAAAGGTTAATAAAAATATTAAGCTTGCCGCCGATCCGATGGCTTCAATCGGAAGTGTTACCGCCATAATAATTAAAATGAAACCGGTAACGAAAACGGCAACATAAGGTGTACGGCGGGTAGTGTGAATCTTTGACATCCTGGGTGGAAGCCAGAGATCCCTTCCCATCGAAAATGCTACCCTTGATGCAGCCATAACAGTAGCATTCAATGCAGACATAGTCGAAAGAAGTCCGCCGAAAACAATAAGTCCTACCCCGAATGCAGGCATGAATGCTTCTGCTGCACGGACAATTGCTGTTTCTTTAAATCGTCCTAAAAACTCCCACGATGGTTCGCCAACATTGATGGCACCGAGTGAAACAAACAAAATAAGCAGGTAGATAATAATTGTTATACCAAGTGCTATAAAAGTAGCGCGGGGAATATTCCTCTCAGGATTTTTAATCTCTTCAGCAACAGTGGCGATCAGGTCATATCCCTCAAAAGCAATGAACGTTAAACCCATCGCAACAAATACACCGTTGAAACCTTTTGGAAAAAAGGGTGTGAAGTTCTTAAAGGATTGTGTTGGCTCGCTAAAGATCTGGCTTAACCCGAAAAAGATAAAAACCGACAGTATTGCAATTTTAGAAATAGTTAAAACATTTTCTGTTTTTCCGGTTACCTCAGCACCGCGCATATTCAACCAGATAAAAAATGATGCGATTAAGGTGGTAACAACTAATACAACAGAATGCTGTCTTAATACAGAATGGATAGACTCTGCCAGACCGGGAAAATATTTTAAAAAGAACTCCCAGAAATAACCTCCAAAGCCGAGTGCATAAAGACTACATGCAACAGTATAAGCAAACCACAACATCCATCCTGCAACAAAGCCTGTTGCTCCCGGAAAAGCCATTCGTACAAATGAATATCCCCCGCCTGCACGTGGAATTGCCGAGGCTAATTCTGCATAGGCAAATGCGGTGATTAATGTAACCAGTCCATTTAAAGCAAAAGAAAGGATTGATGCCGGTCCGGCTTCCCCAGCAGCTAAACCGGTTAATACAAAAATACCTGCCCCGATCATTGCACCGACACCGATCATAGTTGCGTCGAAGAGTCCCAGGTCACGGGCAAAGGTAGGTTGTTTCGATCCGGAGGTGTTGTTTGTATCAGCCAATTATCAGAATAAAGTTTTTCTGCACAACAGATTTAACTTATTTACAAATGATATGCTCTGAGACCAGATTTGATATTCTTAATCTGAATCTTTATTTCAAATTATCATTTATTTTGCAAAGATAAAATCCACGATTAAAACTGACAATCTTAAATTATTTGCAAAAAATATTCTCCTCACTAAGTTCCTAATATTACAGGTGACTCTATTTGAACAAGGAAAAGTAAACTCATATCCTAAAAAAATCCATTTATAAAATTAGGACAATTACCAATTTTTCTTTTCCTAATATTCCCTTTGTTGCTATCTTTTAACCTACAATGCAACTAAAATCCACTTTAAGCGTTATACAATTAAAAGCTTGATAGAACCGGTTGAAGAAAAGCTTTTGCTTGAGAAGATCAAAAAGGATCCGAAGGAGTTCGGCGTCCTGTTCGATCATTATTATAACAAAATCTTCGGATACGTATTAAGAAGAATACTGAACTACGACCTTGCCGGAGATATAACAGCCGAAACATTCTTAAAGGCGTTTCTGAAAATAAATGACTTCAAATGGAAAAATATTTCTATCAGTTCGTGGCTTTTTAAGATTGCAACTAACGAGGTTAACAGCTATTACAGGAAAGAAAAGTATTCTCCCGCTTCACTCGACCGTCTTTTAGACCGGGAAGAATTTGATATAGCGAATAGAGAAAATTTTGAAGAAGAACGTGAAAGAATAGAAGAAGAATTAAAAAACCATAATGATTTTATTTCTAGTTCAGCAGAAGCTTGAGAAGATGCCTGTAAAATACCAGGAAGTAATTGCGTTGAAATATTTTGAAGAAAAAAGTATTAAGGAGATATCTGAAATTCTTGGCAAGAAAGAGGGAACGATTAAGTCTTTAGTTTCAAGAGGCTTGCAAAAACTTAGAGATTCTTTTTAAGAAGGGATAATAAAAAAATATGGAAGAAGACGAATTTATTAATAAAATGGATAACCTTGAGAAACCCGGTTTCAGCAGCAAGTTGCCTAATAAAAAGTTGAAGCTGGCAATTGTTAATTCAAAAAAATCTGCAGCAATAGGCGTATGGTTTCTCGTAGCCCCATTCTACTTTTTGCTTATGATTTTTATGAAATATTATTTTGATATAAATCTACATGTTATCGATATCTTTGAGGATTTTATTGCGAGTATGAACAGATCGTTGCTTACAAAATTTATTCCTCCTTTATTTTTTGTTGTTTTGCCTATCGCGGGAATAATTATGAACTTATTATCAATAATGTACTTGGAGTATGATAAGGAACGGAAACAACTTAACATATCGATTAAATTAAAATCATTAAACATTCTCCTGATTATTTTGAGCTCTGCAATTGTTTCCATTTTCGCACTTTACCTAATCACTGAAAGTATACATCACTTAGTCAATTAAGGAAGATTACAATGAATTTAAGATGGTTTGTAAGAAAAGGAATTTTATTCTTTCCGGTTTCAATTATTGGATGGCTTATTTCTGTCGTTTCAATAGCATTCTGTGTTTATCTTTTTATTCATATTGATAGCCATTCCCATTCGGCAAGCGATACATTAATCAATTTTGCATTTAATGCCTTATTGGTTGCCGTTGTTTATTCTTTTATAGCTTTCTTTACCAGCAAAGAAAGTAAATAAAGGAGTGAGAGGTATTTAGTCTACGGCATCAGTCTGTTAATGAACAAGGAAAAGTAAAGCTATATCACTGAAAAAACCCTCCTATAAGATTTTGATTGAGTTTTGGGGTTCTCATCTTTACGTTTCACCCAGAAGTTATAAACAACTAAACGTTAACTGAGGTGTGAAATGAAAAAAGCATTAATAATCGTCCAGAATAAAAACAATACCACTAAAAAATTCGGAGAAGAAATTGCTGAATTTCTTCTTAACCGCGGACTTTCTGCGGAACTTATTCCAATAAATAGTTTTGAGCCTCAAAAACTGGAAGGCGCAGATTTTTTGTTACTTGGCGGCTCAGGGAAAAAAGATAATGAATGGGTAACATTTGTAAAAAAACTTCCAACACTTGATAGCATAAAAACGGCGATGTTCAATACATATAAATTTGTTTCTGTTGGAATGTTCAGAAGTATGAAAAAATATTTAAGCAAGAAAACAGAGAATCTCGATTTTGCTTTTAAATCAAAGGATGGTTCTCTATCTATTTCCGATAAGATTTCTTTGAATGATTTTATAAAATAGAGATTAGAGTAAACGGAATAATAAATATTATGGTTCAATCTGCGTGGGCAGGCTGGCTGATTGTTATTGCATCTGTATTTTATAAAATGAAAGAGAATGAAACCGCTCCAGCTACCGGGAAAATTGTTATGACTATCGCAATTCTTATTTTTATTTCAGCCGCAGTTCCTTCATTACTTTAAATTTTTCTTTAGGTTTTAGCCGAAGTTTTTGTCTCCGGCTGAGACCATTTAATAATGGGGAAATCAGTCGTTTAATATTTCTTGAAACTATTGATCCTGTAATAAAAAGATATGATGGTTGTAAAAACTTATTTCGAGATAGTGGTTTCTTTTCTATAAATAAGTACTTAATAATTTTTAAGAAAATACTTGTTAAGCTTTGAATTAGAAGAATAAAAAGGTTTATAAAAACACCAGCCATATTTTTCATTTCTACTTTAAGATCAAAGTAAATGCATAAAAGATTTTATTTCCCAATTAATTTCTCAAGATGTTCTATATAAGCTTCAAATGCCGTTCTGCCTTTTTGAGTTAGCATGTATCTCGAGAGAGGTTTTCTTTCAACGAAACTTTTGCTTACTGCTATATACCCCGCGTCTTCAAGTTTTTTTAAGTGAGTGCTCAGGTTACCATCAGTTGCGTTAACTTTTTCCCTCAGAAAAGTAAACTCAGCTTCTTCAACAGAAACAAGTACCGCCATTATTGCAAGGCGTATTCTTGAATGAATAATATCATCAAGCTGCTGATAATCGAAATCGCTCATGATTGTATTGATAACTCTTTTTTATACCTGATATATAAAACAATTCCGGGAGTTATCTGAAAAAATATTATCATCAAAGCCATCATCAGGATAGAATAAATGCCGGGATAGAAGAACATCACTATGCCGCCTAACCACCATCCGGCAGATAATAATGCAGCCATTTATCATTATAGACGGTGCCGGTAATCGCAAAAGCTATCCCAGTTACTATAGAGATTGTTGGGGAACATATATACGCCGCTAATGGCACCGGAAAAACTTCCCCCAATACCTATTATTGTCATTGTTAAACCGCAGGAAAACCAGGTAACAGAAAGTATTTTTCCGGCAAATGTTCTTACTCTTCTTTTCTTTTCCTTCTTTAAATGTATGGTTATTGTATAGATCCATCCAACTGCGATTAAAACGACCCATACCCACTTAATATATTCCCAAGATTTTTCTATAACTAAGATATATGTTGCAATAAGTCCTAAAGCTACAATTATTCCCCAGAAAATAAAATTCTTTCCGTCATCGACAATTAACTTCCTACTGTCTTCCATAACATTTTTTATAAATTCAAGTTCGTTTTTAGCTTCTGTTTCTTTCATATTTACCTCTTAGATTAAAGTACTTTGAAAAACAAAGTTAATGTAATATAAGAAATTTATAATGTCAATAGAAATCAATTTAATACTTGTGGGAAACAAGATTTTTTTATAAATTATGCTCAATAAATAAACATCGTTCAGTTTTATAGAATGAGTGCAAAAGAGAGAAAAGAGAGACAAAAAAATGAAATGAGAGAAGCTATTCTTTCTGCTGCATTAAAGCTGTTTACAGAAGCTGGATTTGAGAACGTAACTATGAGAAAAATCGCCAGTAAGATCGAATATAGTGTAGGGACCCTTTATTTATATTTCAAAGATAAAGATGAGATTTTTTTTGAACTTCATAACAGAGGCTTTTCAGAGTTTTATAAAAAGCAACTATCTGTTCAGGATGTTAAGGATCCAGTAGAAAGATTATCAGCACACGGATTAGCTTATGTTGAGTTTGCTATTGATAATCCTGAGTATTATGATTTGATGTTCATCTCCAGGGCTCCTGCTAAAATTATAAAAAAGAATAATGATTGGGAATGCGGAATAAGAACTTATGAACTTCTAAAGCAAAACATTTTACAGGTAAAAGAGATAGGAAAATTTAAGAATGTCGACCTGGAAGTAGCAGCCTTTTCCTTGTGGTCATTCGTACATGGAGTAGCATCTCTATATATAAGAGAAAGAATTATGATATTTCCAGCTGATTCACTTAAGGAGATTATTGCAGGATCGTTGGGATTTCTTAAAAGGGCATATTAAAAATTTTTATAATAACGCTGAACAATGTTCATTTAATTAATTTAAAGGAGCGTAAATGAAATTTATATTGCAAGCTTTATTTTTCGGTTTATTGATTACTGTACTAATACAAGGGCAACAACTTTCAAGTGGAGTTATTGAAGGAGACGTAATCGATAAAAGCACAAGACAGCCGGTTATTGGTGCCGTGGTGGAAGTTGTTAACACAGAAATTTACACTGCTACCGATGTGAACGGAAATTTTAAAATTGATAATCTTAAGCCAAGAACCTACCATTTAAAAGTATCGGCTCCATATTACCTGGTAACTTACAAAACCGATATCAATGTTACAGGTGTACAGAGTTCAAAACTAGAAATAGAAATCCAGCCTGCCTCTTATGAAACCGAGGAAGTGGTCGTTTCTTCTGAGAGATTATTTAATAGCCAGCAGGATATGAACACAAGTACAAACGGGTTATCAATGGAAGAAATAAGAAGAGCACCTGGAGCTGTGGAGGATTTAAATAGAATGATTCAAACTTTACCGGGTGTAACAACGGCAACCGACAGCAGAAACGATTTGATTGTTAGAGGCGGTAGTCCGATTGAGAATTATATTCTTGTAGATGGAATTGAAGTGCCGAACATAAATCACTTCCCGACACAAGGTGCATCCGGTGGACCAATAGGTATGATAAATGTCGATTTTCTTAATGATGTAACTTTTAGCGCAGGTGGTTTCCCGGCAAAGTATGGCGACCGCCTTTCTTCAATTCTCGACGTTCAATACAGGGACGGAGATAAAAATAATTTAGCAGGAAAGTTAGATATTGGAATTGCCGGTGCCGGATTTATTCTTGAGGGACCGATCCAGAAGGAGAAAAGCTCTTTTCTTTTTTCGGCAAGGAAAAGTTATCTCGATCTTATCCTTTCTTCAACAGGCTTAACTTCTATTCCTTACTTTACGAATTTTAATCTCAAAGCTACTTATGAAATATCTGACAAACATAAAATTTCAATTATAGGGCTTGGTGGTATAGACGATATAGAGTTTAAGGGATTTGAAGATAACGACGACCCTTTCATCAGACATATTACATATTCGGGCTGGCAGGCGATAGGAGGAATAACTCATAAATGGTTAGTCAGTAATAATACTTATCTCCAGACATCTCTTTCAACTAATTTTTACAACAAGGTTATAGCCGAAGATTCTCTCGGCAAACCGACATTTAATAATAATTCTACAGATGTGGAATATGTTTTAAGATCGGATCTGTCGCATCGTTTTTCATTAACAGATATTCTTGAAGCTGGAATAAATGCCAAGTATTTAAGTAACGATAATGAATTATTCCGCTCGGAGCAAATTGATTTATATGGAAGTGTTAAGCCCAAAATTGATTATTCCAACACAGCCGATGCTTATAAATTTGGAAGCTATGTTCAATATACCAAAACACTTTTTGGCAGGCTTGATTTAACTGCCGGTTTAAGAGATGATTATTTTAATTTTATAAAAGATAATAATAAAATTTCTCCGCGAATTTCGGCAGGCTATTCTCTTTTTAGTAATCTTAAACTAAACGCTGCTTATGGAATTTATTACCAGGCACCGCCACTCCTTTGGCTCGAAACCTATCCTCAAAATAAAGAGCTTAAACACATTAAGGCTGAACAGGTTGTTACCGGCATAGAGTATTATCCGGCAGAAGATATAAAAATCACAGTTGAGTATTTCGAAAAAAAATATTCCGATTATCCAAACAGCATAATTGATCCTGAAATAACTTATGCAAATGCAGGTGCTGAATACCAGACTTTGGGACTCGAACCGCTTGTGTCTGCAAGCAGCGGATATGCAAGGGGAATAGAATTTTTCCTTCATAAAAAATTATCATCAAAAATTTACGGCATGTTCGATTATTCTTTTTCAAAAATAAGATTTAAATCACTCGATGGTATTGAAAGACCAAGCAGTTTTGATTACAGGAACGTTCTTACACTTATACTTGGTTATAAACTTTTGGATAATCTTGAGGTTTCTGCAAAGTACAGATATATGGGCGGGAGACCATATACTCCGCTTGATGAAATCCAATCCGCAAAGCTAAACCAGGTTGTTTATGATTACACACAATATAATGGGGCGAGATATGATCCTTATCAAAGACTCGATGTTCGTGTCGATTACAGGTTTGAGATTGCAGGTTGGGGGATGGTCACTTTCCTTGATTTACAAAATGTATTAAATATTGAAAATATCGACCAGGTTATATGGAATCAGAAAATGCAAAAAGTAGATTATATTTACCAGTGGAAATTTCTTCCGGCAGCGGGTGTTAAAATTGAGTTTTAAAATTTTTTCACACTCCTTTTTAATTAGATATTTTATATTTTACTGATAATTCCAAAAAGTAACAAAAACAATTTTTAGCGGAGAAGCTATGAAGTACTCAATTTTTATATTACTTATCATGTTCATTTCGTTTAATTGTTCTAATCAAAAAAATAATAGTGCATCGATAAAAACTGAAGAAGTTAATTATACAGCCAATGGAACAACCCTAAAAGGATTCCTTTCTTATGATGAAAACCAGGAAGGTATAAGACCCGGAATAATTGTTGTCCATGAATGGTGGGGAAATAATGATTATTCAAAAAGACGTGCTGAAATGCTTGCTAAGTTAGGTTACATAGCTTTTGCAATCGATATGTATGGTGATGGAAAGCAGGCAGATAATCCTGCTGATGCTGGAAAACTTGCAACTGCATCAATGCAAAATATGAATGAAGCTAAAACAAGATTCGATGCAGGAGTTAATTATTTAAAAGAAACAACCTCAAACGGATACAAGCAAAATAGCAGCAATCGGTTATTGTTTTGGCGGTGGCGTAGTTTTAAGAATGGCTTTAATGGGAGATGATCTGAACGGAGTTGTAAGTTTTCATGGTTCATTGCCAACTGATTCAGTAAAAGATGCTGAAGATGTAAAAGCGAAATTCTTAGTTTGCGCCGGTGGAGCTGATCCTTTTGCTCCTAAAGAGGTGGTAGATAAATTCAGGAAAACAATGGATGATGCAAATGCCGATTATAAATTTATTAGCTATCCCGGAGCTGTACATGCTTTTACAAATCCTGCGGCTGACAGTCTAGGTAAAAAATTTAATATCCCAATAGCATATAATAAAGAAGCCGATGAAAAAAGCTGGATTGCAATGAAGGAATTTTTTAAAGGATTATTTAAGTAGGTTATTTTATAGTTATTAGGTTAAAAGTTATTAGTTATTAAGTTGGATACTATTACACTTGTTTAATCCATTCTTTCCAAATATCCGGCTGATAACCGGCAGTAGCAAGTCTGCCGTTGCGGACTATAGGCATTTTAAAGAGTAAAGAATCGTTTAACAATTCTTCTTCAATATCAAAAACCATATAAGAAAGGTTTCGTTTCTGATATTGTTTCCCTTCTTTATCGATTAATTCTTCAACAGGGATTACCCGTTTAATATTTTCAAGCTCGCCATTTGAGATTCCTTTTTCATTGAGATCACGAAAGTGAAATGTAATTCTTCTTTCTTTAAAAGAATCTTTCAGCTTTTCTTGTATCGCTGCTGCCTTTTATTCCGAAGATTTGAATATTCATAACTAATTAGTCTAAGTAAATTTCCTGTGTCCTTTTTGATCTTGGAAAACGGCTTTTAATTCCCGCTTCTGTTACAACTGCAGTTCCTAAAACGTAGTCGTCAAATTTAACAACGTACTGACCTTCTTTATGAGAACCGGTTTTGATAATACCGCCTTCCATATAAGTTTTTAATTCATTCCTGGATTGAAGTTCTATAACATTCTTTTTGATTTCTTTATTAAATATTTGTGCTGCCTGTGTGTTAAGGACAATCTCCCCGTTCTTATCTATTGTTCCAAATTTTAATCCGATGCGTTCAAACATTCCTGCATTTTCATCGTTCCAACTTTTTATGACGAAAGAAATATCATTTCCCTTTAATATATATTTATAGTTTGATAAAACATCAAAGTCAATTTCAAAATAATCAGAAACAGATGTTAGTTTTTTGAAAATATCTTTGTGATCCGGGGGAAGGAATTTTACATTCTTCTTTACAAATGATATCCTTCCGGGACTTTTTGTTTCACCTGTCTTTTTCAATTTAGCTATAAAGAAACCATCTGTCCCTGTTTCCCAGGGAAAAATTCTTTTCCCCTTTTCAAGAGTAGGATTTAGTTTTTCTCCTTTTAAGGATGTTATTCCGTTATGATTTGCAACAGGTAATTCAATCTCAATTAATTCAACCGGATATTTGGAAAGAATCTTGTCAATTATAAGTTCGTTCTCTTCAGTTGTTAAAGTGCAGGTAGAGTAAACAACTTCTCCATCTTCTTTTAACATTTTTATTGCAGCAATTAGAAGCTTTAACTGAAGATCGGCAAGAACATTAACTTTTTTTTCATCCCACCATTTTATCACTTCACCTTTTTTCTGGATTATACCGAGCCCACTGCAAGGCGCATCTACAAGAATTTTATCGAAGTAATTTTCGTAAACTTTGCTTAGCAATTCTCCTTTCTGATGAATAACTCCCACATTCACAATATTCATTCTTTCAATATTATGAACAAGAGCTTTTAACCGGTTAAGCTGGATTTCATTTGCAACCAATGTTCCTTCGTTGTTCATTAATTCTGCAAGCTGAGTTGTCTTTGAACCGGGAGCCGCACAAAGATCTAATACAGTATCATTTTTATTGGGAGATAAAACCATTGCCGGAAGTATTGATGATAAACCCTGGATATAATAATATCCCAGAATGTGCTCTAAAGTTTTGCCGGTTAGGTTGTTTTCTTCTATTACCCTTATAGTATTTGGGAAGCCGGGCACAGGTTCGGTTTTTATTCCATATTTTTTATACAGAATGTGAGCAATTTTTTCCGTTGTTGTTTTCAGGGAATTTATTCTTATGAACTGAAAAGGGTAGAGATTTATATATTCAATAAACTTTTTTAGGTCGTCTTTTCCAAATAATGATCCGACATACGATTGGATTTTGTCGCTTAACTCAGCCACTCTTTATCAAACTCTTACAAGGTTAAGCAATTTGAAAATTTCATTAGCTACTAACTTAGAATTTTTCTGATCAGGAAAAGATTTTTTATAATCTGCTTCTATATTTTTAATAATGTTGTCGAGGTACAATTCATATTTTTGGACTCCAGCCTTTAATTCAGTATCATTAACCGGTAAATGTATTAAGTGCGGAGTTTCCCTGTTTGTATAAAGAATGTATTTAGCCTGCTGATAATTTTCAGCATGGAATACTGAATTTCCTTCCGCTGTGTGTATTTCATATTTACCAAAAAATTCTTCGCCGATAAGAAGAGTTTTTCCAGGAAGCTTTAACTCTGTATGTTCTTTGAGTTCTATAAAATCGCGGGGAAAATTTTTAATACCGTCTGAAGCAAGTTTAGATGCACTCGAAGTGATAAATTCTTTTTCACTCATCTTACTGTTTTGGTGGGGCAAAGTTTTTTATGAAAGCTGAGACAGCTTTTTTTAAATCTTCAGTGTCAGAATATTTTTTAATTTTTAGTAATTCGGAATGAGACCCGGTTATCATAGCCGAAACATCCTGGGCTTCGCTGTTAAAGAGAGCAAGCACGTGTATTTTCTTTTTATATATCGAATAAGCAATTTCAAAACCCACACCAAGGCTCGGACCTGAAACTTCGGCAATAACAACGTCGCTTTTGTCTATCCATTTTATATCCCTGCTGAAAATTTCTCTATCTGTTAGTAATACGGCAGGTTTAAATTCATTGTTTAGTTCTGATAATGCAGTGTGTCCTAAAGAAGAAACCTGTTTGATAATATCGAGGCAATAGTTGTGGAATTTTTGATCGCCCTTAATCGGGGCTGCGCAGTAAACAATCATTTTATGAATCTAATATTTTTTTGTAGTAGTCTTCGTATTTAGGGACGACGATATTTTTATCGAATTTTTTTACGGCTCTCTCCCGTGCATTTTTAGAAAAGATGTTGTACTTCTTTTCGTTGGTTAATAATTCAATAACGTATTTTGTCATTCTCTCTATATCACCAATTTCAGCTATGTAGCCGCTTTCATTATGCCCGATTAATTCTGGTAAGCCACCTACACTGGAACTTACAACCGGGATTCCGCAAGCCATTGCTTCAAGAGCTGCAAGACCGAAACTTTCTGATTGTGAAGGTATTAAAAAAACATCCGCTGCGTTCAATATTTCCGGCAAAGCTTCTTGTTTTCCTAAAAATTTAACTTTGTCAATAAGATCGAGCTGCCTTACGAGTCTTTCGCATTCCGATCGATCGGGGCCATCTCCAACCAAAAGTAACTTAGACGGGATTTCCTTTTGGACACGTTCAAATATTCTTATCGTGTCCGGAACTCTTTTCACCGGTCTAAAGTTTGATGTATGAACGAGAATCTTTTCTCCCATTGTTGCAATGTTTTTTCTGAATGAACAATCATGTTTTGGTTTAAATAAATCTATATCGACAAAATTTGGAATTACTACTATATCTTTTTCAATATCATAGTTAGTAAGAGTTTTCTCCCTTAAAAATCTTGATACTGCGGTAACACCATCACTCTTTTCAATACTAAATTTAACAAGGGGTAGAAAAGAAGGCTCAAGTCCAGCTAACGTGATATCAGTACCATGTAAAGTAGTGATTATTTTAATGTCGCATTTTCCTTTCAACATTTCTTTGGCAAGGAAAGCACTGCTTGCATGGGGAATAGCATAATGAACATGAAGAAGATCGAGTTTTTCATATTCGGCTACTTCAACCATTTTACTCGCAAGAGCCAGCGAGTAAAGTGGAAATTCAAATAAGGGATAGCTGCTCATTTCAACTTCGTGAAATACAATATTCTCGACAAAATTGTTTAAGCGGAAAGGCAAAGCGTAGCTGATAAAGTGAACATCGTGACCACGCATAGCTAATTCTTTACCAAGTTCTGTTGCTATAACGCCACTTCCGCCGTACGTAGGATAACATGTAATTCCGATTTTCATATTCGAGTTTTGAACCTTATTCAAAAATATTTTATTTGGCGAGAATCTGCTCTTTTGTGAGTTTTAAATAGAAAGCAGTTTGAATTCATACAATGAAAGATAAAAATTATTGTTAATTAAAACTATCTATTAAAAGCACCAAATAGTTATTCCTCTTAAAGATTTTTATCAGCTTTGTAAAACCCATAACTCTCATACCAGATTTTTAACAAATCGTCCTCAATAGAAAATGTTATGGTAATGTTATAATTAAGTGATAAGTAGCCAACATTTAAAAATTAGGTTAAGTCCTGTAATAATAAACTTATGAAATTTAAACCCGATTCTTTTAATAATCATATTTAGGAAAGGAGACGCTCATGAAAACTCACTTCTTTACGTTAGGGATGTTGTTTTTATTTGCAGCTTTGCCAGCATTGAGAGCACAGGTTGATCCCGATACAACAGAAAGGGAAAGTATAGACAGATTCAGTATGGAAGCCGGACATCTGTTTGTGCGAGATTCAGAGAATGGACTACCTGAAGCGAATGCACCTATAGATTTTGACCATCCACCATTTATCACGGATGGATTCGGTCCGAATGGAGAATTTATTTCATATTATAATTTTGATGTACAACCAACAGAACCTGCGCCAATTTTTGTTTTGTTCAAGGATGGTGAATCAATGCCCGTAGCAGGTCAGCTAAATATTGTTGATGATGTACCGGGTGACGCTGACTACAATGATTTCTGGAGAGTCATTAAAGTAACGGTTCCGGCTAATTATGTAGCTAATACAGTAACGAGTTTAGATCAGATAACTATGGCGGCTTATCCCGTAGATACAACAGATATGATAGTTAATTGCCCAATTGTACCTGAAGGTTCTACAGCAAAACTGAGGTATGGTCAACAGGAAGATACTGGTTTAACAACGGGATGGTACAGAGGCAAGGTTATTTTTTATTTTAACTTCTCGGAGAAAGCATTAAGTGTAGATGCCCAGGGAATGGTTCCGTTGTCACCAATATATGTAGCATTCAATATAAATCCCGGTGATGAAGGAGGGGGACCTCCATCAGGATTCAAGACCGATGCTACAGGACGTGCGCATAATGTTACAGCTTCACTTCCGGAAGGTGAAGGATATTCGCCATTTTGGTTAGTAAATATTTATGACAATGCAGACTTCGATAACGTACATAACCTGACATCGGCACAGGCAGCTAATTTACTTGCAGCCAATGCTGCTAATGTTAATTGTCCTATTGTGTCAGTAGCAGTGCAGAAAGATCCTGATACGGCAGATAAAGAAAGCATAGACAGATTTAGTATGGAAGCCGGACATCTTTTTGTTAGAGATGGAATGAATATGCTGCCCGGTCCTAATATGCCAATAGATTTTGATAAAGGACCATTTATTACAAAAGGATTAGGTCCCGATGGTGAATTAGTGGCTTATTATAATTTTGATGTACAACCCACAGAACCTGCCCCTATTTTTGTTTTATTCAGGGATGGAGAATCTATGCCGGTTGCGGATCAATTAAACATAGTTGATGATATTCCCGGCGATCTTGATTACAATGATTTTTGGAGAGTATTTAAGGTAACTGTTCCCTCGAATTATGTAGCCAATACAGTAACAAGTTTAGATGAGATAACAATGGCAGGATACACTGTAGAAGCAACAGATATGATGGTCAATTGTCCTATTGTGCCCGAAGGTTCGACTGCAAAATACAGGCTGCATGGTGATGATCCCGGGTTAACGAGAGGCTGGTACAATGGAAAAGTTATATTTTATTTTAACTTTTTTGAAAAACCTTTAACTGTTACAGGATTAAATCAGGTTCCTATTTCTCCAATATATGTATCATTCAACATAAATCCGGGAGAAGATGGAGGGGGTCCGCCATCAGGGTTTAAAACTGAAGAATTAACTGGACGTGCACACAATGTGGTTTCTACTCTTCCCGATGATGAAGGATATTCTCCTTTGTGGCGGAGTAAATATATATGACAATGCAGACTTTGATAATGTACACGATCTGGCATCAGCACAGGCAGGCAAATATTCTTGCTACCGGAGCCGCAATTGTAAATTGTCCGGTTGCCCTGATGTTTGCTAAAATTGATAGATTTAGTCCGGAAGTTGGACATTTATTTGTCAGGGATTCTACAAATGGATTGCCTGAACCAAATGCCCCGGTAGATTTTGACCAGGTTCCTTTTATTACTAAAGGCTTGGGTCCTGCCGGAGAATTTATTTCATATTATAATTTTGATGTACAACCAACAGAACCAGCCCCAATTTTTGTTTTGTTCAGGGATGGTGAATCTATGCCTGTTGAAGGTCAGCACAATATTGTAGATGATATACCCGGAGACGGTGACTACAATGATTTCTGGAGGGTTAATAAAGTAACTGTTCCAGCGGATTATGTAGCTAACACTGTGACGAGTTTAGATCAGATAACGATGGCAAATTACCCGGTTCAGGAAACAGATATGCTTGTTAATTGTCCGATAGTATCGGAAGGTTCAACTGCAAAACTGAGATATAATGAAGAGGAAGATCCGGGATTAACAATGGGCTGGTACCGGGGAATGATGATTTACTATTTTAACTTCTCAGAGAAAGCATTAAGTGTAGATGACCAGGGAATGGTACCGTTGTCCCCAATATATGTAGCATTCAATATAAATCCCGGAGAGGAAGGAGGGGGACCGCCTTCAGGATTTAAGGTCGATGGTACCGGACGAGCACATAATGTTACAGCTTCACTTCCGGAAGATGAAGGATATTCACCATTTTGGTTAGTAAATATTTATGACAATGCTGATTTCGATAATGTACACGACCTGGCATCAGCACAGGCAGCTAATTTACTTGCAGCTAATGCAGCGAATGTTAATTGTCCTATTGTTTCAGTCGAGTCGTCTACTGCTGTTGAAAATACCAGTTCGGCTCTGCCGGCTCAATATTCACTTAGCCAAAATTATCCCAACCCGTTCAATCCTTCTACAAAGATTGATTTTACTGTTGTAAACGGTGAGCGTGTATCAATAAAAATTTATAACAGCATCGGGCAGGAAGTTACCGAGCTTATAAATGAAAATCTGCCTGCAGGTTATTATTCGGTAGATTTTGATGCATCATCACTCTCGAGCGGAGTCTATTTCTATACAATTAGAACTCAGCATTTTGTTCAAACAAAAAAAATGTTGCTGTTGAAGTAAAAATGCAAGTAATTATTAAAAGCCGGTCTGTTTTATGACCGGCTTTTTATTTTTGTTAACGTTAACAAAATTTAATTTGACAATAATTTCTTTTTCTCTTACGTTATAACCAGAGATTAAAATCTCTGTGTTATAAATAAAATAGGGAGCTGATATTAAACCAACGGGGGAGAAACCGCTGGGGCTCTTTTTTAGATCAATTTAGAAGTTTCAAGGAAGGGGAATTCTTTGAAAGCACAAATTTTAAAAACAAATATTTTAACAGTATCATCATTAATTCTTTTTTCTGTCTTTGTAAAAGCACAAGACCCTGAAAGTTTTTTTCCTCATAATATTGGTGATAGGTGGGATTATGTAGAATTGCATAGTGACAATACTAGTTCTTATTATACAAACGGACCAATATTCAGGGATTCCATTGGTTCAGATGGAAGTCATAATCTATTTTATGGAAATTATAAACCAGCATATAGAATCGATACATCACTAAGTGTATTTGAGCTTCCTCAAGATTCTTTTTGGAACTATAAATTATATGAACTAGATGCTGATACTGGAGAAGTGTGGGAAAACCCGATATCGAGTAGTTTAAGATGGGCATGGGTGTCAAGCATAGAATCAACATATGTATTTGGTCGCCCTACAATTGCAAAAGTGTTTAGATATGGTCCGGCTAATCCAGATTCATTCCCCGGATATCCTGGGCTCCTTGAAAACTGGCTTGCCAAAGGGTTTGGATTAATTTACAGTAAATCTGAAAGCGCAATTACTTACTTAAATGGCTGTATTGTTGCAGGAGATACATTTGGAATTATTACCTCGGTTAAAAATGTTATTACTGAAACACCATCTACATTTTTATTAAAGCAAAATTATCCTAATCCATTTAATCCAACTACAACAAATAAGATACTCAATTAAGGAAAGTGGCTTGGTTTCACTAAAAGTGTTTGATGTTTTGGGAAAAGAAGTTGCAAATTTGATTAATGAAGTGAAACCTGCCGGAGTATATGAGACGGAATTTAATACTAATAACTTGTCAAGCGGTGTATATATTTATTCTTTGAGAGTAAATGATTTTGTTTCATATCAAGAAGATGATACTTTTAAAGTAATTTAGCTTAATCAGAGATGACATCTTTTAAAAGATGTTATCTCTTTATTAATAATTTCCTTTCTTTTTTTATATCTTACCTCCTTAATTTAACATTATATAAAATATCTTTATTAAAGATGAAATTACTTGTTATTGGCAATACAGTTGTAGATACAATTGATTTTAACGGAGAGATAACTACAAAACCGGGCGGAATTTTTTATACTGTAACAGCATTAAATAATTTTAAAGAGAAACAAGATAAAATTTCTTTGATAACTGCTGTTGATAAAAAACATTATTTTTTATTTGAGGAAGAATATGAAAAATTTGATGAAAGAATTTTTGATAATGTTGAATCAATTCCGAAAGTCTGGTTAAAAGTTGAGGAACATTCGGAAAGACACGAAAAATATGAGAACATCAATCAGAATCTCTCTTTTAATATTAAAGACTTGAATTTGTACGACGGAATTTTAATTAATATGATAACAGGTTTTGATATAAATCTTCAACAGTTAAAGAAATAAGAAAGAATTATAAAGGAATAATTTATTTTGATGTTCATACTTTTTCGCGTGGACTCGATGAAAATTTTAAGAGAAAATTCAGAGTGATTCCTCATTTTAAGGAATGGGCTGAAAACCTTGATATTATTCAGGTAAATAAAAATGAACTTTTTACTTTGAGCGAAAAGAAAAGTGAAGAAGAAATTATTAAAGAAGTACTTGCATATGGAATTCAATATTTAATTGTAACACTTGAAGAAAAAGGTGCGAGAATATTTTATAAAGAAGACAATATAATTAAATTATTGCATCAACCTGCAATAGAGGTCGATATTAATAATAAGATAGGATGCGGTGATGTTTTTGGGGCGGTGTTTTTTTATAGTTATATTTCTCAGGGATTTAATAATGTTGATAACGCTTTAAGATTAGCAAATATTGCTGCGGGTTGTACCGCATCATATAAAGAATTAGATGAGTTTATAAATTTGAAGAAAGATGTTCTCTCACGATATAATTAAAAAAAGGATACTAATCGTTGGCTCAAACGGGATGCTTGGACAAAGTTTGTGCGGGTTTTACTCTAAGCAGAATAATATCCGGCTTCTCGGTTGCTCAATTGAAAACAAATCTCTTGTAAATGATTTAGATTATATTCAATGTGATGTTACAAAAAGAAACGAAGTTAAAAAAACGATCCTCGATTTTTATCCCGACTATATAATTAATGCAAGTGCGTATACAAACGTTGATAAAAGTGAAACCGAACGTGAACTTGCATGGAAAATAAACGTGAAAGGAATCGAGTACATAGCCGAAGCTGCAAGAGTTCTCGATGCAAGAATTATTCATATCTCAACAGATTATATTTTCGATGGCAGGGAAGGTCCTTATGCAGAAGATGAAAAACCGAATCCTCTCGGTTATTATGCTCGCACAAAACTTGCAAGCGAAAATGCTTTAAAATTGAGTGGGGTTCTCTATGCAATATTAAGAACCAATGTTTTGTACGGTGCAGACTCAAACGGCAAAACAGGTTTTGTAAGGTGGCTGGTAAACTCTTTAAGAGATGGAAAGAATGTTAGAATTGTAACTGACCAAGTAAATAATCCTACTTTTGTAGATGACCTGGTTCAGGCAGTAAGTAAAGTTATCGAATACAACAAAACGGGGATTTACAATATTGGCGGAAGGGAATTTCTTTCGAGGTTTGAATTCTCCGAAATTATTGCTGATTATTTTGAATTGGATAAAGGCTTGATTAAACCGATAACAACGGACGAACTAAAACAGCCGGCACGCAGACCACTTAAATCCGGTTTAATAACTCTTAAAGCTGAGACAGAACTTGGATACAAACCTCATTCGATAAAAGAAACTTTAGCAATTATCAAGAAAGACTTATCCCTTTGAAATCTTTTCCTGATATAGAAAAATATGATTCATTTATTTTTGATCTTGATGGAACGATATACAGGGGCGACAACATTATTCCTGATGCTGATAAAACGATTAATTCACTAAAAAAGTTGGGCAAAAAAATTGTCTTCATCTCAAACAAAACAACGGGCAGTGTAAAAGACTATTTTGAATTTCTTACTGCCAAAGGGTTGGAAATTGAATTAGATGAAATTGTTAATTCAACAGTTGTTCTTTCTAAGTATTTAAATAAAAACCATAATGGAGAAAAGTTTTTTGCAATTGGGGAGAAAACTTTTATTGATGAAATAATTTCTTCCGGTTTAGTTTATTCTGAAAATCCTGAGGAGATTAATATTCTTCTTGTTACACTCGACAGAACTCTTAATTATGAAAAGCTCGAAATAGCTGCGCGGGCACTTGAGAAAGGCGCAAGGTTTTTCGCTGCAAATATTGATGATACCTGTCCGGTGGATAATGGCGAAGTTCTCGATGCAGGCGCAACAATTTCTGCGCTTGAAAAAAGAACACACAGAAAACTCGAAAAACATTTCGGAAAACCCTCCGAGTTTATGATGAATGAAATAAAAGAGAAACTTGGAAACGATCTTTCAAAAACACTACTTATTGGCGACAGGATTGAAACAGACATTAAAATGGGGAATTCATTTGGATTGGATACTGCTTTGGTTTTAACAGGAGTTAAGAATTTTCCTAACGGAAATCAGGATATAGAACCCACATATTTTCTTGATTCTGTATCGGATTTGATCAAAGGAAATTCAAAATGAAGTTTATAAATTATTTGTATATCAATGAACATTAATGATCTGATAGAATTATTGAATAATCCTCGCGAAAGCGAATGGATTGAGTTTAAAGTAAATGATTACGAACCTCAAGATATTGGTGAATACCTATCTGCGCTTTCTAATTCAGCTTGTTTGCACGAAAGGGAAGTTGGCTATCTTATTTTCGGGATTGAAGATAAAACATATAAAATAGTAGGTACGAACTTTAAACCCCGTGAAGCAAAGGTTGGAAATGAAGAATTAGAGAATTGGTTGGCTACTCAATTGAACCCACGAATTGATTTCAAAATTTATGAATTTATTTTAGAAACGAAACAAATTGTAGTCTTCAAAATAGATGCTGCAAAGGATACCCCAGTAAAGTTTAGAGGTGTAGATTATATAAGAATTGGTAGTTATAAGAAAAAATTGTCTGATTTCACTGAAAAAGCAAGAAAAATATGGAATAAATCTTTGATTAAAAGGTTTGAAAAAGAGTTGGCAACAACAGATAAAGAGTCAGATGAAATATTAGCTTTGATTGATTATTCATCAATGTTTGATCTTCTTAAACAACCTCTTCCTGAAAATAGAACAGCTATCTTAGAAAAACTAGAGCATGAAAAGATTATAATAAAAAAGCACAATCATTTTTGTATAACTAACCTTGGAGCTATTCTCTTTGCAAAAGATATCAATAAGTTTGAAGAAC
Organism: uncultured Ignavibacteria bacterium; assembly: GCA_963727535.1. GTDB lineage: Bacteria > Bacteroidota > Ignavibacteria > Ignavibacteriales > Ignavibacteriaceae > RBG-16-34-14. The sequence goes on from CAVSGR010000006.1 coordinate 597,902, forward strand.
TTAGTCGTAAAGCTGTAAGAGTTATTTTATATAAAGGCAAAGACAGAACTATCACAGAAAGAGAACAGATCGGGAAAAAAGGATACGCAAATGGATTTGAAGGGTTAATTGATTTTGTAAATAATGTTTTACCATCAAATGAAGAAATAGGGAAAGCATTGCGCACTGAAACTAAAATTTACCCTTCATTAGCTATTCGCGAATTAATTGCAAATTCTCTAATTCATCAGGATTTTACTATAAAAGGTTCTTCTCCAATGATAGAAATCTTTAATGATAGGATTGAAATTACTAATCCCGGAAAACCTCTTATTAATATTTTAAGGTTCATAGATCATAATCCGGAATCAAGGAATGAGATGCTAGCACATTTTATGCGTAGGATAGGTGTTTGCGAAGAAAGAGGGAGTGGAATAGATAAAGTTATTTTTCAATGCGAGTTTTATCAGTTACCGGCTCCTGATTTTATTGAAGGAGAAAATTTTACCAGAGTAATTTTATATTCTCCTCGTGCGTTACGCGATATGGATAAAAAGAATAAAATAAGGGCTTGTTACCAGCATTGTAGTTTGAAGTATGTATCAGGTTCTATTATGACAAATCAATCACTTAGAGAACGATTTGGTATAGAAGATAAGAATTATCCAATGGTTTCTAGAATTATTAGTGATACTTTAGAGGAAAAATTAATAAAGGACTATGATCCTTCAAGTTCTTCAAAAAAATATGCCAAATATTTGCCATTCTGGGCTTAGTTCTTATGTAATGGTTATGTAACTAAATCATGCTTTTATTGCCAAAAATTATCAAAAATTACCATTTTTATGTAACGCTTATGTAACGTTACGTTACGAGGATTAAGGTACTTCCTTTCTTTTCATCCCCAACCTTCTGATTTTTCTATAGTCTAAATAGATAGTTATTGGAAAAATTAATGACGCTGAGCGATACGGATCTAATAAATAAAGCCCAAAATGGCGACGAATCTGCATTTAACGAACTTGTTTGTAGGTACGACCGCAATGTTTTGGCTCTGACATTAAAATATGTGAATGACCGAGACGATGCTAAAGATATTTACCAGGAAGTTTTTTTAAGAGTGTTTCAGAGGATTAAAAAATTTCAAATTCAAGAGTGAATTTTCGACATGGCTTTACAGAATCACAGTGAATGTTTGTTTAACACATATTAAATCGGGGAAGAAACAATCAATGATAAGAATAAATAGTGATATGGAAAATGATAACATCGATAATGTTGTTGGTCCTAGTGATGCTGAAAATTCGCCTGATGAAATTCTTTCAAGAAATGAATTTACAGGTAATGTTAAAGAAGCTTTAGAAAATCTTTCACCAAAACAAAAAATGATTTTTGTGCTGAAACATTTTGAAGGTTATAAAATAAGAGAGATTGCCCTGATGATAGATTGCGGCGAAGGAACTGTAAAAAAATATTTATTTGAAGCAAACCGCAAACTCAGGGAACAGTTAAGTGAGTTATATGCATAGAATTTGTCGCCCTGAACTTGTTTTAGGGTCTCAAAATATAGAAAAGATGCCGAAACCAGTTCGGCATGACTATGAGAAAGGAAAATAAGATGAATCATAAAAAATATATAGAATGGATACAGCTTTTTTTGCTCGATGAGCTTACACAAAGTGAAAAAGAAGAGCTTCTTAAGCATATAGAAAATTGTAATGAATGCAACGCCGAATTAGAAAAGCAAAAAAGATTTTATTCATCTTTAAAAGAAGTCTCTTTGCCGGAACCGGATCAAAATCTTTTATCTGAAGCAAGAAGAGAATTTAATGCAGCACTGAAAGTAGAAAAATTGAAAAGAAAATCCTTTACTTTGCCGACTATTAACTTTTCTAATTTTTTCTTTTCACCAATGAAAATAGCTTTTAGCGGTGCAGCAGTTCTTATCGCAGGAATATTCGTTGGCTATTTGTTATTTAATAAAGAAATAAAGCCTAACATACAGCCCATTCAACAAAACAAAAATGTTAACAGTATTTCCGCTCTTCAGGGAGACACAAGAATTACAAATGTAAGGTTCATCGATCAGGATGCTTCCGATGGTCAAATAGAATTTACTGCCGATGCAACAAAACCAATTCACATTAAAGGAAACATAAACGATTCTAAAATTCAAAATATTCTTACTTACTCAATGCTGTATGAAAAAAATCCCGGAGTGCGTTTAAGTGCGATTAATGTGGTCGGCGCAAATACAGCAAAAGATGACAAAGAAATTAAAGGCGCATTAATTACAGTTGCTAAATATGATACTAATCTTGGCGTAAGAAGAGAAGCGTTAAAGCTATTGAGAAGTTTTCCATTTGATAGTGATGTGAGAGAAGCGCTTCTCTATATTCTTTTAAATGATAAAAATTCTTCGATGAGGATCGAGGCAATAACAAGTCTTAAAGCTATTAGTGAGAAGGGAAACGGTTTCAACAAGGATGAGATATCAGCCTTCCGAGAGAACGTTAAAAAAGAAGAGAATAACTATGTAAAGTATCAAATGAAAACTGTCTTAGGAGAAAACAATAAAAATGAAAAATAAATTTCTTTTCACCATAATATTAACATCATTCTGCCTTCTGATATTTGTTATAAAAACTTTTGCCCAGGATGATTTCACTACGAAAACATTTAAAGTTAGTAGTGGAGGCACACTCAAAATTGGGATTTCTGCAGGGGACATCCAGGTAAAAACAGGTAATAATAATGAAGTAAAAGTATCTTATGAAGAAGACAACGATTACAGTGGTGTAACTATTTACCAGGATGGAAGTAATATCACAGTTAGATCCGATAATTATTCTGATTTTGAAATTACAGTTCCTACTGAATTCAATCTTAATTTAAATACTTCCGGTGGTGATATTAGAATAATAAATAATATTAAAGGATATGTTAAGATAAATACCTCGGGTGGAGATATTGAATTACAGGATGTTACGGGAGAATTAAAGGCAACAACCTCCGGAGGAAACATAGAGACGGGTAATATAAAAGGTGACACAAAGACTTAGCTCAAGTGGTGGTGATGTTGAAGTTGGTTCTGTCCAGGGAGAGTGTATAGTAAGCACTGGCGGCGGAAATGTTGATGTTAAAAACGTAACTAAATCTTTAAGTGTTTCTACTGGTGGTGGAAATGTAGATTGTGGAAACATTGGTAGTGATGTAAAAGTTACTACAGGCGGTGGAAACATTTCTGTGAATAATATAACCGGCAGTATGTCAATAACAACCGGCGGAGGTGATGTTTCGGGTACAAGCGTTAGTAAAGGCGGAAGTATAGTAACCGGGGCAGGAAATGTAGATTTGGATAACCTTTCCGGTAATATTAAAATTACATCTGGTGCCGGGGATATAACAACTCAATTTATTTCTTTAGGAAATAATGAAAGCAGTATTACTTCTGGTTACGGAAACATTACAGTATATATTCCTGAAAATGCTAAAGTAACCATTGAAGCTTTGGTTAAATATTCTGAAGGGAATCTCTGGTCGTTTGATAAATCTGAAATAATAAAATCAGATTTCAAATCTTCAAGTGAAGATATCAATAAGAAAAAAGGCGAGTATAGAGCCACCTACAATATTAACGGTGGCGGAACTAAAATCTATTTAAAGACATCTATTGGCTATATCGAAATAAAAAAATCAAAGCGTTAATCATTTAATATAACCGCACGTTTAAATCAACTGGATATTCTTTACTAAAAAAAAGATATTATCAAAGAAACAAATACAGTTCTTTAAACGTCTTTAGCTCAAGAAGCAATTTTATGAAACCTTTTTTTACCATCCTTATAATTCTCTTATCAACTATTAAGGTCAGTGCATTTGTTAAAGATACTGTACAGATAAAACAGGTAATCGAAGCGACAAGGATCAACCAGGTTGTAAATGTTGATGGAAATTTAGATGAGAATTTTTGGAAGCAAATAAAGTCTGTTACACAATTTACTCAACATGACCCCGATGAGGGGAAACAACCCACCGAAGCAACGGAAGTAAAAATAGCTTATGATGATAATGCATTGTATGTGGGCGCAATAATGCATGATACCTCTCCGGATTCAATAATAGCAAGACTTGTCAGAAAAGATGTTGATATTAATTCTGACTTATTCGGAGTCTTTATCGATTCTTATAATGATAAACGTAGCGGTTTCTATTTTGGAGTTAACGCTGCGGGTACTCAATATGACGGTGTACTTTATAATGATACCTGGGATGATGACACTTGGGATGGAATATGGGAAGGTAAAGCTAAGGTGGATAATGAAGGCTGGGTTGCCGAATTTAAAATTCCTTTTTCTCAACTACGCTTTGAAATGACAAGTAAAAATATTTGGGGAATAAATTTCAGAAGAGATATAGCAAGAAGGAACGAGAAAGATTTTCTGGTTTATATTCCTAAAAACGAAAATGGTTTTGTTTCAAGATTTGCTGAACTTAAAGGAATTAATAATATAAGTCCTCCTGATAGATTCGAGATTCTTCCTTATCTTACAACAAGAGCAGAGTATACTCACCCGGAATTAAATGATCCTTTTCATTCCAGTTCACATTACACTCCTGGATTAGGTGCAGATTTTAAAATGGGATTGGGAACAAATCTTACTCTTAATGCAACAGTAAATCCTGATTTTGGTCAGGTAGAAATTGATCCGGCAGTGATAAACTTAAGTGATGTTGAAACTTATTTTAGTGAGAAAAGACCATTCTTTGTTGAAGGTTCTTCAATATTTAATTTTGGGCAAGGAGGAGCAAATAATTACTGGGGTTTTAACTGGTCCAATCCTAATTTCTTTTACAGCAGGAGAATCGGAAGAGTGCCACAGGGAAGTTTATCTGACGATGCTGATTTTATTGATAGACCGGAAGGGACTCATATTCTTGGTGCGGCTAAGATAACAGGTAAAATTGGCGAGCACTGGAATGTTGGAGCAATCCAGTCGTTAACATCAAGAGAATATGGAAGAGTAGATGAATCAGGAATTAGGACTGAACCTGAAATAGAACCACAAACCTACTATGGAATAATAAGAGCGCAAAATGAAATTAATGAAGGGCAGCAGGGAATAGGGTTCATATCAACTGCGACAACCCGTTTTTTTAATGAAAGTAAACTAAAGGATGAAATAAATAAAGATGCTTATGTTTTTGGTGTTGATGGATGGACTTTTCTCGATTCTTCACGCACCTGGGTTTTAGCGGGATGGACAGGATTGAGCCATGTTAGTGGAAGCCAATCAAGAATCATCGATTTGCAAAGTAATTCTCAACACTATTTTCAAAGACCTGATGCCAAAAGTTTCTCATTGGATAGTAATGCAACAAGTTTAACCGGCTATGCCGGCAGGTTTGTTCTTAATAAACAGAAAGGAAATTTTTTCTTTAATTCAGCTTTCGGTTTTATCTCTCCTAAATTTGATATAAATGATCTGGGATTTTTATGGAGAGCTGATGTTTTAAATATGCATGTTGGTGCAGGTTACTTTTGGACTGAACAAACTTCTATTTACAGGTATCTTGAAACCGGTGGTGCAATATTTAGGAACTATGATTACGATGGTGATATAACGTGGGAAGGAATATATCATTTTGGTTTTATAAGATTTCTTAATTATTACACTATAAACTGGAATCTTGCATACAATCCCCAAACTGTAAATAATCGTGCAACAAGAGGAGGTCCATTAATGTTAAATCCTCCGGGATATCAAGTCAATCTATATTTAAATTCAGATGATCGGAAAGATGTTGTTGCAGGTGCAGGCTTTTACACATACCAGCAATCGCTCATACTCTTACAACTGGGAATTTGATACCGAAATGGAAATTCGTCCAGCTTCGAATGTGTCACTAAGTATTAGTCCTTATTATTCTATAAATAAAGAGTACTCACAATGGGTTAATTCTTTTGACGATGTAACCGCGAAAAACACTTTCGGGAAGCGTTATGTATTTGCATTGCTCGATCAGAAAACATTTGGTGCAGGTGTTAGATTGAACTGGACATTCACTCCTCAATTAAGCCTCCAATTATATGCACAACCGTTAATATCATCCGGGAAATATACAGATTTCAAAGAGTTAGCTAAGTCTAAGACCTATGATTTTAATCTTTACGGTACGGGAAATTCCACATTTGATGAAGCAACTTTGACTGCCGATCCGGATGGAAACGGACCAGCTGATCCGATAGTAATTGATAACCCTGATTTTAATTTTGTATCATTGAGAGGGAATGCGGTTTTAAGGTGGGAATATGTTCCCGGTTCAGTAATTTATTTTGTTTGGACCCAGACAAGGTCAGATTCCCAGGAGGATGGAAAATTCAATTTTGGTCATTCATTTAATCGGCTTATGGATATAAAAGCTGATAATATTTTTATGGTAAAGTTTACATACTGGCTTAATATGTGAAAATCTTCTCTTCATCTCTTCCTCACTAATAAAGTATAACCTGTCACCGCGGGTTATACTTTTTTATTTTAAAGATATTTCGTTTTCTATATAAGAGTGTAGTATATAAATTCTCTTATGGCTAAATTTATGTGTTAATATTTTTGCCCACGTAGCTCAGCTGGATAGAGCAACGGTTTCCTAAACCGTAGGTCACGTGTTCGAATCACGTCGTGGGTACAAAGTAGTTCTGAAGTTATTCTTTAAATGAATTAATCAAAATCAGAGAGATTTAAGAAAACTTACTAACGCTTCTCTGATCAGATTTACTTAAATTCATAAATTTATCTTTTGATTTTCCCCTCACTGTTATGCCAAAGTATTGCCTCTTCCAAGGTCGTAACTCTTCCATCGTGAAGAAAGAAAGTATGACCATTTACGATTTCAGCTAAACCAATTCCCCACAAAGGAGGAGTTCTCCATTCATTTTCTGTTGCATCAAAGTCAGATCTCTTATCAGCTAATTCATCTCCAATATCATGCAAAAGAAAATCAGAATAAGGATGAATTTTCTGGTTACTTACTTCAGCAATCTTTGGATTAACTCCGGTTTTGAATTCTGTTGTATGGCATGAATTACAGCCAACTTCCTTAAACAAACTCTTACCTGTTTTTACTTCAGGTTTATCATAATCTCTTCTTGAAGGAACGGCAAGAGTTTGTATATAAAATTCAACAGCTTCTAAAGTTTGTTTCGAAATCAATTTTGAGATTATAGAATATTTCAGCAAATGAGTGATTTTTTTCATAGGAAGACCTAGCCATTTTCACTAACTGAACCGTTCATTTTTAGTGAAGGATCATAGCTTATTTAGTAGTTTTTATCTCCAAAATTCACATATATTCAAGTAATCTTTACCGATTTATTACTTAGTTAAAGCTTTGAAATAATAAACTTATGGCATTTGGATGGCATTATACTTGTCCTCTAAAAACGAATAATGTTATATAAAATAAAATGAGAGAGTAAATTGAAAAAGCAGATAGTCATAGCAGCAGTACTTTTTTTATTCGCTTTAACTTTGACAAGTTGTACAAGCGATCTTAAAAACAGGTTTAAATTTGAAAATCATTCTTCAGGAAAAGTTTCCATCAACTTCAGAGGCGATCTTTATTCTGTAGACGCTGGAGCTACATTTTCAATTACTGACATTCCAAAAGGCACATATTCTTACGCAACCACCTATCAACTTCCCGCTGGAACAATAACATCAGCTGCTGAGGGTGACGTAGCTGGAAGCGTAGTTTTCGAAACTTCGACAAGAATACTTGTTATTTACTCAAGTACTTTTAATGAAGGTGCATATACTATTTATGCTACAATATCCAGCAGTGACGACCAGACAGTTGATACTGGGACGACGCCGTAGGAATTTCGTGATAAAATAATTTTGTCCGAGAGGGATAAAGATGGGATTTATTGAAATAAGTGTTGTTACTTATTTAGTTGTTCTTCTTTTTCTTGCAAGAAGAAGCTTCAGGAAAGTCTCGCGTTCATTAAAGAAAAATATTTAACAGTTCTTTTACTTATCCTTGTTTTCAAGGACTTTAATTTTATTGGCTTCTCCAACTATCACCAAATCGGGTGTATTAGTAAATAGTCCTGTCTCAATTACACCCACAAAATCTTTTAGTTTTTTTTCTAGTTCAATTGGGTTGTCGATTTTCCCCAGGTTCAGATCTGCAATAATATTGTTTCCATCTGATAAAGAAATTTCCCCTTCTTTCATTCTTAGTGAAGGATCAAATCCTGCTCCTTTTAATCTTTTCAAGGTTTGTATATATCCGAATGAAACTATTTCAACAGGCAACGGAAATTTGCCTAATTTTTTTACAAGCTTCGAAGAATCAATAACCCAGATAATTTTTTTAGAAATAGAAGCTACAATCTTTTCAAAAAGAAGTGCTCCTCCACCTCCTTTAATTCCATTGAACTTTGGATCAACTTCATCAGCACCATCTACAGTTATATCTATTTCACTAACCTCATCGATAGACAGTAAGGGTATGTTAAGGGAAAGAGCTAAATTTGTAGTAGTGTTTGATGTAGAAACACCTGTAATTTTTAAGCCGCGCTTTACCTCTTCACCTAATCTTTTTGTAAAGAAAGCTGCAGTCGAGCCTGATCCCAATCCAATAATCATATTACTTTTTACAAATTCAATCGCTTTTTCCGCAGCAGCTTGTTTTTCCGACATAACTATTTACTCTGAAATATATATTAAGATGTAATCCAGTAAATTTCGCATCTTATGATGAACTTTGCAAGGATGGAAGCTATATGATTAATAAAAAATGGGTCTCACCAGGAGACCCATTTACTTGAATTTAATCTTTTAATTTACTTGTTAAGAATTTTAAATTCGATTCTTCTGTTCCGCGCTCTTCCTTCTGCAGTATTGTTATCAGCAACTGGCATTGATTCGCCATATCCTTTTACAGTTAATCGTAACGGGTCAATTCCTTTAGCTACTAAATAATCTCTTACTGTTTGGGCTCTTCTTTCAGATAGCTTCAGGTTATATTCGCTAGATCCTATATTATCTGTATGTCCCTGAATTTCGACCTTTGTATCCGGTGTCTCACTTAAGTTTTGAACTGCATGAAGCAGGATTGGATATGATTCGGGCGTTAACGTAGCTTTATCAAACTCGAAGTTAACTCCGAACAGAACACAATTTGATTGTTTAACCTCAGCCGGTTTTTCGACTACAACTTCCTTTACTACTTCTTTTGGAATATGTTTTATAATTAACGCTTCTATTTCATCTAATGAAGGTGGACATTCGCAGGGATTAGTTTTTATCCCGTCGTAAAGATCACAAAGATGAGAAGGTTCTCCTTTTGAAAAGTAAAACTGAAGTCCTAAACCAAGTGTTACATAAGTATCTGCATTCCCACCAAAAAGACCTTTATCTTCTCCGGGATCTTCATACCCATCTAGTTTATTTGTGGAGGATGTATGATAAATTCCTTCTGCTGTTAAACTCCAATTATCAGAAAAATGCCACTCAGCTCCTATGCCTAAATTAAACTCATATTCAAGATATGTCACATCAAGAAAATTCTGGGGAGAATTGCTATTTTGAAATACGATCCCACCAAATCCGGCTGCCATATAGGGGCTAATAACTTCGCATGGTACAAAGTAATAAAGCATATCAATATCAGCGGCTGCAAGATTGATTGACTGTGTTCTGATTCTGGATTCGGTTTTCATATAACTATAACTTCCCTTAAGTCTTAAACCAACATGCTCGGAAAAATTTCTTTGTAGTTCAGCATACCCTCCGTAGTTTCCTATTCCTGCCCAAGCGCCAGTTTGTAAACTGGATATACTCATGAGCCTGGGATAAGCAACTCCAAATCCAAGACTCCAACTGTCCTTTGCCAGTTGGGGATAAATATTTAGCGTTAGAAAGAAAAACAAAACTGCTATCTTTTTGATTAACCTGTTCATTTTGACTCCGATACAGAATATGTGTAAAATACTACCAGTACTAATGGTTTTGACAACTATAATGCCAGATAGTAATAATGTAAAAAATTATTGCTACACTAAAAATAAGTTATAAGATTATTTGTTTAAATAATTTGAAAGATAGATTTTTACTTTTTGATAGTGATAAATTATGTTGTATAACGAATCTTTTGCGTGTTGAAAAAGAGCTTTGTTTATTCCATAAATCAAATAAATATATTTGAGAGAATTTTTGATTTTAGTAGAATATATTATCAACTATTAATGATTAAAAATCAATCATACTTTAGGATGAAAAAGGGACTACACCTGAGGCATTCTTAACATTGTGATCTAAATCAATATTTGTATAATCATTTTAAACAATAGGGCCTAATGAAAAAACCTGAAGATCAAATACTTGTTATTTTTGGTGCGTCTGGGGATCTAACTTATCGTAAATTAATTCCTTCATTGTATGATCTGTATAACCAGGATATGCTTGCCGGGAAGTTTATTATTCTTGGTGTCAGCAGGACAGATTATTCATCTGAAAAATTCAGAGAAAGAATTGGAAAGGGAATTAAATCTTTTGCAAATTTTAAAGATGCAAAAAAAAACAAACTCGATACTTTTCTTGAGAAAGTTTTTTACAAATCAATTGATACAGAAAATCAGGATGATTACTTGCAGCTAAAAACCGAAATAGATTCGCTTCACAAAAAGTTCAACATTCCCGAGAATTGTATTTACTATCTCTCCACTCCGCCAAGCCTTTACTCAATAATCCCGTTAGCTTTAGGAAAAATTGGTCTAAATAAAAACGACAGTGGCTGGAAAAGATTGGTCGTAGAAAAACCTTTTGGATATGATCTTGATTCAGCAAAAAAATTGAATAAAGATTTGATGAAAGTTTTCCATGAAAATCAGGTTTACAGGATTGATCATTATCTGGGAAAAGAAACTGTACAAAATATTTTCGTTACAAGATTTGCAAATGGTATTTTCGAACCTCTATGGAACAGAAACTATATTCATCACGTCGAAATAACAGGAGTCGAAAATATTGGTGTTGAGAATAGAGGAGGATATTATGATTCATCAGGTGCTTTAAGAGATATGCTTCAAAATCATTTGCTGGAATTGACAGGTATAATTGCTATGGAGCCTCCATCTTCTTTCGATTCCGATTCGATCAGGAATGAAATTGTAAAAGTCTTTCAATCACTAAGACCTTTGAAAGAAGAAAATATCAGTAATGATGTAATTCGTGGACAATATGTTGCTTCAAAAATAAAAGGAGAGAATGTTCCCGGGTATCGTGAAGAAAAAGGTGTTGACCCAAATTCGAAAACAGAGACCTATGTTGCTCTGAGACTTTTTATTGATAACTGGAGATGGGGAGGAGTTCCTTTTTATATAAGAACCGGGAAACGTATGCCGACAAGAGTAACCGAAGTTGTTATTCACTTTAAGCCTACGCCGCATTATCTTTTTACAAGAAATAATATGCTGGATGGCTGTAATAATCTTGTAATCAGAATTCAACCTGATGAAGGAATACTTCTTAAGTTCGGTATAAAAGTCCCGGGTACCGGCTTTAATGTACAAAATGTAAATATGGATTTCCGTTATTCTGATTTGCAGGATTCCTATCTTCCGAGTGCTTACGAAAGGCTTTTGCATGATTGTATGATGGGAGACTCAACGCTTTACCAACGGGGCGATGCTGTTGAAGCCGCATGGAAATTTGTTAACCCGATTTTGAGCGCATGGAAAGATAATCCAGATATACCACTATATGGGTACCCGGCAGGAACCTGGGGACCAGAACATGCTGATGATCTTATAGAAGGAAAAAGTCTTACATGGAGATATCCAAGCAAAAACCTGGCAAATGACGGATTATATTGTGAATTATAATTTCAAAATATTTAATGACAGCCGGACTTTATCAAAAGAATTTAGCAGTGAGTTAGTTAATGAAATTATTTCACAGCTTGAAGGAAAAAGTAAAATCAACATTGCACTTTCAGGTGGAAATACTCCCAAACTAATTTTCACTGAAATAGTTAATTCTTACAAAGAAAAAATAATTTGGAAAAAAATAAATCTATTTTGGGGAGATGAAAGATGTGTACCTCCGGATGATGCTGAAAGTAATTATGGAATGACAAAAACATTTCTTCTGGATCATATTCAGATTCCTCAAAAAAATATCAATAGAATAAAAGGAGAAAACGATCCTGAAGAAGAAGCCAAAAGATATTCTAATGTTACTTTGAAAAACTTAGCTTTGGTGAATAATCTGCCGCAATTTGACATAATATTACTTGGTCTTGGAGAAGACGGACATACAGCTTCAATCTTTCCAAATCAGATGGAACTCCTTAAGTCTGATAAGATTTGTGAAGTTGCTGTGCATCCTGAAACAAAACAAAAAAGGATAACTGTTACCGGGAGAGTTATTAATAATTCAAAAAGGATTTATTTTTTAGTTTCGGGAAAAAGTAAATCTTTCGCAGTTGGAAAAATCTTGAATAGAAATGACAATTACATAAAATTTCCTGGAGCGCATATTAAACCGGTTAATGGCGAGTTAACCTGGTTTCTCGATAAGGAAGCTGCTTCAGAAGTTAATAATAAAACTTGATAAAAATGGAGATAAAGATGCAGGAATCAAAATTTGAAATGAAATTAGGAAAATATAATGAGGATTTTAACAAAGCTTTTGATGAATTAAAAAAGGGACAAATTGTGGAGAGGATGTGGAAAAAAGATTTTATAATCTGGAGCGACAAACCGGATGAAATAACAGATAGACTCGGCTGGCTGATTAGTCCCGAAGTTTCTTTAAAAACAATTGAAGAACTTAACCAGTTTGTAAGTGATCTTAGGAAAGATGGTTTTACAGATGCATTGCTGATGGGAATGGGAGGATCGAGTTTAGCGCCTGAAGTTTTTAGTTTGATGTTTGGAGCTAAAGATGGTTATTTAAAATTGAGTGTACTTGACACTACTGATCCTGATGCTATTCTTGAACATGAAAAAACGCTTTCGGATAAAAAAACTTTGTTTATAGTTTCTACAAAATCCGGGGGGACTGTAGAAACACTTTCATATATGAAATACTTCTATAATAAAAATTTAGCGAAATTTGGCGCAGAAGAAACGGGGAAAAGATTTGCTGCGATTACTGATCCCGGAAGCGGACTGGAAAAAATTGCAAAGGAATTGCTCTTCAGAAAAATCTTCTTAAATGATCCTAACATTGGAGGAAGATATTCAGCCCTATCATTTTTCGGTATAGTACCTGCCACGTTATTGGGAATTGATATTGAAAGGCTTTTGAAAAATACTATAGAAGTTTCAAACGATTCTAAAGTAAGTAATTGTGTAGCAGGCAAATTAGGAACCGCAATAGGAGAGTTAGCTAAACATGGAAGAGACAAATTAACTTTTATAATGTCTTATCAGGTTTCATACTTTGGTGCATGGGTTGAGCAGCTTATTGCAGAAAGTACTGGAAAAGTAGGAAAAGGAATTTTGCCGGTCGAAGGTGAATCACTTGAAGATCCAGAATATTATTCTGATGACAGGTTGTTTATTTATATTCATCTTAAAGATGATTTAAAAGAAAAAGTAAAAGTGGATAAATTATCTGCCGCGGGGCATCCCGTAATTGAATTAATAATGGATGACCTCTACGATTTGGGTGAACAATATTTTATTTGGGAAATTGCAACTGCTGTTGCCGGATGGAGAATAGGAATACAACCGTTCAACCAGCCGGACGTTGAATCTGCTAAAGTAGTTGCAAGACAAATGGTAAAGAAATACCAGGAAAAAGGAAAGCTTCCCGAACAAAATGCTGTTATTAAGGATGGAAATATCACTTTATATGGAGATGTTAAAGCCAATTCCATTTCAGAAGCTATAAATAAATTTCTTGATGATTCACTAAAAAAGGGAAGTTACGTTTCTTTGCAGGCTTACATTAAACCGGATAAAAATTCATCTGATATTTTACAAACTCTAAGAACAAAAATTCAGGAAAAATATAGAGTTCCTGTAACAGTAGGATTCGGTCCGAGATTTCTTCATTCAACGGGACAGCTTCATAAAGGTGATTCAGGCAACGGTTTGTTTATTCAATTTACATCAACACCACAAAATGATTTAGCAATTCCAGATAATCCTGCTGATAATAGATCATCAATAACTTTTGGAATTCTTAAAAGTGCACAGGCTTTGGGAGACAGGAAAGCGTTGATTAATAAAGGGAGAAAAATAATAAGTCTTGATTTTGGAAAAGATACTATAGCAGGCCTAATAAAAATCACAGATCTTGTGCAAGCTTAAAACTGTCTGAGGTTTATTTAAGTAAAAGTAATTTCTTTGCCTTGGAAAAATCGCCTGAAGTTAAGCGGTAGAAATACACTCCGCTTGGTAGATTACCTCCGTTAAAGTTTATAGAATATTCACCGGCGTTTCGTTCCTCATTTACTAATGTTTCAATTTCATTTCCGAGAATATCATAAATTTTGAGTGACACAAAACCTGTCGTTGGAATTTTAAAAGATATCGTTGTGGAAGGATTAAATGGATTGGGATAATTCTGAGAAAGAAAATAATTATCTGGCAAAGAAGATGTTTCCTTTTCACTAGATGCAATTAAGTTGTTGCTGACTGTTGTTTTTAGGATAACACCGTTTGTTCCAACTATCCAGCCTGTATTTTCATTTACAAAAAATACTTTTTTAAAAAGGTTTGTAATGCCAGTATTAATTTGTTGCCAATTATAGCCCCCATCAATCGACTTAAATAGGGAACCGTTTGTACCCACTGTATATCCAACATCAAGATTTAAGAATTGCACAGAATACAATGCATTATTATTTAATTGTGCAATAATTTCCCAATGATTCCCTATATCATTAGATTTTAGAACAATCCCATATTTTCCAACTATCCAACCATAGACATTGTAAAGGAAAAAAATATTGTTAAAATCATACTCAGTTGGAAAAGAAAATAAAGAGATGTAATTGGCACCATCTAGCAAACGTATTATCAAAAACAATAGAGAGCGGTCTCCCACAACAAACGTTTTACCATTTGAGGTAGATGTAATAGAATTATAATCTACTAGTGCCCCCACGTCTATTTGTTTCCAGGAAGATTTAGAACCATAAACACTAGAACGCTCATAGAAAGCTCCTAGGGTTCCAGTTACACGTACTAATTGGCTACCTACATCAATTCCAAAGAAATTAATAAATCTAGCATTACCTAGAGAGTTGCTTACCCATGTTTCACCACTATCACGAGAAAAAAGTATTAGTCCATGATCTCCCGCTATCCAAATTTCATTAGGTCTGCCCTTATAAATATCTATAGCGTTGATGTTTCTTACAGTTCCTATATTCCTGCTTATCCATGTTTCACCGCCATTAGTAGTTGTTATAAAAAGTCCGTTATTTCCGACAGCAATTCCTTTGTTCTCATTATAAAAAAGGATGTCATTTATATCTGCCTGCCACCCGCTAGACTGAAATTCCCAGTTTATTCCACCGTCAATTGTTTTAATGATAATCCCATTATCTCCAACTACCCAACCAGTCTGATTAGTAGTTAATGAAACAGAGTTTAGATTATATGATGTAGGGCTTTTATTTATGACCCAATTTTCTCCTCCGTTCGAAGTAGTTAATATTATTCCCGGTGTGCCAATAGCAATTCCATTATTTTCATCAAAGAAACAGATGGATTTCAGCCAGTTTGTAACGTTTGGAGCAATACTGTTCCAGGTTATTCCTCCATCCTCGGTTTTTATTAGAGTTCCGTTTAATCCGCAAGCCCATCCTGTTGATTGATCGATAAAAAATATTGATGAAAGTATATTTGTAGTGTTACTATTTTGATCTGTCCAGTTCTTTCCAGTATCGTTTGTTACTTTTATTATTCCGTCGGAGCCAACAAACCATCCCTTTGAATCGGATATGAAAAACATATTGGAAACAGATTTCATATTGTCATTCTGAATTTGGGACCACGTAGTTCCGCCGTCTGAGGTAAAAAGAATTGTTCCATTGGAGCCTGCCGCATATCCTGTTTGTTCATTAAAGAAGCGAAGTGTGTGTAAGTCCACTGAAACATTACTTTTCAATTTAGTAAAAGATATGCCACCGTCGGTTGTTTTAAGAATAACACCATTCTCTCCAGCAGCATAGCCAATACTTTCGTTTATAAAAAAACATGTATTAAGCTTGCTGATTGTTTCTTTAGTAAGAATGTTCCAGTTATTTCCGCCATCAAGAGTTTTGATAAAAACACCGTTCTCACCAACTGCATATACAATATTTTCATTGACAGCAAATACATCCTCGAGTGACTTTCCTTGCGGCAATGGATTCTGCCATTCCCAGTTCTGACCGTAGAGGAATGTTGAAAAGAAAAATATTATTGAGAAAATAATTTTCATTATAGTTTATATGTAAAGCCTGTTTGGAACAATAAATAAGCTCTCGCAATATATTTTGTGTCTATTCTGTTGTATTTAGCATTAACATCTATATCAAATGCAGGTGTAAGGTTCATTTTGAAACCGAATTCGGGAGAAATACCCCAATGAGTTGCCTTTGTTATTGTAGATGTTTTCCCGAAATATCCGTAATCTATTTCAAGAAGATACTTACTAATATAAACTCCCCCTTCAATTCCGACGTAGGGAATAAAGTCATAATCATTTAGATTAAATCTTAACCCTGCGATAACGGGAATAGAAGAAAAAGCGAAATCATAATCGGGTAAATTCTCTTTAAAGCCAAAATAATAGTAACCCGTTGTTAAACTTAATTCCAGATTAGGTAACATAAATGGATAGCTAAAGTTTATATTTCCACCATAGCCAAGAGAAACCGCATCTGCTGCATAACCTGTCGGAATGGCAGAAGCTCCTTGGACCCTTATTTTTAATTGAGCAAAATTATTTACTGGAAAAAGTAGAAATGTAGAGAGAACAAATATTTGTAAAGTAACCTTCATAGAAAAAAAGAACTACGAACAAATTAAATTGAAAATAGTATATTTATTTTTAAAAAGATACAGGGAAAAATAGTTTTATCCTAGAGGTCAACAATTTATATATTTCAGTCTAACGTCAAATGGTGTCTTTGTTTCTGATGATTAAAGATTTTTATTTATCCCGCAGATTTTTCAAACTATTACTTTTTCTATTTTTTGCCTCAACTCTTTTTGCACAGCAAAGCGTAAACATTTCCGGTGTTATAACAGATTCTAAAGCAGGTGAAACTTTGTATGGAGCTAATGTTATCTTATATAAAGACAGCCTGAAACAATCGGAAATGTTGCGGGGAACCGCAGCCAACAGGTACGGCTTCTTTTCGTTGCCAGCCGTTCCTCCGGGCGAATATTATATTTTTGTTTCAAGTATAGGATATGAAACAATACGCAAAAGAATAGTTTTGTTGGAGAAGGATGTTTCTTTAAGAATAGATTTTCAGCTTATTGGAAAACCATACAAGCTTGGTGAAGTAGTTGTGGAAAGCAGGAGGGAAACTGACTTTTCCACAACAGCCAGCACTATCGAAGTAAATCCTCAGATTGTTAAGGAACTTCCCTCATTAGGAGGAGAGACCGATATCTTTAGGGTGTTGCAGCTATTGCCGGGTGTTACTGCGGCAACCGAAATTTCAACAGGTATTTATGTACGGGGTGGTTCGCCGGATCAGAATCTTACATTAATTGATGGAGTTGTAGTATATAATCCTTCTCACCTTGGTGGATTTGCAAGCACTTTTAACTCCGACGTTCTTAGAAATATTAAACTAATAAAAGGAGCATTCCCTGCTGAGTATGGCGGAAGATTATCCAGCGTTCTGGATATTTCTATGAGAGAGGGCACAAAAGAAAAATTTATGGGTTCAGCAAACCTAAACTCTGTAAGTTCAAGGGTAACTATCGAAGGTCCATTAGACACCTCTTCGACTTTTATCTTTTCAGGGAGAAGTATGTATCTTGATAAAATACTTCCTTTGTCAAAAAAATTTAATTCTATTCCAAGGTATGGTTTCGTTGATTTCAACGGTAAGGTTAATTATACATTATCCCCCAAGGATAAAATTTTTATCAGCGGCTTTTATAGTAAAGATAATATTAATGAAGCTCCGGAGAGTAAAGACATTGGTTTTAATATTGGCTGGAAAAATGCAACAGTTAATTTAACCTGGACCAATTTTACTTCGGCTACCTCGTTCACTAACACATCATTAATGTATACTAATTACTTTTTTTCTACACTTATGCAAAGCAAAATTCCGGATCAGCATTCTCTTGATTTTTTTACATCGTCGGAGATACGGGATTTTTCATTAAAGAGGGAGATGCAGTTTTTTATTAATAAATCACATACGTTAAAAGGCGGGGGAGAAATTATATATCATAGCTTCTCTACAACAACAAGTGATTTCTATATAAAAGAACTTGAATACAAACCTATTTTTGGTACAGACTTAAACGGAATAGAAGCATCTTTTTATTTGCAGGATGAATGGACTATTACCTCCGACCTTAAAAGCAATTTGGGAGGAAGGCTATATTATTTTAAGGAAGGTAATTTGTTTGCCGTCGAACCGAGAATTTCCCTGACATATTATCTGCTCGACAGGTTTATTCTCAGAGGTGCCTTTGCAATTGCTAACCAGGCTTTACATCTTCTTAGCAGAAACGATATTTATCTTCCAACGGATGTCTGGTATCCCTCCACTCCCGGAATAAAACCTTCAAAATCAACACAAGGTTCTGTCGGCTTTGAGGTAACGTCTATAGATAGATCATTTCTCTTTTCCTTAGATACTTATTATAAAGATATGAAGAATCTATATGAGTACATTAACAATCCCGATTTTGCATATGGGACTAATATTGAGAACCAGCTCACAAAAGGAAGAGGAGAATCCTACGGTTTTGAAGCTTTTCTAAATAAACGTATAGGAAATTTTACAGGCTGGATTGGTTATACACTTGCCTGGACGAAAAGATATTTTAATGACTTAAACAGGGGAGAACCATTTTATCCACGTTATGACAGGAGACATGATATTTCAATTGTTCTAGGATATAAAGTAAATTCTTCTTTGAACTTTGGAGCAACCTGGACATACGGAACGGGGCAGGCTTATTCTATTCCTATAAGCCAGTATCAAATTGCTGGATTTAATAGTCCCCAAGATAATCCAAGCGGTATTTACTTTGAAAACTCGACGAGAGATGCTTTCAGATTTCCTGCTTTTCACAAGCTTGATTTAAACTGCAAATACAATATTTCTATTTCCGATAAAATGCTCGAACTGAATTTAAGTATTTACAATGTTTATAACAGGTTCAATGTGTTTTCAGAATATGTTGGTTATAAAACAGATGAAGCTACAGGGAAAACTACTCCGGTTCTTAAACAGTTTAGTTTATTCCCGTTTCTTCCAACGTTCGGAGTAACCTTTGATTTTTAAAATGAAAATATTGTCTTTAGTTGCAATATCAGCTTTCGTTTTTTTTAATGGATGTGAACAGCCTTTACAGGAAGAGGAATTTCCTTACGAAATAAAACTGGTAATCAGGGGCGTATTAGAGCCCGGTAAGCTTATAGATGATATTTATATAGGAAGAACACTTCCAATAAATGCTGAATTTGATGAAGACTTTGCAAACCTGGCTGATGCAGTAGGAGCGGTAGTCTCTGATGGAATTTTTTATCCGCTAAGACATATCCGGGATGGTATTTATACTACCGATTCGTTAATAGTAGAGAAAGGAAAGACTTACTATCTTGTTGCTCAATGGCAGGACAAGTCAATATCTGCTACAACAAGTATTCCTAAGCTTGGGAAAGTGCTGAACTACGGCATTAAAAGCTTGGAAGAGGATGGGAAACAAGTAAGTGTAATGGAAGCGACTATAGATCCTCACGCCGATGAATCTTATACAATAACATGGGTATTTGTGCGCTCTGATGGTTTAGTTAACAGGGAGGCAGACAATTTTGTTCAGGTTAACAGATCATTGTCGGGAGAGCAAATAAAAGTTCGTTCGGATGTTATACCTCCCGCTCTTTTGAATAGCACAACAGGCAAATTAGGAATTCGGGTTTATGTCTATGACAGAGCCTTCTATGATTATTTTCAAGCGCAAGGTTCAACACAAATTTCCGAATCCATTTTTGGACAACCATTGAGTAACGTTAAATGGAACATTGAGGGAGAAGGTATCGGGTTATTTATAGGAAGAACCGATGCTCTGTTTATGCCGTAATTTATTTTTTGCCACCTATATATCTTGCAACTGCTTTAGCAGCCATCCATTTATTCTGCTCTAAATCTATTGCTACTGATGTAACAAAGTTTGATGTAAGACCTGAATTAGATGTGTTAAATATTTTCCATTTATTCCCATCAAAACTTGCAAGACCATTATCGGTTGCTATCCATAACTTTCCGTTTTCATCCAATGCAAGGTCGTAAATATAGTTCCCCGGCACTCCGTTTTCAGAAGGATAATAATTTGTAAAAGTATTACCGTCAAATTTGCTCAAACCTCCATGTGTTCCGGATGCCTTATCTCCTGTTCCTATCCATATATTGCCGTTCCTATCACTGAGTATTTTAGAGACATATGAATTTAGCAAGTCATTGAAATATGAATTGTATACTTTCCAAATGGTTCCATCAAAGGTAGCTATTCCCTCACCGCCAGTTCCGATCCATTTTAAATTATTTTCATCAACGTCTATTGTGGTTATGTGATTAAGTGGAATCCTGGAATTGGAATAATCATAAACTGTTGCTTCAACACCATCGAATTTTATTAAGCCGTCGTTAAGTGTACCTAACCATAATATGTTGTTTTTATCCTTTGCTATCGAGGTAATATTGTTTGCAGGGACACGTAAATTAGAATAATTGAACACGGTCCAGTCAACACCATCGAATTTTACAAAACCACTGTTTGTGGCAATCCATAATATTCCGTTTCCTTCAGCATATATATCATTTATATGGTTGTTGGGAATTCCTGAGTTTGAACTATTATAGAGCGTAAAAACAGAATCCTTAAATTTAAAAAGACCATCGTCCCTGGTTCCAATCCAAATATTGTTCTGTTCATCTACTCTTATTTTAGTGATATAGATTGTAGGCAAAGGAGAGTTTGACATATCATATACTTTCCACCAGTATGAAGGTTTTTCCCTCATTTCTACAAACACTGTATCCGTTACATTTCGCTGGACTACATGGTATATACTAGTATCAATGTATGAAAATTTGGAAAATGTAAATCTAAAAAACCCCGGGTCCAAATCCTGAACAAAATAAGGAGTTATGTCAGACTCTTTGTTGTTAATTTTTACAGAGGTGCTATCAGGATACGTAAGAATTAAAATTTTACTTTTTGTTAACCCCGGCAGGACAGGAAGTTCTTCTTTACATGCATTAAAGAACAGAAGTAGAATAAAAGCTGAAAGAATTAGACAATTACGCATCTTGGTAAACAATTTTACTAAAAATAAATAATTCACAGTGCAATTAAAAATACTTTAAAAAAGTATGCTATAATTCTTAATTGGAATCCTGATTTTCGCTAATTTACAGGTACACAATTATGAAATACTTTTTAAACTGATTATAGGAGAGATAATGACAACTATTGTAGATGTATTTGCGAGAGAGATTTTAGATTCAAGAGGCAACCCGACACTAGAAGCAGAAGTTGAACTTGAAAGTGGAGCAATTGGAAGAGCAGCAGTTCCTAGCGGAGCTTCCACAGGTGAACATGAAGCAGTCGAATTAAGAGATGGAGATAAATCAAGATATCTTGGTAAAGGTGTTCTTAAAGCTGTTGAAAATGTAAACGAAAAAATTTGTGAGGAACTCATTGAGCTTGATGCAGCAGACCAGGCTTCAATCGATTCTTTATTGATTGAACTCGATGGGACAAAGAATAAAGGCAATCTTGGTGCTAATGCAATGCTTGGTGTTTCACTTGCGTGTGCAAAAGCTGTTGCACAAACTTTGGGAATGCCGCTCTATCGATATATAGGTGGAACCAATGCTAAAACTTTACCTGTTCCGATGATGAACATTCTTAACGGCGGAAAACATGCCGATAATAATGTGGACTTCCAGGAATTTATGATTATGCCTGTCGGTGCACCTAATTTTGCAGAAGCTTTAAGAATGGGTTCCGAAACTTTTCATGCTTTAAAATCTGTTCTAAGTAAAAAAGGATACAACACTGCTGTCGGTGATGAGGGAGGCTTTGCACCGAATCTTAAATCAAACGAAGAAGCAATCGATGTTATTCTTGAAGCAGTGACTAAAGCCGGGTTTAAAATCAAAGATGAAATAGCAATTGCCCTTGATCCGGCAGCAAGCGAATTCTATATAAAAGAAAAAGATGCTTATCATTTATTTAAGTCTGCACCTGATAAAATAATTTCCAAAGAAAAAATGGTGGACTTCTGGGCAGATTGGGTATCTAAATATCCTATCGTTTCTCTTGAAGATGGGCTTGCAGAAGATGACTGGGACGGCTGGCTTATGTTAACTAAAAAATTAGGAGATAGAGTTCAATTGGTTGGCGATGACCTTTTTGTAACAAATACTGAGAGACTTGCTGATGGAATTGAGAAAGGCGTTGCAAATTCTATTCTTATAAAAGTAAACCAGATCGGTACATTAACCGAAACTTTGAATGCAATTGAAATGGCAAAGAAAGCTGCATATACAAATGTAATAAGTCATCGTTCAGGTGAAACTGAAGATACAACTATTGCAGATATTGCTGTTGCTACTAATGCCGGGCAAATTAAAACCGGTTCTCTTTCAAGAACAGACAGGATTGCAAAATACAATCAGCTCTTAAGGATTGAAGAAGAACTTGGAGATGCTGCGGAATTCCCCGGTATCGATGCAATAAATTGTTCTATCTGATTTCAGTATTAACTAAATAACTTTGACCACTAAGAGGCGGGATTGTAAATCTGTGAATCTTAGTGGTTTTTTATATAAAATCTGAGATGCTAAATGCCGTATGTTGGTGAATTAAGTGCTTTGCTGACGGCTTTCCTCTGGTCGGGAACTTCATTTGCATTTTCATCTGCTGCGGTAAAAATCGGTTCTCTTCAGCTGAACATCAACAGGATGCTTCTTGCTTCTGTATTATTGTATGTAACAATATTGATTGGGGGATTTAGTTTTGCACTTTCTTCAACCCAGGTCATCAATCTTATTATAAGCGGAATAATCGGATTAGTAATTGGTGATACATTTCTCTTCAAAGCTTTTCAAAGTATTGGTGCACGTGTAAGTATGTTGTTGATGGCATCGTCTCCGGCAATGAGCTCTATACTCGCATATTTTTTTCTGGGAGAAAGTCTCTCTTTTTTTGCTTTCATCGGAATAGCTGTAACAATATTTGGGATTGGTCTTGTTGTTCTGGACAGAAGTGAGCTGCCTAATGCAAGGTTTAAAATAACTAAGATTGGAATAATCTACGGTTTGCTTGGTGCGTTAGGGCAGGCTGCGGGTTTAATCTTTGCTAAGTTTGCTTTTGAAGAAGGCGAAGTGCACAAGATGGTTGCAACTTTTATAAGAATTATTTCTTCAGTTTTAATTTTGTGGATAGCTGCACTTTTAATGAAGCGTTATAAAAATCCTGTTAAACTATATAAGGAAAATCCCGGAGCTTTAAGTTCTACAATTATCGGAACTATACTCGGTCCATATCTCGGAATTACATTCAGCCTTGTTGCAATAGCAAATACAAAAGTTGGTATTGCTGCAACACTGATGTCAACTATGCCGATAATTATGCTTCCCTATGTTAGATATGTTTATAAAGAACGTCTAAGCTGGCGCGCAATTGCAGGAGCTTTTATTGCAGTTGCCGGAGTTACAATTTTGTTTATAAGATAACCGAAAGTTATACAGAATTTGTCTTTAATAGCCCCGACATTTATGTCGGGGTTAAAGATAACGACACAACCTTGGGCTTTAGCCCAAATTAATTTTAGTAATACCTTCCAATAGATTTTTATAAACACGTAAGTTTTATCATCAAAGCATACAAAAATTACTTTTTCAATTGAAGAATTCTTTTCAAGAAAATCTTTTACTTCTCTAACAGCAATCTTTGAAGCTTTCTCAACGGGAAAGCTATAAACTCCCGTACTAATTGAAGGAAAAGCAATAGTTTTAATATTATTATCAATCGCGACTTTCAAAGAATTTTTATAACAGTTTGCCAGGAGTTCATCTTCATTATTATTGCCGCCTCGCCAAACTGGTCCGACAGTACTAATAACATATTTTGCCGGCAAATTAAAACCTGGAGAAATTTTAGCTTCACCTGTCGGGCAGCCTCCGAGTTTTTTATTGTACTCAAGTAATTCCGGTCCTGCTGCACGATGAATTGCACCATCAACTCCGCCGCCGCCAAGCAGGGAAGTGTTTGCAGCATTTACAATTGCATCGACTTTTAGTTTGGTTATGTCCCCTTTGTGTAATTCAATCTTTGCTTTCATATTCTTTCCCTTTTTTTATCATTCCGGATCCAAACCGGAAAATTCCCACTTAATTGATTGACAAAAGCAACAAATTAGACAGCTTTATAAACCACGCCAAACTAAAAAAAATATTTGCAAAATCAATAATTATTTGTAGTTTTAAAGACCGGCATTAAGCCGGGTTTTTTTTCTTATTATTTTTTAGAGGTTCTTTTGAGTACTAAATTATTTGTGGGTTCACTCCCCTGGTCTGTAGACGACAAAGCATTGCAAACCGCTTTTGAGGAACACGGAACAGTTGTTTCCGCAAAAGTTGTAAAAGATCGCGATACCGGAAGATCTAGAGGTTTCGGTTTTGTTGAGATGGAGGACGCCACAGATGCGAAGAATGCTATCTCCGCATTGAATAATTCGGAATTTAAAGGTAGAAATATCGTAGTTAATGAAGCTAAACCGCGCAACTAAGTTTTTCTAGTGTTTTTTCCGACGAGGGCGCCCTACAAGGCGCCTTTGTTATTTTAAACATCACTGTTATTGCCATCACTGTGAGAACCTTATAATTCCAAACATAAGTAGACGCGCATTGCGTTAGATTTAAAAAGTCTGTATTTAATAATTCATCTAATGCACTTGTATATAGTCGTTTATATATATACCTTGTTTAAGGAAGGTGCATGTAAAATGAATGAACAAAAAACAATTCTAATTGCTGAACCTGATACTATTGTTGCTTTGGAAATTCAACACTATCTCGAATCATTGGATTTTAGAGTTCATCCTTTTGTGTCCAAAGGTGAAGATCTAATGGATATGGCAAAAATATTAGACCCATCCCTTATTATTACTGATATAAATCTGCTTGGTCAATTGGACGGTATCGAAGCAATAGCTCGTTTAGAAGGCAAGTACAAAATCCCTTATATCTTTATAATTGCTTCTGACGATTATAGCAGATTGATCGATTCCTATTACTTAAATCCAATCAGCCTGATAAAAAAACCAATTAAATTTAACGAGCTGGTTAAGAGTATTTCAAAAGCAGATCAGTACCTTGAGCAAGTTAATATTGCAGATTACAACCTTGAATTGGTTTAACTTAACCCCGAATGACTTTCATCAGGATTAAATTAGCTTCTGAAAGATGATATCTCTTCATAAGTATGGAGAGAGCCCTTTTCTAAAATAAGGTTATGTTATTAAATGTTGTGGATATTTAAGTACAAGTACTTAATAAGAAGTTAGAGGTTTTTTTAATGAGCTACAAAATAAATTACCTAGATGACAAAAATATAGTTCAGGTCAATGTTCAGGGAAGACTAAATTTTGGAATGGTTCAACATTACTCATTAGAGTCAATAAAACTCGCACACGAATACAATTGTAATAAATTTATAATTAATCACACAAAATCTTTGCAGGAAGCAGGTATCTACAAGCTGCACACAGACGGAGATGTTTTAGAACAATTTGGGTTTAAGAGTAGCGATAAGATAGCAATTGTCATTTCAAGTGATCAGAATGATGACCATTTTCTTAAAACAACTAAATCCAATGTTAAATGGTGCGATTTTAGATATTTTAATACTATCGGGAAAGCTAATAAGTGGCTGCTGGAAGATTAGATTCAGGGGATTGTTTTGAAAATTTTCTTGGTGCTAACTTTTACTTATACTATAGGATTTATCTCATACAAAGAATATAATTTTGTTGAAGTAGAATTATTGGTTAAATGAACCCTTTGATATAATAATCCACGAATGGAAAGAAACGGTCGATTCAGGTTGTAGTTAGGTTTATTGATAAACTAATTTAATTTGAGATAATATTGAATACTATGTCCTCTTCAATTTTGATAATGGGTTTATTACCATTAATATTTTCCCAAAGCGATAATAAATCTTTGCGTTTAGTTTTAGTTTTTTCAGATTGACTGCCAGCTTCCTTTGAAGTTAATTTAAAATCCACAATATTATCCTCATAAAACTCTACATTCAGAAATAATCTGCCAAAATCATTCCTTAAGGAAGGCAATAAGTAATAAATTATTTTATAAAATTCATTCTCTTGAAAAATTTGTATACTTCATACTTTTTATTCTGTATTGTCGTGCACAACTTTTTTATAATTTCTCACACTCATAATTTGCTTGTTGGTATACTTCAAAACGTTTGTTTAAAAGTGCAAAATCTTGAATCTTAAACTTTTTATATTCTAACTTAGTTATACTTTCAGATTTATAATGGAAATAAGCTCATAAGCTTGGCTATTAAGAAGAAATTACCGAACGACACCCTTTGTAAAATCCCAAAAGTCCCGCATACGAACACTACGTTATTATTCCAGAAATACCCTCCATATTTTTCCAACCTTTGAATTGTAATTGAGTATACTCAAAAATATTGTAGAATCATCTAACTATTACATTATATTTGAATTGACATTCTTTAATTATGTTTATTCCTTTATAAATTATTTTCTGAGATGCTGATCGTTTAACGATATTTTTCATTTTATAATTTCAATTTAATGAAATCAATTCCCTTTATAAGATAATTGCGAAAAATGTTGATCTCAATAAGTGCATTTCAAAAATGAAATTACACTATAATCTTAATCAGAGTATTAAAATTTTATCAGGAAGTTTGCTTCTATACTTCTATATATTTACTAAAACAAGTTTAGATTTTTTAGAGAAAGGTAATTTTAATGAATAAGATTTTATTTATGCTTTTTGCAACAATGATGTTTTTGTTTACTTCCTGTGATAGTAAAGACAAAGATATGGAAAAGCTGCAAGCAGATAATCCTAATACTCACGTTGTGGAAGTTGTTGAGCAAACGAACGCTTCAAATTATACTTATTTAAAAGTTAAAGAAAAAGATAAAGAGTACTGGATTGCTGTTCCGCAAATGAAAGTTGAAAAAGGGGAAGTTCTTTACTTTACTAAAAGTATAGAAATGAAGAATTTTCACAGCGAAACTTTAAATAAAACTTTCGATTCGGTTTTATTCGTAGATGATATTTCGAAGACTCCACATTCTGCAAGTGGAAATATGTCTCACCCAAATGTTCAATCAGCAAAAGAAAATGTAAAAGTGGAACCATTAAAAGATGGTTATACTGTCGCAAAAATATTCGATGGAAAAGAATCGCTTGCCGGCAAGAAAGTTAAAGTAAAAGGTTTGGTTGTAAAATATAACGCAGGAATAATGGACCGCAACTGGATTCATATCCAGGATGGAACTGCCGGGAAAGATGGTTATGATCTGCTTGTCACATCAATAAATCCTGCACAGGTTGGACAAACAATTATTGCCGAAGGAACGGTAGCTGTTGATAAAGATTTTGGCGCAGGTTATAAATATTCTGTTCTTATTGAGAATGCCGATATAGAAGTTTCTTCTAATACGGCTCTTCAAAAAAATTAGACTTGTAATTATTGAGGGCTGATTTCAAATCTTTAGATTGAATTTTCACTAACCCAATTCCTTTAAGAAATTGGGTTAGCAGTTTTAACTTACCAACCAAAACCTATATCAAAACGCAATGCCGGGGCAAATCCGTCGTATCTACCGAAATTATCATTATTGTTTTTTATTGAACCGAAGTAATGATCGACTCCAATTCCAAGCCCTATTGCAAACTGATCACCGGGAAACCATTGCCAGCCAATCAGCACTCCGAGAGAAACCGGATCACTCGAGACATCGTCTGCCGAAAGATGATTAAATGAAAAGTTGGGCGCTATGTAAAACCCGCGCATATTGTTTCCTTTCGGATAGAACCTTACTTCGGCATTAAAACCTATTCCTGATATTCCTGAAATAGTAGGGGCCTGGAATCCTCCACCGACTATAACATTTTCCGAAACTTTATGGAAATAAGATATATTGTAGAACAACAAAAACTTTAACGGATTTATTACAATCAGATCGTTTCTGGGGGTTATATCTTCAGTCACGGAAATTGCTACGGAAGAAGTGCGAATTGTATCGCCGGTTTCTTTATTCACAGTGACCTTTTCTTCTGTAGTTTTATCCTGTGCCGGCAAGGTTATAAAAAAGAATAGAACTATGGTTGTAATTGATATTAACTGTTTCATTTATAGCTCCCTGAATTTTTTAATGACTTAGATAAAAATCAATTAAAGTGCCATGAAAATTAGTAATTAAAATTGGTTCTATTAAATGTTAAACTATCATATATGATGAATTTTCCTGCAATAAAACAATTTGTTCATCCACTTTATTGTACAGCAGTGAGTAGTTTAACTGAAAATGTTTTGTTTCGAAAAATTCCTCCAATTAACAGATTGAGAATGAATTATTGAGGACTAATTTCAAAATCTTCCGGGTTATATCCCTGGTCTCTTAAGATTTGAAAGATCATATCCATTGTTTGTTTATCGAGTTGGGGAGTACGGCTTAAAATCCAGCCGTACTTTCTACTCGGAGTTCCAACAATAGCCCATTTATAATTTTCATCGAGCCCGATTACCCAATAATCTCCCCAAAACGGTCGCCAACCGAGAAAGCTTACAAAACTAACTTCAAGTTTTGCATTTGAATTTTTATCTACAACTCTTGCAATTCCGTCCGCATCATCCACTTCACCATCTTCATCAATACAGGAATTTACAACTGCAATTTCTCCATCTTCCTTAAGAGTATATTTTGCAGTTGCTCCTTTCACGCATTGATTCTGGAAACTGTTCGGAATTTTTGCAATCTCGTACCATAAACCGGTATACTTCTTCAAGTCAACATAATCAACTGTTTTTAGAGAAGTGGATTGTGGAAATAAGCTAATTGATAAAATCAAAACTATTAAGATGATAAGTGTTTTCATAAATAGTCTTTTGTTCCTTAAGCAGCTTTAGGAGTTTTCGAATCTTTTTTATTTGAGACCATTAATATAGTAAAACCCAAAAGTCCCGTTATTAACAAGCCATAATCTTCATAAATAGATAATTTTAGTGCAGCCATTGTTCCTATTAGCGACCATACGAAAGGAATAGTAAAAAATAACAAGGAAATTTTTTTGTTTGTAAAAAGTAATATTCCAAATGTGAAAATTGTTGTTGGGCAAGGTAATCCGAATGTAGGTGAGTATGGATACTGGTGTCCGAGTAAATGACCTAACACCGGGTAAATAATAAGTGCATAAACAATGAAAATAATACCAAGATAATTGGGAATGCTTTTTTGGTATTCAAATGTGAAGGCATCTTTTATTACGCCATAAAAAGCAAACAGGACTCCCTGAATTATAAAGAGAATTCCAAATATGTAGGCTGCTTTATTAATACCTGAGAAGAAAATTATTTGGTAAACAATTCCGATCCATAGCCAGAAGAATGATAAAGCAGAAACAATGAATTTATTACTGTTTTCTTTTCGTCTGAAAAGTAAGTAAACACATATAAATGCAATCAGGTAAAAAATTATTTGAAGAGGAAAGACGCTCTCGTTATATTTCTTGAATACATTTAAGAAATCCTCTAAAGAAAAAGGAAATTGCATTTTGATCTCTCCCTGATTTGATTGTTAAACATTTAAGTTACTGCTTTGGAATATTAAACAGAAGTCCAAAGTTAAATCCAAAGATCAATGGATTGTCGGAGGTCGATAAGTCTTTTGAAACCGAGGGAGCTAAAATAAAGTAGAATTTTTTATTTAACTTGGATATCACATTGAATTCGAAACCTATACTTTTATTTTCTGTTTGAACAGAGTAACCACTGTTATCACTTCTATTTGATGCTGATAAAAATGCTATTGAAAAACCTAAACTTGGTAGTAAAGCTAAAGATTCATTTTCATAAATTTTTGGAGAAACACTAATGGAAAGGAGAGGCCCCGTAACATTTAGATTTGAAATTAATTGTTTACTATTTATTAAGCTGCTGGAGTACCCGACCAGGATTTTAATACAAGTATTTTTATTTCTGAAATTGTATGCAGTATAAGCTATGGTTCCATAAGCTTCTATATCAAATTGAGGTTCATAGGAAGTCTTTATGTACTCAAATCCAATATCAAAAGAACCGAATAATGAAAGCCCTACATTTCCGCCTAAGCCGGAAAAATTATTATTTGCTGAATAAGTAATATCAGCCTTTATTCCGAAATGTGAATCGGGTATAAATTCACTTTGAGAGAACAAAAAGAATGGATATAGTAATAAGGTATAAAGATATTTCATTTTTTGTTTTCCATAAAAATATCCGGTAATTAATTATATGCAATAAATGAATATCAATCACTTCTTAAATAATTCAATACTTACTCTGTTCCAGTTCGGTTCGTCAAGACCTTCAAGTTCACCGATATAAATCTCACTGTTTTCATATTCACCTTCTTTAGCAGGCTTCAATGTTTTCTTCCTAAGATCAATGAAATGTTCAATGTCGTCCTGGTATAAAGAAACTGCCGTCTTGCCTATCTTTAAATTTTTCAATTCGGTATCGAGATCTTCAGCATCGATTGTGCAGATCCAGTTTGAATCATAAGGTGTAACATTGAGCAATTCGATATCATACTGAAGCGGTTTATTTATTTTGATTACTTTACCACTCACAGGAGAATTAAACGTGATGGTTTTATTTCCCTGTTTAATTGTAAACAGTGCCTGCCCGGTTTTTACAACCATACCGAGGTTTGGAAATTCTATAGAATCGATTTTTCCTATAAGCTTCTTTGCAAAATCATCTATCCCGACTTTTACATTGCCATCCTGTTCCATGCTAACCCAGCAATGCCCTTGTGAAATAAAAACTCCGCCCGGAATTGCAAATTCACACATCATAGAACTTTTAGCATCTGCAAGATGAGTAATATGGACTTTCGGCTTTAACTGTTTTTGAATCCTGTCTTTTCTCTTTATTAAAATCTTCTTAACAAAAGCGAGAAGCTCATCATCGGTAAATGGTTTCTGAACATAATCCATTGCGCCATACTTCATAGTTTCAACTGCGGTTTCAACAGATGCATAACCGGTTATAATTATAACATCGATATCAGGTCTTAAATGTTTTACAGATTTTGTTACTTCAACGCCATCCATCTCAGGCATTTTCAGATCTGTAAAAAGAAAATCGTAATGATGAGATTGGATTAATCCGAGAGCTTCTTTTCCATTTGTCACTGTATCAACGGAATACCCGTCTACAACTAAAATTTTCCTGAAGCTGTCGAGAATTACTTCTTCATCATCAACACATAAAATTTTAGCAAACGGATCTTTAACTTCTGCACGCTTTAAGGATTTGGCTTCGCTGCTGAAGTCTAATTTTATGCTTTCTGCAAGAACTTCTTCCCGTTCTTTGCGTGCTTTTTTCTCGCCGACTTTCTTCGTCACATTCCTGATCAATATATCAGCGACGATAAAAATAATTACAGCTAATATGAATAGTGCCATTTTATTTTCTCCCTTTTCATTTTGTCATTCCCTTGTAAAAGGGAATCTTTTTCTTTTTTAGATTCCTGCTTTCGCAGGAATGACAACTTTATTTTATTAAACCTTTACATTCTATCCGAACTACAATTAATTAAACTCTTCAATTCATACTCGCTGTCGGATGGAATCAACCTGTAAAACCATCCTTCGAAGTATGGATCTTTTTCTATTAAACTTTTATTCTTTATAATATCATCATTCACTTCTATTATTCTTCCGCTTACAGGTGAAAGTAAAGGATGCTTTCTATCTTTGTCATTTATAAATGCACAGGCGTTTCCCTGAACAACTTCTTCATCAACCTGCAGTAACTCTACATTGTCAAGGTTTTCTACTGTTTTTATAAATAAATCTGTCGCTCCAATTAAAACCGAGCCTGTATTTTCTTCTGCAACCCAGCTTGAATAACCAAGCCTGTAATACTTTGCAGGACAGGGGACATAAGGTATTTCCGAATCATCTTTTTTATAGCTTTTAACTGAATTCTGAATCCGGATATATTTCATCCCTCTTAAAACAGAATTAATTAATTCGTCCGCAGTAAATGGTTTTGGAATAAAATCTATTGCGCCTGTATAAAGTGATTTAACAGCATTCTCCACTGTTGAAAATCCCGTAGTGATAATAACAGCCGAAGAAATTTTTCTTTTATGAAGTTCATCTAGAAATTCAAAGCCATCCATACCGGGCATCATTATATCGCAGATAATTAATGCGTATTTATTGTGACCTGCCTTGCCGTCAGGCAGGTTAAATTTTTGTAGTGCTTCCTTCGCGTCTATTGCAGCATCAACAGTATAACCTTCCGAAGAACAGATTTTTACAACTGCATCGATTACAACCTGCTCGTCATCAACAACCAATATGTCCCAGTCTTTATGCATAATTAATTTTTGCCTGCCGGAAGATTAATTATAAACGTCGTTCCTTTGTTTAATCTGCTTTCAACTTTAATGGTTCCGTTATGGTTATCGATTATTCCCCAGATAACCGAAAGACCAAGACCGGTTCCTTTTTGTCCTTTGGTACTGTAAAATGGTTCGAAAATTTTTGAAAGATTTTCTTTAGGAATCCCACACCCGGTATCCGAGATTTTAATTTCGAGATAATCTTTTTGTCCGTTCGCATCGACAGCATCCCATTTTTGCCAGTTGCAATCTTTGGATATACATCCCTCAATATTTCCTTGTGAAGGAACTTCGAGAGAATAAACAGGAGAGCTACATTCAGGACATTTTTTATCAGGATTAATTAATGAAATTTCACACACCGGACAAACTACTCTTAAGTTTTTGGAATTAAGGTCAATATCAATTTTGTGATGGTTTCTTCCATAAACAGGATCGAGATAAATGAAGTCTGATGCGCCGTTTGAATAAACTTTAAGTTTTATTGAAGGCATTCCATCGATCTTGACTTCGTTGTCCATAAGGTCGTGGCGTTTTGGACAGGTAGCCTTTTTAATATGTGTAATTCCATAAGGAGAAAGTTTTAATAAATTTGTCGAGATGTTTATCGAGCCGCCTTTTGGTCCGATCGCATCTGAAGCATTTACCAAAAGATTTATAAAAACCTGTTGCATCTGG
Source organism: uncultured Ignavibacteria bacterium (assembly GCA_963727535.1). GTDB lineage: Bacteria > Bacteroidota > Ignavibacteria > Ignavibacteriales > Ignavibacteriaceae > RBG-16-34-14. The sequence goes on from CAVSGR010000006.1 coordinate 631,477, forward strand.
TTTGAATCGAGAGTGCTTTGTGGTAAATCTTTTTCAAATTCCTTTTTAAGCTGAACGTGATTTATTGAAAGCTGGTTTTCAATTACGGTAATTGCTTTATCTATAATTTCATTAATGTTAACCTGGTTTTTCTTCGGAACAGATTGTCTTGCAAAATCTAAAAGACTCTTAACTATCTCGCGGCTTCGTTTTGTTTCTCTTACAATTACTTTTAAATCTTCATTCAGTTCAGGATTATCCTGAGTCTTCTTTAAAAGAAAACTGCTGTAAGTAAGAACTCCTGTTAAAGGATTATTTATTTTCATGAGCAACACCCGCAGCAAGTCTCCCTAGCGAAGCCATTTTATCTGATTGGAAAAGCTGCATTCTTGCTTCGGAAAGTTTTTGTGTCATATTGTTAAAAGATTTGGCTAGTAAACCAAACTCATCGTCGCTTTTTTCTTCTATTGTATAATTAAGATTTCCAGTTCCAACTTCATGAGTAGCGTTTAATAATTCTTTGACTGGTTTATCGACCCATTTCTTAACAACAAACCAAAGTAACAAACTGAAAACGGCAACAGCACTGAATGCAAAAATAACAGTATCTATCTCTCCCTGTTCAATTTGTTCATCAACATCGGATAAAGAGATAGTTACATCCAGAACTCCGAGAACAGTTTGATTTTTTTCATGAGCATGGCAATCAGCTTCCCAGCACGATGGTTCATTATAAATGGGAGTTATTATTCCCATAACTCTTGCAGAGTCGGAATTAAGTTTGAAAATTCTTGTCCGTTCTTTTATTTGTAATCTTTGAAGAGGTTCATTCGCTGTATGACAGGCATAGCAGCTCTCGGCTTTCTTATCAACCATTTTGCCTATATCTTCTTCATGCGAGGAATAAATAATTTCTCCGACTTTATTAAGAACCCTAACATTTTGTATTCCCGGTTGCTGCCCAATTGTATTTATAATTGTATGAACCCCGTCACGCTGGTTAAGAAGCATATCATAGCGTGTGCTATGCTTCACTGTTTCGCTTAACTGGTTTGCGTGTCTTTCAACTTCTGCCAAAAGAGCATTACTGTGTGAGCGAACATTGTAAAAAGAAAATATCGCAATAATTATAACCGCAGTTATACCAACAACCCAGATTAGTTTGATACCGATTTTTTTGAACATCTTTATTTTCATTTTTGTCATGCTGAACTTGTTTCAGCAGCTTCCACAGCATTGGAGATTCCGATCCCGCCAAAGGCGGGACGGAATGACATAGCTATTTCTTAACTAAACTTCCCGGCTTATCTTTAGGAAAACTCTTATCATCGTGACAGCTTGAACAATCCGGTTTATTAGAAAAATTATTATCTATATGGCAATTCTCGCAATCGAGCTCAGCATGAGATTCATCAAACTTTAAACCTGTAACACTGTGATCGAATGAACCAACAACAAAATTTTTATGACATGAAACACAATCATTATTAAGTTTTGCAAACTTGCCGCTTGTTCCATGACACTTTGTACATTCCAGTTTTTCATGAAACCTGTTTAGTGCCCATCCTGTGCTTGTTTTATGGTCGAAGGGACCAGCAGGTTTATCTAAATGACATTTTGTGCATTCATCATTTGCATGACATTTAAAGCATGGCTGGTGATGCTGCTCCGTTGGCTTTGTAAGTTTTTCAGGAAGATTTGATGAAACAACCTGAGCATTCTTTGTATCGTGGCATCTTTTACAATTATCATCCTGATGGCAGCTTACACATGTGGCACCAAAAAGTTTTGTATGCTCGCTGTGAAAGAAAGTAACGATCTTACCTTTTGTATAACCTGTTTCATAAACTAATTTTTCAGGTTCCTTAACTTTAGGATGATTCTTTGCTTTAATCTGATCTGCCAGATTTTTATCTGAGCCTTTTTCCAATGGCATGAATTGCAATCTGTTGAATGGCTCCATTCTTTATGGCAATCTATACAAAGCCTGTGAAATGCAGCCTGCAAATCGGGTTTACTTATATCCTCTCTTTTTCTTTCTGCACTATGGCAATCCGAGCAAGCTAAAATAGGACCGCTTGTATTATAATGATGACAATTTGCACATCCGCCAGACATTTTCGACATCTGTGCATGGATTTTATGCGAGAAAATTACAGGTTGATATTTATTTGCAAGATTGTCAATCGTAATAATATCCGGTCCTTGTTCTGCAGATTGGTTTACTGTAATCATTTCATTTCTTGGACAGGCAACCAAGCAAGGATTTTGTTTTGTCGGTACATTACAAGTGTGGCATGTTTTGCAGGTTACATTTTGTAAAGAATGATCTTTGCTTTGAGTTTGTGGAAAGACAAAAGCTATTGGAAATAATATTCCTAATACTAAAACTTTTATGTAATTCATTTTAAGATTCAGGTTGAGTTTTTTGACCTCACCCCAACCCCTCTCCTTATTAAGGAGAGGGGCGAGGGGAGAGGTAGATTTTATAATTTCTAATTTGCTGAACAAAGTTTTATCCCTTAATAGTGTATTTGGTTTTAATAACATACTTTTTATCCACTTGACTTATAACCGGGAAGTTCATAACAATAATTCTGTAAATAAGAACTAACAGAGCAACAAAGCCTACGGTAACTGATATCTCACCGATAGATGGGAAATATGAGCCAAATGAATATGGTGGTGTATAAGCAACAACAAAGTTGTCAATCCTGTTTAACAAAACGCCGAATATTACTAATGCAGATGCAGTAAAAAGTAATGATGGTGTTTTTAAAACTTTTTTAGATAAAAACATTCTCAAGGGAATTATTATTCCAACAACAACTTCGATAGTGAACATTATGCTGGCAGTGTTTAATTCATAAAGGTAAACAAACGTTTCTCTAACGAACATGTCCCCAATCTTAAATGCTAAATAAATTCCTAGAAGAGGTGCGACTGTATATCCTAACGGAGTTAAAACTTCCATCTCCGGTTTTAATCCAAATGATTTCGATGCTATCATAGATTCAAAAATCACCATAGGGAAGCCAACTGAAATTGCAGACAGTAAAAACAAAAGTGGAAGAATTGGTGTTTGCCATAAAGGATGCATCTTTGGTCCGGCTATAACCATTAAAGTTCCCAAAGAAGATTGATGGAGTGTTGAAAGAACAACGCCGAGAATAATAAAAATGAAAATTGTTTTGGTTAAACCTTTATCTAAAATCTTTAAAAGTTTTTCTAAAGGTTTATTAAGAGTTGATAAAGTGCCTTTAAGATTTACTTTCCCTAAAAATCTTTCAGTTACAACAGGAAGAAACTCTATATAAAGAACGGTTACATACATCATTACACAAATACCAACTTCAAACAAAGCCGAGTTTCCATTCCACATAACTAACGGATGCCAGATGTAATACCAACGCCCTATATCGACAAAAACTGCTATTGCAACAAAAGTATAACCGAGCATTGCTGTTAAAAGTGCAGGTCTCACAATTGCGTGGAAATGTTCGCGGTGCATTATATGTCCAAGTGCAGCAGTAGTAAAACCACCGGCAGCAAGCGCAACTCCTGCTGCAACATCAACTCCAATCCAGATTCCCCAAGGATATTGATTATTTAAATTTGTAACAGCGCCGATACCGAATAAAAATCTACCGGCAAGAAATATTAAACCGTTAAGTGCAATAATGCAGAGAACAATAACTCCGGGAGTAAAAAATCTTTTTTTAATTTGAATAGGTTTTAAATATTCAGACATTTTATTCTCTCCCCTCCGGAATCTTTCTTTTTCTTGTTCAGCCACATAATTCCTGCAAGTAAAGCATACAGAGATGCAGGAGGAACGAAGTAAGCAAATATTCCATGCTGAATAGATTCGGAAACACCGGGCGCCGGCTTAGTGCCGAGAACAGGCAAAGCTCTTGTTTTTGCTAAATCCTGTCCGGCTAAATAAAGCCATGCAGTTCCACCGACTTCATTTTCGCCATAGATATAATCAATATATTTTTCAGGATATTTTTTAATTTTTTCTCTTGCAATTTTAATTAGCTCACTTCTTGGTCCGTAAGTCAAAGCTTCAACAGGGCAAATCTCAACACAAGCTGGAAGTAGTCCTTCTTTTGTTCTTTCAAAACAGAAATCGCATTTTTTGATTTCAGGATCTAATGCTTTATCAAATTCAAATGATGGAATCTGGAAAGGACAGGCGACCATACAATAGCGACAGCCAATACATTTGTTTGTATCCCAAACTACCGAACCATTTTCTTTTTTGGAGAAAGCACCAACTATACATGCAGAAACACAAGCAGGATGATCGCAATGCATGCATTGGACTTTAACATTTATCGGAGAGTTAATCTGTTTTTCTTTTTCATATTGATTAACAACAGTTAATGCTGATTTATCCGGGCGTCGCATTTCTTTAAAAACAGATTTATCTGCATAACTATCTAAAACTCCTGCGGGCAAATCGTGAGCTTTTTTGCATGCCCATTCACAATTCCGGCAGCCAATACAGACTGTTGTGTCGACAAGAACACCCATCCTGTCTTCAGAAAGAATATTTTCCGGAGATGCCTTTGCGGTTGTTGAAACTCCGGCTATAGTAGCAGTTAATAAACCGGCAGATTTGAAGAAACTTCTTCTACTTTGTTTTTCCATATCTTCCCTGAGAATTCTTTTGCTATAATAAACATTTTATACAATGAACATTTACTACAAATTCAAATTACAAGCCAATGAAAACAGCTCAAAATCAAACCATTTCAAAGAAAAGTTTTTCATTAGGAATAAATCATAATTTCAGTTTCTTGCTTTTGGGAAAAGACGGTATTTATAAGTATTGCCAGTTAGCAAATAAAAACCGTGTAATTATTCAGCAAACCGGTGATTAAAAAATCATCACTCGTAAAACCACAGTGTAGAATATTTTTATTGTTTTTCCCTCATCTTATCAAAATAGTGTTGAATAATTCAACTAACCTGCTTTTTGAAGGTTAACCTTTTTTTCAGCAGTCACCTTCCTTTAATCTGTTTTAGAATAATAAGTTATAGAATCATAAAAGAAAATTTTTCTGAGCGGCACGCCGATTGGCTAATAGAAATGAACTTGTTATATAATTTACGAGGAAAATAAAATGGTTGCTCTTTATGTTCTTTTAGGATTTATCCTTCTTTTAGTAATAGATTATTTTGTAATAAGGGGAGAAAAAAAACATCATCCAGCCTTTCAAAAATCGTACGAAGTTATTGAAGATGTTGTTTTCGATAATATAAGTGTAACTGTTCCTGCTGATTCTTATGTATCGAAAGGTCATACTTGGGCTGAACTGCAAGGAAACGGTTTAATTAAAATTGGTGTAGATGAGTTTATACTTAAATCAATCGGGAGATTTATAGTTACAAACTTAGTTAAAGCAGGTACAGTTGTTAGAAAAGGGGATGTAATTATGAACGCTATGCTTGGTGATAAAACTTTCAACTTTCGTTCTCCGATCGATGGAACAATAAATTTTATTAATGATGAATTGATCGGCAAAACAATTTTCGATCCTTACGGAGAAGATTGGGGAGTTATGGTTTCTCCTATCAATTTTGAAAAGAATGTTGCTTCATTAAAAGCGAATGAAAAAGTTGTCGAGTGGATGAAGAATGAATTCATCAGGCTGAAGGATTATTTAGTTGAGATGTCTGTTCAACCACAGCTTGCGGGAGTTACAATGCTGGATGGTGGTAAAATGGTTGAAGGAGCTGTTGCACATTTAAATAAAGAATCGGCTAAAAAGTTTGAAGATGAATTCTTAACTATATAAACAGGAAATAGAAATGTCTGAACATCATATAGATATTGATAATCAATACGGTCTTCTTTTCGATGCGACAGAATGTATAGGTTGCGGAAATTGTTATGAAGCATGTAAGAAACAAAATAACTTACCTGCAACTAATAAAGATTTTTTGAAAGATCATTTATCTGATAAAACATATACGGTTGTTGAAGAATACGGTGATACATATGCAAGAAAAATGTGTATGCACTGCCTTGAACCGGCGTGTGCATCTGTTTGTCCTGTAGGCGCATTGGAAAAAACGGAACTTGGTCCGGTTTTATACGATGCAGATAAATGTATAGGCTGCAGGTATTGTATGCAGGCTTGTCCTCACAATATACCACGCTATGAGTGGGGAAGCACTTCTCCAAGAATAAGAAAATGTGTTTTATGTTATGATAGATTGAAAGAAGGTAAACTCACAGCTTGTGCAGAAGCTTGTCCAGTTGAAGCAACAATAAGCGGAAAACTTTCTGATTTAATTGTTGAAGCAAAGAGAAGAATTAAAGAAAATCCCGGTAAGTATTATCCACATATTTATGGACTGGAAGAAGCTGGTGGAAGCAACGTGTTGATTCTTTCGCCTGTTCCTTTCGAGCAGTTGGGATATTCTTCCAAAGTACCGAAACAGTCTATGCCGACATTTACTATGCAGGCGATGGAAAAAATTCCTACGGTCGTTTCTGTAGGCGGAATATTTTTAACAGGAATGTACTGGCTTACAAAAAGAAAAAATGAATTAGCAAAGGAAGAACATCAGGCAAAAGAGGGAAAACAAAAATGACTAAACATATTGTAGAAAATATTTTCGGTAAAAAAATTACTTTCTGGAAAAGTGTTGCTGTAATTATAGCAATTGTCGGTGTTTATTCTTTGTTTATAAGATTTACAAAAGGATTAGGAGCATCAACAAATTTATCGGATCTTGTTCCTTGGGGGTTATGGATCGGGTTTGATTTTATTGGTGTTGGTCTTGCTGCGGCAGGATTTACAATTGCGGCAGTTGCTCACATTTTTCATAATCATAAATATGAATCTATTGCAAGACCCGCAATACTTACAGCTTATATCGGCTATATGATGGTTGTTGCTCTTCTTGTAATCGATCTTGGAAAACCTGAAAACTTCTGGCATCCCCTGGTTATGTGGAATGTTCATTCAGTTATGTTTGAAATTACTTGGTGTGTAATCTGTTATTCAACAATCCTTACAATTGAATTTGCACCTGTAGTTTTAGAAAAATACAAATTCACAAAGTTGTTAAAGATTATTAAGAAGATTACTCCCGGCGCAATTATACTTGGTGTTCTTTTCTCTACATTGCATCAATCATCGTTCGGTTCACTTTATTTAATTGTACCTGCAAAAGTTTACCCGCTCTGGTACTCATCATTTTTGCCGGTTCATTTCTTTATCTCATGTATTGCAGCAGGATTATCGATGATAATTTTTGAGGCTTACCTATGTGCAAGAGCTTTCGGGCAGGGACTGAATATCAGGATATTATCCGGTCTTGGTAAAGCTGTTTTAATTGTTCTTGTAGTAGAATTAATATTTAAGTTTGGAGAAATATCATATTTAGGAAAACTTCCTTTACTTTTTGCACAGGCGAATGAAACTTATTTCTTCTGGTTAGAAATAGTTATCGGGTTTGCCATTCCAATATTAATTCTTACTCACCCAAAATATAAAGTGAACAGGGCAGGTTTATACTTTGCTGCAATCTTTACAATGTCGGGATTTGTATTAAACAGGATGAACGTTTGCGTAACATCTTTGGTAAGATCATCCGGACAATCTTATTCCCCTTCATTTGAAGAAGTCGGTATTACATTATTCCTGGTATTGGTTGCGATGGTCGCATTCAAATTAATTGTAGAAAACTTTAGTGTCTTTGAAAAGGAAGAAGTTCACATAGAAGCAGAAACTTCAAAGACAGAAATTGAAACAAATTATGAAACAATCTAACAAGGAGAATTTTATGAATAATTCTCAAAGTTCACAAAAAGATTTAAGCTGTATCTGGATGACATCCGGGCTTGTAAAATATAAGCTTTGCGATAAAGAATTCGATTGTGAAAACTGTGAGTTCGATAAAGTTTTCCGAAATCTTTCAGTCAGTATGACAGAGAAAAATAATTCTGCTGAAACGCGAAGTGAAGATATTCTTGAGAGAGCAATTAAAAGAATCTGGAGTGAAACTTATGATGAAAAAGTTTTTTATCTGAAGAATCAGCTTGTTATTAAAAATCTTTTTGGAAATGCGTATTATCTTGGAATAAATCCTATTGTTCTTTATTTGCTTGATGATTTTGATTCTATCCACGAGTTCAATAGTAGTGATATAAAAAGAGATCAAATAATCTTTACTCTTGAAGGTAATTGGGGAATTAAACAATTCGTTTCACCCGTGAACTTTATGGTAATTGAAAAAATTAATTTCTCGCAGTTTAAGCTTAATAAGTGGTATGCAATAATTTTGTTCAATGATATAGATAAAGAGGAATTCATGCTTTCCGAAAGCGAATGGAGTAAAAAGAAGAGCAAGACGTTAACTTTTCTTACAGAACAGTTATCCTATAAACCAGGAATCGGACAAAGTATGATGGATGGAGGGGAAAAAATAAAATATCTTCACCAATATCTTGGGAATAATAAATACACGGAGTTACTAAATAGAAGTTTTGTGTAAAAATAAATTTAGGTTTGTGTTCAATATAAATTTGATGCTTGCCAATTATCAATTCTTAACAACTCGGAAACAAAAATATTTTTTTGAACATTGATTTTGAATTTTTTTTTTCAAATATTGAACCAGCTTTTTTCTCAGGAAGTTAACCATGGGAGGATTAATGAAAAAAGTTAATCAAATATTAAAGTTTGTTTCTGTTTGGGGGAAATGGGTATGGGAAAGCTAAGGAATGAAATACAAATAAATTTACTTTTGTTTCACCTCTTCTTTCTCACACAAAGTTTAACAAATAGAAAAAATTACTATTTACTATTTTTTCATTCTATATACAAGAGATAGAACCCCATTAAAAAATTAGGACATAAAATGAGGACAAAATTTGTTTTTCTTATAGTTTTAATTGTGTCGATTTTTTCCACAGTCTGCGTTTCGCAAGAGAAATTCACATTTGGTATAAAGGGAGGAATAGGTTTCTGGCAATTCAAATCTCTACAGAGTAGCCAAAACATAGGACATCCGATTGATTATTCATATCCCCCAGGTTTCTGTTTTGGATTTTATATTGAAAATAAATTCACCAAACATTTTACTGTTGCTGGGGAACTGTTATATCAACATTGTGATACAAAAGTAACAATATATACAGGTTATGAGGGAGTTTTAGATCAAGAGATAATCGCTAAATATTTTACAATCCCTATTCTTCTAAAATATCAAACCCCACAGCTATGGAATGCCTATTTTTTCTTAGGTCCAAGCCTAAGTTACCTGATTAGAGCAGATTACAACTTTTATGATATAGCTTATTTAACTAAAGGGAAAAAAGAGATTACTAAAGATTTGTCAGTTATTAGTACCTCAATTGAATTTGGGTTTGGAAAGGAAATAGAAATTTCAAAGTCTAATTTTAGTTTAGAATTAAGAGTACAATGGGGAGTGACAAAGTTTAAACAAGAAGTAGATGTCGGCACTTGGAAAAATGCAGGTTTAATTTTTTTAATGGGGTATAAATTTAATTAAAAAAGATCAATAACTTTTAAGAACGATCCTTTGGGGAGTGTCTCAGAGACACTTACCATCTTTTTGCAGAATGTTCATTCAATCAAAGGAGGAAAAAAATGTACAGAAAAATAATACTTTCTTTTTTGATCCTATCATCCTTCGCTTTTACACAACAATACTATTATAGCAGTGGCCATAAGATTTATATTGAACAAAAACAAAATTGTTATGCGCTTGAGCTTAATGACAATACTACTGAGAAAGAAGTCAAATCCTTCTTAATACGAAATAAATTAGTAACTCCAATGGAATCATTAAACTCAAAATTTATCTTAGTAGAGTCTACTGGTTCTAGTAAAGAACAATTAAAAAGTTTAGTAACTCCGAATGATTTGGTAAATAATGTGAGAAACATTTATATAGGTATTAAAGGAAGTACTAAATTTATGATAACTGATAAAATCGCCATTAAGATTAAGAATGAATCTGATTTGAATATGATTTTGGGAAAATATAATCTTAAAGAGATTAAAACAGAATGGCTAGGTGATAAAGTTTATCTTTTGCAACTTAATAAAATGGATGAGCAATTGACACTTAATATTGCAAATGAAATATACGAAAGTGGACTTGTTGAATTTTCACATCCAGATTTAATTGGATATAATTGGATGGACTCAGGGACAAATGATAGCCTCTACGGAAGTCAATGGAACCTCATAAAGATTTCTGCTCCTGATGCATGGAATATTAGTATAGGAAGCCCCTCTATTATAATAGCAATTTTAGATAACGGTGTACAATCAAATCACCCCGATCTTGATGGTCATTTAGTAACTGGTTATGATGTTGTAGATAATGATTATACGACAGATCCTTATAACTCTACCTTTGATTATCACGGGACAGCCTGTGCAGGAGTTGCCGCAGCTGAAACGAATAATGGTATCGGTATTGCTGGTGTTGGATATAACTGTAAAATTATGCCTATTCAGTTTACACATAATGATTTGTGGACGGATTATGAAAAACTTGCAGCCGGTATAAATTGGGCTGCTGCTCATGGGGCCGATATTATTAATATAAGTGGATCGACATTTGATCAGGCAGTTGTTACTAATGCTATCGCTAATGCTGTTTCCAATGGACGAAACGGTAAAGGGTGCATAATAGTAAAATCGGCAGGGAATGATGGGTACACAGATGATCATGAAATTAGTTTTCCTGGTAAAGATCCAAATGTCATTTGTGTTGGAGCCACTGACCAAAATGATGCAAGAAACGGTATCAGTAGCTATGGACGGGAACTGGATGTTATGGCTCCAAGTGGTGTTTATGCCACAAGTCGTACGGGTTATATTAGTAACTTTCAGAATACTTCGTCTGCGGCTCCACATGTTGCTGGTTTAGCCGGTCTGATATTAGCACTAAATAATAATCTAACAGAAGCCCAGGTTCGTAAAATTATTTGTTACACCGCTGATGATATTAATTCTCCAGGTTTTGATGATGAAACAGGTTGGGGTCGCATTAATGCATGGAGAGCACTTGATGCAATTAGTAATGTGACTACTAATGGAGCTTTACCCAGGGACCAAATTTGGTTAACTACTGTTAACCTAACTGGCAATGTAACTGTCCCAAGTGGAGTAAAACTAACTATAGTCTCCGGTGCAACAGTAAATTTAACTAATGGGAATAACAGATATTCAATCATTTCCACAGGAGGTATAATAACTAAAGAAGTTGGTGCAACTATAAACGGCTTAAGAGCAACTTTAACAGCTAATCTTGATTTGAAAGGTCTCTGCAGTACAACTCAAGTTGCAGCTAATTATGCAAATTTTCAGTATAATGAAATTTATCTGGAAAATGGAAATTATAATGAAAATGTGAGTATCTCTAATAAAGATCAACTTAGAATACAAGGAGGTTCATCAGAGTACTCTCATTTTGGACAGTTGACTCTTACAAATTGCGATGAATTTGAGGGACTCTATTTTGGGGCAAAAAGTGTTTATATAAATTATGGAAGTTATGTGATATTATCTGGTGTCAATGCTTACGGAACAGATCAGAGCACCATAGGTTTTTCTCTTTATAATAGTGATACTTATTATGTATATAATCTTATTGCAGCATATTCACAAGCCGGAATATTATGTTCAGATGGAACCGAGGCTGATATAGACGAATCTTATTTATATGATAATCTTCAAGGGCTTCGGTCATATAATGGTTCCAATGTAGATATTTCCAATACATATTTTTGCGGTACAGGTTTGGATTTAAAAACTTATAACTTTTCTTCGATTGATGCCGGCCTTTGTTTTTTTGACGGAGGCACGCCGTCTGTTTCCGGCTCTAACATACAGCATTACGGAGATCAAAGCTGTCCGTTATCAAAAGCTGCTTCCAATCAACAAACAGGAAATAACAATTATGTAATTTCAACAGATGATAATAATACGGCAGGTTCAGAATTCGAAAAAATAAATTCAGCTTATTTTTCCCTAAATAAAAAATTAATTAACGCATTTAAAGAAAAAGCTACTTTGGACAAAGAAGCTACTTGCGCTGAGTATGAAAAAGTAATAGCAGACTTTAAAGAATTTATTGAGAACAACCCTGATTCGCCTTTAGCAAAGATTGCTTTGATAGCTTCTGCTAAAAGTTATCGCAGAATCGATAATCTCCGTGAAAAGAGTGATTTCGCTGAAATGAAAAATTTCCTTACAGGTATTATAGAAAACAAAGAATACCCGGCATTAATACCACAAGCAGAAAGACTAATGATCGATTACTATAGATTGACAAACGATTATACTGAGGCAATAAAAACAGCAGATAACATAATCGAAAAATATCAAAAAGATACCAATTATGTATGTGGTGCATTGTATGCAAAGGGATTAATACAGGCACATAGCTTAAACCAATCGGAAAAAGCGATAGAATGTTTTTCACTTATTTTACAGGAATACCCGGGGAATGGTTTAGCAGTCTTAGCCGAAAATGAACTGGGGCTTTTAGGAGTAGACGCAAGCAAAATAGCAAAAGAAAAACCTACGGCTGATAATAATCCGGGATTCAGCACAAGCAGTTATCCAAATCCTTTCAATCCAACAACAATAATAAATTATACTTTACCCGATAATGAAAGAGTTGTAATAAAAGTATATGATATCCTTGGAAGAGAAGTAAAAGAATTGGTAAATGAACAAAAAGCAGCAGGAACATATTCAGTTGAGTTCGACGGAAGCAAATTATCAAGCGGAGTATATTTTTATACAATTACAGCAGGTCAGTTTTCTCAAACAAAAAAGATGGTATTAGCAAAGTAAAATTGTAAAGCAAGGTTCACCCTAAAATTGGATGAGCCTTGTGTCTAAAATATTCCATCACTTTCTCCCTTTTTCTTTTAAAGAATTTTTAATGTTGATTATTGTCAAGCAAAAGTTGCGAATTGTTAATTATTCTTGCTACTGATTACCTGTTTTTCTATGTTAGTACAGATACTCAGGGGAGTTAAATGAAAACTAAATTGTGGAACAGGTTAAGCCTTCGCTTGATCGTTTCAATTTCCGTTATTCTTATCTGTATACTTTCTGTATATACCTACATTCTTATAAATGATCTCGACGAGCATTTAACTAACAACAGTTTCAAACATGCATATAATATCAGCGAAGTGATTAAAAAATCAACACGCTATAGTATGCTCTTGAACAGGAGAGAAGATGTTCATCAGATAATAAAAACTATTGGAACCGAAGAAGATGTAAGAGGAATTAGAATATATAACAAACAGGGGGATATAATTTTTTCTACGGATTCTTCAGAACTTGATAAGAAAGTTGATGTTACTGCTGAAGCTTGTGTTGTTTGTCATAATGCTGAAGTTCCGTTGAATACTTTGAACAACCAGGATAAAATAAGAATCTTCACAGTTCACAATCATCAAAGAGTTTTAGGTTTAATAAATCCTATTGATAATGAGGAAGATTGTTCTTCCGCTGCTTGCCATGCACATTCTCCCAAAATACAATTCCTTGGTGTTCTCGATGTTATGGTTTCTTTAAGTTCGCTTGATTCAATAAAAACAGAAACGACGAGAACAACAATTATTAATTCGGGGATCATAACGATTACAATTGCTGCTGTTTGTGGGATCTTTATAATTCTCCTTGTAAATGTTCCAATGAGAAAATTATCAAAAGGGATTGAAGAGATCGGTAAAGGTAATCTCGATTACAGGATTCCTGTAGAATCGAAAGATGAACTCGGTAAAATGGCAAAACGATTTAATGAAATGTCATCGAAACTTAAAGAAGCTTATGAATCGATAAAAGAATGGTCAGAAACATTGAATGTAAAGGTTAATGAAAAAACAGAAGAATTAAAGAATATTTATAACCAGGTTAACCAGATTGAAAAGCTTGCGTCACTCGGAAAACTTTCTGCAACCGTTGCACACGAATTGAATAATCCTCTTGAAGGAATTCTTACATACAGCAAACTAATTTCTAAAAAACTAAAGACAAACGGAAACGGGGAAACAGGCACTTTAGTTAAATATCTTGATCTTATTACAGATGAAACTGCACGCTGCGGAAGAATAGTAAAGGATCTTCTTTTATTTTCTCAAAAAGGTGATGAAAAACTCGTTAAAGAAAATCTTATTTCTATAATAGATAATAGTATAACCATAATTGATCATCACCTCGAAATGCATGGACATTCTCTTGTAAAAGAATATGAAAGTGAAGAGGTTATCGTTCTTTGTGATCCCCAGAAATTGAAGCAGGCTTTTATTGCTCTCCTTATGAATGCAATTGAAGCGATGCATTTTCCGGGCAAAGTAACAATAAAAGTGTACAGGGAAAATCATTCTGTAATTGTTAAGATAAAAGATGAAGGAAGCGGAATATCGGCAAAAGATATTACCCAAATTTTTGAACCTTTCTTTTCTACAAAAGAAGCTGCGCAGGGAACAGGTCTTGGTCTTGCAGTGACTTATGGAATTATAACGGGGCACAGCGGTAGAATCAGTGTAGAAGAAACTTCTCCTGAAGGAACAACATTTAAAATTGAATTACCATTAAACACTTGAGTTAATTATGAACAACAACGCAAAAATTCTTATAGTAGATGATGAAAAAATAGTAAGAGAATCTCTCTTCCATTGGTTTGAAGAAGAAGGTTACATAGTTGATACTGCAGAAAGCGGTGAAGCTGCTTTAAAAAAATTTGATAAAGGAAAGTTCGATCTTTTTCTTCTTGATATGAAAATGCCGGGGATGAGCGGGCTTGAATTATTAAAAAAAATAAAAGAAAGTGACCCGGATGCAATTGTTATTCTCATTACTGCCTTTGCTTCTGTCCCGACTGCAATTACTGCATTAAAAGATGGTGCTTATGATTATGTTACCAAACCGGTCGATCCCGATGAACTTGCCCATCTTGTAAGCAAAGCTGTTGAACAAAGAGAACTCAAAATTGAGAATGAACAACTGAAAGAAAAGATTGAAGAAATAAATAAACCTGATAACCTGATTGGCGAAAGTCAGCAGATGAAAAGAATCTTTGATCTTATCCAAACAGTTGCACCGACAGATACAACTGTAATGATTCGCGGTGAAAGCGGAACAGGAAAAGAACTTGTTGCAAAAGCAATCCATATAAACAGCAAAAGAAAATATTTTCCAATTGTAACTGTTAACTGTGGAGCTTTAGCAGAAACACTTCTTGAAAGTGAATTGTTTGGTCATGAAAAAGGCGCATTTCACCGGAGCTCATTTTAAAAGAAAAGGAAAATTTGAAATGGCAGACGGCGGAACAATCTTTCTTGATGAAGTCGGTTCTGTTTCTCCAAAGATGCAGGTTGAACTTTTAAGAGTTATTGAAACAAAGCAGTTCAGTCGAGTTGGCGGAAATCAAATTATAAATAGTGATTTCAGAGTTATAGCGGCTACAAACGAACCTCTTGAAGATCTTGTTAAAGCTGGAAAATTCCGTGAAGATCTTTATTACAGGTTGAATGTCTTTTCGATTATAGTTCCACCATTGAGAGAGAGAAGAGAAGATATTCCTCTTCTTGCACATTTCTTTCTCAATAGGTTTTCTACAACTATGAATAAACCGATAAATAGTATTTCAAAAGAGGCGATGGATTTTTTGGTAAAGTATGACTGGCATGGGAATGTAAGAGAGCTTGAAAACGCAATTGAAAGGGCAATTGTTGTCGGTAAAGACAATTCCATTAAAGTCGAAGATTTGCCATTTCATGTTTCATCAAATCATTTTGAAGATGATGCTGATGGGAAAAGTCTTTCTACGATTGAAAAGAAACATATTTTTAAAGTTTTATGTGAGAATAACTGGAACATTTCGAGGTCCGCCCATATTCTTGAGATTGATAGAGTCACACTGTATAATAAGATTAATAAATATGGTTTACGACAGATCAACCAGTAATGAATATATTTTTGGTTCCTCTAAAGTTTTCAAACACCGCATTATTGTCTTCTGTTGCAGAAGAACTTTCCCATAAGTTTAAGAATGATGTAAAAATAATAGATATCGATCTGAATATTGATAAATCATTTTCTCAAGAAAGAGCCCAATACTTTTCCACACAAATAATAGCCGATGCAATACAAAGAACTGACAATTTGAATGGAAAAGTTTTAATCTTAACTGAAGTTGATCTTTATATTCCTGTTCTTACTTTTGTTTTTGGTGAAGCACAATTGAATGGGAAACATTCGATAGTTTCTGTCTGCCGTTTGCATGAAGAATTTTATTCGGAAATAACCGATGAAAATCTTTTACGAGAAAGGACAATGAAAGAAATTTTTCATGAGCT
This sequence comes from uncultured Ignavibacteria bacterium, assembly GCA_963727535.1. Taxonomy (GTDB): domain Bacteria; phylum Bacteroidota; class Ignavibacteria; order Ignavibacteriales; family Ignavibacteriaceae; genus RBG-16-34-14. Next base: position 647,843 of record CAVSGR010000006.1, read on the forward strand.
TGGGCATAATTTTGGTCTTAAGCATTGCGTAGATTGGGATTGTGTAATGCATTCTTCAACAAGCATCGAGGAAGTGGATATAAAAGGAAATTATTATTGCAAGCAGTGTGAAAGAGATATTGTGTCAGTCTGAGCTTGTCGAAGACTGACCGTACAGAACGTTATCCTTCGACAGGCTCAGGATGACTATTGAATGTCACACTGAGCGAAATCGAAGTGTGACAGTAAAGAAGTATTTAATATTAAAAAAGGAGATTAAAATGAGCAGCGAAAAAACAAAAGTAAAAATTGATGTAATGGGACCTATCTGGGCAATTGGCTGGTTGTTTACATTAGGATTCCTGCAACTCGCATTTTGGAAAGGTTTGCTTGCAATTATTGTATGGCCTTATTACATAGGAGAATACGTTAGCAAACTTGTGAGTTAGAGAAAAAATTAAATTCCCATTTCTTCTTTAACTTCTTTGAATGCATTAACTGTAAAATCGAGATCTTCTTTTGTATGTGCTGCAGAAATTTGCACTCTTATTCGTGCGGTTCCTTTAGGAACCACAGGATAAAAGAAACCAATTACGTAAACGCCTTTCTCTAAAAGTCGTGCAGCCATTTTTTGCGAGAGCGCAGCATCGCCAATCATTATCGGGACTATTGGATGGATACCCGGCTTTATATTCAGTCCGGCTTTAGTAATCAGCTCGCGGAAATATTTTGTGTTCTCTTCAAGCTTGTCTCTTAATTGAGTTGTTGATGAAAGCATTTCCAAAACTTTTATAGAAGCAGAAACAATACTCGGTGCAACTGTATTTGAAAAAAGGTAAGGTCTCGATCTCTGACGAAGCAGATCGATAATTTCTTTTCTTCCACTTGTGTAACCGCCGCTTGCACCGCCTAATGCTTTACCGAGTGTACCTGTTATTATATCAACTCTTCCTAAAACTCCACAATGTTCGGGAGTTCCTTTGCCATGTTTTCCCATAAATCCAACTGCGTGTGAATCATCAACCATAACCATTGCATTGTATTTATCAGCCAAATCACAAATACCTTTGAGGTTTGCTATAAATCCATCCATCGAGAACACACCGTCTGTTGCAACAAGAAGATGTTTTGCATTTTTTGTTTTTGCTTCTTTTAATTTTTCCTCTAGGTCATTCATATCATTGTTCTTATACCTGTAACGCTGAGCTTTGCACAAACGAACTCCATCAATAATACTTGCGTGATTTAATTCATCGCTGATAATCGCATCTTCTTCTGATAAAATTGTTTCAAACAATCCGCCGTTTGCATCAAAACAGGATGTGTAAAGAATTGTATCTTCAGTTTCTAAGGAATTCAGTTATTTTTTTCTCAAGCTCTTTGTGGATTTGCTGAGTACCGCAAATAAATCTAACAGAAGAAAGACCATAGCCCCATTTATCATAACTCGATTTTGCTGCTTCTATAATTTCTGGATTATTTGCTAATCCGAGATAATTATTAGCGCACATATTAAGAACCTGTTGTCCTCCGGTTACTTCGATATGCGCACTTTGTGAGGAGGTGATTACGCGTTCGTTTTTATAGAGACCGTCGGATTCGATGTTATTTAAAATTTCTGAATAATGTTTTTTTAGTTTTGAGTTCATATATTAATCCTTTGGAAGTTTAGATTCCGGCTCAAGGCCGGAATGACAGTTTAAAATAGTTTTTTGTCTATAAATTCTTGCGCTTAAATTGTCATTCCTGCGAAAGCAGGAATCTCAGAAAATTATTTTGCAAATTCGTCATATAAATCATTCCATTTTGGATTTGATTTTTCAATCAATTCGATTTTCCATTGTCGTTTCCATTTTTTTTAATCTTTTTTACACTTAAAATAGCAGCATTTACATCAGTCGTGCTTTCAAAATAAACTAACTTGTTGACTGAATATTTTTTGTAAATCCATCTATTAATCCGGATTTATGCTCATAAATTCTTCTTGCTAAATTATTAGTAATTCCTGTATATAAAGTTCCGTTTTTTTTACTTGCAAGAATGTATATATAATATGTTTTCATCTTGCTATGGATTCCGCTCAAGGCCGGAATGACATTTATTTTATCAAGTATCCGGTAACCGGAATTTAATCCCAGTTAAGTATCACCTTCCCTGAATTTCCCGATTTCATTAATTCGAATGCTTCTTTGTATCCATCAACGGGGAAATGGTGAGTTATTACAGGAGTTATATCCAACCTGATTGTACCATTACCTGCATTTTGTACCAGGTTTCGAACATCTCTCTTCCGTAAATGCCTTTTATATTCAAACCATTAAAAACTATTTTTTCCCAATCAACGCCGGAACCTGAAGGAAGAATTCCGAGTAAAGCAATTTTAGCTCCATGAGACATTACATCGATCATTCCGTTAAGAGCTTTCGGACTTCCCGACATTTCAAGACCAACATCAAAGCCTTCTTTCATTCCAAGTTTCTTCATCACATCATTTAAATTTTCTTTAGTGATGTTGACCGCTTCAGTAACACCGATTTTTTTTGCAAGATCGAGGCGATAAGGATTCATATCTGTAATCACAACATACCTGGCTCCGGCATGCTTACAAATTGCTGCAGCCATTATTCCGATTGGTCCTGCACCTGTTATAAGAACATCTTCTCCTAAAACATTAAAAGACAAAGCTGTGTGAGTAGCATTTCCAAAGGGATCAAAAATGGAAAGGACATCTAAAGGAATTTTTGAATCTGCATGCCAGATGTTTGAAACAGGAATAGATAAATATTCGGCGAAACATCCGGGTCGGTTTACACCGACACCTTTTGCGTTCGGACAAAGATGTCTTCTCCCTGCGCGGCAGTTTCTGCAGTAACCGCAAACTATATGTCCTTCACCGCTTACTAGTTCTCCAATTTTAACATCGTGAACATTGCTTCCGATTGCTTCAACTGTTCCGACATATTCATGTCCGGTAACCATTGGAACCGGAATAGTTTTTTTTGCCCAGTCATCCCAGTTATAAATATGAATATCTGTTCCACAGATAGAAGTTTTTTTAATTTTTATCAGAACATCGTTAACGCCAATTTCCGGGACAGGAACTTCATCCATCCATATTCCCGGTTCAGCATATTTTTTTACAAGAGCTTTCATCTTTTCCATTTATTAATTTCTTTGATTTCTTATTAAAAAAATTATTTAATCAATTATTATATTAAAATTAGAGATAAGACAAACAAAGGACAACCAACATTCTATTGACAAAAACCTGCTTTTTATAGTACATATTATGTCAAATTCTTCTGCCAATTCCCGATTATACTTATATTAACAAAGGTTAAATATGGACTTCTAAAAAAGAATTAAGAAAATTAATCTTTAATATGATTAACCGAACTGTACGCAAAATATTATTAAAAACTTTAGGTGATGAAAAGTATCTTTCGCTTGTGAGCAGTACATTTTTGAGGATGTATCATTCGGGCAGAGTAAGAGAAAAATATCCTGAAATGTATTTGCTAAATCATTTTATTTCCGAAGGAAATACATGCTTGGATATAGGTGCTAATCTTGGATATTATACAGTTCCAATGGCACAGTTAGCCGGTGATTCCGGAAAGATTTATGCGATAGAACCAATAGAAATCTTCAGGAAGACATTAATTAAAAATCTTAAAAAATATAATGTTTCAAACAATGTTGAGATTATTCCATTTGCGCTTGGAGATGTTGATGGGAAAGAAATAGAAATGGGAACCCCTGAAGTAGATGGGCTGATCCATTTTGGATATACAAGGGTATTATCTTCTGCTAACAATCAATATAAGATTAAAAATACTTATAAGGTTAAGATTTACAAACCTCAAACATTATTTGGAAATTTGACAGAGCTTCATTTTATCAAATGCGATATTGAAGGATACGAAGAAAAAGTTATCCCGGAATTTTTGGAAATCATTAAAAAATTTAAGCCCGTAATACAAATAGAAATACTTTCGGAAGAAAACAGAAAAATTATTATGAGCTTGCTCCAGGATTTAGATTATAATGTATTCTATTATTTTAAAGGTAAACTGAAGAAAATAAATAGTTATAAGGATAAAATTGATAGAAACTGTGATTTATATTTTTTACAGTCTAAAAATATAGTAGCAGCCGAAAGCATAATGGAGAATTAGTTGTTTTTAATTATACTTATATTTATGCCATTTAATAAATAATCTGAGGTTGTTAAGGATAAGCCAATGTCAAAAAAGATTAGGGCTTCACGGAAAGAAGAACCAAAAGAAAAATTTGATTTAGATAAAATCATTCCCGCTAAATACCAGTGGCTTGCTGCAATTGGTATAATTTTGATTTTACTAATGATTGTTTTTTCTCCTTTGTTTTTTGGAGGTAAAGTTTTTCAGTCCGGGGATATTTATACAATGAATAGTTATCGCCCGTATGCGGAACAGCATAAAGAAACTTTTACACTTGTGGAACCCGTATGTCTTCTGTGGAATGCCCTCTTATGCAAGCTGGCTGGAAACTCAGATGGTTTGATTTAATTAATCTTGTTTATTCAAAATCAAAAGTTTTCTTTGGTGACATTTTTTCAAGTTATTACTGTGCTCATGTCTTTAATATTTTACTGCTTGCTCTTACCTCTTTTTTATTTGCGCGGCGACAGGGATGGGGATTTTACCTCAGTCTTTTTGTATCGATAGCTACGACTTTTAGTACCGGGTTAATAGTTTTTCTTTATATCGGTCACATTACGAAGCTGATAAGTCTGCCTATGCTGCCGGTTCTTTTGATGTTGCTGTTTCAGTTTCAGAAGAAAATTACTTTGCTTGATTTTTTAATATTGGTTGTTGCAATGCATATGCTTGTTGTAGGATGGCATATACAGATAATCTTTTACATTCTTTTTGCAATCGGGATATATTTTATCTATTACGTTGCTAAAGCAATAAAAGAACACAATAACCACCTTAGAAATCAGTTGTTTAAATCTATTGGAGATTTTGTTTTTATCAGGAATAATAGCAGGATCTAATGTCGTTTGATACTTATTCACAACTCTATGAATATACACCGTATTCAACCAGGGGCACTGAAAGCATTGTTGATAAAGTTTCCAAGAAAGAACAGAAAACAGAATCCGAATATTATGAGTATCATACGAGCTGGTCCTTTTCACCTGGAGAAGTTTTAACATGTGTGGTTCCTTCCATGTATGGCTTCGGGAACGTTACTTATAACGGACCGTTGAGCAATAACCAGGATGTAGAAATAAATACTTACTTTGGACAAATGCCGTTTGTTGATGTTGCTGTCGGCTACATGGGAATAATTGTTTTCTTCCTGGGACTTTTTTCAATCTATGCAAACTGGAAATTACCCTTAATAAGATACCTGACAATAGTATGTGTAATAGCTCTGCTAATTTCATTTGGAAATACATTCCCGGTAGTTTTTGATTTTATGTTTTACTACTTCCCCGGGTTTAATAAGTTCAGAGTTCCGTCAATGATACTTGTGCTGATACAGATGAGTTTTCCAATCATAGCCGCATTTGGTTTGTATAAGATAATTTCTCTTAAGAATGAAAGAGATCCAAAACTTGAAAAGATAATCAGGTTCGCTGCAATATTCTTTTCAGCTTTGTTTGTTGTGGCACTCCTTTTTAATTCCGGGATAAAAGATTGGTATGTAGGTTTTATTCAAAGCAGTGAAAAAGGCGCAAGACTAAAACAAATATTTGATTTTATGTCGGATATGTTTTCAAAGGATTTAATAATAGCATTTGTTTTGCTTTCATTAACGTTTTGGTTTGCACATTTTTATATACAAGGTAAACTAACCAAATCAGTTTTTCTGAGTACAGTTATAATCTTAGTGGTCTTTGATCTTATAAGAATTGATCTGCGTGGAGTTAGATATACTGATCAATCTGAAATCGATCAATTATTTAAAAACCCTGGCTATATAACGGCTATTAAACAACTGCAAAAGAATGATAATACATATCGAATTTTTAATATTAAACAGGATGGATCACTCGGTTCAATTAACCAGAATTCTAATTTTAATGTTCATTTTTTTGTCCAGGACTTTTACGGGTATTCCGGAATTAAACCGAGAGCTTACCAGGATTATGTAGATGTTGCAGGGTTAGCAAACCCCACTACCTGGAGAATGCTTAACGTTAAATACTTAATTAATGATAAGAAGGTTGCGTATCCCGGTTTTAAACAAGTTTATTCAGATCCAAAATCTTATGTATATGAAAATCTTAATGTACTTCCCCGTGCTTATTTTGTAGATTCATTGGCAGAAGCAAAGCCGTATGATTTTCTTCTAAAAGTAAAGAATAATGAATTTGATCCTAAAAAGCTTGCTTTTATGGATAATGAAGTTTTGAAAATAGACAAACCCGATTCTACTGCTTTTGTAAAAATTGTCAGCTATAAAGACGAACAAATAATGATAGAAGCGAAAGCAAGCGGGAACAATTTTCTTTTCCTAGGCGATACTTATTATCCAAATGGATGGAAAGCATTAATTGATGGAAAAGAAACTACAATCTATAAAGTAAATCATGGATTTAGAGGTTTGCTGGTGCCTAAAGGAGAACATAAAATCGAATTTATATACAGCCCCATTGAGTTTTACATTGGGAAATGGCTCTCGCTCAGTTTAAGTATAGCTTTGATTTTAGGATTTGCTTTTGTTTTTATTAAACAAAAAAGACAACATGGCGAAGAAAATTTGCAGACGTCAAATGGAAGTTCCAGTTACACATTTCTTAAATGCTAAGCAAGATAAAATATTTTTTCAAGCATACCTTAATTTATAGTTTTAGCAATCTTGTAACGAAATTGGCGGGATTTTTTTTAATCCCGCTTTATACTAATGTTTCGTACTTAAGTGCTGCTGATTTTGGATTATTCGGAATAATAGATATCACTCTGACCATCGCAACCGAGGTTTTAACTTTCGGGCAGGGGAATTCCATTCTAATGTTCAACAATTCGGAAGAATATAAAGATAAAAAACAGTCTGCCTTTTTTACAGTCCTGATTTTTACTTCCTTAATTAGTTTTGCTTTTTTTGTAATAGTATTAACCTTTTCTCCTCATAGTAACGCCCGTGTCTTCTCAGAACCAGAAAATATGCTGTTTACTTAAGATGGAGTGGTACAATAATTTTATTCAGAATAATAAACAATGTTCTTTTATCAAAACTTAGAGCTGATGAAAAATCATCCCGCTTTACTTTAGTAAATGTTTCAAAGACATTAATAATGCTGATTTTTACAATTTACTTTTTAACCTTTTTAAAGCTCGAGATACTTGGGATTTTATATGCATCAATTATTGCAGAAATTTTTGCATTCATATTGATGATTCCGACAGTTTTATTCAACTATTATTAAAATGAAAAAGATAAAATTCGATAGAGAAATTATGAATGCGGGAATTAAATTTGGGCTCCCAATAGTTTTTGCTACAATTGGATCTATGCTTCTTAATGTAAGTGATCGATATGTTTTAAAAATCTTTACTGATTTTAAAACTGTCGCTGTATATGATCTTGGATACAGAATATCAGGTGTTTTAAATATGTTGATTATTCTCCCGTTTTCATATACGTTACTTCCTAATGCTTTTAATGTTTCTGGTAAATCCGGCGATAAAAGATATTTCAGTAAACTTTTAACTTACTTAACCTTTATACTTGTGTGGCTGGGATTGGCTCAGTCTTTTTTTCCGAAGAGTTTATTATGATTCTTTACTTCTAATCAGCTTTATACTTTATCTTATTCAGTTGTTCCGATAATAACTTTTTCTTATGTGTTCAGCGGAATGAGATTTGTAGCCACACTGGGTTTTTATCTTACGAAGAAAACAAGATACATTGCCATTATGATTTTACTTGCCGCTCTTCTGAATATTGTTCTAAATGTTATTTTTATTCCGGTATATGGAATGATAACTGCGGCATATACAACTTTAATAGCATTCTTTTTGCTTTACCTGTTTTCCCAGGTTATTTCGAATAAACATTACCATATTCCTTTCGAAAATTTAAAATTATAAAAATACTTCTTTGTGGAGTTATTCTCTTTTCGGTTAACTGTTAGGTAATGAGATTTTAATTTTAAAACTTATCTTAAAAATTGTCAGCATTATTATTATTCTCCATTTTTGTTATTCGTGTCTGAGATTCTATGAAGTCAGGGAACTTAAAAGCCTAAAAGGTTTTTATAAAAAATGGAAGAATCCTATAGAAATGGTTTGAGAACATTGCCGGTCTTAATTTAAAGGATAAAAAACCTAAATAGTATTATGGAAAACTCTTTGAAAGTTTCTGTAGCGATTTGTACATATAACAGGGCAAAATATCTTGTTGACTCATTGAAAAGTCTTAAGAATCAAAATCTTCAGCCAGATTATTTTGAAATCATTGTTGTTGATAATAACAGTACAGATAAGACCGCAGAAATTTCAATGAACTTTATTAAGGATAATCCCACTTTAAAAGTTTGCTATTATAAAGAAACAAACCAGGGTTTATCATTTGCAAGAAACAGGGCAATTAATGAAGCCAAACATGATTTTATAACATTTATTGATGATGACGCAATTGCAAAGGAAGATTTTTTAGTAAACATTCTTACATTTTTTCAGAATCACCCGGATGTAGATGCTTTAGGAGGAAAGGTAATTCCTATTTATGGAAACGGCAATGAAGAACCTAAGTGGCTTTCAAAATACATCTGGGGATTGGTATCCAAAGTCGATTATGGAGATGAAGTTCAAAAATTTCCTTCGCCTAAATATCCTGCCGGTTGTAATATGTCTTTTAAAAAAGAAAAACTTTTCGAGGTGGGTTTGTTCAATACAGATTTAAAAATAAGAGGGGATGATAAAGATATTTTTACAAAGCTGAAGAATATAGATGCTCAGGTTTATTATGTCCCCGATGTTTTTGTGTATCACAATGTTGACGAATACAGGTTAGAGAAAAATTTCATTAAAAAACTTTCCATAGTGATCGGGAATAGTGAGAGAGTTCGTTTGGCGGATAAAGGATTTATCTTTTTGATGCTAAAGCTTTTAGAGTATTTATTTAAATTAATGGCTGGTTTTATTATTGCTTTCTCTTTCCTGTTAAAAGGAGAAGCGGAAAAAGCAAAATATTTAGTTATGGTTAGATGGACAATTCTAAAAGGACTTTTTGTTAAATGAACAGACAGAGCTTAAAAGATTTCTCGGAGAATGTTTTTAATACTTTAGTTTCCGTTTTAAGAATAGTTCTCTTCTCTAAAAAGAAAGTTAATCTACCGAAACTTCCTGCAACTCTTACAGAATGTAACATACTTGCAAACGGACCTTCGTTAAATGAATCTGTGAATAAACACAAAGATTATATTTTAAAGAGAACAAATTTTGCTGTTAATTTCTTCGCTGTTTCTTCTCTTTATTCTCAAATAAAACCTGCATATTATGTAATGGTTGCCCCGGAATTTTGGACAGAGACTGGTCCCACGCAAAAGTGGGAAGATATGAGACAAAATATATTTAGAGTTTTAGCCGGGCAAACTAACTGGGAAATGAATTTATTTATCCCTACCCAGGCTTCTAAATCAAAACTGATACAAAAGCTGTTGGGCAATCATAAATTTATTAAGGTATTTTATTTTAATGTTACTCCGGTGGAAGGATTTCGATCTTTCCGGGATATATTTTTTAAATATAAGCTAGGAATGCCGCGTCCTTATAATGTTCTTATTCCTTCAATATATCTGGCTCTAACTTTGGGATTTAAGAAAATTTATTTGTTCGGTGCCGATCATTCCTGGCATGAAGAAATTAAAGTTGATGATACAAATGATGTAACTGTAAACCATCAACATTTTTATGATAAGGATAAACAACAGTTACCAATGTATAAACTTGATGGGAAGGAATATCATATCCACGACATTTTTAATAAGCTCCAACTTGCTTTCAGGGGTTATTTTGTTTTAAAAGATTATGCAAGTAAACTTGGAGCAAAAATTTATAATGCGAGTGTAAGAAGTTATATCGACGCTTTTGAAAAAGTTACTATTAAAGATTAACTAATTTTTATGATTAATAAACTGATTGGAAAAGTAAAAAGATCGACTGTTGTAAAGAGATATTTTGAGCCGATGCTTATTAATACTCTTGAAGGTGGAGCGGATCTTAACGGAAAAATAATTGGAAGTTTTAAGGATTCATTTGGTACTAATCATGATCTTGTGGCTGGACTTCGTAGTAAGATAAAGCCAGGCTGGCAAGGAATACTTAATCCTGCAAACATTAATAGACTTCCAACAAAAGCCGAATTAAAAACTAATATTATCCAAGCAAAAAGACATATAAAAAATCTTAAACGTACTTTAGATTCTTTTGATGTAAAACTGGAAGGAAAATCAATTCTGGAAATCGGGTGTTACAATGGTATAAAGACTTATCTTTTGGCTCTGGAAAATTGTTTATCTGTTACGGGTTCGGATGTTACTTTTTATTATGAAAAACAAACAAGCGATGTAAAGGAACCGGAAGTAAATAATCATCTGGATCAATTAAGACAAGCTGCACTCAACTTATTTCAGTTAAATGGAAAAAACACAATTCATCAAAAAATGAAATTTGTGGAAGATGATATTTCAAAATCATCTCTTCCCGATAATTCATTTGATATAATTGTTAGCTGGGAAACACTTGAACATATAATTAATGTAGATTCGGCTTTGGAAAGTATAAAGAGGATACTTAAACCGGGTGGAATAGCTTTTCACCAATATAATCCATTTTTCAGTTTGAATGGCGGACATAGTTTATGTACGCTTGATTTCCTGTGGGGACATTGCCGTTTGAATCAAAAAGATGTATTAAGATATTTTAAGGAACTTCGCCCGGCGGAATATCAATTAGCATCTTCATTTTATCTTGACAGTCTGAACAGATTAACATTAAATGGTTTGAAAGCAGCGAGTGCAAAAGCAGAATTGGAAATTTTAGCTTTGATTCCTTTTGTAAAAAAAGCACATTTGTCCGTTTATAAAGATATCTTTCATAAAGAAACACAAAGAAATTATCCCACTGCAGAACCAACTGATTTAGTTTCACCTGTTGTTTGGGTAATTCACAGGAAGAAATAATGATAAGTTAGACAATAACTTATAATGCTATAGAATTTATTCCTGATACATAACAAACAAATATTTTCTTAAATTTATATTTTAATGTTAGAGGAAATATGAACGGAAAAACAATTCTAATTACAGGAGGAACCGGCTCTTTTGGGAAGAAGTTTATCTCCACTGTCCTGAAGAAATATAATCCTAAAAAAATTATTATTTACAGCAGAGACGAATTAAAACAATTTGAAATGCAAAGTTCGGGGCAGTTTGAAAAACCCGGTGTTTTGATGCGTTATTTTATTGGTGATGTGAGGGATCTTCAAAGACTTCAGTTTGCAATGGATGGAGTGGATGTAGTAATTCATGCTGCTGCTCTAAAACAAGTTCCGGCAGCCGAATATAATCCTTTTGAGGCTGTAAAAACTAATATTATGGGAGGGCAAAATGTAATTGATGCTTGCATGCATTCAAATGTTAAAAGAGTAATTGCGTTAAGCACCGATAAGGCAGCTGCTCCTATTAACTTATATGGAGCTACTAAATTAACATCGGATAAACTTTTTATTGCTGCAAATAATTTTAAAGGAACCCGTGATATTAAATTTTCTATAGTAAGATATGGAAATGTAATGGGAAGCAGGGGATCTGTAATTCCATTTTTCTTAAAGAAAAAAAAGGAGGGTATACTTCCGATTACGGATAAGAGAATGACCAGATTTAACATTACCCTTGAAGAAGGTGTTAATTTTGTGCTTAACTGCCTGGAGAAAATGTGGGGTGGCGAACTCTTTGTGCCTAAAATACCTTCCTATAATATTCTTGATGTAGCAAAAGCTATTGCACCCGACGGTAAAATTAAAGAGGTTGGTATTCGACCTGGCGAAAAATTACATGAAGAAATGATCACAGGTACGGATTCTATTAATACAATCGAATTCGATGATTATTTTGTAATACTTCCTTCTACCCCTCTCTGGGACATTGAAAAATTCAGGTTAGACAGTAACAGTAAAGAGGGAAAGTATTGTGAGTTTGGATTTAGTTATAACAGCGGAAACAATGAAAAATTCTTATCTGTAAATGAATTAAACGAGTTAATAGTAAAACATGTTGAAGGCGCATACGAAACCATTTATGGTGATTAAATGATGAAATTACTTATCACTGGTTCAAGTGGTATGTTGGGGAAAGAAATAGTTAGAGCCTTTGCAAAAGAAAATAAATATAAAGTATTTGGAGTTGATAGATTAGCAAATAATGAAATATCAGCAGATGAGCAAATAATTGGCGATTTAACTGATGATCATTTTTTAGACGATCTTCTAAAAGATATAGACCCTGATATAATTATACATTGTGCTGCAATTGTAAATCTTAAGACCTGTGAAGATAATAAAGCATTAACAGAGTCTTTGCATGTTGAGGTACCTAAAAAGCTTGTAGAATTTAATCCTGAGAAAGTAAAATTGTTGTACATATCCACAGATTCTATTTTCGACGGAATAACAGGGAATTACAGTGAAGAAGACAAGCCAAACCCACTAAACTATTATGCAAAAACAAAACTATTGGGTGAAAATATTATTCAGAATAATCATGATCATCTAATCATTAGAACTAATATATTTGGATTTAATTATCCCTTAAAAAATTCATTGGCAGAGTGGGCGATTAGTAATTTTCTAAATGGAAAAAAAATTAAAGGATTTACAGATATTATTTTTAATGCCATTTATACTAAACATTTAGCAGGCATTTTGGTTAAATTAATTGCAAAAGATGTAAGGGGAATAATTAATGTTGCATCAGCTAATAATATGAGCAAGTATATGTTTTTAAGATATTTGGAAAAAGTATTGATGCAAACGGATAAATTAGTGGAAGCTACAAATTCAGATGTGATGAACAGTGATATTTTAAGACCGAAGAATACTTCGCTTAATGTTCTAAAAGCTAATCATTTAGTTGAACTACCAACGGTAGAAAATGGTATTGATCAATTAGTTACAGACTTTAATAAGGCGCATCATGACAAGATTTAAAGTAGGGAAACACTACATCGGTCAAAACGAAGAACCTTATTTTATTGTTGACATAGGTGCAAATCACGATGGCGATATTGAAAGGGCATTTAAATTAATTGAACTTGCCAAGGAATCCGGTGCGCACGCAGTTAAGTTTCAAAATTTTAAAGCTCAAAAAATTGTCAGTAAGCATGGCTTTGAGTCCTTAGGAACTAAGCTTAGTCACCAAAAAGGTTGGAAAAAATCAGTGTATGAAGTTTACGAAGAAGCTAGTTTAAAAGATGATTGGACAGTAAAACTTAAAAATAAATGTAATCAAGTTGATATTGAATATTTTACTAGTCCATATGATTTTAACTCGGTTGACTCGGTAGACGATTATGTGGAATTATATAAAATAGGTTCAGGTGATATTACATGGTTGGAAATTATAGAGTATATAGCTAAAAAAGGGAAACCTGTTCTTCTTGCTACTGGTGCATCTTATGTGGACGATGTTAATAGGGCTATGCAAGTTTTGTTGAAACACACAAAAAATATTGTACTGATGCAATGTAATACTAACTATACCGGCAGCAGAGAAAACTTCAAATATATTTAATCTTAACGTTTTAAAGAGTTATGCAAATTCTTATCCGGAAGTTGTACTGGGTTTAAGTGACCACACACCTGGTTATACTACTGTTCTTGGGGCTATGGCTCTTGGTGCAAGAGTTTTCGAAAAGCATTTTACTGATGATAATGAGAGAGAGGGTCCTGATCACAAATTTGCGATGAATCCCAAATCTTTCAAAGATATGGTTGAAAAATCAATTGAATTATACAACGCACTGGGGGATGGTGTAAAGAAAATTGAAGATAATGAATATGAAACTTCATCAGTGCAAAGAAGAGCTTTAAGATATGCTAAAGATTTAAATGAGGGACATATAATATCTAAAGATGATATTTTTCCATTACGCCCTTATAGTAATCTTGGGTTTCACCCATATGAGATTGACAAAGTAATTGGAAAAAAAATATTACGTAATGTTTTCAATGATAATCTTGTTACCAAGGAGGATTTCACAGATGATAAAAGGTAAATTAGTAGGCTCTGCGTGCAGTTGAAAGAGAAGATCTGAACTTACTTAAAGACTGGAGAAATATTGAATCTTTTAGAAAAAATTTCAGGGAAGTCAAGAGAATTAAACTTGGCTAATCAGGAGGAGTGGTTTAATAAGTGCTGTATTAACAATCCTAATGATTTTATGTTTATAATAGAACGCCTTGATAATAAAATGCCGATTGGTGCTTGTGGGTTATTATATATTAACTGGATAATTCGCTCTGGAGATTTTTCTTTTTATATCGGTGAAGGAGAAAAGTATATCGACGATGAAGGTTACGCGAGTGATGCTTGTAAACTCTTGATAAATTATGGTTTTAATAATCTAAATTTAAATAAAATTTGGATGGAGCTATATGAATTTGATAAAACTAAATTGAGTTTTTTTCAAAAACAATTTGGGTTTACGATAGGATGGAAAATTAAGAAAAAATTGTTTTGAAAATGGTAAGTATTGGGACAGCTATATTCTATCATTATTAAAGGATGAATTTAAATAACTTTATTACTTCAAGTTTGAGCTTAATACATTTGATGCTCATTGGGAAAAAATTTATTAGGGATTATAAAAAAGACATAGCACTCAATGGGAATTTAATTGATTAATAAAATGAAAAACATTGCAATAATAACTGCTCGCGGGGGCAGCAAGAGAATACCAAAAAAAAATATCAAAGAATTTTTAGGAGAGCCAATTATTGCTTATTCAATTAAAGCTGCTTTGAATTCTAAATTATTCGATGAAGTTATGGTTTCAACTGATTCTTTAGATATAGCGGGAATCGCAAAAGAATTAGGCGCGGTTGTTCCATTTATGCGTTCCCCAAAAACAGCGGATGATTTCGCCACTACTGCGGACGTGCTCATTGAAGTGATTGATAACTATAAAAAAATTGGTAAAGATTTTGATCTTTTATGCTGTATTTATCCCACAGCTCCGTTTGTTACGCAAAAGAAACTAAAAGATTCTCTTAATCTAATGCTTGAAAAAAAAGCTGATTCTGTACTACCAATAATAAAATTTAGCTACCCAATTCAGAGAGCATTCAGAAGTACAGAAAATTCACTTATCGAATACTTCTGGCCGGAAAATATTAATAAAAGAAGTCAGGATTTAGAAAAAAGTTATCATGATGCCGGACAATTTTATTGGATTAAAACTGACGTTTTGCTCAATTATAAATCTTTAGTAACTAAAAATACAGTTGGCTTCGAAATCTCAGAATTAGAGGCTCAAGATATTGATGAGGAATCAGACTGGAAAATGGCTGAAATCAAATATCAATTATTAAATAAATAATACTTTTTTCAGTATCCAGACTTTTACTCCTACAGGTTTGATAATTCTACTACTTCTAAATTGAAGAATTAATTTAAAAGCGCATTTAACGTAAAAGAATCATTTTTTTAGTTTCAGAATAATCATTTACTTTCAACGAGTAAAAATATACTCCACTAGGAAGATTTCCTGCACTGAAATTAACTTCATGATTCCCGCTACTCATTACCCTATTGATTAAAGTTTTTACGTTACGTCCAAGCATATCATATATTTTAAGTAAAACCTTTCCTTTTTCTTGCCAGTGTAAAACGTATCTTGGTAGAAGGATTAAAAGGGTTTGGGTAGTTTTGTGCTAAAGAATAATTTAATTTATTTTGAGTATTCGTTCACGGATACAGACGTAGAATCAGTTGTTCCCATCATGTGGTACTATCTGCGAAATACGTTCATCTGATTTATTCCATTGCAAATAAAAATCATCAATTTGATCTCCTGTAGAAGTTGGATTAAATGTTACTTCAATCGTTGCGCTATCTAAGGCAGGATATTATGACTAGGCAAAGATGCACTTGTTATAGTAAGATGAATTTCTATTTAGTAAACCATTAATTTCTATTTGCTGGTTTGAATTATTCTTTATAGTGAGTGATTTAACAACAGAATCACCCATTGAAACTGTGCCAAAGAATAAACTATCCGGCTCAGTTACAAAAAGATTAGTTTTCCATGGAAATTTAAAAGCCCTGTAATTAATTATTGTACTTGGAAAAGATATTTGAAGTTCAATAGTTCCGTCATAATTTACCTCGCTTATTGCGGGACTATATCCTGAGCCCCAGCCAATAATTGTATTTTGATTACTTAATCTTCTAACACTTCCCATAAAATAGTCATACGTAGAAGGGGTATTCCGGAATTCCCACACTAATTCAGCAGTCTTATTTACATCATCAAGATGGTATTCTGCGGCTCTGGAAAATTGTGGACTATGAAGGTTTCCATTATCAAATAGAGTGATGTTTCCATTTGAAAGCATTCTAGCATCGTGTTGATGAGAAAATGTTACAGGATCATTAGTAAAAGTAAATTCATTACCTTTACTATTTATTCCGCCCAGACGCCATATTATATTACCCGTTTCTCTACTAATTTTTACTACTTCATCTAAGTGACGACCTGATATTAAAAGGTTTCCGTCTATAGTTGGTTCAAGTGTATTTACGTGAATATAATCAATGGTAGCCTGTTTTAGATCTATATCTTTTGTAGCCTCGGTAATCGGAATATGATCCAGGCTTCTCCATTGGAAAAGAACATTTCTATTTTTATCTAATTCCTGAATTACATCTGCAATTACTGTAGCATTTGAATCCCCACCTGCAACAATTGTATCCATCCTAACCTTTACATAATCATAACTTTGTAATAGGTAATTTCCATTACTTAGGATAATTAAATCATGCTCATTTGTCGTATAACCATTTTGCATTTCTACTGTGTCAATAATATTGTATGAGCTATCCATAATGTAGAATTGCTCAGGTCCCGCTTCGTGGTAGCTTAGTACGCCTGTCTCTTGTTTCTTGAAGTCCATTATTCGACCTCGATACATTTTTTTGTAATAGACAGGTATGCCATAGTTATCAGTAATAATATTGTAAGTTGGGGACGAAGGAGGAAATTGAAAGGGTGAGAAGAATAAAAAACCAGGTGTAGGATTATTAAATATATCAACTGTGATTTCAGGGAAATCTGAAGGAAGAGAATCTTCTTGTAGAGTATAAGACTTTAATAAGTTTTTGTCATGATGAGATCCTACTTTTGAAACCTGGTTTTCGTAATTGTATAAACCAGGATTTAAAAGTTCGGCGTATTTTTCAGGATTTATTTTTACCATCCTATTCAAATTTATTTTAGAAGTTTCAAAAGTATATTGTAACGCTGGAATTTGCTTCCCAAAAATTGTTTTTACTCCTTTGTTTAGCTTAACTAGAACTTTTTCGCCGTCCGAAAATTCCTTGTCAGGTTTAAAGAGTAATGTTTTACCGCTTTCTGCTAAAATAATTTTACCTGGATGATTGCCACTTTTACTACCTGTTACGATTAAGACCGAATTCTTGTTTAATATTGATTGATCAAAAGCATCTCCAAATCTTATAATTATATTTGTTTCTGCATTGTTTAGTTTTGAAGAAGGAACAGGGGAAATATATTGGAACTTATCTGCATTAATATTTTGTGCATACGTAATATCAGTATATAATAGATTTGCAAAGAAGATAATTATTGCTGTTAACAGGAATTGTTTGGAGGAGTATAACATCTTAAGGTCTTTCTAACATTATTGATATGAAAAAATTAAATATAAGAAACCTTGTATTAAGAGAAAAAGTCTATAAAGAAGAAGCAATTAGTGTTAAATAACAAATATTTAAATTAGATTGTTATCTTATAAATCTGTTTATAAAATAATATTAAATAATTAAATTTATATTTAGGCATGGACTTTAAGATTAGAAATATTTCCAGGTTTATTGTAGTTGGCGACCGTGTTTTAATAAGACCCGAAGAAGATTCCAATAAAACTTCCACCGGACTTTTTCTACCCCCGGGAGTTTCTGAAAAAGAAAAAATTCAAAGTGGATATATTATTAAAGCTGGTCCCGGCTATCCCACAGCTACTAATATTGAAGACGAACCGTGGAAAGAATCTAAAGAGTCTGTAAAGTATATTCCTCTTCAGGCTAAAGAGGGCGACCTTGCAATTTTTCTACGCAAAGAAGCTTTTGAAATAGAATTTGAGAAAGAAAAATTTTTAATCGTTCCGCAGTCATCAGTTCTTCTTTTAATCAGAAACGATCTCGGTTTATCAGAAGAATAAAGTCTTTTCTTAGAAGGGAAGGATTTTATTAATAATAACTTTCAGCCTGGAGTATTTCCCGATATAGATTGGGTCTTCCTCTAATTCTTCATCAATAATTTTTTGATTTTTATCACCGTGCTCATCGTAGACTGCTGCCAGATGACTTTGAAGTGTTTCTTTAGAATCTGTTCGTAAAACAGGGAGCCTTAAATCGCTGCACTCATTGAAGAGTTCTTCCCATGAGCGGTCGGAAAGTCTTAAAGTGTCTTTCATCGTATCCTCTCTAATTAAGTATCGGATGGCTGATTTTTTTTATTTTCATGCTAACTAAACACAAATATTATTCCCCTTAGAATCTATTATTTTTTATCAAATTCATTTGTTTTTTTTATTCTTGATGTAAGAATTTCTTCAGTAAAAAGAATTCTTTATACAGACTGTATTTACTACTTTCCTGTAGACTATTTTCTATTCCTGAATCTTATTTTAAGTCACCGTGGTGTAGAGAGAAACTTAATCGTCTTTTTGTTATATTAAATAATTAAGCATAAAATAATGAAGGATAAAAATGACTGCCAATATTGAAATGATTAAAAAGAATTATTCGGAATACAAAGACAAAATTGCTGCGATCAGAAAAGTAATTAATCGCCCATTAACATACAGTGAAAAAGTATTATATGTTCATTTATGGAGTAAATTGGAAAAAGAATTTGTAGGTGGGAAAGATTATGTAGAATTAGCTCCGGATAGAGTAGCAATGCAAGATGCAACCGCTCAGATGGCTCTGCTTCAGTTTATGTCTGCAGGCAGAAAAACAACTGCCGTTCCATCAACAGTTCATTGCGATCATCTTATACAGGCACAGGTTGGTGCTAAAGATGATCTTTTAAGAGCAACTGAACAGAATAAAGAGGTTTATGATTTTCTTGAAAGCATTTCTAAGAAATATGGAATTGGATTCTGGAAACCGGGTGCAGGAATTATTCACCAGGTCGTACTTGAAAATTATGCATTCCCCGGTGGGATGATGATTGGAACCGATTCTCATACTCCAAATGCCGGTGGATTAGGAATGATTGCAATTGGTGTAGGCGGTGCAGACGCAGTTGATGTTATGGCAGGAATGCCGTGGGAACTGAAATGGCCGAAGATAATCGGTGTTAAGTTAACTGGCAAAATGAATGGATGGACTTCCGCAAAAGATGTAATTCTTAAACTTTCAGGAATCTTGACAGTAAAAGGTGGAACAGGTGCAATTGTAGAATATTTTGGTGAAGGTGTTTCCTCAATTTCTTCTACAGGTAAAGGAACTATTTGTAATATGGGTGCCGAGATTGGTGCAACAACTTCTCTATTTCCTTTCGATGAAAGAATGGCTGCTTATTTAAGAATTACAGATCGTGCTGATGTTGCTGCACTTGCCGAGAGTCTTGCAGATCAGCTCGCTGCAGATCCTGAAGTTCAGGAAAATCCCGAAAAATATTATGATAGTATAGTTGAAATAAATTTGTCAGAACTTGAGCCTCATCTTAATGGTCCTTTTACTCCTGATAAGGCTTGGCCGATTTCTAAAATGAAAGAAGCTGTTAAGGAAAATAATTATCCGGATAAAATAAAAGTTGCTTTGATAGGAAGCTGTACTAATTCAAGTTATGAAGATATTGACCGCTCGACAAACATAGCTAAGCAAGCGTTAAAGATGGGACTTAAAGCAAAATCACAGTTTACAATTACGCCGGGATCGGAACAGGTAAGAGCTACAATTGAACGTGATGGACAACTTGCTGCGCTACAGGATTTTGGCGGAATGATTCTCGCAAATGCATGCGGACCTTGCATTGGAATGTGGAAGAGAATGGATATTAAAACCGGTGAAAGAAATACAATTGTTACTTCCTTCAATAGGAATTTTGCAAAAAGAAACGATGGCAACTCTGAGACACTTGCATTTGTTGCCAGTCCGGAGTTGACAACAGCTTTAGCAATTGCAGGTAGTTTATCTTTCAATCCTTTAACAGATGAATTGATAAATGAAAAAGGAGAGAAGGTAAAATTAGAGCCTCCGACAGGAGAAGAATTGCCACCAAAAGGATTTGACAAGGGTGAAAGTGGTTTTATTCCTCCTGCAAAAGATGGAGCAGAGATAGAAATTGTTGTTAAACCCGATAGTGAAAGACTTCAACTTTTGAAACCTTTTGAACCCTGGAATGGGAAAGATTTTACGGATCTTCCGGTTTTATTAAAAGCAAAAGGGAAATGCACTACAGATCATATTTCGATGGCTGGACCTTGGTTAAGATATCGAGGACATTTGGATAATATTTCTAATAATATGTTCCTCGGTGCAATAAATGCCTTTACAGGAGATGCCGGAAAAGTTAAAAATGTTTATACAGGTGAATATAAATCTGTTCCAGAGGTTGCGCGTGCGTATAAAAAATATGGACATGGCTGGGTCGTTATAGGTGATGAAAATTATGGTGAAGGCTCCAGCCGTGAACATGCTGCTATGGAGCCAAGATTTTTGGGAGGGAAAGCTATAATTGTAAGAAGCTTTGCAAGAATTCATGAAACAAATCTTAAAAAACAGGGAATGCTTCCTTTAACTTTTGCTGATCCCCAAGATTATGATAAAATTCAGGAAGATGATAAAATTACACTAAAAGTTTCTGAACTTACTGTTGGAAAACCTGTAAAAATGATAATCGAACATAAAGATGGTTCAACAGATGAAGCTTTACTTAATCATACAATGAATGAAGCACAGATAAAATGGTTTAAAGCAGGAAGTGCTTTAAATTTAATTGCCAAATCTCAGAATTGATTTAGAAGTGATTGACTAATGAAGTCTGTCTCTTTTAAAGAGACAGACTTTTTAGTTTTAAATATGAAAAGTATTTTTAACCTGAAAATAATTTATTTAGCTTCTATTAATTCATATTCTTTAGTTTCTTTTTTCTTTCCTGCTCTTGATGAAATTAATTTATCAAGAGAATAAGATCCGCCGCCTTTTACCAAAAGCACAAGTACAATTGCCAGGTAAAGAATATGATATTCAAATCCTTCACCAGCAGCTTGTCCGCTCCAGTTCATGAAAAATCCATTGGAAATGTGAACTGTAAGAACAGCAACAATCATGGTTACTGCAGTTCCAAACGCAGATAATCTTGTAAGTAAACCGGCAGCAAGCAGAATTGCACCGACTGACTCAACTAAAATATTAAGCATCCCGAGAAAAGGTGGAATTCCCATCTGGGAAAAGAAACCCAAAGTTCCTGAAACACCATAGCCGTCAAACCAGCCGAGAAGTTTTTGAGCACCGTGCGGAAAAATTACCAGTGCTGCTATAAATCTTAAGAAAGTTAAACTTAAACTTTCATCGGTATCAAAAAATAATTTAGCAAAACTATTTTTTATTGTTGACATGTTATACTCCTTTTTATTTTGATAGACTGTGTTTTAACACATACTTGTTTAAAAAATTTTTATTATAAAAAACTATCTAAAGAAAACATTCCGCCGCCGCCTATGATCAAAGCAATTGAAAGAGCAAAGGCTAATAAATGATATTCATATCCTTCACCTTTTGAATTGCCATTCCAGTTCATAAAAAATCCGTTCTTGAAGTGCATAGTAGCAGCTACTATCATATTAATCAGAATTGCTAAAGCCGCTACTCTCGTGAATAATCCGGCAATTAAGAAAACTGCCAGTACCGATTCTGTAATTATTGAAAGAGCACCAAGAACATAGGGAACACCCACAACATTTTTAAAGAAGTTCATCGATCCATTCCATCCGTGCCCGCCAAACCAACCGAATAATTTCTGGGCACCATGTGGTAATATTACCAAACCTAATACAATCCTGATTATTGTAAGTATTACATTGTTATCAGTTGATAACAACTGGTGAATTAAGTTAATATTCATTTTTCTTCCTCTTTATTTGTTTAATGATAAATATCTTCATTTATTAAGCGTGTTATAACACACTCTAATTTAAAAAATTTTAAGTTTTTACATCGTAAATTTTTTCACAAATTCTTGACAATTCATTTAACTCTGATTTAGTCAGTAATTCCGACAACCTTTTCTCAGTTCCCTGCAGATGCGGCAGAATATTATCCAGGAGTTTCAATCCTTTTTGAGTAATTCTCGAAATCGAATGTCGTCTGTCTTCATTTGATTGAAACCTTTCAACAAGTCTTTCTTTTGTCAGCCGGTCAATAATTCTGGTAACATCCGGTGCTGGTTCTATCATTCTTTGTATGATCTCGCATCTTGGGTAACCGTCAGGATATTTTCCTTTAAGTATCCTAAGAACATTATACTGCGGACTCGTTATACCAAACTGCGAACAAGCTGAGTCTAACATCGTACGCACTGAATAAGCCGCAATCAGAAGGTTTAACGAAGCTTCTGCCGCTACACTATTAAACTTATTCGTCTGTTTTAACCTTTTATATAAAGCTTTTGCCATATCAATTTATGTGTTACAACATAAATATAATTCATTAAAATATGTTTGTCAAGTTCTATTTTTTGGGCAAACTTTTCAATACAAAATCCTGCCATAGTTTTACTATCTATAAAACACTATTTTTATAAGCAAAAAATTGAACAATTATAATTAATGACTTTTCTTAATCCCGCTGTATTATTTGGACTCTTGGCTGCTTCCATTCCGGTTCTTATTCATCTTTTTAACCTGAGAAAGTTAAAGAAGATAGAGTTCAGCACTTTAGCTTTTCTTAAAGAACTTCAGAAGAACAGGATAAGAAAAATTAAATTGAAACAATGGCTTCTACTTGCTTTAAGAGTTTTGATTATTCTTTTACTTGTGCTTGCTTTTGCAAGACCAACTCTCGAAGGTGTTGCAATAGGAGGGACAACTTCAGCCGCAAAAACAACTGCTGTTTTTATTTTGGATGATACTTTCAGCATGTCTGTTGTCGATGCAAAGGGTTCTTATTTTAACCAGGCGAAAGAGTCTATAAAAAAATTGATAAAGAATTTGCAAGACGGAGATGAAGCTGCATTAATTCTGGTCTCAGGAAAAAATAAAGGAGATACAAAACCCTCAACAAATCTTACAGATTTTGTAAAAAAGGTTAATTCAACCGAGCCTGCTTATTCAAGTGGTTATTTGCATAATGCAATAGTTAAAGCAGCAGAGATTTTAGCCGAATCGAAAAACTTCAATAAAGAGATTTATATCTTTTCTGATTTTCAAAAGAGTAAAATCTCAAAAGAAGGTTCTCTTTCCGATCTCAGTAAACTTCTCGATGAAAAAACAAAAATATATTCTTTTGATTACTCTGGAAAAGAAATCTATAATATAGGGATTGACGATATAAAAGTTGAAACACAGATCTTTGAAAAAAATAAACCTGTAGTTTTTAATGTAACGGTGACAAATTATTCTTCAACAAGAGTTAATAATCTTGTTGTTTCTCTCTTTGTAAATGATGAAAGGACCGCACAGCAAAGTGTAAGTCTTCAACCCGGCGCATCTTCAGTTCTAACGATGGAATCCTTACTAAAAAGGTCGGGATATAATAATGTCTTTGCGGAGATAGAAGATGATGAAATTATGCAGGATAACAGGAGATATACAACAGTTTTTATTCCTGATAAAATTCCGCTGGTGATATTTTATAATGATGAAACCGATATAAAATTTATTGAACTTGCGCTCGCTTCATCCGGGAATAATGAAATCTTTAACATTACGGAAAAAAGTCTGCAGCAGCTTTTATCCATAAATCTTAATCAATATGATGTTGTATTTGTTGTCGGTTCCGAGATAACAGATCCCGGAAGACTAAAACAATATGTTGAAAATGGCGGCGGCTTATTTCTTTTCCCCGGTAGCAAAACCACTTCAGAAGATTTTCAGAAAACACTAAATGTTTTTAGTCTACCGATAGTTCAAGGCTCTTTCGGTGAAGCAGGTAAAAATGATAACTCAGTAAATTTCGATAAAGTAGAATTCAATCATCCTTTGTTCAGTAATCTCTTTAATGAACAAACAAAAAAGAAGATTGAATCTCCCGATATTTACCATAATCTTCGAATTGATCCGCAAGGGAAAGGAATCAACATTATCACCTTGATGAATGGATCTTCATTTTTAAGCGAGTATAAATTTGGTTCAGGAAAAATTCTGGTTTTGAATACAAGTCCTGTTTTAAGTTGGTCGGATCTTCCGGTTAAAGGAATATTTTCCCCGTTGATTAATAAATCTGTTTTTTATCTTGCGTCTAAGAATAAAGAAGAAGAAAGATATTTTGCCGGAGATGTTGTCAATCTTAATTTAGCTAATAAAAGTGTTGGTGGTATCAAAATAGAAAAACCGGGAAAGTCTGAAGAGTTTATTAGTCCCGAAGATATTTCTCAGTCAGGATTTCTTTCATATTCAAATACTGATGTGACAGGAGTTTATAAAATTTTATTCGAGTAACAAGGTAATAAATGAATTTTCAATTAATCACGATCCACTCGAATCAGCCACAACTTCAATAACCGATAAAGAGTTTGAAAAGTATCTTTCATCTATAGATTTTAAAGGAAAATACTTCAGCATAAATAAAGATGAAAATCCTGCACAAGTTGTACTTCAGGCGAGGTTTGGATCCGAACTCTGGAAAGTATTCATCTTTGCTGCAATTATTATCGCTTTAATTGAAATGCTTGTTGCAAGAAATATGAAAAAGGAAATGGCTGAAGTTTAGCAATTGGAATGGTTCGTAAAAATTAGGTATAATTACTTGGGAATATTGAAAATACGGTATAGAGATGACATCTTTTCAAAAGATGTCATCTCTCTGAATGACGAAATTGATAAATAAATAGAAGGTAACTTGATAGAAATTTCTCAAAAAATTGTAGAGCGCGCTTTACTTGTTGCATTAATTAAAGGAAATGTTGATTCCGAAATAGTTAAAGAACACTTGGATGAACTTGAAGAATTAGCATCGACCGCAGGAGCTGAAACTATAAGGAAAGTTGTTCAGGCAAAACATTCTGCCGATCCCGCATTCTATATTGGTAAAGGAAAAGCTGAAGAACTGGTTAATGTTGTTGAAGATGATAAGATCGATATTGTGATTTTCGATGATGACCTTTCACCAACGCAAGTAAGAAATCTTGAAAGAACTTTAAACAGGAAGATTATAGACAGAAGTGGTTTAATACTTGATATTTTTGCTTCGAGGGCGAAAACAAAAGAGGCAAAAACTCAAGTCGAGCTTGCTCAGCTGCAATATTTGTTGCCTAGATTAACAAGAGCATGGACTCACTTATCGAAACAATACGGAGGCATCGGAACTAAAGGTCCGGGTGAAACGCAGATTGAAACGGACAGAAGAATTATCAGGACAAAAATAAGTCAGCTAAAACAAAATCTTAAAAAGATTGAATCACAGAGAAATACACAAACACAAGGCAGAAAAGATTTTATAAGAGTTTGTCTTGCAGGATATACCAATGCAGGCAAATCAACCTTATTTAACAGACTTACAGAGTCCGGTGTTCTTGCAGAAGACAAACTTTTTGCAACTCTCGATTCCACAACAAGAGCATTGAACTTAAATAAGAAAAGTAAAATTCTTTTAAGTGATACAGTCGGATTTATAAGAAAACTTCCCGCACATCTTGTGGCATCTTTTAAGAGCACATTAAATGAAGTTCGTGATGCAGATGTTATACTTCATGTAATTGATATTTCACATCCGTATTTTGAAGATCATATAAAAGTTGTTGAAGATACTTTGAAAGATATTGTAGGTAATAAGGAGACCATTTTCCGTATTTTCAACAAAGTCGATCTGCTGAAAGAAAGACAAAAAATAAGTTATGTTACAAATACTTATGAAAATAGCTTAATAATATCTGCTGAGAAAGGAATTAATATTTCTGCTCTTATAGAAACATTAACTAAACTGAGTGAAAATACTTTTGTTGAAGAAAATATTGATTTAAACCTGGAAGACTCTAAAACGGCAGCTAAAATTCATACACTTGCAGAAGTACTCGATACAAAATATGATGATTCAAAAATTCATATAAAGTATAAAACCAACCGTCATAATTCCGATAAAATTAAAAGAATGGTTTATGGAAAATAAAATTTTAATCGATGGGGAATCGCTAACTCTCGATAAGATAGAGTTCTTTCTTAAATCAAATCCTAAACTTGAAATAACTGCTGAAGCAAAGAAAAGAATAAATAAGTCCCGTGCACTTGTTGACAAATGGGTAAATAATAATGAAGTGATTTACGGTGTTACAACAGGCTTCGGAGAGTTTGCCAATGTAACTATTTCAAAAGAAAATATCCTTGAGCTTCAGGAAAACCTTATTGTTAGTCACGCTGCCGGAAGCGGGGAATATCTTCCTCCTGCTATTGTAAAAATTATGATGCTGTTGAGATTAAATGCTCTTGCAAGAGGATATTCAGGAATAAGATTATCTACACTGGAATTAATGATTAAGATGATTGAAAATAATATTATTCCTGTAATTCCATCACAGGGTTCTGTTGGTTCTAGCGGAGATCTTGTTCAACTGTCTCATTTGGTTTTAGCAATGATTGGGAAGGGAAGAGTTTGTATTCCCAAAGATCCTGAAGAAGAAACTATTCCAGAAGAAAAAATAATCTCATCTAAAACTGCTTTTAAGAAGTTTAAGCTTACTCCTGTAAAGCTCGAAGCAAAGGAAGGATTAGCTTTAATTAATGGTACACAAATGATGACAGCTTATGCTTCATTAATTTGTATTCGAGCAAATAAACTTAAGAAGCTTGCTGATATTAGTGCTTCTCTTTCTCACGAAGCGTTACGTGCAACAGATAAAGCCTTCTTTGCCAAGCTCCATAAATTAAGACCTTATCCCGGGCAAATTGCAGTTGCTAAAAATGTTCTTTCACTTATCAAGAATAGTGAGATAAGAAAATCTCATCTTAAAAATGATCCGCGTGTACAGGATGCATATTCGATTCGTTGTGTCCCGCAAATCCACGGTGCATCGAGAGATGCAATAGATTATGTTACATCACGAGTACAAATTGAAATAAATTCCGTAAATGATAATCCGATAATCTTTGCAGATACAAATGAGAAAATAGAAGGAGGAAATTTCCACGGGCAGCCGATTGCACTTGCAATGGATTTTATGGGGATTGCTCTTTCAGAACTTGCCAATGTTTCCGAAAGAAGAATTGAAAGAATGGTGAATGGAAATTTAAGCGGACTCCCGAGATTTCTTGCTGTTAAAGGCGGATTGAATTCCGGTTTAATGATTGCACAATATTCTGCTGCAAGTCTTGTTTCCGAAAATAAAGTTCTTGCTCATCCTGCAAGTGTCGATTCTATTCCAACATCTGCAAACCAGGAAGATCATAACTCGATGGGTTCTATTGCTGCACAAAAATGTTATAGGATATTGCACAATCTTGAAAACGTTTTGGCAATTGAATTAATGACAGCAGCGCAGGCAGTAGAATTTCTTAAACCTTTAAAGTGCGGCGAAGGAACTTCAATTGTTTATAAAGAAATAAGAAAAGTTATAAAGCCTTTGGTTAAGGACAGGGTTTTGTACAATGATATAAAGAAAGTTTTGGGGATCATTAAAAATGATTCTCTTCTGAATGAACTCGGAAAAAAGATAAAGCTTCTTTAGACCTTCAATTACTAAAAATTCCTCTTTGATGACCCTAAACCAGGGAATAATCCGCATATGCAAATACCCTGGCTGATACCGGTTCTTATATTTAATTCGATCAGGATAGAATCTTTTGTAAAGTAAAAGAGGAAACAAAATGAAAATATTTACTAAAAATAAGTACACCTTTTTGTTAGGGTGTTTATTAAGCTTATCCTTATTAACAGAAAACAAAGCCCAAACATATCCTGGTGATGCAACTCTTACAACACAGGCAGAGATTAATAATTTTAGTACTCATAATTATACTTCAGTATCCGGTGCTCTTACAATAGAAGAAGATACACCTGGAAATATTACAGATTTATCACCACTCGATTCACTTAAATCCATTGGCGGAGATCTTAGCGTGTATAACAATTCTTCATTAACAAATTTAGATGGATTAAATAATATTACAACTGTTGGGGGAGCTGTTAGTATACAGTTTAACAGTATGATTACAAATTTAGATGAATTAAATCATATTACATCTGCCAATGCAATTGAGATAGGGGGCAATAACTCACTTACCAATATAAATGGGTTAAGCAACATTACTTCTACTAGTGGAAATGTTGAAGTGACAGGAAATAATTTGCTTACAAATTTAGATGGACTTAGCAATATTACTTCTGTTGGTGGATGGCTTTCCGTGGAGGTTGATACTTCACTTACAAATATAAATGGATTAAGTAATATCACATCTGTTGGACAACTTTTAATAGTTGATATTCCGTCCCTTACCAATTTAGATGCATTAAGTCATATTACATCTGCCGGCGGAATTGTGATAGATAACAATGAATCACTTACAAACTTAGACGGGTTAAGTAACATTACAAGCTTTAGCGGCAGACTTGATGTTCAATACAATAAATCACTTACAAACTTAAATGGATTAAGCAATATTACATCTGTTAGCTCATATCTTTTTGTGAACAATGATTCTTCACTTGCAGACTTGAACGGGTTAAATCATATTACAACTATTAATGGTCCTCTTAATATAAATAATAATGCTTTGCTTGCTAACTTAGATGGCTTAAACAACCTTACTACTGTTGGATCTAATCTTCAGATATCAGGCAATTCTCAGCTTACCAGCTTTTGTGGGCTTTTTCCCTTGTTAAATGAAGGCGGATTAAGTGGTACGTATAGTGTTTCCGGTAACGCTATAGATCCAACTAAGCAAGAAATAATTGATGGCGGAGCCTGCACACCAATGCCTGTAGAGCTTACTACTTTTTCTGCTTCAGTAATTGACAACAGCATTGAATTGAATTGGCACACTGCAACCGAAGTAAATAACTATGGATTTGAAATAGAACGGGCTTCGTCACAGACTTCGCCCGGTCAGGACTCCTGGGAAAAGATCGGATTTGTAAAAGGGAATGGAAACAGTAATTCGTCAAGAGAGTATTCTTTTACTGATGAAAATGTTACAGCAGGAACGTACAGCTACCGTTTAAAACAAATAGATAATGACGGTTCATTTAAATATTCTCAGATTGTAGAGGCTTCATTTATGAAGCCTGATAAATTTGAATTATCACAAAATTATCCTAATCCATTTAACCCGAGTACAACAATAAAATATTCGGTGGCAAATGCGGGTTTTGTAACGATGAAACTATATAATATCGTGGGAGAGGAAGTAGCTACTCTTATTAATGAAGAAGAATCTGCAGGTTATTATCAAATCAAATTTAATGCTTCCAATCTTGCAAGCGGAATTTATTTTTATACTTTAACTGCAGGGAATTTTAGAGAGACAAAGAAGCTGGTGTTGCTGAAGTAATAAGCCTAGTTTTCTTTACTAAGATCGGCTTCATATTTTTGTTCAGCTTTTTTATTTCCCGTCGTCTTATAGATCTTTACAAGATTCTGTAAGGTTAAAACTCTGAAATATTTTTTACCCTCATCATTTCTATCCATATTTGAATAGCAATCCGTGAGAATCTGCTCTGCCCTGGTGTATTGTTTTAATCCTACGAGGCAAGCACCAAGTAAAGCCTTAGTTGTTGTTAACAACCAGTGGTTAGGTGAATAAAGCTTCTTACGTATTTGTAAAGCATCATTAAATAGGGTAAAGCCTTTTTAAAGTCTTCCAGCTTAATAAGAGCTTTAGCATAAATGACCCTGGAGTATGCAGTAAGGGAATTTATATGAGGTAAGGATTTATCAAGCGATTCCATAGCTTCTTTTGAAAGATTTGCTGCTTCAACATAATCTCCACGTTTAGTCAATTCATCAGCAAGCGTTATTTGTGCAAACATTGCATCAGGATGATTTTTCCCCAGCACCCTTTTTTCGATTCCAACCGCTTCTCTTTGAGCTTCTATAGATTCATCAAGCTTGCCTTGTACTTCAAGTATAGTTGCATAATTACTGAGGGCGCGTGAATAATTTACACTTTCTTTACCGTCGGTTTTTAAAAAGAAATCGAGAACTTCTTTAATATATTTTGCTGCTGTATTCCAGTCACCGGTTTCCCCGGCAACCGTTCCAAGATCATTTAATGACTTGACCACATGAGGATCGGTATTGCCATAAATTTTTCTGAATGCATCCAATGCTTCAGCCTGGTATTTTTTCGATTCATCATATTTTCCCTGGTTATATAAAGAACTTCCATAATCACTCAATCCTTTTGCTTCATCCGAAGAAATATTTCCTCCTTTCAGTCTGAATATTTTTAAAGCTTTTTTATATAATGAATCGGCTTTTTTGTAATTGCTTTTTTGCTGGTAATTAAAGGCAAGCTGCTCCATTACTTTTGCTATTTGAGGATCATCCGCGCTAAAAATTTTCTCACTTACTTCTAAAGAGTTTTTAAGATATTTTTCTGCATCGTCGTATAATCCCAATCCAATATAAGTTGTCCCTATGGTGTACATAACAGCAGCTTTTATTTCAGGGTCATCAGAAAGTTCTTTATTAATTTTTTCAGAAGCATTTTTTAAAACATCAACTACCTTTACATCTTTTCCTTCTACTTCAGGATTTGGTGCTGCGAAAATATCCTGTAAAAAAGCATTTATTCTCTCAGATTTTTGTGCTTCATGTATTGCCCTGTTTCTTTCATTCGTTGCAACTTGAGATTGAAAAATAATTGCACCTGCACCTGCTATAATTATCAATACAAATAAAAAAGCAGTTATAACTCCGGCTCGATGTCTTTCAAAAAACTTTTTGCTTCTGTATCCCACAGAATTTTTTCGAGCAAATATTGGTAGCCCTTCAAGATGTCTCCTGATATCTTCCGAAAATTGCTCAACCGTGGAATATCTTCTTTCCGGTTCTTTCTGCATTGCCTTTAGAACTATATTATCTATATCACCGGATAACTTTCGTTTTATTTTTGCAAAATTCTTATAATTAGTTGTGGAGATATTTTTATAAGAATTTTCATTTTTATTTTCTTGTTCAAAGTTTTTATTTTTATCACTGTTTGCAGATGTACTTGGCTTTTCGGGATCGGTGGTGCAAATAACTCTTTCAATTTCATAGGGGAGCGAGTTTTTAAATTTATACGGGAAATTACCTGTTAGTAATTCATATAGAACAACTCCCAGAGAATATATATCTGTTGCAATGTTTATTTGCTTCCCCTTAAATTGTTCCGGGCTCGCATATTCCAAAGTCATTAATCTAAAACCGGTCCTGGTCAGGTTAGTTTGCTCGGTTGAAGAATCGAGTAGCTTAGAAATTCCAAAATCAAGTAGCTTTGGCGTTCCATCCGGTTTTATGAAAATGTTGCCGGGTTTTATATCTCTGTGAACAATTAAATTTTGATGAGCATATTGAACGGCAGAACAAACTTTTCTAAACAGCTTAAGTTTTTCTTCTATAGTTAGATTATTGTTTTTGCAATATTCATCTATCGGTTCTCCCTCAACCAATTCCATAATGAAATATGGAAGTCCGTTTTCGGTTGTTCCCGCATCAATTATTTTTGCAATAAAAGGATGATCCAAACCTGCTAAAGCCTGTTGTTCAATCTTAAATCTTTTTATAATTTCATCTGTATCCATTCCCCTTTTAATGAATTTAACAGCCACTTTTTTCTTAAACTGTTCATCGATACGAATTGCCGAATACACATTAGCCATTCCTCCTTCACCAATTTTTTCTTCAATCCGGTAGTTTCCAATTTTCATCCCTATAAGATTATCCGGAGAATTGCTGTCAGAATTTAATTCATCATTTTGAAGAAGGGGTTTTTCAAGGAAGTCTTCAACCTTTTGATCGGATTCCAGCAAAGATTCAATTTCTTTTCGTAAAGGAGGATCATCTTTACACTTCTCATCTAAAAAGGCGGTTCTTTCTTCGGGAGGAAGTTCTATAACCTTGCGAAATAAAGATTTTATTTTATCCCATTTATCCAAAATTACAATTTCATTTATTTATTTGATTTTTGATTTCAGTTTTCCATTTCTTTGTAGAGCCATGCTTTAGCAAGCCTCCAATCCCTTTTTACAGTCGCAGGAGATATAGAAAGGATTTCG
The DNA here is from genome assembly GCA_963727535.1 of uncultured Ignavibacteria bacterium. GTDB lineage: Bacteria > Bacteroidota > Ignavibacteria > Ignavibacteriales > Ignavibacteriaceae > RBG-16-34-14. Next base: position 680,481 of record CAVSGR010000006.1, read on the forward strand.
GCAGTCTCTTCAATTGTTAGTCCCGTAAAGAATCGTAGTTCAACGATTTTGCATAGTCTGCTATCAAATGAATCAAGTTTTGTCAGGGCATCGTTAAGGGTTAAAATTTCTTCATCTTTTTCTGATGAAAAAACAGCAACTTTATCCAAAGTTATTTTTGTTTTCCCGCTCCCTCTTTTTATTGCATTCCTTTGTCTTGCATTATCTACTAAAATTTGCCTCATCGAATTTGCAATTGAACCAAAAAAATGTTTTCTGTTTTCCAATGATAAATTCTTATTGCCAACCAATCTTAAGTAAGCTTCATGTACAAGTTCTGTAGTTTGGATAGTTCTTTTTCCATATTCGTTAGATAAATATCTTGAAGCTATTTTTTTGACTTCATCGTAAACCAGCTTTAAAAGATTGTTTAACGCTTCCTGATCGCCTTCATTAACCCTTTGAAGGAGATGAGTAATTTGATTTTTTGGAATTTTATTCATTAAAAAATTAAACCAAGAAGAAGGATTTTAGTCAAATTATAATCAATTAAAATCACGTTAAATAAATTAACAAAATTCATTTCCCTAAAAACCCCAAATATTAGATAATCCGCATATAGCAAATATAATATTAAAAGCCCGAACCATTCTCTTGAATTCTTGCCTGAAAAAAGAGAACTTAAGGTATGGAAATTATATATCTCATAATTGGATTATTAATTGGAGCTTTTGTTTCTTATTTATTGGTAAAGAACAAGTCTGAGAAACAAACCGGCAAAGCTGAAGAACGTAATAGGATTTACGAAGAGAATAATAAGCAGCTTAATGTTGAACTCACAAGTGAACGTGCAAAAGTTATTGACCTGAATTCTTCGCTTGCTTCGATTCAATCGGACTACAACAATCTTCAAAATAAATTAAATGAACAGAAAACAGAAATAGAACAACTTCAGAAAAAATTTACAACTGAGTTTGAAAATCTTGCTAACAAAATCTTTGAAGAGAAGACTACCAAATTTTCGGAACAAAGCAAAAATAATTTGCAGGAGATTTTGAATCCTTTAAAGGAAAAAATCTCGGAGTTTCAAAACAAAGTTGAAGAAACAAATAAAGAAAGTATTGATCGTTTTGCATCTTTAAAACAACAGCTTTTTAATTTGAAAGAATTAAATCAGCAGATGAGCCAGGATGCTCAGAATCTTGTTAAGGCACTGAAAGGAGATTCAAAAACACAGGGTGATTGGGGTGAAATTCAGCTTGAAAGAATATTAGAAAAATCAGGTTTAAGAAAGGGTGAAGAATATACAATACAGGAATCTTACACAACTGACGAAGGAAGAAAAAGACCCGATGTTATTATCAATCTTCCCGAGAATAAAAAAATAATAATTGATTCTAAAGTTACTCTTGTTAACTATGAAAGATTTGTATCGGCTGAAAATGAAGACGAAAAAAATATTAATCTTAAAGCTTTTATTGATTCCGTAAAAAGACATATAAAAGGACTCGGTGAAAAACGTTACCAGGATATTTTTGAACAAGGCTCGCTCGATTTTGTTTTAATGTTTATACCGATTGAACCTGCATTTAGTCTTGCTGTTCAATTTGGAGAAAATATTTATGTTGATGCCTTTGATAAAGGCGTCGTAATTGTCAGTCCTACAACTTTACTTGCAACATTACGAACAATTGCCAATATCTGGAAACAGGAATACCAGAACCAGAATGTAATTGAGATTGCTAAACAATCCGGAGCTTTGTATGATAAATTTGTTGGATTTGTTGAGGACATGATTTCAGTCGGTAACCGCATTGACCAGACTAAAACAGGCTATGTTGATGCGATGAAAAAATTGTCCGAAGGTTCGGGTAATCTTATTAAAAGAGCAGAGAAGATTAAATCTCTTGGAGCTAAAGCTACAAAATCACTCCCACAGAAGTTACTTGATAGAGCAAATGACCATGAAGAAGAATCTCCGGAAGAAAATTAAAATGATCTTTTCGGAAATAACGGACAATAATTATTTCTGTCATTCTGAGTCCCGAAGGGACGAAGAATCTGAAAAATTAATGAGACTCTTCGCTTCGCTCAGAGTGACAGTAAAAATGTCAGTCATCCTGAGCGAAGTCGAAGGATGACGAAGTTATTTCAATGATTATTACCGAACCAATTTCCCCGAAAGATTTTGAGTTATACTACGATCTCCGCTGGAGAATGTTACGAAAACCATGGAACCAGCCGAAGGGAAGCGAGAAAGATGAGCTTGAAGATAAATCGATTCACGCAATGGTTTGTAATGAAGACAGAATTCCAATTGGGGTTGGCAGAGCGCATTTTAATTCTGACGAAGAAGCACAGATAAGATACATGGCTGTTGAAGAAGAATGGCAGGGAAAAGGAATTGGCAAGATGATTCTTTCTTATCTTGAAGAAAAAATTAAAGAAAAAGGTGCAAAGAATATTATTTTGAATGCGCGTGATATTGCTATTAAATTCTATGAGAAAAACGGATATCACATTGTAAAAGAAGCACATACACTTTTCGATGTAATTCCACATTACAGGATGAGAAAAATACTTTAAGAATTAAAGAGACAAATAAAACAGAGGGTAAAATGAAAATTGGAGTTTTGGGAACCGGTGTTGTCGGTCAAACTATTGCGGAAAAACTAACTCAGTTAAATCACCAGGTTATGATTGGGACGCGTGATGTAAAAAATCTTTTAGCTAAAACTGATCCGGATAATTTTGGCAGACCTGCATTTAGTGAATGGCACAAGAATAATAGTAATGTTGAGATTGGTACCTTTTCAGAAGCAGCAGCTTCGGGTGAATTAATTGTAAATGCGACAAACGGAATGGGAACGATGCCTGCGTTAGAATTAGCTGGAAAGCAAAATCTTGCAAACAAAGTAATGCTCGATATTTCTAATCCTCTTGATTTTTCTAAAGGCATGCCGCCATCGCTTTTTATTTCAAATACAGATTCTTTAGCCGAACAAATTCAAAGAACATATCCTGAAGCAAAAGTTGTTAAGAGTTTGAATACAGTAACTGCTATGGTTATGGTAAATCCTTCTATAGTTCCGGGAGATCATAGCATTTTTATAAACGGCAATGATGCAGATGCAAAAGCCGATGTTAAAAAGCTTCTTGTTTCTTTTGGGTGGCAAGAAAAAAATATTATTGATATTGGAGATATAACAGCCTCAAGAGGTATAGAACAAATACTTCCTCTTTGGGTAAGGTTAATGGGAATATTAAAAACTCCTCTTTTTAATTACAATATTGTTATTGCACCTCAGAAATAAAGAGAAGCAATACTGATTATTTTTTGTAATATTTCATTGCTTCGGGCAGCCAGTTTTTAATATCATCAATTCTTGTTTGATCGGACGGGTGGGTACTTAAAAATTCGGGAGGTTTGTCTCCTTTATTCATTTCAGCCATTCTTTGCCAGAAGTCAACAGCTTCGCCCGGATTATAGCCAGCCATTGCCATAAAAATTAATCCGAGATGATCAGCTTCACTTTCCTGTGTCCTGCTGTAGGCGAGAACGCCAATAGTTGAGCCTACTCCATATGCAGTAAGAAATAAGTCCTGTGTTAGCTGTGGTTTATCTTTTAAAGCGGCTGAAAGAGCGACTCCCCCAAGCTGCTGAATTAAACTCTGGCTCATTCTTTCATTTCCATGTTCAGCAATTGCGTGAGCTATTTCATGTCCAAGCACAACGGACAAACCAATTTCATTTTTTGTTACAGGCAATATTCCTGTATAAACTACAACTTTGCCGCCCGGCATGCACCACGCATTAACCTGGTCATCCTGTACAAGATTAAATTCCCATTTATATCCATCGAGCCTGCTGCTCAAATTATTCTGTGCAAGATATTTTTCAACTGCGTGTTCAATGTTCGTTCCGACTTTTTTTACAAGTGCAGCATGCGCTGCATCGCTGCTAACTTTATTTTCAGTTAGAAACTGGTCATACTGTTGAGAACTGAGGGAAAGTATTTCACTGGAAGGAATAAGATTTAGCTGTGATCTTCCTGTTAAAGGGACTGTGCTGCAGGATAAAACTGAAAATGCAGTTATTATAGATAGAAATAAAACCTTAAGCTTTTTCATTAATCCTCCGAATAAAAACTTTTTTTTATTAAAATACAGAATATCAGTAGAAAATGATTGACTTATTCTAAGTAAAATTTCGGTGGGATTCAAATATCTTTTAAGGCAAAGATTAAAAGAAATAACCTGCCCTGGAAAACAAGACAGGTTTAATAATTACTTTGCCACCAATTCAACTCTCCGGTTAAGTTTTCTTCCATCTTCAGATTCATTAGTTGAAACCGGAGCAAGTGGTCCGACTCCATCGGGACTTAACCGGGTTGAACTTACTCCGTACTTTGTTGTAAGCTTCTTTACAACAGCTGCTGCTCTTCGTTTTGAAAGGTCAACATTATAATCGAATTTACCTTTGTTATCCGTATGACCAACAACATAAAGATTCAGCTTCGTATCTTTTTTAAGAAGATTTGCAATTTCATTTAATGTCGGTTCGGAATCGGGTTTCACTTCGGCTTTATCAAAATCAAAGAATATTCCGTACAAAGCGATCTTACCGTCCGCTTTTATTCCTTTAAGCATTTCATCGGCATTTATCTTTATAAGATCATCTTCCATTTTTGTTTCTTCTATGATATCGATCATATAAATCTTCTTCTTATCGCTGTATTCTTTGCCTGCAACAACTACGTAAGCTGTTCCTGAAGGTTTCGACAATTTACCTGTAATCAAACATGTTCCTCCCGAAGTAGCAGAACCGGCACCCATAAGTATGTTTGCACTTGTCGGATAGTTATTCTTTGCATAAAAGGTCCCTAACCAGGAGCCGCCTCCAACATCGTTTTTAACATTCCTGTCTTTAAATAAACCTTTGGCAAGAACTTCAAATCCTGCTTTCTCCATTGCATTCCGGTAGTTTATAAAGATTTGTGTTATGCTTGTATTGTCTTCAAGCTCATAATAAATTCTTGTGAATTTTCCTTCAACTTCAAGCCAGTCGCTAATTGTTTTGTATCCGGTCACAGGTCCAGTAGCAATTGAATAAGTTGAATAATCCTGCTCATCATAATAAGCGATATGAGAACCTGGATACCTGCTTATTAAAAGATGATCTTTGCTTCCTTCTATGTCAGTTTGAGCAAATGATGAAATGATTGCAAAAGTAACAAGCAAAAAGGTTTTTAATACTTTTTTCATGATTTTTATCTTTCTGTAATAAATTTATATTCACAAAAAAGATCCCGGATAAATCAAGGAGATTGATTTTCCGGGATGACAAGAATGTCATTTCATTAAAATCATTTTACGGGATAATATAATATTTTTTGTTTTTAGAACATAAATATAAACGCCGCTGGTCATTTCAGATGCATTCCAGTCCGTTTTGTAAGTGCCGGCAGAAAGTTTTTCGTTTACTAAAGTAGCAACTTCTTCTCCCTGGATATTAAATACTTTAAGATTAACTAAAGATTCTTCCGGTAAATTGAAATTAATGTTTGTTGCAGGGTTAAACGGATTTGGATAATTCTGCTCAAGAGAAAAACCGGCTGGGATATTGTTATCTTCTTTTGTAATACCAGTTGTACCTTCGAAAGCAAGATCATCTACAAGAAAATATGTTCCATAAACAGATCCAAAATCCGAAGTTTCCAATTTTATTGAAATAGTGATTGATGCTTTGGTAGCAGGATTACCGCTACCATCTGAATAATCGAGCGGAACTGCAAAACTCTGCCAAGAAGATATTGTTTCTGAGACCAGGTCTACTTCACCTTGAGCAACTGTGTTATTTTCATTATCATATAGAGTAACTAAAAAAGATGGTCCTAAATTCAAACCTGTATTTGTGGGATAGTATTGATAAAAGCCTGACATTGAGGAATAGTTTTGACTTACAGGTATTGTTGCGCCAGGTGTGTTGCCAACATAAATTAGTGGTATTGCAGGAACTGATGGAGCGGGGGGAAAAGAATATTCAATTATCTCTGCTCTAAGTGAGGAAGATCCTGAATGAGCAGTTGAAGAGGGTGTAACGTTATTATACAATTGATTATTAACTACTAACCAGTCAACAGGATTATTACCGCTCCAATTTTCAAATCCTGCATTGGGTATTTCCTGGCTTTGAATAAAAGTAGAAAAGGAAAAGCAAACAACAATAAAAATGTAGATTGTGTTCTTCATTAATAAGGCTCCTTATTGATAGTAGTCTTTAGTGATTTACCTTGATACACAATCTAATTTGATAAGTGCCAGACGGCAATTACCCATATGAGGTAATTTGATTTTCCAGCTTTGTAAAAAATTAAAGATTTGAATTTTGAGATTTGAAATTCAAACAAGCCTGTCTTTTATGGCTTTATTAACGGCTTCCCCGCGTGAGCTAACCTGCAGTTTTTTGTAAATGCTTTTGATGTGTGCACGTACGGTATGCCCGCTTATAAATAATGAATCCGCTATTGCTTTGTAATTATCCCCGTTACAAAGCATATCGAGTATTTCTGTTTCTCGTTTAGAGAGAGGTGATTCTGAATTAGGTCGAAAGGAGGAAATAATTTTTCTTGCAATGCTTGGTGACATTGGTGAGCCGCCTTCTCTGACTTCTTTTATGGCAGTTAATAATGTTGCCGGAGATGTGTCTTTGAGTAAGTAGCCAGTTGCTCCTGCGCAAAGTGATTTAAAAACCGAATCATTATCCTCCTGAATTGTAAGCATAATAAAATCTGATCCGGGAAGCTTATCTCTTAAAATCCTTACACCTTCTATACCCGACATTTGCGGCAAATGAATATCCATCAATATAACGTCTGTTGGACTTTTTGATATGGATTCAATGGCGGTTTCACAATCGTTGTAAGTTTGTTTGCAGGCATAACCGGGCGAGCGATCAATTATTAAAGAGAGCATTTGTCTTATTTCTTCATCGTCTTCAACAATCGAAACAGTTATTTCTTGTTTTTCTTCAGCCATTTTTAATTGTTCTTTTTCGGTTACTAAAAATGTAAATAAACAATATGTTATCAATTACCCATATGAGGTATATTGCCTTTCAAAGTGATTTTTGTTCCCTCTTCGGAATTAGTATTTAAGTTGAAAGTGAAGTTTATTTTTTCTGCTCTTTCTCTCATATTACTTAATCCATAACCCTTTGATTTTTCATCAGCGTTAAATCCTTTTCCATCGTCTTTTAGTGTTAATTCCATAAATTTATTACTGGTAGAAATTATCAGTTCCACATTTTTTGCTCCAGAATATTTCAGACAGTTATTCATAGCTTCTTTACAGATTAGCACCAAAGCTCTTCTTTCATCCATAGTAAGAATGATATTATTCATTTCATCAGTTAAACCTTTTACATTAAAATGAATTTCAGAATAATCGAACATTGAACTTCCAAAATCTTTTAAGCGGCTGATAGAATCATATAAGGAATCTTTAGCAGGATCGAGTACCCAAATAAAATCCCGCATGCCGGATGAAATCTCTTTTGTATTCTCTTCAATCTTGTAAAGATATTCCTTCAAAGATGGATTACTTTCTGCTTCGGCTTTTGCCAGTTCTGTAAAGAGAGATATCTTTGTTAACTTATTCCCCGCTTCATCGTGAAAATCGGCAGAACTTTTCTTTCTTACTTCTTCTCTTTCTTCTAATTTAGCTTTTTCAATTTTTGCTTCTGTTTCAATTTCTTTTCTTGCTTTATTTATTCTGAATCTTATAAAAAGGAATACAGCTAGCGAAAAAATTCCACTGTAAAAAAGATAAGCATACCAGCTTAGCCAGGGAGGTGGCAAAATGAAAAGTTTTATTGCGGCTCCTTTTTCATTCCAGATTCCATCATTGTTGGAAGCTTTAACGCGAAAAGTATATTCACCCGGATCGAGATTTGTATAGGTCACTGATCTTCGACCGCCTGCATTAATCCAGTCGTGGTCAAATCCTTCCATCATATAAGCGTACTGATTTTTTTCAGATAAGATGTAATTCAATGCTGCAAACTCAAAAGTCATTACATTCTGATTATATGAGAGTTCAATTTCTTCCGTCATATAAATTGATTTCTCAAGAAAAAAGTCATCATCATTCGTTTGATTTTTTAATAGAACTGATTCATTAAATAATTTAAAATCAATAAAGCAAACAGGGGGGACATAATTATTTGATTTTATACTGTCGGGATGGAAAATATTTAATCCGCCGATACCACCGAAATACATTTCTCCTTTTTTATTTTTGAAAAAAGAATTCTGATTAAACTCATTGTTCTGCAATCCGTCTTTCATATCAAAAACTTTTACAGCTTTACCGGATGAAGGATCAAATTTTGCCAGACCTTTATTTGTGCTGAGCCATAAAAAACCACTGTCATCCTCAAGTATTCCATAAATTACTTCGTTGGGCAAACCGTCTTCTTTTCCGTAATGAGTAAATGACAATATTGATGAAGAGTCTTTAAGTTTTTCAAACATACGTTCTTCAATAGGCGTATCCATCCTGTTCAAACCTGTTGATGTGCCAATCCATAATTGATTTTTGCTATCTTCAAATATTGTAAGAATTATATCATTGCTTAAGCTGTTCGCTTTATTATCATCGTGTTTGATATAGAGGAATTTTTCTTTCTTTCTATCGATAAGATTTAACCCGCCGGTGGGCGTTCCTATCCAGAAATTTTCTTTACTGTCTTCATAAATGCAATAAGTATATGTGTGTGACGGTCCTGAGCCATCTGTTGCCGGCGGATATGATTTTATTTTGTTGCTTTGTGGATCGATACGAACTAAACCGCTTCCCCCGGTTCCGGTCCAGATATATCCTTGTTTATCTTCGTAAATAGTCTGAACACGGCTTGAACCAAGTTTTGGATCGTAAGCTTTTATTCTTTTAAAAGAAATATTTTTTATTCCGGCAATCTTATCATAATTAAATTTATGTATTATGCCGCTGCCCCGTGTTCCAACCCAGATATTTTCTTTACTGTCTTCGTAAAGTGAAAGAATATAGTTAGAACTCAACGAATTGGTTCTACCGGGAATATTTCTGAATATAATATTTTCATTTGTGGAACGATTATATGCGTTTAAACCGTTAGGAGTTCCTATCCATGTAATTCCTTTCGAGTCTTCGAGAATGGGTCCTACACTCATCTGGCTCAGACTATTTTTTTTATCAGGGTCATGCCGAACTAATACAAAGTCTTCTTTCATCTTATTGATTTTATTTATTCCTCCATATGTACCTATCCAGATAATTCCTTCTCTTGATTTATAAAGTGAAACCACGTTGTTGTGAGTTAAACTATTTAGTTTTTCAGGATTGTGTACAAAGCGGGAAACTGATTTAAGATTTTTATCATAAACTATCAAACTATTACTGGTTCCTATCAAGTAATAATTGTTGTCAATTAGTAAATGATTAAAAGTGACTTTCTTACCTTCAAAAACATTAGGAACCGGTACTATGGAAGAACTGTTGGAGTTAAGGTCAATGCTGACTAAGCCTGCACGGCAGCATATAAATAAATTATTATTATCTAAAACTAAATCGTTAATAAAGCCAAATTTTAATTTGCTGTTTTCAGGATAAGAAGAAAAATATTTAATCTCTTCTGTACTTAATGTTTAGTCTAACAAGGTTCGAATCGACACCTGTCCAAATATAACCTGGTGTCTGCATCGTTAAAGCACTTATATAACGCTCCAGGTAATAGGAAGCTTTGCCTGTTTTTTTATCGAACTTATTTATCCCATTGCCGGTACGAAGCCATAATGTTCCTTCGGGGTATTCAAATATTCCGAAGATATCGTTGCTGGAAAGTGAATTTTTTTTTCCCTTATCGTGTTTAAAATGTGTAAAAGATTCTGTGGCAGGATCAAAGCGTGTTAAGCCTCCGCCGAAAGAGCCGATCCACAAAATCCCGTCTTGATCTTCATAGATTGTCCAGATGTAGTTATTGCTTAATGAGTTTTTATTACCTGATTCGTGTGTAAAGATTTTGAATTCGTATCCATCATACCTGTTAAGCCCATCCTGTGTGCCGAACCACATAAAACCATATTTATCCTGTAATATTGCATTAGCTGTAGTTTGTGAGAGACCATCTTCAACAGTGAGGTGGTCAAACCTGATATTAAGCTGTTGGGGGAAGTTCTGAGCTAATCCAAGAATGAAAACAAAAAGAAATAATTTAGAAATGATCTTCAAACCATTTTTATTATATAAATAGAATTGTTGTTTAATTTAGGCAATTGAAGTAAAAGAGGAAATAGTCTATGAAGGAATCCGTTTTTTTTTGTGTAAGATATTTTTAACATTATTAACTTATTTATAAAATTTAAGAAAATAAGATGAAATATTGGATAAATGTAGTTTCAAAGGATCATGTTGAAAGAGGAAAGAAGGGGGGTTTTACTCAAGCGAACCATGGTGCTCCTCATAATTTAAAAAGATTAGCTAATGGGGATTGGATTGTTTTCTATTCATCTAAAGTTTCATTTGAGAATGGTGAAAAATTACAAAAGTTTACAGCAATCGGATTTATCACGGATGATAAACCATATCAAGCTGTAATGACTCCCAATTTTCATCCCTGGCGTAGAAATATGAAATTTATAGAATGTGATGAAGTTCTCATACATCCTCTGATTGAAGAACTCAGTTTTATAAAAGATAAAAAGAAATGGGGTTATCCTTTCAGGCGCGGAATGTTTGAAATAAGTGAAAATGATTTTAAAATTATTTCAAATACAATGGGTGTAAATATTAATTCGGTTAAAGAATCATAAATCGTAATTCATAAATCAAAAATTTTATTTGCTTCCCATTTTAACTATTTCATCAAACTCTTTTTTTTCAACAGGCATAACAGATAAACGGTTCCCTCGTTGAACAAGTCTCATCTTCTTTAGTTTAGGACTATTTTTTATTTCATCCAACGGGATAAACGTTTTAAGTTTTTTAACGAATTTAATATCAACCATATACCAGACTGGTTTTGCAGGATCGGCTGAAGGGAAGTAATGTTTGTTGCCTGGATCGAATTGTGTATGATCAGGATAACCTTCTCTAACTACTTCTGCAATTCCGGCAACACCGGTCGGTTCTGTATTGCTGTTGTAAAATAAAACTTTGTCGCCTTTCTTCATTTCGTCTCTCATAAAATTTCTTGCCTGATAATTTCTCACACCATCCCAATATGTTTTTTTTACTTTCTTCAAATCATCAATAGAGAAAACATCCGGTTCAGATTTCATAAGCCAGTATTTCATTTCACTTCTCCTTATTTCTTTTTGGTTGCTTTATAGCTTTCAATTTCTTTTCTGAGCTTGTCAGGCATTTCTCTGCAATTGCAGTGTTTTGAATGTTCAATATGCCAGTTCATTCTTTCTTCGAATGTCGGATTTTTCGGCATTCTGTTTTTCAGGTGCCATTCTTTATTTATTGCCACTTCATTTACCAAAATTAAGTTTTTCAAAACAAAAATACACAGGTTTAAACAAACATACAGCGATGGCAAAATCGATTACCGACTTCTTTCTTAATTGATATTCAATAACATTCGGGATATATTGTCCGCAATTCTTTTGCAATAAAAATGATAAAAACAGTATTAATTCTTTTAGTAATTTTTTCAATAGAAACACTGCCTCAAACCGAGGGAGCATTCCAGATTACCCGGTTAAAATATAATGGCGGCGGCGATTGGTATAACGATCCTTCTGCCGAAGTTAATCTTTTGAATTTTTTAAAGGCTAATACAAATCTAAAAGTAAAAGCAGAATACACTTTTGTTGATATTTCAACTGATGAAATTTTTTCTCATCCTTTTCTCTTTATGACAGGTCACGGTAATGTAGTTTTTTCGGATGATCAGGCTGAAAGACTTCGGAAATATCTCGAGAGTGGAGGTTTCCTTTATATTGATGATGACTATGGTTTGGATAAAGCGATCAGAAGGGAAATGAAAAAAGTTTTTCCTGATAAAAGTTTTGTCGAGCTTCCTTTTTCCGATGAACTATATAGCATACTTTACAATTTTCCGTCCGGTCCGCCTAAAACACATGAGCACAATGGAAAACCGCCTCAGGGTTTTGGAATTTTTATCGATAAAAGACTTGCTGTTTATTACACTTATGAATCAAACCCAAGCGACGGTTGGGCAGATCCTGAAGTTCATAATGACCCTGAAAATAAAAGGCAGGAAGCTTTGAAGTTTGGAGCTAATCTTGTTTTATATGCTTTGAGTAATTAGGAAAATGAGATGATGAGTAATGAGATTATGAGTGATGAGAAAAGGCAGATGTAAAAAATGATTGAATCAAATTTTTATAAGGAAATATTAACTAAACTTGATAAGCTCGATAAGAAAGAACAAGCTTTTGTTACTTTTATAGGTTTGCTGTTTTCTCTAATTCTTATCATTCTTGTTTTTACCTCTTTCTCTTTTCTCGAAATGCTCCTGCATCATTCATCTCTTCTAAGGACAATTATTTTTTCTGTAATTGTTCTTATTGCTGTTGCTTCATTTGGGTTTCTCTTTATAAAACCTTTAATAAGATATTTTGATCTGCTCGGCAAAAGAGATCATTTCAAAACTGCGGGTAAGGTCGCAGCTTATTTCCCTCAAATAAAAGATGATCTTCTTAATGCAATCCAGTTAGTTAGTGCCGGTATCGATAATAAAATGTATTCTTCCGGATTGGTTGATGCGTCATTTAAAAAGGTTTATGAAAAAACTAAAAATATACGATTCGAATCCGTGGTTGATTTTAAGAAAGTTAAGCAACTTCTCATTTACTTTTTAAGCATCTCGGTAATTGTATCTTTGATATTTATTTTTGCTCCTGGAATGCAAGCCGCATCTTATAGAATAGTAAACTTTAACCGTGAATTTATTCCACCTCAGAGATATTCTTTTGAAGTTTTTCCAGGGGATGCACAGGTTACAAAAGGAGACGATGTTAATATTTCTGTAAAAGTAAACGGGGGAATTCCCTCATCAGTTTATCTTGCATTAAAAGATAAGGAAGAAACTAGTTTCCAAAATCAAAAGTTGATTCCTGATTCTAATGGCGTTTACAATTTTGATTACAAATCCTCGAGGAGTTCTTTAAAATATTATGTTTTTGCTGAAGACAGCAAAAGTGAAGAATACTCAATCGAAGTTATTGACAGACCTATAGTTAAGAATTTAGATATAACAGTAATTCCGCCTTCATATTCGGGAATTTCTTCATATCAACAAAAAGATAACGGCAACATTTCTGCGTTAAAGGGAAGCAAAGTTGAAGTGAAATTCAATTCTACAAAAGAATTAAAAGATGCAAAACTTTTGTTTCAAGATTCGACCGAAGTTCAGCTTAATAAGGAATCAACACAAGCTTCCGGTAATTTCAGAGTAATGAAAGATAATTCTTATAAAATTCACATAGAGGATTTAACAGGGAGCAAAAATCTTTCTCCGATAACATATCTTATAAAAACTCTTTATGATGATTATCCTTCAATTGAAATGATTGTTCCGAACAAAGACGTTTCCCTGGCAAATGACAGCAGGCTCCCACTCCTTTTAAAAGTATCCGATGATTACGGTTTTACAAAATTACTTTTGCATTACAGGTTATCAGCTTCGAGGTATGAAACTCCACAAACTCAATTTTCTTCTTTCGAAATTCCTCTCACTAAGAACGAAAAGGAATTAAATGTAGATTATGTATGGAATCTTACAAATTTAAATTTGGGAACCGATGATGTTGTTAGTTATTATTTGGAAATTTTTGATAATGATAATGTCAGCGGTCCAAAATCTGCAAAATCACAAATCTTTATGGTGAGGGTTCCTTCGTTGGATGAAATTCTTTCCGGAGTTGATAAATCCCACGATGATATTGAGCAGCAATTAAAGGAAACGATGAATGAAGCTGAAGAACTAAAAAAGGAGCTTGATAAAATAGATAATGAATTAAAACAGGATAAGAAAGAAATTACATGGGAAGAGAAGCAGAAGATTGAAAATACTTTAGACAAGTATGAAAAGCTTCAGGATAAAATTCAGAAAACCGGTGATGAATTTAACAAGATGAAGCAAGATATGCAGGAAAATAATTTGCTGTCAAAAGAGACTTTAGAAAAGTATATGGAATTACAGAAAATGATGGATGAATTGACAAGTGATGAATTTAAAGAAGCTTTTAAGAAGTTGCAGGAAGCAATGCAAAGTCTTAACCGTCAGCAAACGCAGGATTCCTTCCAGAATTTTAAAATGGATGAGGACCAGTTTAAAAAAAGTATTGAAAGAACTTTAAATCTTCTAAAGAGAATCCAGGTTGAACAAAAAGTAGATGAACTTCTCAAGCGATCTGAAATGATGACTGAGAAACAAAAAGATTTACAAAACCAGACAGATGAAAGCGATTTATCGGATAAATCTCAAAGCGACAAGTTAGGTGAACAGCAGGAACAAATGACAAAAGATCTTAAAAAGTTTTCTGATGAACTCGACAAGCTTTCTGAAAAGATGAGTGAGCTGAAGGATATGCCCCAGGAAGAAATGGAAAAACTGAAAGAAGAATTTCAGAAGCAGGAGAATCAACAAAAGTCCCAGCAGGCTGAACAAAATATGAAGCAGAACAATAAACAGATGGCTATGCAGAACCAGCAGCAGGTGCAGAAAAATATGTCTCAGATGAATCAGCAGTTGAAAGATATCCAATCTTCTATGTCGCAAATGAACGAGATGCAGAATTTTACAGACATGATGAAAATTCTTGATAATCTAATCGATTTATCAAAACAGCAGGAGAAACTTAAGGACCAGGCACAACAGCTTGACCAGAATTCATCGGCTTTTGATGAGAATGCACAGAAGCAAAATAATATTCAAAATGATCTTGGAAAGATTCTAAAACAGATGAGCGAACTTTCACAAAAAACTTTTGCAATTACTCCAGAGATGGGAAAAAGCCTGGGTGATGCTCAAAGAGAAATGTTAAGATCTATTCAGTCATTGCAGAATAGGAATGGCAGTATGGCTTCAATCAGCCAGGGAAATGCGATGGAGTCGTTGAATGAAGCATCCACTTTGTTAAAGGGTTCTATGGAGGCGATGATGCAGGGTGGAGGTCAGGGTGGAATGATGTCATTGATGCAGCAGCTTCAGAAATTATCAGGTCAACAGATGGGACTTAATAATCTTACGCAAATGCTTAAACAGATGCAGCAAGGTTCTCTTTCTCAGCAGCAGCAGGCAGAAATGCAAAGACTCGCTCAACAGCAGGACCTTATCCGAAAATCTTTGGATCAATTAAATAACGAAGCAAAAGAACAGGGGAAATCAAAAAGTCTCTCATCAAATCTTGACAACGTGCTTAAACAAATGCAGGAAGTTGTAAAAGATATGAACACTGAAAAGCTTGATGATAATTTAGTTCAGAAACAGGAAAGAATTCTTTCAAAGCTGCTCGATGCGCAGAGGTCAATTAATGAAAGAGATTTTGAAAAGAACAGGGAGTCTAGTACAGGTCAGAATATAGTAAGAGAATCACCGCAGGATTTAAATCTAAGTAATGATAAAAATCTTGAAAAGATAAAAGATGAATTGAACAAAGCTGTCCGCGAAGGTTTTTCGAGAGATTATGAAAATCTTATTCGAAAATATTATGAAGCGCTTCAAAAAGAAGAAATTGTCAATTAGTTTTTTTAATCTCTCCCCATAAAATTTTTTTATTTATTTTTTTATTGAATATATTTCTAATTAGATATTCATAAAAACATTAAATAACCTTGCCGGATCAAAAATCTTCTGAAACAATTCTCCCTTCTTATTCGGATGAACTAAGATCTCTTATTGAAGTTTCCGACGATCTTATCTTTTCTCTTGATTATTCCGGTTATATAAAGAGCATAAATAAGAGTGGGGCACTTCTTCTTGGTTATCAACCGGAAGAATTAACCGGAAAATATTTTATAGAAGTCGTTAAAACTTCCTCTAAATCTCTTGTGCTGAGTGCTTTTCAAAAAGCCTTATCTCCTGATGGTAAAGTAACAACCTTCGAAGCAGTTTTACTTGATAAGCCCGGAAACGAATTCCCATTTAAGTTCAGGGTTAAAGCTCTTCTTGATCAAGAAAATATTAAAGGTTTAATCGGGATGGGACGAAGTCTATCCTTTATAAAAAAACTAGAAGATAAAATAAGTGAGTTGAGCGAAAAATATAAAGAAGCCAGGCGAATCATAAATATTGAAAGATCAAGAGGGCTGCAAAAAATTTCACTTCTTGAAGAGCTTAATAAAATGAAATCGGAATTTATATCGAATATTTCTCATGAATTCAGGACTCCATTAGCGTCGATAGTTGGTTTTGCTGAATCAATAGCCTCCGATCCTTCAATGGCTGAGGAACACAAAAAAGAATTTAACGAAGTTATTCTTTCAGAAGGAAAAAGACTAGCAAAACTTATAAACGGTGTTCTCGACTTAACCCGGCTTGAAAAGGGTGAAATAAGTTTAAAAAAAAACAGGCTCAATTGTATTTCGCTGTTAAATAGAGTGATTGATAAAAACAGGGAAGATATTAAAAATAAAAATCAACATTTAACTGTTGAACTACCTGACGAAGAAATTTATGTAGAGGGGGATAAAGAAAGACTTGAACAAATGTATAACAGCTTACTGAACAATGCGATTAAGTATACTGGAAAAGGGGGCAGGATATCAGTGTTTGCACATAGTTTATTTAAAGAATTTGAAGTAATAATTACCGACACTGGCATTGGAATTGCCAAAAAAGACCTTCCTTATATCTTTCAAAAATACTTTAGTGATAACAAATCCGCTGAGCAAAGTGCTGGAACGGGCTTAGGCTTGGTTTTTGTTAAACAGATAGTGGATTTACATAAGGGTTCCATTTCAATTCAAAGCGAGCTAAATGAAGGAACCACGGTTATAGTTAGACTGACTAAAAACGAATAAAAAGGAAGGCATTGTGAGCAAATTAGTTTTTATCGTTGATGATGAACCAGCGATTTCAAAACTCTTATCGTATTGGGTGAAAGATAAATGGAAATACCAGGCTCAGACTTTTACGAACGGCGAAGATGTTTTAAGAAATTTAACACAAAGACCCGATCTTATTCTTCTTGATATTATGTTACCAGGTCTCGATGGTCTGGAAACTTTAAAAAGAATAAAACAATTTGATGATAATCTGCCGGTGATTATTCTTTCTGCTCAGGGGAGTATTGAAGTAGCTGTTGAATCGCTTAGACACGGCGCATTTGATTATTTTCCCAAACCAATTGACCAGCAAAGACTGGAACCATCAATTAAAAATGCAATTAAAAATTATGATCTTTTACGCGAGCTTCATAATCTTAAGGAAAATGTTAAGAAAGAATATAGCTTCGACAATATTATTTCTGCCGATGGAAAAATGCAGGATGTTTTTAAGTTAGTAACCAAGGTTCTTGATAACGACATAACTGTTTTAATTCATGGTGAAAGCGGAACTGGTAAAGAGCTAATTGCGAGAGCAATTCATTATAATGGAAAAAGAAAAGATAAACCTTTTATCGTAGTTAATTGCGCTTCTATCCCAAGGGAATTATTGGAGAGCGAACTTTTCGGTCATGAAAAAGGTTCATTTACCGGAGCTTATCAGAAGAAGCTTGGAAAGTTTGAAGTTGCGAATGAAGGTACGATATTTCTAGATGAGGTTGGTGAACTTGAAATGCTTCTCCAGGCTAAACTGTTACGAGTTATTCAGGAGAGAGAATTTGAAAGAGTCGGCGGAACAGACACAGTTAAAACTGATGTAAGAATTATTTCAGCTACAAACCGCGAACTCAAAAAAGCTGTTGACGATAAAGAATTTAGGGAAGATCTGTTTTACAGGTTAAATTCATTTCCCATATATATTCCTCCACTAAGGCATAGAAAAGGAGATATTTTAGTTATTGCCCATCACTTTTTAGATTTATTTAATAAAAAACTGAGCAAAAATGTTAAGGGGTTCAGCAAAAAGGCTCTTAAGTTAATATATGAGTACAGCTGGCCGGGTAATATCAGGGAAATCGAAAATACGATTGAAAGGTGTTTGATTATTGCAGAGCGTGATATTATTGATGTTGAAGATTTACCTCCGCATATAAAAGCTGAACAGTCAAACGGCAGTGTTGATTTAAACGGTGGTTTATTTAGCGATGACTCAATTGTTCCTTTTGAAAGACTTAAAGAAGAATCGATACGTCATGCACTTAAAGTAACAAACGGCAACATAGTTGAAGCTGCAAAGAAACTACAACTTGGCAGAGCAACTATTTACAGGCTTATGGAAAAATATCATATTCAAAACAGACCATTCGAAAAGGCGGGTTAATATGTTTCAGGAATACGTTAAGGAAGAAGTAGGGGATATAACTGTTGAGAAAGTAAACTTAACTCGCGCCACTTTAAAGGAAGCCGAGGATTTTAAGAAAACTTTAGTAAGTGATATAGAATCAGGGAAGAAGAGGATAGTTGTTGATCTTGCAGACTGCGAATTTATTGATTCAACTTTCCTTGGTGCTCTTGTGGTGTCATTGAAAAAAATTACAGCGATCGGTGGAGACTTGAAATTAGTCGGGTTTCAACCTAACGTACGTTCAATGTTTGAACTTACAAGAATGTACAGAGTGTTTGAATCATTTGAAACAAAGGAAGAAGCAGTAGCAAGTTTTGGCTGATAAAAACCCAATAGTTATGATTTTATTTTTAATAATATGTTGGAAGTACCATAGTGGTAAGTTTTTTTCATGCTCGTTTGAGTATATCCTTTCTAAGTAAGACTTTCGTATCCCAAGCCTTATCCTTTTTTATTAATAATAATTTATACAATGTCCCTAATCCTCTTGTCTGGTAAAAAGTGCTATGATCGATAATTACAAAAAATCTATTTTGATAATTGATGATGATATAACAATAAGGAAACTTCTTGCACATCATTTAAAGTATAATGATTATCAAACCTTTGAAGCTAAAGGAGCTAATGAAGGATTCGATATCTTAGAGGAAAAGAATATTGATCTTGTTCTTTGCGATGTAACGATGGATGAAATGGATGGATTTACTTTTTGCCGCAATGTAAGAGAAAATCAAAATTACAGAATGTTGCCTTTCGTTTTCGTTACCGCTAAAACAAGTCTTGAAGATAAATCAACTGCATTAGACGCGGGCGGTGACGATTTTATAACAAAACCTTTTGATGTAGATGAACTGCTTATAAAAGTTAGAGCATTATTAAAACGAACGGATATCTATAAGAGTTATGGTGCAAAGAAAAATATTGAAGACTCTTTCAATAATGGCACACACAAAATTTTGCTTCTTGATGATGATTCTACAATAATAAAACTCTTTCAGTTCAATCTTAATAATGCAGGATTTGACTGCAAAGCTGTCACAAGCGTAGATGAAGCAATGGAATTATTAAAATCATTCGGACCCGAGTTAATTATATCAGATGTTATGATGCCGGAGAAGGATGGCTTTGAATTCAGGAAAACACTTATGGAAGATGAAGCGTTACAATCTATTCCTTTTGTTTTTCTTACTTCACAGAATGAAGAAGATGCAATACTCAAAGGATACGAATTAGGAATCACAGATTATGTTACAAAAGAATCGGGTCCTAAAGTTGTTGCTGCTAAAATAAGTGCGATAATAAAGAATATTGATAAAGAAAAAATTAAAGTTGTAAATGAGCTGAATAGCGCGGCAGAATCTCTACGTGCTAAAGTAGTTCCTGATTCGTCACCGGAGTTTAAAGGTTTTGACATTAGCCAATGGCATAAACCTTTCCAGGGAATTCCCGGCGGTGATTTTATTGATTATTTCCAGCTTGATGAAAATAATCTTGCCGTAATACTTGGGGATGTTATGGGTAAAAAATGGAGTGCATGGTATTTTGCATTTGCTTATGCTGGTTACGTAAGAAGCGCTATCAGGGGAGCTTTGCAAAATTCAAAGGAATACTCTCCAGGCAAAATTTTGCAGGAGGTTAACAGATATGTTTATCAGGATGCTAAAGTTTCAGAAGTTTTCGCGACGCTTTCTATTTTATTACTTAATAACATAGATAAGACAATAAGATATGCCGGTGCGGGAGACCTCCCAATCCTTTTTAAGCAAAACTCAAATAATGAAGTTAAAACTGTAAAATCGAAGGGACTTCTTTTAGGATTTGCACCTGACGGAGATTTTAAGGAAGAATCTGTTAAACTAGAACCAAATGATTTGATTTTGCTTGCTACTGATGGAATTATAGAAGCCCGCTCAAAAGCCGGAAAACAATTCGGATCTGAAAAACTTAAGGAATTAATAAAAAATTTAAATGGGAACCAATCCCTTCTCGAATCACTTCAAAATGAGCTAAATTCGTTTACTTCGGGCAAATTTGAGGATGACGTAAGCGCAATTGTTATAAAAGCCGTATAAAATACTTGACTCCTGCAAAAATAGATTGCTTGTAATATATTAATATTATATTTTCACTCACGACTTAAAATGAGTGGGCAGTGAAATTTTTAACTTCAATCTATTATATCTTTCTAAAAAGCAAAAGTCATCCTAATACCTTTTCAATAAACTGGTATTCGTTTTTATATGGGTTGATAGGCTTTTTCTCTTTCCTTTCAATTATCATAGTAGCCAAGTATTTTAATTACATTGCAGGAACGGACAGAACAATTTCTATTGATACCCTTGATATTTTCCTTGCAATTATAGGTTTTGTTCTTGTTTACTTGTTTAAGAGATTGGAAAAGAGGGGGAATGGGGACTAACTATTCTGATGCAGATTTTTAGCAGGTGTATCATAATTAATCATACTTATTAATTTTTGATTTCCCACTTGTTCTAAATTTGTTTCGATTTCTCTCTAAAAATCCACAAAATGCAACTATTAGAGTAGCTGGCATAGTATTAGACTTTGTTGAAAAACAAAAACAAAGGAGTCTATTAAATGCGCGGTGTTGTCCTCACAAAAGTAAGAGTAGAAAGTAAAGATAATATTGGAATATTGTTTCAAAAATATTTTTTAGTTCCCATAATTCGTGGAGTTATAGGTTATGTCGGTTTTTTCACATTATTGATAATTTCAAAATACCTGGGTTTCTTAATTGGAAACCGACCTAGTTTTCAAATAGATTTTACTGATTTCCTTCTTTCCCTTTTAGGGTTTGTATTTATTTTTGTAGTTAAGCTTAGAGAAACAACAAAAGGTGGAATGGCATAATTTAATTGCTTGCTTCCAGCTTTTCCGTCCTGTCAGCAAGCTTCAATTGTTCAATAAGTTCGGAAAGGTCCCCGTTAATTATCTCAGATAAATTATATAATGTAAGACCAATCCTGTGATCGGTAACCCTGTTTTGAGGGAAATTATAAGTTCTGATTTTATCACTCCTGTCCCCACTTTTAACCATATTTTTTCTTTTCGCCGAAACTTCACTTTCTTTTTCTTTCATTTTTAAATCGTAAAGTCTCGCCCGTAAAACTTTCATAGCTTTTTGCCTGTTTTTTAGCTGTGATCTTTCGTCCTGGCATTGAACAACAATTCCAGTTGGTAAATGTGTAATCCTTACCGCAGTTTCAACCTTATTAACATTTTGTCCGCCAGCACCACCGGAGCGATAAATATCTATTTTTAAATCATTAGGATTTATATCGACCTGGACATCTTCCACTTCGGGAAGAACAACTACGGATGCAGCAGATGTATGTACTCTTCCACTTCCTTCCGTAGCCGGAACTCGCTGGACACGGTGAACTCCGCTTTCAAATTTTAGTTCACCATAAATTCCATCACCATTTATAGAAAAGACAACCTCCTTAATTCCGCCGAGACCAGTATCATTTATATCGATAAGTTCTATTTTCCAATTTATTATTTCTGCATAGCGAGAGTACATTCTGAAAAGATCAGAAGCAAACAATGCCGCTTCATCTCCACCTGTTCCAGCTCTTATTTCCATAATTACACTTTTTGTATCATTAGGATCTTTTGGAAGAAGAAGCAATTTTATTTCCTCTTCCATTTTTTCTTTTTTTTCTTCGAGTTCTACGAGTTCAGTTTCGGCAAGCTCAATTAATTCTTTATCTGTTTTCGATTCAATTATTTCTTTATTTCCTTCAATATCATTTATTACTTTTTCATAATTCCCGTGAGCATTAATTATTTCTGTAAGCTCGCTTCTTTCCCTGCTCAGGTTAATCATTTTTTCCCTATCGCTCATAATGTTTGAATCGGAAAGCAATTCATTAACCTGTTCGAACCGGTTCTTTATCTTTTTTAATCTTTCTAGTAGTTCCATCAAAATCCAATTTTTAGGGTTTGAAATATAGCAAAGATGACCTGCAAATACTATGTTTAGACTCTTCCTGAAGCTTAGAGTGGTTATGTTAATTGCCCATTTAATTGGGCTTAATATTTGTTAATTTTATAACACCGATGAAAAAATTTGATATTCCTGATTTCTATAAGAGTTCAGTTATTTCGCGGATTAAAGATTACAGAAAGAATGATGACCCGCGGAAAAGGAATTTTACACCCACAATGCTCGATTTTGGTTCTGTGAGATTTTTTATTGCCAGGCATTTTGGATTTTGCTATGGTGTTGAGAATGCAATAGAAATTGCTTACAAAGCAATTGATGAAAATCCCGGCAAAAGAATTTTTCTCTTAAGTGAAATGATTCACAACCCCGAAGTAAACAACGACCTTTTGAGCAAGGGAGTAAAATTTCTTATGGATACTTCGGGAAATTACCTTGTAAACCGGAATGAATTAACCGCCGAAGATATTGTAATTATTCCTGCGTTTGGAACCACACTTGAAATAGAAAATAAACTAAATGAGATTGGAATTAATCCTTACCGCTATAATACAACTTGTCCCTTTGTTGAAAAAGTCTGGAACAGATCTGCACAAATCGGTGAACAGGATTATACTGTTATTATTCATGGAAAACATTATCACGAAGAAACAAGAGCGACATTTTCACACAGTATTAAATCATCTCCCGCAGTAATAGTAAAAGATATTAGTGAAACAAAAATTCTTTCGGAAATAATTTTGGGAAAAAGAGACAAAAAAGAATTTTATGAATTTTTTAATGAGAAATATTCTCCAGGGTTTGATCCCGAAAAGGATTTAAACAAAATAGGAGTTGTTAATCAAACAACTATGCTAGCAACTGAAACTCAGGCTATTGCAGATTACTTAAAACAGACAATGATTAAAAAATATGGGAAAGAAAATATCACCCAGCATTTTGCTGATACAAAGGATACACTTTGCTATGCTACTTATGATAATCAGCAAGCAACTATAGAATTGTTAAATCAAAAAGCAGATTTTGCTGTTGTAGTCGGCGGTTACAATAGTTCAAACACCGGACATCTTGTTGAATTGTGTGAGGAGAAACTTACTACATATTTTATATCGGACGATGAAAAGATTATTTCGCCATCACAAATAAAGCATTACAATACCGGCCTTAAAAAGGAAGTGGCAACTGAAAATTTTATCCCTAAAAAGGAAACTGTTAGTATTATTCTTACAAGTGGGGCTTCCTGTCCGGATGCGGTTCTCGACAGAGTGCTGCAAAAACTTCTTGCCTGCTTTGAAAATACTGCCGGTATTGAAACCGTTTTATCAAAATTTATGGCTGAGGCTTGATATTTACTCGGTTCTCAGTTGGCTTTTTATTTGTTATTAAATTGAAGTATTGAAAAGTATTTAACCAAAAAGTAAAAAAATGAGAGCAATAATACCTGTCGCCGGAATCGGGACAAGATTAAAACCACATACGCATTCTACACCTAAAGCACTTTTAAATGTTGGCGGCAAACCAATTATAGCACACATACTCGATAAGCTTTTAGAAGAAGGAATTAATAAAGCTACATTTGTCATCGGTTATTTAGGCGATATGATAAAAGATTATATTGAAAAGAAATATCCATCCGTTCAATCTTCTTTTGTAGAACAGGAAAAGATGGAAGGATTAGGTCATGCAATCTATACAGCTATTCCTACTTTTGATGATGATGAAATATTTATAATTCTCGGAGATACAATATTCGATGTTAATCTAAAAGACGTTTTTAAGAATAAAGTTTCTTCACTTGGGGTTAAGGAAGTTGAGGATTATCAAAGATTTGGTGTTGCAGTTGTAAAAAATGGTATTATAGAAAAGCTTGTTGAAAAACCGCAAACCCCGGTTTCTAAACTAGCTTTAGTCGGGCTTTATTATGTTTCCCACAAACAAGCTTTGATTGCTTGCTTGAATGAATTAGTTGAAAAAGACATTCGTACAAAAGGAGAATTACAGTTAACTGATGCTCTGCAGATAATGATAGATAAAGGTGAAAAAGTAACAACATTCCCTGTTGATGGTTGGTACGATTGCGGTAAGCCTGAAACGCTCTTATCAACTAATCAATATTTATTAAACAAGAAAAGTTCCTTTAAGCCGAGAGAAAACGTCGTTATAAATCAGCCTGTATTTATTGCAGATGATGCTGATGTTTCAAATTCAATTATTGGTCCCTTTGCGACTATTTCAAGTGGTTGTAAAATAAAAGAATGTATTGTTAAAAATTCTATCATAGATACTAATTCACATGTTGAAAAAGCGTTGCTGGATAATTCAATAATTGGCAGTAACTCTTTTGTCAGAGGAGCTTATAAAAGACTTAACTCAGGGGATTCTTCAGAAGTAGACTTTTATTGATTATTTGTTATTAACAGCGCTAAAAAAAGTATTTAATTCTTAAAAAGAATTAGTATCTTTAAAACCTGAATTATAAAAAAACTTAGTAAAAAATTTTATCTTTTAATATTAAAGGCTGAATAAAACAATGTCGTATCTTTTTACATCAGAATCAGTTTCCGAAGGACATCCTGATAAAGTATGTGATGCAATATCAGATAGTGTACTTGATGCAATTTATGAGAAGGATTCACATGCAAGAGTGGCTTGTGAAACTTTTGTTACCACAGGTCTTGTCCTTGTTGGAGGAGAAGTCACTACTAAAGCATACATTGAAGTTTCCGATATAGTTAGGGAGACAGTTAAGGAAATTGGATATACAAGTGCAGATTATAAATTTGATTCAGAGTCCTGTTCCGTGCTTAATGCTATTCATTCACAGTCGCCGGATATTTCGATGGGAGTTGATAGAGGAGGAGCTGGTGACCAGGGATTAATGTTTGGTTATGCTTGTACTCAAACACCGGAATTAATGCCGATGCCTATAATGTATGCGCACAAGCTTGTTAAGAAATTAGCAGATATTAGAAAAAAACAAAATGGATTGATGCCATATCTTCGTCCGGATTCAAAATCCCAGGTAACTATTGAGTATGATGATAAGAATAAACCAATCCATGTTGATACAGTTGTTATTTCAACACAGCACGATCCGGATGTAAGCCAGAAGAAAATTAAAGAAGATGTGATTAAATATGTTATAAAAAAAATAATTCCCGAAAGGTATATTAATAAAAAAACAAAATATTTTGTAAACCCGACAGGCAGATTTGAAATTGGTGGTCCGCATGGTGATAGCGGATTAACGGGGAGAAAAATTATTGTTGATACCTATGGCGGATGGGCTCCTCATGGCGGCGGCGCTTTTTCAGGTAAAGATCCATCTAAAGTTGATAGAAGTGCAACTTATGCAGCAAGACACATTGCCAAAAATGTTGTTGCAGCAAAGCTTGCAACAGAGTGCCTTGTCCAGATTGCTTATGCAATTGGCGTGGCAGAACCTGTATCCGTTTATGTTTATACAAATGGAACCGGAGTTATTCCTGATAAAGAAATTTCTAATATGGTTATGAAAGAAGTTGATTTAACTCCCAAAGGAATTATAAGCAGACTGAAATTAAGACGACCAATCTATAAAAAGACTGCAGCTTATGGTCATTTTGGAAGGAATGAAAAAGAATTTACATGGGAACATCTCGATCTCGTTCCGACGTTTAAGAAATATGTATAAAGATTTTTTTATAAAGAAAAAAAGGAAGTATTAATGAGTCAGGTTGAAACAAAAAGTGAAGTAGAAAAATTACCGTATAAAGTGAAAGACATCTCTTTGGCGGAATGGGGAAGAAAAGAAATTAAACTTGCTGAAGCTGAGATGCCCGGTTTAATGGCGATCCGTGAAGAGTATAGCCAATCAAAACCATTAAAAGGTGCAAGGATTGCGGGATGTTTACATATGACGATTCAAACTGCAGTTCTCATAGAAACTCTTAAAGAATTGGGCGCCGAAGTTCAATGGTCATCTTGCAATATCTTTTCAACACAGGATCATGCTGCTGCCGCAATTGCTGCTGCAGGTATTCCGGTTTATGCTTGGAAGGGTGAAACTCTTGAAGAATATGATTGGTGTATTGACCAGACATTGTTTTTTGGTAAAGATAAAAAACCTCTTACTATGATTCTTGATGACGGCGGGGATCTTACAAATACTGTTCTGGATAAATATCCTGAACTGGTTCAGCACGTAAAAGGCATAAGCGAAGAAACAACAACCGGTGTTCACCGTCTTTATGACAGAATGAACAAAGGTACATTGGCAATTCCAGCTTTTAATGTTAATGATTCAGTAACTAAATCTAAATTTGATAATAAATATGGATGCCGTGAATCTTTAGTTGATGCAATAAGAAGAGCAACCGACCTTATGCTTGCCGGTAAAGTTGCTGTTGTTTGCGGCTACGGAGATGTAGGCAAAGGTTCAGCCGAATCGCTTGCAAGTGCAGGTGTTAGAGTTATCGTAACTGAAATTGATCCGATTTGTGCTTTACAAGCTTCAATGAGTGGCTTCCAGGTTAAGAAACTTGAGAACGCTGTTAAAGAAGCTGATATAGTTGTTACTGCTACAGGCAATTACAATATTGTATCTGAAAAACATTTCAGAAAAATGAAAGATAAAACAATTGTCTGCAACATCGGGCATTTCGATAATGAAATTGATATGGCCTGGCTGAATAAAAATTACGGAAATACAAAAGATGTTATAAAACCACAGGTTGATATGTACACAATAGATGGTAAAAACATTATTGTTCTTGCTGAAGGTCGCCTGGTTAACCTTGGTTGTGCAATGGGACATCCTTCTTTCGTTATGTCTAACTCATTTTCAAACCAGGTTCTTGCACAAATAGAACTCTGGACAAATCATGAAAATTATGAGAACAAAGTTTATGTTCTGCCGAAATATCTTGATGAAAAAGTTGCAATGCTTCACTTGAATAAGTTAGGAGTGGAACTGGAAACTTTAACACCAGAACAGGCAGAATATATTTAATGTTCCTGTAAAAGGTCCTTTTAAACCGGATTACTACAGGTATTAAAAAATAATATTATAACTTAAACTTAAAGGACTTGAAATCTCAAGTCCTTTTTTGTTTTAGCGAATCTCACCGGCTCTGTTCATAAGAATGACATTAGACAATATTGCTGTATCAGCCTTGTCAGGCAAGTGTGAACAAAAACCTATGCCGACGTAGAACGGCTCATTAAAGTGTAACTGTATCGGAGCGCCGAATTGGTTCATTGGTTCTCCATTCATGCTGACAAAAAGCGAGAATGAATCACCTCGTTTTTCAATCCCAATACGTTTTGCATGTGCAGTTACAAGATCGTCTGGTGACTTACCACCGGGAAGACCGCCCCTGCTGCCGATACGGTACTCCATATCCTTAATACGAAGACCTTTTTCAGGTCGCCATGCCAGGTGGATCATACCATCACCGTGTAGGGCAACAATAGCTTCTTTTGAATCATCATCGAGACTTTCCCGGATAACAAGAACAGCCTTGCGATCAAAATAACCGGATGAATCAGGATAGTTTATGTCTGCTGCGAGTGAAATATCTCCCGATATTTTTTTCCAGAGATAACGGAATTCATCCCGAACATACCATATATTATAACCAGCTGAGGTGATTGTATACTGTTTTGTATCAGGGTTGTAACTGGAACTTCCCGGCACTACCGCTGCTCCAACATCTGACTGACCTTCAAATATCCCAATCGGTACATTTAAAGTTCTGGCAGGTCTGTGAAAATCTGATGGAGGCGATATTTGTGTATGTGTTTCTGATCCAGGTCGTGCCCAATCGGGTACTTTCGTTTCCTGGGCTAATACAAGGTAAGGTATTGAACTCAGCACCAGAAAATTAATTATTTGTGTTATCATATTTTCTCCTTTTGTAAATGTAGAAAAACCGGCTGACCATTTCGAATAACACGATCAAGAAATTGGAAATATGTTCATTACTATAATTCTTCTTGAGATGTATTATAACTAAGACAATTTTAAGTAATTATATTGAAAATGGCGAATGAAAAGTTTCTGAAGAATCTACAATATTAGTGGTTTTGCGATATAGCTTTTATTTACAATTTTTTTAGCGACATCCACCTTATGGCATCGTAGTCTTCGATAAGGGAATCGTGTCCCATAAATATGAACGAGTAAAAAGTAAATTAAAATTCTTTTTATAGCAAGCAGTCCGAAAGAACGGAGTGACTGAGAAATCTAAACAGAAGAGAAGACTTCCTTCATTCGGGATTATTTTAAGGAGTTATCAGTGGCTATAATTTTTACCTCTCCCCACCTTCCCCTCTCCTTAGTAAGGAGAGGGGACAGGGGTGAGGTCATTAATAACTTATAAGATGAGAAAGATTTTATCTTAATAGGTCTTTAAGACAAATGGAGAGATTTTCAAATTCAAATTTGAAGTTTTGGTTGTTCAGTTTTTGAGGTATTACTCTTAGGCTTGATAATACAGCTTCCGCAGCTTCACCCAGAACTATTCTTAAGAGAAATTCAGGGACTTTAAAAAATGCTGGTCTGTTGAGAGCTTTTCCTAATTCATCAGTGAACTCTTTCATTCGTAAAGGATTTGGAGAGACAGCATTTACAGCTCCTTTAACATTATTATAAAGTGAAAATAAATACGCATTGACCAGATCATTAATGTGTATCCACGGGAACCATTGATTTCCATTCCCGATTGTACTTCCGGCATACAATTTAAATGGCAGCAATAACTTTTTCAAAATTCCTTCTTCCTTACTTAACGCAATTCCACTCCTGATACTTACTCTTCTTACATTAAGGCTTTCAACTTCTTTTGCAGTCTCTTCCCATTTAAAGCAAAGGTCAGCAAGGAAGTCATTTCCTTTAGCAGAGTCTTCACTTAGATTTTTTTCGCCGGAGTTTCCATAAAATCCAACTGCTGAAGAACAAATTAAAACTTCAGGTTTATTTTCCGCTTCCGAAATTACTTTGACAAGATTTTGTGTGCTTTTTATTCTGCTATCCGTAATTATCTTTTTGTATTTTTCACTCCATCTCCTGTTAAATAAATTAGCTCCGGCTAGGTGAATTACAGCGTAGGAATTATTGATATATTCTTTCCATTCTTCGGTTTTGTTGTAATTCCATTTTACATACAGGCTTGCATTTGGCACTTTAGTTTTGGCTTCTTCAGTATTCCTGGTAAATACAATTACTTCTTCTCCTTTTTTGATTAATTCTGAAGAAATGTTCTTCCCGATTAAACCCGTGGCGCCAGTTATAATTATTTTATTTGCCATTGTTATGGCGTGTTTCTAAAATTATTATTGATAATACTAAGTAAATAGGGCTTCGTTTGCAATAGTTTTCTTTTAATCAAAAAAAATAAAAGCAATATTTGAATTAAAAAATTTCATTTATTATATTCTTTTTGGTTCTGAGGTAAGTTGGGACTCCCGTAAAAATAAGAAGCGGTAATTAATAAAAATAATATCCTTGAGGGCATTTGCAAAAATGGAGGGCATTATGTGCAAAATTCTATTATTTTTTATACTATTCTCTATATTTATTTTTTCTCAGTCATTGCTGATAGAAGAAAATTTTGATTATTCTACTGGTGAAATTAACGGACGAAAGTAGTGGTGCAAACGTAAGTGGGAGAAACTGGAATCATCACTCTGGCACTACTGGGTATATTCAGGTAGTAAATGGTAGTCTATCTTATACTCAGGATATCCATCATCAGCAATTGGAAATAAAATTTCGTGGATTCGGATCTTCGCAGGCAGAAGATAGGAAATAGTAGTTTTACAACACAATCTCGGGGATGGGAAAACAGATTTATGTTCGTTTTTAGAGGTCATAAGTATCTGATCTACATTTCCACGATGGAGATTATTTTTTTCATTTCAAGTTCTGGTAATTCGAATAAAGCGTAGAGTTTGGGCTAAGAGTATAAATTACTGGGGTTGATAAATATAGGAATATCTGGAGACGATGATTCTCACTTACATATGTTGGAATAGAATATTTATTGAATACAACATACTTAATTGTTATAAGTTACGAATTCTTGGCCGGGGATGATGAAGTCAATTATGGATAGATCCTGATTTATCGGGCACAGAACCTTTGCCTGTTGGTTTCAGCCACTATTGGGACTGATTTTTCATCTATTAATAAAATTCAGTAAGACAAAAAGTGACATTCCCAATTGTACTAATAGATGGTATTCGTGTTGCTACTTCCTGGTCTCTGGCACCGCTTCCTGTCGAACTAACATCTTTTACAGCTTAACAGTTAATGATCAAATTCATCTTAACTGGGAAACAGCTACTGAGATAAACAATTATGGTTTTGAGATTGAAAGGTCAATTAGCAATAGTACGGCTTGGCAGAAAGTAGGATTTGTTGAAGGTAATGGTAATAGTAATTCGGAAAAGGAATATAATTTTGTAGATAAAAATGTTTCATTTGGGAATAAGTATTTCTATCGCTTAAAAGAAATCAATACAAATGGATCATTCGAGTATTCAGAAGTTGTTGAAGCAGATTTAAGTATTCCTTTGGATTTCAGTCTTTCACAAAACTATCCTAACCCGTTTAATCCTACAACAAAAATAAAATATACAATCCCTGCCGTAGGGACAGGGAATACTTTGTCAGTACAACTAAAAGTGTATGATATTCTTGGAAATGAAATTGCAATCCTTGTTAACGAAGAAAAACCTGCGGGAACATACGAAGTTGAGTTCGGTGCTAAGAACCTTCCAAGCGGCATGTATTTCTACAAACTCACCGTGGGAAATAATTCGGAAATCAAAAAAATGATGTTGCTTAAATAAGTTATTACTTAGAGATGACATCTTTTCAGAAAGATGTCATCTCTATAAAGAAAAACAATATTATTGCCCCGGAATTCTGGGACTTTTTTATTAAAAAACAAATTTATTAAAATCGGGTAGTAAATAGGTACTTTGTTTCGTTTATAACGTTGAAACGGATTTGAATTAAAAGTATATTATCACTTCTAAATCTTACTTTTTGAATGGAAACGAACAAAGTTTACATAGAAACCTACGGCTGCCAGATGAATCTTGCCGATACCGAGATTGTTCTTGGTATTCTGCAAAACTACGGCTATGCAATTACAAAAGAATTGGATAACGCAGATGTTGTTTTGTTAAATACTTGCAGCATCAGAGAGAATGCTGAACAGAGAATTTACGGCAGACTTGGAAATATTAAAACTGCAAAAAAAGATAATCCCAACCTTGTAATCGGTGTGCTGGGTTGTATGGCGGAAAGGCTTCGTAAAGATCTTATCGATGAAAAGAAAATGGTTGATGTTGTTGTTGGTCCAGATGAATACAGGAGACTACCCGAATTAATTGATACAGCATTTGGTGGCGAAAAAGGAATAGGTGTCAGGTTATCAAAAACAGAAACATATGATGATATAGTTCCTTTCCGTGAAGATGGATTAACTGCCTGGCTTTCTGTTATGAGAGGATGTGACAAGTTCTGTACATTTTGTGTCGTGCCTTTTACAAGAGGACGTGAAAGAAGCAGGTCTCTTCAATCTGTTGTAACCGAAGTTGAACAGCTTTCAGAAAGAGGATTTAAAGAAGTAACACTTTTAGGACAAAATGTTAATTCATATCTTGATGAAAAAAATGATTTCGCAGATCTTCTCGCCGCCTGTGCAGAAGTTGACAGATCAATGCGAATAAGATTTACAACTTCTCATCCGCAGGATTTATCTGACAAGCTTCTCTATACCATTGCCGAACATTCGAACATTTGCAACAGTATTCATTTGCCTGTTCAGTCCGGTTCAAACAGAATACTAAAACTGATGAACCGAACTTATACAATCGAGCATTATTTAAATCTAATTGATAAAGCAAAAAAAATAATTCCCGGCGTCAGTTTTTCAACAGATATTATTTCAGGATTCCCTACCGAAACTTATGAAGATCATGTTATGACTCTCGACATTATCCGCGAAGTTAAATATGACGGTGCATATATGTTCAAGTATTCTGCACGTGAAGGAACAAAAGCTTATAGTATGACGGACGACGTTTCTGATGAGATCAAAACAAAAAGATTGCAGGAAATAATCGAACTTCAGCAGCAAATATCTTTTAAGATTAACCAGGGATTGATTGGGAAAGAAGAGACTATTTTAATTGAAGGCTTTAGCAGGAAATCAGATCAATTTTTATCAGGTAGGACAGATACAAACAAAGTTGTTATAATCCCTCTCGATGAAAATATTAAACAAGGCAGTTATGTAAAAGTTAAAATAAACAGGGCAACACACGCAACGTTATTCGGGGACATAGTAAATATAGTTACACCGGTTAGCGGAAACTTTGCTTTAAGTGCATGAAACATTCTTTCAAATATTTAATAATATTTTTCCTTATTCTCTCTACAAAAAGTTTATTCCCGCAGGATGTAGATATTGTTACTTATTTAAAGCAAATTGAAAACGGGGAGAAATCAAAAGTAGAAGACAAATTGCCCGAGCTTAAAAAAGAGTATCCTAATAGTCCTTCGTTAATGTTCCTTGATGGTGTTCTGACAGAGAACGGTCAGGATGCGGTAGCAGTCTATACAAAAATAGTAGATTATTATCCTTACAGTAAATATGCAGATGCAGCTCTCTACAGGATTTATTCTTACTATTATGCTCTTGGTTTGTACGATACTGCAAAGAAACAATTAGATAAGCTTAAAAAAAATTATCCACAATCTCCGTATATCAAAATTGCCGAGAACAAAATTCCATCAGAAAATGAACCTTCAACTAAGGAACAGAAACCTGACGAGAAGAAACAAATAGATTATAAATACACAATCCAGGCAGGAGCTTTCAGTAAAATAGATAATGCGCAATCTTTAAAGAAAGATTTTGAAGATTCGGGATTCTTTTCAGAGATAAAAGAAAAAGTTGTCGGCGGTACAACTTTTGAAGTGGTTTATGTTGGCAGATTTGCCAGTGAAAATGAAGCGAAAAATTTTTTACAGGTAATAAATTCAGAATTTAAACTTGACGGAAGAATTGTAAACATAGAATAAGGTAATTTTGGAAATAAAATTTATTGGGACGGGGTCGGGAAAAACCTCATTAAAAAGGCATCATTCTTCTTTTATTATTATGGTGGAAAAGTATAATCTTCTTGTTGATGCAGGAGATGGAATATCGCGTGCCTTGCTTCATCAAAAAGTAGCTTTCGATTTAATAAACGGAATCCTTATCAGCCATCTTCATCCCGATCATTATTCCGGTTTACCTTCTTTAATAATACAGATGAAATTGAGTAATAGGCAGGAATCACTGGATATTTTTTGTCACGAGAGTCAAACTGATTTTCTTAAAGAGTTTCTTTACCAGTCATACATCTTTGAAGAAAAATTAGGCTTTAAACTTAGTTTCAAACCTTTTGAGCAAAAGAAAAAGTTAAATGTTTTTGCAGACTTAAGTTTTACAGCTAAACAAAACTCTCATTTAATGCGAATTGCCGGTTTAGACAAAAGCGGAAGATTATCTTTTGCGTGCAGCAGCTTTTTAATAAGAACAAAAGGGAGAAATATTTTCTTTACCGGCGATATTGGAGATTCTTCTGATTTGTTTCTCTTTGAAGAGAATAAGATAGATATTATAATTAGCGAAATTACACACCTAAGTATAGAAGAACTTCTCAATTCATTCCGGGGATTAAAACCGGAAAAACTTTTTATTACACACTTGAGCGAAGAAGATGAAGTCCATATTTCGAAATTAAGCTACCAGCTTCCGGCTGCCGAACGCAAGAAAATAATTACTGCTTTTGACGGCTTAAATATTAAAATTGATAACCTTAATAAAAAGTAATTCTCAGTTCTAAGATTCTATTCTCACTTACATTTTCAAGCGTAAGAAAACAGGATTTACAATTTTTGTCTATTTGAAAAATTTCAAAAGGCATAATTTTTGATTTTTTTTCGTATAACTTTTGCTGGGAGGGAAAAATGGAGTCAAGCAAGTTCACTCATTAAATCTATTCGATAAGACATATAAATATTTAATATATTTTATGAATGTATGAAATGGGTTGGTCCAACACAAAATCTTTAAATTCAAATATATTTTTTTATAAGAGAATATTAATAACTTTTATTATTTACGTATTTAGTATATAAGTTAATAAGATTGGGTTTAGATAACTATGGGAATTTAATCTATTCAGATTTTATATGTAGTGTTAATTGTATTAATAATATAACTTTAAATCACTCTTGTTTAAAATAATGGTTGGAGGGAATATGTATGTATAGATAGCATAAAATAATTTTATTGGTTTCTTATTGTAGTAAGTTTTGAGGGATAAATTGTAATTATTGGTTTAGGAGGTTTATTATATGTTTTAGATGATAATGGAAAATATTTTTAATTAAGGTATGAGTTTAAATTTTTGGTATAGTATTATAATATTTTTGTATGTAATGGTTTAGAGTATGATTTAAATTCGGTTATGTGGGGGTATTGGTCTTGGAATGAATGTTTTGAAGAGTTTTGTAAATTAAATACTAAGCTTAAATAGTATTTGTATCTCTCGTTGGTTGGAGGGAATACTTTTGTATATGTATTATATTTTGATGTAGGTTTTAGTTTATATAATTGGGTATTAGTTAATATGTTAATGTTTATATATTAAGATAACATAATATATTTATTTAGAGATTTATATTAGTATAAAGTTAATTTCACTGAATTTTATCTAATCTATAGTAAGATAAATAATGAATATATATGAGCCAGGATATTAACCTTTTATCATAATTCTGTTTCTTTAGAAAAGACTGAGTAATTTTTATATTCCCTCTGATGGAAATTTTTCTTATTTTATATCTATTTATAATAGAATAATCGGATATAAAAATGATATTTACTATTTTATATAAAATATAAAAACACCGATTTTACTTAGTATAAGTTACTAGATTCTTTAAGGAGCGAAGAATTTGTTAAAATAAATTTGAGCAACTTTTGATTTTGATAAAGTTTATTTAAAATATTGGGCGATAAAGTATGAACCTGAGGAAAGATTTTATTATTACATAATGTTATCAAATAATAGCGGAGATACTTTAAGTTCATCAATTAAAATAAACGAAGGTGTATTTAATATAAATACATGCTGATAAAAATTATTTATATGCAATAAATTATTCATTCACAAGAACCAGAATAATGTATTATCAATTCTATGATATTTTCTTTCCTTCCATAGATTCAACCGATTTAGGTAAATGTATGGATATAATATCTTGACTTGGATAATAATGGGGGAAAAAATGTAATTGTTGAAAATACTGAACATAAATGATTTTTTATTAGGCAAGAATTAGTACAGGATTCACTTGACATAGATGAAAAATAGACTGGAATTAAATAAAGAGATATAAAACTAAATGTTAGTCCCAAACACTTTTAACAATTTTGCAATAATCTCTTTTACTCTTATAGAAGCAGAAAATATAAATATAACTATATTTGATGTTAATGGAAGAAGGGTAAAGGAAATACAAAACTACTATGCTGATTCAGGTGAAAATAAAATTACTTTTGAAGCAGATAATATTGTTAGCGGAACTTATATCATAAGTATGAGTTACAAAAATAAAAATTATACAACTAAGGGGCTGCTGGTGAAATAAAATAACTCACAAATCAATAAAACAGAGGGAGGTTTTTATAGATGTATCAAAGTATTAGTAATATTTTTGCTGTTTGTGGCTTTAACTTTTTTCGCAAACGTATAAGCGTTTATTTTATGATCCATCTGACGTAGCAACGCTGCAAATTAGAGCAACACGTTTGGTACGTTAGCTTATGAATTATGGCAGATGTTTAAAGTTATAGGTAAGCGGATTATTTTATTGATAATAACTAGGCTATTATTTGGAATAATCTCTAACTAATATGAGATAATTTTATTATCTGTATGCACTTGCATATACGATAACAAATGATGCAAGTTTATTTTGCAGGTCGTTAGAAACATATTGTTTGGTGGTGCGGTGTAATTCAAATAGAAAATGCACTAGTAAACAAGGTACTTTGGACACAAACTTATCGGGGTCAGTAACTTGGTTCTGAAGTAGTTTTATAGAACTAAACAAGTGTTTTTTACTCTCGCGATGATTGCAGAAGTTCTTTGGAATTCTCTTAATCAGACTGAGAGCATATCAGATTGGATACAAATGTGCGTTGGAAATTGATAATCAAATACGGGTATTTAGTATTTCAACAATAGTTCACATAAATAACAATCATCTTGCAAGAATTAGGTATGTCTATGGCACTTTACAGCAATTACTTTTATACGATCTATATGATTATGAGAATGGACATGCTATGTTTATCTACAGATATAGGTATTAACTGATCTTTAGCTCGTGTTCGTGAACTAGTTGCTACAGATCTTGATGGAAAGAAAAATGTGATAGAACGTTTGTATGATACAGAAGACTCTCAGTATGGAAGGATACGAGTATAACCTTGATAGGCTTATATGTATGACTTACCATTGTTTGGAGGTCATTATAGAGATTTGATGGGGTTGATTATTTCAACTCACAGGAAATTCAGAGATCGTTTATCAAAATTTTCTAATTGGCTTTCGTATGAAATTATTCCTGCCCCCAGAACCAGATACAAATATGTTAACAATCTTAACGACAGTGATGTAGATTCAGGCGATTTTACAGATAATGGTAATGGAATATTAAGTTCAATACTTGCTTTGGGAGGCTATTATCAAACACCTACAACTATGATGGGTTTTCGAAAACTTCTGTACAAACAGTAGCAAATCTACAGACAAGCACAGACTGGAATTGGCAAAGTTATTCTCGTGCGCAAGCACATTTGATTTCCCTCTTAAAATATGACCAAATTTTATTAATTTCACTAGAAACAGTGCTTACAAAATCTAAATTCTTTTATGATCGCGGCTTGGTATACGTTCATAGCTAAAATACAATGGGCGGATAATAATGATATTCAATTTGCATTTAGAGGATGCTCTATGTATAAATACAGCAAATAATACATTTTCAGTAAAACACGATCAGGCAGATAAAAATCATTTTACTCTTCAAGCATTTGGAACTAGATTTATTCAGTGATTATGGAAGAGGGTAGAGTACTGGAGGACAGCTTTTCTGAATATCATAACTATATTTTGATTGATAATAAAGGAGAAGCTGTTGGTTCATATATAGATGAAAATGGAATAGAAAAATTTGATTGGCCGCTAAGACAGGGGAAAATAGTTTCACATGTCTTCAATGGTACCTATATCTTTGTTCATGGGGACGCTAAAGATGCATTTGTTATGTTAATAAGACAGGACGGATATGGTAATATGGATACTCTTACAAGAGGGAAACTCTTTTATTTTGATGGTAAGTTTGATGCTTATGTAAACACAGTTTTTAAACGTCGATAGATTTGTGATGTTTAATCAAGCAGAAGAAACAATCTCAGCTTACATTGTAATTGCAGACGACGTTATTAATAAAGACAACTTATCTTATGATTATGAGTGGCTATTTTACAGTGATTATTCAGCAAGTGGAACAAAATTCTATCACACTTAGTGCGGGTACAAAAAATTTAAAAATTTGGTATAAGACCTATTTCGTCATTAATAAACAATCTGGATATCTTTCTGAGACCGTTGTGTAGGATGCATTTAATGTGTCTACGGGAGGTCCGATTATAGAAAAAGAATATGCAGGCGAGACTATGACAACTACATATAGCTATTCCATAAGTTAAGAATGCAGTTAACTCATATTTTCATGTAGTTCTATATCCTTCAGCAAGTGGAATGGTTCAGCCAAGAGTATCTTTTCCTTACACAACAGGAAGGAAGTACTGTAATGTTGGAATAGGTCAGAGTATACAGATTACTCACTATTTAAATACAACGGTTCATCAGTTTCTTCAGCTAATATGACATAGAATGCAAAGCTTACTCAATTTAGAATTGAGAACGAAAACTCAAATATTATTTCATATAGTATGGGAGATGGGTCTAACTTGGTTTTTGATGGTGATTTGATCATTGAGACTTACGGTATAAATGCTACAGTGATGTACTCATCAGATAAGGTTGTAATAAATGGGGATGGGGTTGAAGATTTCAGAATTTTTGCTCCAAATGCAACGGCAGTTGAAGTGAATGGTAATTCGGTAAACTTTGTTAGAGATGGTAACTATGTGGAATCTAATATTACCACACATAGTTGGTCTGGTAATATATATGTGTTAGATAATATTACTATCGATACAGGGGATACGCTTACTATCTCTCCGGGGTCTACAATCTTTTTCGCTGCAGGAACATCACTAATACTTAATGGGGTTTTAAATGCAGTTGGAACTGAAAATGAACGGATTACATTTACCTCGCAATCCGGTACTTCGGCTACTAGCTGGAACAATATTAAACTTAATGGCTCTGGAGCATCAGGATCAAGTATAGAATATGCAAATATTAATTATGGAAACGGAGTTAAAGATAAAAATGTTCCGAACTTTACAATTTCTAATTGTAGTTTAACTGAAGATTATAAAGCGATTTATGCTTCGGGATCCACAGGTTTAATTCAAAGTAATTATATTACCAGCAGCAGCACAGGCCATGTTATATCAAATGGCTAATTCTACTGTTGATTGCAGAAAGAATGTTGTCAGCAAATCAAACCACAGTGGGGTTGGGATATATTATGGCGGTGGTTCAAATGGAAATGTTTGGCAGAACGATGTAACTGGCTGTAACTGGGGGATTGGGGCAATATGGAGTTCTTCGCCTCATTTTAATAACACAGTAACTGAAAGCGACAACAGAAACAACAGGATAACAAATTGTGATTATGGATTTATGGTTTACAAC
Source organism: uncultured Ignavibacteria bacterium (assembly GCA_963727535.1). Lineage (GTDB taxonomy): Bacteria > Bacteroidota > Ignavibacteria > Ignavibacteriales > Ignavibacteriaceae > RBG-16-34-14. Next base: position 719,840 of record CAVSGR010000006.1, read on the forward strand.
AATAGCTATCCTATTGTCAGCACCTTTGAGGCAAGTTACGGAAATAATAGCATTCATAGTAATACTGTAGATGTGTCACTCAATATGTGGTATTCTACAAATTCAAGTTTAAATGCAATGGCAGTATATTGGAACAACGGTAATCCATCGAATGCTGTATTACAGATTCATTCCGGTTCTCAACTTTATACTAATGCATATATATCTACAGATCCCTGGGCGGGTTATCCTCTTCCTAAGATAAATCAATCATCGCCAGGTTATGTAATGCAGCCATCTATATCATTAGGAGAAGTAACTGATTCTATTATGATTGGTATTGATTTACGTAATCAAAAAAAATTTGGTGAAGCTAGTGATTATTTTTTATCTTATTTGTCAAGACATCCTGATGAACAACGGGCTTATGTAGAACTTTATAGTTGTGCTGATAGTGCAACCATTCCAAAAATAATCAATTTCTTCAAAGCATTGCCCAAACAAGCTGTAAAAGAACAAAGCCTGCTTCTTGGCTATTTATATCTTAAGCAAGGTAATGCTGATATAGCAAAAAAAATAAATAATAACATTATCACAAAAAATCCTAACACATCTCTTTCAGAAAGAGCGATGATTAATAATGTCTACATAGCATTATATAATGAAAACAATCTTGAAAAAGCAGTAGAAATATTTAGAGAAGTATTGCAGCATCCATCACTTTCTACGTAAATGGAACTCACAGATGTTAAGGAAGCTATTACTTCCTATGCTAACATATTGGGAAAAGAACTTCCCAAAGCTTCATTTCTTCAGGATGAATTCCTGGCTGCTACCGAATCGTCAAAGGGATTTGAACTTCTGGGAAATTATCCAAACCCATTCAATCCATCAACAACTATAGGATATTCTTTGCCATTTCAATCATCAATTGAATTAGTAATTTATGATATAATGGGAAGAGAAGTTAAGTCATTCAATATTTCTTCTCAATCGGCAGAGTAATCAAAATATATTTTGGGATGGGACAAATAAGAACGGGAATTCAGTTTCAAGTGGTATTTACTTATACAGGATAAGGATAAAATCTCTTGAGAACAATGAAACATTTGTGAAAACAGCTAAACTAATGATGTTGAAATAAAAAGACTAAAGATGTCATCTTTCTCATTTAAGCCGGAGTTTCCATTAGGGAAATTTCGGTTTTTTTCTCTTAATCTTATCCATTTATTAAGCAAGAATTTTGTTATATATTTAAGTCATACAATTTGACTTTTTAGGCTGTATTCATAAATTTTGTCTGCAAAGATGACAGTAGAACAATTTAAAAAACAATACGGAATTATCGGAAATACAAAGGAGATTAACGACCTGATTGACATTACAATGCAGGTTGCTAAATCCGATATATCTATTCTTGTTTATGGAGAAAGTGGAGTTGGTAAAGAAGTATTTGCACAGGCGATCCATGGATTCAGCAACAGGGCAAATGAAAAATTGGTAACAGTAAATTGCGGCGCTATTCCCGAAGGTATACTAGAAAGTGAATTGTTCGGACATAAGAGAGGATCATTCACAGGAGCTACAGAAGGCAGGAAGGGTTATTTTGAAATTGCAGACGGCGGAACTTTATTCCTCGATGAGATTGCCGAGATGCCTTTAACTACCCAGGTAAAATTACTTAGAGTTATCGAGACAAAAGAATTTATGCGGCTCGGTGCTGAAACGGTTACTAAGGTAGATGTAAGAATAATTACAGCGACTAATAAAGATCTTCAGAGAGAAGTCGATGCAGGAAGATTCAGGGAAGATCTTTACTTTAGATTGAAAGCAGTAACTTTAACTCTTCCACCTTTAAGAAGAAGAAAAAGCGATATACCGGAACTTGCAAATTATTTTATTAATTCTTTTGCAGCAGCTAACAGGAGAAAGTCTCCAACACTTACTCCCGAAGCTTTGGAAGTACTTCAAAATTATTCCTGGCCGGGAAATATCCGTGAGTTGAAAAATACAGTTGAAACTGCAGTTGCACTTGATAAAGACGGTGTACTTAATGCTTCTGGCTTTGCTTCATTGTATGTCGAGCCTGAAGTCGAATTATCTAACCGGAATCTTCCTATTTTTCTTAAAAGATCTCCTGAAGAAGTTGACAGGGAATTAATGTACAGGGCTCTGTTTGAAATAAAGAAAGACCTCATTGAGTTAAAAGATCTTTTCTACAACAGGCAGAATGAAATTTATAATGAAAGCAAACCTAATCCGCAGCAGGTTGTTCCTCTTGATGATCTTGAAAAAGAGGCAATAAAGAATGCTCTTGATGCTACAAGAGGAAATAAGCGGACTGCTGCAAAGCTTCTCAAAATTAGCGAAAGAACACTCTACCGGAAAATAAAGGAATATGAGATTTGATTTTTAACAAAAACAGTGATTTTTGTAATCAATCAGCCTTTTTAAGGCACAAAAGCCTTTTTGCAGCGCTTAACCTGCTGTTGTTTATAACCTTCAGCATGAGTAATATTAGATGTTGTATTTATTCGTTCACAGGAGCGGCGGTACCCTCGCACCTTAAGACAATTGCTGTCCCGGTTGCGGATGATAAAAGTGGTGCAGGAGAACCCGGTTTGAGAGAATTGCTCACAAATCAATTAACTCAAAAGCTCATTGATGATAATACATTTAATGTTACTGAACGAACAAATGCAGATGCTGTTCTTGAATGTACGATTACTTCTTTAAGTGATGCGCCGGCTGTAGTTACTGCAGGTGAAAGTGTAACCTCGCGAAGGATCACTATTTCGGTAAAAGTTATTTACCGGGATATGGTTCAAAAGAAAACTATTTACGATAAAAGTTTTTCTAACTATGGAGATTACTCACCAAGTGGAACTACCCAGGACAGGCAAGATGCAATTGACACAGCAATTGATTTAATCACTGAAGATATCGTGCTCGATACAGTTTCAGGATGGTGATATGTTAAACAATCTCAGGATAAATAAAGATGGATGATATAGTACTTGTTGGTTATTTTCTTTCCTTAGCTATATTATTTGTTTTTGGATGTCACGGTTTTATTATGATTTATTATCACAGGAAATATAAATCTGTAAAGCCAGCTTTTAAAAAAGAATACTCTCCTGATTCAAAAGTTACAATTCAATTGCCTCTTTACAATGAGCTTTATGTTGTTGAAAGATTAATTAACGCAGTATGTGAAATAGATTATCCTAAAGAAAACCTTGAAATACAAATTCTCGATGATTCAACCGACGAAACGACAAATATTGTTAAAAATGTTGTGGCAAGAAAGAAGTCTGAAGGTTTTGATATTAGCCATGTAAGACGGGGTTCCAGGAAAGGTTTTAAAGCAGGTGCCTTAAAAGAAGGATTGAAAATAGCCAAAGGAGAATACATTGCTATTTTTGATGCAGACTTTATTCCTCACAAAGACTTTCTCAAGGAAACTCTTCCTTTCTTTAGTAATGACAAAATCGGAATGGTTCAAACAAGATGGGAACATATCAACGGGAATTATTCAATCTTAACAAGAGCACAGGCTCTTGCGCTCGATGGACATTTCGTTATTGAACAGTCTGTAAGAAACAAAGCCGGCTTCTTTATTAATTTTAATGGTACCGGCGGGATTTGGAAAAAGGAATGTATCGAAGATGCCGGAAACTGGCATGATGATACACTCACAGAAGATCTGGATTTAAGTTACAGGGCACAATTGAACGGATGGAAATTTGTTTTCCTTAAGGATTTTACTTCTCCGGCAGAGCTTCCTTCTGAAATTAATGCATTAAAGAATCAACAGTTCAGGTGGACAAAAGGTGCAATTGAAACTGCCAAGAAAATTCTTCCTTCTGTCTGGAGATCTAAAGTTCCATTAAGAGTTAAACTTCAGGCGACTTTTCATTTGACAAATAACATTGTATTTCCTTTCATACTTCTTGCGGCAATATTGAACGTTCCGCTTATCTTTATTAAGAATAGCGGTTCATATACAGCCTATTTTGCTATTCTTTCTTTGTTTGTTCTGGCATTTGTAAGTTCATTCTTATTTTATCTTTTCTCACAAAAAGATATAAGAACCGACTGGAGAAAGAAGATAGTCTTGTTTCCTATTTTTATGGCTGGAAGCATGGGATTTGCGGTTAATAATTCCCGTGCAGTTATTGAAGGCTTACTCAACAGGAAAAGTGAATTCGTAAGAACGCCTAAGTTTAAGGTTGTTAATAACGGCGATTCATGGATCGGTAAAAAATATATTTCTTCTAAACTAGGTTTGTCTGTTGTGGTAGAAATAATAATGGCATTGTACTGTCTTGTCGGAATTGCCTCTTCAATTTACTTTACTGAGATAGCAGCCTTGCCTTTTCAGATTCTTTTCTTTACTGGTTTTTCTCTCGTTGCTTTTACGTCTATTAAACATGCTTACGTAAAACATTAAGGTAAAGTTTGTCAGTTAAATCCGATTCATTATATAAGAATAAAATCAGGTTAGTATTCGAGTATAATAGAAAATCACCTCTTTTTGCCCGTATCGCAGATTGGGAACTTGAAAATAATAACCACGATTTAGCTATAGAAATTCTTGAAGAAGGTTTAAGAGAATCTCCCGATTTTCCTACTCCATATTTTATCCTTGGAAAAATTTATTCTTCTAAAGAAGAATACAGCAAAGCTTTAAAATGTTTTAAAAAGGGAAGCGAGCTCATCGGTTCTATCAAAACTTATGAGTTTTATCTGAGAGAATTAGAAAATCTGAGAAGAGTTAAAACTCCTTTAGAAATGCGCGGCTTTGATACTCTTCATACAGAAATAAAAGAGATGAATTTTCAGATAGTGAAGATAAATCTGATTTTGAGGATAATCTTAATGAGCTTGCCGAGAAAATTTCCCATGCAAAAATGCCGGCAATAGCTGATGAAAATAAGCAATCTGATTTTGAAGCAAAGGATTTTTCTGACAGCAGTCTTATTGTATCTGAAACTTTAGCAAAGATTTATGTTGCACAGGGTGAGTTCCGGGAAGCAATAGCGGTTTATGAAAAGCTTAGTCAGAAGAACCCTGGGAAAGAAGAATATTTTTCTCAGAAAATAGCCGGGTTAAAGTCAAAATTATCGTAAACAATTTGGGTTTACTTTTTCTTATCTTCATTATTAATGAAAAATCTCCAACCATCTAATAAGCTGCCTAGAAATTTTTATACAAGAAATGTAATCACCGTTGCAAAAGAGCTTCTTGGAAAAATCCTTGTTAAAAAAGAAGGAAAACAATTATTATCCGGTCTGATTGTTGAGACAGAAGGTTACGATGGTGCAATGGATGAAGCTGCACATACTTTTATCGGCAGGACAAAAAGAAACGAAATTATGTTTAATGAAGGAGGATATTTTTATGTTTATTTTACTTATGGTTCTCATTTTTGCTGTAATGTTGTAACGGGAAAAAAGAATCACGGAGCGGCTGTTTTAATACGTGCTGTTGAACCTATAAGCGGAATTAAACAAATGGCTAAAAACAGGTTTGATAAAATTTTGATAAATGATAAAGAAAAAATAAATCTTACAAGCGGACCCGGAAAGGTTTGTAAAGCTTTTAATATTAATAAAGATCATTACGGTTTAGATTTAACAGGAAGCCGGGTTTTTATTTTAGATAATTCCCGTATAAAAAAGAAAGATATTGTCATTACAAAAAGAATCGGTATAAAAAAGTCGGCTGATCTTCCGTGGCGCTTCTATATAAAAGATAATCCTTATGTAAGTAAAAGATAAATGTCTTCTGAAAAAAATATTAAACCCGAAAATTTACTTATTGTAAGAACCGACCGGATCGGGGACGTTATTCTTTCTTTACCTTTAGCTGGAATTATAAAGAAGCATTATCCTGAATGCAGAGTAACTTTTTTGGTAAGAGATTATACAAAAGAACTCGTGGAAAATCATCCTTATATAGATGAGGTTTTAATTCTTAAGGGAACTGATGGTAGAGTAAATCTTAAAGAAAATATTTCCGAAATCAAGAAATTTAATTTTGATTCTTCGATTATAGTTTATCCAACCTTTTCTACTTCTTTTGTCGTTTTTCTTTCAGGCATTAAATATCGTATTGGAACGGGGTACAGGTGGTATTCATTTTTGTTTAATGAAAAAATATATGAACACAGGAAATATGCGGAAAGGCATGAACTCGAGTTCAATGTAAATCTCTTGAAGAAATTTAATATTGTTGAAAGTATCACTCCATCGAATGTGAAGTTTGATATTGCTATTAATCCCAATAGTGATGAAAAAGTTAACGAAATTCTTCACAAGAATAATATTGATGGCAAAAAACCTATAATAATAATTCATCCGGGAAGTCTTGGCAGTTCTGTTGATTTGCCGATTAATAAATTCAAAGAATTAATCGATTTGATAATTAGCAAAACAGGTTTTCAGATTATCTTAACTGGAAGTAAGAATGAAAGAGAACTTTGCGAAGAATTGATGATTAATGAGAAGGTTAAAAATTTTGCCGGTGAGTTTAGTTTATCTGAGTTAATTTCTCTTATTAATAAAGCCGAAATTTTTGTCTCAAATTCGACAGGACCTATCCATATTGCTGCAGCGCTTAATAAATACACAATTGGGTTTTATCCCATGTTTTTAGCCTGTTCTGCTAAGAGATGGGGACCTTATACTACTAAAGCTATGGTATTTACCCCTGAAACCGAATGTGCTGATTGCAGCAGGGAACAATGTAAAAACCCCGATTGTATGAACAGTATTCAAATGCCAAAGGTATTTGCGGAAATTGAAAAAATTCATAAGTTGATTACCAGCAATGAAGATAGAAATGTATGAATAAATTTTTCCTGATATTGTTATTGTTTGCGGTTGTCCGTGCTGACGATAATTTCAGAAAACTTGAGAATAAAGCTTTTAAAGAAGGAGAAAAACTTTCCTTTAATGTTAATTATGGATTTGTTACCGCAGGCATTGCATCTATGGAAGTTGACGGCATAAGAAGAATTTCTGCGCGCGACTCTTACCATGTTTTATTCCGGGTAAATACAGTTCCAAGCTTTGACTGGATCTTTAAAGTGAGAGACAGGTATGAAACTTTTATAGATACTGAAGGACTTTTTCCCTGGCGGTTTGAACAACATATAAGGGAAGGGAACTACAGTAAAGATTTTTCCGCTTTCTTCGATCAGAGAAGAGGGAAAGCTAAAACAAGCGGAGGTCAATACGATATTCCTCCTTATGTTAATGATATACTCTCTGCATTTTATTTTGCAAGAACTCTCGATTACTCCAATATGAAAGTAAACGATATGGTTCTTACTTCATAATTTTTACAATGATAAAGTTTACGACCTTAATGTAAAGTATCTTGGTAAAGAGACAATATCAGTTACTGCAGGAACTTTTGATTGTATAGTTGTAGAGCCCCTTGTTCAGGAAGGAGGCTTGTTTAAAAGTGAAGGCAGCATTACTGTCTGGCTTTCCGATGATGATCTTAAACTTCCTGTTAAAGTAAAAACAAAAGTTGTTATTGGTTCCATAGATGCTGAGCTTACAAAGTATGAGGGACTTGCAGGGAAGTTAACCTCTAAGAGAAAGTAAAATTTTGAGTTATTTTTCTTATGATAGACGAAAACAACGAAAATACTGAGCCCGAACATAAAAAAGGAATCAAGAATTATTTTGATGACCAGATTATAAGTACGCAAATATCACCAATAGCTGCTGCTTTTATCGGGCTTGTTGGAGGTTTCTTTCTTTACCAGGTTGTGGGCGGACTTATAACTTTAATTATTTTCGGTCTCGATGTAAAAAACGCTCCTGTTAATTCAATGCGGCTTATGACAATGGCGGGACAGATTCTTTTTATTCTTTTGCCTGCATTGTTATTCAGTAAAATGTTTTATAATAATATTCCGGCAATTTTCAGGATAAGGGTACCTCACTGGAAAGAGATACTACTTTTTGTAGCGGGAATTATAATTCTAACACCGCTTCTTCAAACTTATCTTTATTTACAGACTCATTTTATAAACTGGTTAGCCGATAATTCTTCTTTTATTGCTTCACTAAAAAAAACGGTTGATTCTCTTAACGATATGATGGAACAAGCTTACGGAAGCTTAATTTCTGCCAATACTCTTTTCGAACAGTTTTTTGTTGTCATTATTGTTGCAATTGTTCCTGCAATCTGCGAAGAATCTATGTTCAGAGGATTCATACAACGGAGTTTCGAGTTTAAACTTAAGCCTTTCCATGCAGCACTTATTACCGCAATTTTCTTTGGAATTTATCACTTTAATCCTTACGGAATTATTCCTTTAATCCTGCTTGGATTATATTTCGGTTTTGCCGCTTATATGAGTAATTCGATTATTATACCTATGATATTACATTTTCTAAATAATTTTGCTGCTGTAATTCTTTTTTTTACTATTGGTGATGAAGATTTAATTAAATCGGCGCCGGCTGCTGATACAAATATTTTATCTTACGTTATGACTCTTTTAGGATTGGCTGTTCTTTTTGGAGTCGTAGTGGTTTTAATCAAAAGATATTATTCAAAAGCCGAAGCCAGTTAGGAGATCATTATGCCTGTTTGCCCGAATTGCAATTACGAATATGTCAAGGGAATTACAATTTGTCCAGATTGTGGAAAACATCTTGTAGATGAAAAATATTTTACCAAACCTGAAGATTGGACAGAGGAAAACTGGGAAGTTGTTTTCACTTCCGGAAAAGATTATGAAGTTGAGATGCTCAAAGATAACCTGGAAAGTGCCGGGATAGCTTCAACAATCTTATCACAAAAAGATCATAACTTTCCAGCACCGGGAGATTTTTCTGTTGTAAAACTTTTGGTTAGAAAAGAAGATGTGACCGATGCCCTGGAATTTATTCAGAAAATAAACCTGGAAAACGATGAAGGGGAAAACGGAGAATAATGGCTTTAAGCAATAATGCGACACGCGTACTTGTTGCAATAGTTGCAATCCCTGTTGTAATAGGTGCATCATATTTTGGAGGCATTTATTTTTTTCTTTTTACTCTTCTTATTGCTGCAATTGCATTTTATGAATTTTCCATCCTTGCGAAAAACAAGGGAGCAAATGTTAATATTTGGTTAGGCATTTTAAGCATTGTACTACTTCTAATTAATCAGTACAATTTTTTCGTAAGCTTTTTATCGATCATACTTCTAATTGTTTTTCTTCTTTCATTAGTAGAATTATTTAGAAATAAAGATTCGGCAATAATTAATCTTGGCACAACTCTCCTTGGAATTTTTTATATAGGATTATTCTCAACTGCTCTTTTAGGTATAAGAGAATTCTACCAGGATGCTTTGTACAATAGGGGAGGCTACATTATTATTGCAATGTTAGCCACGATATGGGTTTGTGATTCGGCAGCATATTATGGCGGCACAGCTTTGGGAAAACATAAGCTTTTCAAAAGGGTCAGTCCAAATAAAAGCTGGGAAGGTGCAATTTTTGGTTTTATTTTCGCAATTACTACTATGATTTTGGCTAAGATTATTATCCTGAATTTCTTATCATGGAATACAATTATTGCCATAGGTTTTATTGTTGGTATTTTCGGTCAGGTAGGAGATTTAATAGAATCACTTATTAAAAGAGACGCGGGAGTTAAAGATTCGTCAGCAATAATTCCAGGTCACGGCGGCATTTTCGATAGGTTTGATTCATTACTTTATACTGCGCCGTTAATTTTTTTGTATCTCAGTTTTTTTGAAAGATAAATTTTCGTTTTATGAAATCCACAGACAAGATAAATGTTATTACTCTCGGTTGCTCCAAAAACACAGTTGATTCTGAAAGATTACTGAATCAATTGAGAGTAAACAATTTTAATATTACAGGAGATGCTGATAAAGCAGACACTGTAATAATAAATACTTGCGGATTTATTGAAGCCGCTAAAGAGGAATCTATAAATACAATACTGAATGCTGTCGCTCTTAAGAAAGAAGGAAAATTAAAAAAGGTTATAGTAGCAGGATGTCTTTCACAGAGATATAAGAATGAACTTACCAATGAAATCCCTGAAGTTGATAATTATTTCGGAACTGAAGATTATGGTAATATCCTCAAAGAACTTGGAGGAAAATTAAAATATGATCTTCTCGGGGAAAGATTACTTTCTGCTCCATCGCATACAGCGTATCTTAAAATTTCGGAAGGATGCGATCATCCTTGCTCTTTTTGTGCAATTCCTCTTATGAGAGGAAAACATGTATCCAAACAGATTGAAGATCTTGTTAAAGAAACTGAATTTCTTGCTGCAGCCGGAACAAAAGAGCTTATTATTATAGCACAAGATTCGACCGATTATGGAAAAGATCTTTCCGACAAAAAAAATATTTCTTATTTAGTTAATAAATTGAGTGAAGTTCATGGCATAGAATGGATAAGAATAATGTATGCTTATCCTTCAAAATTCCCTGATGATTTAATCGATGTTATAGCAAATAATCCAAAAGTTTGTAAATATATTGATATACCGCTTCAGCATATTTCCGATGATGTACTTAGATCGATGAGAAGAGGTGTTACTGCTAAAAGAACAAAAGAACTTATAAATAAATTGAGAGAAAAAATTCCTGATATAGCGATACGGACAACATTTATTATTGGTTATCCGAATGAAACCGAAAAAGATTTCGGGGAACTTTGTGATTTTGTTGAAGAAACGAAATTCGATAGAGTTGGAACCTTTACTTTTTCTGTTGAGGAGAATACAACCAGTTTTATTTTAGGTGATCCCGTGTCTGAAGATGTAAAGCTTGAAAGAAAAAATACATTGATGGAAATTCAAAAAGAAATATCCCTTACTAAAAACAAAAGCTTTGTTGGTAAAAAACTCGTTGCAATTATAGATGGAATAGAAGGGAGTTTTTATGTCGGGCGTTCATACAGGGATGCGCCTGAAGTAGATGGCGAAATTCTGATTCCTTTAAATGGTTTTAGCATAAACCCCGGGGATTTTTGTAATGTTGAAATTAATGATTACAACGAATATGATCTCTATGGTAAAGTAATTCATATAGGGAGGTCTTAGTTATGAAAATTCTTATTTATTTATTTGTTTTTTTTATCAGCTTGCAATCTTTATCTGCTCAGATTGAAAATGAATACGGCAAAAAACCGGCTGCAAATTTCGATACAAAATACTACCAGGACTTCCTTAATTTTTCATCGGATAAGGAAAACCAAACAAGAGTAGATATTTACGTACAGGTACCCTATACAACAATACAGTTTGTTAAAATATCTGCAGGTTTTGAAGCTGCGTACTCAGTAACTGTTTCAGTTTTTAACGAGGATAAGGAGAAACTCTTAGTTGAGAAATCATGGAAAGAAAAAATTGATGCACAGGGTTTTGACCAGACAGTTTCAAAAAGTAATTATAATCTCAGCGTTAAATCATTTTATTTAACTCCTGGAAAATATTTTATAAGAACTGCAATTGAAGATGAAGACTCAAAAAAATCAATTTCTTCTGAAAATATGTACACAGTAAAAGATCTTTCGGGAAATATTTCCGTAAGCGATATTTTACTTGTTAACAAATTGACACAAGTGAAAGGAAGTAATAAAATTTTACCTAACATATCGAGGAATGTTAATCTTAAAAAAGACGGTATCACTATGTTCTTCGAAGTTTATTCAAAATATTCTCAAAACGCAGAAATTCAGTTTCAGATAAAAGACGTTGAGGGAAAAACTGTATACACGAAAACTCTCAGCCAATATCTTGATTCCGGCCGCACCCAAATTATTGATACAATAAAAACCGATACATCAGAACATATTACTATCGGTTTAGGCAAATACATTCTAAATGTAACTGTCTTTGATTCAACAAAGGAAAATAGTGTAAGTACAGATAAAATATTTATATCCCGTTGGGTCGGTGTCCCTGCTATAATTGATAACCTTGATAAAGCTATTTCACAGTTAATTTACATCGCAACACCGGGAGAACTGAATTATATAACCGAGGCTTCCGATCAGAAGGAAAAAATTAAACGTTACCTTGAATTCTGGAAAAAGAAGGACCCTACTCCCAACACGGAAGAGAATGAAATATTCAATGAATACTACCGTAGGGTAGCGTATGCAAATGCAAACTTTTCTCAATATATTGAAGGCTGGCGTTCTGACAGGGGCATGGTATTTATATTACTTGGTTCACCAAATAATGTCGACAGGCATCCGTTCGACCTTGAGTCGAAGCCTTATGAAGTTTGGTATTATTATAATTTAAATAGAGACTACGTTTTTATTGATGAGACCGGCTTTGGAGATTACCGTTTGACTACTCCTCTTTATGGAGATGATTACAGGTATAGAAATTAAAAGATTGAGAAATTTAAAGATTAAAAAATTACTTTTCCAAATTTTGTAATCGTGTAATCTTTTAATTTTGAATTTTATATTATGATCCTCGCCATTACAATACATCCTGTTCTTGAAAACAGACTTATTTACGAAAAAGTTGCTCTGAATTCATCCCACCGAAATCCTAAAGAAGAATTAAAAGTCGGAGGCAAAGGCATAAATGTAAGCAGGCAGTTAAACAATATGAAAGTAAAGAACCTGGCTTTTACTTTTCTTGGGGGTAACAACGGCAAAACAATAAAAAACCTTTTAGCTGAAGAAAAAATAGATTACACTTTTGTACAGACAAAAAACGAAACGAGATATTGCAATGTTATAGTTGACGAATCGGCTAAATCGGTAACAACTTTTTTTGGTCCCGATTATAAAATTGCTGAAACAGAAACGGAAGAATTCAGACATAGATTAGATAAGATGATTCAAAACTGTGAGATTGTCGTTTTCTCAGGAAGTTCGCCTTGCCACGAAACGGATTCTATTTTTATTTCAGGAATTGAGGCTGCAAATAAGTATGATAAAATTTCTATCTGCGATACTTACGGAAATCACTTAAAAGATTGTATTGAAATGTCTCCCACAATTTTACATAATAATATTTCGGAACTTGAAGGTTCTCTCAGGATTTCTTTAAAAAATGAAAACGAAAAAATAAATTTTCTTAATCACCTTTATGCAAAAGGAGTAAAACAGGCTTTTATTACAAACGGAAAAGAAGATACTTATGCAGCGAACTTTGACTATCATTATAAAGTTGAAAATCCTGAGATTAAAGAAATAGATGTAACAGGAAGCGGGGATTGTTTTATTGCTGGAATTGTTTACGGATTGCACAAGGGAAAAACTTTTGAAGAATCATTGAAGTTGGGTTCTGCGCTTGGGGCTTTAAATGCAACTTCGTTTGATGTTTGTCATGTCGCTATAGAAGAAGCAGAAAAGCTGGCTGACAAAGTGAAAATATTTACCGTTGGTAAGAAAATGAAGAAGATAGATGTTACGCCGGGTTAAGAGAATTATTATTTTTTTTATGTTTGTCTCGCCAACGCTTTATTCCCAGGTAGTTGAGTCAATCGACATCCAGGGCGGAGAAGTTTTTTCAAATAGTAATTACGGAGCCTGGGCAGGAGTATCTAACGGAGCGCAATTATTTCCGGGTGTTATAGATTCTATTAAAAACAGAATTGCAAAACAACTCGGTATGATGGGGTATTTGAATTCTAAGTTTGATGATGAAAAGCTTACATATTCTCCCGATTCGCAAAAAGTAAATATTGAATTAAAAATCTCAGAAGGAGAACCAACTTATGTTAGAAAAATTAATATAAATGGTGCGGATTCAATTGACAGCAGAATAATAAATACGTTTAATTTTCAGCAAGGACATATTTTTAATAAATACGATCTTGAAGAAAGCATTTCCGAAACACTTACATACCTTGAGAATAATGGATACCCCTTTGCAAAAATTGAAATAGCATCGATTGATTTTAAAAAGGATAGCGATGAGGATGTTGTAGATATTTATCTCGACATTAAAAAAGAAAGAAGAAGCGCGATTGATAAGATCGAGGTAACAGGGAACACCTCTACTAAAGATTATGTAATTACAAGAGAATTAAGAATCGATAGCGGTGCAGTTTATTCCCAGGAAGAAATAGCCGATTTACCAAACAGGTTGAACAGGCTTCGTTTTTTTGAACCTGTCGATGTTCCGCAGTTTTATTTTAATTCAAAAGATCAGGGTGTGTTACTAATTAAAGTTAAGGAAAAACAAACCAACAACTTTGATGGAATAATCGGATATATTCCTCCGGCAAGTGATAAAGAGAAAGGTTATTTAACAGGTTTGGTTAATATTAGCCTTAGAAATCTTTTTGGAACCGGAAGAGCCGCCGCAATAAGATGGCAGCAATTCGACAGGAATTCCCAGGAACTTGAACTAAAATATCTAGAGCCGTGGCTTTTCGGTTATCCGTTTAATGTTAATCTTGATCTTTACCAGAGGCAACAAGATACAATTTATATTCAAAGGAAATTTGATGGAAGTCTTGAATATCTTGCAACTGAAAATATCTCTGCTTCTGTTTCTGTAGGAACTGATCAAATTATTCCTACTATTAATGAAATCCCTGTGTTTACAGTTTACAATTCGAGTTCGATTACAACAGGTGCAAACCTAAAAATTGATACAAGGGATGATCCATATTCGCCAACAAGCGGTTTACTTTTTATTAATTCCTATTCTTATAGCAGAAAGAAAATAAACGGACCATTGCAATTCATAACTTCCGATCTTGAGACAAGAATAAACCTTCAGAGATTTATGCTTGACTTCGAAGGATTTTATGAACTTTTTCTGAGACAAATTGTTTCTTTTGGAATTCACGGAAGAGAATTGAGAGGTTCTTTTTTTGAAAACAGCGATCTTTTCCGTTTAGGCGGAACGAATTCTTTAAGAGGTTACAGGGAGGACCAATTTCTCGGTTCAAGAATTTTGTGGACAAACCTCGAGTACCGTTTTCTTCTTACAAGAAGAACATTTGCTTTCCTTTTCTTTGATACAGGATATTATTTGCGTGAAGCAGATGATGAAAGGAATATTTTAAAAAGCGAAGATTTTCTTTACGGATATGGTTTGGGTTTGAATTTAGAAACAAGCCTCGGAGTTTTAGGAGTAAGTTTTGCTCTTGGTGAAGGAGATTCTTTCTCCGATGGTAAAATCCATTTTGGGATAGTTAATGAATTTTAACTTTTTGAACCAATCATTTTTTCATTGTAGGAACTTCATTAATGAAGTTCCTACATATAAATCATTTTAAAAATAAATTCCTGCTCTTATTGAAATGAAGCTTGCATCACTAATTATAGCATATCGGATTGAAGCTTCAAACATACTAAAGTTAGCCGCTATGAGCGGTGTAAATGCAATTTTGTTTTCCTTACTATCACTTTCATTGCTTCCGTTTTTGGTTGTTACCGTTATCCAATAATTTCCAAGTCTCTGCACCTGCAGAAGATAAATGGTAAAACACTAATTCTTGCCCCTGCATTTACGCTCCACATAGCTGAGCTAAATTTAAGGTTAGCAACATCTTTCTCTGAAAATCTTATATATTCAATGGAACCTGTAATATCCAAAATTGGCACACCAATCTTAACCATAAAAGTTCCGCCGTAACCAGTACCTACAAGATCTGAGAAGTTACCGGCTGGTGTATTTAAACTAACACCAATCCCGGTTTGCAGGGATTGTGCATTAGATACACTTACTAAAAAAACAATTAAGAAGATAATGTATTGGAATTTTTTCATTTCCGGTCCTTTCAATAATAAAGAAGTGAAACTATCTTTAACCTGAATTTACTCTTTTTAACTTTAAGATTATAATGATTTTATATTTACATTCCATTCATTTTGACCGGGTTTTCAAAAAATTGGGTTAATGGAAGAAATGACATAAATTTGAGTAAAAGATTTATAAACAAATTATGTCATTTTACAAAAAAGTTTTTGCATATATTAAACTATCGCGACCTATAAATTCGTTTATAACTTTTCTTGTTATAATCGTTGCTTGTATTATCAGTATAAATGGGAGTTATTCTGTATTAAAAATAATTCTTGCCGGATTAACAGGGGCTTTAACTGCGTCTGCTGGAAATGTTATTAATGATTATTTCGATATAAACATTGATAAAATAAATCGCCCGGATAGAGTTCTTCCTAGGGGAGAAATATCGTTAAAAGAGGCATTGAGTTTTTATATTTTCCTCTCTTTTGTTTCTTTATTGCTTTCAATCTTTATAAACTTAATAGCTTTGCTCGAAGTCTTTTTTGCATGCGCGCTCCTGTTTCTTTATTCATATAAGATTAAGAAAATTCCTTTGCTCGGAAATTTTGTTGTAGCTTTTTTAACAGGCTTTGCTTTTATCTATGGAGGAATAGCTGTTAATAATTCTAAGGCTGCAATGATTCCGGCACTTTTTGCACTTCTTATAAATTTCATTAGAGAGATTGTAAAAGATATGGAAGACATTGAAGGCGATAAACAGCAGGGAATAAATTCTTATCCTGCGGTTTTTGGTTTTAAGAAAACAAAAATGGTCATCGTTTTTATTACGATTGTTTTAATTATTTTAACTGTGTTCCCATTCATAAAAGAGCTTTACGCAATTGAATATTTTCTTATAGTTATGATAATTGTTAATCCACTTTTGGTTTATGTCATTAAATCTTTATTTGATGATGATTCAACTAAAAACTTGAATAAGTTGAGTAATCTTTTAAAATTTGATATGGTAATCGGACTTACAGCAATCTTTTTAGGAAAATGAATTCATTCGACAGATCCTTTCTAAGAGAACATATAAAATTAATTGCCGGTACTGACGAAGTGGGAAGAGGTCCATTAGCTGGTCCCGTAGTAGCCGCGTCAGTTATTTTTCCCGAAAAGACAAGAATAAGAGGTGTAAAAGATTCAAAGCTTTTATCTGAAGAAGAAAGAGAAGAACTGCTTCCCAAAATTCTTGATAAAGCTTTAACATATTCTGTTGCAGCGGTTTCCCATGGAGAAATTGACCGTATAAATATTTTACAGGCTTCTTTGCTTGCAATGTCAACTGCGGTAAAAAGATTGAAAGTGAGACCAGACCTTATTTTAGTTGATGGAAATAAAATTTTTGGAGGAGATATTCCCGCTCTTCCTATAATTGATGGAGATGCAAAATCTTTTTCTATCGGGGCAGCTTCAATCATTGCTAAAGTTACGCGGGACAGAATTATGAAAAGGCTTTGTCTTAAATTTCCGCATTACAACTGGTCGAGTAATAAAGGTTATGCAACACGTGAACATATCAATGCTATAAAAACTTATGGTCCTTGTGTTTTACACAGAAAAACTTTTCTTACAAAAATTCTTACTGAACAAACGGAACTTAAATTTCAGGAAGATTTGGTTGATTGAAAATTAAAATTTTGTCATACTTCAACTTCGCTCAGTATGACAGTGCTTTTTGTTAAGTCGTGTCACTCTGAGCGTAGTCGAAGAGTGACTAGGTAATAAACAAGTTGGGGCAAAATTTTGAAACAAAGCTGGGTATACATTTTGAAATGTTCCGATGGAAGTTATTATACGGGATGTACATCGAATCTGGTACAAAGAATTCAGGAACATAATTTTAAGAGATATGATAGTTTAACCACGATGCGCAGGAAAAGATCACACCGGAAGAAGCGGGAAAGAAGAAGCTGCTTCGGAGCAATGCTGCAGTTTGACGGTAGTCATCACGATTGGTTTGAGGGAAGAGGAACCGAATGTTGTTTAATCAATTGTGTAGATGATTCAACCGGGAAAGTGTATCTGAGATTTGCCGTATCTGAGAATACGCAGGATGTTTTATTAACACTATGGGAGTATGTAAACAAATATGGAATTCCAAGAAGCGTCTATGTCGATAAACACAGTGTTTATAAGGCAGAAGGCAAGCTAACAGATTTTGGCCGTGCGATGCAGGAGTTAAACATAGAGAGAATATATGCACATTCTCCGCAAGCAAAAGGAAGAGTAGAAAGAGTTAACAGGACATTACAGGATCGTCTTGTAAAAGCATTAAGGCGTGAAGGAATATCGAATATTGCAGAAGCAAATAAGTATCTTCAGAAAAGATTTATAAGCGAATATAACTCAAGATTTGCAGTTAATATACTTCAACAAGGTTACCCGTTAAATTAGTTTACTCTCAAGAATTTTCTGATATTAATGATGCGATAGCTGCGGAAAGAAAAATTAAGGGTTGGAGCAGGAAGAAAAAGGAAGCACTAATTAGTAATAATTTTGAGTTGTTGCATAATTTGGCAGAATGTAGAAACGAAACTAATTATAAGAATCAGAAGTATTAAAACTCTGTCATACTTCGGCTTCGCTCAGTATGACGACATTTTTCGTTAGTAGTCACTCTGAGCGTAGTCGAAGAGCGACAAGTTAGTATTAGTTTTATATGTCTATATCAACAAAACAATTTGGGGACGAAGGAGAAGAAATTGCGGTGGAACTGCTGCAAGAAAAGGGTTACGAAATTATAGAGCGCAATTATAGATATGGCAAAGGAGAAATAGATATTATTGCAAAAGATCCTGAAACAAACTTTACTGTTTTTGTCGAAGTAAAATCGAGAAAAAATCTAGAATTTGGTGATCCTGTTTATGCAATTACAAAGAATAAAATAAAGCAAATTAAAAGAATGGCAGAACTTTATTTATATGATAAAGAAATCGATGAGATTGACTGCAGGTTTGATGTAATTACGGTTTTATTGAGGGGGAAACAAAAACCGGTTATAGAACATTATGTAAATGCTTTTTTGTGAGAAATTAAATAGAGATGACATCTTTTTGAAAGATGTCATCTCCTTAATATAGTTTTTTAATAGCCCCGACATTTATGCCTGCCTGGCGGCAGACAGGTCGGGGTTTCGTAAAGTTCCTAAAGTCTGGACTTTAGTCAAAAAGAATTTAATTTTGGCTAAAGCCATATGTACAAGGTTATTTTTACCCCGACTTGAAAGTCGGGGCTATTTTCAAAATAATATGAAATCTTTTATACAAATAATTGACAAATTAAATGAAAGAATAGGGAAAACAGTTTCCTGGCTTACAATAATTCTGGTTCTTGTAACCTGCTACGATGTTGTAGTGCGATATGTATTCAGGGAAAGCAGTGCTGCATTCCAGGAAATTGAATGGCACTTGTTTGCAATTCTTTTTTTGGTGGGAGGTGCATACACATTAAAAATAGATGATCACGTCCGTGTTGATATTTTCTATACCAGGTTTTCAAAAGAGAAAAAAGCTCTTGTCGATTTTGTTGGTTCGATATTATTCCTTATTCCTTTCTGTTTAATTGCAATATATTCATCAAAAGATTTTGTTGTTAATTCTTTCTTAGTTAAGGAAACTTCGCCCGATGCCGGTGGTCTACCTGCAAGATACATTCTTAAAGCATTTATCCCGTTCTCTTTTTTCCTTTTGCTTCTCCAGGCAATTGCTTTATGCTTGAAATCATTTCTGACTCTTAAAAAGACAAACAACTCTTTAGAAGCAAATGATTGAATTATTGCCGTTTATCTTTTTCCTGTGTGTTTTGATTTTTCTTCTTTTCGGCTTTCCTGTTTCATTTACACTCGGTGGTTTATCTGTAATATTTGGTGTTTTTGTTTTTGGTTTTCATTTCTTTGATTTGCTGCCATTAAGGGTTTGGGGAATTATGGATAATTACGTTCTTATTGCTGTCCCGCTTTTTATTTTTATGGGAGTAATGCTGGAAAAATCCGGGCTTGCCGAAGAGCTTCTTGAAACAATGGCTTTATTATTTGGAAGATTAAAAGGCGGTCTGGCAATTTCAGTTCTAGTTGTCGGCGCTTTACTCGGTGCTTCAACAGGAATTGTTGGAGCGACTGTAGTAACAATGGGAGTATTAAGTCTTCCGGTAATGTTGAAGAGAGGCTATAAACCGCAAACTGCAACAGGAATTATAATGGCTTCGGGAACGCTGGGACAAATAATTCCACCAAGTATTGTTCTTGTTCTTCTTGGAAGTGTTTTAAATGTTCCTATTGGAAATCTTTTTGTTGCAGCAGTCTTCCCCGGATTAATTCTAGTATTCCTGTTTTTTATATGGATAGTTATACTGACTATTACTAAACCGAAATCTGTTCCCGCTATGCCTGAAGAAGAGCTTATAAAATTTGCAGGCAAAGGTAAGTTAAAAAAAATAATAAATGCTTTTCTTTTACCTTTCATTCTTGTAATAGCAGTTCTCGGTTCCATCTTTGCGGGTATTGCTTCACCAACCGAGGCTGCCGCAGTTGGCGCGTTAGGAGCCTGCCTTCTTACATTATTCAGAGGACAATTTACTCTTAAGATATTGAAAGATGTAATGTTAAAAACCACTTCTTTAACAAGCATGGTTTTTATGATACTTGTAGGCGCTGCTGCATTTGGTTTGGTTTTCAGAGGTTTGCGCGGTGACAGGATTTTGGCTGAAATGATTCTTTCTTCCAATCTCGAACCCCATCATTTTCTTGCCATTGTAATGTTAGTCATATTCATCTGTGGTTTTTTTATAGATTTTATTGAGATAACTTTTATTGTTGTGCCTATTGTTGCTCCAATATTCATTCATCTAAATATTGATCTTATCTGGATTGGAGTATTGATTGCAATGAACCTTCAAACTTCTTTTCTTACCCCGCCGTTTGGTTTTTCTATTTTCTATTTAAAGGGAGTCGCTCCACCCGAAGTTACAACTACTCAGCTTTATAAGGGAGTGGTTCCTTATGTGGTAATTCAATTAATTGCTTTGCTTATTGTTATTCTCTGGCCTGATATTGCACTTTGGCTGCCAAAAGTTATAGCACAATAGCTATTAAAAAGGTTCGTAATTCCTTTCTGCAATTGTATTCCATTCATAAATATTCTTTTTAAACTTATTCGCAGACTCATAAACTTTTTTGCACATCGGGTTTGATGAAGTGATTTCTTCGATAACTTCTTTAGTATAGTTTTTTAATGTATTAAGAAGATCATCTGAAAATTTTCTCATCTGAACTTTATTTTCCTGTTTTATCTTAAAGTAATATTCAGTGTTTTTCCCTTCGAAAGCAGAAAGTATCCTGATATTTGTTGCTGCACATCCAACTTCAATTATTTTTTTAAGATAATCGGGCAGTTCTTCAAATTTACTTTTGTTTATAATTAACTCAAGTGTCGCTTCCGGTTCATGCCAACCGGGATAATAATAGTATTTTGCAATTTGTGGAAATCCCATAAGGTAATCGTGGTAAGGACCGACCCATTCGAGCGCATCTATTACTCCACGCTCAAGATCAGTATAAAGTTCTCCGCCGGGAGTAAGTATTGAAGTTGCCCCGGCTTTGGTAATAACTTTTCCGCCAAGACCAGGCATTCTCATTTTTAATCCTTTAAAGTCTGCAATTGTATTTATTTCTTTGTTGAACCATCCGCCCATTTGTCCTCCTGTATTTCCACAAGGAAAAACAGTAAGATTAAATTGTGAATAAAGTTCATTCCAGAGTTCAATCCCTTCTCCTTCATAAAGCCATGCATTAAACTGCTGTGTGTTCATTCCAAAAGGGATGCTGGAAAAAAATTGCGCAGCAGGAGATTTACCTGCCCAATAGTAGGCTCCGCTATGTCCCATCTCTGCAACTCCCTGCGATACTGCATCAAAAGTTTCGAGTGCCGGAACAAGTTCACCTCCACCGTAAACCTGGATTTTCATTTTTCCACCCGACATAGTTTCTATCCACTTGGCAAGCTCTTCAGCATATTCCCCAAGTATTGGAAAATGTGGGGGCCACGTTGTTACCATTCTCCATTCATAAGTTTTTTCATCGTGAATTGCGGGACCTTCATTACTTTTCACACCACAACCTATTAAAGTTCCACCGACCGCGGCAGCAGCTGCTAAAGATGTGTTCTTTAGAAAATCTCTTCTTTGCAATTTTTTCATTTTATTTCCTTATGAAGTTGTCTCTTGAAAGCCTATAAAATATTAAATAAAATCAACTTATGCATTTTATCATTTATAATATTCAAAAAGTTTTCTTTCTTTAAGCAGCTTTTTTTAGTATTTTTTTGAACAGATAAAAACAACGTAACATCAGAGTGAATTCGTTGATTAAAGATAAAGACAATCCGGTAGAATTCAGCACTTCATTAACTCAGTTTTTTGCAACTATAGCGGGGCTTTCCACTTTCTCCATCAGGTTTTTTAAGAATGTATTTCTACCTCCTTATGAGTTTGCGGAAATTAAGAAACACATGGATGAACTTGGCATAAAAACAATGCCTATAGTTACAGTTACAGGATTTATTATTGGTCTCGTTTTAGCGCTGCAAAGCCAGCCTGTTTTAAGAAGGTTTGGTGCCGGATCATTCCTGCCGGGTATGGTTGCCCTTTCTGTTGTAAGAGAGCTGGGACCTGTTTTAACAGCCTTGATTTTTGCGGGGAGAGTTAGTTCCGGGATAGGTGCAGAACTAGGTTCTATGCGTGTTACTGAACAGATTGATGCAATGGAAGTTTCTGCAATTAACCCGTACAGGTATCTTGTTGTAACAAGAATACTGGCTTGCACATTTATTCTGCCGGTTCTTACACTTTATGTAAATTTTCTTGCATTAATTGGCGGTTACATTGCAATTGCTCTTTCGGAAGGGAGCAGCATCCAGCTTTATACAAATGCAGTAATAAATTCTCTGGAATTTTCTGATTTGATCCCGGGTTTAGCAAAAACTTTTGTTTTTGGTTTCATAGTGGGTGCAGTTGGTTCTTATAAAGGATATAATGCTGAAAACGGGACGGCAGGAGTGGGTAAGGCTTCAACAAGTTCAGTTGTCCTGGCTTCACTGTTAATACTTCTTGTCGATATGGTTCTAGTAAAGCTAACAGTTTGGATTTGGGCTACCTGATGGTAGAAGTAAAAAATCTTGTAAAGTCGTTTGGTGATCATAAAGTTTTGGATGATGTTTCATTCGTTATTGATGACGGTGAAAATTTTGTTGTCTTTGGGAGAAGCGGAACCGGTAAAAGTGTTTTGTTAAAATGTATGGTTGGTTTGATGGAACCTGATTCAGGCGAAATAATAATAGACGGACAGAATGTCGGCACCCTGTCAATTAATGGATTAAATAAGTTGAGAAAAAACATTGGCTTTCTTTTCCAGGGTTCAGCTCTCTACGATTCAATGACTGTAAGGGAAAATCTTGAATTCCCGCTCATAAGAAACTTTAATTTTACTCCAGGTGAAAGAGAAAAGAAAATAAAAAAAGTTTTGGACCAGGTTGGTCTTTTAGATGCAATAGATAAAAAACCTGCCGAGCTTTCAGGCGGAATGAAAAAGAGAATCGGGCTTGCAAGAACAATTGTTACTGAACCGAGCCTCATTTTATATGATGAACCTACAACCGGGCTTGATCCTATTACAACGAAAGAGATCAGCCAGCTTATAGTAGATTTACAGCAGGATCATGAATGTTACGGCTATCATTGTTACTCACGATATTGTTTGCGCTAATATTGTCGGGAACAGGGCAATTGTTATTAATGACGGTAAAATCTGTTACAGGGGAAATATTAAAGCTCTTGAATCGTCCAACGATCCTTTTTTAAAAAATTTCTTTAGTGGTGAACTAATTCAAAACTGATTCTGGAATAATATAATGGCTAATAAAACATCAACAGTTAAACTCGGTATTTTTATTTTTTTTGGGGTGGCAATTCTTGTCCTTGGTGTTTTTTTAATTGGTGACAAGGATGCACTTTTTAGTTCTACTTTTCAAGTCAGAACATACTTCAAAGATATAGAGGGTTTAAAGAATGGCGCTACTGTAAGATTAAGCGGAATTGATGTGGGAACTGTTAATAGTATCGAAATAGTGAATGATACAACCGGACGCGTTGAAGTGGTAATGAGCATTAAAAAAGATGTTGCCCGTTTTATAAGAAATGATACTAAAGCGTCAATTGAAACCGAAGGTCTTGTCGGGAATAAAGTAATTGTGTTAAAGATAGGCAGCAGTACTTCTGAACAGGTTAAGCCGGGAGGAGTCATAAAATCGCAGGAGCCGGTTGGATTTGCACAGGTTATTGAGGAAACACAGGGAATTATGCGGTATACAAAGGATCTGACAAAAAATCTTGCCGATATAGTCGGGAGGGTGAATAGGGGAGAAGGTTCACTGGGCAAGCTTCTCGTTGATGAAGAACTTTATAATAATGCAACACAGTTAACAAAAAGAGCCGATGAAAGTCTAGAAGGCATAACCGGTGAAGTCAATCAGCTTACAGATTTATTTAACGAACTTGGTTTGGGTGTTAAAACTGTTGTAAATAATGTTAACTCTGTTGTTACCGATCTCGATACGATTATAGTTGGAGTTAAACATGGAAAAGGGGCACTTGGTTCGATGCTTGTTGAAGGTACCCAGTTTGATTCTACTTTTGCAAGCGCATTAAGAAATATAGAAAAAACGACATACGATGCACGTAATGCAGCATCGAGTCTTGCAGAAAATATGGAAGCTCTTAAGCATAACTGGCTTTTCAAAAGTTATTTTGAAGAAAGGGGTTATTGGGATAAAGCAACATATGAAGATGAGATCGATTCCCGCATGAAAGAATTAGATGAAAAAATTAAAATGCTCGACGAGAGAATCGAAGCTTTAAAAGCGTTGGAGAAAAAGACACAATAATTTTATTTTTTAGCTATAAAGAATAATCGTTTAAAAGGAAATAATACTTTTCCGTTTTTCTGTAACGGGTAATCACTTTTAATATTTTTATACACTTCGTCTTCAAATTCTTTTTGAAGTTCATCGCTTTCTAATTTATTAAGATATGGTTTGAGGCCTGTACTTCTCATCATTTCCAATATAGAAAAATGAGAATCCATTATATGCATATAATCTGTTTCCCACATTTCTACAGAAGTAAATAATTGTGAAAGATAATCGTAATAAGTTGAAGAATTGTGAATAATAAATAACTTGGTTACTTCTTCTGTCTTGGATGACCAGCGGTGATCTTTGGCTCTTCTTGCTATTGCTTTTCCAATCGGCATATCAAAAAACAACGGGATTTGGACAGCAAACAATCCTTTCTCAGATAAAATTTTGTGAAACTTTTTGAATAAGTTAAAGTGATCCGGAATCCATTGAATGGCTGCATTTGAAAAGATAATATCGTATTCACCCTCTATTTCATCTTTTGATGCATCTTTGATTATCCACTGTAAATTTGGAAAATCTTTCTTTGCTTTTTCAATCATTGCGGGAGAATTATCTATACCGGTTACAATTGAATCAGGCCAACGTTTGGTGAGAATCCGTGTGCTGTTTCCAGGTCCACATCCGATATCGATTATTCTTTTAGGATTTTCAAAGTTTATTCTTGAAACCAGGTCGATTGTTGGTTGAGTTCTTTCCTTATCGAACTTTAAATATAATTCAGGATTCCAGTCTTGTTTATTCATCTGGGTTATAATTTTTCAATTTCTACTTTCCGGAAATCAATAGGATAACCTTCGTACATGAGTAAAATCCGTCCTTCAGAAACCGAAGGCTCACTGCCTTCATTAACTAATTTACCATTAAGCTCTTGTTTAATTTTACCATTTACACAAGTAACAATTAGTGTATTCCAATCTCCAATAGGATTTGCTGCATCTTCAAATCGCTTGGCTACTACGCTTCTGCCCGGTTCAGTGCGTTTACCGCTTATTTGTAAAGTTACTTCCTGCAGCAAAATAAAGTCACCTGTAGCGCCTTCTTTAATTTGAAACTGGATTCCTTTTGGCCACAAAGTATCAGGCGTTTCTTCCGGAACCGAGTACATAACACCGCTGTTTTTTGAATCCTGTTTTCTTACAAAAGTAGTATCAATATTCCATCTGAATTCAACCGTTAGCTGAAAGTTTTTAAATGATTGTTTTGACATCAGGTAACCGGCTTTATCGCCGTATAACCTGATTATATGATCTTCAACTGAGAAAAGATCAGATGCATTTTCATGTTTCCCTGAACCGGCTTCGTAAGCATACCATCCGCTTAAGTTTTCCCCATTAAAAAGCTGAATTGTGGTTTGAGCAAAAGTAAACCCGGTAATTAATAATAAAACGATAAGTAGTAAACGATTCATAATATGTAGTCCAATATAATTTTAAATACTATTTCAATTCCTTTTCAAAGCAAACGCTGTTTTCAACGTTAGCGTACTGTCCGAAGTTCGGAATAGATTTGTAACCATTCTTTTTATAAAGTGCGATTGCTTCCGGCTGCTTTTTACCTGTTTCTAAAATACACTTTCCGAAAGATAATTCCTTTGCCCATTTTTCTAATTCTATTAAAACTTTAGTGGCAATTCCTTTTCCCCGGAACTCCAGCAACGTGTACATTCGTTTAACTTCCATAGTGTCGGGAGAATATTCTTTTATTGCACCGCAGCTAACAGGCTTATCATTTTCATAAGCAACAATAGCATACTTTATTTTATCGATCTTATTGAATTGAGCATAGAAAGGATGATCTTCACCGTCTCTTTCTGCAAGCTCTGCATCGAGTAATTTTACGAGTGAAATAAAATCAGGGTTATCGGAGTTGGTTCTGGTTATCTTTGTCATTTAAAAAATCAGCAGTTTAGATTGTTGACTTAACCTTCTGATTACTAGTTTTTCCTTCTCTTATTTTAAGTCTTCTTATATGTGTTTTATTGTTATTTATTCTACTATAATAGTTAACAGGAATTTTAAAGAGGTTAACACATTTCTTTACAATATCAATTATGATTTCCCTTTTCATCTTTCTTGAGTCAATTTCATTTATAAGATGATAGAATGATGGAGCAACCACTGTTTTTCCCCCGCCTTGGCGGAGTCCAGCTTTGCCTGTACTTTAACCCATTCAAGACCTTTATGGCGGTCATATTTTTTTCAAAACGGGCTTTCAATTTATTGAGTAGTTCTTCAGTTTGTTTTGGTGATAATTCTTTTTTCATTTTAGTAATTACTTAAAACAATTTTCTATTCACAGGTCTAAAATACCATGATACTACGGTAAGAATAAGAAGCAGTAATGCAGGGTATATTGAACTAATCGGATCACCTGATGCCATATGCGAAAATATCGCCCCTGTCACGACAAAGAAAAATCCTGCATAAGCCCATTCCTTTAGTAAAAGAAATTTAGGAATAAGCACTATTATAACTCCTGAAATTTTCCAGATGCCTAGCAATGTTAGTAAATAAACAGGATAGCCTAAATGATTAATCATATCAACACCACCCTGAGCCTCTTTAGCTTTAAATAACTGTACTGCTCCGGTTGATATCATTCCTAATGCAAGCCACAGAGTAGCAATCCAGTAAATAATTTTACTTGTCCTGTCGGCAGAACGGTTTTTCTTTTTCATAATGTGTTATTTCAATTTGTTTACAATGTCCCGTAACCGGTTATGTGCCATATTTATGCCTTGAGCAAAGGGTAATTGCAATATCTGGTCTCTGCTTGCAACCGACTCATAAATAGTGTGAATATTTAGTCTGCTCGTGTCGTCTGTGAGTTTTTCAAATTCCAATATCTCAAGCTGAACGCCAAATGGTGCATTCTCCATTTCGAACGTTCGTATGATTTTCCGGTTCGGACTGAATTCATGGATAGCTCCATTTGCCCTAAATACTACCTTTCCCTGATTATCGGTAGTTTCAAACTGGTAACTACCGTGCTTTCTATTTTCAAGTTTCAGCACTTTCGTTCCCATCCATTGCTCAACAATGTCGGCGTCTACATACGCTTTAAAAAGTAATTCCAGTGGAAGCTCAAATTCCCTTGTTATCAGCAATTCCTGTTTACCGTCTTCAGCATTAATTTTTGTTTTTTGTTCCATTGTTTACTTTCTATCTTTGTTTTGTGTTTTTTCCATTACAGCTTCTAATTTATTAAACCTGTCATCCCACAATTTTCGAAATGGTTCGATAAATTCTGCTACTTCTTTTATTTTTTTAGGATTTAAGTGATAATAAATCTCTCTCCCTTTTTTTTCCTGCTCAAGCAACTTACACTCCGTTAGTATCTGCAGGTGTTTTGAAACAGTCGGTCTTGCTGTGTCGAAGTTTGAAGCTATTACACCCGCTGTTAATGATTGAGAAGCAGCCAGCAAAAGTATAGCTCTTCTTGTCGGGTCTGCCAAAGCTTGAAATATGTCTCGTCTTAAATTCATTGCGTAGCTATTTGACTACAAATATAAGTGTAGTTATTTAACTACGCAAGTCTTTTCAAATTATTTTTTTAAAAACGGACGTAAGAATCTGTTTAAGAGCATTTTTTATCAATCGAGTAAAAGCTTGATGCAGGAAAAGCCCAACAACCACTTTGCATTATTATATATTGTAGCCAGTTGATTATTGTTCGTCATCAACAACGTTATATCCCATTCATAATCAAATTGTAAAGATTAACACCTGATTTTAATCAGGTGGAATAGAAGTGACTTGAGGAGACAAGTAACTGTTTCTCCGAAGGAGTCCTTTGGACAACAGTTTCTACATAAGATATGTGGTTTTGTAAACCGTTAAAACGGTTATCGATCTGGATTTCTATTATGTATGTCACCTAACTAAAGTTAGGTGTTAATCTTTAATGAACAAGATTTAGCCTCATGTCAGAGTTCTTCTATTGATTTATACTAAGAAGCTAGCGCAAAAGAATCATCTTTTTCACAGATAAATAATTACCGGCTTTTAACCTATAGAAATAAATTCCACTGGCGAGGTTTTTTGCATCAAATGTTACTTTATAATTCCCGGCAGTTTTTTCTTCATTAACAAGTGTGGCTATTTCTCTTCCAAGGATGTCATAAACCTTAAGATTTACGAATGATGATTTAGGAATTACGAATTTAATATTTGTAGAAGGATTAAATGGGTTCGGATAATTCTGTTCGAGCAAGAATGATGAAGGTATCTCTTGCGAAACTTGGTTTTCAATGCCGGTGATTTTAAAACTGTTGTAACGCGCTAAAGCAAAAACAATTTTATTGTTAAATGCAGAATATCCTCCTGCAATTATTTTTCCATCCTTCTGTAAAATCGTTGAATTCATAATATCAACGCCGCCTGGGCTTACAGGAGTAATTATTTTCCCATTAGTACCAAAAGAACTATCAATTGCCCCATCACTATTATAACGTGCTAAAATGAATTCAGACTTATTTAGTGAGCTGAATGTTATATATCCTGCAGCATTTATTTTTTCAACTCCATTTTCTCCTTGAATCTTGATAGAAGTTATAATTTCGTTGGTTCCAGCTTGGGGAGTAGTAACAATACCATTTTTCCCAAATGAATTATCAAGACTGCCGTCCGTATTATACCTGACTAAAGCAACATCAAAATCATTCCCTATGAAAGAACATCCCCCAAAGACAATCTTACTATCATTTTGTACAGCTACAGAATATCCATCGTCAAAAGAAGTATCAATTTTAGTTGTGACAATTCCTTTTTCCCCGAAAAAATTGTCCAGTGTACCATCATTGTTAAACCGGACTAAAGCCAAATCGTAATCATTATTACTAACCTCATATCTTCCTGCAACTATTATTTTAGCATCTCTTTGAATTGCTACAGAGTAGACTTCAGCACGCTTTTGCGGTTTAATAACGGTAAATGCAATTCCATTTTTTTCTAATCCAAATGTATTATCAAGGGTTCCATCACTATTATAACGTGCAACGGCAAAATCATAATTGTTATTTTGATTAATAATGCCTGCAATAACAATCTTTCCATCATCTTGGATTAATGTCGAATAAATCGCAATTGGAGATTTCACAAGCCCATTTCCATTATTTCCAAAGGAGCTGTCTTGGGTTCCATCTGAATTATAACGAATTAGTCTAAAACCCAAATCAATTTGACTTGGCGGACCAATTGGACCTCCGGCAATAATCTTTCCATCATTTTGAATAGCCATAGCGAAGATTTTTCCATTTGGGCTAACAGGAGTTATTACAAATCCATTTCCATCCATACCAAAAGAACTATCAGGAGTACCGTCATTATTATAACGCACAAGGGCAAAGTTTTGTTGATCATTTGAATTAACTGTAAAGCCGGCTGCAATAATTTTTTCATCATTGCCAATTGATTGTAATGCTAAAGCTCTAATTTCAGACTCTACTTTACCTATCTTTGTAGTCAGGGTACCATTTGTTCCAAATTGTGTATCCAAAGTTCCATCTAGGTTAAAACCGGCTAAGGCAAAATCATTATTAGTTCCATTGAAAGCGTTACCGGCAAGAATTATTTTTTCAACATTTCCACTAACGGGATTTTTCTTAACTGCCATAGATAATGCTTTATTGTTAGACTCCCCGATATTGACGCCGTTGCCATGTATAATATGTTCTGATGAAGATCCAAACGAACTTTCTAATTCACCATTTGAATTGTAACGTTCGATAACAAAATCAAAATCATTATCATTAAAATAGAACCCAGACGCTAAAATACTTTCTGTTCCATCATCCATTTGCTGTAGTGCTATTGACTTTATTTGATTATCACCGGATCCTACCGGCGTAATAACCATACCATTATTGTTAAATGTATTGTCAAGTATCCCATCCGAAGTATATCTTTGCAAAGAAAAATCATAATCATTTCCATTATATGAAGTGCCTCCAATAACAATTTTGTCATCTTTCTGAACTGCAACTGAATTGGCATAATTTAAATCTGAAGAACTGGATGCTATTACTATCCCGGTTCCGTTCGCTCCAAAGTCAGTGTCAAGGGTACCATCAGTATTATAACGTACTAAAGCAAAATTAGAAACAAAGTGAACTATTTGACCGGTTATAACAGTTGACACAGAACCTGCAATAATAACTTTTCCATCATCCTGTACTGCTGCTGCATACGCATAATCGTTTAATCCATTACCGGAAACATCCAGCTTAACGATACCATTTTCAGTTCCAAAGCTTTCATCAATACTTCCGTCATTATTATAACGGGCTATTACAAGGTCATAATTATCATCATCTTTAGCATAGCCGGATAATATTATCTTACCATCATTCTGTATTACAACTGAACGTGCTACATCATCTAGAAAACTTACTTTTGTAATTACAGTGCCGTTGCCATCAGTTCCAAATGTATTATCAAGGCTTCCGTCAGAATTGTAGCGTGCCATAGCAAAGTTACTCCCTTGACCTTGAACATTGGCATATCCTGCTGCAATAATTTTTTCTTCAGAGCTATTTTCAGGATTAATTTGAATTGCAAGCGAATTGATTTCATTATCTCCGTCTCCAATAGGCGTAGTTACAATTCCATTGGTCCCAAATGAATAATCTAAAGAACCGTCAGGATTGTACCGAACTAAAGCAAAATTTTTGTATGAATTGAAATTAGTATAAAAACCTGCGGCAACTATTTTCCCATCACTCTGGAACACTACGGAATTTGATACATTTTCCGAATCAAGAGTGTTTATTGCCGTTTTTACAATTCCCTTGTACCCGAATGTTGGATCTAAAAATTCGTTTTGGGGATAAACATATTTTACATTTAGTAGTATAATGAAAAGAATGGGCAATAATTTTATTTTACATTTCATTTTTATATTCCTATCAATTTTTTAAAATATTTAATATAGTCTTTATATAAACTTGCTTCTTATTTAAGAAGAATCATCTTTTTCACAGATATATAGTTACCTGCTTTTAACCTGTAGAAATAAATTCCACTTGCGAGGTTTTTTGCATCAAATGTTACTTTATAATTCCCGGCAGTTTTTTCTTCATTAACAAGTGTGACTATTTCTCTTCCAAGAATATCATAAACCTTAAGATTTACGAATGATGATTTAGGAATTACGAATTTAATATTTGTTGAAGGATTGAAGGGGTTGGGATAATTTTGGAATAAGCTAAATGAGGTTGGTATCTCTTTAGGCTTATCTGGTGTTATGCTTGTAGCTTTATCTCCTGTGTAACGAATTAAGGTTAATGCACTGTAAAAATTAGAATTTCCTATATTTCCTGCGACAACTATTTTCCCATCATTTTGCATAAGTGCTAAAGAAGTTTCGGCATACGAACTTCCGATAGTTGTTTGTTTAATTCCACCTGCCCCAAAAGTATTATCCAGGCTTCCGTCGGTGTTTAACCTTACTATCTTGATATTTTGTATGTTAGAATTATCACTAACAGACTCGCCGGCTAAAATTATTTTCCCATCAGCTTGAATTATGACGGAATTGCATTCATCGTAAGAATTTGGGGTTCCAGGAATAAAAACTCCGTTTGATCCAAAAGTGTCGTCTAAGTTACCATTTGCATTATATCGTGCTACTACAAAATCATATTCAGTACTTTTTTGTATATACCCGGCAGCAATAATTTTCCCATCGGGTTGCAATGCTGCTGAATTAAGAAATACATATGGGTTTTCAAAGGACGTTAAGACAATCCCGTTATTTCCAAAAGAACTATCAACACTTCCATCTATTTTATATCTAATTAGAGCAAATTTATTTTCAGTAGTATCGGATGCTATTCCGGCGGCAATTATTTTACCGTTGTTTTGTATTAAGACGGAATAAGAATAATCTTGTTTATGGCCAGTAAGAGAGGAAGTAATAACAATTCCGTTATTTCCAAAAGAGTTGTCTAAATTCCCATCAGTATTATACCGTGCCAAAATAAAATGAACTTCACCATTACTGCTAAACGAATTTCCGATAGCAACAATTTTACCGTCACTTTGTATTGCTAATGATTGAACCGCAACGCTGGAATCCATTGATGTAATAGTGTAACCATCATTTCCAAAATTAGGATCAGGATTTCCATTAGAGTCCGCACGGCTGATAACAAAAGAGGGTTTTTGACCACTAAAATATACATACCCACCAAGGACAATTTTATTGTCGTTCTGTATTTTTATGGAAGTATAAGTACTAAATGATGATGTCACCGGAGAATAAGATTTAGAACCGTTATCTAAAAAAGTAGTATCAATTGTGCCATCAGAATTGAATCGCGCAATGCCCAATGAATAAGGAAAAGTAAAAGAACCTGCTACAAGAATTTTCCCGCTGCTTTGAATAGCTGCTGAGCCCAGACTTGTATAAGATTCTCCAACCTGGGATAGTACTATTCCGGAATTTGCAAATGTTTCATCTAAAGTTCCATCGGGATTGTAGGAAACCACAGTAAAATTTTGTTCTATGCCTGCCTCTGGCTTTTTAGCTGAAAAATATCCTGCTAAATCATGTTCACCAACAAATGATTCTGAATACCCGGCAGCTAAAATATTCCCATTGCTTTGAATTGCCACTGAATATGCATAATCATTGGCAAATCCAACAGGTGTAGTAACAATTCCATTAGTCCCGAAAGAGCTGTCAATGATGCCGTTTGATTTGTATTGAACTATTGCAATGTCATTGTCGTTATTATTATA
Source organism: uncultured Ignavibacteria bacterium (assembly GCA_963727535.1). Taxonomy (GTDB): domain Bacteria; phylum Bacteroidota; class Ignavibacteria; order Ignavibacteriales; family Ignavibacteriaceae; genus RBG-16-34-14. Next base: position 753,305 of record CAVSGR010000006.1, read on the forward strand.
TGAATAACCTGCAAGAACTATTTTCCCATCGCTTTTAATTGCTGCTGAATATGCATAATCATTGGTTATTCCAACATTAGTAATTGTTCTTCCAATCGTTCCAAATGACTCATCCAAAAGACCATTGGTATCATAACGTGCAATTGAAAAATCATAGTTGGCTCCGTTATAAGAATAACCGGCAGCTATAATTTTTCCATCATCCTGTAATAGTACAGATTTTGCAACATCCGTGGAGGTACCAACTTGAGTAAATACCTTTCCATTTATTCCAAAGGTATTATCTATGGTTCCATCAGAATTATAACGTACTAAAGCATAATCATCATTAGTTTGAAAGCCTGAGCCAGCAAGAATAATTTTACCATCGTTTTGAACCACCATTGAATAAGCGTAATCGTAAGAAGCTCCTACCTGGGTTATAACAATTCCATCGTGTCCAAAATCAGTATCATAAGTTCCGTCGGTGTTAAACCTGCTAAGAAAAAAATCTTCATTACTTCCATTAAAGTAATGCCCAGCTGCAAGAATTTTTCCATCCTGCTGAACCTTTGTTGAAGTAATTGTCACACTATTTGCTCCGACAGATTTAAGTACAATTCCATTGTCTCCAAAAGAAATATCCAGGGTTCCATCAGTATTATAACGAGCAATGGCAATCTTGCTTATACCACCTACTGATGAAAATCCTGCCGCAATAATTTTCCCATCGCTTTGTAGAGTAATTGAATTTGCAAAAGCCGCATCGTTTATATTAGTATTTACAATTCCATTTGTCCCAAAAGTATTATCCATGGTTCCATCAGTGTTATAACGAACTATTGAAAAACGGAAAAATGTTTCATTAATAGTTGTATATCCGGCTGCTAAAACCTTTCCATCATCCTGAATTGCAATTGAGTTTATTTCAGAACTTCCTTGCGGATAAATTGCAGCCGTTGTAATCCCGCCCTGTCCAAAAGTTGTATCCAACTGTCCGGCTTGAGGATAAACTTCTCTAGCGAATAAGATAAAAAATAAAGAAAAAACTAGTTTTAAGATTTTATTTTTCATATTTGTAATCCGTTTCAATAATTACCTTCCTTTAAATATTATTTATTATAGAGTTAGCGCAAAAGAATCATCTTTTTCACAGATATATAATTACCTGCTTTTAACCTGTAGAAATAAATTCCACTGGCGAGGTTTTGTGCATCAAATGTTACTTTATAATTCCCGGCAGTTTTTTCTTCATTAACAAGTGTGACTATTTCTCTTCCAAGAATATCATAAACTTTAAGTGTAACGTAACTGCTGGCGGGTAGCTGCCAACTAATTATTGTACTTGGATTGAATGGGTTTGGGTAATTCTGTAATAAGCTAAATGAGGTTGGTATCTGTTTAGTCTTATCTGGTGTTATGCTTGTAGTTTTATCTCCTGTGTAACGAATTATTGTATTTACAGATATTGTTTCATCTTGATTAATTGAAGTGCCGGCAGCAATAATATTCCCATCTTTCTGTATAGCAATTGATTTTATAATATTATAAAAAGCGCCATATTTATCTGTTTTAATACCATTTAATCCGAAAGTTGAATCAAGGCTGCCATCATTGTTATACCTTAAGGTAAGATATGCACCTCCATCAGAACCTCCGACAACAATCTTCCCGTCATCCTGCAATTTTACGGAATATGCAATTGAAGATGAATCAGCGGTTGGCGTAAATACAGTACCATTTGTTCCAAAAGTGCTGTCTAAACTTCCATTTGAATTGTAGCGTACAAGTGCGATTTCACTGTTATTAGTATTACCGTAAGAACCTGCGGCAATTATTTTACCATCATTTTGTAATTGTATTGAGTAACACCTGTTAGTACTACTTCCAATTGATGTGGTTACAATTCCTCCCACCCCGAATGTGCTGTCTAATTTTCCCTCCAAAGTACAGCGAGCTAATGCAAAATTATCTTTATTTTCATCTCTGTAATAACCGGCTAATAAAATTTTACCATCATCCTGTATTGCTGATGCAGAAGCTATGCTAAAAGAAGTACCTATTGGGATTATTACAATTCCTTCTGGTCCAAAAGTATTATCAAAACTTCCATCTGCATTAAAGCGAAGGGCTGCAAAACCAGCACTATTGCCGGAGTAAGAATATCCGGAAGCTATTATTTTACCATCATCCTGAAGGGCTATTGAATAAACATGATCTATCGAGCTACTTGCGGGAAGCTGGGAAATTCCGCCCATACCGAAAGCATTATCCAAACTTCCGTCAGAAGTAAAGCAGACGGCAACCGAGTGGGGCTCATTTTCGAAATATGTAGTGCCGGTTACAACTATTCTCCCGTCATTTTGTATAGCTATGGCTCCCATATCTTCGCTGGAAGAATCATTAATTGATGTAACAATTTTCCCATTTATACCAAATGTATTATCCGGGCTACCATCGGGATTGAAACGACTTAATGCGAAATCATTATTGTTGCTACTGAAGATGTTGCATAGTGTTACAATTTTTTCTTTGTCATTATTTTTTTGTAATACTGCTGATGTTGTGTATTCCGATGAATAATTGACTTCCGTAACCACAATGCCATTAGTTCCAAAAGTATTATCTAAGCTTCCATCTGTATTGTAACGGGCTGTAATTGAATTATCTCCATTTGCGTCTGAGTATGTACTACCCGTTGCAATAATCTTCCCGTTACCAAATTTTGCTACAGCATAAGCTCGCTCATCAGAATTTTCTAAAACAGTAATTTTTATTCCGTTATTTCCGAATGAATCATCTAGAGATCCGTTAGAGTTGTAACGAACTAATACAAAGTTTCCGTCTGTTCCATTATATGTGAAGCCGGCTGCTATAACCTTACCATCGTTTTGTATTATGACTGAATTGGGATCATCATTATGCTCTCCAATTGGTGTAATGGTTATACCGTTCGTTCCAAAAGTACTATCTAAGTTTCCATCTGAATTGAACCGGGCCATTACAAAATCATTATTATTAAGACCATTAGAATAATCTCCGGCAACTACAATTTTTCCATCCTGTTGAATTGCAACAGATCGAGCTTCGCTGTCGGAAACCCCAAATGGCGTTGTTACTACACCTCCTGACCCAAATGTATTATCTAAACTTCCGTCCACTTTATAGCGCACTAATGTAAATCCTAAAGTTGATTTACCGGCTGCTACTATTTTCCCATCATTTTGTATTTTGATTGAATAAATATGAGAATCTGAATTTCCAATTGTTGTAGTTACTATTCCATTTACTCCAAATGTGCTGTCTAAACTTCCATCAGAGTTGTATCTTGCCAACGTAAATTCAAAGTCACCTTGGTTTTGCTGAGAAGAACCTGCGACCACAATTTTCCCATCACCTTGTATTTTAACCGAGTTGGAGTAAGCATATACTCCTATGGGCGTTACAACGGTACCGTAATTTCCAAATGAATAGTCCTTATTCCCATCTGCATTATAACGAACCAGAGCGAAATTATTTATACCTCCTTTATTTGAAGAACCGGCAGCAATTAATTTTCCATCGCTTTGCATTGCCAAAGATCTGGCTTCTTCAGAATATCCACCGTCTGCCGAAGCAATGCCGTTTAATCCGAAAGAGTTGTCTAATTTTCCATCAGAGTTATAGCGCATAGCCAAGAAATCACCGCCTGCAGATCCTGCTACTACTATTTTTTCATCGTTTTGTATTACAATTGCCCTTGTATGACTGTTTTGTCTAATAGGGTTTATAATATTGGTTACAATACCTTCTTGACCGAAGGTTTGGTCTAATTGCCCTGCTTGAGAGAAAATTTGTTTTGCGTGTATTATTAAGAATAAAGAAACAAATAAAAATATTTTTCGGGTTTTCATTTTAGCAGTCCTCTAATTGATTAATATATTTCAGCACATTTTATTAACAGTTGCGTATCAGATAGTCTTTAAGGAATTGAGATAAATGTAAGGAGTCAATTGAAGGAATTCTTGCCCTGTTGTTACAAAAGTTTGAACAATATTCTCACGTGATGAAAATAGGCTGAAAGGGGAAGGATTTGAGTATTACTATTTATAGTTGCAATTGGCAACGAAACCATTTACATAAAATGAGTTATTTTTTAAGGGAATTATTTTTAGCAGCATATTCGGATGGAGATTGGTGAAAATGCTCTTTAAAGCTGCGCGTAAAATAGGAGAGACTGCCAAAACCAACAGAATAAGCAATTTCAGTCACATTTCCGGATTTGCTTATTAATAGTTGGGCAGCTCTTTCAAGCCTGTAGCGTCTTATAAATTCGCCTGGTGCCTGGTTAGTAACAGCTTTCATCTTGCGGTGCAACTGTGCCCTGCTTATTGCCAATGCATTTTGTATTTCCTGTGCCACAAAATTTTCGTTTGAAATATTTTCTTCGATTAAATTTTCTATTTTTTTCAGGAACTGCTCGTCCATGCTGCTTATGTTTACCTTGCGGGGCTGTAGTATAATTTCGCGGCTGAATTTTTTACGCAATTCCTGCCGCTGACGGATTAAATTATTTACTCTCGTTTGAAGTTCTTTCCTGTCAAATGGTTTGGTTAAATAATCATCTGCCCCGGTTTCTAAACCTTCTATTTTATGTTCCTGTCCTGCCTTTGCAGTAAGCATTATAACAGGAATATGACTTGTATATTCATCATTCTTCAGCTTCTCACAGAAAACCATACCATCCATCTTAGGCATCATAAGATCTGTAATCACGAGATCGGGAATCTCTTTCTTTGCTATTTTCAAACCTTCTTCCCCGTGAGGAGCTTCTAATATTTTGTAGCTTTGTACTAATTGTTTTCTGATAAATCCTCTCATATCATTATTATCTTCAACAATTAATATTATTGGGTTTTCTTTTTCATCGACATCAGTATTTGTTTCACTCTTTTCTTTAATTTGTTCTTCTGTGAAGACAGGCTGCGGCAAATAATCATTTTCATCTATTCCATTTTTTTGCTTTTCTGTTTCTTTAATTGGAATTGTAACAATAAACTTAGAACCTTTTCCTTGCTGACTTTCAACATCTATTTTCCCCCGCATCAATTCGGTTAATTCTTTGGTTAAAGAAAGACCAATGCCCGTTCCTTCATATTCCCTTGTTATTGAATTATCCGATTGGAAGAAGCGATCAAAAATAAAAGGAAGATGTTCAGATGAAATACCTTTACCGTTGTCGCTTACTTCTATAGTAAGAAGATCATTTTTGAAGTGTACATTAAATGTAACTTCACCATTATCAGCTGTAAATTTGAAGGCGTTTGATAAGAGATTGTAAAGGATTTTTTCCAGCTTATCCTGGTCGAACATTGTGAAAAATTCTTCCCCGGGGACGCGGATATCATATTTTATATTTCGTTGTTCTGCGAATGAACTAAATGCTGAACCAATAGCGCGTAAAAATCCGAATATGTCCCCATTAACAGGATTCAACTCCAAACTATTTGCATCGAGTTTTGAAAGATCCAACAATTGATTAACAAGTTTAAGTAAGCGGTTTGCATTATCGCGAATCATTAATCCATCTTCCTTTGATAAAGATTCTCCCTTGGTTTGCAAAACCTGTTCTACAGGACCTTTTATTAAAGTCAATGGAGTTCTAAATTCGTGAGAAATATTTGCAAAGAAGCGTGCTTTCTGCTTATCAACTTCTTTAAGCTGTTCTGCCTGCTCAGCTAATTGTTTTGTTTTTCCCTCCAACTGATGAGTTCTTTCTTCAACAATTTTTTCAAGTTTTATTTTATCATTTCTTAAATGATTTAATCTCCATTTTATGATTATCGAAACGAATCCTATAAAAACCAAGCCATATAAAAGAAAAGACCACCAGCTTCTATACCAGGGAGGTAAAATTATGAATGCATATTTATCTTCATTACTTATATAACCGTAAATATTTTTTGCCCTGATATGAAAAATATAGTTTCCCCCAGATAAATTAGTGTATTCTCTTTGTGTTTCTCCTGACCAATCCGACCAGTTTTTATCAAAACCTTCAAGGTAATATTGATATTGATTAGCTTTTTCATCACGATAGCTTAATGCCGAAAACTGGAAATGAAATTTATTATTATAAAACGGGAGTGAGGGATTTAACTTAACATCGGAACTATTTCCTCCATATAAAATTGAATCATTAAAAATTACTTTACTGATATGAGCATTAAAATTTGAATCCCTTTTTTCTTTTATACTCAAATCATGTTTAATTATCTCTCCTTTACTTCCATACAGGATAAAATGATTCGCTGCATCATATAAAAATCCTCCCTCTTCAACGTTCCTGCTAATGTTTTCTTCTCTTAAATCTTCTACTTTATAATTCCCATTATCAAGTTTCCAGGCGACTATATTACCTGCATTTTTTCCACCAGCCTTTTTATGAAACCATATATTACCCTCATTATCAATTGAGGACAGATGAAAATCCTTAGTTTGTAAACCAGTTAAATCATTAAATATTTTTTCAAGTATAAATTTATCTGCAGATTTATCATAGGAATATATATCGTTACTACCTATGCAAGAAAAAATTACATTGTTTTCAAAAGGATATAATTGCCCAAGATCATCAGGAAGTCCATTTACAGTATCATATTTTTTTACTATCGGTTGCTTAAGATGCAAAGCATCTTCCTTATTTTGAAACGAGACTTTCCAAATGTAGTTTACATTAGTCTCCAGCCATAAATTTCCATTAGGCATTTCAATAACATCGTATGTTGAGCCGTGAATTCCGGAAATATCTTTTTCATTATGCCATTTGCCGTTTTCATAATAAATTGAACTTAGTCCTAATGCAGAACCTATAAAAATTCTGTTAGAATCTAACTTCGATTTTGTTAATGAATTAATAGCCAGGTTATTTATTTGAGTCAAAATTTTTGATTTATCTTTTAAAAGAAATAACCCATTATCCAAAGCAACAAACAATGAATTATTAAATTGCAGCAAATACCAAACTCTTTGGTTTGCCCCTTTAATTAGATGAAATGTACCATTTTCAAAATAATATAATCCTTTATCCGTACCCACGTAAATAGTATACTGAAATTCTTTAACAAACCACACATTTTCTTTTGACTGAGGACTAATTCTAAACTTAGAAAAGGGAGAAGGATATTCAATTTTAGCAATTCCATCATTTAAAGTAGCCCATAATATTCCGGATTTATCGTGGTAAAGTCCAAATACCGTTAAAGAATTTATCTCATTTTCGTTGTTGAGTGTAAGAAGGGTTTTTCCGCGTTTATTAATAATTACTATGCCACCTTGCAATGTTCCAAAAGCAAAAGTTGAATCAGAAAGTAAAATTCCGCAATAGGTTTCATTCTCCTCTAAATATTTATCACTTTCAGTTTTGAATTGAGAAATATTATTTCCGTCATATAAAAAAAGCCCCTTCTTTAATGAGGCAAATAAAATATGCTTTTTATCATAAGGCAGAGCAACAAAAACATTTATGTTTTTAAAATATTCACCATTATTTATCAACTTCATTTCGCCATTAACAGGCTGCATTAATCCTTTATTTTTAGTACTTATATATATATTACCATTTACCTCTGTAGCCCAAACGAATCTATCTTCTCCTGCATTCCAAACTTTGAATTTCTTTCCATCCCATAACAGCAGTTTTTCATTAGTTTGAAAATAAATCCCCTTAGAAGTACAAAAAACATTTCGACATGCCGAAAAATTTTTATCATCTTCATTTAATTTTGGTAACAAAGAAACATAGTATATTTTGCCATACTGATCTGCATCAAGATAACCTATCTCACTTTCTGCGCCCACATAAATTCTGTTATTTCTGTCAATTGCTAAAGCAAAAACTGCTGCCTCATTAGGTAATGTTATTAAATCCCAATTAGTTCCATCGTAGATAAGAATCCCGCTTCCATTTCCAAAATACATAACTCCGGTACTATCTTGAACAACAGCCCAGTTTTGTGAATATGCGTTATAATCATCCGTGCCGTAATAAGAAATTTTAGGAATACCAGTTCCCAACACATTATGTCTGGCAAAGTTTTGTGAAATAACTTTAGGAGATAATAGAAAAAGAAAAATAAACAATGCATAGAATCCCACATTGATTGAATAAGAATAAAAATGCTTAATACTATTTTTTGTAACGTTAATCAAATTATTTTACAAGAATAAATTCTCTGGTTTTGATATAGTAATAGTTAGCAAACAACTGACAAAATTAACATATAAAAGTAAGTTGATATTCTCAACAGAGAGATATACCTCATTTCTTACCCAACTCATAATCAAAATATTGTTATTTTAAAGGTTCAAATTTTGCGATTAGTTCACATTCTTTAGGAATATTGGTATAAAGGAATAAGGGAATAATGAAGAAGAAATTCCATTACTCCACACTCAAATATTTCATAAGTATTGATTTAACACGTAATTATATTTATGCCTGAAAAGAGAAATAATCATTCAGACCTGTCTGCCGATAAGGCAGCCAAGGCAGGAAAGAAAATAGTTGTTAAAGGAGCGAGAGAGCATAACTTAAAGAACCTCACTTTTGAAATCCCGAGAAATAAGCTTGTGGTTTTTACAGGTGTAAGCGGGAGCGGTAAATCTTCTCTTGTTTTTGATACGATTTATGCAGAAGGGCAAAGAAGATATGTTGAAAGTCTTTCTGCTTATGCACGGCAATTCCTTGAGAGAATGAACAAACCTGATGTGGATTTTATACAGGGGATTAGTCCTGCAGTTGCAATAGAACAAAAAACAGGCGGACGCAACACGCGCTCTACAGTCGGCACAACTACAGAAATTTACGATTATCTTCGTCTTCTTTATGCAAGAATTGGAAAAACTATTTGCTTCCAGTGCGGCAAAGAAGTAAAGAAAGACACAACAACAACAGTTACAAAATGGTTAGAAGATCAACCTGACGGAACAAAGTTTTATATCGGCTTTCCTCTTCACGAACACGAAGGATCGACAGTTCAGCAGGAAGTTACACTTTTAAGAAAGAGAGGTTTCTTCAGGCTTTACTTTAATAAAGAACTCGTTGATCTTACAGAAGACAAAGCGAATCTTCCTAAAAAGAAAAAAGATATAACGGTTATTGTAGAGAGATTTAAAGTAACCAAAGGAGAAGTGCGAGAGAAGCTTGCAGATTCTATCGAGGTTACTTTTAAAGAAGGTGAAAACAGGCTTGCTATTATAAATGCGGAAACAGGCAAGAAGCGGGAATTCAATAAATTTTATGAGTGCTGTGGAATAAGATACGAGGAACCGGAGCCGCGTTTCTTTTCTTTCAATAATCCCTTCGGTGCCTGTCCTGTTTGCCAGGGGTTCAGCAAGACGATTGGCATAGATATGAATCTTGTTGTGCCTAATCCGAATCTCAGTATAATGGACGGCGCAATTGCTCCTTTCAGAACTCCAAAATATAGTCATTATTCACGCGATCTTATTCAGAATGCAAAACAGTTTAATGTTCCGATTAATATTCCATATAAAGAACTTACTCCACAACAGGTTTCTCTTGTACGTAAAGGTTTCGGAACATATAAAGGAATTGATAAATTTTTTAAAAAGCTGGAAGAAAAAACTTATAAGATGCATATTCGTGTTCTTCTCAGCAGGTACAGAGGTTATACAACCTGCTCGGCTTGTAAAGGTTCGCGTTTAAGAAGAGAAGCGCTCCAGGTTAAGATTGTAGACAAATCAATTTATGATGTTGTTCAACTTCCGATTGAACACTCGTTAAAGTTCTTTGAAGAGCTTACTTTGTCCGAATATGATATGATGGTCGGCGAAAGAATCCTTAAAGAGATAATAAAAAGATTAACATTTCTGAATAATGTTGGAATTGGTTATTTAACTCTTGAAAGATTAAGCAGCACTCTTTCCGGTGGGGAAACACAAAGAATTAATCTTGCAACTTCACTTGGTTCATCTTTAGTGGGTACTTTGTATGTTCTCGATGAACCTAGTATCGGGCTTCATCCCCGTGATAATTTAAAGCTTATAAACATTCTTAAAAATCTCCGGAATATTGGCAACACTGTTCTGGTAGTAGAACATGATCCTGAAATGATGAAACATGCTGATGTACTTATAGATATGGGACCAAAAGCCGGACGTGAAGGCGGAGAAATTATTGCAATGGGAACTTATGAGGAAGTAATAAAGAACGTGAACTCATTAACCGGGAAATATCTTTCAGGTAAATTAAAAATTCCTGTTCCAAAGAAGAGAAGAAATAAAGAAAGTAAAGAAATAGAAATAACAGGTGCTTCAGAAAATAATTTGAAAAGCTTAGATGTGAATATTCCTCTCAACAAGTTTGTTGTTATAACCGGTGTTAGCGGTTCCGGTAAAAGCTCACTCGTGCACGATGTTTTGTACGGCGGGCTTGCAAAATATTTTGGAATGGCTCCTTCCAAAGTCGGGAAGTTCGAAGACATAAAAGGAAGCAGGTATATTGATGATGTTGTTATTGTTGATCAATCGCCGATTGGTAAAACACCGCGCTCAAATCCGATAAGTTATATTAAAGCTTTTGAAATAATTCGGGATATTTTTGCTTCTACGAGACAGGCAAAAAGCAGGGGTTATAAACCGGGATATTTCTCTTTCAATGTTCCCGGCGGAAGATGCGAAACCTGCCAGGGAGACGGGTTCATAAAAGTTGAAATGCAATTCCTTGCTGATCTTTATTTAGAGTGTGAAGATTGTGAGGGAACGCGTTATAAAAAAGAAACAAGAGAAATTACATACCGCGGCAGAAATTTAGTTGAAGTTTTAAATATGACTGTCGATGAGGCTGTGGAATTCTTTACGGGTAACGATAAACTCGTAAGACTTTTACAAATTTTTAAAGACGTAGGTTTGGGATATATCAAGCTCGGACAACCTTCCAATACTTTATCCGGCGGTGAAGCGCAAAGAGTAAAACTCGCTTCGCATCTTACTGCTCAAAGGGAAAAGAAGCACGTCCTTTTTATATTTGATGAACCGACTACAGGACTTCATTTCGATGACATATCAAAATTATTGAAGTGCTTTAATCTTCTTATCGAGAGAAATAATTCTGTCGTGATAATTGAGCATAACCTTGAAGTAATAAAGTGTGCAGATCATATAATTGATCTTGGACCTGAAGCAGGAGAAAAAGGCGGCGAAATTGTTGCAACCGGAACTCCCGAACAAATTGCTGCGAATGAAAATTCCTGGACGGGACAGTTTTTGAAAGAGTATTTGGATTAAAGTTTGCGTCAGTCTGAGCGGAGTCGAAGACTGACATATCAAGGCAAAATCACACTTCGACTTCGCTCAGTGTGACATCGAAATGTTTCCCACTTAATATCTTTGAGAATTAAGCAACTATATGAAAGAACGTTCACATAAATATTTTCCAAAGCATGGCTGGGCGGGATTATTTCTTATCATTCTCTTCTGGATATTAAACTGGTCTTTGAGCGGATTAAGAACTCAATGGGGATTTTTTCCATTATGGCTTGGCTATGCAATTTTTGTAGATGCGGTGGTCTTTTCAAGAGAAGGAACTTCTTTAATAAAAAGAAACTGGAAATTATTTGCAGCGTTATTTCTTATTTCAGTTCCAACATGGTGGCTGTTTGAGTTATACAATCTCAGAACTCAAAACTGGTTTTACGACGGCAAACAATACTTTAATAACCTCGAATATTTTTTACTTTCTTCGTTAAGCTTTTCTACTGTAATGCCCGCAGTTTTTGAAACCTCAGAACTTGCAGGAACTTTTAAATGGATAAATAATTTAAGCATTAAAAAGAAGATTGAGCCTTCGCGTAAAACAGTCGGGTCTCTTGCAATTTCAGGAGTTTTTATTCTTGGTATGATTATTCTCTTCCCGGAAATTTTTTATCCTTTTGTCTGGATTTCTGCTTTCCTTATAATCGAACCGATAAATATTTTAATGAAGAATAAATCTATTTTTGATTATACTTCTTCTGGAGAATGGAGACCAATTTTTGCGCTGGCTGTTGGTTGTCTTATCTGCGGTTTTTTCTGGGAAATGTGGAATTACAATTCATATCCCAAATGGAAATACGATCTTCCGATGGTTAATACACTTCACCTATTTGAAATGCCTCTGCCTGGATATATTGGTTATTTGGTTTTTCCTTTTGAGCTATTCGCTATTTATAATCTTATAACGGGTATATTTTCAATTAGAAAAGGCAAGGGATTTATTCAACTCTTACCCACACAAAATTCATTCGATGAAAAATAAAATATTTTTGTAAATTCTGCTTAACTTATCTTGTTAACATATAAGATTAATTGCTATGGCTTGGTTAATTCTTTTTATTGCAGGAATTTTTGAAGTTGCCTGGGCAATAGGCTTAAAATATTCCGAAGGTTTTACAAAACTCTGGCCCTCAGTTTTTACTGTTGTCAGCGTTCTGATCAGTATGGGATTACTCGCGTTTTCACTTAAGTATCTTCCGGTGGGAACGGCTTATGCTGTTTGGACAGGAATCGGTGCAGTTGGAACAGCTATTCTAGGAATTATTTTATTTGGTGAATCTAAAGAGTTGATTAGAATATTTTTTATTTTGTTGATCGTCGCGGGCATAATCGGATTAAAAATATTTTCAGGAAACAGTAATGCCTAAACGAAGCGCTGGTTTGGTTGTATTTATTATAAAAGATAATCAGTTAAAAATTCTTTTGGTTCATCCGGGTGGTCCGTACTTTACAAAAAAAGATAATGGTCACTGGGGAATTCCCAAAGGAATGGTAGAAAGTAATGAGAATATTCTCGATGCTGCAATCAGGGAATTTGAAGAAGAAACAGGAATTAAACCGGTAGGAGAATATATACCGCTCGGAGAGATTAAACAGAACAGTGGAAAGATTGTTCACGCCTGGGCGCTTGAAGTTAAAGATGATTCACTTCTGAATTTTAAGAGCAATACTTTTGCATTGGAATGGCCCCCGGGTTCCGGTAAGAAACAAAATTTTCCTGAAGTTGATAAATGTGGATTCTTCACTCTTGAAGAATTGGAAAAGAAAATAACTCCATCCCAGATTCCTTTGATAAATAATCTTAAGACTCATTTAAAAGTTAATTAGTAAAAATGAAAGAATGGATGAAGTCGGATAATAAATGTGAATAAAGAAGAAATTTAAAATATAGGAGTAAAAATGAAAAGACCATCAGAAGGAGACTACGCTTCTTTTTATGCAAACTATATTAAAAATGTACCTGATGATGCAATTAAAGCATTCGAAGATCAGCTTTATACTACAAATGCTTTTTTTAAAGGAATTCCCGAAGACAAGATAGATTACAGGTATGCTGAAGGGAAATGGAGTATAAAAGAAATTGTCGGGCATTTAATTGATAATGAAAGAGTGATGTCTTACCGTGCTTTGGCAATTTCAAGAAATGAAAAACAATCCCTTCCCGGTTTTGAGCAGGATGATTATGTGAGGGAATCAAATTATTCTAAAAGAGATTATTCTGAATTAGTTGAAGAGTTGAAAAAAGTAAGAGAATCAAATATTCTGATGTTCAAAAACTTTTCAGAAGAAATTCTTGATAGAAAGGGAGTTGCCAATAATTCTGAAGTAACCGTGAAAGCAATTTTGTTCATAATAACAGGACACGAACTACATCACATTAGTGTTATTAAAGAGAAGTATTTGAAAGAAGTGTAATTAAAGGAATATTTTAATCTCTTTAATTATTTTTTCGGTAGCTCCGAGATTTTCTTCAATGTATTTCAAGGAAATTTCTTTTTTCGATTTCCTCAGCTCATCATTACTAAATAATGTTCTTAATTCTTTGTAAGCTTCTTTTTTATTCATGATAAGAATTCCACTTCCTCTTCTCTGCAATTCTTTTGGTTCCTGTGAATTCTCAATCTTCGGTCCGAATAAAACCGGAACTCCATAAACAGCAGCTTCAAGAACATTATGCACGTTGGATTTAAAACCTCCGCCGACAAAAGCAACATCGGCATAAGAATAAAGTGTCAATAAAATTCCAATTGAATCAATAATAATTACTTTTTCATTCTTATAATTATTTAAGTGTGAAAACCTGATTGTCTGAACATATTTACCAACTTCGTTTTCAATGTTTTCGATGTTCAGGATTGTCGGTTCATGAGGGGCGATAATCATTATGATATTCCCCAAATATTTTTGAAGCTTTAAGAAAGCAGGGCAAATTATTTCTTCATCAGCATTCCACGTGCTTCCGGCAACAAATATTTTTTTATCCTTCAAAATTTCATCTTTGATAAGCCGGTTTTCTTTTGCTTTTAAGCTTTTTTGGTAAACCCTGTCGAACCTTGTGTCACCCACAATTTTAAGCTGTTCATCTGTGCACCCGAATTCCTTGAAACCTTCAGCATCTGCATGAGAAACTGCAAGAATCTTTGTAATCTTTTTAAAAGAGCTTCATGGAAACTTTTTATGAAAGGCATCTTCCTTGAAGATTTTTTTTTCATTGTAGCATCAACCAGGAGCATTGGTATCCTTGTTCTTTTCATTTCATAAATATGATTAGGCCAGATATCGTATCTCATAATTACAGCCAAATCCGGTTTTACTATACTTATAAATCTTCTGGCGTTTATTGGTGTATCAAAAGGAATATATGAAATAAGATCAGCATAAGGATACTTTTTTGAATTTTCATACCCTGAAGGAGAGAAGAAAGTTACGAGAATATTTATGTTGAATTCTTTCTTAAGCTCTTCGATAATAGGTTTTGCCTGTTCAAACTCTCCAAGTGAAGATGAATGAAACCAGATGAGCTTTTTTGTTTTGTTAAGCGAGGCAGCATCGATAATAAGATTTTCAAATATTCTTTTTCTTCCTTTTAGTCCGATTCTTATTTTAGAATTGAAAAAGCTTCCGATCAACAGAGCGAGGTAAAGCGGCGGCAGTATAAAAACGTTATAAAAGAAGAACCAGATTTTTATCATTAAGAATTTATCAATTCCATAAGTTTGTTATATGTATCAAGCGGACTTAGCTCAAGCATGCATTTAAAATGTTTTTTGGGACAATTCTCTCTGCCGATGTGTGTACATGGTCTGCAAGATAATGTTTTGTTTTCTAAAATTTCAGCCAAAGGCTGATAAGCTCCTGGCTTAAAATTGCTGTTGTTGTAAGGTGTAAAACCAAATTCTCTCACTGTTGATCCGAAAAGTGCCAGGACAGGAACTTTCATCGCGCAGGCTGCGTGCATTAAACCGGAATCGTTACAAACAATAGCTTTGCATTCTTTCATGTTTGCTGCTGTCAATAATAAATTATTATTGTTGCTTAGATCTATAGAATCGAAAATGCTTTTTGAAATTTCTTCACAAATTTCCATGTCTTCTTTTCCACCAAATAAGACAATTATTTTTCCTTCGTCGCTTAATTTTTTACCAAGACCTATATAGTAATCTTCCGGCCAACTTTTGGTAAAATGGCGGGAGCCGGGAGCAAGCCCGATATAATCTTTTTCTTTCCCATTTATCGAAGCCGTTTCATTCCCGGTAAACAAATCTAATCCTTCATCATCAAGAATAAACTCATCAACAGATTCAGCATATCTTACAGGAATTTGTTTTGCATCTTTTAACCTGTTTATTTTGAATTTTACAAGCAGAAGTTTGTCATAAGTTCTTTTGTCAAAAATTCTAACGTTATCTGATTTCATTTTATTTCTTATTGTCGCACTTCTCAAATTGTTTTGTAAATCGATGACTAAATCATAATTGCCCGAAGTAAGTTCATCGGAAATATCATTCTTACTTCTTCTAAATAAGAAAAGTTTATTCATATAAGGATTATTAATTAATACATCCTGGTATTCTTCTCTTAAGAGATAGTCAATTGCGATATGAGGAAATTTTTTCTTTATTGATCTAATTAGCGGAGTTGACAGGAGAATATCCCCGAGGGAACTCAACCTGATGATCAGTATTTTGTTTATGTTATTAAAATCTATCAAGCTTAAACAATTAAATTACATCACAAATCTAAAAAAATTGATACTCCATTACCAAGGGGAAGCCTTGCAAAAGACAAGTTTTTATTTATATATAATTGAAAACAAAGTTCAGGATTCTTATCTTTCATATTAAAATAAGGATATTTTGATGAGTACATTGCCTCCACCTTCAGTAAAAAAATCTTCCGATGATTCCCTCGAATCAAAAGTTTACACAATTGTTGAAAGTCTTAAAGATTATATTCCCGTAATGAATGATAGGAACAGACTTGGATTTGGTCTGTACAAGTATATGAAAGGCGAAGGCGATAAACCTGAAATATTGGTTAAAACATCCAAGCTAAATGTACAGAATATATCTTTGGACGAACTGGCTGAAAAGATAAACGTCGCCCTTTCAAAATTGAAGTAAGTAATTATTTTTTCTTTTTGTCTGATAAAGTTTGTTTTTCTTTTGCCATAAACTCTTCAACCTTTTTAACATCGTATTTACTGCCAACAAAAATCGGGGTTCTTTGATGAAGCGTCTCCGGCTTTACCTCAAGAATCCTTTTTTTACCGTTGGATGCTCTTCCACCAGCTGCCTCTACTATAAAAGCCATTGGATTGCATTCATACATTAATCTTAATTTACCATTTGGATTTCTTGAATCTCCCGGATACATATATA
Organism: uncultured Ignavibacteria bacterium; assembly: GCA_963727535.1. GTDB lineage: Bacteria > Bacteroidota > Ignavibacteria > Ignavibacteriales > Ignavibacteriaceae > RBG-16-34-14. Next base: position 769,981 of record CAVSGR010000006.1, read on the forward strand.
TACCACCATACAATAAGTTTCTGTGTATATCTGCAACCATGGACCCAATGTAGCGTGAAGTATATGGACGCTCAGTATCAGCATCTTCTTCCTGCAGCCACTTGATATATTTTTTAAGTCCCGGGTGCCAGTACAAATAGTTGCCTTCGTTGATACTATAGATTTTTCCTTTTTGTGGAGTTCTGATATTTTCATTTGATAAAAGAAACTCTCCGAATGAAGGATCTAAAGTAAAACCGTGAACGCCATGACCTGCAGTATAGACCATGATTGTACTCGATCCATAAACAATATATCCTGCGGCAACCTGCTTAACACCTTCCTGCAAACAATCTTCTATGGTTCCCGGTTTGCCATCGGGAGTGATTCTTTTGAAGATAGAAAAAATAGTTCCGATGCTGACATTAGCATCTATATTAGAAGACCCATCGAGCGGATCGAACAAAAGAACATATTTACCAACTTTGAATTTAGGAGGAATATGAATTATATCTTCTTCCTCTTCAGAAGCCATAATGCAGAGATGACCGCCGTGGTCCATAGCATTAAACATCATATTATGTGCAAACATATCAAGCATTCTTACATCTTCCCCGTGAATATTACTGTCGCCTGTAAATCCAAGTATGTCGGCAAGTCCTGCTTTGTTTACTTCAAGAGAAATAACTTTTGCGGCTAATGAAAGATCGTGGAGAAGTTTTGAAAGTTCACCGGTCGCTTCGGGGTGGAGTTTTTCCTGTTCAATTATAAAACGGGAAAGAGTCATAAATCTTATTCGGGGCATCTATGTTCTCCTTAAAATATTTTAGAAAGGATTAAACTGCTTTAACTATTTCCTGGTCCTTATATTGAAGTTGGTAGAGCTTATAATAAATTCCTCTTTTTGCTAAAAGTTCCTGGTGATTTCCTGTTTCTCTTATTTCTCCCTTATGAAGAACAATTATTTTATCCGCAGTTTGTATAGTTGATAACCTATGAGCGATTACAATAGCAGTTCTGCCGACGAGGAGATTTTCAATCGCTTTCTGAATCAGAGTTTCTGTTTCAGTATCAACACTTGAAGTTGCTTCATCAAGAACAAGAATCTTCGGATCATAAGCCAAAGCTCTTGCAAATGAAATTAATTGTTTTTGTCCAACACTTAAAGTAGCACCACGCTCTTTAACAATTTCATCATATTGAGCAGGCAGTGTATCAATAAATCTGTTTGCTCCTACAAAGTTGGAAGATTCGATAATTTTATCGTTTGGAATTTCCTCATTGTCCATATTAATGTTTGTCTTTATCGTTCCCGAAAAAAGAAAAACATCCTGCAAAACTATCGAGATATATTTGCGAAGTTCTTTCTTATCCATTGTACTTATATCAATTCCATCGACAAATATTGATCCTTTGTTTATATCATAAAACCGCGTTAAAATATTTATGATACTTGTCTTTCCCGCCCCAGTGTGTCCAACTATTGCAACTGTTTCTCCTGGATTTATTTTGAATGATATATCTTTAAGAACATAATCTTCGTCATTATAAGCAAACCAAACATTCTTAAATTCGATTTCCCCGTTAACTCTCTCAAGCTTAACCGGGTTTTCAGGATTTTTAACAAACGTTTTATTATCGAGAAGTTTGAATATTCTTTCAGAAGAAGCCATTGCAGTCTGCATAATATTATATTTTTCCGATAAGTCTCTTATCGGGCGGAAAAACATTTCCGTATATTGAATAAAAGCAAAGAGAACACCAATAGTCATGCTTCCTCTAATTATTTCTCCGCCGCCGTACCAAACGATTAGACCGACAGCAATAGAGCTTAGTAATTCCACGCCGGGATAGAAGATTGCATAATAGAAGATCGATCTGATATTTGCCTGCCTGTAATCATTATTAATATTTGAAAATCTTTTCATTTCATCTTTTTCTTTTCTGAATATCTGTACAACGTTCATTCCTGTAATATGTTCCTGCATATAAGAATTCAATCTCGCAAGATGGAGTCTTACATCTCTGTAACTTTCTCTAACTTTTTTTCTAAAGAGAAAAGTTCCATATATCAAAACAGGCAAAACAGAAAGTGTAACGAAAGAAAGCTTTACATCCATGAAAAACATAAAAACAAATATCCAAACAATTATAAAAATATCGCTGAATACCATTACAATGCCGGATGAAAATAATTCACCTAAAGCTTCAACATCATTTGTAACTCTTGTAACAATTCTTCCGATCGGAGTTTTATCAAAAAACCTGAGGGCAAGTTTTTGTGTGTGATTAAAAAGCTGTGTCCTTAAATCGTAAAGAGTTTTTTGTCCAAGGTATTGTGTGTAGTAAGTAAGGAAAAACTGTATTGCTGCCTGTAATAAAAGACTGGCAAACAGAATTACACTTATTGTAATTAAACCGTTATAATCGGAAGCGGCTATGTAGTCGTCGATTGCAACTTTTGTTAGGTAAGGGCGAAGAGGTCCCAACGCTGCCACAACTATATTCATAAGAATTGCGAAAATAACATACTTACGGTATGGTTTGATATAAGCCAGCAAACGCTTCATTAAATGTGAATCGTATGCTTTGCCTAAAACTTCTTCTTCGCTGTGATAATCTTGCGCCATAGTTTAGATCACTTTTTGTTAGAACCTTCAAGTTAAAGTCTCGAAAACAATTTGTTAACCTTGAAGGTTTGGTTAAATTACTTTATGATAATTCTTTTCTTCAAAGAAAGAAATAATATTTTCAACAGTTGTATCTAATATTCTCTCAATTGCTTCTACAGAGTCAAAAGCTATGTGAGGAGTTATAATTACATTTTCTTTTTTTATTAAGATATTTCTTTTCAAAAGTGTTTCTAAGTGATCAACCGCAACATTCTTCGTCAGCATCTGGTTTTCTTCTTTTAAAAGATCCTCACCTTCAAAAACATCCAGTCCGGCTCCGCTGAAAATATTATTCTCGATTGCATAGTAGAGAGCTTTCGGTTCGATAATTCCGCTTCTCGCAGTGTTTATGAACAAAGCACCTTTTTTCACTTTTTTAATATTATTCATATTAATAAGATGGTGAGTAAACTTGTTGTAAGGACAATGAAGAGTTATTATATCAGAATTTTTCAGAAGATCATCAAGCGGAACATATTTGAAATCGAGAAGCTCTGTTAAAATATGATTTGGCTTTGCATCGAAAGCCAATATTTTCATTCCAAAACCTTTGGCGATTTTAATAACGTGAACTCCAATACTTCCAGCGCCAACTACGCCGAGAGTTTTTCCTCTTAAATCAAAACCACGTAGTCCTTCAATAGAGAAATCATTACTGCTTGTTCGCATATAAGCTCTATGAAGATTTCTTGACAAAGCAAGAATCAAAGCAAAAGTATGTTCTGCAACTGTATTCTCTCCGTAATAGGGAACATTAGCAACCGCAATATTTCTTTTCTTTGCTGCAACTAAATCTATATGATTGAAACCTGTACTTCTTGTTGCAATTAGTTTTAATTTCTTTACTTGCGATATTATCTTTGCGGAAACCACAGAATATATAAAAGGGGAAATCACATTTGCATCCAGGATCGATTTGTAATCAAACTCTTCAGTCAAAGGTTCATTAAAAAACTGAAGATCAAAATCCTTTAGCTTTTTCTTTATGTAATTCTTTTCCTTTTGCGTTGTTTCAAAGAAAGCAATTTTTGTTTTTGCCATAACTACCTCAGCTCAATTCTTCGAGTTCTTTTTCTAACAATTGCTTAAAGTGAAGATCAGCATAGATGCCACCTTCCGCAACTAATTGTTCATGGTTTCCTTCTTCAACAATTTTACCATTGGAGATTACAATTATTTTATCTGCATCTTTAACAGTGGAAATTCTGTGACTTATAATTATGCTTGTTCGATTCCTCATGAAGTTCTTTAAGCTTTTTAGTATTTCTTCTTCTGTGTGTGTATCAACTGCGGAGAAAGAGTCATCGAGTATTAAAATTTTAGGATCGATTGCCAAAGCTCTCGCAAGAGAAGCACGCTGCTTTTGTCCACCAGAGAAAGTAATTCCTCTTTCCCCAACCATCGTATCATATTGAAGAGGGAAGTCTTCAATATCTTTGTCGAAGTGAGCAATCTTAGAAACTTCGACAACTGTATCTTTATTTATTTCTCTTAACCCATAAGAAATATTATTCATCACAGAATCTGAGAATAAAAAAGATTCCTGCTGTACAACGCCAATTTCTCTTCTTAAAATGTTCAATGGAATAGTTCTAATATCTTTTCCGTCAATAAGGATTTGCCCATCAGTCACATCATATAATCTTGGTATAAGATTGATAAAAGTTGTTTTCCCAACTCCAGTGTATCCCATAATTGCAGTCGTTGAACCTACTGGTATTTTTAGGTTAATATCTTTTAATATGTAAGGATGATTATCATTGTACCTGAAAGAAACTTTTTTAAACTCAATTTCCCCTTTAATTCCCTTTATTGAATTATCGGTTGTCCCGGAATCATCAACTTCATGGGGTTCATCTAACATTTTATTCAAGCGTTTCATACTTGCTTCACCCTGCTGTACAATATTTATAACCCATCCGAACGCAATCATCGGCCAGATGAGAATACCAAGATAGATCATAAAAGCAGTAATATCTCCGAGAGTAATTTCTTTTGAAATAACGGCACTTCCGCCAACCCATATAACGATAATTATTGATAAGCCGGTAATTAGAAACAAGAAGGGCATTATTGCAGCCTGAATTTTTGCTAAGTTCATATTCCGTTTCAAATAATCTTGGCTCAGCTTGTTGAATTGTTGGATTTCATTTTCTTCGCGGACATACGATTTAATAACTCTTATTCCTGAAAAATTCTCCTGAGCTTTTGTCGTTATCTCAGAAAACTTTTCTTGTATAAGCGTAAACTTTTGATGAATCTTTTTACCAATTTTGTACACGACAAAAGAGAGAATAGGTAGCGGCAAAAGTGTATAAAGGGTCAGCAAAGGATCAAGCGAAAGCATAATTGCGAGCACGATTATTAATCTTATAGAAGTATCCGTTGAATACATAACCGCCGGACCTAAAAACATTCTTACGGCATTTATATCATTTGTGGCATGAGCCATTACATTCCCGGTAGAATTATTCTGAAAGAATCTAAGCGGAAGACGCTGAATGTGATTCCAGAAATCATAGCGGAGATCGTATTCAATTTCCCTTGAAACTACAATAATTGTTTCACGAATATAAAATCTAAAAACTCCTGCAAATAATGCTGAGGCAACAATTAGTAAAGCATAGTTGATGAGCTGGTCTATAGTCGTTTTGTTTTCAATTGAATTAATAGTGTTTTTTAAAAGTATCGGGATGTAAACGGTACCTATATTTGATAAAAGAATAAAAACAAAACCCCAGAAGAGTTTCTTTTTATACCTTACAAAATATTTTTTTAAGGCGAAAAGATTTTTCATTAATAGAATTAAAATTATTATTTATCTGCCACGAACAGGATCGATACTAAGAAATTATAACTTCGGATTTATACTAATCTATGACGCTAAAATTAGTATAATTCTGTAAAACTTCCGGTACTATTACTTTTCCTTCGGGAGTCTGATACATTTCGAGTAAAGAAACCATTAGTCTGCTTGTTGCCAGGCCGGAGCCGTTAAGAGTGTGAACAAATTCCGGTTTTTTTGTTTGTTCATTTCTGAACCGGATGTTTGCCCTTCTTGCCTGGAAGTTCTCAAAATTACTGCACGAAGATGATTCGAGCCACCTGTTTTCCGCAGGCGACCAAGTTTCAATGTCATAACATTTTGCAGCAGAAAAACTTAAGTCCCCTGTACAAAGCAATAAAATTCTGTAAGGAATTTTTAATGCCTGCAAAATATCTTCTGCATCTTTAACAAGTTTTTCAAGTTCATTATAAGAAGTTTCCGGCTTAACAAGTTTTACCATTTCAACTTTGTTAAACTGGTGAACTCTTAAAAATCCTTTAGATTCTTTTCCATAAGAACCGGCTTCACGCCTGAAGCAAGCTGAGTAACCAACATGTTTTATCGGAAGTTCATTTTCATTTATGATTTCGTTCCTGTATATATTTGTAATCGGAACTTCCGCAGTTGGAATCGGATACAATTCATCTTTTTCTATGTAATACATATCTTCAGCCATTTTGGGCAACTGTCCCGTTCCTCTCATAGAATCGGCATTTACAAGAAAAGGAGGAAAAACTTCTGAATAACCATGGTTTTTAAGATGAAGGTCGAGCATAAAATTTATTAGAGCCCGTTCAAGTGTTGCCCCTTTCCCGGTATAGAGAGGAAAACCTGAGCCGGAAATTTTAGCTCCTCTTTCAAAATCGAGTATTTTTAATTTCTTACCAAGTTCAATATGATCAAGTGCTTTTTCGTTTTGTGTACTTGTCTCTTCGGGAAATGAAAATCCTTCAGGAAGCCATCTGCCTTACTTCAATATTATCGCTAGAAGCTTTTGCCAACCGGGACAGATTCGTGTGGCATATTTGGTATGAACATCAAAATATCTTCAACCTTTGATTCTATTTCTTTCAATTGTGAATCAAGAATAGAAATCTGATCTGAAACAGTTTTCATTTCTGCAAGGACTTCAGTAACATCTTCTCCTGCTTTTTTCATCTTAGGAATTTGAGAAGAAACTTCATTCCTTTTATGCTTGAGTTCGTCTGTCGTTAAAATCAGTTCACGTCTTTGTTCGTCAAGTTTAAGAAGATCATCGAGTTTATCGGCTTCATTTTTATTTTTTATTCCTTGTCTGACAAGTTCGGGATTCTCTCTTATAAATTTTATATCGAGCATTAAATGATTATCTTTCGTAATGATGGAACACGGATTACACCGATTAAGCGGATTTGTTCTAATAATATCTGTGAAAATCAGTCTTATCAGTGTCATCTGTGTTCTATTTGTTAGTTTATATTACAATATTATAAATTTTATTCTTAACAAAAATTTCCTTTCTCACTTTATTTCCATTAACATATTTTAAAACTTTTTCATCACCAAATACAGCAGATTTTACAGTTTGTTGATCAGCATTCATCGGTAACTCAATTGTAGATCTTAACTTGCCATTTATTTGTACGGCGATATTTACTTTATCTTCTGTCAAAGCCGCGGTATCTGCTTCATACCAAACAGGATTTTCAAAAATAGATTTTTTATAGCCTAAAAGTTCCCAGCACTCTTCAGCGAGATGAGGTGCAACTGAAGAAAGTAAAATTGCAAACCTTTCCAATACATAAATCAGAATTTCTTTTGAACATTGATCTAGAATTTTAGTTTCATTCAGCAATTCCATTAAAGAAGCAATAGCTGTGTTGAAACGGAAGTTTTCAATTTCTTCCTCAAACTTTTTAATTGTTTGATTTGTTTTTCTATAAAGCCTTTTCTCATTTTCATTTAATGTGTTAAGATCATATTTGCTTTTGCTTTTTGTCCCATTTGAAATATCTTTAAATTTATTAAAAAGTTCATAGCTCCTTTGTACAAACCTGTCAGTTCCCGCAATTCCTTTATCGCTCCAGTCTCCGCCAAGATCATAAGGACCCATAAACATTAAATAAAGACGGAAAACATCTGAGCCATAATTATCTGTAAAATCATTAGGGTTTACAACGTTATTTTTGGATTTAGACATCTTTGCACCCTGGTTTGTAATTGTTCCCTGGTGAATAAGATTTGTAAAAGGTTCATCGCTGTTGGTTTGTCCAATGTCTCTCAAAAACTTGTGAATAAACCTTGCGTAAAGGAGATGCATTACTGCATGTTCAGCTCCACCGACATACATATCAACAGGCGTCCATTTATCGGCAAGTTTGTTATCAAAAATTGCATCACTAATTTTCGGATTCAGATACCTGAAATAATACCATGATGAATCGACAAAAGTGTCCATTGTATCTGGATCTCTTTTGGCATCTTCACCACAGTTCGGGCATTTAACATTTATAAAATCTTTATTCGATTCAAGTGGTGATTCACCCGATGGTCTGAACTCAACATCATAAGGAAGTTCAACAGGTAAATCTTTTTCATCTACCGGAACTTCGCCGCATTTTGGACAATGAATAATCGGAATCGGTGTTCCCCAGTAACGTTGCCGTGAAATTAACCAATCTCGCAAACGATAATTTATTTTTCTTGTTCCAATTCCTTTTTCTTCAAGCCAGTTGATTATTTTCTGCTTCGCATCATTTACATTAAGATCATTAAGAAAATCACTATTTATTGCAGGGCCATCTCCAACATAAGCTTTGCCTTCAAAATTTTCCGGGGTTTGAACTGTCCTTATTATTGGCAAATTAAATTTTTCTGCAAATTCCCAGTCACGTTCATCCTGACCAGGCACAGCCATAATAGCACCGGTTCCATAGGTCATCAATACATAATCTGCAATCCAGATTGGGATTTTTTTATTGTTAACAGGATTGATCGCAAAAGCTCCTGTATTAACCCCGGTTTTTTCTTTTACAGTAGAAGTTCTGTCAATTTCCGACATTGACTTTGTAGAATTTTTGTATTGCTCAACTCCGGGTTTAAATTCTTTTGTTGTGATTGAATCAACTAAATGATGTTCCGGTGCAAGTACCATATAAGTTGCACCAAACAAGGTATCTGGTCTTGTCGTAAAAACCTTTATCTCTTCGTTGTGTCCATCAATCTTAAAAATTACTTCTGCACCCTCACTTTTGCCGATCCAGTTTTTCTGCATCAGTTTTGTTTTTTCCGGCCAGTTTATTTTATCCAATCCATCTAAGAGTTCTTCGGCATAATCAGTAATCTTAAAAAACCATTGTGTAAGATTTTTCTGAATAACAGGTGTTCCACATCTTTCACAAGTTCCGTCAGATTGTACCTGTTCATTTGCTAAAACAGTTTGATCTTTAGGACACCAGTTAACAGGGGCATTTTTTCTGTAAGCTAATCTTTTTTTATAAAGCTGAAGAAAAAGCCACTGGTTCCATTTGTAATATTCCGGTGCGCAGGTCATCAGTTCCGCATCCCAATCATACATACATCCCATATTTTTTAACTGAACACGTATATCTTCAATATTTTTAAGAGTTGAATCGTAAGGATGAATACCGGTTTTGATTGCATAATTTTCTGCAGGCAAACCAAAAGCATCGTAGCCAATTGGTTCAAAAACATTAAAGCCTTTTAACTTTTTATATCTTGCCCAGCTGTCGTTCGGTCCATAGTTATACCAATGACCGATGTGAAGTTTAGCTCCCGAAGGATAAATGAACATCACAAGGGAATAAAGTTTGTTTTTTGTATTAGATAAATCTGTTTTGTAAACTTCCTTTTCTTCCCATAATTTTCTCCATTTAGGCTCTATTTCTTTAAACTTGTAACGCATAATTTTAAATCATATTTCCTTAAAAAAGACTTTAAATTTACCCAAAATGAACGGTATTTCAAATGCAGGCAAAAGGGATATGTTGATTGTATTACTCTATTTCGTTGTTATACAGATTAATTTTCCTTTGAATGTTAAAGATAATATTTCTAATTTCCACTTCAGGTGTGCTTTTACTTCAAGATTTTATTTAGATAAAATATAGAACTGCAATTAATGCAATTACTTATCTTTTATAAATAGCTAACAATCACATAGGTATTAGATGAAATACCCGGAAGTGAAAAATTATATCGGGGAAGAATTACAAAACGGTAGCAGTAATACACTCGATGTTTACTCTCCGGTTAATGGTGAAGTTATCTCCAAAGTTTTTCTTTCAACTTATGAAGCAGTTGACAAAGCAGTAAAAACAGCACACGAAGCTTTCAAATCATGGTCTGAAACCCCAATTAAAGAAAGAGTACAGGTATTCTTTAGATATAGAAATCTGTTAGAGAAAAATTTTGATGAGCTTGCTGAAATAGTTCATGAAGAGAATGGAAAAATTATTGATGAAGCAAAAGCCGAAGTTGCAAAAAGTATTGAGTTAACAGAATTCGCCTGTTCTATGCCTCAACTAATCGCGGGAGAGATTCTTGAAGTAAGCAAAGGAGTTGAGTGTAGGCTTGAACATTTTCCTCTTGGAGTTGTTGCTTCGATAACACCGTTCAACTTTCCCAACATGGTTCCTAACTGGACAATTCCAAATGCTCTTGTTTTGGGAAACGCAATGATTCTGAAACCGTCTGAGCTTGTTCCGATAAGTGCAAACAGGATTGCAGATCTTTTAAAAGAAGCAGGACTTCCCAAAGGAATTTTCAATGTTGTCCATGGTTCAAGAGATGCAGTCGAAGCAATTTGTGACCATCCGGGAATTGATGCAGTGTCGTTTGTTGGTTCTACAAAGGTTGCTAAAATTGTTTATAAAAGAGCGGCATCAAATTTAAAAGAGTTCTTGCCCTTGGAGGAGCAAAAAATCACCTTATAGTTTTGCCCGATGCAAATGTTCAAATGACGGCTTCCAATGTTGCGGCTTCAATGTCCGGTTGCGCAGGACAACGCTGTATGGCTGCCTCCGCAATGGTTGGAGTCGGAGACGTTAATCATATAATTGCACAGCTTGTTGAAGAAGCAAAAAAAATTATTCCCGGAGAAAATCTTGGTGCTGTAATTTCTAAAGAAGCAAAAGAAAGAATAGAAGGATATATTACAGAAGCTGAAAAAGAAGGAGCTAAAATTCTTCTTGATGGAAGAAATTATATTGTTAAAGGAAATGAAAAAGGTTTCTATGTAGGACCAACTGTTATTGATTATGTGAGACCCGAAATGAAAATTGCTAAAGAAGAAGTATTCGGTCCCGTACTTTCAATAATGCGTTCCAAAACTTTGGATGAAGCGATTAAAATTGAAAACGATTCTCCTTATGGAAATGCCGCTGCTGTTTTTACACAAAGCGGTGGACTTGCCCGTTATGTTGCAGAAAGAGCAAGTGCCGGAATGATTGGAGTTAATATTGGCGTACCGGTACCAAGAGAACCTTTTTCTTTCGGTGGATGGAATGAATCCAAATTCGGAGTTGGCGATATTACAGGTAAAAGCTCGATAGAATTGTGGACAAAATTGAAAAAGATTACAACCAAATGGAATCCAGAATCAAGAACAAACTGGATGAGTTAATCTTATTACAGCGAATCATTAAAATTTTATAAGGAATAATCATGAGTAAAATAGTTAGGGGAGGATTAATACAAGCTACTCTTGCAGGCTCAAGCGAAGACCCGATTGATAAAATAAAAGATGCTATGATTGAAAAGCATCTTAAGATGATTGACGATGCTGCAAAACAAAATGTACAATTGTTATGTCTCCAGGAACTATTTTACGGACCATACTTTTGTGCCGAGCAAAAAACAAAATGGTATGATATGGTCGAGAAAATTCCTGACGGACCCACAACAAAATTAATGCAGGAAATTGCAAAGAAGTATAATATGGTGCTTGTAATTCCCATATATGAAGAAGAAATGACTGGAGTTTTTTACAACACTGCTGCTGTTATCAATGCTGATGGAAAATATCTCGGTAAATACCGGAAACATCACATACCTCATTGCGATCCCGGTTTCTGGGAAAAATTTTATTTCAAACCGGGCAATCTTGGTTTTCCTGTTTTTCAAACTGCTTATGCAGACATTGGAGTTTATATTTGTTATGATAGACACTTTCCTGAAGGTGCACGCGCTCTCGGTTTAAATGGAGCAGAAATTGTGTTTAATCCTTCTGCAACTGTTGCCGGATTGTCTGAATATTTATGGGAACTTGAACAGCCTGCTCACGCGGTTGCAAATGGTTATTTTGTCGGTGCAATAAACCGTGTTGGGAAGGAAGGACCGTGGAATATCGGTGAATTTTATGGAAGTAGTTATTTCTGTTCTCCCCGTGGGAAAATAATTGCACAGGCAGGTCGGGATAAAGACGAACTTGTTGTCGCCGACCTTGATCTTGACCAGATAAAAGAAGTACGAAATGTCTGGCAGTTTTTCCGTGACCGCCGCCCTGAAGCTTACTCTGAATTAGTAAAACAATAAATGTTATAAGGAAATTTTATGCACGATATTCCTGTAAAAGAAAAAAAGCTTTCTTCTGATGAAATAATTGCAAGGCATAATGAATATTTATTTCCGAGTGTATTTAATTATTATAAGAAGCCTCTGGTAATTGATCGTGGCGAAGGTGTATATGTTTTTGATCCTGAAGGAAATAAATATCTCGATTTTTTCGGAGGAATATTAACTGTTAGCGTTGGTCACTGCAATCCAAAAGTAACCGAAAAAATTTCTGAACAGGTAAACAAGCTTCAGCATGTTTCAACTCTATATCCTACAGAAAATATAGCTCTTTTAGCAGAGAAGCTTGCAGAAATTACTCCCGGCAAATTAAAGAAATCTTTTTTTACCAATAGCGGGACTGAAGCCGATGAGACTGCACTCTTTTTTGCGATGCAATATACTGGCAGCCAGGAGATAATTGCATTAAGACATAGTTACTCGGGTCGTTCTTTTTTTGCAATGAGCTTAACTGGAAATTCTACATGGCGGCACGGTGGAACTCACGTTGCTGGAATTAAGCATGCAGTAAGTCCATATTGTTATCGTTGTCCTCTTGGACTCAAATATCCTTCCTGTGAAATTAAATGTGCACAGGATATTGAAGAGATGATCCTGACAACTACAAGCGGCTCTGTAGCAGGTTTTATTGCAGAACCGATTCAGGGAGTTGGTGGGTTTATTACTCCGCCTAAAGAATATTTTCAGGTTGCTGTCCCAATCATAAAAAAATATGGAGGAGTTTTTATTGCCGATGAGGTTCAAACAGGTTTTGGCAGAACAGGCAAAAGAATGTTTGGAATCGAGCACTGGGAAGTTGAACCTGATATAATCACTATGGCTAAAGGAATTGCAAATGGTACTCCACTTGGAGCTACTATTGCGAGGACAGAAATAGCCGACAGTTTTACAGGACTTACAATTTCTACATTTGGCGGCAATCCTGTTTCAATGGCGGCAGCACTTGCTACCATCCAGGTAATTGAAGAAGAAAATCTAGCACAAAATGCTTATGAAGTCGGACAATATTTGCGGGAAGGTCTTGAAGACTTGCAAAAGAAATATCCTTCTATTGGAGATGTAAGAGGAATGGGATTAATGCAGGCTTGTGAATTTGTGAAAGAAGGTAAAGAGCCGGATCCTCAAACTGTAGGAAAACTTTTTGAAGAAATGAAAAATGAAAAAGTATTAATCGGTAAAGGAGGACTTTATGGAAATGTTGTTAGAATTTCTCCTCCTCTTACTGTTTCAAAAAGTGAAGTAGATGATTTCCTCCGTGCAATGGATAATTCTTTAAGCCGTTGTTGATGAATGAAATTTCTTTTACAAAAAATATCTGAACATTGCACATCTGAATTACAATGATTAACTCAGCACCAAAACTTTCCGATAAGGAATATGAAGAGAATTTTAAAGAGCTGAAACCTCCATTTACAAAAAATGGCGCTGTTACAGAAGCAAACAGATGTCTTTATTGTTACGATTCTCCATGCAAAACAGCCTGCCCGACTCACATAGATATTCCCGGGTTTATAAAAAAAATTGCAACCGGAAATCTTAAGGGTTCTGCTAAAACAATTCTTGAATCAAACTGGATTGCTCTTACTTGTGCAAAAGCTTGTCCTGTAGAAGAACTTTGTGAAGGTGCCTGTGTTTATAATGATAAAGATGAAAAACCTATCGAGATAGGCAGACTTCAAAGATATGCTATCGATAATTACTTTGCTTCCGGTATGCCGGAATTGTTTAAAGCAAAAGAAAAGAATGGAATGTCGGTCGGAATAATTGGATCAGGTCCAGCAGGCTTGGCTTGTGGTGCCGAACTTGCTCTGCTTGGTTATGATGTTCAAATATATGAATCTAGTGAAGTCCCTGGTGGATTAAGCACATGGGGAATTGCACCATATAAAGTACGACAGGAAGACAGTTTAAAAGAAGTTGAGCTAGTTAAAAATCTTGGAGTGAAAATAAAAACCGGAGTTAGAATTGGTGAATCAATTTCTATAGATGAATTAATAAATACTCACGATGCCGTTTTTATTGGAATAGGTTTAGGAGAAAGTAGCAAATTAAATATCCCTGGAGAAAATCTTGAAGGAATAGTTGGAGCGCTATCTTTCATTGAAGATGTAAAAAAAGAAAAGTGGAATTCTGTTAATGTTGGTAAAAAGGTTGCTATTATTGGCGCTGGTAACACTGCAATAGATGCTGCTACAGAAGCGAAACGTTTAGGTGCTGAAAAAGTAAATATCATTTACAGAAGATCAGAAGAAGAAATGCCTGCAAATGATTTTGAATTTCGTCTTGCAAAACATGACGGAATAAATTTTCATTTTTTAACATCACCGATTGAGTTTTCCGGTAACCATAAAGTTGAAAAAATAAATTGCATTAGAATGCAATTAGGAGAAAAAGATACAAGCGGCAGGAGAAAACCTGAGCCTGTTAAGGATTCAGAATTTTCTATTGATACAGATATGGTGATATTTGCTTTAGGACAGCAATCAAATATAGATTTTCTTAATTCAATTCCCGAATTAAAAATTTCAAATGGTCGTGTTGTAATTAATGAAAAAACATATCAGACAAATAATCCAAAAGTTTTTGCAGGCGGCGATTGTATAAACGGAGGTAAGGAAACTGTTAACGCTGCTTATGATGGTAAACAAGCTGCACACGGAATTGATGAATATCTGGACAATAAAAAATAATTTTTAATTGAAGTTCCTGAGGTAAAGATGGTTGATCTATCAATTAATTGCGGAGGAATAAAATCTCCGAATCCATTTTGGCTTGCATCTGCACCGCCTTCAAACTCTGCGTATCAAAATTGCAAAGCATTTGAGCAAGGGTGGGGAGGTACAGTGTGGAAAACAATCGGTGAACCTGTAATGAATGTGTGCAACAGGTATGGTTCAATTGATTATAATGGTGAAAAAATTATCGGCTTAAATAATATTGAATTGATAAGTGACAGACCGATTGAAGTGAACCTGAAGGAAATTGCTGAAACAAAAAAACTCTGGCCGGATCGTGCAGTTGTTGTTTCTTTAATGGTCGAATCAAAAAAAGAAGCATGGCATGATATTGTAAAACGAACAATAGATACCGGAGCTGACGGAATCGAATTAAATTACGGTTGTCCGCATGGTATGAGCGAAAGAGGAATGGGAGCCGCTGTTGGACAAGTACCGGAATATTGTCAAATGATTACCGAATGGGTTACAGAAGTTTCTACTATTCCTGTGCTTGTTAAATTAACTCCTAATGTTACTAATATCCGTTATCCTGCTCGTGCGGCAAAAGCTGCAAATGCATCTGGACTATCTTTGATAAACACAATTAATAGTATTATGGGAATTGATCTCGACACAATGAAAATTCAACCTTCAGTTGGTGGATTGAGTTCTCATGGCGGATTTGCCGGTCCCGCTGTAAAACCGATTGCGCTTAATCTTTTGTCTCAGGTAACTAGTGATCCCGAAATCAATTTACCTATATCAGGAATTGGAGGAATAAGTAACTGGAGAGATGCTCTTGAATTTATTCTGCTCGGTGCAGATAGTGTGCAAATTTGTACAGCAGTTATGCATTATGGCTTCAGGATAATCGATGATTTAATTGGAGGAATGACAAACTGGATGGAAGAAAAAGGTTACTCTTCTCTTAATGAAATTAAAGGCAAAGCCATTCCTCAAATTGCTGACTTCGGAAACTTTAATCTTCTGCATAAAACAGTCGCGCGAATTGATCAATCAAAATGTATACATTGTAATCTTTGTTATGTTGCATGTGAAGATGGTGCTCATCAGTGTATTGATTTAATTCCGGTTAACGGGCATAACAAAACTCAGGTTAGGGAAGAAGATTGTGTTGGCTGCCGTTTATGTGCAATTGTTTGTCCAGTTGAGGATTGTATTTCTATGGTAAGATTAGATGATGAAACATCAACAAAAACATGGAATGAATTAATGGAAGATTTTAAAAGAGAAGGTAAGCCTTTAACATGGAAGAATCTAGCTGAGTTTCAAAAAGAACATGGGGTTGTTATTCATTAATATGAACAAAAAATTTTAGGTGGAACATGTCAATCTTAATTAAAAATGGTAGAGTAATAACTGCAGAACAGGATTATTATGCCGATGTGTATATAAGCAAAGATAAAATAACAACGATAGGTAGTGAATTAAAAATTGATGCTGATAAAGTTATTGATGCAAAGAACAAATATGTTATACCGGGAGGAGTGGATGTTCACACTCATCTTGATATGCCTTTCGGGGGTACAACTTCGAGTGATGATTTTGAATCGGGAACACGCGCTGCTGCATTTGGCGGTACAACCTGCTTGATAGATTTTGCCATTCAGGCAAAAGGTACACGAATGCGTGATGCTCTCGATATATGGTGGAAAAAAGCTCAGGGCAAAGCAACAATTGATTATGGTTTGCACATGATTATTACAGACCTTCCCGATGCACACATGGAAGATATGAGTGATATGGTTAGAGAAGGGGTGTCGAGCTTTAAATTATTTATGGCTTATCCTGGTGTTTTAATGGTTGATGATGCAACAATTTTCAAAGCGATGAAACACACTGCAAAAACCGGAGCTTTGGTTTGTATGCACGCCGAGAATGGGAATGTTATTGATACTATTGTTCAGCAGGCATTGGCTGAAGGTAAAACCGCACCGATTTATCATGCATTAACCCGACCGACTACTGCAGAAGGAGAAGCTGTAAACAGGGCGATTGCACTTTCCGAAATGGCTGGTGCACCAGTTTATATAGTTCATTTATCTTCTAATGATGCACTTGAAAAAGTTGCTGAAGCCCGTGACAAAGGTTTACCGACTTATGCAGAAACCTGTCCACAATATTTGTTTTTATCTTTAGACGATATGAACAAACCCGGATTTGAAGATGCAAAAGTTGTCTTCACTCCACCGCTTCGTGAAAAGTGGCACCAGGATAAACTCTGGGCAGGATTGCAAAAAAATACTTTGCAGGTTGTATCAACAGACCATTGTCCTTTCTGTTTTAAAGAACAAAAAGAATTAGGTAAAGATGATTTTACAAAAATTCCAAACGGTGGACCGGGAATCGAGCACAGACTTCAGCTTCTTTTTGATGGGGGAGTAAATGAAAAAAGAATTTCTGTTAACAGATGGGTCGAGTTGACTTCTGCTACTCCTGCAAAAATGTTCGGATTGTACCCAAAGAAAGGAACGATTGCTGTTGGCTCGGATGCAGATGTAGTTATCTGGGATCCGAAATTTGAACATACTCTTTCTGTTCATACTCACCATATGCATGTAGATTACTCGATGTTTGAAGGAAGAAAAATAAAAGGCAATGCTGAAACAGTTATTTCCCGCGGTGAAGTGGTTGTGGAGAAAAGCAAATTCTTTGGAACTGCAGGCCGTGGTAATTTTATTAAGAGAGATACTTATGCCGGAGCCTGGGGATAATCAAAAAATATCCAATTTAATTATAGGTTTTGAATGGGAAATTTCTTCGATGCAGAACTAGTTGAAACCGACCTGTCTTCAATACAGGATACCAAATTAATAAACAAAGATCTCTCGCCCACAAAAATTTCTGAACGAAGCTGGAGTACTTACAACATCGCCGCTCTCTGGGTTGGAATGAGTGTTTGTATTCCAACTTATATGCTTGCAAGCGGCTTAATAACCGGAGGAATGAATTGGTGGCAGGCACTTTTAACAATTGCTTTGGGAAACATTATTGTTCTTATTCCAATGGTTCTTAATGCGCACGCAGGGACAAAATATGGTGTTCCTTTTCCGGTACTTGCGCGTGCATCTTTTGGAACGAAAGGTTCCAATGTTCCTGCATTGTTAAGAGCTATTGTTGCTTGCGGCTGGTTTGGAATTCAAACATGGATTGGCGGACAGGCGTTTAATTCTTTAATAATATTATTGCTTCCGGGTTGGGCAATATTTTCATGGGGACCGGCAATCGGGTTTTTAATTTTCTGGGGAATGAATGTTTACTTTATAGTAAGAGGGATCGAATCGATTAGATGGCTTGAATCTTTTGCTGCTCCATTTTTGTTAATAGTAGGATTCGGACTTTTAATATGGGCTTACGTTAATGCCGGAGGCTTCGGACCGATATTAAGCCAGCCAAGCAAATTTGCAACTACCGGAGAGTTCTGGAAATTTTTTATTCCTTCTTTAACAGGAATGGTTGGTTTCTGGGCAACTCTTTCTCTTAATATTCCGGACTTCACACGTTATGCAAAAAATCAAAAAGCTCAAATGCTCGGGCAGGCAATCGGGCTTCCACCTTCTATGATAAGTTTTGCTTTTATTGGGATTGCCGTTACTTCAGCAACTGTTATTATTTATGGTGAAGCGATTTGGGATCCTGTTAATGTTCTTGCAAGATTTGAAAATCCCATAGTGGTAGTTATAGCTTTAGTTTCTTTGATCATTGCAACTTTAACAACGAACATTGCTGCAAACGTTGTTTCACCCGCAAATGATTTTGCAAATATTTCTCCCAAACATATCAATTTTGTTAAAGGAGGATTAATAACTGCGGTTCTTGGAATAGTTATGATGCCGTGGAAACTTCTCTCTGATTTCAGCGCTTATATTTTTGGCTGGCTTGTTGGTTATTCGGGATTCTTAGGACCAATTGCTGGAATTCTTATTTGCGATTATTTCTTTGTAAGAAGAAGAACTTTAAATTCTCGGGATCTTTATAATCCCGATGGAGAATACAAATATAAAAATGGTTTTAACCATAAAGCATTAATATCTCTCTTTGCAGGAATTTTTGTTGCATTGATCGGATTAATAATTCCCGCAGTTAGCTTTTTATATGATTATGCATGGTTCGTGGGATTTGCAGTTGCATTTCTGTTTTATATTTTATTAATGAATAAAAAAGCAAGTACAAATGGATAAATTTATTTTTGCAGCAATAGAAGAAGCTAAAAAAGGACTTGACGAAGGCGGTATTCCAATTGGTTCTGTTTTAGTTATTGATGATAAAATTGTTGGCAGAGGACATAACCGGCGTGTTCAAAAGGGAAGTGCAATTCTTCATGCAGAAATGGATTGTCTTGAAAATGCAGGCAGACTTAAAGCAAGCGATTACAGCAGAGCGGTTCTCTATTCAACACTATCTCCTTGTGATATGTGCAGTGGAACTGTTTTGTTATATAAAATTCCCAAAGTTGTTATTGGAGAAAATAAAACTTTCCAGGGACCCGAAGATTATCTTCGCAGCCGCGGAGTTGAGCTTCAAATCTTAAATGATGCGGAATGCATAAAATTAATGGAAGACTTCATTTCAAAAAATCCTTCTCTCTGGAATGAAGACATCGGCGTTTAGTTTACTTAATAAATCCCCACTTTTTAATATGCTGATATGCAAGATAACCAACTGCACCTGCCTCGAATCAATTCTAAGTGCAGCTCCTAAAGGATTAAATTTTGATTTTTCGAGATATTCTTCATATAAGATTGAATGCAAATAACCGGGTATGTGATTTTCATTATTGAAAGAAGAATTGTTTGAAATTTCTACAGATGTCTTCAAAGACAATATGGCTGTAGCACTATCAACATTGAAATTGAGTATTGGTTTTGTCAGATTCCTATAAAATTCAAATTCATCGAATTTGTATGAAAGATTTAATAAAGCATTTGTCTTAAAAGTTTTTGTTGTGTCATTCTCAGACTGTGTTTTGCTTATTTTCACTTTGTGAATAAATGGAGATTGAAGAGAAGTACTGAAAATATAATTATTTTAATTAACGGTTTCATTTAATCTACCATTTATTATTTTCAAAATAGTAAAGTTATTTATATACGTCTATGTATAAATTTATAATCGTTTTATTTTTACTTTCTATTATAAAGACAATTGCAAATGTTGAAGAACAACATTTATTCTTTTCTTGCTGTTATTATCATACATCTTACCGCAGGATAAAAGCTTTGAGTTTTTCCCAGGCGGATTAAACTTCCCTTCATTAAAAGCAAATAACCAGGAAGCGAAAATCGGTTTGTTTTTTTATTCTAAGAATAATAATATGAAAATTGACATCGGAAATAATATTGATGTTCTGGGTTTTCGTTTATCAAAAAACAAGAGATTGACAATGGGGATGGAATTTATGGCCTATGCATTATCGACAAGTTATAGTGGAAAAAGATTGCAAATAAATGCAATTGACGGACTCTTTGGCGGAAATCTTTCTTACTCAGTGCAGGAAGATAGTAACAAGATACTTATGAGATTAAGAATTATTCATAATAGTGCTCACCTTGTCGACGGTGCTTGGGATGAAAGCAAAGGCAAATGGATCGATAATTATGAGCCGGTTCCTTTTGCAAAAGATTTTGCCGAATATACTTTTGCATATGAATGTAATTCAAATATATTTATTCTCAAAAGTTATGCAGGGCTTTCTTACAACTTCTTAATTAGACCAACTGATATGAAAAGATTAAATATTCACGCCGGCTTTGAGTTAGCATTAACAAAATTATTGGGCCCTTTACTCGGACAAAAAGAAAATGTCTTTTTAGCTCATCACTTTATTTTGGGAGGAACAGATAAGTTTGGTGGAAATAATAATTCTATGCTGGGAATAAAATTTGGGGACTGGCGGGGGAAAGGACTTCTAATATATCTGTCTTATTACACAGGCTTCGACCTATTCGATGTTTATTATAAAAGAAAAGTTGAACGTTTTGGTCTTGGCTTTTCAATAGATTTCTTATGAAAATATTTTGATATAGATCAGTTCGTTCTTGTATATTGAATTTTCCACATTACATTCCAACTTTTACCGTTATCTAAAGATCTTTCCCAGTTCCAGTCAAAACTTCCTTCCTTTATATTATAGTAAACCATTCTCTGTGAAATTTCTTTACCTTCCTTATTAAGTAAATCCCTTGATAAGATCATCTTTCCCTGCTTAAATCCCCCGACGAAATCAAGATAACCCCCGGAGTTATCTACCCAGGTCTGTTTCCACTTTTTTAATCTGGGGACATATACAGACAGACTTTTTCCGATTAAGGGTGCGCCCGGATTTCCATCAAAGTTTTCTTCAACAACACAACCACCCAATATTTTTTTTATAGTGTTTGTCCCTTCTCTTTCTATCCCGTCTTTGTTTTTCCATTCAGCCTTCCAGGTTCCTACCCAGAAATCAAATTGTTTTGCCTCCGGGTAAGAACAGGGTGGCATATCATCACTTTGTGCAAATGCGGATAGTGAAAAAATCATTGTGAGTATCAAGCAAAGGATATTTCTAATTTTCATTTTTATTCCTTATTTGAAAGAGATTTCCTCATTTATTTCAGAAGAATCATTTTTTTTGTTTCTGAAAACTTACCTGCTTTTAATGAGTAGAAATAGAGACCACTTGGCAAAAATGAGTGTGAAGCATCACTATTAAAATCAACTTCATAGGTACCTGCTGATTTGTATTCATCTAAGAGAATTGCAATCTCTTTTCCAAGAATGTCGAAGATCTTTAATTGAACGAGCCCGCTTTTGGGGATAGCAAATCTTATTTTGGTTGTTGGATTAAAGGGATTTGGATAATTTTGTTCGAGTGCATATTGTTTTGGAATATTGTTGGATATTTCTTTAGCGTCGGTGGCAGTAGTCACATTTATGTACCAGGTTCTGGAAATGCTATTATAACCGTTTGATATTTCAACAATAAGAGTATCTGTTCTGGGTGCGGGAGTAGGAATAAAACCAAGAGCAGCATATCTATAGCTTGAGTCCGAACTTTTTTCTGTCCCATTTTGTATCCATTTATAAGTAAGTTCATATCCCGAAGTATCTTCAGCGGATACAATAAATGTTTTCCTTGCTCCAGCTACAACAGTTGTATCTGTAAAAGCAGGATCTTCGAATGTAATGGTTGGATATCCGGGTATTCGCATAACATCAATAAAATCTGTCTTTATTTTTGTATCGGATGAGCTGCCTGTTTGTGTCGTTAATTTAACCGTGTAAGTTCCCGTGGAATTATAAGTCCATTCCGGATTTTGTGAAGTTGCATCAACCGTTCCGTCATTATCAAAATCCCATTGCCAGCTAGTTGCAGGATTATTCGGATCAACAACAGATATATCAGTGAATTGAACAGTAAAAGGAGTTCCGAGTCCCTCTAATTTATTTGCACTAAAATCTGTACGCAGGAATTGTGAGGGAATTGTCTCAGTAACATTATATAATTGGTTAACAGATAGGTTCGTGAGAATATCTGTAGTACCACTTGGCCATATAATTATAACAGAATCTATTGCTGTAGCGTCACCTAATCCGAAATGAACTATTAGAGAGTTTTCACTGTTAAATCCGTTTTGAGCATTTACTTCTCTATACTGCCATACCTGGTTATCGTTTATTGTAGTTTTAAGTTTTACTTTAGCTCCCAATGCTGAGTGATTTGATGCTGTCCCTGTAAGATTTAATTTGACCCACTTATTTTCATTCTGTGTAATATTTCTAAACAAACCAGCTGCATCTCCCGTGCCTGAGAAAAATATGTCAAGTTTTCCATCATTATCATAATCCCCGATTGCAGAGGCTCTTGTGGCTCCACTCAAAGTAAAAGCAGTTGTATCGCTGACCAATGTTCCACTATCATTTCTAAAATATAAATTTCCGGACTCGTAAGTGACTACTACATCAAGGTCTCCGTCGTTATCAAAATCTCCCCAGGCATTACTGAGATGTTGACCACTTATTGTTAGATCATTATTTAAACTGACATAGGTTCCATTGTCATTTCGATAAAATCTATCGTTAGCCGCACCGTAATTAGTTAAGCAAGCATCTAAATCTCCATCATTATCATAATCAATAAAGTTCCAAACCTGACCGTCCTGTAGATCCGTTGCAATTAGCGATGTATCAATCCTTTCGAATGAGGCTGTTCCTGTTTCTGTAAACATATTTTTATAAAGCCTGTCAGCCTCAGGAGTTCCATTTACAGGACCACACCCAATAAAAAGGTCTACGTCACCATCAAAATCATAGTCATACCAGGTAGCTATTGTGTATGCAGCTAAATCCTGGGAGAATTCATTATCAAAATTTTCAGTAAAAGTTCCGTCTGTATTATTAATATAGAAGTGACATGGTGTTGGTCCGGCACCGACAAATCCTGCCGGATGTGTAACAAATAAATCAATATATCCATCATTATTTACATCTGCCCACGATGCAGCCCATCCGCGTGTGTCTGCATCAATCCCAATATCGCCTTTTAAATATGGAGTAAAAATATCATTACCATCATTTCTGTAAAGCCTTGAAGGTTTTCCCGCGACGAAACAATCGAGGTCCCCATCGTTATCATAATCTCCCCACGTCGGGCCGTTACTTTGTCCCCCTAAGTCTGTTCCGATTGAAGTATTAATTAATTCAAAACCCCCTGTTCCATCCCCTTTAAATAAAAGGTTCTTTGTTACATAAAGATCGAGGTCGCCATCATTATTATAATCTATCCAAGCTGCACCGGAATAATTAGTTTCCATAGGAGTAGATACTATAGGATTTGAGGCATCGGTAATTTTTGTGAATGTTTGTGCTGAAAGTGGAAAAACAGCTATAAATAACCAAAAGTTGATTAGAAATAAAATCAATTTCTTCATAATTATACTTTCAAAATAATTTTACTTACTACATGTTAATTATGAAGAGATGAATGCGGTATCCTACAAAGTGGGGGATTTTCATGAAAAAGAGAGAAAAATTTAGTGCCTAAATAAATCTCTCTCTATTGGCTTTTTCGATTGCGGCGGCTTTTGAGCTTACTTCAAGTTTCCTGTAAATATTTTTTATGTGTGATCGGACTGTTTCCTTATCGATGAAAAGATCATCAGCAATCATTGTATAGCTTTTACCTCTACCTAATAATTGAAGAACTTCAGTTTCTCTTGAGCTTAAAGGAGACTCAACATTTTTTTGAAACGATCTTATCACCATACGGGCAATGTTTGTGCTCATAGGTGCCCCGCCGTTATTTACTTCATAAATAGCTTTGAGAAGTATTTGTGGAGAAACATTTTTAGTTAAATAGCCACTTGCACCTGCGCACAAAGCATCAAAAACTTTGGCGTCATCTTCGTGCACAGTTACTACAATAATTTCAATATCCACCCGGATTTTTTTTATTCGTCTTATGCCTTCAATTCCGGAAATTCCCGGAAGACCAATATCCATTAAAATAATCTGAGGGTTGTCTTTTGTGAGATTCTTTATTGCTTCTTCACAAGTATCGTAGCTTGCAACGCAGATTAATTTATCCGATTGATTTATTAAACTTGTAAATCCTTCGCGGATAAGGTTATCATCCTCGATTACAACGACACTGAGCGACCGCATTTAGCTATCTGAAAGTTATAAGTTAAGCTACTTTACGGTTGTAATCTAAATAAATATAAGGAATAATTCCTCTGAAGGATATTTTTGTCCCCGTTTTGGGATGGGAATCTATTTCTAATTTACCATCAATCTTCTCGGCTCTGAGTTTCATATTCTTCAATCCATTTCCTACAAAACTTTTTCCGGCATCAAAACCATTCCCGTCATCAAAAAGAAATACCTGTACTTTATTATTATTTACTGAAACTTCAAGCTTTGTATTTTTACAGTCAGAATGTCTTAGAACATTATTCATCGCTTCTTTAAAGATTAGAATAAGATGCCTTTTCCAATCTATATTTAAGAAAAGTTTATTGAGATTTTCATCCACTCCATTTATACTAAACTTAATATCTGTATCACTGAACAACTCATCTCCGAAATCCTTGAGTCTTATAATTAAATCATATAATGTATCGTGCTCAGGATTAATTGCCCATATAAAATCTTTTGTACCATCATAAAGATGATGAGAATTCTCAGAAATTTTATCGAGCAACGGATCGATTTCGCTAAAAGTATTTTGGAGTTTTCTTCTGATCATTTCGGTTAACAGAGTAATTCTTGTCAGTCGGTGTCCCATTTCATCATGAAAATCTATAGCTGTTTTTCTTCTTAGTTTTTCACTCTCTTCTTCTCTGATTTTTTGAATTTCAATTTCGCGTTTTATTTTGTTTGCAATTCTCCTTCTCACAACAAAGAATGAAATTGTAATCAAAATCAGTATTAGTAAAATCTTAAACCATAAAGTCTGCCAGAATTCAGGTACCACAATAATATTTAGTTTAGCTATCGAGTTGCTTAAAATACCATCGCTGTTTGTTCCTCTAACGTTAATTGTATATTCTCCCGGCTCAAGACTTGTGTAAGTTGTATAACTATTGTTGCCGGCATTTACCCAGTCATTATCAATACCTTCCATCTTATATATAAACCTGTTCTTTGAAGGATTGGAAAAATCAAGAGAAGCAAAGTTTATTACAATTGTTTTTACCGTACTTTTTATTTCAATCTCATTTTTAAAGGAAGTTATCAACCGAACATCCCCATCATTATTAATTTCTTTAATCGATGAGACATAAACGGGAGGATTATAATTGCTGAATGACATTTTATCCGGATAAAAAACTGTTAAACCCCAGTTCCCGCCAAAAGTTATCTCTCCCTTTTTTCCCTTAATACAAACGGAAGTGTTAAACAAATTTCCTCCAACTCCGTCTGTCATATCATAATTAGTAAAACTTTTTTGCTTATAATTATATTTTGATAAACCCTTGTTAGTGCTAATCCACAGGTTTCCATTTTGATCTTCTGTGATAGCTGAGATTACACTATTTGGTAAGCCATCTTTCTCGAAAAAATGTTCAAAGCCTTCTTTACTTGATACCAGTTTGTTTAATCCATTTGAAGTTCCTATCCATATTTCATCCCTGCTGTCTTCGAAAATACTGAATACGTAGTTATTGCTTAAAGAACTTTTATCATTTAGGCTGCTTGTATAACTATAAAAAGATTTTTTTTCTTGATCGTACATTGTCAAACCACCAAATGAGCCGATCCAGATTCTGTTAGCTTTGTCTTTATAAAGTGCTAGAATATAATCTGCCTGGTAATTACTAAATTGTTTTCCTTCAAAGCTGAACCTTGAAACAGAGTTATTGTTTCTGTCAAGCTTGAATAAACCATTACTATATGTCCCAATCCAAACGATATTTGAATCAATCAATAAAGAAGTTATGCGGGTTGCAAGGAGTTTCGTTTCCCCAGATTCTTTGAGAGTCAATTTGTGAAAATTTTTGGTGATTGGATTAAAAAGTCTTAGTCCGTCATAGCTACCAACCCAGATTGTTCCATCAGCATCCGCTGCAAGTGAACTAATAATACCACTTCTAATGTTACCCGGAACTTTTACTTGTTCAACGTTTTTATTTTGTAAATTCAGATGGTTTAGCCCATTCATTGTACCTGCCCATAAATTGCCATCCTTTGCCTCAGTTAATGAAAGAACATAATTATTGCTTAGTGAATTTCTGTCACTCAAAAAACTTTCAAAGTTGTAAAAATTTGTTGACTTTGGTTTAACTGATTTACTAATCCCTTTATTGTAGGCGTTCACCCAAAGCGTTCCGGAATTGTCTTCGAGCACATTATAAATAACGTTTCCGCACAATGTGGTGGAATCATCTGGATCGTGAAAGAATCTTGTGATTCTGTTTGTTTTTTTATCAAAATAATTTAAGCCCCGTGCCGTTCCTATCCAGAGGTTGTTATAAGAATCACTTGTGATTGATATAATAAAATTGTTAGTCAGAGAATTTGTTGTTGGTTCCGAGAAATACCTTTTAAAGCCGGAAATTTTGTCATACTCATTTAATCCTGAACTGGTTCCTACCCACAAATTTTTATCATGGTCTTCATACAATACCCGTACAATTCCCGGGCTTATACTGTTATTGTTATCCGGATTATTTGTAAAGTTTTCAAAAGATTTTTTTTTATAATTAAATCTTGAAAGTCCTTTATCGCTTACAATCCATATGTCCCCTGATGAATCGCATAAAAGTGAGTATATAGAATTGCTGCAAATGCTGTTTCTATTCGATTCATCATGTTGGTACTTAACAAATTTTCCAGAATCAGGATTATATTTATTAAGTCCACCTCTCTCAGTCCCAAGCCAGATGTTTCCTTCTTTATCCTCACAGATTGCCCAAACGATATTATCATCTATTCCATCGGGATTATCATCCTGATATATAAAACTGGTAAATTTACCTTCATATGGATTATATTTATTAAGTCCGCCGCCCCAGGTTCCTATCCAGATATTTCCTTCTCTGTCTTCAAAGAGAGAAACAATATCATCAAATGAGATGGATGTATTGTCTTCCGGATCGTGTTTGAAAATTATATAGCCGGAACCATCGTATCTTGCAAGTCCATACATTGTTCCAAACCACAAAAAACCTTTGCTGTCTTTTATCATGCAATAAGTGAGGTTATTTGCGACGCCTTCCTGCAAAGAAAGTTGTCTAAACTTTATATCAGACTGTTGCGGGTATATTTCATTTTCCAGGTTTGAAATAACCAGTAAGAATATTAATATGTAGAGGAATATTTTAATTGTGCTCATTTTCTTATTAAAAGATTTTTTCAAATCTATCCTGTTAATATATTTCTTTGGAATTTTAATTGAATCACTCAATTTGGGGGATGATATTAAAAATCCATGTTTAAACGAATTTACAAGAATAGAGCTTTTTTAGTAAGAACAAAATAGGGAATTATAACAATTATTATTTCTTCAGAATCATTTCAGTACAATTTCCAATCTTTCTTTATTTCCTTTAACTTTGCTTAATTCTTTTTCAGATATAATAGGATTTTATGGATTACTTTAACTCAAAATATTTCACTTATTCTTCAGACAACACTATGCAATGTGAAAATGTACCTATTAACGAAATCATAAATAAAACAGGAACTCCCGTCTACATTTACAGCAAAAAGTTTTTTGAAGACAGGTATAAGGAATTTACAAACGCCTTCAAGGAAATAAAACATAAAATTTTCTATTCTGTTAAGGCGAACTTTAACCTAAACGTAATAAAAACTTTTTATAATCTCGGAAGCGGAATAGATGTAAACTCAGAAGGGGAGTTTTACCGTGCCTTCAAAGCCGGGGTAGATCCTAAAAAGATGTTAATGGCTGGAGTTGGAAAAACCGCTGATGAAATAAGACTGGCGATTGAAAAAGATTTTATAATGATAAAGGCAGAATCATCTGAAGAAATTGAATTGATAAATGAAATTGCAGGTAAACTAAAAAAGAAAGCCAAAGTTGGAATTCGTGTAAATCCCGATGTTGATCCTAAAACACATCCATATATTTCCACAGGTCTTTCTCAAAATAAATTTGGAATCGCTAGTTCAGAAGCCGAACAAATATTTAAGAATTATAAAAAATATCAGAATATTTCTTTTGTGGGAATCGATATGCATATTGGTTCGCAAATAACCACTGTAGAGCCTTTTGCAGAAGCTATTGAGAAGCTTTCCGAATTTTATTTTAAAATAAAATCTTATGGGATTAAAATAGAACATTTTGATATTGGCGGCGGTGTTGGTGTAACTTATAATAATGAAAAATCATTTGAGCTATCTGAATTTGCAAATGCGGTAGTTCCAAAGCTAAAAAAACTGGATTGCGAAATATTTTTTGAGCCAGGAAGATTTCTCGTAGGAAATGGCGGAATACTTGTAACAGAAGTTTTATTTAACAAAAAAAATAAAAACAAAAACTTTATAATTGTTGATGCTGCAATGAATGATTTGCTTAGACCGAGTATTTATTCTGCATATCACCATATTCAACCTGTTGAAATTTCAACATCCGATAAAGATATAGTTGCAGACATTGTTGGACCTGTCTGCGAATCAGGAGATTTTTTTGCAAAAGACAGAACAATTTCTGAAACAAAACGTGAAAAATATTTGGCAGTTATGTCAGCAGGTGCTTATAGTATAGTTATGAGTTCAAATTATAACGCTAGAAGACGACCGGCAGAAGTAATGGTTGACGGCAATAAATTTAATGTTATCAGAAGCAGGGAAACGTTTGATCATTTGCTGTATGGTGAAAAATTGATTTGATAATAGGACACGGATTTCACGGATCAAAATGATTTTTACGGATTTAAAAACGAAATTTGTCCTATCTGTTTAATCCGTTACATCAGTGTCATCCGTGTTCTATTGTGTTTTAATAAAAGTTTATTAATAATCTCAGTTGATGAATAGAAAAAAATTTATTAGAAATTTATCCATTGCTTCGACATTGACTTTTCTTCCTGCAGGAAACATTTTTTCTTATACACAAGTTCAGCAGAATCAAAAAATAAAACCTAAAAGATTAAAAAAAGAAGATACAATCGCATTGGTAACACCTGGAAGTTACATTTCAGAAGAGGAGTTAAGGGATTCGGTAAAAAACCTTGAAACTCTCGGTTTCCAAGTTGTATATGATAATTCTATTTTAGACAGGAATGGTTACTTTTCATCTAAAGATGAAATCCGTGCAGAAGAATTAATGAAAATGTTTTCAAGGAAAGACGTCGATGGAATAGTGTGCGCACGCGGCGGTTATGGCTGTGCCCGAGTTCTTCCACTTCTTGATTATGATGTCATAAAAAATAATCCCAAAGTTTTAATTGGATACAGCGATGTTACTGCCTTGCTGTGTGGGATTTATTCAAAAACAGGGTTGATTTGTTTTCACGGACCTGTAGGTATCTCAACTTTTAATGAGTTCAGTACAGATTATTTGAAAGATGTCTTAATATTTCCCCGGGATAGATTAGAACTCATTAGTGTTCCCGAGGAAGATAATAGTGAACCAGTTACAATTAGAAGTGGGAAGGCAGAAGGTGAGCTTGTCGGAGGAAATTTATCCCTTATAGTTTCTTTGGTGGGAACTGAATATGATATTAATACTGAAAATAAAATTATCTTTTTAGAAGAGACAACGGAAGAACCATACAGAATTGACAGAATGTTGACACAATTGTTAATGGCGGGGAAATTTAACAATGTGGCTGGAATTGCTCTTGGTGTTTTTGATAACTGTGAACCTAAAAAAGAAGACCCATCTTTTGAATATTCATTTTCTCTGATGGAAGTTTTATTTGACAGGTTGTCGGGTTTAGGCATACCTGTAGTCTATGGACTTTCATTCGGGCATATAAAAAATAAATTTACATTGCCGGTTGGAATTAATGCAGAATTAAATAGTGATAATCAAACTTTAACATTGCTGGAAAACCCGGTATTATAATTAGAAATTCTTTAACCCCTGAAGATTTTTCTTTTCTCCGATTGCAATTAATTTATTGCCCTCATCTATTATAGCATCTCCCTGCGGATTATAAACAAAAGTTCCTTTCTCATCATTCTGGATAGAAACAATTATTGTATTAAATTCAGTTCTTATTGGTAATTCCGATAATTTTTTTTCTTTCATTTTTGATCCTTTCCTTACCACAATTTCTTCGATCTGCAGGTCAAGATTCCTGTTGGCAGCAACGATTTCAATAAAATCGGCAACTCCTGGTCTTAAAAGTAAGGAAGCCATTCGTACGCCACCAAGTTCATATGGTTTTACAACACGATCAGCGCCAGCCCTTATTAATTTTGATTCTGTTTCATCTTCCACAGCCCGGGCTACTACAAATATTTTGGGGTTTAAGGATTTAGCGGTAAGTGTAGTAAAAACATTTTCTGCATCCGTTGAAAGCACAGCAACCAAACCTCTTGCTTCCTGTATTCCCGCTCTCTCAAGAGTGCTATCGTTTGAAGCATCGCCAGTGTCATACAGAAAACCAGACTCGTCGAGCTTTTCTCTATTATCAAGATTGTTTTCAATAACAACAAAAGGAACGTCAGCTTCTTTTAATTCTTCACATATGTGTGTTCCCATTCTTCCATAACCGCAAACGATATAATGACCGGATAATTTTTCAATATTTTTTTGCATTCTTCTTCTCCTGAAAATTTTACTTTCGATCAGAATTTGTACTCCTATTCCACCGGTGTATATCACTACTGCAAAACTGATAACTAAGAGAATCAGCGTAAAAATCCGCCCGGCGGGTGATAAAGGATGCACTTCCTCGAAACCTGTTGTTGTTATAGTAATTATAACCATATAAAGAGAATCGGATAGATTCCATCCCTCAATTACTATATAGCCGATAGTGCCAGCGCAAATAATTATAAATAAAAGGAGTAAAGCCCGTCCTAATTGTTTTAGAGTTCTGTTGATCATGAGGTTTTCAGCAATTCTTTTAAACAAAGATAAATAACTTCATTGAAACAATCTCAGTTCAGTTTTATCTAACTTTGTTTTTGTACTCCTATCAATTACTTTTATATTAGTTTTTCAATTCATTATCAGGAAAACTTAAAATGCTTTATAGAATATTTCTTGCAGCCTTTTTGCTTGTTTCCTTTTTATTTCAAGGCTGTCTTACTTTCCACAGGATATCTTATCAATTGAATCTTGAAGGCGATCTTAACGGGAAAGGGGTTATTAATATTTATGATATCCGTTCCGGTGCTGAGAATGATAGTGATTTCACAGAAGATAAAAAAACTCTCTTTGATTACATCCAGAAAAGTGACCAGTTCATAACTGATATGCAAAATGAAGGAAAAGATATTACCTTCCGTAGATTATATGTTAAAGACGGAATTTTAAATGGTGAAGCAAAATTAAATTTTGATGATGTGAGGAAAATTGAGGGAATAGGATTCGAAGATGGTCTTTATTACCTCACAGTGCAGCCTGATGATAGTATTTTTTCGACAAACGGAAAGGTTATCAGTTCGTCCGGTTACAAAAGAATAATTTGGGATAAAAATGTAAAGACACTTATGTTTGAAATGATGGCATCCGATTATAGTGATGGCACTTTTAAGGAGCTTGCACCTTTTTACAAAGAATAATTAATGTACGCTGAATTAGTTTTTCCTTTACCTTTCAGGAATACTTTTACTTACTCAATCCCTGAATCGTTAGAATCTATTGCTAAGCCCGGTGTCCGTGCTGTTGCCCCGTTTGGTAAAAGGACACTAACAGGTTTTATCGTTGCGACTTCTTCAACAACAAATGTTAAAGAAACTATAAAATCTGTTGATGATATTCTCGATTCAAAACCTATCTTTAATCAAAAATCTCTTGAGTTTTATAAATGGCTGGCAGATTATTATCTTTCTTCACTTGGAGAAGCATTAAAGCTTGCCGTTCCTTATGGGCTGGAAGTTGAATCTAAAAGAAAAATTATAAGTGATACAAACTTCTCATTAAGTCTTTTAGAGAAAGAAAAAGATAAGAAATCTTTAAGATCGAAAATCTTGAAAGTTCTTTCTGAAAGAGAAGAAATCAATTTTCCCCATCTTCAGAGATTAGTAAAGCGGAAAAATATATACTCTATTTTGAGTAATCTTGAGAAACAAGGTGCTGTTACAATTCTGAATGAGCTTGCCGGCGCTAAAGTAAAAATTAAAAAAGCTAAGTTTGTTAAACTGGCAAAACCAATTGGGGAGATTTATTCTCATTTCCCTGAAATAGAAAGCAGATCTCCCAAGCAAATATCAATTCTTCTTTTCCTTTCTAAGCACAAAGCTGAAGCTGTTCCGCTTGGTTTTTTATTAGATAAAACAGAATCGAGTAAATCTTCTGTTGACGGGCTTGTTAAAAGGGAATTGATAAAAGTTTTTGAGAAGGAAGTTACGAGAGATTACATCGAAGTATACACAGAAAAGAAGTCTGAATTTCAATTAACTGAAAGACAACGAGAAATTATCGATGAAGTTGCTGTTTCAATTAAGGAAGAAAAGTTTAAGACGTTTCTTTTGCATGGTGTTACCGGAAGCGGTAAAACCCAGGTTTATATTGAGCTGACAAAAAACGTTCTTGAGCAAAAGAAATCAGCATTAATACTTGTTCCTGAGATTTCACTGACTCCGCAGATAACCTCACGTTTTTTTAATCACTTTGGAAATGAAGTATCTGTTCTTCACAGCCGAATGTCTCTTGGTGAAAGATATGATTCGTGGAGGAAGATTCTTAATGGAAAATCTAAAGTTGTTATTGGTGCACGTTCTGCTCTTTTTGCTCCTTTAAATAATATCGGACTTATTGTTGTTGATGAAGAACACGACGCAAGCTATAAGCAGTTCGATTCTGTTCCGAAATATAATGCGAGAGATTCTGCTGTTATACTTGCTCAGCATTTTAAATGTCCTGTATTACTCGGTTCAGCAACTCCATCTGTTGAAAGTATGTATAATGCTAAAACAGAAAAGTATAAGTTGTTAGAGCTTCCCGAAAGAATCGATAACGCAAAACTTCCAAAGATTGATCTTATCAATATTTCTAATTCTTTAGCGGGACAAACCGGTGATAAAAAGAAAAAGAAAATTGAACTTGTCTTTTCAAAATTTTTACTAGACAAGATTGAAGATAGACTAAGGAAGAAAGAAGGAATAATTATTCTACAGAACAGGAGGGGATTT
This sequence comes from uncultured Ignavibacteria bacterium, assembly GCA_963727535.1. GTDB lineage: Bacteria > Bacteroidota > Ignavibacteria > Ignavibacteriales > Ignavibacteriaceae > RBG-16-34-14. The sequence continues at coordinate 803,526 of CAVSGR010000006.1, forward strand.
TCAACGCAGATTTATTGTGAAGATTGCGGTGAACTAGAGATTTGCGACAACTGTTCAGTTCCGCTTGTTTATCATATAAATCAAAATATTATTAAATGCCATTACTGCGGATTTACAAAAGAAGTACCTAAAGCCTGTCATAATTGTGGTTCTTATTCACTTAAATATTTTGGAACAGGAACAGAAAGAGTCGAAGATGAAATTGAATATTATTTTCCAAAAGCAAAAATAAAAAGAGTCGATTCCGACTCGGTCTCAAAGAAAAATTCGTTAAGCAGAATATTGATGGAATTTGGCAAAGGAGAAATTGATATTCTTGTTGGGACCCAAATGGTTTCAAAGGGATTGGATTTTCCCCGGCTTACTTTAGTTGGAGTTATATCTGCAGAAACAACTTTATGGCTTCCTGATTTCCGTGCAGACGAAAGAACATTTCAGCTTTTAACACAAGTTTCCGGAAGAGCAGGCAGAAGTAAAGTTGAAGGGGAAGTAGTTATCCAAACATTTAATGAAAAAAGTTTTACTCTGCAAAAAGTTTTACAGAACGATTATTCTGGCTTTTATGAAAGAGAAGTGATGAACCGGGAAAGAATGGTTTATCCTCCTTTTACAAGAATCTGTTTGATTGAAACTAAAGATATGGATGATGCAAAAGCGAAAGGAGCATCGGTAGAATTTTATAAAGAGCTTAGTGCTTATAAAAAATATTTGGAGATAACCCCACCATCTCACGCACTTATTGCAAGATTAAAAGGACAATACAGGTATCACATTTTAATAAAGAGCAGTAAAGAGAAAGATCCGGGAGGAGGAATTTTAAGAAAAGCAGTACTCGATTCTTTTGTAGAGTTTAACCGCAAATCACGATTCAGAGATGTAAAAATTATTTTTGATGTTGATCCACAAAGTGTGATGTAGATAAGAAACGAATAGGAAAGAAAAACATTATTGTCACACTGAGCTAGTCGAAGTGTGAATTAAAAATTGGAATGTCAGCCTTCGACTTAGCTCGGGCTGACAAAAAAATATTTTATTTCGAGTTTAATTTTCCAATCGCATTTAACAAGGAATATTGTTTTGTGTAGTAATTATATTGTGCCTGAATATTATTGTATAACGATTGCAAATAATTATTATAAGTTTGCTGTAGGTCAATATATGTTGCTGAACCAACTTCATAACTTTCTTTTTTAATTTTCCAGCTTTCTGTGGCAGATTGTAAAGCTTTCTGAGAAGCTTCAAGCTGAAGCTTTGAAGTTTGAAGATCTAATTGAGCGTTTTTTACATCAGTTGCAATTTGTCTTTCGAGTGCCAGTAAATCTTCATTAGTGTTTTTCAAAGAAACATTTGCAGATTCAACCGAATACTCAGTATTCCAGTTTGAAAAAATAGGAATATTCAAAGATAGACCAACGCTATAATTTTTCCTAGAGAAAAGATTATCGGGACTCGTTGCACTTGTTGAAAATCTATAGTTGCCACTTAATGTTGGAAAGAAACCTGACCGCGCAATTGTTAATTGATTCCCGGAACTTTCAACTTTTAATTTCTGGCTTTGATAATCGTTCCTGTTTTCTAAAGCGGCTTGATATAATTGATCAAAGTTCTGACCGGTTAAAAGTTTATCTTCACTTTCTTCGGGAAGCGTATAAGTGTAATCGGAATTTATATCGAGCGCGAGATAATTCAACAAGGAAACTTTCGCTTTTTCATAATTGTTCTTTGCTTGCAGGTATGCTACTTCTGAGTTTGCAGTCGAAGCTTCTTGGGAATAAACATCTGCTTTAGTAACCATTTTTAATTGCTGCATTTCATTAATCTTTTTTAGCAATTCCTGGTTGTATTTTAGATCTTCATCCTGGTACTTTAACAATGAATCGTCGCTGACAATTGCAAAGTAAAGATTTGTTGTTTGGAGGATTATATCCTGCTTTAATTTTTCCAGATCAAATTTTGCAGCATCATAATTATTGTTTGCCTGGTTAATATTAGCAATGTTCGAAAGACCATCAAACAAAGTTACATTTCCTCCCGCAGATAAAGAATAATTTCTGGTATCAAGTTGCGAAGAAGGCAAAACGGTTTCATTTCCAAAATAATCAACCTGTGTTCCGCCGCCTTTATCGTTAACCCTGGACCAACTCCAGGAACCGCTGGCACTTAAGCTTGGAAGAAGATTTCCATATGCACTTTTTATGGCGGCAGATTCTGTTGCCAGACTATTTTGTTGTTTTACCAAAGAAGTATTTTTATTTAATGCTGCAGTTATTGCATCCTGCAAAGTAAAAGTTTGCTGCGCAAAAATGCTTGAGCATAATGTTATGACTATAAAAGATGATATTAAATATTTTTTCATTGTTTATTCTCTTTTCAGAATTAAAGGTTACCCAAAATAGTTTTATTCATATCTTAGTGCATCTATCGGGTTTAGGTTTGCGGCTTTCCTCGAAGGATAGAATCCAAAGAATATTCCTATTATTCCCGCGAACCCGAAAGCAAGCATAATAATTTCAGGTCTTATCAATGCTGCCTGACTTGTGTAGTTATTTAAAATATAAGCTACACCAAATGATAAAAGCACACCGAGCAATCCGCCAGCTAAACTGAGAACTACGGCCTCAGTTAAAAATTGAATTAAAATATCTGAAGTTCTTGCACCAACAGATAATCTTATTCCGATTTCACGCGTTCTTTCCGTTACAGATACAAGCATAATATTCATTATACCGATTCCGCCTACGATTAAAGACACGCCAGCAACAGAAGCAAGAAGTATTGTTAATACTTTTGAGGTTTGAGTTGCAGCTTCTGTAATATCAGCTTGGTTTCTTATTGTGAAGTCATCATCTTCTCCGGGATTAATATGATGAGCTTTCCGCATAATTGTTTTTAATTCTTCCTGTGCCTGGTTAATTTGAGAAAGTGAAGTAGCACTCGCCTGTATAAAAGAAATATATCTTCCACCGCTTAGCCTGTCCAGAACGGTAGTAGATGGTGCCAGAATTACGTCATCATTATCGCTGCCAAATGCGCTTTGACCTTTTGAGGATAATACGCCTATAATCCTAAAGGGAACATTGCGAACTCTTATTTGTTGCCCAATAGGATCATCGTTTGGAAATAATTGTTTCGCAATTGTTTGCCCAATAACTGCAACTTTAGCTCTCGAAACAACATCTCTTTCTGTAAAGAATTCTCCTGAAGCTAAAGGCCAGTCACGTATTTCAAGATAAGTTGGCGAAACACCTTGTATAGAGGTACTCCAGTTTCCGGTTCCGCCAATAACTTGTCCGCCACTTCTTACTATAGGAGTAACTGCTTTAATAAAAGTAGCTTCATCACGGATTTTGTTTACATCTTCCATAGTAAACCTGTTAAAGCTGCCCGCACCTCCTCTTACCCCTCCTGAAGAGCTGGAACCGGGAAAAATCACAATTAGGTTAGAACCTAGAGAAGCTATTTGCTGCTCGACCTGCATTTGTGCACCGTCTCCGATTGCGACCATCACAACTACAGCCGCAACACCTATTATTATTCCGAGAGCGGTTAACAGGCTTCTCATTCTCGATTTTAAAATACTTTTCCCTGCAACTTTTAAAATATTTTTTACTTGCATTTTATACCTCTGCTACTTCTTCATTTAATTTATTCATTTCTTCATCGGCGTCTAATCTGTCTTTGATACTAATGTCTTTTATTATTTTTCCATCTTTAAGCTCTACAATTCTCTTGGCAAATTTTGCAAAGTCTCTTTCGTGAGTAACGAGTACAACAGTTATTCCTTCATCATTTAATTTTTGAAATAGTCCCAGTACTTCAACAGACATTTTGCTGTCAAGATTTCCGGTTGGTTCGTCAGCCAGAATTAAGGAAGGTTCATTGACGAGCGCCCGCGCAATTGCAACTCTTTGCTGTTGTCCCCCGGATAATTGATTAGGCTGATGATCCATTCTATCTGCTAAACCTACTCTATTTAAAACTTCTTCTGCTTTTGCCCTAGGATTTACAATTCTCAGGTTCCTATCATACATTAAGGGAAGTTCCACGTTTTCCAAAGCAGAAGTTCTCGATAAAAGATTAAATCCCTGAAAGACAAATCCTATCTTTTGATTTCTTATCGTTGCATATTCGTTTTTTGAAAGCTTGCTTGTATTTATTTCATCAAGGAAATAATCTCCGGAAGTAGGCTGGTCAAGACAGCCAAGCAGGTTCATTAAAGTCGATTTGCCGGAACCAGAGGCTCCCATTATCGCAACAAATTCTCCTGCATCTATCTGAAGATCTACTGAATTAAGTGCGTGAACTTCGACTTCGCCGATTTTATACGTTTTTGTTAATCCTATTGTTTTAATAATTGTTTTCAAAATTTTTTGTCCTTCATATAGTTAGCATATTATTTTACTTCCTAACGTCGGGGAGGACCAAATCCTCTACCGTTAAGTATGTTCCTGGATGTGCTTGTAGCATTTTCTGTCCCGCCATTATCGGCTCCCGTAATAACTTTCATTCCTTCTTTAAGATCTCTACTTGAAACAATTTCTGTCTTTTTACCATCTGAAAGTCCTGTCCTAATCATACTCATTCTTAATTTTCCGCTGTCATCAAAATACCAGACCCTTCCCATATTTTTAAATGCACCAAAACCTCTGCCGCCAAAGTTCATTCCACCCTGGCCAGGAATCATGTTAGGAGGATTATTGAATCTGTTTCTTAGACTATCCGGAAATCTGCTTTGCATTTCTTTTCTGAATTCAGTTAACATTTCTTCTGTTGGTTGAAATGACAAAGCTGCATTAGGAACTAAGAGTACATTATCTTTTTGCTGGACGTAAAAATCAATTGTTGCTGTCATTCCCGGGAGAAGCTGATTATTAATATTTTCTGCGTTCACAACAACAGTATAATTAACAACATTCTGAACTACTTCGGAATTCAGTCTGATTTGAGTTACTTTTCCTTTGAATTTTTTTTCGGGGTAAGCCTGCACAGTAAACTCGGCATCCTGCCCGATTTTAATTTGTCCAATATCACCTTCATCTACAGAAGCGAGTATCTGCATATTTGCAAGATTCTCAGCTATCTGGAATAAAGTAGGAGTAGAAAGACTTGCGGCAACTGTTTGTCCTTCTTCTACATTTCTGCTAATTATAGTACCGTTTATTGGTGAAAAAATATATGCATAGTTTAAATTTGTTTGGGTCCTTTGTAAAGCCGTTTGAGAAGAATGATAATCGGACAGTGAAGATTCCAAAGTGGTTTTTGCATTTATATAATCAAGTTCAGATAAGAATCCCTTATCGAATAATCCTTTGTCCCTATCATATTGTGTCGAAGCATTATCGTATTGAGCTTTAGCCTTTTCAAGGCTGGATTGTGCATCTCTTACCTGCAGCGAAAGCGAGGTGGTATCTAAAACTGCCAGCAATTGTCCTTTCTTCACATTGGAGTTGAAGTCCACAAATATCTTATCAATTCTGCCGGAGACCTGCGTTCCCACATCTACAGTCTTTAATGCCTCCAAGGTTCCTGTCGAAGTTATAGTATTGTTTATATCACCTCGTTGTAATTCTGCAAAAACATATTTTATTTCTTTATCGGAGTTTCCCCAAAAGAAGAAATAAGATCCGCCTGCTATAACAATTAATATGATCAAATAAATTATATATTTCTTTTTCATCTTGTTGTCCTGTAAAGGTTAATAATATAATAGTTCCTCAATTTTTTACTTTCTAAAGAACGTTTCGTTTAGAATACAAATTAGACAGTACGAATATAGAAAACGTCTTATTATAGGGTAATTTTTTTTATAAATAATTTTGCGTGGCTAAAATAACAGTTTTAGGGGTATTTTAAATGATGAAAGGTAAATAAGGAGGTTAAAGAGAGCAGAAGTTCTCTTTAATGTCATTTACCATTTAAAAAGTGACTCTTACCTGCAAAAATTTTCTGCCAGAGAGAATTTGTACTGCCGCTAAAATATGAATCGGGATTTTGTGAGGAGTGAATTATAAGTTGATCGGATAAAGCTGAAACTGTTATAGCTGCGGGTTTACCGGTTATGGTTGATTCAATTGTCAGAGTATAATTTGCTTTTCCTAAAAGAGAACGGTCAGGATTATCTATAAATTCTGTTCCGGTAACGTGAGACAAGCTTCTAAGAAAGTTAGTTGTTTTGGTTGAATCTGTTCTTACATTATTAATTGTCCAGTAACCTGATGTATCCTTTACTAATTGGAATGAACTGTCAGGATATGTATAAGTTAGTTTATTCCAGTTTGAGAAGTCATCGCTAACAATCTTATTATTTCTAAAGTAGTTCGGTTTTTGATTAAAAGAATATTCTAAAAAGCCATTAACTTCATAAACATTTTTATCGCCTTTAATACGAACATAAGAAGCCATGGATCTTGGCTGCTGATAAGAAAATTTTCCCAGGATAATATCCAGAGTATTATCGTTACCTTCAAAAACTTTTACTCTTGTCCCAGATGAATCGACTTTAAATTCTGACCATCTGCTTTCATCTTGTGCAGCAAGACTACTTGCCTTTATTCCAGCAAGTGTATTTAACAAATTTCTTACTTTAGATTCTTCTGCAGGGACAGATTTATTATTATCAATTTTAACCTGCCAGTAATTTCCTTCTTTATATAATCTTACCTCTTTGTGATTTGTTGCTTTTGGATAGATTGAAATTGAAGTTACTGCCGAAGTATCGATATCTACAATATCTTTTTTAAAGGTTCTTATTTCATGGGAAGAATCATAATAAATAAAGAAAGCGGCTATCGCAAAAAGAACGATGAAAATAATCAGGAGATTTTTAGAAGAAATATTCTTAAACATAGTCTTCGTTCATCCACTTATTCCTAAGTTTTCTTCTATACTGGTAACGAACTACTCCAAAACCTAAAATCAGAATTATCGGCAGCAAAAAATTCAGATATTTCAAAAAGGTTTTTGTTCCATCTTCAAGATTTGGATCGATCGGTCGCGAGCTTATTCCTTTTGTTCTTAGAGCAATAAGCCCGGTATCGTCTGAAAGCCAGTCAATTGCATTGGTCATCAAGTTAACATTGTCATCCTGAAGCCTTTGCTTATTTTGTCCGCTTCCGTTGACTACAAAATCACCATCACCAAACACAACCATTTTTGAAGATACATTTCCTGTAATCTTTCCTTCAACAGCAACAGCAACTGGTAATGAAGAAACGGGGAAATCACTCTTGTTCCAATCTTTCATAACACTAAAGTAAACAGGAGGTTTTTCAAATCCTGATTGGTCGGAAGTAAGAGCTAAGTTAGTTACTCTCAGAGTTGAATCTTGAGAAGAAACTTTAATCGGGCTTGCGAAAATTAATCCGACAGATTCAATTCCTTTTGTAATAGGATGATCAGCAAACTTTGTAATAATAGGAAGATATGGGAACTTTACCGGAGTGTTCATGACAAACATTCCGTTTTGCTGGCGCACCATAACGTTACCCGCATTAGCATCGATTACAAATTCATCTTCTACATCAATTCCTTTTTTATTCAGCCAGTCTTCAAAACCTGTATATACACTTGAACCTGAAGCCGTGGACAAATCGCCTTTAACTCTGTTGATCGCTGCTAATATTCTTCCGCCGTTCGAAATAAAATTATCAAGCTGGCCAAAAAGTTCCGGTTTAACAGTATCTGTTGGAGCGATTATTATTAATGTCTTATACGTGTTTGGGATCTGTGTTGTATCAGTCAGCTTAACGGTTTCTACATCGTACATTACAGAAAGTTGCTGATTTAACTGCGGCATTTCTGCTAAAGTCGGTTCACCATCTCCTTGCAGAAAAGCTATTTTTGTTTTCTGTTTTAATGATAATTTTTTGATGTTTGTTGAAAGGGCATATTCCATCGCAGAACCGGGTTGAATAAACGGGATAACTTCTTTCTTTTCTCCATACTGAAGTATAGCCCCTAAGTAAGCGCGCTGCTGTTTCATTTGGTCACGTTCACGAACATTTATCATAATAGGCTGGATGCCGGCTTGCGCAGCTTCCGTCTCAGATTCCTGGTCCTTTGTAGGATTAACAAACTGGTAAACAATCTTCCCGCCGGACGCATTATCATACTCAGTTAGCATATCCTGGAAGTCTTTTTTTACCTTACCAACATCCGGCGGGAGATTTTCTGAAAAGTAAGCAGTGATAGTCACCGGTTCATCGAGAGATCTTAAAATATTTTTTGTTGCATCACTTAAAGTGTACTCCTGGTCCTCAGTGAAATCGAGGCGTAGGAAGAAACGATCTGCAAAGAAATTAATTAAAATTAAAATTCCGAATAGCAGCAGTATTGAAGTTATGACTTTTTTCTTAGTAAGCATTTTTATTTTATTAACGCAAATTTGACCTCACCCCTTGCCCCTCTCCTTGGCAAGGAGAGGGGAAGATGTGTCCTTTTGTCTAAAAAATCTTTGACAAAGTCCTCTCCTTACAAAGGAGAGGATTTAGGTGAGGTTGAAATTCTAACACTAGTTCTTTCTTGGATTTATTATTAATAAATAACTTATTTTTTCAATCAACAATATTTCTTTTTGATACCATGGTTTCAGCAAGTATTAGGGCAAACAGGGAAATGCTGAGAAAATAAATAATATCTTTTGAATCGATTACACCACGTGAAATGGACTCAAAGTGAGTCTGGAGATTGAGATAATCTAATACATTTCCGATAATTCCCGTAAAATCACTTGCAAGCACATTGAAAATTATAAGGAAGAAAACACCAATAAAAAGCGATAACAAAAATGCAACTATCTGGTTGCTTGTAATGCTGCTGGCGAAAAGTCCAATGCTTATATAAACCATACTCATTAGAAGAAGCCCGAGATAACCGCATATAACAGCGCCGTGATCTACATTACCAATGTTTGCAACAGTTATGTAATAGGGAAGTGTTAAAACCAAAGCAATTGCTATTAGAATTAAGCAGGACAAAAACTTTCCAAGCACCACTTCCCAATCCGTTACAGATTTTGTTAAAAGTAGCTCTATTGTTCCGGACTTATTTTCTTCTGCAATCATCCTCATTGTTAAAGCGGGAATAAAAAAGAAGAGTGTCCAGTATGCAACGGAAAAGAACGGTTGAAGCGTTGCTTGTCCGATAAAGAAAACATCAGAGCCGAACAGCCAAGTAAAGAATCCGCTAAGACCGAGGAATACAACAATTAATATATAAGCTGTTAAAGAATCGAAAAACGATTTAAGTTCTCTTACAGCTATTATCCAGGTTTTTTTCATAGTTTTTTTCTTTTTGCCATGCCTGTCACACTGAGCTTGTCGAAGTGTGACTATTCAGTCTTCGACAGGCTCAGACTGACAATCTTGTAATCTTTCAATTTTGAAATTGTATTAAGTCGTTAACTCTCTAAAAATATCTTCAAGCTTTGTTTCAATAGGCGTCATTTCTGTTAATGTCCAGTTTTTCTGAACACACAACTGGAAGATTTCACGCCTCGAAGACTGCCCGCTTTTACTTTGGATCATATAAGTATTGTTTACATCTGCAACGGGATCAATCATCGCTATTGTATCTATTGCTCGTAGGTTGTCATATAATAAATCTTTATTTGTTTCGTCTTCAATTTTTACACGAAGCATCTCTTCTCCCTGTGCCTGTTTCCGTAATGTTTCGGGAGTTCCATCTGCAACAATTTTACCTTTGTTTATAATTAATATTCTGTCACAGATTGCTTCTACTTCAGGAAGAATGTGTGTACTTAAAATTACAGTCTTCTGCCTGCCAACACGTTTGATTAAATTTCTTATTTCTATTATTTGGTTCGGGTCGAGACCGGAAGTCGGCTCATCAAAAATTAAATATTTCAGGATTGTGAATCATTGCTTGTGCAAGTCCAACACGCTGTCTGTAACCTTTTGAAAGTTCACCAATCTTTTTATGCTTTTCTTCATTGAGACCGCAGACGTGAACCATTTCTATAATTTTGTCGCCAATATTTTCTTTTGATACTCCCTGCAGGTTAGCAGTGTAAGACAGATATTCCAGTACCGGCATATCCAAATATAGAGGGTTATTCTCCGGTAAATATCCGATCTTGTTTTTTATTTCTTCCGGGTGATCGTGGATTGAATAATCGCCGACCTTTACATCTCCCTCAGTCGGAGCCATAAAGCAGGTAAGTATTTTCATGGTGGTGGTTTTGCCTGCACCGTTAGGACCAAGGAAGCCGAGTATCTCTCCCGTTTTTACAGAGAAAGAGATGGAATCTACAGCCTTTTGAGGTCCGTATTGTTTAGTAAGGTTCTCTACAGTAATATTCATAATTTATTCATTATCCCGAACTTGTTTCGGGATCTCAATTTTTTTTGAAGATCCTGTCCAAAGGACTCCTTCGGAGAAATAAATTCAGCATAAACCAACGTCCGTATTGTTTTGTAAGATTCTCTACTGTAATGTTCATGAATAAAAGCGCCCTGCCACCTAAAGCCCTAAAAATATTAGTGCTAAACTACAAATAAATTTTGACGTAAGTGAAATGGGAAAGTTCCGTGGCTTTCATTTTTTTATAAATCTTTTAATGAAATGTAAAATTCATAGGAAAAGTTAATAAGAACCCCTCCTCGTTCCTCCCCTTTATTCAAAGGGGAGGTGGCGTGATGTTTAAGTTTTTGTTTGTTCGATAAGTTTGATCGCTTCTTCTATTTTGTTAAAAGCTTTATCAGGGTTGCCTAAGAATTCTTCATTTGTTATACGGACAAATTTTATGTTGAACCTGCTTAAATACTTTTCTCTATTAATATCATACTCTTTTTGCTCAGGTTGATTGTGAATACTACCATCAATTTCTACAGCGAGTTTTAATTCGGGTGAATAAAAATCGAGGACGAAATGATCAACTGAATATTGTCTTAAAAATCTATAGCCGAGCTGCTTTCTTCTTAAATGAAGCCAGACGATCCTCTCGCAGTAAGTCATTTTATGGCGGAGGAATCTTCGTTTTTCTTGTTCGGACTTTTTGTTGTAGTGTTTTGTCATTTGTTATCCCTCATTTATTGAACCCCTCCCCCGCCATAGGCGGGCAAGCTGTCCTCCCCTTTAATTAAAGGGGAGGCGAGGTGGGGTTTTGAATTTATTCTTTTTCCATCTCCTTAATAATCTTCATTGTCTCAACGCTTACTGTTGTAACTTTTTTTAGTAATTGTATTACGTGCTCTTTGTAATCTGCAAAACGGTACGAACTTCGGAGATGAGCATTAAGTTTTTCTTATCAGCATAATGATTAAGAAGGTCTTTAAACGCATCACGGATGCTAAGTTCGTTTCTTGAACCCCCGAACTGAATAAGCTTAACGCGTTGATTGTAGTAATTATTTATTTCGAGAATGGACATAAGTAAAAGTTAATTTACTTTATAACGATAAATAAATATTAAGATACAGATGCCGGATACAGGATTCGGGATACTAAATACTAAGATTATGAAAAATAAGCCATCTTCTCAATACTAAGAACATCATTAAAAACCTTTCTCCCAATTGAAAAGTGAGTTACCATAACTGCTTGTTTTTTGATGATATTGTTGAAATTTCCAATATACTTCTCTATGGAATATTATTTGGTATATCCCGCCATTATATATTTGGAGACAGGCGTGTTATGTTCAATTCAATAGTTATGGTTAAGCAGGTTCCTGATACCGCCAACATTTCCGGCAAGGTAATGAAGGACGACGGAACGGTAAACCGTACAAAACTTCCCGCAATTTTTAACCACGAGGACCGTGTTGCCCTAGAGCTTGCTTTACAGGTAAAGGAAAAATATGGCGGAAAAGTAATTGCAATTACAATGGGTCCGCCGCGTGCATCTGATGTTTTGCGCGAGTGCCTTTATATGGGAGCCGATGAAACTTATCTTGTAAGCGACAGGAAGTTTGCCGGCGCCGATACTCTTGCCACTTCTTATGTTTTAAGTGAAGTGATTAAAAAAATCGGGAACTACCATTTTGTTTTTGCCGGCAGACAGGCTATTGATGGTGATACTGCACAGGTTGGTCCGCAAACAGCAGAGAAGCTTGGCATTCCACAGATAACTTATACAGAAGAAATTATTATCATAGAAGAAAATAAGATTAAGATAAAAAGAAAAATAGATGGCGGTTATGAAATTGTTGAAAGTGCTCTTCCTGTTTTAATCACTGTTTTAAAAGATATTGTTACGCCGCGTCCTTTTAGTGCGAAGAGAGTTATGGCTTATAAAAATGCTCGATCAGTTATGGATCTTGAAAAGCTTGCAGAGGAGAACTCTCTTCTTTATACAGATAAGCTGATTCATGAATACAAAGAGAAAAATCTTCTTATTAATACTTTCACAATGGATGATTTGAATCTCGAAGTACAAAGATGTGGTATCAGCGGTTCACCCACAAAAGTGCATAAAGTAGAATCTGTTGTACTTAAAGGAGGCAATCAAATTAAAATAGAACCGACTAAAGCCGGCTTAAACAGCCTTATAGATCAACTAATGACAGATCATATTTTTGGATAATTTTGGTCATTTGTCAATGGTCATTAGTCATTTGTTAATAGTTCGAATATTAAAAAATAAATAGTGGATATTTAAGTGGAAGACAATCCGAAATCTGAAATCCGAAATCCGAAATCAAGTGAGGTTTGGGTTTTTATTGAACAAAGAGATGGGAAACCTGCCGATGTAAGTTTTGAGCTTCTTTGCAAAGGACACAAACTCGCACAATCAATGAATGGAAAATTAAAATCTCTTGTAATTGGTGATGGAGTTGAAGAGATAGCCAAAGAAACTTTCAAATATGGAGTCGATGAGGCATTACTTGTTGAGCATCCATCACTTAAGAATTACAGAACACTTCCTTATAGCAGAATAATAAATGATCTTGTTAAAACAATTGTTCCTCGGATTGTTCTTTTTGGTGCAACCGTAATTGGAAGAGATCTTGCACCGAGAGTGGCTTCTCATACAAGAAGCGGCTTAACCGCAGATTGCACTGATCTTCAGATTTCTGATGTTAAATATGTCGGTAGAGATTATGCAAATCTTCTTTTACAAATTCGTCCTGCATTTGGTGGAAATATTATTGCAACAATTATTACTCCCGATGTGCCGACACAAATGGCAACGGTAAGAGAAGGAGTAATGGAATTAACCCCGGTTGAGCAACCAAATGAAATAAAAATTACGAGAATCGAATATAAACCTGATCCGATAGATGAACTTGTTCAGATAATTGAACAACATAGGGAAGATAACAAAGTAAACTTGAAAGCTGCCCCTATAATTGTTGCAGGAGGATACGGGCTAAGTACAAAAGAGAATTTTAGATTAGTCGTAGAGCTTGCTCATACTGTTGGAGGAGAAATTGCCGGAAGCCGCGCGGCTGTCGATGCAGGGTTTGTAACTCCGGACAGGCAAGTTGGACAAACAGGAGTTACTGTTAGACCAAAACTTTACATCGCTGTTGGAATATCCGGTGCAATTCAACACCGTGCAGGAATGCAGGAATCAAATAAAATAATTGCGATTAACTCGGATCCGGAAGCTCCTATTTTTGAAATTGCTCATTACGGTATTGTCGGTGATGCAATGGAAATTATCCCGGCTTTCATTGAAGCGTACAAACATAAATTGAAATAGTTAAGTCATCCCGAACTTGTTTCGGGATCTCTATAATTTAAAAGCGATGAAGAAATCAAAAGATGCTGAAACTAGTTCAGCATGACAATTAGAAAATAAGGTTTTATTATGCCAAACTTTTTTACTGATAACAGCGACATTCAATTTTATTTTAATAATCTTGATATAACAGAGATTGTTGGAATTGCCGAAGATAATTATAAGGATGCTGAAAGATTTAATTATGCTCCGACTGATTATGAAGATGCAAAAGAAAATTATAAAAAAGTGTTAGAGATAGTCGGCGATATTGCCGGAAACTTTATAGCTGAACGTGCATCAGGCGTTGATGATGAAGGAGCCGTAATCAATGATGGAAAAGTTTCCTATGCAAAGGGGACAGAGGAAAACCTGAGGCAACTTGCACAAGCAGATTTAATGGGAATGATCTTTCCCCGCAAATATGGCGGATTAAATTTTCCTTTTACAATGTATATGATGGCGGTAGAAATAGTCTCCCGCGCCGATGCATCTCTTATGAATATTTTTGGTCTGCAGGATATTGCAGATACAATTAAAAAGTTTGGCAATGAAGATCAAAGAATGGAATTTCTTCCCGGTTTTTGTACTGGTGAATACACTGGTGCAATGGCTTTAACAGAACCTGATGCAGGAAGCGATCTTCAGGCTGTTAAACTACAAGCGTTCCAGGACGAAAAAGGGCATTGGTTTTTAAAAGGTGTTAAAAGATTTATAACAAATGGAAACGGAGACGTGCTGCTTGTTCTTGCAAGATCAGAAGCGGGAACAAAAGATGGACGCGGTTTAAGCATGTTTGTTTGTCATAGAAGTGATGAGGTTAAAGTGAGAAGGATTGAACATAAACTGGGAATTCATGGTTCGCCGACTTGTGAGCTGCAGTTTAATAATACGCCTTGTCAGCTTGTCGGCAACAGGAAATTCGGTTTAATAAAATATGTTTTCGATTTGATGTACAGGGCGCGAATGGGAGTTTCTGCACAGGCTCTCGGAATTTCTCAATCTGCTTATGAAGAAGCTTTGAAATATGCAAAAGCACGAGTTCAGTTTGGAAAAACAATTTATAGTATTCCTGTTGTTACAAATATGCTTATTGATATGCGTGTAACTCTCGAGGCTAACCGTGCTTTGTTTTATAGCTCAGCACAGGTTGTCGACATTAAAGAAAAGATGGAAGAAAAAATTGGGAAACTTAAAGAAGAAGGGAAACCGTTTTCTGAAGAAAATATCAGGTTAAAAAAATATCAGAAAGAAGCCGGGCTACTTACCCCGATAACAAAATATATTCTTACTGAATCTGCAAATAAAATAACTTTTGATGCCTTACAGATTCATGGCGGTACAGGATATATGAGGGAATTCAGAGTTGAAAGATTAGCCCGCGATGCGCGTATAACAAACATTTATGAAGGCACTTCGCAGCTTCAGATTGTTGCTGCAATTGGTGGAGTTGTAAATGATATTCTTGCTGAGAGATTCGATGAATGTGAAAAGAAAGAATACAAAGGCGGTGTGGGAAATCTCGTTAGTCACTTAAGAGAAATAAGAGAGATTTATAAAGATTGTCTTAAATATGTTATCGAAAAGAAAGATCCCTCATTCCAGGATGTTGCAGCAAAAGATTTGGTTGAACTTTACAGTTATATTTATATAGGTTATTTATTATTAGATCAGGCTGAAATAGATCCTAAAAAAGTTTTTACAGCCAACAGGTATGTTTTAAACTCGTTGGCTAATGCAAGGAAAAATGCAGAGTCAATTAAAGACGGATTATTCAGTGATATACTTCATGCAGAAAAGATTTTAGTATAAATTGTCAGCCTGAGCTTGTCGAAGGCTGCCGATCACACTTCGACTTCGCTCAGTGTGACAAAACAGGAGATTTATTTTTCTTAATCAAAAAAAACGGGAACATAAAGATGCAGAAACAAACAAAAACAAATGGAAAACACTTAAACTACTATCGCATCTATGATGATAAAGAAGTATTGAACTATTTTAAGTGCTCGCTTACTCACAAGCAGGTCGAGAGGTATCTTCAGAACTTATGAGAAGAAACACAATAAGTATTTTAACCCGGAGTTTATTGAGTTTCTTAAAAAGTATGATAACAAAGCCGAGCTTATAAAAGTCGAGGATGTAACTTATTAAAGTTTTTCAAACAGCAATTGCTTTTTTTTCAGCGACACTAAAAGTAGATTTAAGATAAGCATTCGGGTCATGATAAAGAGCTTCCTTCGGAAGCCAATGCCAGAGTGGTCCCAGGTTCTTCTTTACCTGGTCTTTATAGAACTGGGGAAGTTCTGTTGTTTCTCCTTCAAAATAATCTCTGAATTGTCGGTCTGTCTTTAACAACTCGCGAATTTTGATATTATATTTAACTCTGCCAAAGCCTTCTGCAGATATAGCACGCACTACATTCATCCATTTCGGGATCATAGTTTTATTAGCTACTAAGCGATTAAAAATTGCTTTCCATGAAAAAGTATATTTCCCAAGATCAATTACATTGTCATAAAATTCTATCCAGGAGTAATTCATCGGTTTAACATTCATTGCATGATTATTATTGAGAAACTGGAAGGGGAAAGGCAAAACACGGTTGGCTTTTTGATATTCAAGATTGAGCGGTGCTGCCTGTCCGAATGAAGTAAGAAGTGAATAACCGGGAAAAGCGCCTGGAGATAAATCCACAAATCGCTTTGTCAGTTCAAAAGGTTCGGTTCCTTCATCCGAATCAAGACCAAGAACAAAATTGGTTTGAATATAAGGTGTATATCGAAGAATCATATTTACATGTTCGGATACTTCTTTCACTTTATTCATTCCATGATTTTGTCCGGTCTTGGATTTATTTCCAAGCTCATACCATGACTCTACACCTGGAAGAAGTGCACCAAATCCATTCTTTTTAAGTCTTTGAAGGTGTTTCTCTGATAATAATGAAAGGCTGCTCTCCGCAATAAAATCAATACTGTTGGGTGGTACAGCTTCTTCAATTGCGTCCATAAAGTCATCGAACTTAACTCCGAAATTAGGATCGTGCCATCCTACCATCGGTCGTTTAAATTTTTTCAAAAGGAAAGAGAGATCATCTTTCATTATTTGAAAATCAAGAGTCTGGTAAGGTATTACAGAATCAATACAGAAACTGCAGGTGTAAGGGCATCCCAGACTTCCAATCATAGGAACCATTTTTATAATCGGAGCTCTCTTTAAAGTCTTGTCTATAAACTTCCAGCGTTCACGAACACCGGGGAGAAAATCCGGCTGTTTGTTTGCAGATAAATATAAGCCTACCTGTCTATGAGGTGAAAAATCATGCAGAATTTCTTTAATAAGGGACTTATTGGTAAATCCTAAAACATAGTCAAAGTATTTTTGTGCATCCTGCGGATAACAGCGTGCATGTGGTCCTCCGAGAACTGTAACTGCACCTTTAGACTGAAAAAGATTGCTTAATGCATATGCTGTTTGGGCGGCTTCTGTAAAAGCTCCTATAAAAACGATATCTACATCTTGTGGTAATTCATCAACAAGATTTTCAAACCCGGTATAACAAACATACGATACATCGTGACCTTCTTCCTCGCACCATACTCCTAAAACCTGCGGCATAATAGCAGCAAAGTTTGCATTCATAATTCTTGCAAATAATGCTTTAGTAGGTCCTTTTGTTACAAGGTCTATAATTCCAATTTTAAGTTTTCGGATAACCTAACTCCTATTCTTAAATAAATGAAAAGAGAAAATTCTTGGATACTTCTGCTGATCCTTTAATAAAGAAGATACAAAAGATAATGCCAATATGTTATAGTTCCTAAAGATTAAAAAGGGATTAATACTTAAGAGTTAAATTACTACTATAAAAGCCTTTTGATTACTACTACTGTAGCATCATCTTCCCATTGTTTTTTTTTGCCGAATCTATATGCAGAAAGAAAAACCGCATTAACTATTTCATCAGCATCCTGATCATTGTTTTTAATGATGACATCTTTTAAAAGTTCTACACCAAATTCCACTCCCGATGTATTCAATCTTTCTACAATCCCGTCACTGAACAGCACAAGAACGCTGCCGGGGATAATGTTCAGGTAGCCGTCGGATTCTGTATCGGGGATGCTCATTTACCCTGTAATTATTTGTTAAGAATTGAAATTCCCCTGGCAATATCTTTCACAGATTTTCCATCTGTGTAGGTGTAGTTAGCAAGCTCCAACCGTGAATGTAAAGTAAGTTTCTCCATAATATTATGGATATGGCTCTTAATAGTATAAGTGGAAATATGGAGGCTTCGTCCAATTTCTTGATTGCTCAATCCATCGGAAATTAGTTTGATTACTTCCCGTTCACGTTTAGTCATCATGATAGCTTCCCTCAATTTGACTTTTCCACCCTTCATAGCATATTCAACTATTTGTGAAAAGAGTGAATCAGTTAATGTGGGCGGAAGAACTTTTGTTCCTTCAGCTACTGTTTTAATTGTTATAAGAAAATCGTTGAGTGTCGCATCTTTCAATATGAAGCCGGATGCGCCTGCTTTGACATATTGGAGTACGTCCGCCTGAACCGGGGAAAGGTCCATCATAATTATATTAATCTTTGGAAATTCTTTTTTCACCAAATACACTATTTCTAAGCTGTTCCGGTTTCGTAATCCTAAATCTAAAAGGACAACATTTGGTTTTAGTTTATGAATCTTCAGAACTGTATTTTCATTCTTTCCGGAAATCGTTACTATTTTTATATCTGCCTGCTTTTTAAGGATAGCCAGTATTCCTTCACGTAATAGCTGGTTATCTTCAATCAGAAGCATCCTGATTTTTTTCATACTAATCTTTTGAGTATTATTTTCTTAAAGCTATTAGACTATAGTCTCTTTTTATACACAAAAGATTAGCAGTTATTTACCACAAAACCTATAGAGCAATAGGATGAAAATGGAATTAAATCTTATGGATTAAACCCTGGTTGAGTACCTTAATCAATGCAAGCTTTAATAATTAATATCGATTAAAGCCCAATTTTGTATGGACCCTGATTTTAATAAGTCTCAGAAGTTTAATTTTTTTAAACAGGAAATTAAGGACGGCAGTTATCAGAAGCATCCCCAAAAAGCTGGTAATTGTGTAAGGACCTAATAAACCTAATAACCATATCATTAAAACACCCAGACCAAGAATATGAAACATTAAAAATTCCTTTTCTATATTGAGAAATCGTATCCAAAACGTCTTTTCTTAAGTAATTTTTTAAAATTGACTAATCAAGGTTAGTATAAAAGAAGTGAAGAATATATCGTACAAAGGGATGAAAAAGGGACTACATCCCTTCGTGTGTTTTTGCGAGCGGGAGGGGGATTACTTGCTTAGAGTTTTATAAGAGTCAGGGATATATGCATATTTTGCGATCTCGCTGCGTGTATGAAACGACAATTTTGTAAGTAGATTATGAACGTGATCTTTAACAGTGTTGACAGATATTTCAAGATTTTGTGCAATCTGTTTGTTGCTAAAACCATCTGCAATCAAATCCATCACCTGCCGTTCTCGTGTTGTCATACGAACCGATTTAACAGTTGCAGGAGGTTTGGATCCACTAAATACATGCTCAACTATCTGAGAAAAAAGTGAACCGGTTAAACGAGGCGGTAAAACCTGAGCGCCACTATAAACTGATCGAATTGTTTTTAAGAATTCTGTGTCGCTTGCAGCTTTTAAAATGAATCCTGAAACTCCTGCCTGGATAAATTCTAAAACATCTGCATGAAACTGTACAAGACCCATCACAATAATTTTAGTTTCCTGGAATTGTTCCTTAATTAATTTTATTGTCTGCATACAATTTTGATTTTGTAAACCGATATCAAAAAGCACTATATTTGGCTTGAAGTCCCCCATCGTCAGTATTATGTTTTCGGTGCTGCCAACATTAGCAACAACTTTCATATCCGACTGCTTTTCGATCATTACTGCAATTGCCTCACGCAGAGGTCTATTATCTTCGGCAAGGAATATCTGTATTTTTTTCATTATGTTTCCTATTATTTAATAATGGAAATCACAATTTGGATCAGACTTAATTCTCTTATAATCATTTTACTTTTGTGATTTGCGTAAACTGAATATAAATTTCGATCCTTTTCCCAATTCACTTTCGAACCAAATTTTACCATTGTTTCTTTTTACAAATTCATTGCAAAGGGGTAAGCCAAGCCCGGTTCCTTTTTCTCCGTTTGTACCGTTAGTTGTGTATAGCGCATTAAAACTGAACAGTTCAGAATATTTTGCCGGTTCAATTCCAATCCCATTGTCAAGTACAGAAACTTCAATGAAACTGTCTTTATCAGCAGATGAAACAATTATCCGCCCTCCAGTTGGAGTGAACTTGATTCCATTTACTAAAAGGTTTTGAACAATTGACTGAAGCATATCAACATCTGCATAAACTAAGGTTTCTTTGTCAATATCGTTTGAAATAATAATATTTTTTCCCTTAGCACCCTGGTTTAATTTTTTAATTATTTTATTTACTACATCACAGAGTTTAAGATTTCCCGGATTATTCTCAAGCATGTCTCTTTGCATCAAAGACCAATGGAGTAAATTTTCCAGAAGACCATAAAGATTATTCAGGATTTCATTTAAGCTCCTGCTAAATTGAACTATCTCTTCCTGCGATAAAGTTTCAAATTTCGTAGCAAGCAATTCCGAATAATTTAGCACAGCCAAAGGGCTTCGTAAATCCTGTGCAATGATTGCGAAGAACTTATCTTTGGTAGTATTTAGTATTTCTAGTTCCTCGTTTGATTTTTTTAAAGAGTCTTGTAATTTCTTGTGCTCCGTGAAATCGATTAACGCAACCTGGCATCTTTGATCTGATTCGAGCGTATCTTCTAATTCTAAACCTTCAATTAGAACATGGAATACGCGTTTATCTTTGTTCGTTACTCTTAAATCGCAAGAGTGTTTTGTTGGAGATTTAAAAACGGTTTTAATAAAGGAACTAAAAATATCCCTGTCTTCCATCAGGATATAAGAAATAAAATGTTTACCAATTAATTTTCTTCGATCAATTAAGAACATTTTACTGGCGCTTAAATTTACTTCCTTAATTATGCCTGCAAAGTCCAGGGTAAGGTAAGGGGTTGGTGAAAAATCAAAGAGGTTTACATATTTATTCCTGGATACCTCCAGTTCTTGCTGTGCAATTCTAAGTTCCTGGTTTTGATGTTCCAGTTCAACCTGGTGAACCTGCAGCAAATGCACAAGTCTTTGTACATCTTCAATTTTTTCTGCTGCCGGCAATTTAGGTTTTGGTTCTTTTTTTTTCATTACTTTTTTAGTAATGATTTTTCCTGCTTTTTCTTTGGTATGTTTCATTTTTTGATACCTCTTTATCATGTATTTTGACTCTGGATCGCAAGAAGAATGAGTTTAGATTCTTTATCTCCCTGAAATATCTCTCGGGCATTCATTAGTAATTTTTTTATGCCTGTATTTTTGTAATTGTATTCGAACTCATAGTCCTCAAAAAAATTGTGCTCAGGAAGTATTTGCTCGAGAAGCTCCCGCAGTTTAGGAATCTCCCAATTTTTATCATCGAGTTCGTAAATAAATTTACCTACGGTTTTTTCGCTGTCAGTGTTAAATAATTTATAAAAAGCCCTGTTAGCCGAAAGCACCTTCAAATCCTTATCAAGAATAATAAGGGAATCTCTTACTGTATCAACAATATTATCAGAATATTCACGTGCAAGCTGGATCTCCCGGTTCAATTTTTGGATATCTTCGTGGGCAGTTTTTATATTGTGAATATGTGTAAAAGTTATTACAAGACCATCAATAACATTGCTTATTGTTCTGTAAGGTAATATCCGCATTTGATACCAGACGCCATCATCGGTTTGCAGATCGGTTTCTTTATGAACGAGGGTTCTTAAAACTTCTTTAGCATCTTCAATAAACTTCTCATATTTAAGATTTGTTGCTATGTCTTTTATAGGTCTTCCAATGTCGGAAAAAATGAGGTTCACAATCTTTGTTGCATGATGTGTAAATCTTTTAATAAGCAAATTATTATCCAAAAAGATAGTCGGGATATCAATGCTGTCCAGCAGGTTTTTCATATCATTATTAATAATTGATAACTCATCATTCTTATTTTGCAGCTCGGTGTTCACCGTAATTAATTCCTCGTTTAAAGATTGTAATTCTTCTTTGGAAGTTTCCATTTCTTCATTTGAACTTTGCATCTCCTCGTTGGTTGACTGCATTTCTTCGTTGGTTGATTTCAGTTCCTCATTTGATGTTTCCAGTTCCTCAACGGTTGACCGCAAATTTTCTTGAGCAGACTTTAATTCGTGTTCAAGTTCTTTTATAATTTTTGCCGATTTTTTTTCATAATGGATTTTTTTAGAAGCCGGTCCCTTTTTTTCTGGATGTACGTCCTCAAAAATTACTAATAGAGAACCCAGCATCTCTGCCGGTTCTCTGATCGGTTTAACCGTAAGATTTATTAATTGTGAGCTGCCGTTATGTTTAACTTTTATTCCTTCGGAGGTTAGTGATTTCTTGCTTGATGACACTTTCCTGACCAATGCCGAAAGCTCCTGTTTTAATCCTTCCCGTGCCATTTCAAAGATATTCACGTTCGCTTCGCCGTCAGTTAGCTCAAGGTATTTACCGGTTCTTCCGTGAATATAAATTATATTTCCCTCCCCGGCTATTATCACACAATTAGGAGAGTAATTGTACAGTATAGCTTTTTCTGCTAACTGGGGAATATTTTTTACTTCGTTTATTTTCATAGCAGGCTCATTAGTTTTTCCAATTAAATGCGATAAAGGGAATTCTATAAAAGGTTGTGCCGAGTAAACAGAATCTCTTCGTTTATAAAATTTCCATTTTTTATCTACCATCGAAAACAGATCTACAAACCCGCCTATTGTTTCCGATGAACCGAGAAAAAGTATTCCGTGGTTTAAAAGGCTATAATGAAATACGGGGATTATTTTTTTCTGTAATTCGGCATTAAAATAAATTAAAAGATTCCGGCAGGAGATCAGATCAAGTTTAGTAAACGGAGGATCTTTAACAATGCTTTGCGGTGCAAAGACCAGCATTTCCCTGATTTCTTTTCGAACATGAAAAAGATTTCCGGTGGAAGTAAAGGAAGCTTTCAAACGTTCTTTACCGACATCGGATTCAATTCCTGAAAATGAACCAATGCGGGCTTTATCAATTGCAATACTGTCAATATCTGTGGCAAATATTTGTACGTTAAAATTTTTCCTGGCTTCATTCATGCACTCCCGTAAAATAATCGCAATTGAGTATGCTTCTTCGCCTGTAGAACAACCGGGCACCCAAATTCTTATTTTATCGTCCTCCGGTTTACTTTTTACTAACTCTGAGAGTATCTTCTTTAATTTTTCGAAGGAGTCGGGATCTCTGAAAAAATTTGTTACCCCGATTAAAAGTTCTCTAAACAGGTTTTCAATTTCCTCAGGATTTTCCTGAAGCAGCCTTATATAATTTGGAAGATTATCCAGCTGAGAAATATTCATTCTTCTTTCTATGCGCCGGGAAATGGTATTTTGTTTGTAAAGTGAAAAGTCGTGACCGGTGTGATTTCTGAGCAGCACGAAAATTTTTTGAAATGCATCGGGAATTTTACCGTCGGTAATTGCTTTATCTAGTAAAACACCTTTAACTTTTTGTGTCGTATATCTAATCAACTGCTCGGACATTTCTTCGGGCGGAAGAATGAAGTCGGCTAATCCTGTTTGTATGGCGTTGGTCGGCATACCATCGAACTTTGCCGATTTGGGATCCTGAACCATTACCATTCCCAATTCACTCTTAACTGCTTTTAACCCTGTCGTACCGTCGGAAGCCATTCCGGAGAGAATAATACATATCGCTTTTTCGCCTAAGTCTGTAGAAAGGGATTTAAAGAAAAAATCAATTGGAAGCCGGAATCCATGTGCCTCAGGAGGTTCAATTAACTGGATAGTACCGTGAAGAAGTCCCAAATCTCTGTTAGGTGGTGCAACATAAACATGATTGGGCTTAAGCACCATTCCGTCTTCAGCCTGGAATAATTCCATCTTAGTAGATTTTTGAATCAGTTCGGGCATAATACTTATATGTGTTGGGTCCAGATGCGACACAACTATAAAAGCCATGCCATTGTTCTCAGGTATATTTCTAAAAAATCTTTCGAGAGCTTCTAAACCGCCTGCAGATGCACCAATGCCTACTACATAGAATGAATTATTTGGGGATGATGCTTCAGGAATTTTTTTCTTTTTCTTAACAGAAGACTTCTTAGTAATTTTTTTATTCTTCATAACCCATTTCACTTATATGAATAAACAGATTCGGGGGCATAAGGAGAAACGATTTACTAAGAAGGAGTGCCCTACCCCCTGTAAAGTAAATTCGTTGTAGATAAAATAAAAATAAAAATTTAATCTGCTAAAATCAATTGAAAGCGTACCCAAGAACGGTTTGTAAAAGTTAATAAAAATAACTACTCCTGCTATGTTGAAATAAAAATCATCACTTCTCTCTTTTTTGTTTTGTTTTTCTAAAAATTATATAGATCGTTATTTTATTTCTTTCAAGTATCTGCTTATGAGATAGTTAATAAGAGATCGGGCTCTTCATAGTGAAAATATTTTCTTATTCAAAGAAATATCTTATTCCCAGCCCGGCATCTATTCCCAGCCCGGCAAGCGGGGTAACCTGGAACACCGGCACCAACTCAAAAAATACATCTATCGGAGTTGAATGAGGAAACCAGGCTATACCAAATACACCTCTTATACCGATTGAACCATCATAACCACCGCCACTATTGAACCTGCCGCCGATTCCGTAATAGAGAGGAAATCTTTCGGTTGAACTTATAGCATTGAATGCATGCCAGAGATAATCCATATGAAAATGGATACGTCCGGTTCTATCGTAGTTGCCTTTGTAATTAATCCGGTCTCCACCCAGCGACACACCAAAACCGAAATCAAAAGCATTATTCTTTGGACGTCCAGAGTTTTGCACTCAACCCTGTTGGTTCTCCAAAAATAATTCCGAGCCCAAATCCGTGGTCCTGCGCAGCCACTGGTTTCGGTAAGATTATCATTAAGCCAAAAACTAAACCGAATAAAAGAATCTTTTTCATTTTTCCCTTTATTATTTTCCAAATTTATTTCAGACTTCTTTGGGAACATGCTTTAAAATAAATAGGGTGTCCGAAGACACCCTATAATTAAATTAAGCTTATTTACTTAATTCGTTTGAACTCGATTCTTCTGTTCAACCTTCTATTTTCAGGTGTATCATTTGCAACTCTCGGCTTCTCTTCGCCGTAACCAACAGCAGTTATTCTGTCAGAAGAGATTCCTTTTGCAACAAGCCAGCCTTTAACAGCGTTAGCTCTGCGTTCTGAAAGTTTCTGGTTTGAACTGTTGCTGCCTACATTATCTGTGTGACCGCTGATTTCAACTGAAATATCCGGATAAGTTTGTAATGTCTTAAGAGCTTCCATCAAAACCTTTTCCGATTCAGGAGTAACATTAGATTTATTGGTCTCAAAGGTAATGCCTTCAAGAACTATAGGAACACCAATCTTAATTATATCATCATCGGCTTTAAGAGGATCTGTGCCGCGGGTAACTTCTGTATAATCATCAACCGTACCGCCATCTGTATCTATGTTTAACGGATTGGTCTTATACTTTAAGACTTCTTCATAATCACTTAAACCATCACCGTCTGTATCAGTTTTTAACGGATCAGTTTTGTAATTCGATATTTCGTCACCGTCTGCCAAGCCGTCACCATCGGTATCGCTCTTTAACGGATTGGTCTTATATTTCAATACTTCGTCGCCGTCTGATATTCCATCACCGTCTGTGTCAGCCTTTAATGGATTGGTCTTATAGTTCAATGCTTCGTCACTGTCAGATAATCCATCTCCGTCTGTATCAGTCTTTAACGGATCGGTCTTATAGTTCTTTACTTCATCAGCGTCACTTAAACCATCACCATCTGTGTCAACTTTCAACGGGTTAGTACTATATTTCAATACTTCATCACCGTCTGATATTCCATCACCGTCTGTGTCAGGATTTTTTGGATCCGTTCCAAGTTTTTCTTCATCACATTTACCAAGCCCATCATTATCTTTGTCAGATTCGCAGTTCTCTTTGGTAAAGCTTAAACCTAATGATGCATTATAATATGCATCCCAGGTATCCGTACTACTGCTTTTGTAACCATCAAGATCAAAGGAAGATGTTATAGCTCCGCCGAGAGAAAAATCAAGCAGAACATTATCAGAAAGCATAAATTCAGAACCCAGTCCAATGGGGAAAATTCCAACCCATCCATTGTCTTTTACTGAATGGTTTCCAGGAGCATTAGTTGGTTTGGTATCAACACTTAAACTCATGGCACCACCGCCAACATAAACGTAAGGATTCCATCCCTTTACATCGAATGGACTCACCCGGAATCTTACAGTTAAAGGGATTATGGTGCTTTTGTATTCACCAAAGGATTGAGTAGCATCAGAAAAATATGCCTTCCCGGCATATTCTCCGTAACCGGCGTTTAGTGACAATTCTAATTCTTTTGTCAATGCAAAAGCAAAAAATCCTTCACCCAGCCAGGAGGGTTTGAACCAATCGAATGAAGTATTATTATTCCCGCTAAGTCCAAGATTGGCAAAATTATTTTCCGGAAACAATATACCTCCACGAAAACCGAATTTGGTATTCCAATCTTTGAATTGTGCTTGACTTGGTTGGCTCATTGCAGCCAAACCAATAAAGACCATTAAGTAAATTAGCTTTTTCATTTTTTCCTCATTGTTTTAGTAAAATAGTAACAAGGAATTTCCTTATTAATTATTAAATGCTTTTTCAGAATTAATTTCTCCTGTTTTATAGTTGTGATTTGTGTTTGAAAATTTCTAAACAATAACATTTATAGTCACAATACAAGCTATGATAAGGTGCAAGGGGAAACAATCGGTCAAGAGGATGAAAAAAGACTTAGTCCTATTGGATGAGAATAACTTGCGTTTTCGCAGATAATTATGTGAAATGGTTTATTTTTTGCAGATGGATTTTGCAACATTTAATAATTCGAAGATTAATACTAAGTAGTATCTGAAATTAATTAAATCCGAATAATCGCAGGGCTATTCAAAAAGTAATTTCATCCTTCTATCTTTGAAATTCAAAGATGAATAAATAGTGTTGAAGTAAAAAAACCTTCTTGTTTAGCCCCGAATTTTAATGCTTTAAAAAATAATTTATATTTAAACAGAATAAGAGACAATAAGGCAAAAGGACGAAACCGGAACTAGATCTTTTGAGTTAAAAAGTCAGTTTTTATTTAAATCAAGTTTACCAAAAACTACCAAGCAACCAGCTTTCTCTTGCCTTCTCTAAAAGCAGTTTAAGCTGGGCGGAACCTTCTTTCAAATTAACCAGGGTAGTATCAATATTTTGTCCGAAAGTTTTATCCATAAACAACTTCCCTATGGTTCCTTCTCCGGATTCGATACGACTGGCGATATTAGACAAATCATTTGTGACACTGGAAGTATTATCAATAGTTGTTTTTATCGCTAACAGAATCTCGTCCACCTCACTGGATTTATCCATAAGTATTTTAAACGCTGCCGAACCTTCTTTCAAATTAACAAATGTGGAATCGAAATTTTGCCCCCACGATTTATCCATTATCAATCTTCCTATTGTTCCATGTCCCGATTGTATATTATTAGTAATCTTAGAAAGATCACCTGTAATATTTGATGTGTTATTAATAGTCGAGTGTAAAGAAAGCATTATATCGTCCACACTAATCGGCTGGATTGTTTCGATAACGTCGTCGTTTTCTATTTCCTTTTTTTTGCCGGTTCCGGGATTTATAATTAAAACTTTATTTCCCATAAGTCCCTCTGAGCCAATAATTGCAACAGCATCCTTTTTTATAAACTGCCGCATAGCTTCATCAACTATTATTTCTACTTTAACCGAAGTATCACTTACAATACTAACATCTTTTACAGTCCCAACATTTACGCCTGATAATCTAACATTGTTTCCTGCCTGAAGTCCGGCGACATCTTTAAATACTCCGGTTATGCGAAAAGTATTTCTGAATATTTGCTGCCCCTCGCCAATAAAATATATGCCGGCAATTAATACAACAATTCCAATGGTAATAAATATTCCCAGCTTCACTTTATTTTTCACAGAATTTTTCATTTGATTCACCTTAATTAATGCGTCATTCAAAAAAAGATCTTATCCAGGCATCAGTCGAATTCTGAAGATCAGTATATGAGCCTTCGGCAAAGCATATCCCATCTTTAATAACTATAATACGGTTTGCAGTTAGTCTTGCACATTCAATATCATGTGTGATAATGACAGAAGAAGTATTATATTTTTTTTGAACTTCGAGGATGAGCTTACTTATTTCTTTTGACGTTATAGGATCAAGACCGGTTGTAGGCTCATCATAAAGCATTATCTCGGGTTTTAATATCAGTGTCCTGGCTAAGCCTAACCTTTTACGCATACCTCCGGAAAGTTCTGAAGGCATTTTATTAATTGTTTTAGAAAGTCCGACATTCAGCAGCGCTTCTTTTATCAGCAGGTTAATTTTTTCTTTAGACATTGAGCCGGTTTGCCTCCTGAGGGGGAATTCGAGATTTTCTCTTACTGTCATAGAATCATAGAGGGCGCCGCTTTGAAAAAGGAAACCTATCTTCTCCTGTATTTTAATTAATGCTTCATCTTTTAGTTCAGAAACATTAT
The DNA here is from genome assembly GCA_963727535.1 of uncultured Ignavibacteria bacterium. Lineage (GTDB taxonomy): Bacteria > Bacteroidota > Ignavibacteria > Ignavibacteriales > Ignavibacteriaceae > RBG-16-34-14. The sequence goes on from CAVSGR010000006.1 coordinate 832,056, forward strand.
GACCAAGAATAATTAATTTACCATCATCAATATCAACCAGCCCAACTATACATTTAATAAGTACAGATTTTCCCGTACCGGATTTTCCCAGTACAACAAGATTTTCTCCTTTATTAATTTCCAGGTTAATATCCCGAAGCACATGGTTATTCCCGAAAGATTTTTTAAGATGTTCCATCTCAATAACAAAACCATTTTGTTTCCTATCGTGTTTAGTTATTACCGAAACTTCACTATCTGTCATTCTTTATATTCCAATTTAGTTCTGTATCAAACTTGTAATTTGTACAGCGATCATATCTATTATAAAAACCATTAAAGAAGCAAATACAACAGCAGAGTTAGCCGCTTTACCAACACCTTCAGTTCCCTTGTTGGAATAATATCCTCTATAACTTCCGACAAGTCCGATAGCAAACCCGAAGAAAAATGTTTTGATGAAAGCAGGTAAGAGATCATTGTATCCGAGACTCTGAAATATCTGTGAAAAAAAGAAGAAAATGCTTACTTTCCCTTTTATATTAACGCCGACAAATGATCCTAACAAACCAATGCCGTCGGCAAAAATCACCAAAACCGGAAGCATCAATGTTGCAGCAAGCACTCTTGTAACAACAAGATATTTAAAAGGATTAGTGTGGGATACCTGCATTGCGTCTATTTGTTCGGTTGTCTTCATTGAAGCGAGTTCGGCTCCTATTCCCGAACCGACTTTTCCGGCAAAGATTAACGCAGTTATAACAGGTCCTATCTCCCGTATAAGGGAAACTGCTACCATAGCAGGCAGCCATGATTCCGCACCAAACTTTGCTAATGTCGGTCTTGATTGAATTGTAAGGACTAGCCCTATTATAAATCCTGTAACAGCTACCAACGGGAGAGACTTGTAACCGATCAGAAAAGATTGCTTCATAAGTTCATTAAACTCATATGGCGGTTTAACCACTTCTTTAAAAAAGCGCCCGGTAAAAATTGCGATCGAAGCTACTTCTAAGAATAATTTTTTAAATACTGAATCATTATCAGTCTCAGAAATATCCTCTTCGATGAAATCTTCTTCTGGATTTTCACTTTCTGACAAGGGCAAAATTATTTTTTTCATTTGTTATTTTTAAAATCTAAAACGCTGTTTTCTTTTCATATTCTTAAAAAACATTTCAGGGTCCTTTTTATAAACTTTTATGTTTGATAAGAATAGTTAAAGCAGGTTTACCTAACAATCGGGCAAAAGGATGAAAATGGAACTATATCATTTGGAGGAGAAAATAAGTGCAGATAATGTTTCAAAAAATTAAAAAGTATTTACAGTATACTAACTATTGCAATGATGCCTGAAATAATTATTAAAATTCCGGCTATTTTGTTTACCCATCTAAGTCCTATCAAATCCAGTTTTTTTCTAAAAAGCATCACACCGGAACTAAGGGAAAGAAACCATAAAAAAGAGCCTGCAAAAACTCCCACGACAAGCGCTAATCCTGAAAAGGTAATGGCTTCATTTTCTAAACCAAGTGCTGCGAACACAGCAATAAAAGCAAAAATAGTTAAAGGATTAGTTATCGTTATTAATAAAGATGAAAGATACGATTTGAAAATCCCATTGTCATTTACAGGAATATTCGGATCAGCAGGAAGTTTACGAAATGTTCTAATTCCAAGATAAAGGAGAAGTACTCCACCGATTAGCCGTATCCATATTCGCTGGCTGACAAGTGTATCCGAAATGATTGTAATTCCGAATGCAGCAACACAACCATAAAAAAAATCTGCAGTTGCAGCCCCAAGACCAATAATTAGTCCACGTAGCCGTCCTTCGGCAAGCGTCTTGCGAATACACAAAATTCCGATTGGCCCAATAGGTACTGCCATCGCGAAACCAATTAAAATTCCTTTAAGAAAAATAGTAAGTACCATGGTATAATCTTTCAATCAAGGCGGTACCATATATAATATATGGCAGTAAGAAAAGACTTCTATTTTTTAATGTCGTTCTTTTGTCTCTTTACTTTTGGCATAAATTCATCCGACTTTTCTGATCCAAGTAGTACGGCAATCCATCGTGTGCTTTCATTACTTTCAAATGCAAACTTCAATGTCATTGTAAGCGGTATGCAAAGAATTGCACCCATTAAACCAAGCAAGCCTCCCCAAAAAATCAAAGAGATAAAGACGACTAATGTAGAGAGCCCGAGTTTCCTGCCCATTAACCGTGGTTCAATCATATTACCTATTATGAATCCAATAAGAATATTACCGGCAATAACAAGCAGGGCGCTTCCCATTCCAAGTTGAACAAGTGCAAGAATTGCCGGAGGAATAGCGGCAATAATTGCCCCGATATTGGGAATATAATGAAGAAGGAATGCAAGGAATCCCCATAAAATAGGAAATTGCACGCCGAGTATATACATCCAAACTGCAATTAAAATTCCTGCCGCCAGGTTGATAAGAGTTTTGATTACCATATAGCGTTTCATATCAATAACGAATTTTGTGAAGCGGGGAAACACCTGGTCAGGATCGCCAAGTATTGCACGGAGTTTTTTCGGGAAGCTTGAAACTTCGAGCAGAATAAAAGTTGTAGTGAGAAGGATCAGGATAAGGCTGGAAAGTATTGAACTCAATCCGGACAGTAAACCGGCAGTAAAATTCATTATCGCTTCCGGGTTAATATATTCCAGGAAAAAATTTTTGGTGCCCGAAATGCCTTTGCTCTGCAATAGTACACTAAGCTCTATAGCCTGCTCCCGGATTTGTGTTAGTACTAAAGGAAGTCCATTAGAAAAACTGCTGAAGGATGTCCCTATCTGTGCACCAATAAGAATTAAAATAATTATCATAAATGCCATAACAATTAAAACTGAAAGCACTGATGGAATACGTTTTTGTTTTAACCAGAGTACAGATGGGGTGCCAAGTATTGCAAGAAAAATAGAGACAAGGAACAATACAACAACCGACTGCGCAAGATTAATTCCCGCAATAACTATTACAATTGCTGCAGCGCCAATAAGTATTTGCATTCCGCGAAAGGGATTACTTTGCTCAATCATAAATTTGTAGAATCATATTTTTTAATTTTAAATCAAGAACTAAGATAAAAGTGCCTTGATAAATAAAAATTCACTTAACTTAAGTTCAGATTGCTCGTCGTCCACTAATAACTCTGACCAAGATCATTATAATTGCAATAACAAGCAGAATGTGAATAACACCGCCCATAGTGTAAGAAGTGAGGAATCCCAGTAACCACAACACTATTAAAATTACAGCGATTGTGTATAGCATAGCAGGCATCCTTTCTGTTTTTATTATTTAAAATGTTACTTTTTAACAAATAGAATAAAGTGATTCATCATTAATAATATACGTATCGGTTTAAATCACTACAATCAGACGAAGGGATGAAAAAGGAACTACATCTTTTTGGCGAGCAAAAAATGCAACTCAGATTTTATTTCGTAACAAAAAATATCACTACCTTTAAACAATCCCGGTCCCCGGATTTCCCCGGGGAATCGGGACAGGCATTTATTTTAAAAGTACAAACTTCTTGACTGAGACGAATGATTCAGTTTCCAGGCGATATAAATACACACCACTGGAGAGGTTGAGTTTTCCCAGGTTAGTATTGAACTGCACGGTGTAGCTGCCGGCATTCTGATTGGCGTTTACTAGTGTAGCAACTTCTTTACCAAGCAAATTATAAATTTTTAAGGATACCATCCCTGCCTTCTCGAGATTATACCGAATACTTGTTGACGGATTGAATGGATTCGGATAGTTCTGAGATAAAGCGGCCTTATGAGGCGTAGATTCTGTTTCTACTCCAGTAATGTCTGTGGGTCTAGTGACGGCATTTGCATCTAATGTAACTGCAGTCTGTGTCAAGAGAATGCCGTTCACTGATGCACCAGTACCAATAGTGATTGATGTTTGAGCTAAAACAATTCCCTCAAAGTGTGCATTCGTTCCAATTGCAACACTTCCGAAGCTTTGCCAAAAGATATTTTTAGACTTTGCGCCGCCGGTAAGGATAACGCTCTTACCATTTGCCATTGTAATTCCGCCTGCTATTTGGAAAATCCAGACATCATTGGAACTACCATTAAGAGTAACATCTGTTGTTATTAATACATCAGTACTCCACTTGTAGAGCCCGGGTACAAGGGTCAGTCCGCCAATTTCTCCGGCGCCAGGTTCAGTAAAATCAGGATTTGTTCGTCCGGCTGCGTCGACATAAGCGGTTTCCATGTCACCAATTGCTGTGGTTAAGTTAGAAGGAGTTGGATCAGCAAAGTCGGCTCCAAATATTCTTCCGGTTATTTGAGACGAGGTTGCAAAAACATTAGAAGGATCAGCTATTAATGAAAATCCCGTTATTGCCGTTTGGTCAATTGGACTAACCCCAATATCTCCAACAATTGCTGAAGTAGGAATAGTTGAGATTCCTGATTTTGCCAGGATCACATAATTACCAGCCGTTCTAAGATTTACCGGTATCAGGGATTGAGAAACAGTATTGGCTGCCACCATTAGAACAACAATCAGTGCTGTTAAAAATCGTCGGGTTACAGCTTCATAAATGGGTAAGATTTTATAGCGTCCAAAAACTACTCCCTGATTTGTAATTTTAGTTCTCATAAGATTCACCTATTATTAATGAAAATGAATAAAGATTTGTCCCAATTTTCTGCTCAGTACAATATGAGGGAAAGCAAGATTGTTCAATAGAGCAAATGAATGAAAAAAAGGAACTACATCATTTTGGTAAAGCAAATACCCCCATTCGGGATTTATATTGATGGTTTAATTAATTAAAAGTTACAATTTATAAAGGCAGGGTAACGATAATAAATATGGTCGTAGATACAGGCTGAGTCACTAAACCTGTTAAAAAAATACAACATTATCTATCACCCCGCTTTATTAATTAAAAAATAATTTATTCAATTCTTTTCTTTCCTTAAAAGACTTTACAAAAGTTTTAGAAATCTTGTAAATAGCAAATAACGAAATTGCAATAATTAGTAGTTGTATAAAAAACATAACAAACCTTTAGATTTTGAATATGTATTGATAACTCTTCATTACTATTTAGTTAACGAAATAAATCTGATAAAGAGATAACAATGGCAATAAAAAGTACAACTCCATATAGTCCACCAGCTATTGATCTCAGAATGTTTCTTTTCATTTTTTCTGCTCTTTAACAACAATATTATGCAACTTTTTAGGATATAAAATCAATAGGACAAAAGGATGATAAATGGACTAAATCTTTTAGGTGGGTAGTAACTTCATTACCTATGTAAAGTAGTAAAATATATTGTTAATGATTTGTTTGCGGTTTAAAATATTTATTAATGTGTGGTTTTTCTACATTATAGAAAAACAGGAACATCATCATTTGATTTATACTCATTGCAAAGACTCCGGCTAAAAAAAAATCATCAATGCTGCGCCGTAACCACTAAAATTTTTTCCTAATAATACTTTATGTACTTAAACGATTATGTTTTATGTGACGATCTATTTTTCAGCATGGTGCGCAATTCTTATTATTTCTTGGGCAATCTCCTCAGGTGTTAGAATAAAATCTATAAAACCACTTGTTATTGCACTCTCAGGCATATCTGGTTGCCTAGCTGTGTCCGGCTTCTGCGCGATTGTAATGCCCCCTACTTCTTTTATGCCGCTAAGTGCTGCTGCCCCATCGCCATCATAGCCAGAGACAATGACAGCGATAAGTTTGCCGTTCCAGTGCTTTGTTAAGGAACGCAGAAAAATTGTAATCACATCGGGCCATCCCCGCGGCTTTGATATTGGCTTTAGGTGGAACACTTCATCAAGAACGTGCAAGTCCCTCTGTTCCGGAATGATGAATACATGATTAGGTTCGATAAGCAACTTTTCGGTGATCAATTCAACCGGCATCTTCGTGTAGCGTGGAAGGATCTCTTGAAGCAGCGTACCGACGGTTCTCAGATGATTTACTATGATGATAGCGACACCCATATCGACTGGCAAATGCTGTAGCAACCGGATATATGCATCGAGACCGCCTGCTGAACCGCCCACGCAAACGACAGGAAAGTTTTTTGCAGTACTTTTAGCTTTCATCGGCGATCACTCTCATGATAAAAATCTCCTTTTTTCACCAATACAAATTCTCAATCTTAATTAAAATTTTAATTTTTATTCGATAAAACTATATTTGACAATATTCTTATTTGCCGCTTTGGGGAATATCGTGTTTAATTTTATTCCACATTTCTGAGAAGTCGGATTTGCTTGAATCAAAAGTCGGACTTTCAGAATTATGACATTCTTTGCATAAAGCAACCCTTTCTTCATCTGTTTTAAAAACTCTGAGGCCATTTTTTTCGGCATCTTGTATATTTTTCATAATTTTAAGACTTTTATAGTCATCTCCCGCTCCATGGCAGGTCTCACATTGGACGCCATCTTCCATATTGAATTTTGCTGTTTTTAATGAGGCATTAATATTGTATCCACTAACGTGACATTTTAAACAGGCTTCACTTAATACTGCGTTTGTTGATAATCCTTTTGCTTTAGCAATACTATCTGCCTCCGCTGTTTTTAGAGTCTCATAGGCTTTGGAATGAGCACTGGCTTTCCAGATATCAAACTGTTTGCCCTGTTTTTCGGTCTTGTGGCACATTCCACAAGTTTCAGCACCGACAAATGCGTGCTTAACATCAGTTCCCTGTGCAAGTATTGCCGGGGCTGCAAATAAAACGATCAGAACGACTATTTTTTTTAACATATCATCACTCTTTGTTAATTTTCAAAATGTTTATTTAATAACTTTCTACATTATGTAGTTAATATTTTAAGGTATACATTCGCCTTCGTTCATTTCTGTATTAAAAAGATCAATTAACGATTAATTCTTTTTTAGGAATATATCCTTGAGCGCACTTTCAACACTATCCAGATCATTATTAAAGCCAACTTTGAATTCATCCCATTTATCTTTCCCATGGTACTTATAATCATTTAACTTTTTTTTAAGTTCAATATTCTTTTGTTCTAAAGTCAGCACTTTATTCTCATATTTAGCTTTGAAATTCTCGCTTGTTTTTTTCATTTCTGCTTTAAATTCATCGAGCCTTTTTTCGTTATTACTAATTTTCATCTCAGCTTCGTTCTTAAATTGCTGCCATTCCATTTCATACCGGGCCTGTGTATCTTTTAAATCCTGATTTGCTTGCTTAACAGTATTAGCAGCATCATCAACTTTTTGTTCTGGACTTTTGTCACAGCCAGTTAATACGGATCCTGCAATTAACATTATAATTGCGAGGCTAACATATTTGTTTTTCATAATTCTCCTTATGGGGTTTATTTTTTCCTACATAATTGTTCATTCCGGAAAATTAAATTCCCGGGCAGGTTTCTCATATTTTCAAAATGATTCTTTTATTGATCTGTGTATATGATATGAAGGAATTTAGGTTTGATCAATCGTACAAAAGGATGGAAAAGGAACTACATCTTTTTGATGAGAACGGCTGTTTATAAAGATGATACTTCTAACACGGTCGTACGGAGTTTATTTAGAAGGAGATAGAGTCTTATAAACTTTGGAGATACATTGTTCATTCTACACACCAAACCGGTTTCGAAATACAAAAATTTAATCAAATCAAAACCGGGTTTTAATTATTCGCTTCAATTATTTTTTATTTGTGCTTGCCTTTACTCTTATCTCGCTTGTTTCCCTTGTCTCTGCCGTTATTCTGTTTTTGCTGTTTAAGCCAGTTTTTATGCTCGGGATGGTATTTGTTTTGAAAATATTTTGGATCCTTGCTATCACGTATTAGCTGCTGATCATGACGATTTTTATAAGAGGAATATTTTTCTCTGTAGGTTTTATTATTTCGCCATGGTTCCCTCTCATTTATAACTACTTTATAAGAATTATAGAAATCATAATTACGATAACTCGTGGGTAAATTTGAACTGTTAATCCAATGCCCTTTGTTGTAATAATAATAGCGATGTTGAGGGACATAATAGTAAACATCGATATCCGGCAGGTAATAATATTCAACATAATCATAACCGGTCGGACCCCAGGCTGGTTGACTATCAAGGTTGAAGTTAAGACTGACAGTTACTTGTGCATTCGTAGTGCTTGAAGCACTCCACAAGAAAAGTGTTACAATTAGAACAAAAAAATAACGCATAATGTTGCTCCTTTTAATTTTACTATTAACAATAGAATACCATGTTGGTATGATCAAATCAATCGAGCGAAGGGATGAAAAAGGAACTGCATCGTATGAATAAAGCGTTTGCTGTGTTTTGTTAAATATATTGGGAATGCTTCTATAACACTCTGGACTCTACATTTCATTATCCCATGTTGTTAGCTGTATAATTTATGTTTAGACGTTTTGCAACTTTATCAATTGACAAACCCTGAACTAAAATGCTGAACACAACACAAATATAAGTTACAAACATTAATATCTGTTTGGCTTCACTTTTTGGCAATGAGAGTACCAGCGCAATGGAAAGCCCTCCACGAAGTCCTCCCCAAACAATTAGCTTTGCCTCTCTGTTGTTGAGATTTGTAAACTTCGGTAAAATTAATTTTGGGAGATAAACAATAACTACTCTTGAAAATAAAACAATAAGAATAGTAATCAATCCTATAAAAACATATGTTATCTTAAAATCGATAACAACGAGCACAAATGCTATACTTATAAACAAGATAGCATTCAGAATTACATCAATCAGTTCCCAAAATTTATGAACATACTCTAAAGTAGTGTCACTCATTGCTTTGTCTTGTTTATAATTTCCTACCAATAAACCCATTATCACCATTGCCAATGCCCCCGATAAATGGAAATAAGAACTTAAAGTATAACCCAACATTACAAAGGCAATTGTGAGTAAAACTTCCGTTTCATAATTGTCGATTGATTCTAAAAGTTTATATAAAATATAGCCTAACAAAAGTCCGAAAAATATACCTCCACCTGCTTCCTGCAAAAATGAAATACCAAAATGGGAAAAGTTGATCTTATCGCTTCCTAATTTTAAAGTTTCTAATAAAGCAATAAAGATTACAACACCAATACCATCATTGAATAAAGATTCACCAATAATGGTTGACTCTATTTTCTTTGACACATTTGCTTTGGTTAATATTCCTAAAACTGCAATAGGATCGGTAGGTGAAATAAGAGCTCCAAATATTAAACAATAAATAAAGCCAATGGATACACCCAGCAAACTACATGCTTCATAGAGCATCGATGCAATAACTAAGGTGGAAATTATAACCCCGCCCACAGCCAGTAGACTTATAGGTTTTAGCTGGTTTTTAATATCTGTCCAATTTGTGTGTAACGAACCGGCAAAAAGTAAAAAGCCAAGCATCACCTGAAGAATAATGTTGCTTATGTCTGTGTGTACAATTATACTTTTAATTTCCGAGAAGTGTGCAACGTCCCATATTTTACTGCTCAAAACCACAAGTGAGAGAATAGTTGAAAGTAAAAACAAACCTATAACAAAAGGTAATTTGATAAATCTATAATTGATATATGCAAAAGCTGCAGAAAGGCTCATCAGAATTACTAGTAAGAGATAGCTATTCATTTTTACAATTTATTTTTGATTTTATTTTGTAAGATAGGATTTAGTTTACAAAAATTGGTGAATTTGATTTTCACTTTCATCTTTTCTAAAATACAAGTCACGTTGTTAACGCTTGTTTATTTATTAGTTTCATCTTTCCGATTTTCCCGCTTCGCCTTCTCCAAATCCTCAACTGCCCGAACATCCTCACGACCTAGCTGCTCATATAGTTCATGAACTCGCTTGACGATACCCGGCGTCAAATCGGAAGGTGCTTTGGCTTTAGCATCAGGCTTAGCCTCTGCTTTGTTTTCTGGTTTAGTCTCATCTTTCGTATTAGGCTTAGTCTCATCTTTCGTATCAGGTTTAGATTCATCTTTCGCATCAGGTTTAGTTTCAATTTTCGCATCAGGTTTGGTTTCAACTTTCACATCAGGTTTGGTTTCAACTTTCACATCAGGTTTAGATTCAACTTTCACATCAGGTTTAGATTCAACTTTCACATCAGGTTTAGATTCATCTTTCGCATTAGGTTTGGTTTCAACTTTCGCATTAGGTTTGGTCTCATCTTTCGTATCTGGTTTAGTCTTAACTTTCGCATCAGGCTTAGTCTCGGCTTTCACATCAGGTTTATTGGGTTTGGCTTTCTGTATTTCTTGTTCTGCTCTTTCCCAGTCCTGAACAGATCGTCCGTCTTTGCTTCCACCTTCTTCATAAAGTTCATAAGCTCGCTTAGCAATCTTTGGAGTCAAATCGGCTGTTGCATTGCTTTTTATGGGATCAAAAATTCGGTACGCCAAAAGTTTCACACGATCATTTAGGAGAAACCAAACAAGAGCATAACCCCAAACGAACCCTGCCCAACCCCAGCCAAGCGGCGTCATAAAAAATCCATAAACAGCTATCAGCGTTGCCACGATTTGTGTACCGAGTACTGCTATCCATAAAATTTTCGCAGGGCGTATGGACCAGAACGGTTTACGCGTACGGGTGAGGAAGATTGTCAGATGTCCTGCCACTGAAAGTTTCAAATACATCAGCGTTTGGATGTGTGCACGATCAAGATGAAATACTCGTTCACCAAGATAAAACAAACCGAAGGCGGCTATGACCCCGATGACGCCCAGAACTGTTGAGATGCCAAGCACCATGCGCATATTCCATGCTTCCGGCTTATCCTTGTAATGAACATTGTCATAAGCGATGGAAAGGATGGCGCCATCGTTAAGCAGCGCAAGCATCACGATCATCACTGCCGTCAAAGGGTAAAAGTTAAAGATCAGGATCGCCAGCGTCATGAAAAAAAGTACCCGCAATGTTTCGGCGATTCGGTAGATCGCGTAGCTGTTCATCCGCTGGAAAATGCGGCGGCTCTCTTTGATCGCGTCAATAATCACTGACAGACCGGGCGTAGTCAGCACGATAGCAGCTGCCGCACGCGCTGCGTCTGTGGCACTTGAAACAGCGATACCGCAGTCGGCTTTTTTCAGTGCAGGGGCGTCATTCACGCCATCGCCCGTCATGCCAACAATATGACCGCGTTTCTGCAAAACATCCACAATGTGAAACTTGTGTTCCGGGAATACCTGGGCAAAACCATCGGCATTTTCGATGGACTCGGAAACCTCCGTTGTCTCTTTCTTTTTCGAATCTCCCAGGCTGGCGGCATCAAGAATATTTGTGCCCATGTCCAACTTTTGGGCTGTTTCTTTGGCTATGGCAAGTGCATCACCCGTAACCATCTTGATCTTAACACCCATCTCTCCCGCAGTTTTAATCGTTGCCTTTGCATCTTCTCGCGGCGGATCGAATAAAGGCAGCACACCAACAAACTGCCATTGCCCGTCACCTTCGGCTCTCGCAACACCTAATGATCGAAAACCTCGGGCTGCGAATTCATTTACGGCTTTGTCGACATCGGATTTTATCTGTCCTGCATTCGAAGACAATTCTAAAATTACCTGCGGCGCTCCCTTGCTTACCTTGAATGTTTTTCCGTCTTTGCTTTTGACAGTGGCTTCGGTACGTTTATGCACAGGGTCGAACGGCATAAAATGAACCACTTCATAATCCTTTAACGAATCCTTGTCTTTCAATCCGCCAAGAACCGCCAGGTCTATGGTGTCGTTATTTTCAGTGCGCGATGCAAGTGCACCATAAAGGATAACTTGTTCTGCTGGAATATTGTTAACACTAAAGGGATCTCCAAGAGTAAGTTTGTTTTGGGTAAGAGTGCCCGTCTTGTCGGCGCACAAAACGTCAACTCCAGCCAGTTCCTCAATAGCTACTAACTTGCTAACAATCGCTTTTTTTCTTGCAAGCAGTTTTGCACCAACAGCCATAGTAACTGACAATACCGTAGGCATTGCTACCGGAATTGCCGCAACTGTGAGAACCAAAGCAAACTGCAACGTAGTGAAAATCGGGTCACCGCGATAGATAGCAACAGCAATAATCACCGCCACCAAAGCAACCGCAAGGATGATAAGGTAGTTACCAATCTTTAATACTGCTTTTTGAAAATGGCTGACAGAGTGTGCCTCCTGTACGAGTTGCGCTGTCTTGCCAAAGTAAGTGTTCGTACCAGTAGCATAAACAATTGCGCTTATTTCACCACGCCGAATTATAGAACCGGAAAACAACGCTTCGCCGGATTTGCGTTCTATAGGTAATGATTCACCTGTCAATGCGGATTGATCAACTTCCACAGGATCGCCATCCAGCAAACGTGCATCAGCAGGAACAATATCACCCAGGCGTAATCGGATAACATCGCCAGGCACCAACTCACGTGCTGCCGGGGTGATCCATTTTCCATCGCGTTTTACCCTTGCCTTGATAGCAAGCTTTGCCTTTAGAGCATCAATTGCGTTGCCCGCTTCCCGTTCTTCCCAAAAACCAACCACTGCATTGGCAGCAAGTAAAAGGAGGATGATGAAAAAATCCGGCCAGTGCTGAACCACACCCGATAGAATTACCGCTCCTTCAATCATCCACGGTATGGGTCCCCAAAAATATGTTAGGAATTTCAGGAACAGATTAGTTTTCTTTTCTTCAATCTCATTGGGTCCATATTGAGCCAACCGTTTCTCTGCCTCAGCTTGAGTGAGACCATCCGGAGATGACTCCAGTTTTTTCTCCACTTCCTCCAAAGGCAGTGTTTTTAAATCGTCCTTAGCATTAGGCTTCACATCGTTCTTTGTTTTAGGTTTTGCGACGTCCTTAGCATCGGGCTTCGGTTCGGGAGACTTAGACTGATCAGTTTTGGTTTTCATACCTGGTATTCTCCTTTCAATTTTCTTTGATCCATTCTTTTGCTTCATCCAATTCAGAATTTTTAAATATACGAAGCTCACAGGATAGCATATAGCCAAAGAATTTTGCATAAGTATTTATCATTTCATGATCGGATACCAATGCAATCTTTTCCCATGAAGATAAATGTTTCATTCCTATCTTAGCATCATCCAGCATGGCATTAAGATCAAATCCGGTAAAGTTGCTTCCAAGCTGGTATATCATCCGGATTTTTTTATTTGCTTTAAATTTTTTCTCTACAGCAGGAATTAAAACAGTTTCATAATCTGCTCCTGTTATTTTACCTTCTGCGGAAACACCCAGAATATTGTCTGGCAAATCATTCATTATTCTTAACATATTTTTTCTCCTATTAAATTTTCAAAATATTTTGCGTTAAACTGTTGCTTCAGGTGAGTCAGCTTCACCTTCTGCTGGAAGGATATCCGGCACGTCAAGCCGTGCAACTCCAATCTTATTATCAGCCATTCCATAATAGATATCAAAGCGATCCGGTGAACCAAGGTCATCACGCCTATCGATGCCAGTGGGAAACACAACATTGTCAATTATTCCCTGGCGTTCTGACGGTAGCTCCGGCTTTAACAACGGCTCCACTGAACGATAGCGAATTGTGCGCGGGTGTTCCTTCGAAAGTATCATTGCCCCGGCTGAGTAACATAGTTTGCTCCCATCTTTACCTTCTTCTGCTATTTCGCTCACTCCGTGGTAAATGATAAGCCAGCCGTGTCTTGTTAGAACAGGCGGAGTGCCGCCGCCGATTTTTAATCTCTCCCATGGCGATACCGGCGTTGCCAGGCGGTGATGCGAATTAAACAGTCCGAGTTGATGTGGTTCAAGACCTTCCAACGCCATCGGACAATAAGAAATCCAAATACTTTCATGATCAAGATCTACCATACGGGATTCGGACTTGCGGACAGTTTCCTCCGGACGAGTACCACGGAAAAGAGGGCGATGGATTATAGCAATTTGCATTTTTCCAGCGTGATTGGGAATAGCGATAGGGAAGACGCTGGCATCCTTGTTATCCACGTGAACGAAATCGATATCGTCATAAGGCTCAAAAGTCGCCAGACCCAGTCGCTTCCAGTGAAACAAATCTTTAGACACTGCAAAAGCGATGCGCGGACCTATGGGTGAATGTGCTGTGTAAGTCATCAAATAGTTTTGGAAGCGTTCCATAAAAGTAATGCGGGGATCCTCGCATCCGCCGCTGCCATCGGGTCGTAGTTCATAATCAGCCTCCGGTTCCAAAGCTATGCCGAGCCGTTCAACACCTGTCGGGTCTCCCTCCCCATTAAATTTTACCTTTGCGATGCCGATGCGCGAATAATTACCCTTCGCTACAAGACGTGGAAACAGGTAAAGGTCGCCATCAGAACCTCGAACGGCAGCCGGATTCAAGACGCCTTCAACTTCCTGCGGATTACCCGGTTCCGGTTCCATTATTTTTCCCAGTCGCTTCAATTTAAATTCATTCATTAAATTCTCTTGTGTTATAATAGATGTCTATTGCTAATTGCCATCTAAACAAGCGATGATTGTTTCTGTAACTCTTTTAGTTTCATTAGGACCCTTAACAGCGATAGAAACAACACCCGCTTCTTCAGCCGGATAGTCATTCCCGCCGGGGAATAAAGCATCACCTATGAATATCATCTCTTTTATTGAAATGCCAAGAATGTCCCGCAGTTTTCCGATCCCGTAAGCCTTGTCAATACCGGGTTTGGTGACATCAATGGATGTTGCGCCACCCAATCGAACAGAGAATCCGGGAATTAAAGGGTCAAGAATTGATTTTATTTTCTTCCGCTTGGTGAAATCAGGATCCCATTTTTTCTTTTCTTCTAAAGGTGCTTGTTGTCCTAATGCTGAATATGTTATCTGGCTACCTCGATCTTCAATTATCTCTCCCCAAATTTTTTTAACTTTGAAACCCGCTTCTTCGAGCGCTTTTTTAAAAGCAATTTTAATTTTTTTACTTTCATCCGCTGTGAAATCTTCCGAATAAATTTTTTTCCAATTCTCTTTGTATTGAAAAAACTTTGTTCCACAAGTAGGAAGAAGTGATAGATTCTTCAGGCGTTCGTCTTTGGGAAGATTAGAGAGTAGTTGTTTTTCAAACTGCGGCCAACCTCCTCCGGAAATTACAGCCACCTTGACGATATCGAGAAGGTCGTGAAGCAGTGCCGACATTTCTTTATCAAGAGACGATTTACTTTCTGCAAGCGTACCGTCCAGATCATATACAATTAATTTTTTCATTATAATTTCACCTTGTAATTGCTGCTAAATTAATTCACGTTTCTAAAATTATTAATCATATCATTGCCATCTTGTTATTCATTATTCCGGTAGTGAAATTTCCAATACAATCGCTGAAGTGTGCGGTCGAAAAATACATGCTCCTACCGATGCCGGGATGAGCAGTACGTCGCCTTTTACGATGTCATAATTTTTGCTATTATTTTCCAACTGCCCATCGCCTTCGATGCACACTATAACACGCGGCTTTTCCACTTCGCCAATCTTGAACGGCAATTCTCCATTGAGCCTCCATAAACCAAAATGTTTACAAAAGAAAAGTCGCTCTCGTCGTGCAGGCTTCACCTCTTCCACTAAGGGAACTACCGGGACTATCTCACCTTGTTTAAAATCAACACATGCAAGCGCTTGCTCAACTTGCAGTGGTCTTGGTTTGCCTGTTTTGGTGTCAACATGGTTCCAGTCGTACAAGCGAAAAGTTACATCGCTGTTCTCCTGAATCTCAAACACAACAACATCGCCGCCTAAAGCATGAACCGTTCCGGCTGAAATGAAGACACCGTCGCCGGGCTTAGGAATGAAGTAAGATAGGTTGTCCGCTACAGTTTCATTTCTTAGTCCTTGCTGCAGATCGTTTGCCGTTGTACCGGGTTTCAAGCCGGCATATATACGGCTTTCTTTTCCCGCTTTCAGAACAACCCAGGCTTCGGTCTTGCCTGTCTCGCCGGCAGGCAAAAGATCAGTATTTGCATCCGTGGGATGCACCTGTACAGAAAGCATTTTACTGACGTCAAGAAACTTAAGCAGAAGCGGAAATCTGTGGAAACGCCCGGCAAGTTTTCCCAACAATTGTTCAGGAAACTGTTCCATCAATTGACTGATAGTCTGTCCTTTTAGAAGTCCATTTGCAACGCGGCTGGTTTGGTCATCACGGTCGCTTAGTAACCAGGCTTCACCAATCGGACCGTCACCCGGTAGTGGTGCAGTGAGCAGGTCAGCTAAACGTCTTCCGCCCCAGAGGCGATACTGATAGATCGGTTCGAATTTCAGAGGGTATAAATCTATTTGACTCATTATATTTTTCATTAATATCAAACAGTAACTTGTAGATATTTTTGTCAGCCACTGAAGCTTTGATAACTCTAGAGATAAACTTGCAATTTTAATTTTCACTTCTCATCCGGAAATTTCAGTTCAGGTTCGGGTTGTTCAGTTTTGCGACTCCTTTGATCACGTTGACGATCAAGAATGCTTTCTATCATACTTATTAATTTATCAATAGCACCGTCGAGTGCCTGGTTCAATGTGCCGGCATGCTCTGTAACAACGATGGGTTGACGTCCTTCCAGATGAGCTTCTATCATGCATCGTTTGTCGTTCTTTCCTTTTTTATCGCCGTCTTCATCTTTCAGATGGACTTCCACCTTGGTAATGTGGTCACTCATTCTAATTAATGCGCTCTTAATTGTGCTGCTGAACTTAGCAATTAGTGCTTCATTTCCCTGGATATTATGTCCGGTATTGATTTGGATATTCATAGTCTTTTCCTTTTTGATTGTGTAATTTCATTAGCTGTTGTCTATTAGTGCTTTCTCATTCATTTTGGATTACTCCATTTCCAATTCCGAATTTCGGGCATATCCTGTCCATATTTGTCAATATATTTTTTGTGATCCAAAAGCTTATCGCGGAGGAACTGTTTAACGTAAGCCGCCCGCGAACCCAAACCCGGCACACGGTCAATGACATCACCGACTAAGTGAAAACGATCCAGTTCATTCATCACCACCATGTCAAATGGTGTAGTAGTGGTTCCTTCTTCTTTATACCCTCGAACATGAAACCGCTCTTGATTTGAACGACGATAAGTCAAGCGGTGGATCAGCAGGGGATAGCCATGAAATGCAAAGATGACGTGCTTGTCCTTCGTAAAGAGTGTATCAAAATCCTTATCACTGAGTCCATGTGGATGCTCGCTCTTCGGTTGAAGTGTCATAAGATCTACCACGTTTATAACCCTGACTTTAAGTTTGGGAAAATTCTTTCGCAGTATTTCAACGGCAGCCAATGTCTCCAGTGTAGGAACATCACCGCAGCATGCCATTACAACATCAGGTTCTTCACCTTTGTCGTTACTAGCCCATTCCCATATACCAAGTCCGGCAGTACAGTGTTTAATAGCGGAATCTATGTCCATCCATTGAAGCGCAGGCTGTTTGCCCGCGACGATAACATTAACATAGTCGCGGCTGCGTAAGCAATGATCAGTTACAGAAAGTAGTGTGTTGGCATCCGGCGGAAGGTAAACCCGGATAATGTCCGCTTTTTTGTTAACTACATGGTCAATGAAACCGGGGTCTTGATGACTAAAGCCATTATGATCCTGCCGCCAAACGTGAGACGAAAGCAGATAATTTAAAGAGGCAATTTTTTGACGCCAGGGAATTTGTTGAGCTACCTTTAGCCACTTTGCATGCTGGTTAAACATGGAATCAATGATGTGAATAAACGCTTCGTAACATGAAAAAAACCCGTGCCTGCCTGTAAGCAAATAACCTTCAAGCCATCCTTCACACTGATGCTCACTCAACATTTCCATCACACGACCATCGGGTGCAACGTGATCGTCAATAGGAATTATTTCCGCAGTTGAACATCTGTTCGTTACCTCGAACACATCTCCCCATCGGTTCGATGCAGTTTCGTCCGGGCTGAAGACACGAAAGTTGTTTGTGTTTTGTTTCAGCACATCGCGGATAAACTTACCCTGAACTCGTGTAGCTTCTCCTTCTATAATACCGGGGTTAGTTACCTTTAATGCATAATTACGGAAATCAGGAATTTTTAATCCTTTAAGAAGAAGCCCTCCGTTTGCATGCGGGTTCGCTCCCATTCTTCTTTCGCCTTTAGGTGCTAACTCAGCAAGTTCGGGAATTAGTCTTCCGTTTTTATCAAATAACTCTATTAGCTTTGTAACTCTTCATCCACTGCTCAAGAATTTTTAAATGTTGTGGCTTCTTCACAAATTCCGTAATCGGTACCTGGTGTGCTCGGAACGTACCTTCGACTGGCAGACCATCAACTACCTTCGGGCAAGTCCATCCTTTAAGAGTTCGGAAAATAATCATGGGCCACTGTGGGCGCGTCTTAAATCCTTTGTTTCGAGCTTTTGTTTGTATGTCTTTAATCTCGGCAACTATAGTATCAAGAGTTGAAGCCATGAGTTGATGAAGTTTATCGGGATCGTCTCCCTCAACAAAATATGGTTTGTATCCGTAACCGCGGAAGAGCTGGTCTAATTCTTCGTGACTGATGCGCGCCAGAACAGTTGGTCCGGCTATCTTGTAGCCGTTCAAATGTAAGATTGGCAGTACGGCTCCATCACAAACCGGATTGAGGAATTTGTTGGAGTGCCAACTGGTGGCTAAGGGACCGGTTTCCGATTCACCGTCGCCTACGATACATGTAACTATCAGATCCGGGTTATCGAATGCTGCACCATAAGCATGCGATAGAGAGTAGCCGAGTTCACCGCCTTCATGAATAGAGCCCGGCGTTTCCGGCGCAACATGACTCGGAATACCGCCCGGAAAGGAAAACTGTGTGAACAGTTTTTTCATGCCTTCTTCATCCTGGGTGATATTCGGATAAACCTCGCTGTAAGTTCCTTCCAGATAAGTGTTAGCTACTATCCCGGGTGCACCATGACCCGGACCGATAACATATATCATATTCAGGTCATTCTTCTTAATGATTCGGTTTAGGTGAACATAGATAAAATTAAGACCAGGTGTCGTGCCAAAATGACCTAGCAGCCGCGGCTTTACATGTTTCAGTTTCAATGGTTTCTTTAATAGTGGATTATCAAACAGATAAATCTGCCCAACTGAAAGATAGTTTGCAGCTCGCCAGTAGGCATTCATCTTTTGCAGAAGTTCCTGAGATAATGGTTTATCTTTTACATTCATCTTTTTCTTTTTGACAACAATGTTTTCTTGAAACCCTTCTCTTACTTCCTTAACTAATTTCTTTTCAGATACTTTTTTTGTTTTCATAATCATTAATCTCTTCAATATTAAGTTTTAAATTTGATTAACACTTTGGCGGCTTTTTACCGACAGTGAACTCGTTTCCGCTTGAGCGGCGGACAAGCAGGCTCCGAAGATGAAGATGCACCCGCAAAGATAAATCCATAGTAACAATGCCATGATTCCGCCAAACGTTCCATAGATAGCATTCAACGTAGCGAAGTTTCTTAGATAGATTTCGAACAGGCTTTCGCTCGCTTGTAAAAGAACTGTAGATAACAGAGCGGCGACCCAGACCTCGGCAAACCTGGTGGTCCGGAGCGGGGCAAACCTGTAAAACAGGCTCAGACTGAAAAAAGCAAAACTTAACGGAATGAAAAAGCTTCCAATGTCATACAGCCAGAAGCTTAAATCATTTGTCGCAAAAAACCAATTCTTTATTATTCTAATCAAAACGGGCAATACCATACCAAGCAAAACCATACTTGCGGTAATACCCAGCAGCGTCAAGCTTCTGAGTGGTAGGCGCCACCAGCTTTTGTACACCGGGATTTTCCAGGCCCGGTTTGTAGCAACTATGAGTGTGATGAAACATTGGACGGATGCCCAGACCAGGATAACAAATGCTATTGCACCTGCTTGCTCGCGCGCATTGATAACACCTGTTATAGTATTAAAAATGTAGTTATGCATTTCACCACTTATCGGAACATAGCTTTCGATATAAGAAATTATCACTTTCCCGGCCCGTCCCTTGTCAACAAAAGTCGAAGCAATGCTTACGAAAAGAACGATTAAAGGAAACAGTGAGAAGAACGTATTAAAGGAGAACGCTCCCGCCCATTGTACTCCATCAATATGAAGAAACTTTTTGAAGGCAAGACGAAGAATTGTCCAACCACGGATTATCCCTTGGCTAAAAATGCTAGTACTACTTAAGGACGACACGAATTAATCCTTTGTTTTTTTTGAGTATTATTTTTGTTCATTATTTTTCCCAGTTGACATAGTATTTGAGGAATCAATGTTGAGTAATCTGCAAACTGTTCTGGCAATCATGTATTCTTCATCTGTGTGAATGACGCGGACAACAGTACTTCCGTTTTTTGTTGAAATAACGGGAGCGTTTGTTGAGTTTTGTTGTTCTTCCAGCTCGATGCCAAGAAATCCCAAACCTTCACAAATACGGGAGCGGATAACCGGGCTTTTTTCACCGATACCGCCGGCAAAAACCAGCGTATCTAATCCGCCGAGTGCAGCGGCAAAACTTCCTATCCATTTCTTTACCTGGTAACAGAACAACTCCACGGCTTCCGCCGCCCGAATATCATCATTTTCTTTTGCCAGCAAATCCTGCATGTCTGAACTGGTCTCAGAAATACCGAGGAGACCTGATTCATGATTGATAAGTTTATTGAACTGTTTAGGTGTGAGATTCTCCGACTTCATTATGTACCATGCAACTCCAGGATCTAAATCACCGGGACGTGTACCCATTGGAATTCCGCCAACAGGTGTAAAGCCCATACTCGTATCAATGCTTTTACCATTGCGAACGGCAGCTAAACTAGCACCGCTGCCGAGATGAGCCAGAATCACACGCCCTTTGCTTGCATTCTCCCCAGCGACATTAGCCAGTTCTTCAATAAGATAAGAATACGACAAACCGTGAAAACCGTATCGTTGTATTCCTTTCTCATCGAAGTGACGAGGAATAGGAAGCAATTTGGCTTCGCGAGGCATAGTGCGATGAAACGAAGTATCAAAACAGGCAACCTGGGGAAGTTTAGGATGACGCTTACGGAAAACCTCTATCAATTCTATTTCTCTTGGCAGATGGTCCGGATCGTAAGGAGCAATGCGATGAAGTTCATCCAACAATTCTTGTGTGATAGTCTCGGGCTCAATATGATTCATACCATGGACAACCCGGTGTCCCACAGCTATTACAGATGAAAATCCGTTTTGTTCTTCAAGCCAATCAATCAAGGAATTTACCGCTGACTTGTGATCGGAGGCTTCTATACTTCGGCTGCCTTGATCATGTCGTGTTAGACCGTTGAATGTCAAGGTTGTACCGTGCAATCCTATTCTCTCTATCTCTCCATACAATGTTCGCTTAAGTTGTTCGCCTGTCTCATATAAAGCGAATTTGATACTTGACGAACCACCGTTGATAGTCAAAACTCTTTTGTTAAATTCTTTCATTGTGGATTCGTTGTTATTTTGTTTGTTCATTTATTTGATTAAAATATTATTAATCATCCTGGTTTTCTTCAAATGAAGATGATTTAGTGAGACTAAATTAAATCGTCCTCATATCCGCTATCAGGAATCCACATGCTTTTTTCTGTACCAACAACTGTGGCATAAGTGTGAAGCATACCATAATTAGTACAACGTACGCTAAAGTATTCAATATCTTTTTGCTGGGAGAGTTCATTTTTTATCTCATCTACCATTTCGACACTAGTTATGGATGAATCATGAATTTTTTTGATTATATATACTTCGTCATCTTCAGTTAAAAAAGAATGAACAGGAGATAATGCATGATTTTCTACAATTTCAATAATATCTTCGGGATAAATATCTTTAGTTGATTCAACATTAATACTTACCAGACTTAGTTGACCAAATAAGGTCCGTACATCAACATGAGACAATACCGGGTATGAAGTAATAACAGGGATTTCAATTTTTAATAAAACCTTAGGTTCCATTACTGCCGATTTCTTTTCTGAATATGTGCAACGATACCTTACTAAGCATTTTTCGCGAGAAACGGGTGTAAGCTTCTCAACAAAGAATGAAAAATCGAAATCAATTTTTACCATTGTTGCATTTAAAGAATTGAAATAATCCATGATATTCTTACTCATAGATTTAGTTCCAATTGTATCCCGGTGATTATGGAGAATCTGAATAAATTTATTTATACATGTGGCTTCAAATTCTTGCATTATACGAGCTAAAACTGATATCCTTGCTACTGTCTGTTGTCCCGCAGGATTTTCTCTTGATAGCACCTTTATTGGAAAGGGGAGATTTCTTAATTCTACATCAACTAAAAATTTTTTTTCATTTCCCATTTTTTTTAACTCCTTTGTTATTTAACATATTTTTGAACTTGTTATTCATTATTTCCCACTTATTTATATTAAGGCAGATTACTTTTGTTTTAGAATCAGCCTTAGAAATAACGTTAATATTAGATTCTCCTATTTCATCCGTTATTGTTTTTACTCCGATAAAATTTAAACCACGACAAATCTCATTTATTAATTCCCGGGATTCTTTTATGTGATTGCTTATGAAAATAATTGAATCAACACCATTTAAAATTGATATATAGGATCCTATATATTTAAGGATATTGTATATAAAATTTTTAAGCGCTTCTGCTTCATCAATTCCATTTTTATTTTTTAGAACATCATAGATAGTAGTCTTTTTTCCAAGAAAAGCAGTGAACCCACTTAAGTGAGATAATAGATTATTTATTTCTTCGAAAGACATACCCGCGGAGTGAAGTTCAAATATGATGGTCGGGTCAATATCTCCACTGCCTGTATCGGAAAATATTCCTTCGATCATAGTAAAGCCAATCGAAAAATCTAAAGGGACTCCGTTTTTGATTGCAACAATGTTTGAGTTATTGCCGATATAAATATTGATAGTCCGTTTAATTGATGAACCGAAATATTGTTCGGCACATTCTAATGCGTGCTGATGATATATACCGTAACCGCCATATCTCCTAATTCCTGTCCTGCTTAATTCTTTAGGCACTGCATATAAACTTGCCTCAGGAGGAGCACCTGTGAAGAAGCCCGTATCGCAAAATAAAACATGCATTACCCATGGCATCTTTTCGTACCAAAGCAGGACGGATTCATAAGTTAAGTTGTTATACTCCGGTAAGAGATGGACACATTTTTTTAAGTTCTGTAACGTATTCGAATCAAAAATATGGATTGAACTTTTAATTTCTCCGCCACCATTGTATAAGAAATAACCAATACCTTTTATTTTCCTTATATTTCCGATAGCTTCAACTACACTATTAATGAATTCGGTTCCTAACCTGCCTTTACCTTCAAGAAGGTTCTTACCGTCCATAATACTCCATTGCATTAAAGGAGGGTAAGGGTTTAATAATAAAATCATTTTTGATTTCCCTCCATTAATCTTACGCCTTCGTTAAATATTTCAAGTTCTTCTGCGTTTGGAACAATTAATATTTTTACTTTATCATTGGTAGAATTTATTTGTGAAATGCCATTCATTACTGTATCCCGATTTTTCTGTAAATCCATTTTAATTCCACACCAATCCATCTCTTCGCATACTTTTTCCCGAACAAACCAATTATTAACTCCTATATCATCAGTAAAGATTAATAGATCTAAACCACCTAAAACAACGACATAGCTCCCTATGTATTTTTTTAACCGGTGGATATACATATTAAATGCAAGTTGGGCATTTTTATCGGAACGTATTTTTTTAATAATATCTCTTATATCGCTGGAAAATTCAGACACACCAAGCAAGCCGCTTTTTTTGTTTAGTAAATTCATCAGGTTATCAGGACGATAACCGTATTTATACATAAAATAAATACCGAGCATTGGATCTATGTCACCAGTACGAGTGCTCATAACCAAGCCGGTCAGCGAAGTATAGCCCATAGATGTATCTATAGATAAACCATTTTTAATTGCTACAACACTTGAACCGCCGGTACCTAAATGACAAGCAATTATTTTCAGTTTTTGTACTGATGTCTTTTAAATAATTGCTGGCATTGTTAGTAACATATTGATAGGAGAGACCGTGAAATCCGTATTTCCTAAATCCGAACTTATTAATTAGATTTTTAGGAAGAGCATATATATAAGCTTCCGGCGGAATAGATGAATGAAACGTGCTGTCAACTGTAATATATTGCGGTATATATGGTAATAGACTTTTACATTTATTTATAACGCTAAGTATGGTGGGATGATGGATAGGAAATAACGGTATAAGCTTATACAATTTACGAATCAATTCATCATTGATAAAGACAGTTTTAAACTCTCCGGCACTATGAATCCAACGATGACCTATGAAATTAAATTCTATTTCTGTATCATTTAATTTTTTAAGAATTAACTCTGCTGCATACGCATGGGTATTTTCAGAAAGTTTTTCGTTTTCATAACTATTGTTGAAAAAATATTCGATGAAAGGAGACTCATCACCTTCAACATTTAATCTGTGTGCTTTCCCGGAGAATACAACATTAATCGAGTGATTGATATTCCTTTCAAATAGTTTAAAGGTCAAAGAAGAACTTCCACAGTTAAAAACTAATACTTTCAACTAATACTCCAATTTTTTCTAATCCAATTTTATAGCTCTAAACCAAAGTTCTTGTATTTTATTAAAAAGCCAACCACGCTAATAAGTAAAAAGAATTATTGTCCGATGCATTTCTGCCCGCACTGTCATAATTATCACCGGAACCGTTAAATTTATTGTACGCTATATACTGAACTGAAAATTTTGTATTTAACCACGGCAGAAAATCAAATTCTGCAATTACTCCTCTGCTGTCGGGCATACCTGTTGAGCTTCCAGAAAATTCTGCCGGGGCATAAAATGCGGCATCACCATCTCCAGTAATTGAAAAATATCCTAATGAAAAACCAAACTGCTGGTCCAAATAATAATTTCCGACAATTTTAAACGAATTTAAATTTAAAGATTGATTCAATGATCCCTTTGAATTAAATGTTGCACCAAGATTTCTTTTTTCCAGTATAAAACTTGTAGTGAGCGGTAAGTTGATTATTGCCTAAAAGATTTTTCATAATTTAAATCAAATCCCAAATCATTATACTGGTCTGTTAATCCTGTAATACCTGCCGGGTACATTTCTGTTAACATTCCGAACGTACCTATTTCAACATATTGATCATTAAACTGTTTTTGAAGTGCGAGCCGCCAGTAGGGAGCTAATGATTTAATAATCCCAAAGCTTGTGCCGTCAGGTGGATGAGCGCCGCCCTGTTGAGCCGATTTGTAAATACTAAATTCGGCATATAATAAATTATTCAATAAAGCATAAACACCTAAACCCGCCACACTTTGCGCTAATCCTCCTTCAATTAATGTTGAAGTTATTGAAGATGCTGTAACCGAAGAAGATGCGTATGGAAAACTCCAGGCAGGAGTACTATTCCAGATATCCTGCACAGTCGGATTGTTATTTAAAGTAACTCCGTATAACAAATTTTCTGATCCAAGTTCTGTTTGATTAGCATACCTGATATCTATGTTATCAATCCCAAATGCAGCCCCCTGGTCATCGTAGGAAACCTGGATGAAACTACCAAGATGGGGAGCAATTTCTCCTCCAAAGAATATACTTAGCTGCTGTGGGAGCGACACATTATTGTTTTGAGTTTCCGGCTGCTCTTTTGTCTTATATGTATATGCCGCCTGGATCATTAATGATACCGGTGGTATTTTTAAAAGATTGAAATCCACATCTTCATTTGGATCAGTTGTATCGTTAACTTCTATTGTATTTACGCCAACCAAAGTGTATCCATTCAACTTAAAAAATCTTCCGAAAGCATTTAGTTCAGGGAAAATTGTATGACAGGAACTGCAGGGTAAATTTGTTTGGCGTGCAAAACTTGGAATGGCACTGCTTTCCGGTGAGAATATTACCGCTATTAAAAACATTATTCCCCAAAAATTACTTTTTCTGAATATGTATTTTTTCATTATTGGATTCCTCTATTTTGATTTTTCCTTTAGTTCTCTTATATAATCAACTAAGTGCCATCTTTGATTTTCAGAAAGTATAAACTTCCAGGGAATCATAACTCCTGTTGCCCCGTCACTTATATTCAGGAATACTTCGCCATCAGATCTTTTGGCTATTTCATCGCTCGTAAGGTTATCAGGTTTTGGAATTAAACTTTTGCCTGAAAGGTCCATCACCAAGTCCTTCATTACCATGACAGGAAGCACAGTTCTGAATAAATATTATTTTACCATCAAAAGCAGAACTTATTTTATCCGTAAATGGATTTTTTAAATTATCTCCCGGTACTGGAGTTTTCCCGGTTTCCTTTTTCTGATGATCATTATTAACTTTTTCTACTTGTGCATTTAAAATGCTCAAGAAGAACAATGCTGTGATTAATACAAAAAAATAACGCATAATCTTTTTCCTTTTTTATTCTTTAATCTTTAACCCGAACGCAGATAGTTTCGCACAAGTGGACTCGTAATCAGTGTGAAGAATACTTTTAATCCCTAAGCTTTCTGCGATCTTGACGAACATCGGTGTGTTCTCTATATAAAGTACTTGCCCAACTGGTGATTGAGCCGTGTCCAACGCAAGACGAAAGATGTCAATGTCAGGTTTTCGCAAGTGTACATAGCAGGAAGAAATGAAAAAATCCACAAATTCATCAAGATTGAATTTTCGAATTCGGTAGGCATTTAATGCACGTGCTTCATTGCTGACTACAATAATTTTCAATCCATACTTTGTTTTAATTTTGCGAATCAACTCGATCATTTGGGATATGGCTTCGACTGAGAGAACATAAATTTCTTAAACTGAGCCTGAGTAAACGAGCGTTTCTCGTAGAACACAACACGGTTCAGGTATTCCTTAATAGTAAGTTTGTCTAACTCGTAAGTTTCAAAAGCCTGGTTATGTCTTTTTTCCATTTCATCTGGATTCAGATCGAACTTTTTGACAGCTAGTTTTCGTGACTCATGACTCCATCCGTCGGTGAGCAAAACACCGCCTATATCCACAAACAAATATTTAATCAATCTCTTTTTCCTCATCTTGTCACTTTGTTCATACTATGTTAAACTGAACGAGTATCTTTATGTTGGTGTTCGTTAATGTGTATTCATGGTTTTGCCTTAATTCGCTTAAGGATTTCATTCGCAGCAATTGCAGTCGATTCCGGAGCTGCGCTTGATTTTAAAGCCGCCAAAAGAGTTGTAAGCAAATCGTTGAAGCCATCCTCTTTCTGATTCCGTAAAACATGATGCACACCTTGACGCAATGAAATAGAATCATCTTCACTTTTAATCAGTGCTTTTAATAATGCCTTCCAGGTCCACTTTTTTGAATTTAATTAAAGCTTCAGCAGCCAACCATGCTACATCCTGGTCGCTGTCTTCGAGAGATTTCACCAATGATGGTATTGCTCTGGCATCGCCGATAGAACCTAGAGCCTTGGCTGCTTCCCAGCGAAGGTGATCAAGCTTTGAATTTCGCAAGGTTCGGGTTAGGAAAGGGACTGCGGGTTTACCAAGAGCTACTAATGTTTTCCTTGCTTTCTTTCGAGTCATGCCGTCATTGTTGGACAGCATTTTCATCAGAGAATCCAGATCCATATCTACCCGGCCTTGTTTGCTTACGCTTAATTGTTTGCTCATTTGATTTCACTTAGCCTTTGTTTAATAGCTTTCCGATTTATAGAATAATATTTCTTTACTCTATAATTCTTTTATCAAAAATGACGGCTTTAGTTTTATCATTAATCGGATTTTATAGAGTTATTCCAACGGAAGAAGCCGTTATTATCTTTATTTAGGAGGCAACCGAATCGATCATATTTAAATTTAATTTCTCAATGTCGTTTCTAACGCTCTCCTTCTCCTCGGGCAAGTACTATTCCCCACAGATGTTGTTTACCGGTTGAAAATATTTCTGCTGTTTTTCCCCCATAATATATTTCGAACATTTTTTCATTGTCTTCCATGTTCATTCCTCACTATAAATATTATGATAATCTTTTATTTGATTAAAAAAATAATAAAGAAAGATGATTAAGAAAGGGATCTCAAATTAGAAGTGAGTTGTTTCGAAGGTAAATTACGCTGGCGTTTTCAGTGAAAAAATAATTAACAATATCTTCAAATTTATAAAACCGGTTCACATCAATAACTTCAACGTTAATACTTTCGATTGAAGGGCTGTCCTCATCGGTAATAATGAATTTGAGTAATGAAGAATGATTGACAGGTAAATTTGTTTTTGATTTTACAGATATTTTATTATTATGAAAATCGATCCTATCAAGTAGGGGGGTAGTTTGAAAATCGCAATTTTCAATTTCTGCAGGATGGACAATGTTTATGCTACTGCTGTTTTCCCAAATGATGTCGAGCAGATTAGCCTGGTCAATAAATAACACGAATATAAAAAAACACGTTACAGCTGCAAAAAAATTTGGACCTGCTTTTACAAAAGAATTCATACTAATAATTTTTGGAATAGAGATATTATTTTTGTCAATTTACAATACGAGATTAATCATTGTATATTAAATTTTTGTTTAGGCTCGAAATTCTACTTGTATTTTATTTCAGGAACAAATGAACTTAGAGATCAAATTTTTTATGCTTGCGCCAAATGACTTACATATGTAGAAATCAGTCTTATACCTTAATAAAGTACGAATGGAATTCTCTTAATTATATAGTGCAAAAGGTTGAAAAAGGGACTACATCTTTTTGAGTGAGTTTATTTAGAAGGAAGAAATAATGCTTAAATAGATTAATAGGATGAACCAGGTTTTACTATTTCCACCTTTATCGAATGTACCTGGCGATCGTGAACAAGAAGGATAATTTTGTCTGCTTTTATAACCCCGTCAACAGTAACACTGGATCCCACTTTGCTGTCATGTGTTTGCAATATGGTAATGTTGTAATTGGAATTTCTCTTTTCATTTTATCGCCTTCCATATTTCTCTACTAATCATGTTGGCTGCAACCAATGATGCCCCTGCGGACTAAGTAGTTTTTCTGTCGCTTCCGGTCCCCAGGAACCGGCAGGGTAATTAGGAAAATTAGTTGGTTTCTTTTCTGCCCATTCTTCAAGCACCGGCATCAGAATTCGCCATGCAGCCTCAACCTGATCGGCACGCATAAACAGTGTTGCATCGTTTTGCATAATGTCCCAAAGTAATGTTTCATAAGCGTCCGGAAATGGTCCGGAAAAACTTTCCCGATATTTGAACTGCATATCAACCTGTTTCAATAGTACTTTTGGACCAGGCTCCTTTGCCTGAAAGCGAAGTACGATGCCTTCATCGGGCTGAATTGTGATGATAATACGTGCAGATTGCCAATCGATTGACGCTTCCTTTGGAAATGATTGATGTGGAACAGAACGAAATTGGATTACAATTTCAGATGACTTCTGCGCAAGACGTTTTCCTGTGCGGATATAAAAAGGCACATCCTGCCAGCGCCAATTATCCACGAACAGTTTTATTGCTACAAATGTTTCTGTCTGTGAATCAGGCGACACTCCATTTTCTTCACGATATCCACTTACTTCTTGATCGCCTGCCTTGCCTTTGCCATATTGTCCGCGAACCACATTCTGATTTATTTCATCGCGTGGAATTGGACGGACAGCATGAAGAACGTCAACTTTCTTATTACGTATTTCATCTGCATCAAAGGAAACCATCGGTTCCATCGCAACAAGACAAAGTAATTGCATTAGATGATTCTGAACCATGTCCCGCAATGCGCCTGCTTTATCGTAATAACCTCCGCGATGTCCTATTCCC
Source organism: uncultured Ignavibacteria bacterium (assembly GCA_963727535.1). GTDB lineage: Bacteria > Bacteroidota > Ignavibacteria > Ignavibacteriales > Ignavibacteriaceae > RBG-16-34-14. Next base: position 861,916 of record CAVSGR010000006.1, read on the forward strand.
AAATCTTCGGCAACAGTAATGGTCACATAGTCCACATAACGCCGGTTCCAAATTGGTTCAAAGAGCGGATTAGCAAATCGGAACGCCAGAATATTTTGTACTGTTTCTTTGCCAAGGTAATGGTCAATCCTAAATATTTGGGATTCATGGAAGCTGTTGGTAAATATTTTATTTAATTCTATAGCTGATTCTAAATTGTACCCGATTGGTTTTTCGACCACTAATCTTGCGTGTTCCCGGTCGTTTGATAATCCGGCATCGCCAAGAAATTTCGGTATCTCGCTAAACATAATAGGAGGTGTAGCCATATAAAAAATCAGTTGGGCTTTAGCATTCCATTCTTTTTCCAGTTTCTCGCATTTTGCTTTTAAAGCAGTATAAGTCTCCGTCTTCTTGAAATCGCCCTGATGATAATAGATATGTATAGCAAACTGTTTCCATTTTTCGTCGTCAACAGTTCCATGGCGCGAGAACTGATTAACACCGTCATGAAGACGCTGCCGCAATTCTTCATCACTAAATTCAACGCGATCAACCGCAATGATTGATAATCGTGGAGGCATACTACGGTCTTCGGAAAGATCAAATAAAGCCGGTACAAGTTTGCGCCAGGTAAGATCTCCACCTCCACCAAAGATTACGAATACTGTTGGTTTGAGCTGTTCATTTGTTTGCATAGATGTCACTCCTTAATCCATTCGGTATGAAATGTACCTTTGGAATCAATTCGTTCGTAGGTGTGGGCTCCAAAATAATCCCGCTGTGCCTGGATGAGATTTGCCGGCAGCCAGGAACTGCGGTAAGCATCAAGATAACTGAGAGATGACATCAGCGCAGGAACCGGTACTCCTAATTCAGCCCCACGGCAAACTATATAACGAAGATGTTCCTGGTTCTCTATAATCTTCTTCGATAAAATAGGATCCAGTAATAAATTTGGTAAATCATTTTTTGTGTGAAACGCATTCTGAATGTCTTCAAGCAAACCGGCTCGAATAATGCAGCCACCCCGCCAGATGCGGGCTACTGCTTCAAGGTCAAGGTTATAATTATATTTATCCGAAGCTACAGTTAATAAAGCCATACCCTGTGCATAAGTGATGATCATACCGGTATAAAGCGCGTGACGTAATTGGGTAAGAAATGTATTTTGATCGCCTTTAAAAATCAGCGTCTGCCATTGCAAAACTTTGCCGGCGCTTTCCCGTTGATTCTCATATACAGATATATCTCTCATAGCGACGGCTAAGTCAATTGTTGGAATCGGAACTTGAAGCTCCATTGCACTTTGCGAAGTCCACATGCCTGTTCCTTTCTGCCTGGCTACATCAAGGATTTCGTCAATCAGCCGTTTGCCTGTCTTCTCATCTGCCTTGTTAAAAATATTGACCTGTAATCTCCATCAAATAACTATTTAGTTCGCCATTGTTCCACTCATTATAAACATCATGCAGTTGATCATCCGTAAAATTAAGACCGCGTTTCATCAAGTCGTATGTTTCTGAGATGAGCTGCATCATAGCATACTCAATTCCGTTATGTACCATCTTTACAAAATGCCCTGCTGATCCCGGACCAAGGTACGTCACACATGGCTGGTTATTTACTTTAGCAGCGGCAGCTTCGAATATCGGTCGAACTCTTTCATAAGATTCTTTAAGTCCGCCGGGCATTATACTTGGTCCATAACGCGCACCTTCCTCGCCGCCGGATATACCAACGCCGATAAAATGAATACCTTTTTCCTCCAATCTACTTGCACGAAGGTTTGTATCTTTAAAGTAAGAATTACCCGCATCAATGATAAGATCGCCAGGCTGTAAGTGTTCGAGCAAATCTTTGATAACAGAATCAACCGGAGCCCCTGCCGGAACGAGCATCATTATCGCTCGTGGTTTGCGAAGTAATTGAAATAAACTCATTGAATATTCTCTGCACCTTGAATATCTCTTTCCTTCTGATTCCTGGCGTAAGGCTTCAACTTTCTTACATCTTTATCATAGCCGGCTACCGGGAAACCATGATCTGCCATGTTTAGTAAAAAATTCCGCCCCATAACCCCAAGACCGACCATGCCAATTTCATAAAGTTTTTTATTATCTGTATTAGTCATGATTTCTCTTTCAATCATTCATTAAAGTGATACTTATTTTTTCGGTTCGTTCTCTTTTTCTTTATTCGCTTTATCCTGACCGATTCCCATAGTTAATGCCGTTAACCCCGCCATACCACCAAGCTGCATTGTATCTATGGCTGAACTGGGTACAATTACAATTGTAGAGTTTTGTTTCAAACCTTCGTAGAGCATATTCATCGCCCTTAAATGTAAAGCCACAGGATTGTTTGTGTAGGTTCTTGCCGCTTCTTCAAATTTTTCAGCTACCTGTCTTTCAGAATCTCCCAGGATTACTCTTGCCTGGCGTTCTCTTTCTGCTTGAGCCTGCATCGACATCGCATCTTCCAAAGCCGATGGAATCAGTACATCTTTAACTTCAACTGAAATAACATTAATGCCCCATGGCTCGGTGCGTTCATCAATAATTTTTTGTAACTCATTACTAATCTTTTCCCTGCCTTCCAGCATATCGGAAAGCATAGTCTTGCCAATGACGTCGCGCAGAGCAGTTTGAGAAGCCCAACTTATTGCACTTTGATAGTCGGCTACATCCAGGGCTGCCTTCTTTGGATCTATAACTTTCCAGAATAGCACTGCATCTACATCCACCGGGACTGTATCTTTTGTAAGTGTCTTCTCTGCGGTGAATGAAGAAGTGATTACGCGTGTATCAATCCAGTAAGGTATTGCATCAATGATCGGGATAATAAAAAAAAGTCCCGGTCCCCGGAGTGAACGAAATTTACCTAATCTCAATATCACCACACGTTCCCACTGATCCGCAATCTTAATTGAGAGAGAAACAAAGAGGGCAATAACAAATGCAATAATCCCAACCCATATGCTTTCTATGTTAGCCGGACCTGTATACATGGCAAAAGCTAATCCTATACCAATGCCAAGAATTATGATGAAGATTAAGGCAGCAAAAGAACTGCTTTTTCTCATTTTAATTACCTCTAATATTTAAGTACATAAATTTTAATTACAACTATTTATTTTTTTTGAACTTGCTTATAGTTCGCAATCCAGGTTAAAAATTTTATCATCTATGCCGTAGGGTTTGTGCAGCTTCCAGCGGAATAGCAACGCTGTCATAGTGCGGTATCACACAATTTTAGTTTTTGTTCTTTAATTGTTAAAAATTTACGCAGGAATTGCGATTATATAAATAAGTCAAAGGGATGAAAGAAGGACTACATCTTTGAGGCTAGGTAAGTCCTGGCAAATGTCGGTTCTTCCTCATTAGGATTTTTAACTGAATGCGATAATGCCTTGGAAAAAATAACAAGAGATTTCTTTTATTGAGATTAATGACCCAACTTATGAAGTTCAAATATAAATTGGAAAATACTGTTGTGATTTAGTATTCCAACGCAATTGCCGTTTTCTATAATAGGTATCTCGCTATCATCATTTTTGTCCCTGGCTTTTAATACGTCTAATAATAGTTCATCAGAATTTATTTTAATAATGTCTTGTAACGGCATCATTACATCTTTTACAGTTTTATTTTGCCTATCACTTATTGAAATGGAATTTATTTGCCTGGGAGTGAGGAATCCTACCATTATATTATTTTCTTTTACCAGTAAACATCTGCGGTTAGCGCCAATGAAATGATTATCTATAATTTCCTGAACAGTAGAATCGGGATATACAATACCAAAATCATTCGACAACGCTTCATGCACATGGTGCCCGAATAGTAAATCATTAAGTGCCTGTCTTTGAACCTGGGAATTTGCGGCACTTTCAAGAAACCAGCCAATGAATGCTATCCATAAACCATTAAAGACATTATTTTGAAATACCTGGAAAACGCCAAACATAATAAAAATGAATCCGAAAAATCTTCCGGCGTTGGCTGCAATTGTAGTTGCTTTTTTGTAGTTTTTTGAAATACCCCACACTATAGCTCTGAAAATTCTTCCCCCATCTAACGGAAATCCCGGAATTAAATTAAAAATTGCCAGGATAAAATTTATTAAAGCAAGATACTGAAATGAAGCCATAAGATATTGATTCTGTTCAAATAATTTTGCTAATAAATAAAAGATAGCAGCTAATATGAAACTGGTAATCGGACCGGCAATAGCAATCCAAAATTCTGCCGATGATTTTGGTGGTTCTTTTGAAATTTCAGCAACTCCACCGAAAATGAAAAGTGTTATCCGTTTTACTTTAATTTTATATTTTATCGCTATTATTGAATGACCAAATTCATGAAGTAAAATACTAACAAAGAATAAAATTGAAGTTATAAAACCAACCGACCAGTAAGAGAATTTCGTCCAATTTTTGAATTCATTTGGAAAATAACTTTGTGCTAACATCCATGTTAGTAATACCAAAACTAGAAACCAGGAATAATCTAAATAAATTGGAATTCCAAGAATTTTACCAACCGGGATATGTTTATCTTTCATCAAAATAATTTTTTCCTACTAATGTTTTTGTCATCCTTTAATATAACCGCTTCAGTATATAGCATATAAAAATTTTTAAATTGTTCATATAACTCCAGATGCCTTTTTTTAGTTTAAGGTTACAGTTTATTTTCAAGTTTTCATTTTATCGGGAAAGTATAACTATAATGCTGATTGCAAATCCTTTTACTGTATTCTTTGAGATTGCAAACTCCGGCTTTCGTACTTCCAGCATTCCCATCCCGAATGTTTCTGTTTGTTTTTAAACCGTCCAAATCTTGCGGAACGGAAAAACACATTTATGCCTTCATCCATTGTCGGTAATTTATATGCAGAAACATCGGCACAATCACAATGCTCAATATTTGCCGGGGATATTTGTGTCTCTGCTTTCAAGTTGGTCAGCGTATGGTCATAAATATTATTAATTGATTGTAAGTATTTCTGCACACGATCCACGTCATACACAACAACGCTAACAGCAGTTTGGATATTCTCTGTTAACCGATCAAATGCCTGCTGTGCGAATCTTTTTGCAAAAGCCGGTACGTCTCCATCCTGCAAATTGATATCCAGCTGTTCCATCAAATGAAGATCGAAGTATGATAAATGAAGATTGTCGGGAGAAGCGATAATGGTTTTTGAAAACTGTCCAAGCGTACCTATAGTGTAAGGTGTACCGCCAAAACAAGTAGAGAGTACTACGAGATCGAACTTAGAGAAATTAGTTGCAAATAATTTCATCCCGCCTGCCAGATCATTAACAGTAAATGTGCGATCCGGATATGATGCATCATAGCCTGCACCGCCGAATTCAGGAATTTCATGGCCAAAGTAGAGGAACAAATTTATCATCCTGTGCTGATTGTTAATCTTGAAACGATTATACAACTCTGCTTCAAGATCGAAGTTTGATTGCTCCTTATCGTGCCAATATAATTCATTTGCAATGAGCCGTCCGTTCCGGTAATAATAGAACTCTCCGTCCCGAAGAGGGAAAAAAAACAGGAAATGCCTTGCGGGTTTTTGATGGAAGATGAACACTTCTGCATTTGGGTTTTGCTGTGCGACCCTTATTGCGCTTGCAAGAGTTTCGCCGTCGGCATTGAGTTCGTTACTGTTGTTATCATGGTAGACATAGTCGCCGTCGCCATGGATGAAGAATATGATAGAGTATTGCGTTGTATTTAAATCTTTCGCATCATATTGTGTATTATTCTGAACAAGAAGATTAACACCGCACGAGCTTAGGAATAAAGCTATCACTACACAACCAACGCGCGTTAAGAGCAATGAGTATTTGGTTCTCTTGATCGACCGGATGTGAGGGATTCGCATATGAATCCGGTTTTTGAAAAACCATTATAGAATAAGTATTAGCGCAATGAGTATCAGTAAAGCGGCAACAAGACTAATGGTTATCATTTGGTCTGCTTGTTCCATACTCTGCACAACGTAATTTGAAAAGTTATTGAGTTGTGAATCTGATACTCGTTCATAACCGTTCACGCCTGCAAGTTCATCTTGTTTGTCCTGCAATGTAATACTTAGTTGATGAAGCTTTGTTTGATCATTATCTGAAATCAATCCCGAATTTTGAATCTTGTCCAGGGCTTTGGACATATCGTTAAATGAATCCTTAAGGATTTGGCGCTTCTCTGCCGGGTTTTCAGTTGCTTTTACTTTGACAGCAGTATCGCTGAAGTATTTTTGAAGTTGGTCTTGTCCATATACATTCGCAGGCATGGCCAGGACAAACATCAAGAAAATGGATAAAATAGCAATTTGTGTTTTCATTGTAGTTCTTTCATTAAGTTGTTAAAAAAATCATTCATTCATTGAACTTGTGATAACCACGGCGTTTTTTTCAAAATAGTATATATGCATATACATCTAAACGAGATTAAAAATAAAAATCATTGATATATGTTCTTACTCAACAGCTATTTTTCAGTTACAGCAAAATTGTTGTATAACCAATTTCATCTATGATTATTTGGTTACTGCCCGATACACCGTTTTCATTCATCCTTCCAGATATTCTACCACTCATTATTATCACGTTGCCAAAGTATAAGAAGAACATCACGAAGACTAAAAACGTAAAGACTAATAGTCTATTGTTTATTGTACTCATTTTTCTCACCTCATTAAGCATTGTGAATTATTTTATTAAGTTCAACTATTTCTTTTTCCCGGATAAAAAAACAACACCGCCAATTACCATTATCCCTATCCCTAAATATGGAGTCCAATTTGTAGTATGATTTTCATCCATTGTCATATGAACATCGCCCATGTCCACTATTTTTTCTCTTGTTACATAATTAAATCCGGTATAAAGAGTCATCAGCAAACCAATTATAATTACGATAACACCTATTGTTTTTTTGTTCATAGCTTTTATCCTTTATTGCTTTGAATAACAAAAATCTTACTCGTCATTTCTTATCTCTAATTAGTAAGAATGACCTTGAGAGCTTTTTCCTTTGCAGCATTTCCAAATGTATCGTACGCTTTCATGATTTCATTCAAATCAAAATGATGAGTGATTAACTGTTTTGGCTTTAGTTTTCCCGACAGTACTGTTTTCAACAACATTGGTATTGTTACTGTATCAACAAGCCGGGTTGTAATTGTAATATTGCTTGACCATAATTTTTCGAGATGTAACTCAACACTTTTCCCGTGCACGCCAACGTTTGCTAAATGTCCTCCCGCCGCAACAATTGATTGGCAGATATCAAAAGTGGTTGGTATGCCCACAGCTTCGATTGCAACATCCACACCTTTATTATTGGTGCGTTCCATTATTTCTTTTACTGCATTTTTGGAAACAAGTTTTGTTGCCCCGAAAGTTTTGGCAACATTTAGTCTGTTCTCATCCAAATCAACCATAATAATTTCTGCAGGGAGAATAGAATTGTAGCAGTGAGAAGAGCTGCAAGCCCGATAGGTCCTGCACCAACTATTGCAACAGTATCACCCGGTTTTACCTGTCCTTTAAGAACGCCGCATTCAAATCCGGTGGGTAAAATATCGCTCAACATAACGATCGCTTCATCATCAACTCCATCCGGTACATGATAAAGACTGGTATCAGCATGAGGTATTCTAACAAATTCTGCCTGTGTGCCATCAATAAGATGACCAAGGATCCAGCCTCCGGTTTCGCAATGCGAATACATTCCTTTCCTGCACGCATCACAACTTCCACAAGCCGTGATACATGAGATCAAAACTTTGTCCCCGACTTTAAAATTTGAAACGCCTTTTCCGGTTTCTTCAATAACTCCAACTCCTTCGTGTCCGAGTATGAGTCCATCAACCACTTCAGGAACATCTCCTTTCATGATGTGGAGATCTGTTCCGCATATAGTAGTTTTTGTTACCCTGATAATAGCATCGGTTGAATCCTTAATTTTTGGTTTCGGTTTTTCTTCCCACGCACGTTTCTCAGGTCCGTGATATACTAATGCTTTCATAATACTTGTTTCTTTTTTTATGAATTATGTTGATCAAGCCACCTAAGCAATTCTTTAATACTGCCGGTAGCCAGGGCAATACTCATATCAGCTGCACCATAGTATAACTTTATTGTATCTCCATCAGGAGCAATTGTTTGACCGCAAGGAAAGACTACCTTATTTACATCACCTTCCTGCTCATAAGGTTCATCCGGTCCGAATACCCATTCCTCGCTTCGCTTAAGGCAAAGTTCAGGTTTATTCAAATCAAATAATGCAAGTCCGAGCCGGTAAATACAACCAGCTGCATTTTGCTTAACACCATGATAAATCATAAGCCAACCATCCGGTGTTTCAATTGGTGGAGATGACATTCCTATTTTATTGGCATCCCACCAGCCGCCCCGGCGGGCTTCCAACATTAATTTATGGCTGCCCCAATGTTGTAAATCAGGTGAATAGGATATCCATATATGTGCTCTGGGGGCACTCACCGGACGATGTATCAAAGCCCAATATTTCCCGATACGATGTGGAAGCAAAGCTGCATCTTTATCTTCAGGCGACATTATAATACCATAGCGTTCAAAGTTGTGAAAATCTTCTGTGAGCGCTAAAGCTACTCCAGGTCCATCGCGTGTGTAAGCGGTATAAACAACTGCATACTTGTGTAATTCAGGAATGCGGGTAATACGAGCGTCTTCAATTCCCCAGCACTCTTCAGGAAAATTTACAGGGTCCGGCATTAAAGTTGGCTTTGAATCAATAATCCAACCATCAACACCGTTAGCTGAACGTGCAGCACAGAGATGAGACTGCCCATTTCTGTTTTCAACCCGACACAAAAGCAAAGTAGTGCCGTCTTGCAGAAGAGTAGCGCCGGGGTTAAAAACACTATTTATTGGATATGGCCAATTATCCGCAGTAAGAATCGGATTTAGTTTATTACGGTGAAAAAGTTCTTCATGTGCTTATTGTGTCATTTTAATATTGTCTTCCATTGATAAATGTGAATGTTCGGCCAGACGTAATTCCATAAGTGATTGTAGAAAAGCTAAAGTTGATTCTGCTCCCTGATTCTCATTTGCACGATCAGAATGGAGACCATCACGGCAACCGCCGGTTGTCGGATCGTAAAGAGAAAGATTTAAATCGTTACGTCCCAGGAACCATTCAAATGCGCGGCGAGCTTCTTTGTTCCAAAAATTGTCCCCGGTAATTTTGAAAGCTTCCAAACAAGCTGATACCATTGCTTGTGCTTCAACGGGTTGTTGATCAAATCTGGCTCGCTCACCTCCATGCTGATAGAATCCATTAGAACCGATCGGTACAAAGTGACCTTCATCTGCACGGTGCAAATCGGTAAGCCAATTTAAGGACTCCAATCCGGCTTCGGTCATAGCCTTGTTAGGGATTGATTCTCCACAAACGAGTAAAGCATGGGGCAGTACAGCATTGCAGTATGATAATACTTTTTCGTACCAGAGCCATTCATTAGAACGATTATTTTGATATAATGTCAGAAGTCGTCCTGCTAGTTCATCCCGCACATGGCTCGCCCTGCTATCACCGGCAAATTTTTGTGAATATTCATGAATGCCGATAAGTGCAAATGCCCAGGCACGGGGACTGGTAGTTAAGAGTATTGCAGGTAAAGTTTGTTCGAATAACCAGCCCGACATACTGCTGAGTGCAGGTGTATTAGAATGATTTAATACAGTTCCTAAAGCCCAAAGTGCACGACCATGACTATCGTCCGATCCGGAATCTTCCAGCCAATTGCGCTGATAGTCCATAAAATTTCGAAATCGTTTAGTCTGATTGTTAAATGCATACCCAAGAAATGCAAGGTAGCGGGAAGCTAATCCCAAACTTTTGCTGCTGCCCAATTCATCCAAGAGAATACTTACAAGGAGAGCCCGGGCATTGTCATCGGTAGTATAGCCATGAGAATAATTTGGTACAGTAAAAAGGGCATGTTGAAATATGCCTGTATAATCCGTCAAGTGTTCCAAATGATCGAGTTTTAAAGGAGGTAATTCAACCGGATATTTATCGAGTGCGTTTGCAATAAATCCTGCCGGGATATAATGTCTCCGTTCTGTTCGTGCACGTTCAAAACTTTCCATATATCGTTGCGCCACTTCAGGCCAAATCATTGCCCGCCCAAACATATAAGCGCGTTTACGCATCGCATGCCGTTGGGACTCGTTATTTAACAAATTAATAACCTGCTCAGACATAGCTGTAGAATCGCGGAATGGAACCAACAATCCCCGTCCCTCCGAAAGCATTTCCTGCGCATACCAATATGGTGTAGAAATAATTGCTTTACCCGCTCCCAATGTATAAGCCAGAGTTCCTGATGTTATTTGTGCCTCGTTGAGATACGGTGTAATATAAATATCTGCGGCACTGATAAACTCAACTAATTCTTCCAAACTAACAAAACGGTTGTAAAAGATAACATTCCTTTCCACACCTTTCTGTTGAGCCAGCCATTGCAAAGAGAGACGGTAAGTTTCACCTTCTTGTTGGATTACGTGAGGGTGTGTTACACCAACAACGATATAAACAATATTCGGATAACGGGTAACAATTTCAGGTAGTGCGGATATAACAGTTTCAATTCCTTTGCTGGAGGAAAGCAGACCAAAACTTAATAAAACAATTTTTCCTTCTACTCCAAATAAATCTTTATTGAAGCTCGGATCCACAAATGGAACATCCGGGATACCGTGTGGAATCATATCAACTTTATCTAAAGATACGTTATAAATATCTTTCAGAAATTCAGAACCACGTTCACTCATAACGACCAAACGATCCGATAATGCGGCGACTTCTTCCAATACCCGCCTCTGGTCAGGGTCAGGGTTTTTTAGTATTGTGTGTAAAGTTGTAACAATCGGCATACGTAGCCCGCGCAACAACGCCAGGATATGGCTTCCTGCTTTCCCTCCAAAAATTCCATACTCGAATTGCAGACAAACCATGTCAACATTATTTATATTTAAAAAGTCAGAGGCTCTTATGTAAGAATCGATATCTTTCTCTGTGAGTTCAAATCGAACGCGTGTTGAATAAGCATAACCTTCTGCAACATCGTTAACCGGCAGAGCAATGCATGTTGTATTGGTATACTTTTTTGCCATAGCTTCGCACAAATCGGTTGTAAACGTTGCTATACCACATTGACGCGGTAAATAATTGCCAATAAAGGCAATCCTTTTAATTGATGAATTAGTAGTCACAAATCTTTTTTTTATTTTTAATTAAAGAGTAACAGCTTGATGTGCTAATTAAATTTTACATCAAGTAGTCCTTTGTTTTCCTTTTCGTTTTTCTTGTCTCTTTTAGCAGCTTTTTTTTCTTTCATTGTTTTCTGCGGTTCCTTCTTCGAACCTTTTTTTGTATTCTGACCTTTACTCATGATTCTTTCTCCTTTTGATTAGAATCCTTAATTGATCTTTTCTATTATATGTGAGATACTGTAGGAATGTACAAAGATATATCTATGGAATGTATCCTGCGAAAGGATGAAATGTGGACTACATCTGTGTGGATGTTTGTCTATTCAATTTTGCACATAAATGACTTTTCATTTAACATCAGTAAGAGGTAAAATCACAATAAAAGTTGAACCTTTTCCAACCTCACTCTCAACGGAAATGTTTCCCCCGAATTTTTCAACTAACCTTTTTGCAATATTTAGCCCTAACCCTGAGCCTTCAAAATTCCTGTTGAAACCTTCACTAGCCTGGCGGAATTCCTCGAAAATGATTTGGTAGTTCTTTTCGGCTATTCCGATACCTGTATCAATAACTTTTATTTCGACAAAAGTAGTATTAAGGGTGACAGCTATTGTAATGCTTCCTTCAATTGTAAATTTAATTGCATTATTAATAAGGTTATTTAGTATTGAGCGGAAAGCACGTTCGTCGAAGTTTATAATTATTGAACCCTGACTGAATGACGCTTTTAAGGATAATCCTTTTTTATTTGCTGCATCGTTAAATGAATTAATTATTTCTTTAGTTTTACTAACTAATTCTAACTGTTGTAATTTTATGCTTGTTTTTTCTGTTTCAAATTGTGAAATATCTAAAATTAAGTTTAATGTTTCAGCCAATCGGTTACCGCTGTTGTAAATTATTTCTGCCATCTCTTTTGTTTCTTCAGTGTTTGTATTGTCCTGCCGCATGACATCCGCATAACCTAATATGCCTACCAAAGGTGTTCTCAATTCGTGACTCATATTTGCAAGAAAGTTAGATTTTAACCGGCTCATCTCTTCGGCTTTTTCTTTAGAGGCAATCAATTCTTGTTCAGCAATTTTACGATTGGTGATGTCCTGATTAATACCATATACTTTGTAGGTATGTCCCGAAGAATCTTTCATCACCTTAAGTTGAACAGATACAGTTGCTACATCCCCATTATCCCTAAATACTCTTGCTTCTGTATTTGCAAAATAATTCGGGTCTGGTGATTCAGCTGCCTCTTGCAATACTTTTGTCACTTGATTTGAATCGTCAGGATACACAAATTTCCTGCTAAATTCTTCAACGCTCATTATATTTCCACCCTGTTTTTCAGCAGATGAACCGTGTATGAGTCTGAAATACTGGTCATTAAAAATAAAATTGCCTGCATCAACTTCATACTCCCAATAACCGAGTTTTGCAATTTCTGCTGCATTAAATAAATTTGTTTCTAATTTCCTACGCTCGGTGATGTCAGTGGCAATTCCAATCAGTCCTAAAATCTTGCCGGTTTTATCTTTAATTTTAGTTGTGGAAAGATAAACCTGGAATTCACTTCCATCTTTTCTTTTATTCCATAATTCGCCATACCATCCATCTTGTAATGTAGCAGGCAATATTTCATCAAAAACTTCCAGAGGGTTTTTTGATGAATGAACTATGCCCATATGTTTTCCGATTAATTCTTCTTCATGGTAACCATAAGTTTTCAGGAAAGCTTGATTAACAAATATTATTTTGTCTTCCAGATCCGTAATACTTACACATTCATTAATACTTTTTAAAGAGTGAGCGAGCATTACAATTTCTTCTTCTGCCCGTTTGCGTTCAGAAATGTCAATATATGTTCCCAGTATGCCGATGATTTCCCCTTTAGAACCGAGCAGGGGAATTTTATTTGTAAGAAGCGTGATAGTATCCCCTTCGGGAGTGGTCTGAGTTTCTTCGATGAAAAGTTTAGGGATTCCACTTTCAATAACCCTGCTATCATCGTCGCGATACAATTCCGCCTGGTCATGCCATGTCATCTGGTAATCATCTTTCCCGATAATTTCCTTTGGATCTGAAAACCCCGCATCATTCGCGAATATTTTGTTACAACCCAGGTAAACGAGATTCTTATCCTTCCAGAATACTCTCACAGGAATAGAGTTGATAATTCCTTCGATGATTTTTTTTGATGCACGCAATGCTTCTTCAGCAAGTTTACGCTCAGTGATGTCTGTGATGGAACCTATCATTCTGTAAGGTTCGCCCCGATCGTCTCTAAGTGCAGTACCGCGCACCGACCACCATCGTTGATTGCCATCTCTTCTCTTGACACGATATTCAATGATGTAGTGGGCAATTATACCTTTAAGATAATCTTCCAAAGCCGCCATTACGCGATCCTTGTCTTCCGGATGGATTGACAATGCCCAGGCATCAAGCGTTCTGGGAAATTCCCCCGGTGGATAACCCATTAAACCATCTATGTCGCCATACCAGTCAATCTTATCTTTGATATCCCAATCGTAAACAATATCCGTGAGGCTTTCGCTGGCTACGCGGAACAATTCTTCGCTGGTTTTGAGTGCTTTCTCCGTCCGTTTGCGTTCGGTAATATCCTCAATGGCAAGAAGAATTATCTTCTCTTGTCCAATGGCTCTTTCAATTTGCCTGGCGTTTAAAAGCATAATACGATTACCGATATCAGAAAAATTGTGTTCAACTTCAAAGTTATCAAAGGTAGTCTTTTCATGAAGGATAGTTTCAAGTAGTTCTTTAAGCTTAGGAATATTCCACTGGTGATTTCCAAGATTATATATAAGTGTTCCAACTGTTTCATCTGAACTTACCTGGAAGAGATCACAGAATGAACGACTGGCTTTAAGTACTTTTAAATCTTTATCCAATAGAAGCAAAGGCTCCCGTATGGTATTGATAATATTCTCAGCGAATTGAATGGTGTTATCCCCGGGTTTCAATTGCATTTTTGAGCGGAGAGAATTTAATTGATTTTATTTTTTCTTTTTCATAGAGTTTGGTCATGATTCCACCCTATACCGAAGATATTATACAACTATTTGGTAGGTAAATTCAATCCATCAAAGGAATGAAAAAGGAACTACATCTATTAGTGAGAAATTGAACATTAATAATTATCGGGATTCTTTTGGTCGCGATTTTTCTAAAGCTTTCTCAAGTACTTCAAAGACATTTTTGAATTCAAAAGGTTTGGAAATATAATGTGTTAGTCCTCCGGAAAGAAAGGATTCCACTTCACTTGGCATAGCATAGGCGGTAATTGCTATATAGGGTTTCTTACCATTGTTTTTAATTTTCTTAAGTTCTCTTGTAGTTTGAATTCCGTCTAATGATCCCGGTAGACCAATATCAATTAAAAAAGCATCGTAAGTTTTTTCTTCTGCCATTTTTAAAGCATCTTGTCCGTTACCGACACTATCAATTTCATACTTGTTTTCAAGCAATTTAGTAATTATATCTACTGCTACTAAATCATCTTCTACATATAGCAATTTTAGTTTTGGTGATTTATTATTTTCCCGCTTATCTTTCATAATAATTAAACCCAGTTTGTTTCAATTAGATTTTCTTCAATAGTCTGATTTACAGGAAGCGTTAAAACAAAATTACTCCCGTAACCAGGTTGGCTTTTAAGGCTTATAGTTCCGCCCATTAAATCTGTATATTTTTTTACTAATGTTAATCCTAATCCTGCCCCCTCAAATTTTCTGGTAAATCCCTCACTCGCCTGCCTGAATGGATCAAAGATTATTTCCTGAAGATCCTGAGGCACACCAATACCGGTATCTTTAATTTCAATTACTGCTTTATCCTCCCGAAGCTTTGCGGTTACCTTTATTGTGCCTGTATTTGTATACTTTATTGCATTGCTCAAAAGATTATTTATTATTGATACGAACAACTCTTCATCGATATATGCATTTAATATTTCTTCAGAACTTTCAAAATTAAGCGTCAACTTTTTTTCGTCTGCCGCTATCTCAAATAATTTTATTTCTTCAGCTAAATATTTTAATACATCCTGCTCTTTAATATTAACTTGCTGTCTATCGGATTCAATTTTGGAAATATCGAGTATGTTGTTCAGCGTTTTATTAAGTCTTTTTCCGCTTTCCGTGATAATTTTTACCATCCGGATTAATTCTTTGTCTTTTATTTCTTCCTCCAAAAATTCTGAATATCCTAGAATGCCAATCAAGGGGGTTCTTAGTTCGTGACTCATATTTGCAAGAAAATTTGTTTTTATCCTGTTCATTTCTTCAGCATTTTCTTTCGCTTTTATTAATTCCTGTTCAACCTGTTTGCGTTCAGTGATGTTACGAACTACTGCAATAACATAATCACGCTCAAGTTTAACATACTTCATATTTATTTCAACAGGGAATTCAGATCCGTCCTTTCTGCGGTGGATTCCTTCTATAAGTAAACTGTCTAAATTACGGATCGATTCTAAACGTTTGGGAAAATTATTTTCGGTTAGAGCCGGAGCAACAGTATATAAATTCAATGATAGAAATTCTTCGCGTGAATAGCCAAGTTCCTGGAATGCTTTTTCGTTACAATCCAGGAAACATCCTGTTTCAAGATCAATAAGTTCAATTGAATCGTTAGAACGGTCAATCAGTGTACGAAATAATTTTAGTGATTCTTCAGCCCTTTTTTGTTCCGTAATGTTACGTGCAATACCCTGCATTCCAATTATTTTAGTATCCTTATAATAAGCTACTGACCGTACTGCCAAGAAATGTACAACTCCATCCTTTCCTATTACTTCATATTCTAAAGCCTTTTTGGGGATTTCACCTTCTAGTATAGAAGCGAAATTGCGTTTGACAATCGGCAAGTACTTTTGAGGCAAAAGATCCCATAGCTTTACCGAAGAAAGAAATTCTTCTTCAGAGTATTTAAGGAGATCACACATAGCTTTATTTACAGATAAAAAAGCACCTGATAAATACATAATGAAAATTCCATCAGGACTTTGTGTTACCAGGGTTCTATATTTTACCTCACTTTTAATCAAAGCTTCTTCCGTACGCCAGCGACTAGTATTATCGCGAATATTGCATTGAATTATTTTATGATGATTTATAGAATAAGTATTGCTGACGAACTCAACATTGATCTTTCGCCCGTTAGCCGATTCAAAAAACAAATTATCAAAACGGACATATTCTTCCCGTTGTATTTCTAAAAATTTATTTTTATTAGCAGTTATATCTTTGAAGAATCCAATTTCCCAGATTTTTTTTTGAATTAATAATTCTTTTGAATAACCGAATAATTCAACCACAAACGGATTTACATCAACAATTTTCCCGGTTTTTGAGTCGAGGATGATAATACCGTCTTTCGCAGTTTCAAATAGATGGCGATACCGGATTTCAGAAATGCTCAGCGCCTCCTCTGTCCGTTTGCGCTTAGTTATATCCAGTGCAATTGTTGTAACTGTTTTTTTTCTTTCTCCATTATAAATATTTGTTGAATTCCATAGAACCGTTTTGATATCTTTATCTTTTGTCAAAATATCTATATCAATAACTTCAGGATTTTCAACTTCCAGATTATTTTTTATTAACTCAAGTGTTGAAGTAATTTTATCCTTTGGGAAAAGCATTTCAATTTTTTTATCATGTACTTCAGTCCAATTATAGCCGCTGAGTTTTTCAAATTGATGATTGAAATGTCTTATAACCATTGAGGAGTCCCAGATAATAATTGGTGCCTGTGCACGATCCAAAAGAATGTCCAGGTATTCAGTAGTTATGTGACCTTGCTTACTTAAGGCTTCTTCTTCGCGTTTTTGTTCAGTAATATCTTTGATGGTAAGCAAAATTATCTTTTCTTTTCCATGAGATCCTGCAATTTGCCGGGCATCTAACAGCATTACACGTTTTCCTATTGTAGAAAAAATGTGTTCAACCTCATAGTTATCAAATGACGTTTTCTCAGGAAGGATTATCTCAAGCAATTCTCTCAGTTTAGGAATATCCCACTGTTGATCTCTCAAATCATATATAAGTTTTCCAATTGTTTCATCAGAGGTTATCTTAAAGGATTCATAAAAAGAGCGGCTGGCTTTAATAATTCTTAGTTCTTTATCCAGCATAAGAAAAGGTTCCCGCACTGTGTTAACAACGTTTTCGGCAAATTCATTTACGTCATCCGCGAATTTAAATTTGATTTGTGAAAGCGGCAGGTTCTTTGTCGATTTTATTTTTCTCTTTTTATTAATCTTTTCCATGTTGACGCCCGATTTTTGAATAAAAATTGAACCAATTAAGAAATATCAATAGCTTCCCCAAAACTAAAAGTTAGTCTTTTTAAGATATTAACTACTAACTATTTGATATTTTTCTAAAGTGAAACCCATAAATCGCAAACAACATTGCTAAAGAAAACACCTGCGGTTTTTGGAATAATGACCAGAAAAATAATTTCCAGTAATAAATTCTCTCCTCGCCAATCACTCCTAATTTAAACATGGATTTAAATAGTGCCAGGATGTAATTCGGGTTTAATTGAAAAACTTTCTTTTTCTTAGGTTCAAAATCTTTTATGAAAAGCATAACACGTTCGTAATAATATTTAGGTGAGTAGATTTTATCAAGTATCTTTTTATATCCATCGAGAAGTGTTTGGGAATCCATCTTAGGAATAAAATTAGTTGCAAAGTCTGTGTTATTTCCATTAAAATCATAAAGCATTCTTCCTTCGTTTTCTAATCTTTTCTGAAGCTTAGTTCCCCTGGGTGCGTTTAACAGACCGACCATTGCAGTTACTATTCCGCTTTCCTGTATAAAGTCTGTGAGCTTTTCAAAAATTGAAGGCGGGTCATTATCGAATCCTACAATAAATCCCCCCTGTACTTCCAAACCAGCACGTTGAATTTTCTTTACGCTTGAGAGGAGATCGCGGTTCCTGTTCTGAGATTTATTACACTCAACCAGGCTTTCTTCATTTGGAGATTCAATCCCTATAAACACAGCTTCAAATCCTGCCTTTACCATTAACTGCATTAATTGTTCATCATCTGCAAGATTAATTGATGCTTCAGTGTTCAGGAAAAAGGGATTTTTTCTTTTCTCCATCCAACCGGCAATTGCGGGAAGAATTTCTCTTTTCAGTTTTCCTTTATTGCCGATAAAATTATCATCAACAAAGAAAACGGGACCTCTCCATCCTGTAGAATATAATTCATCCAATTCGGCAATAACCTGTTCTTTGGTTTTTGTGCGTGGTTTTCTTCCATAAAGAACCGTTATGTCGCAGAACTCACAATCATAAGGACATCCCCGGGAATACTGAAGATTCATAGAAGTATAATTGTTCATAGGTACAATTTCCCAAAGCGGCAAAGGTGTAGCTGTAACGTCTGCCCAATTTTCAGAAGTGTACTTGTGCTTTGGTTTTCCTTGGCTAAGATCATTTAAAAATTGAGGTAGAGTAATCTCAGCTTCATTAAGAATCAGATGATCAATATTTTTATAATATTCTGAACTGCTTGTGAATAAAGGTCCACCCGCTACAATTTTTGTGTCCAGCTCTTTACACCTTTGAATTACATCATCAACAGAATCACTCTGAATTGACATTGCACTGATGAAAACATAATCCGCCCACAGAATATCTTCATCTTTGAACTTAGTTGCATTCAAGTCAATTAACTTTTTATTCCAATCTTTTGGCAGCATGGCAGCAACTGTTAAAAGTCCTAATGGCGGGAAGCTTGCCTTCTTTGAAACAAATTTTAATGCGTGTTTAAAACTCCAGAATGTATCCGGATATGTTGGATAAACTAAAAGTATGTTCACAAATATCCCTATAGTTGAAATATTAAATTTATAAAGGAGATAATCAGGAAATAAAATAGCAGATTCAATCGCTCTTCAGGATGAAAAGGGAGTTAGTCCTTTGAGATGAGAAAATTTCAATTTCAATAGAAATAGTTAAAGATCACTAATTAAGGCAATAACTTCTTTCTTAGTTTTTCCAAGTTTTTTTTCTAATCTTATTAACAATTTGCCTTCATCACCATTTTCTAACTTTAGGTCATCCTCGGATATATTTACGTAGGCTTTTTTAATTTTTTCTTTTAATGCTATCCAATTCCCTTTATTATTTATCTGGTACATTTGAAACCTCCTTGAATCTTGACAATAATGCATTTTTATATTACCAAGAAGCGACCGGAAATTGAATCGTGCAAAGGGATGAAAAAGGAACTACATCTGTAAGGAGAGAACTAATCGTCAATCAGAGAAATTGAATCTGCTACTTCTTTAAATTCTTCAGTTGTATGCGCATATTTGGCAATCTGAACGCGGGTATGTAAGGCGAGCTTTTCAAGAATATTATGTACGTGACTTTTTACAGTATAAGTTGAAAGATTCAGTTTCTGTGCAATTTCCTTATTAGTTAAACCGTCAGCAATTAATTCAATAACCTGCTTTTCACGTTTTGTCATTCGTACAGATTTAATAAGGCTTGAGCTTTTTGGTCCGCTTACAGCATGCACTACAATCTGGGAAAAAAGTGAATCAGTAAGATTAGAAGGTAAAACCTTTTCCCCAGCAGCTACAGCCCTGATTGTTTTCAGAAAATCATCAACGCTTGCATCTTTAAGTATAAATCCCGAAACACCTGCCTGTACAAATTCAAGGATTTCTTCATGTACAGGGATAAGATCCATCACAATTATCTTTGTTCCTGAAGATTTTTTCTTTACAGATTTAACAATCTGTAAACTATTCTGATTTCGCAAACCCAGGTCAAGTAATGCAACGTTAGGTTTTAATGTATTTATTTTCTCAAGAATGTTTTCACTTGTTCCAAGTGCTGCAACTACTTTCAGATCACTCTGCTCATTAATCATAGCAGTAATGCCCTCGCGCAAAAGGCGATTATCTTCAATAACCATTAATTTGATTTTTTTCATTGAGAGAATTTTCTTTTTAGGTATAGATTCACCTATATATCTGAAAAGTTAGAATAAAAATAAAAAATCAATTAAACTTATTCAATTAACGGGAAAAAATGAATAAAAAAATGATTATCATAACTGAGGGAAAACCGGGAATAAAGTTTATTTCAGTACCCCCTCTTATATAGTACATTTTTCTTATGATAAGATAGTATCAATTTTTTTTAGTTCAACATCACTAAAACTTAAATTCTGTAACGCGCCTATTGCATCTTCGATCTGTGATACTTTGCTTGCGCCGATAAGCGCAGTTGTAACTGTCCCGCCTTGGCGGGATCTTAAAACCCATGCTAAAGACATTTGTGCTAATGATTGATTTCTTTCTTTTGCAAGATCGTTCAGCTTTCTTACTTTGGCTAATTTTTCTTCCGTAACATTATTCTTATTAAAGAAACGAATATATTCTTTCCCAGCTCTTGAGTCTGAGGGAATATCTTTTAAATATTTATCTGTTAGAAGTCCTTGTGCCAAAGGCGAAAAAACAATACTTCCGACACCTTCTTCTTTAAGAACATCAAGCAAACCCTGCTCAATCCATCGGTCAAACATATTGTAGTTCGGCTGATGAATTAATAAAGGTGTTCCTAATGAACGAAGCATTTGTGCAGCTTGTTTTGTTGCTTCGGGTTTGTATTGAGAGATTCCCACATACAAAGCTTTTCCGCTTCTTACAATATAATCGAGTGCGCCCATTGTTTCTTCAAGAGGAGTTTCAGGATCAGGACGGTGATGATAAAAGATATCAACATAATCGAGTCCCATTCTCTTTAAGCTTTGGTCGAGACTTGCAATAAGATATTTTCTCGAACCAAAATTGCCGTAAGGTCCGGGCCACATATCCCATCCCGCTTTGGACGAAATAACCAGTTCATCCCGAAAAGGTTTTAAATCCTGTTTAAAAATTTTACCAAAGTTTTCCTCTGCAGAACCATAAGGAGGACCGTAATTATTTGCGAGATCAAAATGAGTTATACCAAGATCAAAAGCACGGTGAACCATTGCACGGCAGTTTTCAAAACTATCATATCCGCCGAAGTTGTACCAAAACCCCAGAGAAATTGGAGGAAGCTTTAATCCGCTTTTGCCGCAGCGTTTGTATGTGATATTGTCATAACGTGATTCTGAGGGAATGTATTGCATAGTTGGTCTTAGAAATTTTTTATAAAAACTTTTGAAATATAATGTTTTTTATTTTCCAATTGTTGTTTGTCTTAATATTAGGTGAATACAAACCTAATTTATGAAAAAATTGACTTGCTTGTCACTAACGCCATTTGTACATTTCAATTGTACAACTAAAAGACAAGGTAAAACCGATGGATATAATAGCTGTAAGTGAACTCAGAGCAAACTTAATGAACGTTTTAAAAAAAATTAAACATGGATCTGTTGTTGATATAACATCAAGAGGTGAAGTAGTTGCAAAACTTGTTCCTCCGGATTACAGTAGAACAGAAGCAAAAAGTAAATTAAAGGAACTAAGCAAGACCGCTGTTTTAGATGATGTGGTCTCACCGATTGATACCAAATGGGAATCAGCAAAAAAATGATTGTAGTTGATACTCATGTAATTATCTGGAATGCTCTTAAACCCGAATTGATCAGCAAAAAAGCCGAGCAGGAGATTGAAAAAGCGAATGGATCAGAGGGCATAATTTTCTGTGAAATATCCTTATGGGAAATAGCGATGCTTATAAAAAAGAAACGACTTGTTATAGATGTAACCTATCTTGAATTTATTAATTTATTGAAAGCTTCGAACAATTATATAGTTAAAGGGATTTCGCCTGAAATAGCAGAATTGTCGGCAAATTTACCTTCCGAAATAAACCAGGACCCCGCTGATAGAATTATTTGTGCAACTTCTATATTTACAAATTATAAACTTATAACTTCCGATAAGAACTTAAGAAAGTCTTCATTAGTAAAGACTGTGTGGTAAAGTACATCTCCTCTGAATTTCTTATTTCTTTCGTTTAGGAATACGCAACTTGGCAGGAACTTGTTCATTCAATTTTTTGAGTGAATTAATTGCTACAGAGTAGAAATCTGTTTTTGGCCATTTTTTGTGAACCAATTTGTCTCCAATAATTTTTCCTGGTCCGTTGAAGACTTCTTCAATTTTACCTTCACTAGTAATTCTAATTCCCAAGTAATAATCAGGAACGTAATCACAGGGAAAACCTAAATGATTTTTCATAGTAGTTTTAATTTGTACTTCTCTACCATCTAAACAAACTGCATCGTAGTGTTTTGCTAATCCCGGAAGTAATTTGATCTGGTATATTTCTTCTGCCAAAACTTCACCAATATCTCCAACTAATCTTCCATCTAATGTAAATTCTTTGTGAGGATATTCGGCTTTTAATTCTTTGACTATTGCGAGTAATTTTGCAATGGAGTTTTTAATCATATAATTAAGCAAACTTTCCCGATTGATAATCAATCATTGCCTGTTTTATTTCTGCTTCGGTATTCATTACAAAGGGACCATAAGAAACAACGGGCTCGTTAAAAGGCTTTCCGTGGCAAAAAATTAATACTGAATCTTCAAATGCTTCAATATTTATTTCATCTTCATCATTTTCGAATTCAACTAAGTTAAGTTTTTCAACCGTCGAGTTATTAACTTTTATTTTTCCTTTAACGACGTACAAAAGAATATTCCTTTCTTTATCGACATTGATTTTTAATTTACTGCCTTGCTTAAATTCAATAAAAGAAGTAAGAATATCTGTTAAAGAATCAATCGGACCTTTTTCATTATCCCAATTACCTGTTACAAGATTTACAGTAATTTTTCCATCATCAAAATTCAGTTTTGTGATTTTATCTTTTTGCAAACCGATATATTTCGGCGGTGTCATCTTTAATTTTGAAGGAAGATTAATCCATAACTGAAGTACTTCTTCAATTCCACCATTTTTTTTGAAATCATCAGAAGAATTTTCCGAATGAACAATTCCTTTCCCGGCTGTCATCCATTGGACCCCACCGGACGTTATTATACTTTTGCCACCACTTGAATCTGTATGAACTACATCGCCCTGTAAAATAAAAGTTAAAGTTTCAAATCCTCTATGGGGATGGGGACCGAAGGGAAGTCCACTATTGTTTGGAGAAAACTCCTGTGGACCGTGATGATTTAATAAGAGAAAAGGATCAATCTGATCTATTTCCCTGTTTGGAAATGCTCTGAAAGTAGATAAACCTTCCATTGGTTCATCGATTGCTTTGTGTATTTTTTTTATGCTACGCATTTTTGTCCATTTCCTATTCCTGATTCCGGATGCCTGATAAAAATTTGAAATCCAAAATCGTAAATCATAACTCCGAAGTTCAAAATCCGCAATCCGAAATTCACTTCATGTATTTCCAGTTTCTAGGTTTGCCTTCAGCCATCCATTCGATTGCTGTTTCTATTCTTTTATTTTTTGTTTCGTCTGTCTTTGCTTCGGTTATCCATTCAACATATTCTTTTTTATGAGAGTAACTGAAATTATTAAATGTGTCAAACGCCTTTTTGTTTTTCTTTATTGACTTGATTAGATAATCGGGAATTACCAATTCGACTTTTGGCTTTTTAGGTTTTGAAGTTAGTTTGATTCCTTCATCATTAATCTTTTTTGCCTGTTTAATAAAATCAATAATTACTTTATCGGGTGGCAAATCTTTTAAGCTTGTTATCCTGCCAAGATTTCCCATTGCATCGCCGCCTTTATTAGATATATTCTGCAAATATCCTTTCGGGTCTTTTATCAATTTGTATTTCCAGAACCCAAACGTGGCATGTTCCTTAAAACTTGCAAAGTTGCAGAAAGGTCCTTTATAATCGAAAAACGGCATACCCCATTTAATTGTTTCTTCAACATCAGGATTTCCTTTGTGAATTAATTCTCTAAGCTTTTTCAAAATTGGTTTTGCAAAAGGCTGAGCTTTTTCTATATAGGCATCAATGCGTTTGTCTTTTTCCATTTTCTTTATCCAATTTTATTTTCTTGAATGAATTGCAATCCTGTTTCCTTCAGTATCTGTAAATAATCCCATATAACCAATATCTTCAGAGATAAGTTTCTTTTCCATCAGAACTTTACCTCCGGCAGATTCAACTTTGGAAAGCTCAGTACTCAAATCTCCAGATTGAGCTGTAAAATAAATTAAAACGCCATCAGTTGAGGGTTTATAAAAATCTTTGTGATAAACTAGCGAGCCGGAAGAACCGGGAACGTCTGCGAAAGGAAACCATCCCATTATAAGATCGCCTAAATTTTGTTTTTGTATTTTGGTACTTAAGACGGTTTCATAGAACTTAATCGCTCTATCAATATCTGTAACTGGAATTTCAAACCAGCCAACTACATTTCTTTGTGGTTCCATTTTAATCTCCAATTAGTTTTTTCTTAGGAAGAATGACGATTGATTATAAAACATATAAAAATGAATGAAGATTTTCAAGAATGAATAAAAAGGCATAAAAAAAGTTGTCAGTCTTTTCAGACTGACAACTACCACCTTTGAAGCTAACCTTTGACGAAAAACCTGTTTGAATTATCTTATAAATTTCTGGAACTAAAATTCACAATTGATTATTATAAATCAAATCGATATTTTCTATCTTATTATAGACAAAATCTATGAATTTACAACAGTTAGAATATATAGTCGCTGTAGATACCAACAGGCATTTTGCAAAGGCTGCCGAAAAATCTTTTGTAACCCAGGCAACTTTAAGTATGATGATCAAAAAACTTGAAGATGAACTTGGAATAAAAATATTTGATCGCAGTAAACAGCCGGTTACACCCACTAAAGAAGGCGAAGAATTTATTGTAAGAGCTAAACAGGTTCTTGCTGAAGTAAAACGTTTAAAAGATTTTGCAGAAGAAGTTAAGGGAGAAGTAACCGGAAACATTCATTTAGGAATTATTCCAACTTTAGCACCTTATCTTTTGCCTATCTTCTTAAAAAATTTTATAAAGAAATATCCACGGTTAAATATCTTTATTAAAGAATTAATTACTGAAGATATAATTGATCATATTAAAAAAGGAGAACTTGACCTGGGCTTGGTTGCAACACCATTGAACGAACCTTCCATAAAAGAATATCCTTTGTTCTATGAAGAATTTTTTGCTTACAGCGCTCAGGGAGAAAATCTTCCCTGGAAAAAATATCTTTTACCTCAAATGATTGATCTTAGGCGACTTTGGTTATTGGAAGAAGGACATTGCTTTAGAAGCCAGGTTTTGAATTTGTGTGAGTTAAAAAAGAAAGATGTAGAAAATGAAAATCTTCATTATGAAGCCGGAAGTATTGAAACTCTCATCAATCTTGTTGATAAATACCAGGGAATAACAATCATTCCTCATCTTGCTGTATTAAATCTTAAACAATCACAAAGAAAAAAAATAAGAGAGTTTGCGAATCCGAAACCGGTAAGAGAGATAAGTATTATTGCCGGAAGCAATTTTGCAAGGACTAAAATTCTGGAGAAACTAAAGGAAGAAATTTTAACTAAAATTCCAATTCCAGCATTAATAAAAAACAAAAATATATTGGAGATTTAACGTTTGAAAACTAAAATTTGTCTGTCTGAGCTTGTCGAAGACTAACACCTTAAATTGTATTCACACTTCGACCTGCCTACCGGCAGGCAGGCAGGCTCAGTGTGACAGAGAAAATATTTTTAGTACGACTCTTACATACTCGATAAGAAACTAAGGAACGGTACTATCTTCCCGATTCCCCAAAACAAAAATGAACCAAGTATCCAGACTGCGAAAACCATGATAAAATATTTAGTCATACTGTCTGACTTAAACATTTTAGCAAGTCCGATACTAATTATTGAATAAGCCCAGATTGAGAACGGATCGATCTTACCTAGTATAAATCCAATAAATGTTGATTTATCAATATCGGCAAGTGCGGCGATACTTAGTCCGCTTAATAATCTTCCGAAAGTCATTGCAAGAATCGCAGCAAGAACAACTTGTATTATCACTATGTAAGAAGTAATGCCGCTTGCAACAAGGACGGATGTATATCCACCATCACCTTTAAAAGCAAATTTCGCAAACAAGAAGTATACAAGCGCAACGAGGAATAAATAGATAAATCCTACTAAGAAGATTCCAACTGTTTGAAGTATAATGCCCACAGGTCCACGTCCCAATGCCATTCTTTCTCTTGCCTTTTCCAATTGTTCGTCAGCCTGCTCACGTGTCATCTGTCCCTTAGCAACCATCTGGTCAAAAGTTTTTTCTATTTGCTGCATTTGTTTTTGTTGTGCCTGGTAATAAATTTCTTTGTTGCTCATGACTAAAATTTGTGTAATTGCAACAACAACCAGTAGAATTAAAACAGGCAAAAACCAGTCGATAGTTTTAACCGGAAACTTTGCAATCTTTTCAAATGTCGATGAAGGCTCAGTAAAGATGCCAATCATTTTATCTGAGTGGGAAAGTTCCTCTTCCGGTTCCGCCGGAGTTTCTGTGGTTCCAGAATTCTGTTCAATATCATCCATTATAGTGACTCCCTAAATATTTTTGAGGTAAGTGATGTTAAAAATTATTTATACTTTGTTCAAAAGGCAAGAAAAAGTTTATATGGGAGATGGATGATGGAAAATGGTAGATGTAAGATGGGGGAAAAGTTAATGTTAAAATTGTTTAAGATTAAAGATTATTAACAATTAGTAATCAATTTAAACAATTGATTGACTATCGAATGACAATGAATGATTTTTCAACTTTAACTAAAGTATTTGTTAAATTTAGGTTAAATTTTAATAGAAGTATCCGAAATGAAAACTAAAACGATAATTGAACCTTTCAAAATAAAATCTGTTGAGCCGATAAAATTTACAACTAAAGAAGAAAGAGAAAAGATTTTAAAAGATGCTGGCTATAATCCTTTTCTTATTCATGCCGATGATGTTTTAATTGATCTTTTAACTGACAGCGGAACTTCTGCGATGAGTTCTAAACAGTGGGCAGGAATTATGGATGGCGATGAATCCTATGCCGGTTCAAAAAGTTTTTTCAGGTTTGAAGCTGCTGTAAATAAAATTACAGGAATGAAAAATATTATTCCAACTCACCAGGGAAGAGCTTCGGAAAAAATTCTTTTTACAATTGTCGGTGGTCCGGGGAAAAATATTCCAAATAATACTCACTTCGATACTACAAGAGCTAATGTTGAATTCACAGGAGCAGAAGCTGTTGATCTTTTAAATGAACAAGGAAAACATCCTGAAATAAGAGCAGACTTTAAGGGAAATATGGATGTTGAAAAACTTGAAGCATTTATTAAAGAAAAGGGTAAAGAGAATATTCCTGTTTGCATGCTGACAATTACAAACAATTCCGGCGGTGGTCAGCCAGTTTCAATGCAAAATATAAAAGATGTAAAAGAAGTTTGTAAAAGATATGATATTCCTTTGTTTATCGATGCATGCCGTTTTGCCGAGAATTCTTTCTTCATAAAAAAGAGAGAAAAAGGATATGCAGATAAACCTTTACTCGAAATTGCACAGGAAATTTTCTCTTATGCTGACGGTGTAACAATGAGCGCCAAAAAAGATGGACTTGCAAACATTGGCGGTTTCCTTGCAATGAATGATCCGGAACTTGCGATGAAATGTAGAAATCTTTTAATTGTTACAGAAGGGTTTCCAACGTACGGTGGACTTGCAGGTCGCGACCTTGAAGCAATTGCACAGGGACTTGAAGAAGTTCTTGACGAAAATTATCTAAACTACAGAATCAGAAGTGTTGCATATCTTGGTGAAAAACTTGTCGAAGCCGGAGTTCCGATTATTGAACCTCCCGGTGGACATGCAATTTATATAGATGCAAAAAGATTTCTTCCAGATATTCCGCTGGAAGAATTTCCCGGTCAATCAATTGTTTGTGCTTTATATATAGAAGGCGGAATAAGGTCGGTTGAAATAGGAAGTGTAATGTTTGGCAAATATGATAAGAATGGAAAACTTATTCCTCCGCCTATGGAACTTGTGAGGCTTGCAATTCCACGAAGAGTTTATACTCAAAGTCACATTGATTATGTTCTCGAAATTGTGCTTGAAGTATTTAAGAATCGGAAATCGCTCAAAGGCTATAAAATAATTTACGAAGCCCCAATGCTGAGACATTTTACTGCAAGATTTGAACAACTGAAATAACTTAGTGAATCTCTGTGCTCTTGTGTCTCAGTGGTGACCTTTCTTATCACTAAGGCATTCAGGACACTCAGAATCACGAATGACACACTATGAAAATCAAAAAATTATATTACTACTCAAATAAAAAACAGGTATGGAGACTTCTTCCTACACAAACTGGTAAACTTGTTGTAGAAGAAAGAGACCCCGACACAAAAGAAGTTTTCTTCACTTGTCTTGATATTAAAACGGGGAAGAAAATATTAAACGACTTTCAGCTTGAAGAAAAATTTTGGGTCGGTATCGAGGAAATTTATAAAGATATAATTTGTTTCCACAAATTCAGGAAACCAGATATGCCCGGGCATCTTGGCATAATTGTCTTCGATATCAAAACAAAAAGCATTTTATGGGAAACGGATGAATACATATTTCTTTTTATTTATGATGATGAGCTTTATTGTTACCAGGAGAAATTCGAAGGAAGAAATTTTTATAAGCTCGATTACCTGACAGGAAAACTTCGTGCAAAGCTTGGTGAAGATGTTAACGAAGTAAATTCTTTAAGAGAGAAAAGACTTCCGGAAAATAATCTTGACTATCATTTTACAAAACAATTTAATCCTGATTCCGAAAATGAAGATGTAGTAAGAAATCATTTGGGTGATATTAAATCGAAAAATCTTGTTTCAGGTAAAATTGACTATATACACCATTCAGGAATATTATTTTACAGCTTTCACGAAATACTTCACTCAGGTGAAGAAATGAATAATATTTTCAGGGCAGTTGATATTGAAACAGGAAAAGTTATTTTTGAAGAAGAATTGAATAGAGGAATAAAGGTTTTTGTTCCCGATTCTTTTTTTATAGTAAATGATTTACTTTTTTTACTAAAAGAAAAAACCGGATTCATAACCTGTTCTATAAATAAGTAGAATTGCTTCCCAGGGAGAGCACCATGGAATTGACAGAGAGAGAAAAAAAGGTGCTGTTATCAGCCGCCCGACAGTCAATTAAATCCTCTTTCGAGGATACGGAATTGCTTTCTCCGGATTATGATAAAAATCCAAACCTGAAATTACCTCACGGGGCTTTTGTAACATTAAAGATTGAAAACAAGTTGCGTGGATGCATCGGTTACATTGTAACACAAATGACTTTGCTTGAAACTGTTCGTGAAGCTGCTAAACAGTCTGCATTCAGGGACCCGCGTTTTCCACCATTGATAGCTGAAGAACTTGATAAGATTGAAATTGAAATATCTGTTCTGTCACTGCCGCAAAAAATAAATGATTATGATGAAATTGTCATTGGCAAGCATGGTTTGATTCTTCAAAATGCAATGACGCATGCAGTTTTACTTCCACAAGTAGCGGTATCAAA
This sequence comes from uncultured Ignavibacteria bacterium, assembly GCA_963727535.1. GTDB lineage: Bacteria > Bacteroidota > Ignavibacteria > Ignavibacteriales > Ignavibacteriaceae > RBG-16-34-14. Next base: position 891,754 of record CAVSGR010000006.1, read on the forward strand.
TGATTTTAGCAGGGAAGAATTCTTATCTGCACTTTGTGAAAAAGGAGGTTTGCAGCCGGACTATTGGCAGAAACATAAACTTAATTTAAAAGTTTTCACAGCCGCAATTTTTTCTGAAGAAGAGGAATAAGAATGATTAGAAAACCTGCAGTTGCAGGACAATTTTATCCGGCATCAAAAAGTAAACTTGAAGCGGAAGTTAAAACACTTCTCTCGATTTCAGATTCTAAAAAATCTTTTGATAATATTTTTGGTATTGTTTCGCCACACGCAGGATATATTTATTCAGGCAGAACAGCAGCTTATGGATTTAATCTTTTAAAAGATAAAGAGATTGAAACGGTAATTATTATTTCTCCAAGCCACAGGGAATATTTTCCCGGAGTTTCTGTTTATGAAGGAGATGCTTATGAAACCCCTCTTGGAATTGTTGAGGTAAATAAAGAAATTGTTCAAGAACTGACTGAAGATAGCAAAGTTATTTTTAAAGGAATAGAAGGACACAGGCAGGAACATGCGGTGGAAGTGCAAATTCCTTTTCTGCAGGTTGTTCTGAAAGATTTTAAAATCATTCCTATTGTTATCGGTGACCAGGGAGATATGTTTGTCAATGAACTGGTAGAAAAACTATCGCAGGTAATTGATGATAAAACAGTGATCGTTGCCAGTTCCGATTTATCACATTACTATTCAGGTGATGAAGCAGATAAACTCGATTCAATTGTTGAAAAAAGAATTATTGATTTTGATTATGATAATCTGCAGAGAGATTTTAAAATGAAAAACTGTGAAGCTTGTGGTGCTGGAACGATTGTCTCAATGATGAAAGCGGCTGCAAAGTTGAACAAGATTAAATCAGAAGTCCTTTACAGAAATAATTCCGGTGATACATCGGGTGATTATAGCAGCGTGGTTGGTTATCTTTCAGCAGTAATTTATGGTGAATGATTGCTAACTAAACAATCCGACATAGCTATAATTGGTGCGGGAAAAATTGCATACTCGCTTACAGCTGCATTAATAAAATCCAATTATAAAGTTTCTTCTGTAATAAGTAAAAATAAAGCCTCAGCGGAAAAACTTGCAGAGAAATTCAAGATTCCTTTCAGATCTGATAAAATTAAATCACTAAAAAAAGTGAGCCAGGTATTTTTTCTCACAGTTCCTGATAATCAAATAGAAAAAACAGCACAAAGAACTTTCAAAGCTCGATTTAGATTTTCAGAACTCACTTTTTATTCATGTTTCCGGTGCGCTTGATATAAATGAATTAAAATTGCTCAGGAAAAAGAAAGCCAACATTGCTTCATTTCATATAATGCAGACTTTCCCATCCACAAAAGTCGTTGATATCGCTAATTGTTCAGTTGCAATCGAAGCAGAAAAAAAAGAAGTGAAGGATTTTCTAAACAAGCTTGCACTCGATCTTCATCTTAAACCATTCTTATTAAAACCCGGTAATAAAATTTATTATCATCTTGCGGGAGTTTTTGCTTCAAACTTTCTTGTGGGAAATTTATTTTCTTCGGAAAAGATGTTTCGTCTAAGCAAAAAAGGAAAAGCAAACTTTAATGATATAATAAATTCGATTGTATATTCTACAATAAACAATGTTAAAGAATCAGGAGCTTCAAAAGCATTATCCGGTCCAATCGAAAGGGGAGATTACGAAACAATTGAAAAACATCTTAAAGCATTAAAGAAAAAAGATAAACAGCTTTATAAGAATTATATCATTCAGTCGTTAAATCTTCTTGAAGTTGTTGAAGAGAAAAATGGGAAGTTGAGTAAAGAGCAGAAGAGGATAAGGAATTTGTTGTCTTCTTTGTAGGGACACACTATAGTGTGTCCCTAACCGTAGTCATTTCTTATTTCTTTAATGAGAATACTATGGGTATAATGACTTGTGTAGTTCTGTATTTATTTTGCCTTAGAGCCGGCGAAAATTTGGAGATCATAATTAGTCTGATTGCTTCTTCCTCGCATCCATATCCTAAATGTTTACTCATGATTAGTGGACAATGTGGAGTACCGCTCGTATCGATTATAACATTTACATAAATCTTACCTTCAATATTATTTTTAACAGCGTCTTCCGGGTATACCAACTTCTTTTCTAAACTATCAATTCCCCCTATTAAAGTCGGTAATCGTTGCCAACCCCAGACATCTTTATCCAAGCTTCGTTTGTTATTTAATGAATCTCTAAATTTTTGACAGTCCCAAGAGTCTTGTTGTGAGTATATAAATGAATTGATAGATAAGAAGAAAAGGAAAAAGAATAAGTAATGACTTTTAATCGTATTCATAAAGCACCCAAAGAAATTTTCATTTAAAAATAAAAAATTATGTTTTAATAATCCGGCGTTCTTTTTACCCACCTCTTAATCTCCTCCAAGGAGGAGACTTTATGTCATAGTGAAACATAAATATTGGAATAGTTATCTCTTTCAACAAAGGAAATTGTCCCCTCCTTTGGAGGGGACGAAGGGGTGGGTCAATAACCTAAAGCCACTTAACCTACAAAAAAACCTTTAATATATATTGATAGGTAATATGTTAAAACTGCGAACAAAGCTGATAAAGGCATTGTTAAAACCCATGCCCATAAAATATTTCTTGCAACTCCCCACCTTACTGCAGAAATGCTTCTGATGGAACCGACTCCGATTATAGCTCCCGTTATTGTGTGAGTCGTGCTGACGGGAATACCAAGAAGCGATGCAATAGAAATTGTTAAACCTGAAGAAGCTTCCGCGCTGAAGCCGCCGAAAGGCGTAAGTTTTGTTACTCTCATTCCAAGTGTCCTTATAACTTTCCATCCACCAATGAGTGTTCCAAAAGCAATAACAGAATAGCTGAGAATTATTATTTCAAAGGGAATATAAAAAGTATTCCCTAGTAGTCCGTTCGTAAAAAGTACCACTGCAATTATTCCAACAGTTTTTTGTGCATCGTTTGAGCCGTGACTTAAACTGTAGAAAGCTGCAGAAACAAGCTGAAGCCTCCTGAAGTATTTATCAACTTTATAAGGAGATTTATATCTTACTATCCACATGGTTATTATTGAAAAAAGTATCGAAACTAAGAAAGCAAGAATTGGTGCAACAAAAATAAAAATTATAATTTTTGTATAACCCGAAACAATAATTGAGCTAAACCCGGCTTTTGCAACCGCAGCACCGCCGTAGCCTCCAATAATTGAATGAGAAACACTTATTGGCAATCCATAATGAGTAGCTGTTGCAGTTAAAATAATAGCTCCGATTAATCCTGAGAAAATTACGAAGTTATCTACAATTGCAACATCAACAATTCCTTTCCCAATTGTGTTGGCTACGTTTACACCAAATAAAAATGCAGCAACAAAATTAAAAAATGCAGCCCACAGAACTGCCTGGAAAGGTGATAAGCACTCGTGTAGAAACTACAGTCGCAATGGAATTTGCGGCATCGTTCATTCCATTATAGAGATCGAAGACGAGTGCGAGTACGATGATTATTATTGCAAATATCATTCAGCTTAATTGTTCTTAATAAAGATTGCGAGAATTATATTTGCAGCTGATTGACACTTGTCGCTGGTCTTTTCCAGGATATCGAGAATCTCTTTTTCCTTAATGAGCTTTATTGCATCTTTTTCTTTTTCAAATAATTCTTTATTTGCCTGTTGGTAAATTTTATCTGCTTCGGATTCAAGATCGTTAACAGCTTTACATTCATTAATCCTTCTTGCTTTAATATCCTGTATTGCAATACCGAGCTCTTTTATTTGTTGAAGAATGATTGCGGAAATTTTGTCAGTGTATTTAATCTTTTCTTTTATGTTAAATGTTTCTACCCTGTTTGCAGCCCCCAAAAGATTATCGCTTATTGCCGAGAGCCGTTTGACAAGTCCAAAAATATCTTCACGGTCAAAAGGAGTAATAAAAGTTTTGTTCAGCCGCTTAATTATTTTTGAAGAAAGCTCATCACATCTTTGTTCAAGCGGTTTTATTTTTAAGAGCAAACTTTGATCAATAACATCTGAAGAGAAAAGCTGGTTCGTATATTTTGCCATTTCAGAGATGTGAGAGATCATCTCCTTGAAATCGTCAAAATACTTTTCTTCTTTCGGTATCAGTTGCTTAAACATAACTTCCCTCTAAATAATTTTTTCATGCTTCAAATATAGTTTCTTTTTTCAAACCTCTAAAGCTTTGACACAAAATTTATCCTCATTTTACTATATTTGAAGGGAGTTTTTAAAATATTTTCGGAGTGTGTCATAGAAAAGAAATCGAATAACCGTTCAGAGCTATTGGATAAAATTGTATCTCTCTCGAAAAGAAGGGGTTTTGTTTTTCAATCAAGCGAAATTTACGGCGGATTAAATGGATGCTGGGATTACGGTCCGTTGGGTGTCGAGCTTCTCCGTAATATTAAAGAAGAATGGTGGAAAGCGATGACTTACCGCGATAATATCGAGGGACTCGATGCTTCAATTCTTATGCATCCCAAAGTCTGGGAAGCTTCCGGTCACGTTGAGAATTTTACTGATCCGATGGTCGACTGTAAGCAATGTAAAGCTCGCTATAGAGTTGATGTCCTTGGTGAAATGATAAATGAAAAGAAAAGGACAAAAGCTCTTGAAGAATTAAAGAACTCGATTAGCAATGATCCGGCATTAACTCAAAAATATGAAGAAGCGCTTCAGGCAGAAGATATTTTTAGTGCAATTATGGAAGATCAGGATTTAGGTCCAAAGCTGTTGCAGGAAATTAATTGTCCGCAATGTGGCAATAAAAATACTTTCACAACTGCACGCAAATTCAATTTAATGTTTAAAACTTTTATCGGTCCTGTTGAAGATTCGAGTGCAGTAGTTTATTTAAGACCTGAAACTGCCCAGGGAATTTATGTTAACTTTTTGAATGTTCAGAGTTCTGCAAGACAAAAGCTTCCTTTCGGTATTGCGCAAATTGGAAAAGCTTTTCGTAATGAAATCAATACAAAGAATTTTCTTTTCCGTACACGCGAATTTGAACAGATGGAAATGCAATTCTTTATCAAGCCTGCTGATGATAAAAAATGGTATGACTACTGGAAAGCTGAAAGACTTCAGTGGTTTAAAAATCTTGGAATGACTGAAAGCAAGCTGCGGTATCATGATCATCCAAAAGAGAAATTAGCTCACTATGCAAAAGATGCAACAGATATTGAATATGAATTTCCTTTCGGCTGGGGTGAAATTGAAGGAATACATAACAGGACAAATTTTGATTTGAATCGACACGAGCAATTCTCCGGTAAATCATTAAAATATTTTGATGATGAATCGAAAGAAAAATTCATTCCTTTTATAATTGAAACATCCGCCGGAGCCAGCAGATCATTTATGGCTTTCCTTGTTGATTCATATTATGAAGAAGAAGTAAAAGGGGAGATACGATCCGTGTTGAAATTCCATCCAAGGCTTGCGCCAATTAAAGCAGCCATTCTTCCTTTAGTTAATAAAGATGGAATGCCGGAAATATCGAGAGAGATAGAGAAAGATTTACGAAAGAATTTCAAAGTATTTTATGATGATAAAGGAGCGATCGGGAGAAGATACAGAAGACAGGATGAAGCCGGCACACCTTATTGTGTTACAGTTGATACTCAGACTCTCGAAGATAAAACAGTAACGATAAGAGAACGTGATTCAATGGAACAGGTAAGAATTTCGATTTACGGAATATCAAAATATATGAGTGACAAACTTAAGCTTTAATTAATGTGCATATTAATTGGTTTGAATAGAGTTTTACTATCACATTAATTTTGTAGAAGAAATTTAACTCCTTAGAAAGAAACGAAGGAAATAGAATGAAACAAAAAAATTTTAAGGCACTTTTACTCAGTTTAATAATTCTCACAGCAATTTTCCTGGGAGGCTGCAGCACAGATAATAATAATGGACTTACCTCGCCCGATACAAACACAGTTTCACCGCCTGCATCTTTTACTTTTAATGTTGATGCAGTTGCAGGAGGTGATGCAAGCGTTACTTTTAACTGGACTGCTTCGCCCGATGCAAACAATAGTAATTTTAAAGGGTATAGAATAATTACTGCTGAGGTAGATAGTAATGGAGATGTAACCTCAGTTCTCCAGGAAGTTTCAAGAATTAAAAATTTAACTTACTCAATCAATCCTTTGGAAAGAGGAAGAAGATATAAGACTTTTCTTTGCCAGAACTTGAAGACGGGACAATAAGCGATTCTCTTGAAACAGAAGTTTATGCTGCAGTTTTTTATAATACTAATGGCGTAATTGATTCTTATGTTCCCAGACAGTTCTACAATGAGCGGATTCGGATGGAATATTTCAACAGGAGTTGGTAACTCCTTATTCTTACACGCAGGGAAATGGAGCTTAGATTGATCTTCACTATAGAAGAGACACATAGTGCTCCATATTTCTTATACTCCCAATGGCTTTTGGAAACAGTTATAAATTAACAAGAATGAAACTAATTGGTTCAGGTCAATCCGGTTTTGATGAAACGAATTTGCCGGAAGCAGATGAAACTATTTTGCTTGCTGAAAATGATAATGTTTACCTGCTTAAAACTGAGGAAGGTTATTACATTAAAATTTGGATAAAAAGTGTAGACCCTCCAAGTTTGAGCCAGGACCATTTTACAATTCATTTCGATTACAAAGTTCAGCCGATTAAGGGACTTAGGGTTCTGTAAAAAATTATAAATAATGGAATTATAAAAGCGGAGAATTTATGTTCTCCGTTTTTTATTTTAAGCAGAAAGAAAGGATTAGTAAAAAACCGTTAAAACGGTTATAAAATATTTCTTTACAGGTTAACCCCTGGCTTAAGCCAGGGGTTAATGAAGATGAATATATGAAAGGATAACCGTTTCAACGGTTTATAAATAAATGACAAAGCATTTTCAATATCTTATTATATTTTTCTTTTTATTTGTAGGCATAACTAAAGCTGAAGATGCTAAGTTTGATTCTCTTGTCACCACCGGAATAAAACAAATCTATAACATAAAATTTCCTAAAGCAGAAAAAACTTTTAGAATGGTAATTGCAAATTACCCGGATCATCCTGCGGGAAGATTTTATCTTGCAATGATAGACTGGTGGAAAGTTCTTCTTGATCTAAATTCAGAAAAATATGATGAGATCTTTTATCAAAAGCTTGAAGATGTAATTTTTCAGTGCGATGAACTTCTTAAGAAAAATCCAAAGAATGTCGACGCACTTTTTTTCAAAGGAGGAGCAATCGGTTTTCGCGGGAGACTAAGAGCCAACAGGAGCAGCTGGCTAAAAGCTGCCGATGATGGAAGAGAAGCTTTACCGATTGTTGAGCATGCCGCAGAATTAGATTCCAATAATATTGATGTGCAGCTCGGTTTTGGAATTTACAATTATTATGCGGCGGTTATTCCTGATGAATACCCTATGGTAAAACCTTTAATGTTTTTCTTTCCATCGGGAGATAAAGAAAAGGGAATCGAACAGCTTAATAATGTGGCATTCAATGGTAAGTATGCAAAGTACGAAGCACAATATTTTTTGATGACATTATACTATAATTATGAAAACAATTCCTACAAGGCTGATGAATATGCTAAAATGCTTACAAAAGAATTTCCTGATAACCCTGTTTTTGAAAGATGGAAAGGAAGAATTGAGGCAAAGAAAGGAGACTATTTAGCAGCATCAATAATTTTTCAGGATATTATAGATAAAGCCGACTCCGGTCTTACGGGTTATACTGTTCCCATGACAAAAAGAGAAGCTGATTATTATGTGGCTTATCAGTATTTCAAAATGAATAAACTTGATTCTGCAATGATTTATTTTGATGATTGTGCAAAAATTTCAAAACAGGTCGATGAAGAAGATGATGAATCAGGATTCCAGGTTAATGCTGTTTTGTATATTGGAATGATAAACGATTTATGGAATAAAAGAGAAGCAGCGATTTCTAATTATAAAAAAGTTCTTGATATGAATGAATATGGTAACTCTCACGATCGTGCTGAAGAATATATTGAGAAGCCGTTTAAGAAGTGAGATTTTCTGTCACATTGAGCTTGTCGAAATGTGACTGTCAGTCTTCGACAGGCTCAGACTGACAGTTTTATAAAGTTGTAGATAAACTTATTCTGTGTAATTCTCCGATAGGTCCCATAGAAGAAAAACCGTAATCAAATCTATACTTAGAAATTACAGCACCGAATCCAGCATTAAATCCGGCTATTCCTGCAAAAGTACCGACTTTCAGCTCTGTCCTTTTTTCATTATCAAAACCGAATCTCAAACGCAAAACTCTACTTAATGTAAATTCTGCGCCGATAGTAAATGCTTTAAATCTTTCGCCAATATTATCTCTCTCTTCATTTAGCTTATGAAAATCAAGAGATAATCTTACCGGCAAATACTCGAGTCTTTTTGAAATACCAATTACAAAATCGAGAGGCAGATCTTCTTTTGTATTTATATAATAAGACATCTGGCTTCCGATATTTAAAATTGAAAAACCGATATTAATTTGTTGTGACGGAACTGCATAATGTAATCCAAGATCGAGTGCTAATGCAGTCGAGGAATATTTTTCTATGCCCGAATAAATAAATTTTATGTTGGAACCATAATAGAAATTTTCATCAAGTTGATTGGCGTACCCCAAAATAAAAGCAACTTCTCCTGCACCAAAATCACTTGTAGCACTTCCGTTTTCATCAAAACCTTTGAAAGTTCCATAATTAATATATTTAACTGCTGCTCCAAATCTTCCGATGCCTTCAATTTCTGTTGAGTAAGCAAGGCTGGCAAGATTAATATCAAGTAAATGTTTTACAAAAGAGAAGGAGACAGGATTGTCACTTAGTAATTCTAAACCTGCCGGATTATAAAATATAACTTCAGGATCATCATTATTAGAAACAAAGCTGCCGGCTAAAGCTCCTGCTCTTGCACTCATATCGAGCCTTAAAAAATCATAGGTATTTTGTGCTTTTGTATTTAATGCTGTTAGTAAAATTATTATTGCAGGCAGCAGGTATTTCTTCATAAATTCCTCAAAATTTCCATCCTTATTTAACCATATTACAAAATAAAGGCAAGACCTTAAGGAATGTAGAGTTTAGAATGTATAATGTAGAATTAGTATTTAATTTTACCATTCTAAATTATTCACTCTACATTCTACATTCTTCTTTCCCTTGCCTCTGCATAAGTCTTTATTTAATTTTGAAACAATAAAATTACACAGGTTTAATTAAATGAATACTTTAAAAACAGCATTTTTAATGACTGTTATGATGATTCTATTTCTCCTTGTAGGCTATATGCATGGGGAAATCGGGGATAACGATGCTTCTTCAGGATATTGCTGCCGGAAGAAGATAATTACGTATTTTTGCTATTCAATATTTTTTAATAGGTATATGAAGATAGAAAATTATGTTAGTTTTTGTCGATGACTTTTGTGAGATTTAAAGGTTTGAAAAATCAATCTTATATAATTCCGATCACTATTTACAATTCTGAAATTACAGATCTTACCCAGATCAAATATCTAATCTATTTAGGAACAAAATTCCGAAACAAAAAAATAAAAGAAGGAAGTCTTTATGAATAGTCAGGTCAATTACAAAGAGCCTGCTCCTATAGTCGACAAGGAGAACCCTTTCGAATCTATGATGGAGCGTTTTGACATTGCCGCAAAAAAACTCGGTCTTGATGAAGGAATTTATAATTATCTAAAAACACCTGTTAAGCAAGTAATAACTGCGGTTCCTGTTATAATGGATGACGGACGAATTGATGTTTTTGAAGGCTACAGGGTTATACACAACGATATACTTGGTCCTTCAAAAGGAGGAATCAGATTTGCACCCGATGTCTCGCTTGACGAGATGAAAGCGCTTGCCGCATGGATGACATGGAAATGTGCAATTGTAAGTATACCTTTTGGTGGTGCAAAGGGGGGAATTAAGTGTGACCCGGCTAAACTTACTATCCAGGAACTTGAAAGATTAACGAGGAGATTTACTGCTAACCTGTTGGATGTATTTGGTCCTGAAAGAGATATACCTGCTCCTGATATGAATACTAATGAGCAGACCATGGCGTGGATAATGGATACTTACAGTATGCATTCCAAAAAAAATGTAACAGCAGTTGTTACAGGAAAACCAATGATACTTGGTGGTTCACAAGGTAGAAGAGAAGCAACAGGTCGTGGTGTAATGATCGTATCAATTGCTGCATTACAGAAACTTGGTATTAAGCCAAATGTGGCTACTGCAGTAGTACAGGGATTTGGAAATGTTGGTTCGGTTGCGGCAGAGTTGCTTTCCGAAAAGGGAGTAATGATAAAAGGATTAAGTGATGTGAACGGGGCAATCTATAATTCAAAAGGATTTGACCTGCCCGAGGTGATTAAATATGTTGAAAAAAATAAAACGCTGGCAAAATTTCCAAACGCTGAAAACATCACGAACGAAGAATTGCTCGAATTGGAATGTGATTTATTAGTTCCTGCTGCTAAAGAAGATCAGATAACAGCAAAGAACGCTGATAAATTAAAATGTAAGATAATTGCTGAAGGAGCTAATGGTCCGACAACTGCAAAGGCAGATCCTAAACTAAAAGAAAAAGGAATCTTAGTTATTCCGGATATACTTGCAAATGCAGGCGGAGTTACGGTATCCTATTTTGAATGGGTTCAAGATAGGATGGGATTTTTCTGGACATTGAACAGAGTAAATACACGTCTTGAAAGAATGATGCATGAAGCTTTTGTTAAGGTTTATAAAACAGCCGGAATGTACGATGTATCTTTAAGAATCGGTGCTTATATTCTTGCTATTGATAAGGTTGCAAAAACTCTTAAAATACGTGGTATATATGCCTGAGATTAAAAGATTAATATTCTTACCTGTTGTGTTATTTTTCCTTTCTGTTGATTTATCAGCGCAGCAGCCGGATACTAATCTTGATATATTTTATTCAATGATTGATTCTTCAGTTACGGATTTTATTTCTAAAGTTCCGCAGTCTGAAGAGTCAATCAAACTCGATTTAAATCCTGGGAAAGATTATTCTGTTTTTACCAACAAGGTGATTGCAAAAATTATTTCTTTCGGGAAAAAAATATCGAATGAAAAAAATGATGAAGCTTCAATTGTCAATTATATAATTGATAGTGTAGAAGTGATCTATGGAGATATTTACAGAGATGGTTTCTTTGGTGGTTTTTATTTGCCGCGCAACTTATCTCTTAAAGGAAATTACACAGTTGAAAGTGACAGCACTGTTTTAAAAAACTTCAGCTATTCATACAAGGACACTTTAAGGTATGAAGACATTCAAAATGTTGAGAATGATTCATATCCATTTACAAAAGGAGAAATTCCCCCTGAACCTTTTTTATCAAGCTTGTTTGAACCAATAGTTGCAATTGGTGTAGCGGCTGCGGCTGTTATTTTGTTCTTTTCAGTTCGAAGCAAGTAATCATAAATACCTTTGAAGCCTACAGGAAAATAGTTATTATTACACTCTAAAATCTTATTATTTATAGCGATTATGAAGCATTTTATCTTAGTTATTATTTTTGCAGGGATCTTCTGGGGCTGTTCCTCATCGGTGGATACAATCAATTTTACGCCGGATGAAAGACTTGCTTATGCAGTTAAAATTTACCAGGATGAAGATTATGAAGACGCTCTCAACGAGTTCCAGGCAATTGTGCTTCAATATCCGGGTAATGCAATTGTAGATGATGCACAATTTTATCTTGCTCAAACAAGGTTCAAGAGAAGTGAATATCTTCTTGCTGCTTATGAGTTCAGCAAGCTTGTTAAGAATATGCCTGCAAGTGAGTTTGTTCCTAAAGCTCAATATATGTTAGCTGAGTGTTATTACCAGTTGTCTCCCAATTATTCTCTCGATCAAAAGTTTACAAAAAAAGCTATTGAAGAATTTCAGGCTTTTATTGATTTCTTCCCATCGAATGAGAAAGTTGCTGATGCAGAAAAAAAGATAAATGAGCTTAACAATAAACTTGCCTATAAGGGTTTAGTAATTGCAAGAATATATGTAAAGCTTGAATATTATACAGCTGCATTGGATTATTATAATGAAGTTGTAGAAACGTATCATGATACCAAGTATGCTTCAACAGCTTCATATGAAAAGATAAAACTATTGATACAACAGAACAGGAATTCGGAAGCTCTTTCCGAAATATCAAAATTCATTCAGAGATATCCCGATGATTCCAACAAGGACGAAGTCCTGGAATTAAAATCAACTCTCGAAAATAAATTATCAGCATCCAAATAATGGTTCAATCTAAAAAAGTAAGTGAATCATTAATTATTATGACAGAGTTGGTCTTACCGAACCATGCAAATCAGCTCGGTATATTGCTTGGTGGTCAGCTAATGCACTGGATAGATATTTGTGCGGCTCTTTGTGCATCAAAACATAACCAGAGAATTTGTGTAACTGCTTCTGTAGACAGAATAGATTTCCATCATCCTATAATAGTCGGGAACGCAGTAACAGTATCGGCTTCTGTTAACAGGGTGTTTACAACTTCGATGGAGATCGGGGTAAAAGTTTATGCAGAAAATTTTAAAGAAGGAACAAAACTACACACGAACACAGCTTACCTTACTTTTGTTGCAATTGATAACGATGGTAAGCCTGTTAAAGCAATTCCTGTTGTGCCGGAATCGGATGATGAAAAACGAAGGTATGAGGAAGCTCTTCAGAGAAGAGATGCAAGGCTTAAAGAACGCATTAAACGGGGTTAAGCCGCTACTTGTCTTTTTCCTTTTTTCGCAAAGCGTATTTTCCCAGATACCTATCAATGGCTTTTGCAAATACAATTGTTATAAAGCCGATTCAGGTTTCACAAATTTTATGCTGATAAATTTTAATAACGATTTTTATTCCGATTTCATTTTGTATAACCCCGCTAAAAAAGAAGTTGAAATAATCAACGGAGAAGAGCAGGGGGTTTTAAAAGAAAAAAAAATTTTCAGAATTCCTGTTGAGATAACATCTATTCAGCCATTAAAAAACAGAAGAGGTCCCGGCTATTTTTTTACCAACCGAAAAAAATTAAGAGCCGGAGTTTATGAACTACAACCTAACGGCAGACCTGATCTGTCAAACTCACTTGAGTTTGATTCCTATCCCGATTATTTAAGTGTTGGCAATGTCGATGGTAAAGGGAAAAATGAAATATTAGTTTCGGGAAGTTCATTCAACGGTCTTTCAATAATTTACCAGGGTGATAAAGAATTAACAGAAAAGAAGATTGTTGAAGGAACATCTTTCTCGCATTCAGTTTTGTGTGATCTTAATAATGATCAATTCCCGGATATTGCAGCTTATAACGTTCTTAAACGGAGATTTGATTTTTTCTATAATGACAGTAAAGGAGATTTCAGGAAAGTTCGTTCAATTCCTTTCCAGGAAAAAATCACGAGTCTTAAATCTTTCGATATAAATCTCGATTCTTATAGTGACCTGATCTTCACTTCAGGAAAATCATTCTATGTATGGTATGGAGATTTCAGATCTTCTTATGAGAATACAACTAAAATTGAAACGTTATACAAACCCGATAAATATATTTTAGGCGATTTTAACAAAGACGGAAGAATTGATCTTGCTTACCTGAATTTAGAGCATTCACTTGTCTCTGTTCTATTCGCTAAAAATGATTTCGAGTTTTATCCTGAAATAATTTATCTGCAGCAGAAAGAATTGACAGATATTTCTCCTTATTACAGCAAGTTTATAGATGGAATTGCAGCTTTAAGTTTGGATGGAAATATTCATACTGTTACAAAACTCACTTCCTTTACCGATTCTGTTGATATTTCTCTTGGTGCTATGCCGGGGGCGGTTTCATTTTTTGATAACCAAAATAACGGGATAACCGATTTCTGTTTTATAGATGAGTATGATAAAAAAATAAAATTTGTTCTAAGAAACAGCGGTGGAATTCCTGCTAATTTATTTTCATACCAGTTGCATGAAAATCATGGTAAAATAATTTCTGAAAATCTTAGTGCGGGTTTAAAAAATTATGTTTGCTTTTCGATTGACAAAAAATTGATAGAAATAATCAGAGCAGATTTTGACAGCAACAAAGTTAAAGGAATCGCTTTATATTCTCCGGGACCAGTAAAAGATTTGAAACTTAAAAGAATAAATGAGAACGAGTACACAATTTATTTCACTTACATAAACAACAACAACTCATTATTTGTCGGTGCTTTTAATTATAAAGATTTTAAGTTCAGTTTTTCGGAACAATTAATTGACACAGGGAAATTTTATGATGCTGCTTTAGGAATGGGTGATGAGCTTGTCGTGTATTATTGGCAGAAGACAGAACAAAATGTTTTACTAAAAGAAATGAGACCACTTAATTTGCCTGGAAAAGCAAACGATATTATTTCTTTTCCTCTAACTGATAGTCTAAAAATTAATAGTTATGCCGGGGATTTGTTAAATATGGACAAAAATGTTTTCATCAGCTTTATAACATCGCCAGGAGATGATTATGCTGTTGTTGCTTACAGAGATTTTTCGTCCTTGATTAAAAGCGATAAAAGTCTTTCCGATTTTAGGATTACCTCAAAAAATAATTTATTTTTTGGCGAAACAAGATTTAACGGACTCAAAAAACTTTGTATCTATTTTCCCGAACAAAGCGAAGTAGAAAAATTAGAATTTATTAATAAGGGGAAAAATTTATCATTTACTCAAATAGCGGATCAAGCATTCATAAGGAATTTCTTTATAAAGAATATGACTTCAAAAAATTATCACATAGTTTACAGTGATACAAATAAAAATTGCATTACGATTAAAAGAATAAAAGGATAATGGTAATCAGGATATTTTTATTTTTGATTTTGGTTGTTCCTGCTTATTCACAAATTAATGATAAGAAACAACTCGATTCATTATATGACGCCTTCATAGATCGTTATAATCATAAAGATGATGTTATTAATTCCACTGAAAGTCCTGAGCATATAAAATGTGCATTCGGGATAGTTAACCAAGTGGTAAGAAATCTTAATAATTACTCGGATGAAAAAAAGCGATTATTAAAAACATTATTGGAACGTCCCACAAAACAAAAAAGTTTAGTTAGCCCTAAAGGCTTATTTCAGAATTCATTACGACACTACAGAAACTGAACTACGAGTACCGAACTATGATCCTTCACTCAGTGCAGATGAAAACGCAATGCAGGTGGCAATTGCTGCAGATTCAGCTTATAATTTTGAAGTTAACTATTTGAAGTATCCTCCTCCGCCCGGTGACAATGGAGATGGTGGAGACAACTTGTATGATATTTATATTACTACAGCGGAAGGAAGCTATGGATTTACACAACCTGAAACATCTTTAGGAAATCATAAATATACTTCTTATATGGAAATTCATTACAGTTTTAAGAATTTTTATACTGAAGGTTTGAATGCAGTTAGAGTAACTGTAGCACACGAGTTTCATCATGCTATACAGGTCGGGAATTATACTGGTGATAAATATGATGTCGATGGTTTCTTCTATGAAATGACTTCAACCTCAATGGAAGAATTTGTTTATAACAGCGTAAATGATTATTACGCATATATGAAAAGCTATTTTAATAATCCCAACAGGGTTTTTAACTCTTTTAGATCGCAATCAAATGATGGATATGATCTTGCAGTCTGGAATATTTTTCTTAAAGATAAATTTGGATATGACATTATCAAAAAACAGTGGGAACTATTTGCCAATACGTAAGAGCATTAACTGCAATTCAATCCAGTTTGCTTGATGAAAGTTCTTCACTTAGAGAAGCCTTAAATGAATTTGGAATATGGACATTTTTCACTAAATACAGGGCTATTCCCGGAAAATATTTCGATGAAGCTGCGAACTATCCTCTTATAAAATTGACAACGACCTCATATGTGCCGGGTAGTCCTGTTTCCCTTAATAATTTAAAAGCTGCCTCAAATAATTTTTTGGCAATTGTTAACACTTCTGTAACACCCAGCGATACGTTAGTAGTTATAATCACAAATTCAGATTATACTTCTGCAAATGATAGCTCCGGCAAGAATTATAGTTTCGATTATACTCTTGCACCGGATTCAAGTAATGGTAGTGTTTTGTTAGCAGATAATTATTTTGCAAAGTTCGATGTCGTTCAACCAAATCTATGGTCTGTTTCTGAAGTCCTTAATAACCAGGTTGTCAGGCAAAACGGGACTATATTTAAACCGATCAGTACAGGAGATGAACCTTTAGCTTATCCCAATCCTTTTCATTATGGTAATTAATCAATATATATATATAGCTGTATCTGATACAAAGGGTGAAAGTAAAGCTGATTTAAATGTTTATACTCCCGCTATGGAATTAGTGGATTCCAAAACACTTGATTTTAATGGGGATATTCTCACATGGAAAATAAGAGATCTTAATAAAAAACTTGCATCTGGTGTTTACATTTTTGCAGTTAAAATTGGAAATAAAACTTCTGCAGGTAAACTGGTAATTTTTGATGATTGAATATTCTTTAACCGCAGAATCAATTAACAAGACTTTTGGAAGAAGATTAATCTTCAGCGGAATTAGTTTTAAATTAAATTCCTCGACTATCTTTGGAATTTCCGGACCAAATGGTTCCGGCAAATCAACTCTTGTGAAAATTATTGCAAATTTAATTTCTCCTTCATCAGGAAAACTTCTTCATAATCTTAACGGAACAGAGATCAAAGCTGAAAAACTTCATAATCATATCGGACTTGTTTCTCCTTATCTTGTTTTGTATGATGAATTCTCTGCTTATGAAAATCTAAATTATTTTTCTGAAATAAGAGGAGTTCCTTTTGACAAAGAAAAAGTCGATAATCTCTTAAATAAATTTCTTCTCTTTAATAGGAAAGATGATCTTGTAAAAACATATTCATCCGGAATGAAACAAAGATTGAAATTTATTTTCGCATTAATGCATTCACCGCAATTAATAATTTTAGACGAACCAACCTCTAATCTAGATGATGAAGGAAAAGAAGTAGTGTATGAGCTTGTAAAAGAAGAGGCAGGAAAAAACATTGTGATCATTGCATCAAATGAAAAAACAGATTTGAAGTTTGTGCAACGAAACAATTGATTTGAAAAACTCAAAAAGGATGAAAGTCAAAGCTCAGAACTGCAAACTCAAATGTATTTAAGTTTTGACTTTTGAAATTTGAGATTTGAAATTAAAAGAATGAAATCATACGCATTATTTAAAAAAGATATAAGTTCAGAATTACGGACACGCTATGCAATCAACGCTTTAGCGATGTTCATAATAGTTACTCTAAGTATTATACTTTTTTCAATTGGCAATGAAAGAATAAGTCAGCGTTTAACTGGTGGTTTGTTTTGGGTAATTATATTTTTCACTTCGATGTCAGGTTTATCAAGAGTGTTTGTCAGTGAAGAAGAAAGAGGTACCTCTTTAACACTTCAATTAATTGCAGCACCTTCAACAGTCTTTTCAGGTAAACTTCTCTTCAATCTCATTTTGGTTTTTGCAATGAACACTGTAATTGCAATTCTTTATTCTCTTCTTTTTGACACTTTTGTTCTTAAGAACTTTGCACTTTTTTTAGTCTCATTTATAATTAGTAATATTGGTTTAGCCTTTGCATCGACAATAATTGCAGCCATTATCTCAAAAGCAGGGGCAAAAGGAACGCTTTATCCTGTTTTATCTTTTCCGATCTTATTACCTTTAATATTAACTTCTGTACAGTTAACTTTATTTGCAATGGATGGCACAAGCTTTGAAACTGCTAAATTTGAACTAGCAATTGTTGTGTGTTATGATGTTATTATATTTACGGTGTCGTATTTACTTTTTGATTTTATCTGGAAAGAATAGGAATTTTAAGAGTTTAATCTATTAGTATGAAAACAACCTGGAAAATATTTTTATTTCTGCTTCTATGCTTCGTCTCAATAGCTGGAATATCATTTCCCATAGTTAAGAATCCGCAGAGCTGGTATGAATTCCCATACATAAAAGGACTCGAAGAAAATGCAAAAATAATTTTCTTTCATGTTCCAACTGCGTGGCTTACAGTAATAGCTTTTCTTATGACGGCGATTTACAGCTTCAAATATTTAAGGAAGAAAAATCTTGATGACGATGCAAAGTCCTATGCCGCAGCACAATTAGGAATTATCTTTTGCATACTTGCTACAGTTACCGGTGCAGTCTGGGCTAAGTTTGCCTGGGGTTCTTTCTGGAGCTGGGATCCGAGGCAAACAAGTATTTTTGCTTTGCTTTTAATTTACGGAGCCTGGTTTGCATTAAGATCTTCAATCGAGTCAGAAGAGAAGCGAGCTACACTTTCATCTGTTTATGCAATCATTGCTTTTGTAACAGTTCCGTTTTTTATTTTTATAATGCCGAGAATTATGACAGGTCTTCATCCGGGTTCTGCCGATGATACAAATGCGGGACCAATTGTTGATTTTAAGATGAATGGAAATATGCAGTTGATTTTCTTTTTATCACTGATTGGATTTACAATACTTTTTTTCTGGATGTGGAGACTTGGTTATAAATCAATTATATACAGAGATAAATTGAATAAAAAATTAATAAGAGGTTAAATTGGATTTTTTACAGAATAATGCAATCTACATTGTGATGATTATAGTTTTAATCGTCTGGGTTGGGGTTTTTCTTTACTTATGGAACCTTGACAAAAGACTTAAGAATATTGAAAAAGAAATAGGAGATAACAAATGAAGAACAAATATATTTTTGGCGGATTTATTATTGTAGTTTTTCTTGGAATGCTGGTATATCTTTTAACTCAAAGCAACATTAAATATGAAGATGACTTTGCCAAAGTGAAGCAAGAAGAAAAGATGGTCAGGGCGACCGGGCAATGGGTTAAAGAAAAGAACTATGAGATAGATAAACAAAATAAAACATTCAGCTTTTACCTTGCTGATGCAAAAGGTGTTGAGATGAAAATTTTATACGATGGAACAATACCAAATAATTTTGAATCAGCAGTTAGTGTTGTTGTAACAGGAGAATATCGCAATGGATATTTTCATGCAAAAGATATTTTAACTAAATGCCCGAGCAAGTATCAGCAACAGTACGACCAGGAGAAGATGAAATCTTCGGGAACATAATGAAAAGTATAAAAGGCAAAATGGAAAACGAGGCGTAAATGATCGGCAGTATAGTTTTAACTCTGGCTTTGGCTTGCAGCATTTTTACTATGGTGATGTATTTCCTTACGTATAAAGGATATAAAAATACATTCAACTATGGCCGGATTGGCTACCATGTAATGGCGATGCTCGTTATTGTTGCTGCAACTTTATTATGGCATGCAATATTAACTCACTCTTACGAATACAAATATGTTTACGATTACAGTCAGAATTCTTTAAAGACAGGATTTCTTATCGCTTCTTTCTGGGGAGGACAGGAAGGAAGCTTTATGCTTTGGCTGCTTCTTACTTCAATAGTTGGAATTATTCTTCAGTCTTATACTTCAAAGAGAGGCGATCTCGAACAAAGAACAATGGCGGTGTTCACTCTTGCTACAACTTTTTTGTTAATAATGGTTTCGCCTTTATTTAAAAATCCGTTTATGTATATCTGGCAGGAGCCAGCTTTCTTAAATGTAAAGACAATTAACCAGTCTATACTTGCGATGCCTTTACTCCAGAATTTTATTTTTACAGACGGATCATCCGGACAAAGTTTTGTAAAGATGAGCAGTGAACTTTATACCGCTCTTACTTCTGCCGGACTTTCTGTTCATCAGCTTATAGTTGATGGTAAAGGATTAAATCCTCAATTACTTAACTTCTGGATGCAGATTCACCCGCCGATTCTCTTTACAGGTTTTTCAATGTCAACAGTTCCTTTTTCATTTGCAATAGCAGCAATGCTTAAAAATGATTATAAGGACTGGGTGAAACAAGCTTTTCCGTGGGTTCTTGCCGGTGCAGGAATACTCGGTCTCGGTATTATGCTCGGCGGTTACTGGGCTTACGAAATGCTTGGTTGGGGTGGATATTGGGCATGGGATCCTGTAGAAAATTCGAGTTTAATTCCTTGGCTTGTTGGTGTTGCATCAGTTCACACTTTGCTTGTTCAGAGAAGAAGCCAGAAAAATGGAGGTACCGGAAGATATGCAAAGACAAATCTTATTCTATGTTTGATGACTTATATCCTTGTTCTCTACAGTACATTCTTAACAAGAAGTGGTGTACTTGGTGATGCATCTGTTCATTCTTTTGTTGATCCCGGAATGGTTGTTTATCTCTTCCTGATAATCTTTATAGGAACCTTTATTGTCCTTGGTTTCGGTATGCTGATTTACAGATGGAAAACTTTAGCAGAAGAAACTCCTGTTGATGAAGGATTGCTTTCGCGTGACCTTGCATTGTTTACTGCGTCAATTGTTTTAAGTGCTTCTGCTCTTATAGTTCTTGTTGGAACATCAGCACCTTTATTCGGACATGCAGTTGATGCACTCTTTTATAATGAAATGCATATTCCTCTTGTTATAATTATCGGGTTGTTAAATGGTTTGAGCATTCTTCTTAAATGGAAAAGTACAAAGAAAGAAGATTTGTTTAAGAAATCGATCTTCTCAGTTTCGTCGGCAATAATACTAACGACTTTCATTGTTTTGTTTGGCGGAGTAACTAAAATAATGATGATCCTGGTTGCCTTCTCTGCTTCGTTTGCTTTGTTTGTTAATATTGAAATTGCAATTAAAATTATTCGCGGCAATATGAAAATGCTTGGTGCTTATGTTGCACATATAGGAATTGCACTATTTATTCTTGGTGTAATTGGTTCTACAGCATATAGTTCACAGAAAGATATCGATCTTATAAAGGACCAGCCTCAGGAAGCTTTTGGTTATCAATTAGTTTTTACCGGTTATCACTCGATAGAAAACAATACTAAATATGCTTTCAATGTTAATATTAAAAAAGGTAGACAAAGTCTATTCTGTTTCTCCTATTATGTACATAAGTGAATTCAATAACGGTTTAATGAGAGAACCTGCAATCCTTACCACTTTTACAAAAGATATTTATGTTTCTCCTTTAGGATATGAAGATCAATCACAATCAAAAGTTCAGGGTGAAACTATAAGCCTGGGACTTGGTGATTCAAAAGTTGTTGATGGCGTAAACATAGAATATAAAGATTTTGATAAACCTGATATGAGCGTAATGATGGGCGGCGGTGATTTCAAGATGGGAACAAAATTAATTGTTACCAAAGATGGAAAATCTTATAACGCCGAACCGCTGATTAAAAAGGAGGGAAGAGATTTTAAATATGTCCCTGACCAGATTGAAGCTGCAAATATTAAAATAGAATTGAAAAAAATTGATCCGGGAACTCAGCAGGCTGATTTTATAATATCAAAAATTTCAGGAGGCAATACTTCACATTCACAACCCCAAGAAATTTTGACGGTAACGGCAAGCATTAAACCGTTTATAAGTTTTGTATGGATAGGGATTGTTATAATGGTTTTCGGTTTCTTTGTTGCTGTTGCAAGAAGGCTTCCAGAATCTCTTTCAAAAAGTTAATCAAATTTTTTATCGAAAAATTAGCCCGGCTTGACCGGGCTTTTTTGTCTTTAAATTACTGCTACCAGAAACTTGCTGTTTCTTTCCTCGCATGTAATCTTGATAATAAAATAATGTAATTATGTAAGATTTATAAAAAAGAGGGGTATTGTATTTAGATTTTGGAACATATACAAAGCTTCAAAATGGCACTGAAAATGAAGGTATTTGGGCGTGCTGTCCCATTAGCTAAGAGATAAGAGACAGTCAGGTTTAAGAATATATTATAAAAGATTGCTGAAGGAGTCAGAATGGAGCTTCGAAAAATTGCTTTTTTGGAAACATACAACTTAGAGAACGATGCTGGCATAATGGGAGCGATACTTGTAACTGATGCGGAAACAAAACCGCTGGAGTTCAGAGTTACAGCGCCAATCAAGCCGACAAGTTTTCAAAAGACACTTTATGGTGATGTTCTTTTAGAACACATCTTGACCGAACTCGTTTCGGTTCCTTTGTTAAATGCTATTAGCGAGGAGATTGATCTTATTCTTGTAAGAGATTCTTTATTCATGGGTGTAAATGATAAACAGGGAATCAGAGTTATAAGAGTAATGAACGAAGGTGATGAGCAGAAAAATGGAAAATCAGTTCAGGAACTAGCATCTACAAACGGACACCCGAAACTATTTGTTGAAACCTCAAAGAAATTCGAATCTGAGTTAGCAGAAATAAAAACAAAATTAGGTCCAATAGCAGAACATAGAAATCTTATAGAACCTTTTGACAGACTGAAAGCAGCCTGTGAACAAGTTCATCTCCAGAAGACTAGCGAATAGTTTCTCTCCAAACCGGACAAATTAAATGTACAAGCAAATAAGAAAAAAGCTTGCTAGGTCTGTTTCAGATATTCGGACCGCTGAAGATTTTGAATGGAGAAAGTGGCTTAAAGAACCTTCCTTGCATGAAGAAAAAATTGAAAGTATAGATACCTCTCTTATTAATACTGATCCACAGAATGAATGGCTGAAAAATCCAGCTTATGAGGAAAAAAAAGTCATTCTCCCTGATTCGACAATCTTACCGGAATTGAAAGATTATTCCTCACAAAAGACCAAAACTAACTTAGTCTTTTTTGGTTTCGGTTCCCCGAATGTAAAGAAATTTAAAGTCGTCGATTATGAAGTCCAATACAAACAAAAACCTCCTGAAATAAAATTTAGGAATAAACCTGTAAATGTTAAAAATCTGGATTGTGTAATCCCTGATTCAGTAATTAAAAACCAACCCTGGGAAATAAAACCGGAAGTAATTAAAATCGCTCTGCTTAATGCTGAAGCCTTTTCTATGGAGAAAAAAACCGCGAATGTTATAAATATTGAACTTGCTTCGATTTCTGTCCCACCTAAAATCTATAGAGATAAAATCCTTAATCTTAGTAAAATCAAACAAACAAAAATTTATTTTCTTAAGAATATAAATGTTAAGCTGACCAATCCTATAGAAGACTTTTCGAAAATTTTTGAATATCCTGAAGTGCTGGAAACAGATCTTGAAATCCTGCGAATGAAACAAGAAGTAATTTCAATAAATCTATCCGAAACAGATCTTGTTAAAGATATTGAAACTGAAACTGTAGCTGAAATAATTAATAATGAGGAAATTCCGTCTATTGAAGAAGTTCATGTTGAGATGGAAGTAATAAATAATGTGGATACAATTCCGGAAGAATCTTTACTTTCTAAAGTTGAAGAACAACCTGAAGAAAACAAAGTTGAATTTAAAGAAGAAGAGAAAGAAGATGTATATGTAGAGGAAGAGGAGGAGGAAGATGATGACGATAATTATGTAAATGTCTTTGAATCTCTATACAACTATCAGCAGGACGGGGCAGAATTTCTTTTAAAACAAAAACGTGCTTTGTTATGCGATGAACTTGGACTTGGGAAAACTGTTCAAGCCATATCAGCATTAAAAAATTTATTTGAGAGCGGAAGAATAGAATCTGCATTAATTATTTGTCCCGACGATCATATAGGAAGTATCAGCAAAATTGAAGGATTTGTAGATGGATGGATGGGGCATCTTCATGAACGATCTCCCGAACTTAAAGTTGTTAATATAAAAGGTAGTTTACAGGAAAGAAAAAAGAAATGGCAAAAAACCTCAGGAGTTTTAATATCTACATATGATAATATCCTCACAGACATTAAAGAGAAAATAGCTGGTTCGACAGAATTAAAACACTTTAATTGTATAATACTGGATGAAGCTCAGACTTCACTTAATAAAAAATCTATAGGCGATAAACTTTCAAAGTTGATATGTCCCAAATATTTATTTGCTTTAAGCAGCGTTAGAAGTGAAGAAATAAAAGATAATTTAAATACAATATTTAAAAATGACCTTTCAATAAAGAGTTATTTAGGAAGATCTAAAAAAGATGTAGTAAAAGAAATTCCTAATGTTGTTTGGCAGGATAAATGGCTCGACATGGATGAGGAACAAGCAACAGAATATAAAGATGCATTTGCTTCTGCAAAAGAAAAAGTTAGTTGGCTTCTTGAATCCGGGAATCCACTAAGATTTAACGCAAATATTTTTACAATCCTTCATCAGCTTAAACAAACATGTAATTTCTCATCTGAAAGCGTTACCAGTCCCAAAACAGAATTACTAGCGCAGCAAATAGATTTAATTGCAAAAAATAATAAAAAGGTTGCTGTGCTTTCTCAATACGACAAAGCCGGTACAAAAAAAATAGAGGAAATGTTAAGCAAGAATAATATGGCGTATGTGTCCTGTTCACCCGATATGTCTACGAAAGATGTAGAAAACACAATTAAAAATTTTATGAGTAACCAATCTATTACAACCTTGCTAACCGGAATTAAACCCGGCAGACTGAAAATATCTTCGGCAGAAATTCCTTATGTTATCAATTTTGATCAATGGTGGAATCCTGCTACTGTGTGGCAGATAGAAACTGTTTTTACTCCTAAAAGAAGTATCCTGCAAAACGAAAATCTTAATATTTATAGCTACCTTATGAAAGGAACAGTCGAAGAAAAGATAAACAATCTTCTTTATCGAAAAGGTCTTTTAAATAAAGGTGTTATGGAAAATGTTAACGCAGACTCAATTGCCGAAATGATAGCTAACCAGGAGTGGCTTGAAGTATTCGATATGCCGGATAAAGAATTCCAAAATAAATATGATACTACTATCCAGGAACTTGCAAGCAAAATAGAAGGTTCTTCATCTGCAGAGTTGATGGATAAAGGGAAAAATTTTCTATCTAAGCTAGGCTACCGTAATCTGGAAGTATTTGAAAACACTAAGAAAGATTATTTCGATATCAGGGGAATAATTAAAAAATCAAATTATGATCAACAGATGAGCGCCAGGTTTGTATACAAAGATTATGTTAGCAGTGATGAGGTTAAAAATCATCTGGAAGAGCTAAAGGAGAAAACAAATAACGGCAAAATTTTTCTAGTTTCAAAAGGTATCTTTGAGAGGGAAGAATCGACAATGCCTAATTCAGCATTAATAGATACGATATTATTAGCAAATTATTTTTATCATTTCAGAGTTGTTTAATTTTTATCCATAAGCCTAATCCTGGCAATATTTATACTTAATAATTCCTCTTTTGCTTGACAAAAACAGGCATACTCTTTATGTTTGGAAGCCTTCACTGAAGGTATTTTTTATGTAATTCCGCGATAGCTCAATGGTGGAGCATCCGGCTGTTAACCGGAGGGTTGCAGGTTCGAGTCCTGCTCGCGGAGCTGAAACCTCAAATAGACATGGGGTTTTTATTTTATGGGATACTACCTTTATATTCTAAAATCAAAAACTATAGATAAATATTATACAGGTGTTTCAACTAATCCTGAAAGCAGATTGGCGTATCATAATACTAAGGAGAAGGGATTTACATCCAAGTATAGACCATGGGAAATTGTATTTAAGCAAGAATTTGAATCGAAGGAATTAGCTCTTGTTGCCGAAAGAAAAAAAATGGAAATCAAGGTTAATGATAGAAAAAATTTTAAATAGAGAAATTAAACTCTAAACATCCGGCTGTTATCCCGATGGAATCGGGATGCAGGCTCGAGTCCTGCTCGCGGAGCATTAAGGATTTATAGTAGTTGTAATCCATATTTTATTGTAGTTAATCCGAATTCCTTTCTGTCTTACAACACTACCTGCTTAATGTTTGTTAAATTAAGATTAGTTTTCAATCGTAATTCAAAACTTGTGGTCCTAAGAGTGAGGTTCGATCCAAGATATAAGCATCCTTTTTTATTCAACAGTTCCCATATTAAATATTTTGCAGGTTGATTCACCAAATAGTAACAAATCTTTTATTTCATCGAGTGATAATAAGCTTTCTTTCTTTTTCTCGTGTGAGAATATTCATTTTTTTTCATGATTTCGTTAATTTCTCTGTTATCTCAGATATAATTAAAAGGAAAGTAAGATGAAAAAATTGCGCTGGGGACTCATTGGCTGCGGCGATATCTCAAGAAAAAGAATTGCCCCTGCACTAAAAGCTTTAGAACAGTGCGAATTAGTAGCTGTTGCAAGAGCCAATCACGCTCTTGCAGAATCTTTTGCACAGGAATTTGGCGCCAAAAGATGGTATAAAAACTGGCGGGATCTTATTAATGACGATGAAATAGATGCGGTATATTTAGCTACTCCTGTCTATCTACATGCGGAACAAACTATAGCTGCAGCGGAAGCAGGAAAACATGTGTTATGCGAAAAACCGATGGCAATGAATGCGGAAGATTGTGAGCGCATGATAGAAACATGTAAAAAACATGAAGTTACTTTTGGTGTTGCATACTACCGTCATTTCTATCCTGTGATTACACGTGTTAAAGAAATTATATTGTCTGGTGAAATAGGTGAGCCGGTTATCGTAGAGATCACAGGCATTTGAGTGGTTCGATAGAAAACCCGGTGAGCCAAGATATTGGCTTTTAGATAAAGAATTTTCGGGTGGTGGACCGATGATGGATTTTGGATGTCATAGAATCGAAGTTCTTCAACATCTTTTTGGGAGAGTCAAAGAAACGCAATCCCAACTATTTAATTTACACTTTAAAAGAGAAGTAGAAGATACTGCTTATGTTTCCTTGTTATTTGAGAATCATACCCAGGCAATTATCAGGGTTACTCACGCAGCATACGAAGCACGGGATACGCTCGATATATTTGGTACAAAAGGATCAATACACATTCCTGTTCTTAATGGTGTATCAATGACGATAAAAACTGAAAAGGGTGAACGAACAGAGAATCACCCTCCTCATCAAAATGTTCACCAACCGTTAATTGAGGATTTTACAAATGCTGTACTTGAAAATAGAAATCCTGTAGTGGATGGTCATACCGGCAGAGAAGTTAATTTGATACTCGATAATATTTATAAATAAAATACTATATGAAGGCTATTAATAAAGAATATTAGTAAAACCAATTGTATGAAATAAAAAACAACCAAGAAAAACTGTTGAAACAGTTACAAAAAAATATTTCTATATTCAGTAACCCACGGATTAATCCGTAGGTTAATATGAAAAACACAACATAATGCAACCGTTTTTAACGGTTTACCGGCTAATCTCTACAACGGATTAATGTAATATAGAATTCGAAAACTCACACTGATCGAATGAATTAGGTTCAGAAATAATTAGTAAGCGTTCATCTTATTATCATCAGTGTTATTCTTCGTGGTTAATGAAAACTGTTAACAATAAAATTTGTTGAAGCAAAATAATTACAGTATTTTCAAAACAATTCAGATTGTAGTTTAAATGTGTTAGGTGAAAACTAAAGAAAGAAATACATTGAAAAACACGAAAGAAAAAACTCATGTGTTCATAATAGCAATCGCTTTACTGATATTGCCTGTCTTACTCTTTGCCCAGGACGATCCTTACCCACCCGGAACGATACAGATGACACCAAAGGTCGATCTAAATCTTGAATCTGTTCCTCTCATTGTACCGGAAAAATTCCAGGGTATGGTTCCGGATAGTCTTACGTTGAATCTACCACCAGGTTTTTCGGTAAAAGTTTTTGCGGTCACCGGTTTGAGAGGTCCCCGTATGATGGCGTTTAACAAGGATGGAGTTTTACATGTTGCGAACATGAAAGCCGGACCTGCAGATGAATTTACACCCCACGGTGATGACTACACCAGCCAGATTGTTGCCCTTCCGGACAGGGATAATGACGGAGTTGCCGATACGGTTATCATTGCTGCCGACAGCCTAAGATGGGCTAACAGCCTGGTTTTTTACAATGGAGATATGTATGTAGCCGACACACATCAGATAGTCAAATTCACTGATGCTGATGGTGACCTGGTTTACGAAAAACGCGAAGTCTTCGCCGACAATATTCCAAGTGCTAATACCCCACACATCACACGTACTATTGTTGTCGATAAGTCGAAGGAACACTTCTATCTGTCAGTAGGATCTCACTGCGATGTTTGCCGCGAAACTGATCCGGAAAGGGCAGCCATTTTGCAATTCAATACAGACGGTACGGGACGCAGGGTCTTTGCTACCGGCTTGCGCAATGCTGTCGGTCTCGACATACATCCGGTTACCGACGAGTTGTGGGCTACTAACAACGGTCATACGGAAGCGGATAGCACACTGCCGCCGGAATGGATCAGTATCGTTCGCGACGGTGGTTTTTATGGCTGGCCTTTAGCTTACGGTTACCAGGTTTATATAAATTTTGAGATTCGCGGGCATCCCCAGGTACTTCCTATTACTCATGAAGACAGCCTTCTTGTACAAACGATGGAACGTCCGGTTGCATTGGTTGATGCACACAGTGCCCCGATGGACATTTACTTTTATCCATCCGGTAATTTTCCTTCTCAATATATTGATGCAGCTTTTGTAGCATATCGAGCCGGATTCCTGGGACCCGATCCCGGGCACAAGATTGTGGCTTTGTTTGTCGATCCCGATGGCAGCAACGCTACGGTAGGTGATTTTATGACGGGCTTTTGGCCAGATCCTCCCGATCAGAGTAATATATGGGCTAAACCCGTAGGACTTGCGAGTGACAGCGTGGGTAATCTTTATGTAAGCAGTGATTGGATAAACAATTTAATTTTACGAGTGGAATATAACGGAGTGCAAACAGGGATAAAAGAAGAGGGGTCTGCGTTCTTGCCGTTATCAGCGACACTGGAACAAAATTATCCGAATCCGTTTAATCCTTCAACGATAATAGAGTATACAGTTCCAAAAGAAAGTTTTATTACTATAAAAGTGTATAATATCTTAGGTCAGGAAATATCAACATTGATTAATGAGGAAAAACAAGCCGGCAATTACCAAATAAAGTTTAATGCAGCAAATCTGGCAAGTGGAATTTATTTTTACAAGCTTACCGTCTCGGGACAAAACGGGCAGGCAGGAAATTTCTCGGATATTAAAAAATTCATATTGTTGAAATAAATTATCGGGATGTATTCTATTTACACAGTTAAATGATAACTATGGATAAATCAGAATTCTTCTACAATTGTAATAATAAATAAATGGCACTATCAAAATATTACTGAGTATTTATGATGGGTAATATTTTGATGCTGGCGCTTGCCAATTCAACATTTGCCCAAACGGGGGATGTTACGTTTGTCCATGATCCCTGCATCATCAAATCGGGTGATTATTACTATATATTTTCAACCGGGGACCGCATTGAAATGAGGCGTTCCAATGATTTACAAAATTGGCATCGCCTTAACCAGGTTTTTCAATCCATCCCGGAGTGGGGCGTGCAGGAAGTGCCGGGTATAAGCAATATCTGGGCGCCGGATATTTTTTACCGGGACAGTACCTATTATCTTTACTATGCACTTTCTACATTTGGCAGCAATCGTTCCCGGATCGGGTTAGCCACAAACAAAACACTGGATCCCGATAGTCCGGATTATCAATGGATTGATCAGGGTAAGGTGATCGAATCAAATTCGGAGAATAACTATAATGCAATTGATCCTAATGTCGCTGAAGATAATGAGGGAAGACTGTGGCTTTCTTTCGGTTCTTTTTGGGGTGGTATTAAACTTATAGAATTAGATACGACAACTATGAAACCCTACACGGATGCTTCCATCCACTCTATTGCACAACGCTCAGGTGTCGACGCGATTGAAGCGCCATATATCATTTTCAAAAATGGCTTTTATTACTTATTTGTTTCCTTCGATTTCTGCTGTCAGGGAGTTAACAGCACCTATAAAACTATGGTGGGCAGGTCAAATGAAATCACCGGACCTTATAGCGATCGGAATAACGTCCTGATGAATTCTGGCGGCGGCAGTTTAGTTATTGCGAGTGATGAACGCTGGAAAGGACCAGGGCATTGTGCTGTGCTGCTTGATGGAGAAGAAAGCTGGCTTGTTCATCATGCTTACGATGCCGAGGCAAACGGCATTCCCACTCTTCGCATAGAAAAACTGATTTGGGATGAAGATAATTGGCCTGTGGTGGAAAATACAACGTCTGTGGGTGAAGAAAAACCATCATCAACTCCTGGTGCCTTCGCGCTTTATCAAAACTATCCGAATCCGTTTAATCCTACAACGAGTATCGGATTTCGGATTGCGGAAAGTGGATTGGTAACCTTAAAAGTTTATGATGTTCTTGGTAGAGAAGTTTCAACACTTGTTGAAGAATATAAATCAGCAGGAGAATATAAAATTGAGTTTAATGCTTTGTCATTACCAAGCGGAATTTATTTTTACAGGATACAAGCAGGAGATTTTATAGATACGAAAAAATTAATTCTTATAAAGTAAAGATTAACATATTACATATGTTTCAAACCCGACAGCGTTTTCGCATTCGGCATTTTTAGAGGTTAGTTTTTCGTTTAAAATTTGTTATCAGAACTGTCAATAATTTGGCTGGCGTTTTCATTTTTCTTATTTATCTATATCTTCTCATTTTGAAATTTTTTTAATCACACCGGGAGGTATAGTATGTACACATCAGTCATCGCGGTTTCGGATACAATAGCACCGTTTCATATCATTCATCTTGTTCTGCTTGTTGTGTACACTTGTGTATTCAAGTATCACGGCCGCCCAGCAGGCTGGTGTGCAGACCCCGCTGTTAACTCCCGGCAAGACTCAACTCGTGCAGCAGCTCGAAGCAATTTTCTATGACGACGATTTCTGTGTCATACCCGACCGGGTCTTCAATGCCTCCGATTTCGGTGCAGTTGGAGATGGCAAAACTCTCAACACCAAAACCATTCAAAGAGCAATTGACTCCGCAGCAGCATCCGGCGGCGGACAGGTAACTTTCAATCCCGGTATCTATGTTACCGGCGCCCTTTTCGTAAAATCCAATGTTGATTTTCATATTCCTGAAGGTGTCACCATTCAGGCAATACAGAACGATGCATCCTTCCCCGATACACTCACTCGTATTTCCGGTATAACGATGGAATGGCCTGCGGCTCTTATTAATGTATATCGCGAACGGAATGTCCGCATCAGCGGCAAGGGCACGTTGGACGGTAACGGAAAATATTGGTGGGATAAATTTTGGGGCGATCCTCCGCAGTCAGGAGGTATGTATCAGGATTATATTAAGCGTGGTCTCCGCTGGGCGGTCGATTATGACTGCAAGCGCGTCAGGGCTCTCGTCGTGTATGAATCCGAGGAAGTTGTCATACAGGATATCAACATCTATCGCTCAGGTTTCTGGACAATCAGCCTAACCTATTCCGACCAGGTTCATGTTGACGGCGTTACGATCCGGAACAACTTCGATGGTCATTTCGGTCCCAGTTCCGATGGAATCAATACCGACTCGGGTCGCAACATTCTTGTAGAGAATTGCGACATAGACTGCAACGATGACAACCTTTGTCTCAAAGCTGGCAAGGACTCCGACGGACTTCGTGTTAACCGTCCCACCGAGCGTGTTGTTTATCGTAACTGTATCACCCGTTCCGGGCATGGTTTGTTTACCCTCGGCTCGGAAACATCCGGCGGCATGCACGATATCGAGGTATATGGACTTAAAGCCATTGGCACAAATACCGGTATCCGTTTCAAGTCGGCTAAGATCCGCGGCGGAGTTATGCGCGACATTTACATCCATGATATTGAGATGGAGAACGTCGATAGCCCATTTAAGTTTGAACTAAACTGGTATCCAAGTTTTAGCTACCCTGTCATTCCGGATTCTATTCCTGAGTCAGAGTACAAAGATCACTGGCGTACTATGCTCACGCCGGTTGAGCCTCCTGAACGCGGCATCCCTGAATTCCGCAACATTACTCTGGAAAACATCTCGGTTAAAAATGCAGGAACAGGTATCTATGTTAACGCTTACCCTGAAAAGCCAATGCGAAATATGCTCTGGAAAAACATCACTATCGAAGCCCAAAATCCCGGCGAAATTACCTGTGCTAAGGATTGGGTAATGGAAAATGTCACGCTGCTTACCCCATCTGAAGACCCCATAAAGCTCGACCAGGTTGAAAACGTTCAACTTCCGCAAATGTTTAAAGTTGTAGATACTAATAAGGGTCCCGAGAATCCGACCGACACGGATCATGTACTGGGGCACTGAGCAACCAAAGGAACAAAAATGAGAAAGTTTAATACCTTTGAAAAACTACTAATGAAATTTCTGAACGTTAGTTATAAAAAGAAAGTTATCATCATTTCATAAAAATGATATAAGGATTCCAAATGAAAAAAATATTTTTTATATCGATGCTTCTGGTTCTACCTATAGTTTTAACGGCGCAAAACAATTTAGGTGATTTACCGGATTGGGAAAATCCCTTAGTTATCGGAATTAACAAAGAACCTGCTTATTTAAGTTTTATGCACTATCCCGATCAACAAAGTGCCTTAGCGGACAGCAGTTGGGAATTTCATACTCCTTATTATAAATCGTTGGATGGACAATGGAAATTCAAGTGGTCAAAAAATCCTTCTGAGCGACCAAAGGATTTTTATAAAACTGATTATGATGTAACTGAATGGGCTAAGATCAGGGTTCCGGCAAGCTGGCAAACTGAAGGTTTTGGGACAGCAATTTATTTGAATGAAAAGTATCCTTTCCATCCAGAGCGACCTGTGAATCCGCCTTTGATACCGGAAGATTATAACCCGGTAGGTTCTTATAGAACAACTTTTACTGTTCCCGCTAATTGGGACGGACGTGATACCTATATTCATTTAGGCGGAGTGAAAAGTGCGTTTTACATTTGGGTTAACGGTAAAAAAGTTGGTTACAGCCAGGGAAGCATGACTCCCGCAGAATTCAATCTGAATTCTTATTTGCAAAAGGGAGACAACCAATTATCAGTTGAAGTATATCGCTGGTCGGACGGTTCTTATCTTGAAGATCAGGATATGTGGCGCTTCAGCGGAATATTTAGATCAGTGTATTTGTATTCTACTCCTAAAGTTCACCTTTTAGATTTCTTTGTGCGCGCTCAACTCGATGACCGTTATGAAGACGGCTTATTACATATTACTGCCAAAGTTAGAAATTCAAGTAAGGAAAATATAAAAGCCGCAAAAGTTGAAGCATATCTTTACGATGATAAAGGAATGATGATTGGCAATACTCCAATAGCTGAATCAAAAACATCATCTGATATTCCTTCATTGATGTTGGGTGTTGCCGACCTATATGCAACAATTGAAAACCCTAATAAGTGGACGGCAGAAACACCGAATTTATATACTGTAATCCTGGTTTTAAAAGATGATAAAGGAAATGTACTGGAAGCTGCAAGGTCAACGACTGGATTTAGAACTATAGAAATAAAAGATGGTATGCTCTTAGTCAACGGTGTTTCAGTAAAATTAAAAGGAACAAATATTCATGATCACGATCCGTTTCATGGAAGGGCTGTAGATTATAAATGGATTGAAAAAGATCTTAAACTAATGAAACAATGTAATATGAATGCTGTAAGGTTTTCACATTATCCTCACGACCCAAGATACTATGATTTATTTGATAAATACGGTATGTATGTAATTGATGAAGGTAACTTAGAGACTCACGGTATTTCTTTCCGCAGGGATTTGCTTCCCGGCAGCGACCCGCAATGGACAGATGCTTGTTTGGAAAGAATGAAAAGAATGGTTGAACGTGATAAAAACCATCCTTCAGTAATTATTTGGTCACTTGGTAATGAAGCAGGTAATGGAGAAAATTTTAAAATTATGGCTTCATATATACGCACTGTTGATCCGTCACGACCAATACATTACCAGCATATGAATAGTGTTGCGGATGTTGAAAGTTATATGTATCCATCACCAAAGAACCTTGGAGAAATTGCAAGCGATCCCGGTATAACCAAACCTATTATTTTGTCTGAGTATGCACATTCAATGGGTAATTCAACAGGTAATATGGAAATCTATTGGAACATAATTAACAATCATAAAAACCTTATCGGGGGATTAATATGGGATTGGGTAGATCAAGGTTTATACAAAAAAGATGATAAAGGTAAAATGTTTTGGGCTTACGGTGGTGATATGGGTGACAAAGTGAACGATGCAAACTTTTGTATTAACGGAATTGTTCAGCCCGACAGAACTCCGGAACCTGAATACTATGAAGTTAAGCATGTTTATCAATATGTAAAATTAACTCCAACGAATTTAGCAGAAGGACAATTTTTTATACATAACAGCTACTATCATTCTGATCTTAGTAATTATGAACTTCAGTGGAATCTAACACAAGATGGTAAAGTTATTCAATCCGGTTTGATCGATACATTGCAAACTCCCGCCAACAGCAGAGAACGTATTCAACTACCGTTTAAAAAACCTGAACTTGTTCCGGGTTGTGAGTATTGGTTTAATATAAGTTTTCATTTGAAAAAAGGAGAGTTCTGGGCTGAGAAGGGATTCAAGGTAGCGTGGGATCAATTTAAAATGCCTTGGGCAGTTGCGCCCGCACCTGAAAAAGATTTAAGTGGAATGAAACCTGTAAGATTCGAACAGTCGGATAATTCTATTGTGGTAAGTAGTGAAGGATTTAAAATAAGTGTAAATAAGAAAGATGGTTCACTTGCAAATTATAACTGGAATGGAAATGATTTAATCAGTGGATCTTTACAGCCTAATTATTGGCGGGCTCCTACAGATAATGATGTTGCCGGATTCAGGGGTGAACTTGATGCATGGAAAAATGCAGCAAGCGGACGGATAGTAAATAATGTAAGTGTTGTACAACCTGAACAGAATATAGTAGTTATTTCGGTAGAGGGAACATTAGCGGTTGGAAAATCATTATGGAATGCGACTTATACAATCTACGGTGACGGCATAGTAAAAATAGCTCAACAGCTATTTCCCATAGGTGATGTACCTGATTATATACCGAAGATCGGTTCGGAAATGCGGATTCCAAAAGAATATAATAAAATGAACTGGTACGGAAGGGGACCGTGGGAAAACTACCTGGATAGACAAACTGGTGCGAGTGTGGGAGTTTATTCCGGCTGGGTTGATAGTTTATGGACAGATTATGTACGACCGCAGGAAAATGGTAACAGGTGCGATGTACGCTGGGTTGCTTTTACAAACAACAGCGGTAATGGAATACTTGCAGTTGGTGATCCTACAATTAGTGTTAGTGCATGGCCGTATTCGCTGCAGGATTTGGAACAAGCAAAACATATAAGTGATTTATCCCGTAAGGATTTTTTTACTGTAAACCTGGATTATAAACAAATGGGTGTAGGCGGTATAAATACATGGAGTCCTATCGCAAAACCACTTCCACAATTTTGTCTTTCTTCTTATCAATCATATAATTATGAATTTTATTTGATGCCTTATTCCACTAATATGGGTTCAATGGATGATGTAGCGCGTAATAATAAGTGAAAATCACAAAACAATAATATTTATTCTAATTCTTGCAAAAAATAATTTTTTATTATACCTTTCTCAAAGGTTTTCGCAAACCTTTGAGTAACACGTTTATATCCTAAGAATAAAACCTATGTAATTCATGTGGCGAAGCTGTATTAAAGTTTTAGTCTTCAGTAAGTTTTTATTCGTAAAGATGAAAAAATAATTGAGACGAAAAAATAGGTGAATCTTAAAAATGATTTTGAAACTGAAAAACTTAATACTGCAAACCGGTGTAAAATTTCAGGTTGAAGTTCCCGGTTGTATTTTTGGTGAGTTCGTTCGAGGAAGAAAAGGGAGAAATAGTTAAATTTTAAATTCAATGTTGCGAACAAGGAGTTAAAATGCTCAAAGAAAAATTGTTGTCACAATTGAACTCTGTTGAAGAATATGAAAGGACTCCAATACCGGAAAATAAATTGAAGGGTTGGAAAAGTTTCATAGGTATGTACGCAGGTGAGCATACTGCAGGTACTGAGTTTGTTATTGGACCCTTGTTTGTTGCACATGGTGTTTCAGCAAGTGATTTATTGTTAGGACTTTTCGTTGGGAATATTTTAGCTGTTTTAAGTTGGGCATTTTTAACCGGTCCTATTGCAGTAAAAAAAAGAATTACACTTTATTATTTACTTGAAAAAATAAGTGGGAATAAAGTAACAGTTGTTTATAACCTTGTTAATGCTCTTATGTTCTGTTTTTTAGCCGGTTCAATGATTGCTGTTTCAGCTACAGCAGTCGGCATTCCATTCGATATTGCTATGCCTTCATTAAACGATTGGTTCCCAAATACTGTCGGTTGGATCGTTGTTGTTATTGGTGTTGGTGTTGCAACTACAGTTGTGGCTATGTTTGGGTATAATCAAATTTCAAAGTTTGCAAATATTGCAGCACCGTGGATGATAATGGTATTTATAGCAGCGGCGGTTGCAGTTCTACCAAATTTGGGTGTTCATTCCTTATCAGATTTTTGGACTAAAGCTAACGATACCATTTGGACAGGAACCCCCCTCAAAGGACAGAGCCAATTTACGTTCTGGCATGTTCTTTTTTTCGCCTGGTTTTGTAATATGGCTATGCATATTGGTATGGCTGATCTTTCCATTTTGCGTTATGCTAAAAAATGGTACTATGGATTTTCTTCCGCTGCCGGAATGTATTTAGGACATTATATAGCCTGGGTAGCATCAGGTATCTTATATTCTTTATTTCTGTTGGAATCTTCAAATAGTATACAGTTTGCTCCTGGTCCGGTTGCATATCGTGCTGCAGGATTGGCTGGAGCTATTTGTGTTGTTATTGCCGGTTGGACAACGGCAAATCCCACAATTTATAGAGCCGGCTTAGCTTTGCAGGCAATTAAACCAAAATGGAAAACATGGAAGGTAACGGCAGTAGTTGGAGCCATAACGACTTTTGCAGCTTTATTTCCTGCATTGGTTATGAAACTTCTAGAGTTCGTTGCATTATATGGATTAATATTAATGCCTATGGGTGCTGTTATTATGATGGATGTCTATGTACTTCCGAAATTAAATCTAAAATCAAATTTCGCAGAATTTTTTAATCGAAGATTTAATCCTTCTGCGGCAATAAGTTGGGTGCTAACATTATTATCCGCAGTATTTTTCAATATTTATTTTGGAATTGAAGTATTCTTCTTAGGTTTACCGGGCTGGTTTGTTGCATCCCTGGTGTACATTATATCAAGCAAAATCGTTCAGCACAAGGTTGAAAAATCAATGGAGACGATAGCATGAAAATTCTAATAAAATCAATTTCATATCTAAGTTTAGCATTAACTATTATTCCATCATTCCTGGTTTTTACAGGGAATATATCATTAGATTCCAGTAAAATGCTTATGCTTGTAGGTACAATTGTTTGGTTTGTATCTGCTCCAAGCTGGATGAATAAAGTTCAAGAATAAATTCCATTTGTAGGGTTAGAGTGAAAAAGAAAGTAACTATAAAAGATATTGCAAAAGAGATTGGGGTTGATCCTTCAACAATCTCAAAGGGCTTACGTAAGCAATCTGATATATCAGTTGAAATGCAAAAAAAGATAAAGAAGATTGCTGATAAATTAGGTTACAGACCGAACCTTTTAGCTAAATCTTTAATTAATAAAAGAAGTAATATTCTTGGAGTAATCATACCGGATCTGAGAATTTCTTTTTTTTCAGAAGCAACGCGTGGAATTTATGAGGAAGCCACAAAAAATGGATATGAAACAATTTTATTGGTTCATGATGAAAATGATGAAAATGAAAAAAGAAAATTGGAATTTTTAAGTGATATTAATGTTGATGGTATTTTACTAAATGCAGTCGACGAAACAACCAATCTGGCATTCTACAAAAAACTTCAGTCTGAAGGAATAAAGATTATTTGTTGGGATAGAAAACTAAAAAATTCAAAATTTAATTCTGTAACTATTAATGATAAAAAAGCTTCTTTTGAATTGACTAACAAATTAATTGAAAACGGAAGAAGAAAAATAATGTTTATTGGTCCAAATACCGGAATACCTGTTGCACAGGATAGATTTGAAGGATATTTGATGGCTCTTAAGGAAAACAAAATCAGTGTAAGAAAAAATCTCATACTTAGAAACTGAAAGAACATTCGAGAGTGCTCATAATACTTTATACAATGCATTACAGAGCAATGTTGATATTGACGCAATAGTATGTGTGGGCGGACTTATAGCTTTTGGTGCCGGTAATGCTATTCTTGAAAGTAAGTTAAGAATTCCGGAAGATATTTTATTTTCTGAATTTGGAGATAATGATATAATTTCAAGGCTTGGTATTCCATTTTACACTGTAAATCAAAATCCGTACAAAATAGGACAGGAAGCCGTTAATCTTTTAACAAAATGTCTTGATGATGATACTTATTGCTCTAAGTCAATAAATATTGAAGTTGAGCATAAAATTGTATATCGAAGTACTGGTGTACAAAGAGTAATAAATAAAACTAAACTTGCAAAAATAATAAATAAATCTGTCTGAATAGAAAAATTAAAAAAAACAATAAATCACATCAGTTTAGTAAAGTCAAATTTTAAATTTGACAAAGCAAATCGTTAAGATACTCTTCTTTTAAATAATAAATAAAACAATGA
The DNA here is from genome assembly GCA_963727535.1 of uncultured Ignavibacteria bacterium. Classification (GTDB taxonomy): domain Bacteria; phylum Bacteroidota; class Ignavibacteria; order Ignavibacteriales; family Ignavibacteriaceae; genus RBG-16-34-14. Next base: position 930,514 of record CAVSGR010000006.1, read on the forward strand.
AAAGACCAACAATTTACACTATCGTTATTTTCCTAATATTAAATACTACTATCTTTTCTCAAATTTATGTTGCTCCTGATGGAAACGATACAACAAATACCGGAACAATTGATCAGCCACTTGCATCAATTCAAAAAGCACAAGAACTTGCAAGTCCGGGTGACACAGTTTTTATAAGAGGTGGAACATATCAAATTCGTGAAGATCAAATTTCAAGAGTAGTATCAAATCTTTTTGCCTGTATAAGTTATTTAGATAAGAGTGGAACTGAAGGTCATACAATTAAGTACTGGGCATACCCGGGAGAAACACCTGTTTTTGATTTCTCAAATGTTAAACCGGCAAACCAAAGAGTGGCGGGTATATATATAGTAGGTAGCTATATCCACATTAAAGGATTGGAAATGACCGGTATACAGACCACGATTACGACTCACACCGAGTCATATTGTATCTATAGCAGGGGAAATCATAATATATTTGAACAAATTAGCATGCATGATAATGTTGGAACTGGCTTAAGACATTATAAGGGGGGTGATAATTTATTTTTAAATTGTGATTCTTATAGAAATCACGATACTGTATCAGAAGATGGTCTAGGAAGTAATAACGATGGCTTCGGTTGTCATCCGGATCCTGGTGGTACAGGTAATGTTTTTAGAGGATGTCGTGCCTGGTTTAATAGTGATGATGGTTTTGATATTATTAGAGCAGATGAATCAGTTGTATTTGATAGCTGCTGGGCATTCTATAATGGTTACACAACTTCTTTTGAGAATTAGGTGACGGCAATGGATTTAAAGCCGGTGGATATGCACATGATGCTGCTAATCAAATCCCAAATCCTGTTCCTAGACATACAGTTGAATTTTGCATAGCAGTAAGAAATAAAGCAAACGGTTTTGATTCAAATCATCATTTAGCTGGAAACGATTGGTACAACAATTCTGCTTATCAGAACGCAACTAATTTTAACATGGTCAATCGTGTAAGTCCGGATTCAGATGATATATGGGCAAACGGTTATGATCATGTTTTAAAAAACAATTTAAGTTATAATGCAAGGGCTTATGAAACAGAATATATAGATAATGCACAAAATACACTGTCTCATAACTCTTTTGATTTAGGTATAAGTATTACTAATGCAGATTTTGTTAGTCTCGATCAATCTCAGTTAACTGCACCAAGAAAATCTGATGGTAGTTTACCTGATATTGATTTTATGAGACCGGCACAAGGAAGCGATATAGTCGATGCGGGAATAGATATTGGATTTGGATTCCAAGGTGAGGCGCCCGAGCTGGGCGCGATTGAAGTTAACTATCCTACCGATGTTCGGAACAATGATGGAAGTTTGCCTGAGAAAATATCATTATTACAAAATTACCCGAATCCTTTTAATCCTACTACAAACATTATTTATGAGGTTCCAAATTCCGGTAACGTTGCAATAACTATTTATGATTCAATCGGGCGAAAAATAAAAACGCTTGTGAATGAGATGAAGAATAGTGGAACTTATGAAATACAATTTGATGGAAGCAATCTTACAAGCGGTGTATATTATTACAGATTGCAAATGAATGGAAATTCAATTGTTAGGCAAATGTTGTTATTGAAGTAAACTATAGCAAGGAATTAGATAGGAAATGAGAATAGCTTTTAGAATGAAATTATTTGAAGGAAATGTTGAAGAATATAAAAAAAGACATAATCCAATTTGGTCAGAATTAAAAGAAGTTTTAATAAATCATGGAGTAACAAGTTATTCCATTTTCTTAGATAAAGATACAAATGATTTATTTGGATATGCTGAAGTTGAAGATCTGAAAAAATGGGAAGAAATTGCAAATACAGATGTATGCAAGAAATGGTGGGACTACATGGCTCCATTTATGGACGTTAATGAAGATAAAAGTCCGGTATCAAAAGATTTATTGGAAGTTTTTCACATCGAAAATAATAACTAATTACAGATACAGATAACAGTTTAAGGAAACAAAATGAAAATTAAGTGTGTTCTGACCACTCTTCTGATATTTACATTTAGCGTCTTTACTTTTGCTCAAATTCAGTTGCCTTCATTTATTTCAGACAATATGGTTCTTCAACAAAAATTTGAAGCGCCGATCTGGGGCTGGGCAGATCCGGGAACTCATATTTCTATTACACCAAGCTGGAGTAATACAAATTATCAAACCTCAGCAGATTATAACGGAGATTGGATTGTAAAGATTTCAACACCTTCTGCCGGTGGACCCTATTCAATAATTATTAATGAAGATACTTTAACAAATGTAATGATTGGCGAAGTCTGGGTTTGTTCCGGACAATCTAATATGCAACTAGCGATGTATAAGACTGAAAATGCGGAGGAAGAAATCCAGAATGCTAATTACCCGGATATCAGATTATTTTACGCAGCAAGAGATAATGCAAGAAGTCCGAATAAAGATGTTTATGGTCAATGGGATGAATGTACACCTGGTGTTGATAGTACATTTAGTGCGGTTGCATATTATTTTGGTAGAGAATTGTATAAGGAACTTCATGTTCCAATTGGCTTACTTCATTTTAGCTGGGGAGGATCGACGGTACAAGCCTGGACAAATCCCGAAGTCTTAAAAAATACTCCAGAAGGAAGATATTACTTAGAAATATTTAAGGACAAAGTAAAGAATACACCTCCCGGTGAACTTCCAAGAAATTACAGAGATCCAGGTGCAAATTTTTACGGATTGATAGCTCCTTTAATTCCCTACGGTATAAGAGGTGTAATTTGGTACCAGGGAGAAAATAATGTTTTCGAACACCAACTGTACCGAAATTCATTTGAAACTATGGTCAAGGACTGGCGTGATGAATGGAAGGAAGGAGATTTCCCATTTTATTTTGTTCAGCTTGCCCCATACAATTATTCACAGGAAGTAGTTGGTGCAGCTTTACGTGATGCCCAAAGAAGATCATTAAATATTCCAAACACCGGCATGGTAGTAACGCTTGATATTGGCAATCCGGAAGATATACATCCAAAAGATAAATTTGATGTTGGCAAAAGGTTATCACTCTGGGCATTAGCTAAAACCTATGGTAAAGAGAATATAGTTTATAGCGGACCTATTTATAAATCAATGAAAGTAGAAGGAAATAGAATCAGAATAAGTTTTGATTATGTAGGAAGCGGACTTTATTGTAAAGGAGATACGCTTACATATTTTACAATCGCAGGAAATGATAAAGTCTTTCATTCGGCAAATGCTATAATTGAAAATAACACAATTGTTGTTTCGTCAGATGAAGTTAAAAATCCTGAGGCTGTTAGATTTGCTTTTGGTAATGCTGATGAACCGAATTTATTTAATAAAGAAGGTTTGCCCGCATCTACTTTTAGAACTGATGACTGGGATATTATTACCGCTCCGAAACAATAATATTTAGATCTATGCTGTTATGTTAGTATAAAAACTTTTGAAATAAATGGATCTTAGTAAAAAATCCAAAGCAACAATAACTCTTGAAAAAAACTTGACATTACTTTAGAATTATTATATGTTGTTCCCACTCTACTCAAACGTTTTCGTATAATTTTAGTTGAGATATAAATAATTCTTAAAAACAAAATTTAATTATTTACTCAAACCTTTTCGTAAGGTTTCTAATTAGCCATAAATAATTCTTAAACAAAAATGGAATTAAAATTATGCAAACATTCTACAACTACTCTTACAAGTTAAAAACAATTTCCAAATCTATGTTCTTACTTTTGTTTGTTTTGGGATTTAGTACAACAATTCATGCACAAGAATCCGGCAAAATTACAGGGACGGTTTTGGACAAAAGTACCGGGGACCCATTACCCGGAGCAAATATTCTGTTGGATGGAACGAGTTTGGGTACAGCTACATCAGTTGATGGGAAATATATCATTCGTCAGGTTACTCCGGGAAGTTATAATATGATAATTAAATACATAGGTTATAAAGAACAGGAGATACCAATTACTGTAAGTTCCGGAAAAACTTTGGAGATTAACGTTGAGCTTGAATATGTTGCAGTAGAAACCGGAGAAGTAACTATAACTGCCCAAGCTATGGGACAAACTGAAGCTATCAACCAGCAATTAGCTTCAAATACTATTTCAAATATTGTATCGGCTGACCGCATTCAGGAGATTCCGGATGTTAATGCAGCAGAATCTGTGGGGCGTTTACCAGGAATATCCATAGTAAGAAGCGGCGGTGAAGGGCAAAAGGTAACTATCCGGGGGATGTCGCCACAATACAATGTTATGATGGTGAATGGTGTAAGACTGCAATCTACTGATCGTGACAATCGTAGTGTGGATCTGAACATGATAACACCGAATATACTTTCCGGGATTGAAGTAACCAAAGCATTAACCGCTGATATGGATGCTGATGCAGTTGGTGGAACTGTTAATCTTAGAATTGGTAAAGCCAAAGAAGGATTTCATAGTCAATTTTCAGCGCAAGACGGATATGCTGGTTTAGCTAATACGAATCGCCTTGGTAATTACCGCTTAACAGGCCTGATTACAAATCGATTTTTTGACGACAAATTGGGATTGCAACTTGCAGGTTATCTAGATAAGTACAATAGAAATTCCGATGAATTAACTGCAGCATATATAACAAATGAAGAAAACGATGTTAGGGTGAATGGATTTCTTCCAACCTACCTGTCTAATGTTACCATTGTTGATAAGATTACGGATAGACAAAGAGCCGGCGGCAGCCTGGTATTGGACTATCAGCTTCCAAGTGGTTCATTAATATTAAATAATTTTATAAGCGGATTAAATGAACAGCAACTAGAACAACAAAATTATTTTACTACTGGGTATGATTGGAGAGCCTATGCAGTAGACAGGGAATTTACAAATACGGTAATCAGTAATGCACTGCAGGGCGAGTTTGAATTTTTTAACATTAACATGGACTTTTCACTTTCCAATTCAGTTTCAAAGCAGAATAATCCTGGCGATCTAAGGATGGATATAAGAACGGCATCAGGCGGAACACAGGGATTGTCTAGTACAGTTCCTAATCTGAATAGATTGTCACCGTCACAATTCCTGAATTCTGTTACTGTTATACCTAAAGATAAAATAGCAACCGGGACAACCACTCTTACGAGGGATGTTAATGAAAATGCCCAATCGGCTATACTGAATTTCAAAATGCCTTTTAACTTTACTGATTATCTGTCTGGCAACCTGAAACTTGGTGGTAAATATGTACGCAATTCAAGGGATAATAATGAAACCCTATTGTTTCTTGATACGGACAGAGGAGGACTAGCACAACCTTTTATTAAATCTTCTGAAGGATTCAATATGGACAGATCTTGGCATGCTTCCATCTGATATTTATATAAAAGATAATTTAGTTACAGATCCAAATTATGATGTGGGAAATTTTCTTTCTGGAAAAGAAGGAGTTGGTAGTAATATTTTCTACGACTTAATATCAATTAATAAAATGCATCATATGGAAGATTTGGCAAAACAATATGGCTACTATCTTTCTGATCCGCTTGGCTCAACCCAATATGATTATAATTATACCCGGAATTACGGTGCTTTTTATATTATGTCGGAATTGAATTTGGGTAAATATATTACTTTGCTGCCCGGAATAAGATATGAAAAATTTAGTTTCGATTATACAGCATATTCTACGGTTGAAACTGGTCGGTTAACCAGAGTTGGTGAGCCTTATTATACAACTCAAAAAGTACATTGGGATTCTACAAAAGGAGAAAACTGGTTTCCCCAAATGCAAGTACGAATCAAGCCGACAGATTGGTTAGATCTTCGGTTAGCAAGCACTAAAAGTATAATTTATCCCGATTACCGTGCTGTTTCACCTTATTTGTTTGCTGATACATATGGCTCTCCGGTAACAGTTCGCTTGGGCAATCCATATATAAAGCCTGCATTAACTCATAATTATGATATTTATGCTTCGATATATGAAAATCATATTGGGCTATTTACCGCAGGATTCTTTTATAAAGAAATAGATAATTTAATTGTGACTATTAAATATAAGACTACAGATGCTTCAAAGATTAATAATAGGTTTCAATTACCTCAAAATAATAGTGAAGCTCCAGAGATTTATACATGGACTAATTTAAATGAAACATCTTTCGTAAGGGGTATTGAGTTAGACTGGCAAACTCATTTTTGGTATTTACCGTCATTCCTTCATGGACTCGTATTTAATATTAATTATACACACATTAATTCCGAAACGCGTTATCCATATTACTTCACTAAAAAATCAGGTAGTTTCCCATTTTTTACATATTCGACTGTCGATACAATCAGATCCGGCAGGTTGCTCGACCAACCGAATGATATCCTTAACTTAACATTAGGTTATGATATTGGAGGTTTTTCAGCACGACTATCATTTTTATACCAGGACAATGTTTTAAGAAGTGCAGATCCAACTTATCAGGAACTAGATTCGTATACAGCACCTTATTCAAGGTGGGATTTTACAGCTTACCAAAAACTTTCCTGGATTGAAGGGCTTCAAGTGTATTTGAATTTAAACAACATAACCAATCGGCCGGATCGTCAATTTAGAAGTGTCCTGGAAAAACTCTCTGATGTGCAATATTATGGAGCAACAGGAGACTTAGGAGTGCGTTATTCGTTTTAATATTCTCATACACAAATTGAATAAACAGGAGGTGATTTATGATATAGAATTATATTAAAGAACATGTTGAGCAAAAACTAAAAAATGTCATTTCGACCCTGCCTGCGGCAGGCAGACGTAGGGAGAGATCTCAGACGTAAATTTATTTTGGAGATTTCTCAGTCACTCTGCTCCTTCGAAATGATATATCTCATACTTTTTGTTCACGCTCAAGAAAATTTCTTAATTAACTAATTAAATCTAAAACATAATAGGAGGACTTAATGAGAAAGCTACTACTATCAGTATTTTTCTTAGCGCTCGCATCATCAATGTTTGCCCAAACGACACTTGATGCAACCAAGCCTGTTAATGCCCAAATAGCAGCAGATACTCTATCAGATGGATCGCATGATCCGACTAAAACTGTTTATATGGCTGAAGCTGGTAAATACTACGCCTTTGACGGGACTTTGGAATGTAATTTTGATTTACAAATAATAGGACCTGATAATGGCTGGATTCTACATGAGGCCAATCCACCTGTATTTTTCCAAACGCCATCATCGGCTGGTGCTGCTAGAGATATGATTAACCTGAACCAAGGTGGAAGTATAGTGCTAAAAAATATTCTGCTTACAGGACTTCATCCAAATGATGTAAATATCTCATCTTTTGTGCGCAATCTTGCAGGTTACAAAATTGTGTGGGATAATTGCGCATTCTCCGATCACAGAGATCACTGTACTAGAAGTACTGGAGCAACTGACACAATTAGTATTACAAACTGTGTTTTTATAAATGGTGATCGAAGAGGCAGTTCACCCTTTGGAGGTATGCCTTTCAGATTGGATGCAGAGTGTAAGCATCTAACGTTCGAAAATAATACCATTGTTAATGCAGCCAGAATGTTTGGTAATGGCGGTGACTTTATTACTTCTCAAATGACTGAGATTCATAATACCATACTTAATCAGCAGGTAAACGGTCATGAAATTCATTGGTATCAAGCTCTGCAGGCAAATAATATTTATTATAACTGGAGCTGGAGAGGACGTAATTTAAGGACTAATGGCTATGAAGCGCCCTTTACAACATTTGAAACTTTTGGTTCTATAAAAAACAATCTTGATTCTATTGCATTATATGAAGGAAATAACGCATTTTACCTGGATCCTGCTTTCCCAGATTATTGGAACAATACAATTAATCCTTTAAAGAGCAATGATTCTGATAAAGTAAGGCAATGTTATTTGTGGAATCTTGATGTTGATTCTACTATTAACGCTGATAATAATTTTACTATTGGTAAAAACTATTGGCAATTTGACATTGGGTTTGCTTCTAATCCAACGAAAACTGATAGTATGTTAGGATGGGATTTTTCTAACTGGGATACTTCCTCTGTTAAGCATTACCCTGACTGGCGTATTACACCACCTATAACTTGGAACTCTGATGGCACACCAAATTTAAACTGGCCGCCTGCATTTGATTTAACCTATTCAAATACATATCTACAATCAGCAGGTACTGACGGATTGCCGCTTGGTGACTTAAACTGGTATCCGAGTGCCAAAACCACTTATATGGCTAACAGGGATGCATATATTGCTGCATTACAGGATTCAATGACAAATGCAACCTGGGTTTATACTCCTGGTGATAGTGCATCTGCAATTGTTACACCGGATATGGTTGATGTGGAATTAGAAAGTCCTAATGCCCCGGATAATTATTATTTAAGTAACAACTATCCAAATCCTTTCAATCCAAGTACAACAATCAAATTTGGATTGCCAGTACAGTCAGAAGTTACTTTGAGTGTATTTAACATCTTAGGGCAAAAAGTATTTGAAGAAACAGCTAAGAGTCTAGCAGCAGGAGTTCATTCATTTAAGTTCGACGCTTCCCAGTTAAGCAGTGGAATTTATATTTACAGTATACATGCTGTTAGTGCAAATGGAAAGAACTTTGTTTCATCCAAGAAAATGATGTTACTAAAGTAACTCTACTTAAGAATGATTTAACGAGTTTCTCCAATTTATTTTGGAGAAACTCGTTTATAATAATCACTTCATCTTATCTTTTCACCACCCATTTTATAGTTAAATAATAGTTATTAAATTCAATAGAATTGCTGCTATAAATTGGAGCAAATTCAATTCCTAATTATTCCAAATTAAGTGGATTATATTCAGAGCTAATTTTAGGGGCACTCTGATATTTATGCTGTGGAATAAAAAAGACAGAAATTTAACCTTGTAAGAATTTTTAGATGACCTATTGTGTGAATTATAAAATAAACTGTTGAAACGGTTGATTTTTTATTATTAACCCACGGATTAATCCGTGGGTTAGTAGAAACAATAATATATTTAATAACTGTTTTAACAGTTTTTATTCAACTCAGTTTTTAATTTACACAACGGGTTTAAGGTGATAAAAAAAATTATGAATCTAAATTCAAAACGATTAAGCTTTGCTTTACTTGTAATTTTAATTGCTTCCTTTTATTCCTGTTCAATTAAACAACAAAGTAATTACAAAGCCGAATGGCCATCTGTCAATAACGTAACACATCCGTGGGCAAGATGGTGGTGGCATGGAAGTGCGGTAACTAAAGAAGGTCTTACTGCAAACCTGGAAGAACTTGAAAATGCCGGGTTCGGTGGGGTTGAACTCACTTCTATTTATGGAACAAAAGGTTATGAAAAGGAAGATATAAGTTTTCAATCTCCACAATGGATGAATGTTCTTAAATATACTTTAGATGAGAGTCAACGATTAGATTTAGGAGTTGATATAGCTAATGCTTCCGGTTGGCCTTTTGGAGGCCCATGGGTTTCTGCTGATGATGCCTGTAAAGAGCTAAGGTATAAAACTTATACTTTGAAGTCAGGAGAAAAATTAAATGAAAAAGTTGAATTTATTCAGGAACCGTTAGTAAGGGCAGTTGGTCATAAAGTCGATATTTCAGAAGTAAAATTTCCAATAAGCAGTAACACTAATTTGCAGGAACTTTCCTTAGATCAGGTACGTTTTAAAAAGAAATTACCGCTTCAAACACTTATAGCTTATAATGAAAATGGAGAAAAAATTGATCTTACAAATAATGTAAAAAAAGATGGGACATTAGACTGGGTTGCACCTGACGGGAGTTGGAAACTTTATGCTCTTTTCCAGGGTTGGCATGGTAAAATGGTTGAACGTGCAAGTAAAGGAGGAGAAGGAAATGTTATAGATCATTTTTCAGAAAATGCAATAAAAGATTATTTAAAATTTTTTGATAACAATGCGAAAGATTTTCAGTTAAAAGGTATTAGAGCCTTTTTTAATGATTCATATGAAGTTGACGATTCACAAGGCGAAGCGGATTGGACGCCATTATTTTTTGATGAGTTTAAGCAATACAGGGGTTACGATCTAAAAAATTATTTGCCTGCATTATTTGGAGATGATTCTGAAGAGATGAACGAAAGAGTTCTTTGCGATTACAGAGAAACTATTTCCGATTTACTCTTAGACAAGTTTACTAAAGTGTGGAAACAATGGTCCCGTAAATATAATGCAGTTGTTCGTAATCAAGCTCATGGTTCTCCGGCAAACATACTTGATTTGTATGCAGCAAGTGATATTCCTGAAACCGAAGGAGAATCCGCATTACGAATGAAGATGGCAACCTCTGCAGGACATGTTTCCGGTAAACCTATAATATCAGCCGAAGCAGCAACGTGGTTGGATGAACATTTTCGTTCAACTCTTTCAGAAGCTAAAAAGAGTTTTGATCGGTATTTTGCAAATGGTGTTAATCATCTTGTATATCATGGTACACCTTATTCTCCTGTTTCTGAGAAATGGCCGGGATGGATGTTTTATGCTTCGGTTCATTTTGCACCGACAAATACATGGTGGGAAGATCTTAAGTCTATCAATTCGTATGTAACAAATTGTCAATCGTTTTTACAAAGTTCCAAACCGGCGAATGATATATTATTGTATTTCCCGATTTACGATGCGTGGTCGGAAAAAGGTAAGAGTATGCTTAAACATTTTGGAGCACAAAATGAAGAACTGACCAAAGGTCTTGGTGAAATGTTGTTGGATAACGGATATACCTTTGATTACATCTCTGATAAACAAATACAGCAATTAAAAGTTGAAGATAAAAAAATTCTTTCGGGCAATTCTGAATATAAAACTATAATCATTCCGAACTGTGATTTTATTCCTTTAACAACAATCCAAAAAATTATTGCTCTGGCACAGGAAGGTGCAACAATTATTTTACAAAATGATTTTCCTAAAGATGTTCCCGGATTAAATGATTTAAAGCATAGGCAGGAAGTTTATCAGGAGATTAAAAATGGAATAAAATTTAACTCCCAGAGTGATTATGAAGGTAGTCAAGTCGGAGATGGGAAATTAATTAAAGGAAATAACTTAAAAACAATTTTAGATGATATTAAAGTTTTACCTGAGTCATTGGCAAAAAACGGATGTTGGTTTAACAGGGTTAATCGTGAAGAAGGCATTTGCTACTTTATTAGTAATTGGAATGATAAAGATATAGATCAGTGGATTCAGGTTCGTTCTAGCGGTAAAGAAGCAGTTTGGTTTAATCCAATGAACAAACAAATTGGAAAAGCAGAAATAAGAAATTTAACTAAAGATAATGCTGAAGTTTATGTGAAGTTAGGTATTGGTGAAACCCTAATTTTGCAATGGTATCCGTCAGAGCAAAATGTAGAAGATTATAAATTTTATGAAAAGACAAATGATGTTATGAATATAGATGGAGAGTGGAAAATTAATTTTGTAAAAGGCGGTCCAACATTACCAAAATCATATACTACAAAAAAGTTAGAATCCTGGACAGAACATTCGAATGAGTTGAAAAGGTTTTCCGGTACAGCAAGTTATAAAACAACATTTGAGAAACCCAATTTTAAAGCAACAGCTTATATGCTGGATCTTGGTAAAGTATGTGAATCGGCAGATGTCTATTTAAACGGTGAAAAACTTGCAACTTTAGTAGGACCGGAATTTAGACTAACAATTGAGGCTGATAGGTTGCAGGATAAAAATGATCTTGAAGTACAGGTAACAAACCTAATGGCAAACCGAATAATTGATATGGATAAAAAAGGAATTAATTATAAAAAATTCTACAACGTTAACTTCGCTGCTTATGATAGGAAAGATATGGATGAGAATGGTTTATTTACTGCAAAGAATTGGAAACCGCTTGAATCCGGTTTAATTGGACCAGTTAAATTAATAGAACTAAACTCTAAAAAATAAATTTATATTACTTACGGGAGCTTCTAAGAAATTCAGATTGTCATTCCTGTGAAAAGGAAAATCTACTAAAATAGTTTTAAGATTATTGACTAATATTAAATTTCTTCAGGATTAAAAGTATTAAACATATTCAATGGTCCGCTTTCTTTTTACCATCTCTATATTTTCGATATTGTTCGTTGGCTATGCACAGGAAATTGACAAACCCGGTAAAATAGCTTCCAAGCCATTGTTTCGCGATCCGGTTTATGACGGCGCAGCCGATCCTGTAGTTATCTGGAATCGGCAAGAAAAAAAATGGTTTATGTTTTACACAAATCGACGGGCGAATGTAAAAGATCTTGATGGCGTAACCTGGGTACATGGAACTCGCATCGGCATTGCTGAATCATCAGATGGCGGAGCTAACTGGGGGTACCGGGATACATGTAATATTCCATCTCCATTTACTGAAACCCATTGGGCACCGGAAGTGATCGGGTATGAGGGAACTTACCATATGTATCTCTCTTATGTTCCCGGCATATTTAAAGACTGGAAACATCCGAGGCACATTATTCACTTAACCAGTAAAAACCTGATTGACTGGAAATATGAATCCACACTTAACCTTGCCTCGGATAAAGTTATTGATGCTTGTGTATTTCATTTACCCGATGGGAAATGGCGTATGTGGTATAATAACGAAGCAGACAATAAATCAATTTACTATGCTGACAGTGACGATCTGTACCACTGGGAAGACAAGGGCAAAGCTATCAAAGATCAAAAGGGTGAAGGACCAAAGGTTTTTAAATGGAAAGATAAATACTGGATGTTAACGGATGTATGGGATGGATTAGCTGTATACGAATCCGAAGATTTAATTTCGTGGAAAAGGATTCCCGGAAATCTTCTTAAAGAACCCGGAACGGGCAAGGATGATAATGTTAAAGGTGGTCATCCCGATGTTATTGTAAATAACGGTAGGGCATATCTTTTTTATTTTACTCATCCGGGACAAGTCGATTCCATTCCTGGTGAAAACTTATATGAAAAGCGCCGAAGTTCTATTCAGGTTGTCGAGCTTGAGTATAAAGACGGTCGGATAACCTGTGATAGGAATAAACCAACATATATTGATCTTCAACCACCTTTCTAGTAAAGTCATATAAAATTGTTGTGATAAAAAAATCAGAAAACTTCTGCTGAGTTTAAAATGAAAAAGATCATCATCTCTTTTATACTTTTAGCTTTTACAGGCTTGACTTACGGACAATTAAATAAGCTTGTGGTCGATGTAAGCAATTCAAAAGCTAAAATTCAACCAACTATGTATGGAATATTTTTTGAAGATATCAATTTTGCAGCTGATGGTGGGTTGTATGCAGAAATGATAAAGAACCGAGGATTTGAATTTGAAGAACCTATGATGGGTTGGCTTCAGCCTAATAGTAACAGGCATTCAATGAATAAGAATTCGGGTATGGCTTCCATCATTGAAGAACAGAGCATCACTTCCAACAAAAACTTTTGCCGCGTTACTATTAATAATGACACGGGATACGTACTTCTGAATGAAGGATTCCGTGGCATGGGCATTAAAAAAGATGCACGTTACAATTTATCTATTGCAGGCAGCTAAACAATCCGGTAATATTCAAAAAATAAATTTTTCATTCGTGAATAATGATGGAAAAGTACTTGGCAAAACTAGCATAATACCTAGTGGGCAGGGTTGGAGGGTTTATACTGCGCAGCTTACAGCAACAGATTCGGAAGCAAAAGCCAGGTTAAAAATTACATTTGAAGGAACAGGAGTAACTGATTTGGATATGATCTCTTTATTTCCTGAAGATACATGGAAGGGACGAAAAAACGGTTTGCGAAAAGACCTGGTTCAACTGCTTTATGATTTGAAGCCGGGCTTTCTGCGTTTTCCCGGAGGCTGCATTGTTGAAGGCAGAACACTTGCAAAGCGTTATCAATGGAAAAATACTGTGGGACCTGTTGAAGATAGAAAAGTATTGGTTAACCGGTGGAATACGGAATTCAAACATCGTCCAACTCCTGATTATTTTCAAAGTTTCGGATTGGGCTTCTTTGAATATTTTCAACTTGCAGAAGATATAGGTGCAGAGCCGTTGCCTATATTAAATTGCGGAATGGCATGTCAGTTCAACACAGGTGAACTTGTACCTTTAGATCAGCTTGATCCGTATGTACAAGACGCACTTGATTTGATTGAATTTGCAAACGGTCCCGTAAATTCACCCTGGGGAAAAGTACGCAGTGATATGGGACATCCGGAACCTTTTAATATGAAATACATTGGAATAGGAAATGAACAATGGGGACAACAATATATTGAACGATATAAAATTTTTGAAAAAGCTCTTAAAGAAAAATACCCGGATATAATTATCGTTTCTGCTGTTGGTCCATTTCCCGACGGTGAATTTTTTGATTACGCAATGAAAGAAATGAAAAAATTAAATGCCGATATAGTTGATGAGCATTATTACAAACCGCCGGAATGGTTTAGGGAGAATTCAACACGTTATGATTTATATGACAGAACAGGTCCTAAAATATTTGCGGGCGAATATGCCGCCCAAAGTGTTGCAATCGCAAGTCCCGACAATAAAAATAATTGGGAATGTGCTCTTTCCGAAGCTGCTTTTATGACAGGTCTGGAAAGAAACGCGGACTTAGTAGTTATGTCATCCTATGCGCCTTTATTTGCTCACGCCGATGCATGGCAATGGACGCCGGATTTGATCTGGTTCAATAATTTATCTTCATACGGAACCGCTAATTATTATGTTCAAAAAATGTATTCAACTCACCGGGGTACTGATCTGCTATCTATTTCTTTTGAAGATGGACAAGCCGTTACAGGTCAGAACGGACTTTACTCATCGACTGTAAAAGATTCTGATTCGGGAGAATTATTTATAAAACTGGTTAACACTTCCGATAAATTGCAGCAGGTATCAATTGAATTAAAAAACCTGAAAGTCACAGACAAAGCTGAGGTATTAAAATTAACTTCGGAAAATTTATCCGATGTAAACTCATTCGATAATCCTAAAAAAATTAGCCCAACGGAAAGTCAAATAGAAATAGAAAATAATCTTATTAAAACGGGGATAGATCCATATACTTTTTTGATCCTGAAAATCGGATTGAAAGATTAAGTAAAATTAAATTATGAATTACAAAAAAACTTTAACTGTTTTAATAATTGCTTTAAGCATTACCCCGCTTTTTTCCCAAAACTGGAAACCGGAATTTAAAGAGAATATACCTTTAGATTCTATCCGGCTTAGTGATCCATGTGTTTTAGCTGATAAAAATACTTTTACTTATTATATGACGGGAACGGGGGGATTGTTATGGAAAAGCAAAGACCTGAGAAAATGGACAGGTCCTTACACGGTTGTAAAGATTGATACCAATTCTTGGATGGGACCGAGACCTATGATTTGGGCGGCGGAACTTCACTATTATAAAGGTAAGTACTACTATTTTGCAACCTTCACGAACAGGGGTGTGAAAATTGATACCGTAAAAGGAAATATTATAGAACGTCGTGCAAGTCATGTATTGGTCAGCGATAAACCCGATGGACCTTATGTTCCTATGAAGGACTCAATATACCTGCCTCCGGATAAACCTACTCTTGACGGAACATTCTGGGTAGATACAGATGGGAAACCTTATATGGTTTATTGTTATGAATGGCTTCAAAACTGGAATGGAACTATTGAAAAGATAGAATTGAAACCCGACTTAAGCGGTACTATTGGTAAAGGCAAAGTGCTCTTTCGTGCAAGTGACTCGCCATGGAGCAGAGACTACGATGAAAATGGGAACATAATTCCAGACAAAGTAACTGATGGTCCATGGTTATTCCTAACCCAAACCGGGAAGTTAGGAATGTTATGGTCAAGCTGGGTATTTGGCGATTATACTCAGGGTGTTGCTTACTCTGAAAGCGGTACATTAGACGGTCCTTGGGTACAGGAAAAAGAACCGATTACTCCGCCAAATTACGGGCATGGTATGATGTTCCGTACTTTTGAAGGGAAACTACTAATGTCTGTTCACAGCCATAAGAAAGTCAACGGACGAACCACTCGTATTCCTCACCTGTTTGAAGTGGACGATTCCGGGGATAAAATAGTTTTGGGCAAACCATATTAATTCTGTTTCACAACGATATGTTGATGAAAAATTGAAGATAGAAAATCCAACCAGAAATTTTTTTATTCGCTAATTCAACCAAAAGTATGAATATAAAATTTAAAAGAGTTTTAAAATCAATAATACCTTTTTCATGCTTACCTATTCTGTTGGTTGTAAGCTGTGCACAATCCGTAGACGACAATACAATTTCTTTAAAAGGTAAATGGCAATTTCAGACCGATCCGGAAGATATCGGCATCAAGCAAAATTGGTATCAATCAAAATTGAATGATGTTATAAATTTACCCGGCTCGATGAGAGATAATAATAAAGGAGACGAGGTTACTCTTAATACAAAATGGACAGGTAGTATTTATGATAGTTCATGGTATTTCCGTCCGGACATGGCAAAGTACAGGCAAAAAGATAATCTGAAATTTCCATTCTGGCTGACACCAAATAAACATTATGTTGGAGTTGCGTGGTATCAACGGCAGGTTGAAATTCCTGCTGATTGGGAAGGACGAGAAATTGAATTGTTTTTAGAACGCCCTCACTGGGAAACAACATTGTGGGTTGATAGTATTAAAATCGGAATACAAAATAGTCTTTCAACGCCACATCATTATGATTTATCAAAAGTATTAACCCCGGGCAGCCATACCATTTCTATCCGGGTAGATAATCGTATTAAAGAAATTAATGTTGGTCCGGATTCGCATAGTATTACGGATCAAACCGAAGGGAACTGGAATGGAATCGTAGGGGATATTTGTCTTAAGTCTACCTCACCAGTTTCTTTTGAGGACATCAAACTTTTTCCAAATATTGAAGATAAATCTGTTAAAGCCGATATTATTCTTAACAACATTACTGGAAAAGATGTATCGGCAAAAATAGAGCTCAATGCGAAATCATTTAATTCAAAAAAAGAGCAAACCGTTGAACCTCTCGTTAAGGAAATAAATGTAACAAAGGGGAAATCACATTTTGAAATAATTTATCCGATGGGTAAAGACGTGCAATTGTGGGATGAATTTAATCCGACACTTTACAAAATGACTGCGGTTCTATCTGATGAATCTGGAAATAAAGATGAGCGTGAAATCCAATTTGGGATGCGTTCATTTTCAATAAATGGAACTCGCTTTGAAGTAAATAATCGCCCGGTATTTTTAAGAGGAACTGTTGAAAATTGTGTTTTTCCAAAAACAGGTTATCCACCTACTGATGTCGCTTCGTGGGAAAGGGTTTTTACTATTTGTAAGAATTATGGTTTAAATCATATGCGCTTCCATTCGTGGTGTCCGCCCGAAGCTGCATTTGAGGCTGCGGATAAATTAGGATTTTATTTAGATGTTGAAGGTCCGAGCTGGGCAAATCATGGTGTAACTCTGGGCGATGGTTTACCTATCGATCAATATATTTATGATGAGACCGACCGTATCCTGGATGCCTACGGTAATCATCCGTCATTTTGTATGATGGCTTACGGGAACGAACCGGCAGGAGGGAACCAGGCGGAATACCTTGGAAAACTTGTTAATCATTGGAAAGCAGAAGACAACCGCAGAGTTTATACAAGCGCTTCAATAGGCAGAAGCTGGCCACTCGTACCGGAGGCTGAATTCATAGTGCGCTCGGAACCCCGCGGGCTTCCATGGAAAAAACGACCTGAAAGTATGTTTGATTATTCGGATCGAATTGAACAATACACTGTTCCATACATAGTGCATGAAATGGGACAGCATTGTGCCTTTCCCGATTTCAAAGAAATTAAAAAGTACACCGGTGTTTACAAGGCTAAGAATTTTGAATTGTTTCAGGAAGAGTTGGAGAAACATCACATGGGAGATCAGGCGGAAGATTTCTTAATGGCGTCTGGTAAATTGCAGGTCTTGTGCTACAAATCCGAAATTGAAGCTGCATTGCGTACACACAAATTGGCAGGTGTTCAGTTGCTCAGTCTCAACGATTATACAGGACAGGGGACAGCTTTGGTTGGTGTGCTCGATGCATTTTGGGATGAGAAAGGATATATCACTGCACCGGAATTCAAACAATTTTTTGGACCGACTGTACCGTTAGCGCGAATACCGAAATTTGTTTTTAAAAACGATGAGACATTTAATGCCGAACTGGAAGTTTTTCATTTTGGTAGCCGTCCACTTAAAAATATCGCAACACAATGGAAGATAACTGATGCTAACGGAACTATCATCGCACAAGGTTCTTTAAAAGAGCGGGATATTCCAATCGATAATTGTATACCTCTTGGTGCTGTCAGTTTACCGCTTGCTAAAATTACCAAAGCTGAAAAGTTGAATTTGGAAGTCTCTGTTGATAATCATATTAACAGTTGGGATTTCTGGGTTTATCCTGCCGAACTTCCAACACTAAACAAAAATGATATTTATTTTTGTAATACGCTTGATGAAAAAGCTGAATCTATATTAAAGAATGGAGGGAAAGTTTTTTTACTTGCCGCAGGTAAAGTTGAAAACGGAAAAGATGTAGTCCAGTATTTTCAACCTGTATTTTGGAATACCTCGTGGTTTAAGATGCGACCACCGCATACATTAGGAATTTTATGTGATCCCAACCATCCGGCTTTCGCGGATTTTCCAACTGAATTTCATAGCAATTTGCAATGGTGGGAAATTCTCGATCGTCAACAGGTGATGAATCTTGAGTTATTCCCACCGGAATTCAAACCGCTTATACAGCCGATAGATACATGGTTTTTAAATCGCCGTTTAGCTGTATTGTTTGAAGCTCAGGTTGGAAAAGGAAAACTTATGGTTTGCAGCTCAGACCTTCAAAGTAATTTAGATGAACGACCTGCAGCGAGTCAATTATTTTTTAGTATAACAAAATATATGCTGTCGGATAAATTTAATCCGAAGTACAAAGTAGATTATGCAACGGTTGCAGAGCTCTTCGAAAAGAAGGATAGACCGCCGGCAATAGATTTCCATACAAAACAAAGTACAGATGATTTAAGACCGAAATTAAAATGATTGAATTTAAATCCGGACCGGATTTTAATTAATATTTAGAATACCATCGTAGTACAATCTCCCACAAAGAAAATTATGCACCCCAATTTCAATTTCCGATATATAATAGGCATCTCAATTGTATCAGCACTTGGCGGCTTGTTGTTTGGTTATGATTGGGTTGTAATTGGTGGAGCGAAACCGTTTTACGAAAGATTTTTCTATATAACGAATTCACCTGCACTGCAGGGTTTAGGGATGAGCAGCGCTCTAATTGGATGTGTGTTTGGCGCTGCTTTCGCAGGCGGTTTAAGTGACAGATTCGGACGAAAAATTATATTAATCATTTCAGCTTTGCTCTTTACATTTTCAGCTATCGGAACCGGTTTTGCATTTGGTATAACGGACTTTGTGATATACCGGCTGATAGGTGGTCTTGGAATCGGTTTGGCTTCAACAATTTCACCGATGTATATTGCTGAAGTATCGCCCGCAGATTACAGGGGAAGATTAGTTTCCTTAAATCAATTGACAATTGTCATTGGCATTTTGGCAGCTCAAATTATCAACTATTCAATTGCAGAAGCTGTTCCACTGGGCTCGTCTAATCAAGCGATCGTTGAATCCTGGAATGGTCAGATAGGATGGCGGTGGATGTTCTGGGCGGAAACAGTGCCGGCTGGTTTTTTTCTTCTACTCGCATTTTTCATTCCTGAAAGTCCGCGCTGGTTGTTGAAAGCGGGTCGATCTGAAAATAGTCTTGATGTACTCATCAGAATAGGCGGAAACGATTATGCCGGAAATGAAAGAACGAACATTGAATCAACTTTAAAAAATACAAGTGCCCGTATAGATTTTTCAACTTTATTTGGAAAGAAAATCAGACCTATAATTTTGATTGGAATCGTCTTGGCTGTATTTCAGCAGTGGTGCGGCATAAATGTAGTTTTCAACTATGCTGAAGAAATATTCGCTGCCGCAGGATACGGCGTCACCGACATCTTGTTTAATATTATACTCACCGGTTCAGTAAATCTTATTTTCACACTGGTTGCGATACAAACCGTTGACAAGTGGGGAAGGAGGAACCTGATGTTATTTGGTTCTTCTGGATTAGCTGTTGCTTATGTTTTGTTGGGCGCGTCATATTTTTTTGCCGTTAAGGGCATGCTTGTACTTATTATTGTTATTACAGCGATTGCCGTTTATGCAATGTCACTTGCTCCAGTTACCTGGGTGGTTTTGTCTGAGATATTTCCGAATCGTGTTCGTGGTGCTGCTATGTCGGTTGCAACAACTTCACTATGGATTGCATGTACGATACTTACATTTACATTTCCTTTTCTAAATCGAAATCTAAATTCATATGGTTCTTTCTGGCTTTATGCAGTTATTTGTGTTGCGGGATTTATTTTTATAAAAACAAAACTGCCTGAAACAAAAGGTAAATCACTTGAGCAGGTTGAAGCGACATTGACCGGAGATGTTTCAATATCTGACTAATCTGATAAATTCATTTTAAGTTTTCTTCAAGTAATAAAACGTATGAAAACAAAAGTTTGGAAGGAAAAAGTTATCATTCCAACTTATAAGATCGGCGTCCCGGAAAAGTACCCAATCTTTCTGGAAAAAAGAGTTTACCAGGGCAGCAGCGGTGCGGTGTATCCTTTTCCAATTATTGAAAAAATCTACGACGAAAAAGAAGATAAAAAGTGGATAGCTCTCTTTCTTGAAAACGACTTTATTAAAATTATGATACTACCCGAACTTGGTGGGCGCGTTCAAATGGCTTATGATAAAATAAAAGAACGTCATTTCATCTATTATAACCAGGTGATTAAACCGGCATTGGTTGGTTTGAACGGTCCCTGGATATCCGGTGGTATTGAATTCAACTGGCCGCAGCATCACCGACCGAGCACCTTTGAGCCAATCGATTTTGGTTTTGAAGAAAACTCCGATGGCAGTGCCGCGATTCATGTTAATGAAATTGAACGGATGTCCCGCACCAGGGGATTAGTGGCTTTCACGCTTTATCCTGATAAAGCCTATTTGGAAATTAACGTTCAACTTTACAACCGGACACCATTTCCACAGACATTTCTTTGGTGGGCGAATCCTGCCGTTAAAGTGAACGAACATTATCAGTCTGTCTTTCCACCAGATGTTCGAGCCGTTTATGACCACGGTAAGCGTGACGTCTCCACTTTTCCTATTGCTACAGGTACCTACTACAAAGTAGATTACTCAGCAGGTGTGGATATTTCACGGTATAAAAATATACCGGTACCTACATCTTTTATGGCAGTAAATTCAAAATATGATTTCCTGGGAGGTTATGAACATGATACAAAAGGTGGAATTTTGCATATCGCAAATCACCATGTTTCTCCCGGTAAAAAACAATGGACATGGGGCAATGGCGATTTCGGACAAGTTTGGGATCGCAATCTTACTGATGAAGATGGTCCCTACATCGAATTGATGTGCGGAGTCTATACTGATAATCAACCTGATTTTTCATGGCTGCATCCGTATGAAGAAAAATCATTCAAGCAATATTTTTTACCTTACCATGAAGTTGGACTTGTAAAAAATGCGAACAAAGACGCCTTGCTTAACATGGAATTTTTCGGTGATCAAGCTGAGATAAAGATTATGACCACAGGTACATTTCCTGATTGTACCGTTTTATTAACTGCAGATGACAAGATATTTCTACAAGATAAAGTAAACTTTAAACCGCGAATGGTCTATGAGAAAAGTGTGCAGATTGATAAAAAGAAATCCGAAAGTAATTATAAACTAACTGTATTTTCATCTGACGGCAGTATACTTCTTTCCTGGCAACCTGAGTCTACAATAGAGGAGGAAATACCTGCCCCGGCACTGCCTGCACAACAATCGGAAGAGATTGATACTAATGAACAACTCTATTTGAATGGATTGCATCTTGAACAGTATCGGCATGCGTCTTTTTCACCATTGCCATATTATGAAGAGGCTTTACGTCGCGATCCCGATGATGTACGAAATAATAATGCTCTTGGTTTGTGGCTCTTACGTCGCGGTAAATATCCTGAGGCGGAAAAGCATTTTAGAAGTGCTATTAAAAGACTTACGTCACGTAATCCGAATCCTTATAACTGCGAACCGTATTTTAATCTTGGCTTAGCACTTAAACAACAAAACAAATTAGATGAAGCATATAACGCTTTTTACAAAGCTGTTTGGGATGTTTCGTGGCAAGACGCCGGTTGTTTCAATCTGGCGTTGATCGACACGACTAAAAATAATTACAACGAAGCTCTGGACCTGGTGGAGCGTTCTCTAATACGCAACCAGCATAATCATAAAGCCCGTCATCTCAAAAGTTGTTTGCTGCGCAAATTAGCCCTGCATGAAAATGCACTAAAATTTTCATATGATTCCCTGCAAATCGATCCTTTCAATTTTGGAATTTTGTTCGAGATATTTTTAATCACAAAAACCAATAAAGACAAAGAACATCTACAAACTCTGATGCGAGATAATCCGCATAATTATATTGAAATCTCACTGGATTATGCCTGTGCCGGTTTGTGGGACGAAGCCTATGCACTGATTTCAATGTATACACAGGAAACAAAAAAACCTTATCCAATAACACTCTATTGCCGGGGATGGTATGCATCTCAGCTCGGTAATGACGAGCAAGCTTTAAGATCATTTGAATTGGCTGCAAAACAACCGCCTGATTTTTGTTTTCCAAATAGAATTGAAGAAGTTACAGCATTGAAAAAGGCGATCGACGTAAATCCAACTGACGTCAATGCGTTTTACTTTCTCGGCAATTTTTTCTATGCAAATAAATGTTATGAAGATGCCATCAGTTATTGGGAATCCGGACAGGCGAAAGAACCCGGGCATGCCGGTATTGCACGTAACCTGGCGCTTGCCTACTTCAACAAACTCGGTAAGCACGAAGAAGCGCTTAAACAGATGGAACAAGCTTTTGAGCAGGATTCAACAGATGCCCGGTTATTAATGGAATTGGATCAATTGTATTTAAGACTGAACCGTTCTTATCAACAACGCTTGCAGCTGCTTGAAATGCACATGCCCCTGGTAAACCATAGAGATGACCTGTATCTTGAGCGCGTTTCACTTTACATTTTCCTCGGCAAATATGAAAAGGCGTTACAGCTTATTAAAGCACGTAATTTTCATCCGTGGGAAGGAGGTGAGGGAAAAGTAACCGGTCAATTTGTGTTAAGCAATGTGCAATTGGGTAAACATGCTTTGTTTGAAAATGATTTAGAGAAAGCGGTTACTTGTTTTGAAGCAGCCCGGACTTACCCGGAAAATTTAGGTGAAGGCAAGTTACCCGGTGCTATGGAAAATGATATTTTTTATTGGTTAGGATGTGCTTATGCTGCACTTGATCGCAATAAAGAAGCTGCCGAATTGTGGAAGAAAGCGTCGGAAGGTATCAGTGAACCGTCGCCTGCTTTGTATTATAATGATCAACAGCCGGATAAAATTTTCTATCAGGGTCTGGCGTTGCGTAAGTTGGGAAAAGAGAAAGAAGCAAAATCCCGTTTTCAAAAACTTCTCGATTATGGCAAAAAGCACATGTCCGATAATATTAAGATCGATTACTTTGCAGTATCACTGCCCGACCTATTGATCTGGGAAGATGATTTAAATAAACGCAATGAACTTTTTTGTAAATACCTGATCGGGCTTGGACAATTTGGACTTGGTGACATAAAGCAAGCTCGCAGCAGTTTTGAACTAGTTCTTGAAAAGAATCGGTATCACACAGGTGCATTTATCCATCTTAAGCTTTTAGAAAAACAGGCTGCTAAATATGAAATTACACATGCTGTATAGTATAATAAAAACAGACAGTTATAAATTTGTATACAAAACAAAGTACAGATGATTTAAAATCTAAATTAAAATGATTATAGCAAGCCGGAATAAATAGATAGGAAAAAAATTTATGAAGAGAAAAACTCCCCGTCATTTTCAGTATAAAAAAAGAAATTGGCTGATTGCTTTAGCATGGATTCTAATCATTTTCGGTATTGTTCAGAATTCAGTTTTTGCCCAGAACGTTAATCCGATTAAGTTATCTTGGCTTGGAGGAAATCCACCAACAATGCCCACTGGAGTGAGTTGGGGTGTGCCGTTACCGGAAGGAAAAATTAATCCATCAACTGGTTTTTTATTGAATAATGTTCAGGGACAAACTATGCCGGTACAATCATGGCCCTTGGCTTATTGGCCTGACGGCTCGTTAAAATGGGTGGGCTTAAGCACGGTGGTTGATTCAAATGCCGGAACAAGCTTCGAACTTGAACCAATAAAAACTGTTCACGTTGATCCGTTAAAAATAAAAGTTGAATTAATTGAAACCGATAATGATGTGCTTGTGAATACCGGCGTATTGCAATGTGATATTCCCAAACATGGTAAACAACTCATTCATTTTATAAAAATGGATGGAAAAGATATTTCCACAGGTGGAAGGTTGGTTTGTATTCTGCAAAATGGTCCAAGCAAAGAAATTGGTGATCAGCCCTCTAAAGAAAAGTTCATTGGTAATATTGAAAAGGTAACAGTTGAACAGAATGGTCCGGTCAGAGCAGTTGTTAAAATTGAAGGCAAGCATGTATCGGAATCGGGAAGCCGAACTTGGTTACCATTCATTGTTCGTCTCTATTTTTATGCAGGACAGCAATCAATTCGCATGGTGCATACCATTATTTATGATGGTGATCAGCAAAAAGATTTTATCCGTGGTTTGGGATTGGTTTTTGACGTACCTCTTGATGAGCAGTTGTATAACCGGCACATCCGCTTTTCAGGAGAGAACGGTGGGTTGTGGGATGAACCATGTGAGCCGCTTAATGGACGGAGAATGCTTGATTATAGAGATGATCTGTATGCGAAACAGCTTACCGGTGTACGCATTGCCGAGCGCGAAACTTTCTCTGAACAACAACAATTCTTGATTGACCACTGGGCTACCTGGAATGATTTCAAGCTGCAGCAATTGAATGCTGATGGGTTTCGGGTGCAAAAAAGAACCAACGATGAAAGTACATGGATTGATGCCGGTTACGGCAAACGTTCTGAGGGAATGGCTTTTGTTGGTGATGTGTCGGGTGGGTTGACGGTATGTGTTCGTGATTTCTGGCAATCGTTTCCTTCAGCATTGGAGATCAGCAATGTAAAAACCGATAAAGCTCAACTTAAAGCCTGGCTTTGGTCGCCCGAGGCTGAAGCAATGGACATGCGCAATTACGATACTCTTGCATGGGGACATAATCTCGAAGCCAGTTACGAAGATGTTCAACCGGGACTTAGCTTAGCAACGGGAGTGGGACGTACGACCGAAATCTTGTTGTATGCTTCAACCAAAGTACCGTCTTATGAAACTTTGAATAAAATTGTACAGCAAGGAAATCAGCCGCCTTTGCTTACTGTTTCTTCGGAATACATTCACAGTATTCCGGTCTTTGGCGTATGGAGCCTTCCCGATCGAAGTACAAAAGGAAAACGGTGGATAGAAGATCAACTTGATAATGCTTTTAAATATTATCAATTGGAAGTTGAGCAGCGGCATTGGTACGGTTTCTGGAATTTTGGTGATATACGCCATAGTTATGATAGAGACAGGCACACCTGGAAATATGACATGGGAGGTTTTGCCTGGGACAATACAGAATTGATGCCCAACATGTGGTTGTGGTACAGTTATTTGCGATCAGGTCGTGAGGATATTTTTCGAATGGCAGAGGCAATGACACGACACACGGGTGAAGTAGATGTATATCATCTGGGACCTTTAAAAGGATTGGGCTCACGCCATAATGTTATTCATTGGGGAGGTGGTGCAAAAGAAGTGCGTATTTCACAAGCTGCTCTTGGTCGTTTTTATTATTACCTGACCACGGATGAACGCACCGGGGATTTGATGCACGCTTCTGTAGAGGCTTCCAATGAAGGTATTGGCAAATATGACCCGCTGCGTTTGATCCTTAAGAAAAGTCAATATCCAACACATGCCCGTGTTGGTCCCGATTGGTTAGCGCTGGTCGGCAACTGGATGACCGAGTGGGAACGTACCGGCGACACCCGCTATCGTGACCGTATAATGGTTGGCGTGAATAGTTTGTATGAAATGCCATACGGTTTTTTCTCAGGTAAAGATGCAGCTTTCGGATATGATCCCGAAACTTATAAATTGTATCGTTTAAATGATGATGATATCGGTTCTGCTCACTTATCAGTTTTGATGGGAGGACCGGAAGTAGCTTTCGAATTAACTCATCTTCTTCAAAATAAAAAATGGGATAAACTTTGGATGCAGTTCTGCAAATTATATGCGGCTCCCAAAGAAGAAATTGAAAAAGAATTTGGTAGAGACGTAAAGTTAGGAGATCCCGGTTCATGGTATGCACGTCTTCCGGCTTATTACGCTAACGTGACTGGTGATAAAACTTATTCAGCCAGAGCATGGGATGAGTTTTTTAACGCAAAAGCCAGGTATTATCATACTGATTTCAATATGCAAAAATTTAATGGTATCGAAAGTTTGCAGCCTGTGTATGAAGTAAGAGGAGTTTCAACCAACAACACCGCACAGTGGTGTCTGAATGCAATTGAATTACTGCAGTTGGTTGGTAATGAACTTCCTGAGGACAATCCTATAATACAAGATGCAAATTCTAAAGAAAAAAAGTAATTAATTAAAGAATCATTTTTATGGAAAAGAAAACTAATACTTTGATACAGCTGTTTTTTTTATTGGCTGTTTCATCTATAATAACATTTAATATTCAGGCTCAAAATCTCAAAGAGAAAAAGGTAGATCAGAATATTAACTCAACGAGTTTGGAATCAAACTATGTTAGTAAAGAACTAAAAAGTTTTGAAGCTTATGTAATTAAAGCGAAAGAAATTGGTGCAACTCATGTTGATATCACTTTTAATATTCCACCAGCACTTTGGCAGTTTGATACACCGGGAGATCCTTATCCGGTTTGGTACACTTATCGTCCGGGGTTGATGAAGATTTTTCCACCTGAGGAATTGAAACCTTACGTTAATTTAGACTACGCAGAAAAAGTGGCTTCACTTTTTCAGAAACGCTGTGAAATTCTTCGCCGGCATGGAATGAAAGGAGCCTATTTTGCAAATGAACCTTACGTATTGCCGGAGGCATTTTTTAGAGACCATCCTGAACTTCGCGGGGCGCGGGTAGATCATCCGAATCGATCCAGGGTTGCACGCTTCGCTCCTTGTGTTGATGAGTCTGAAGTATTGGCGATGTACAAAGAATCTATGAAGCTCTTACTCGCTCGTTGTCCCGAAATAGAAATCTTTTCATTTCTTACATCCGATTCCGGTTCCGGTTTTTGTTGGTCACCTGCCTTATATTCTGGACAAAATGGAAATGCAAATTGCCAGCACCGCCCCATGAGTGAAAGAGTAGTCGGTTTTCTGGAAACTTTACGCGATGCAGCGAAAGAAGTAAGGAAACATATTGAGGTGAATATTCATCCGATTGTTCCAAGACAATGGATGATTGAAACGTTTGACCATCCGGAACTTATTTCTGCTAAATTATCAGATGGACTAACTATTGGAAATTATACGAATGCAGATGGACAGCAGTTTGACAGCGGTATCTCTAATTGGGGAAGAGAAAGTTTTATTCCTGTGTTAGGGTTACCCAACCCGGTGTTAAGAGCAAAGCAGCTTGTTAAGATGTTTCAGCAAGATAAACCTGCGGGTTCCCAATTATTGGTCTCATACGAAGATCCATCTACGGCAGATTTCAATTTAGAGTTATATCATTTTTTTGAACAGGCAAAACCACACAATACTGTTGAAATGATACGGACATTGAGAGCCTTTGCCAAAACCATTGCCGGCGATGAAGGAGCAGATGACTTGCTGGATGTCTGGTTAGCTCTTGATGATATAGCAAACGATTTGCAAGTTCTTAATTTTGGATCTGTATTAACGTTTGGTCCTGTTCTGGATCGTTGGATCAATCGTCCTCTTGTACCGGTTCCGGAAAATTTAACAGATGAAGAAAAAGATTATTACCGTCCGTTTATTTTTCAGGCAAAAGGAGAGGAACAAGCAAATAATTTAATAGACATTCAGGCAATGAGAATGTTTGAAGGATATGGCGCAAGACTTCTTGTTCAGCGGGTATATGAAATGGTAATTCAAAAACTTGAGACGGCGGAAAAGCTGACAGATAAGTTGCTGAGACAGGGAAAAAATCCTGGAGCTGCTAATAAATGGGAAGCACTTAAAAACCGTTTAGCCGTTCTTCACAGTCTTGTGAGAACAATTGATAATGTAGTGGCTTACCAGGCATTATTGGATGTTGCGCATAATAGAAATGTTAGTCCTGAGTCCAATCCTGTATTGGGTACCGGTCCATCATGGGACCGTCAGGAAATTATGCGTATTGCGCGAAATGAAATTGATAATACTGCCAACTTGAAAAAAATTCTTGATTCTTCTAAAATTTCTTTGATTCAAGAAGCCATTTTGCCCGAGTATGAAACAATAAGAATGTTAGGTCCCGATCTGACATCACAATTAAAAAAGAAAATAGATATCATGAATACTCATTGGGAGGATTATAAAGAATTGTATACTTCACCGAATTATTAATAAAGATAGTGCTAAAGGAATGATTTTTTTAATTTAGTTCGATATAAAAATTAACATAAACTAATTGATTTAAACAAAATGAAACGATACACTTTATTTACCTTCATCGGGACTTTACTCCTGATACTTTTCAGCAGTTGCCAGACGGCGACTAAAAAAACAGATATTACTTTGTCTAACACATCTTCAATCGATTTGACCGACAAAGCCATTTCCATTGAAAGATCACAACTATCTGATTTGCCGGAAGGCGTTGCCTATCCGCTGATTATTTCTGCAAAGGGAGATACCATTGCATCTCAGTTGAATGATCTGGATGGAGATAAAAAATGGGATGAGCTTTTTTTTGTAGTCGATCTGACTGCCAATAGTACAGAGACTTTTTCCTTGCAATGGGTGAAAGATGAGCCTAAGTATGTGATCCGAACCAGCGCACGCTTTGGGAAACGAAGCTCTGCAAATACTCCAGTAAAACCGGCAACAAGCGATACTCTGTATGCAAATGATTTACCTAAAAGTATAGGTTATCAACCTTACCAAACCGATGGACCTTCATGGGAAAACGATAAAGTGGGCTTCCGTGATTATTTTGATGGTCGTAATGCTAAAGATTTATTTGGAAAAATAGCTTCATTTATGTCGCCCGAAAATGTAGGGATAAATGCTGAAGGTGCTGTTGAAGATAACTATCATGTAATGGCAGATTGGGGACGTGATATTTTAGCCGTTGGAAACTCTGTTGGAATTGGCGGCTATGGTTTGATAGCCGGTGACAAGCTGCTTCGCTTGGGAGTAACGGTTGATGATTCGATTAATAATGTCGAAAAAACTATTTTCCAGATTATGGCGGAAGGTCCTGTTAAATCGGTTTTAAGTTATCATTATGAAAACTGGCATCCGGATGAAAACCGGAACTACCAGGTTAATGAAAACACCACCATCACGCCGGGTATGTATGCCTACCAGAATACAGTGGAGTTTTCAGGATTGCAGGGAGATGAAGATCTGATCGTCGGTCTGGTTAACAGTAATAATCAAAATCCACTACAAGAAATCCCGGTGAATGATGAGTGGGAAGTATTACTAACTCACGATATGCAGACTTATAATCGGCAATGGTGGCTTGGTCTGGCATTAATCGTTCCGCGCGAATTGTACCTTGGCTATACAGAGGCTCCAAAAACAGGCAAGTTCAGTAATTCGTTCCTTGCAAAATTGAAAGTTGAAAATAACAAACCTGTTACTTACTATGCAGCTGCTGGATGGGTAATGAGCGATGAACGTTTTAAAGACCCTGACTTTTTCAGAAGCTATGTAGAAAATTTAGTGAAACAACTTTCGGCAAAAGTTGATGTGACTATCAAATAATAGTGTAAGCAATCCTTGAGACAAAACCACAACGCTTTACCAATGCTTATCATTTTACTTTTTGTACTAGAACGATGATAGTAATTTCCAATACTATGGGAGTTAAATATTCAATCATCTTTTTGTTTGTCATTGTTCTGTTTATCCCAGCCTTTTCAATTGAACAGGAGAGTCAAGCTAAGGTTTCTGTTTTCAATGTGTTGGAATATGGAGCTGTTGGAGACGGTAAAAAATTGGATACAGATGCCATTCAAAAAGCTATAGATGAAGCTCGCAAAACAGGTAATAGGGCACAGGTTTTAGTACCTGAAGGACACCAATATTTGATTGGAACACTGGAACTCAAAAGCAACATTGATTTTCATTTGCAGGGAGATGCCGAATTATTGGTCAGCACCAATCAAGAAGATTACTATGGAGATGCAGCAGTTATTGCCAATGGAGCCAATGACCTGACAATTTCCGGAACCGGGAGTATCAATGGCAGAGCACTGGAGTTTATGTCGCTATTACGACAAGCCTAACGAATGGTGGATTCCTAAAAAATGGCGCCCTAAACTTTTCGTCCTGACTAAATGTAATGATTTAAAAATGTTGAATATAACAATCAATAAAGCGCCCTGGTGGAGTGTACACATGTTGGGTTGCGAGAATGTTTTGATAGACGGAATCAAAATTGATAACAACACTGATGTACCTAATTGCGATGGCATTAACCCAGATCATTGCCGGAATGTGGAAGTGCGAAATTGCGAGATCAGTTGTGGAGATGATGGTATTGCGGTGAAAACAACTCGGCAGACAGAAGATTACGGTCCCTCTGCTAATATTAATATACACGACTGTCTTTTGGCAACGCATGATTCGGGTTTGAAGATCGGTACCGAAACTACAAAGGATATTTATAATGTAGTGTTCGAGCGATGCAAAATTAAAACAAGTTGCCGTGGATTAAACATCCAGCTTCGGGATGAAGGAAATATTTATAATATTGTATTCCGGGATATCACCTTTACAACAAGTTACTATTCTGCACCCTGGTGGGGACGGGGAGAAGCTATTTCCTTTACGGCAATTCAAGAACATCGGATACTAAAATTGGAACTATTCACAATATTTTGGTTGAAAACGTTACCGGAACGGCTGAAAACAGTGTGCGGATCAATGGCACCAAAGAAAGCCGGATCAGTAATGTACGCTTTGAAAATGTGAATGTCACTCTGAACCGGTGGACAAACTATCCGGGTAATCTTTTTGATAATCGCCCTACAAAAGTCTATGAAGGTATTGAGACGCATGACAATCCCGGCATTTTTGTTTGTTTCAGCGATCAAGTGATACTTAAGAATTGCAGCGTAAGATGGGGCGATAACGTACCTGATTATTTTACAAATGCTATTCAAGCTCATGATGTCACCGACCTGAAAATTGAAGGCTTCAAGGGAGAAGCTGCTCATCCAGATCGTGATAAAACTGTTGCCGTAACCGAAAACTAGTATGATTCGGATGTATCATTTGAAAATCAATGTCAGTACGTGCAACTGAATACGGACAAATAAAATGAAAATTAAACAAGTTGTTTATGTTATTTTTTTACTCTTTATAATTCGGAATTCTTGGGCACAGGAAAAACGCAGTTACGAAATCTTTCAGTTCCCTGCCAATCAAATTCCGCGTATTGACGGAATTGACGATGATTGGAATATAGTTCCCGACAGTTTTACAGTTGGTATTGATCAGTTGTTGGACGACAGCGGCAAACACGAGAAAGCTGATCCCAAAAATCTTGATGTAAAGGTGAAAGTGGGCTGGGTGAAAGGCATGAATCGATTGTATTTTCTGTATGAAGCTTACGATAACTATTGGGATTTTTCATTGCCCGGTCTGCATAACGATACTTTCGAACTCGTGGTGGACGGCGACCAATCGGGCGGACCATTTATCGATCGATTTCATCCTAATAAGAATTTGAGCATTATGGATGCATACTTTTCTTTTCATGGTGTACAAGCACAGAATTACCATATATTCACTCCCGCAGATGGAAAGGATTGGACTTTGGTATGGGGCAGCCAGCCGTGGATCAAAGAATTACCGTATGCCAACTCGGCGTGTAAATATAATTTCAAACCGGGCGAATCCGGAAAATTAATTCTGGAGTTTTGGATTACGCCGTTTGATTATGCAGGCAATGATCCATCGCGTGCGGTGAAGTCTATTCTAACTGAAAACAAAAACGTTGGTTTGTGTTGGGCAATTATTGATTACGACGACGTAATTAATAAAAATAACAATAGCTTTTGGAACTTATCTAAAGAGCACACCATGTATGGAAATGCTTCATATCTTTTACCATTTAAATTGATGCCGTTAGATGACAGGTTCAAGAAACCAATCGAAGCTAACTGGTCGTTTAAGGTAGTTGATATGAACCGGCGCCTAGTAGCTTTTATTGACCAATCTGAAGGGAAAGTAAATTCATGGAAATGGGACTTTGGTGACGGAACTAATTCAGAAGAACAAAATCCGATTCATAAATACAAAGAAGCCGGAAAATATATTGTTGTGCTTTCGGTGGAAGGTCCGGCAGGAAAATCCCTCCTTTCAAAAGTCTGGGATGTGGCAGTGAAATAGATAATTTTAAAGTGTTTAAGCTGAAATGAAAAATTGTTTTTATACATCTGATTTAGTAATGTGAATAAATGAAAGAACACCTTACACGAATTTCGTTCGATCAAATGCGGGATGCACTTTTTAAACTATTCATAAAGAACAAGTTCACCGAAGACAAAGCAATATTATTAGCTAATACATTTACAGAGAGCACTTTAGTAGGAGTAAGTTCTCACGGGATAAACCGTGTACCTCTGTTTCTTGAATATGTTAAAAAGGGTTTGATTGATATTAATGCTGAAGCAGAGAGAGTTGAAACTTTTGGGAACATAGAAAGATGGGATGGTAATCTTGGTGCAGGTATTATCAATGCTACAAAATGTACAAACCGGGCAATAGAATTGGCAAAACAACATGGAATGGGATTGGTTGCATTACGAAATACTAATCACTGGATGAGAGGAGGAACTTACGGAAATCAGGCAGCTAACGCCGGTTGTATTTCGATCCTTTTTACAAATACACAACCAAATATGCCACCTTGGGGTGGCAAAGAGAGCAGAATTGGCAATAACCCGTTTGTTATATCGATACCAAGAGAGCAAGGTCATATTGTTTTGGATATGGCGCTTTCTCAATTTGCCTTCGGAAAGATTAATGACTATAAACTTAGAGGTGAAAAGTTACCTTTCCTTGGTGGCTGGGATGAAAATAATCAGCTTAGTAATGATCCGGAAAAAATATTATTGAAAGAACGTGGATTACCAATAGGCTATTGGAAAGGTTCTGCTCTCTCTATGGTTCTGGATATGTTAGCCACATCATTATCTGCAGGAGATTCTACATATAGAATTGGTTTAAAAAAATTTGAAACGGGAATTTCCCAGGTTTATCTATGTATATATCCAAAGATATTTAAAGATGAAGAATTACAGCAAAATTTCATTAACGATATAATCAATTATACCCGCGATGTAGATGACATGCATCCCGGGGATAAAGTTTATTATCCAGGTGAGCAAAGTTCACTTAAAAGAACTAAGAATTTAAAAGAGGGAATTTCTGTAAACGGGAGTATATGGCAAAAAATAATGGAACTATCAGTGTAGAAAAGAATTACTGAAAACAAGAATAATTTTTTTGTGATCGTTTCAATTATATACTGGGGGTTATTTGTAAAGTAATCATCTTTTTCTGAAAGGCTCAATGTTTAATTATCAATAAAATTTAGAAAAGGAATAAAAAATTGAAGACACAAAGAACAGTGTTGTTAGTGTGTGGAATTATTATTGTTGCATTTATATGTTCTACCACTAACGCTCAAATCGGAACACGTTTTCCCTCAGAGCGAAAAGTTGTAACCGATCCGGTTACCGGTGTAAAATTAATTTTTTTAACAAGCACGCCTGCAGGTGATTCCAAAATTTATCAGACGCACAACCAATGGACTTCGGACGGTGAATGGATTGTATTCAGATCCGACAGGGTAAAAAATGAAGCTATGGCTGTAAATGAAAAATCGGGTGAAATAATTCAGATTACTGAAGGAGGTTATATAGGAACACTTTGTGTCGCCAGAAAATCAATGAAGCTATATTATATGAAGATGCCGTCTGAAAGAAGGGGTCCGCTGGAGATTGTTGAAGTCAATTTGTCAAAACTATTTACCGACCGTAAGTCAAGTACTTTGAAAGGCGAATCGGAATATCAGCGAATTTGCGGAACGATACCTGCCGAGTTTAGAGCAAACGCCGATATGGCATTGGATGCCGATGAGCAATGGATCTGGTTTCGCGTAGGTAAGGACGAAGCAATGAAACACCTTCCGCAAGGTACTAAAATTAAAGATAACTTCGGACCGCGTAATATGGGGGCGGGACCCGGCGGTATCGCCGGAATAAATATTCAAACTGGAGAAGTAAAATATGTTGTTTCTGTTCCCTTCCAGGTAGGTCATATTCAAAGCAATCCGTGGGCACCAGGTCAAATTGTTTTTTGCTGGGAAACAGGCGGCAAATCTCCGCAACGTACCTGGATTGTTAATTCTGACGGCACCGGATTGAGGCCGCTTTATCCTGAGGCTCCGTATGAGTGGGTAACACACGAAGTTGTTATAACTCCCGATGAAGTTGCATTTGCAATTATGGGTCATCGAAAGATTCCGGGAACATCTGAAAATGTTCCCGAAGGTACTGATGTACATGGAGTCAATCCTGGTCAGGAGGCAGAATGGGGACCATCAGGAACCCGCGAAAAACCAACCGGACTTGGTATTGTTAACATCAAAACAAGAGAAATGACTATCGCCGGACAAATACCATACGGTAGCGGATTCTGGCATGTGACGGGCTCTCCGGACGGACAATTTGTCGCAGGAGATAATTTTGCACGGGAAATTTATTTAATCGACCGGCATTCACATGAAATGATTTTGCTTTCCGCCGGACACAAACCCACCGCACGGGATCATCCTCATCCGACATTTAAACCTGACGGTACAGAAATAGAAATTCAATCAGCAATGCTTTCGGAAGATGGAAAATCTATGAACATTTGTATCATCCCGGTTCCCGAGAAGTGGTTAAAACGAAAATATGAATGACCAAACATTATATTAAGATATAAAGGAGTAAGAGTAGTGAAACAAATCATGATTTTAATATCAGTCTTTTTTTTAACTGCAATTACATACTCACAAAGCAGCGATGTTGACGAACTTGTTGTGAGGAGAGTTGCGGATTACATTCTTCAACACGGCGAGCTGAGTTTCAAAGATGTTAATAACGAGAAAATTTATAAATCTACAAAGGATATTCCTGAGGGTGCAAAAGTAAAATTTTCCAGTCCGTTCGGCGAATGGCATTATACCAATGGAGTATTAAACATAGCATTAGTTGATTTATCGAATTTCCTGGGTGATAATAAATACTTTGATTACGCCGCCGCACACATTGCTTTTGGAATGGATAATTACAAATACTTTCTGAAGCGATACGACAAGGAGAAAGATGGTCCTCATTATCTCTATCCTTTCGGGCAGCTCTGGACAATGGATGAACTGGATGATTTTGGTGCTATGGGCGCTAGCATGATCGATGTATACCAAATAGTTAAACGAGAAGATTATAAGGAATATATTGAAAAAGCAGCAAAGCATATCACGGAAGAACGAGAGCGTCTGGATGATGGAACTTTGGTACGAATATTTCCTCATGAAATGACCCTGTGGGCTGATGATTTATATATGAGTGTTCCGTTCCTTGCAAGGATGGGAAAATTTTCAGGCGACAAAAAATACTGGGATGATGCAATACGGCAAGTTAAAAACTTTACTAAATATCTCTGGGATGAAAAAGAAGATTTATACTACCATTGTTATTACACAGACGTAAAACAAAACGGAGTTGCACATTGGGGCAGATGCAACGGCTGGGTAATGATGGCAAAGGTACAACTGTTAAATATTTTACCTGAAGACTATCCAGGAAGAGAAGATATAATAATGGATCTGGAAAAACAGATTCTGGGCATTGCAAAATATCAAAGTGCAGAGGGTTTATGGCACCAGATACTTGATAAAAGTGATTCTTATCTTGAATCTTCCTGCTCAGCAATGTTTACTTATTGCATAGCACGAGCCGTAAACCAAAAATGGATCGATGAACGCTATGGTTCCATCGCAATTAAAGGCTGGGAAGGATTAAAAGAATACAAAATCCAGCTTGACGGCCAGGTGAAGGATATTTGTATCGGTACCGGCATTGAAGACAACTTAGTATTTTATTATGAACGCCCGGCACGATTGAATGAAAAACACGGTCTCGGTGCTGTGATAGATGCAGGCGTAGAAGTGATAAAACTAAAAAAATCAAAAAGTTAAAGGCAGTAAAATATTGACCGTAGGACTTTTTATTCCATGTTACGTAAATCAATTTTATCCTAATGTTGCAATTGCTTCTCTCGAGCTTTTGGAAAAACAGGGATTAAAAGTTGAATATCCTTTAAATCAAACCTGCTGTGGACAGCCAATGGCTAATTCAGGTTTTGAAAGATCGGCAATTGAAACCTATAATCTTTTTGTTAAAAATTTTCATCATTTTGATTATATAGTTTCACCTTCAGGAAGCTGCGTTCATCATGTAAAAGAACATTTCGATATTATTAATCAGAAGGATGAAGTTGTTCATGTCCGTTCAGGAATATATGAAATATCGGAATTCCTGGTAAAAATCCTTAAGAAGGAAAATTTCAATTCTTATTTCCCTCATCGTGTTGGATTACATCAAAGTTGTCATGGTTTGCGCGGTTTAAATCTTGGAAAACCTTCTGAAATAATTGGGGAAGAATATTCTATTACAAAAAAGTTATTGAATAATGTTAAAGGAATTGAACTAGTTCCGCTTGAGAGGGAAGATGAATGCTGCGGCTTTGGAGGAACTTTTGCAGTTGCGGAAGAAGCTGTTTCAGTAAAGATGGGAATTGATAGAATTAATGATCATATCAGCCATAAAGCTGAAGTAATTACAGCAACAGATATGTCATGCCTTATGCATCTTGAAGGAATAATAAGAAAAAGAAGATTACCTATAAAAGTTAAACATCTTGTTGAAATACTAAATAGTACAAATTAAATGACTCATCCCCAGGCTGCTGAAATATTTAATGAAGATGAAGAGCGTGTAAACTGGCACGATAAATCGCTCTGGGTTGTAAGACAAAAACGTGATAATGTTGCATCAAAAGTTAAAGGCTGGGAAGAGCTTCGGGAGCTTGCATCAGGGATTAAAGCTCATACACTTTCTAAGCTTGATAAATATCTTATTGAATTTGAAAGTCAGGCTATAAAAAATGGTACTAAAGTTCATTGGGCTTCGAATGCAGAAGAACATAATAAAATTGTTTATAAAATTCTCTATGAACATAATGCTAAGAATGTTGTTAAAAGTAAATCGATGCTGACTGAGGAATGCGGATTGAATCATTATCTGGAAAAAAAAGGAATTGATATTGTAGATACCGATCTCGGTGAAAGAATAGTTCAGTTAGCAAAAGAACCCCCAAGCCACATTGTTATGCCGGCAATCCATAAAAAAAGAGAAGAGATTGATGAATTGTTTCATCAACATCTTAACACTGAATTATCAGGTGGTGATGAAGTTTATCTTACAAGGGAAGCTCGAAAACATTTGAGGCAAGAATTTCTTGATGCAGATGCTGCAATAACTGGAGTTAATTTTGCAGTTGCAGAAACCGGAACTATTGTTGTTTGCACAAATGAAGGCAATGCAGATATGGGAGTGCATTCAACTAAACTTCATATTGCATGTATGGGAATCGAAAAAATAATTCCAATGCAAAAACACCTTGGAGTATTTTTGAGACTACTTGCAAGAAGCGCTACCGGACAGCCCATTACTTCATATTCTTCTCACTTCCGCTCTCCCAAATCTGGTAATGAATTTCATATTATTATTGTAGATAATGGTCGCTCTGATCATTTAGGAAGACCCGAGTTCAGAAACTCACTTCGCTGCATACGTTGCGGAGCCTGCATGAATACTTGTCCTGTTTACAGGAGGAGCGGTGGTCATAGTTATAATGCGACTATTCCCGGTCCAATTGGTTCTATTTTATCTCCCGGATTTGATATGAACAAATACAGCTCACTCCCTTTTGCTTCATCATTATGTGGTTCGTGTTCAGATGTTTGTCCTGTTAAAATTGATATTCATACTCAGCTTTATAAATGGAGACAAATAATAACGGAAAAGACCCATAAAGATAGAATCAAAAGTTTTGTCATATTTATTTCAAGTCGTATTTTTGCCAATCCTTCGGTTTTTAAATTAAGTAGTAAAATTGGCAATCTATCTCTACGTCTTTTACCACAAATTATTACTAATAGCCTGGTAAAAGGGTGGACGAAACATAGAATGTTACCGGAGGTACCTGAAAATACTTTCACTGAATGGTATAAAAAAAACAGGAAGTGATGAGTAGAGAAATCATTTTAAATACAATAAAAAAGAACAAACCTTCTTTTAAAGAACTTCCGGAAATAATGCACAATAATTTTAAGGAGGAAAAAGATTTGAAACAGCAGTTCATAGAAAATATTAAAGCCACAGGCGGCGAAGTTTTTTTTGCAAAAGATAAAAATGATGC
Organism: uncultured Ignavibacteria bacterium; assembly: GCA_963727535.1. Lineage (GTDB taxonomy): Bacteria > Bacteroidota > Ignavibacteria > Ignavibacteriales > Ignavibacteriaceae > RBG-16-34-14. The sequence goes on from CAVSGR010000006.1 coordinate 969,503, forward strand.
TGCGTTACATATCAAAGATTTATTTGGAGAACCTGGTAATGTAATTTCTCTTTCTGATGGTATAAATATTGCGACAATTAATCCTGCCGAAATTTCTTCAGCTAAAGAACTTGAGAAACTAGAACTGGCAATATTAGATGGACAATTTGGTGTTGCAGAAAATGGAGCAGTTTGGGTATCTGATAAAAATATTTTTCTTCGTGTAATTCCATTTATAACACTTCACCTTGTTCTAGTTTTAAATGAAGAACAAATTATTGAAAATATGCATGAAGCTTATGAAAAATTATCTTCACTGGATGAAGGTTACGGAGTTTTCATTTCCGGTCCATCGAAAACTGCCGATATAGAGCAATCACTAGTAATTGGAGCACAAGGACCTTTGAGTACAACTATCTTTTTAATAAAATAAATTCAGAATAAATAGAAATGATGGAAAACAAAAAAGAAAAATTAAATATGGAAAAAGTTAAAAATCTGCTCAAGAAGCAGCATATTGAAACCCCAAGCTGGGGATACGGTAATAGCGGTACAAGATTTAATACATTTGCCTTTCCGGGTGCCGCAAGAAACGTGTATGAGAAAATTTCCGATGCAGCATATGTTCATAAACTTACAGGTGTTGCCGGCTCTGTAGCTTTGCATATCCCGTGGGATAAATCGGATGATTATCATGCAATTAAACAATATGCAGTAGAAAAAGGAATTACTCTTGGAGCAATCAATCCCAACCTTTTTCAGGATCAGGAATATAAATTAGGCTCGTTGTGTAATCCCTCACAAGAAATCCGTAAAAAAGCACTCGAGCATATTTTAGAATGCTGCAGTATCATGAAGGAAACCGGTAGTGATATTTTAAGTCTCTGGCTTGCCGATGGAACAAATTATGCCGGACAGGATGATATTGTACGCAGAAAGGAATACCTGGAGGAAGGGCTAAAAGTAATTTACAATAATCTTCCAGATGACAGCCGGCTATTAATTGAGTACAAATTTTTTGAGCCTGCATTTTATCATACAGATCTTGCAGACTGGGGAATGTCTTATGCAATGTCTCTTAAGTGTGGCCCTAAAGCGCAGGTGCTGGTAGATACGGGACATCATGCACAGGGAACAAATATTGCTCATATAGTTGCGTTTCTTTTGAGTGAAAAGAAATTAGGTGGATTTCATTTTAACGCCCGTAAGTATGCGGATGATGATTTGATTGTTGGAACAGAAAATCCGTTCGAGCTTTTTGATATTTATACAAAGATTGTAGCGGCAGGCTCATCCGCAAATGATATAGCATATATGATTGATCAAAGCCACTCAATTGAACCTAAGCTTGAAGCAATGATTTATAGTATTGTTAATTGTCAAACTGCTTATGCAAAAGCTTTGATTGTAGATTATGCTGCCCTTAAGGATGCTCAACTTGCAGGCGATGTTTTAGGTGCCCATAGAATTTTAGATGAAGCTTTTAAAACAGATGTTCGTCCATTGCTTGCTGAAGTTAGGGAAGAAATGGGCATTCATCATGATCCAATTGAAGCATATAAAAAAGATGATTATGCTTTAAAAATTGCTAAAGAAAGAGGAACTGTAATGTCAGGTGGCGGCTATCCGACGGATAATTAATATCAATATATAAATGAGCTCTAAAATAACTTGCTTATCAATAGATTTAGGTGCTGAATCCGGTCGTGTAACAGGGGTTGGTTATGATGGGAAAAATTTACATCTAAATGAACTGCATCGTTTCTCCACTACTCCCGTAAAAAATAATGGAATGTTCTATTCTGATATTTTAAAAATCCGGAGTGAAGTAGAAACAGGTATTGCAAAAGGGAAACAATTCAATCCAGTTAGTATTGGTATTGATAGTTGGGGGGTTGATTTTGCTTTGCTCGATTCCCAGGATAATTTGTTAAATAATCCTGTTCATTATCGGGATAGCAGAACTGACGGGATGATGGAAAAAACTTTTTCCAGAGTTTCTAAAAAAGAAATATTCAGACAAACCGGGATTCAGTTCATGTCTATCAACACTCTTTATCAGATTATGAGTTTGGTAGAAAGCAAGTCGCCGCTTCTTTCCAATGCAAAAACATTTCTTACTATCCCAGATCTGTTAAATTTTTGGCTGACGGGAACAAAGGTATGTGAATTTACAAATTCAACAACAACACAGATGTATAACCCGTTAACCGGTGACTGGGCAAAATCTTTATTAAATGAGTTGCATATTCCAAATCATATCTTCCCTGAAATTGTTCCTCCGGGAACTATGCTCGGTGAGTATCGGGATATTCCTGTATTCACTGTTGCAAGTCACGATACGGGAAGCGCAGTGACAGCCGTTCCGGCTCAGAGTGAAAACTTTGCCTACATAAGCAGTGGAACATGGAGCCTTGTTGGACTTGAAGTAAAAGAACCGGTAATAAATGATTTGGCTTTGGAAGCCAACGTTACAAATGAAGGTGGTGTTTACGGAACTTTCAGACTCTTAAAAAATGTGATGGGTCTCTGGATTCTACAGGAATGTCGGCGTAGCTGGAACTTAGAGGGGAAAGATTATTCGTATAGTGAGTTGACTAATCTTGCTAATAATGCAAAGCCGTTACGATCTTTTATTTCTCCTAATGGATCTGCATTTCTTCATTCAGGAAACCATTCACAATTAATTAAAGATTTTTGTAAAAAAACTTCTCAGCCGGTTCCTGAAACAGAAGGAGAAATAGTAAGATGTGTTTTAGAAAGTTTAGCTTTAGCATATAAGAGTGCTCTTAATAAACTTCTAAAAATATCGGGTAGAAAAGTAGATGTAATTCAGATAATTGGCGGCGGTTCCAAAAACGATTTATTAAACCAGATGACAGCAAATGCAACGGGGGTACCAGTAATAGCTGGTCCCGCGGAAGCTACTGTAATTGGCAATGCTATTGTCCAGTTAATTACTCTTGGTGAATTAAAAGATATTAAAGAAGCTCGCCAGATTATTTCCAATATGGCAGGCTTAAAAAAATATGAACCTAAAAATATTGAAGCCTGGAATGAAGCTTATGCGCGATATAATAGTTATAATACAATTTAAGAAAACTAAACAATGGAGAAATAATGTCTGATAAAAAGAAAAACTTTAAGTATGTAAATTATAAATGGAATGATGAAGTTGTCGCTAAACTTGATCCGGTAGAGAAGCTTGTTTACCGCTCCAATATTTTAGGAGATGACCAGAGAATTACCAACACCGGCGGTGGGAATACTTCATCGAAGGTTACCATGAAAGATCCATTAAGCGGGAAGGATGTTGAAGTTCTTTGGGTAAAAGGTTCTGGTGGAGATCTCCGGACCTCTAAGAAGGAAAACTTCGCTTCTTTGTATCAGGATTCTCTAATTGGTTTGCAAACAATTTATGATAATGTAGAAGAGAAGGGCGTAAAGACAGAGATTGAGGATAAGATGGTTGATATGTATAGACATACTGTATTTAACCTTAATCCGCGTGCAAGTTCTATCGATACACCGCTTCATTCTTTTGTTCCTTTTAAACATGTAGATCATATGCACCCGGATTCAGTTATAGCTGTTGCTGCTGCAAAAAATTCCCAAAAACTTACAAAGGAAATTTTTGGAGATGAAATAGGCTGGGTTAAATGGCAAAGACCGGGTTTTGATCTGGGTTTAATTCTACAGGAAGAATGCAAGAAAAATCCTGATTTGAAAGGATTAGTCCTAGGACAGCACGGATTAATTAATTGGGCGAATGATGATAAGGAGTGCTATGAATTATCTCTCTCTCTCATAGAAAAAGCGGCAGAATATATCGAAGCACATAATAAAGGAGAGCAAACATTTGGTGGACAAAAATATCAGTCATTACCTGATGTAAAGAGATTCGAGATCTTATCTAAAATTCTTCCCAAACTGCGGGGAATGATATCTCAGAAAAATAAATTTATCGGTACGATTCAAAGTGATGAAAGAATTCTACGATTTGTAAACAGTAATGATGCTGAAAGATTAGCAGAACTGGGCACATCTTGTCCCGATCACTTTTTAAGAACAAAAATAAAACCTCTTTATATTGATTGGAATCCTTCGAAAGAAAATATTGACTCACTTGTTAAAAAGTTGGAGAAAGGTTTAGATAAATATCGTAAAGATTATGCATCCTATTATGAAGAATGTAAACATCCGGATTCTCCCGTAATACGAGACGCTAACCCTACTGTGATTCTTATTCCCGGTTTAGGAATGATAGCCTGGGGGAAAAATAAAAGTGAATCAAGAGTTACAGCAGAGTTTTACAATAATGCAGTTGAAGTTATGCGTGGTGCTGAAGCGATCGATGAATATATTTCTTTGCCAAGACAGGAAGCTTTTGATATAGAGTATTGGAAACTTGAAGAAGCAAAACTAAAACGTATGCCGCCTGAAAAAGAATTTGCAAGGGAGGTTGTCCTTGTAATTGGTGCCGGCAGTGGAATTGGTAAAGCAGTTTCACATAGAATAGCAAAGGAAGGCGCTCATATTGTTTGTGCTGATGTGAATAAAGAATCGGCAGAACAAACGGCTAAAGAATTAACCAATATTTATGGAGTAGGAATTGGTGTCTCAGGTACCGGGATTTCGAATTGCGGTCCGGCTGTAGGATTATATGTTGATGTGACAAACCGTAAAAGCATAAATGAAATGTATAAGAATATTATGCTTGCATACGGAGGGATAGATCATATAATTATCACTTCAGGAATTTTTGTCCCGCCCGATTTACAAGGCAAAATACCTGATGATAAATGGGGACTTACTTATGATATTAACGTCACAGGCCCTTACTTAGTAGCCGACGAAGCAAAACAAATATGGGAGGACCAGGGATTGAAAGGAAGTCTTACAATTACAACTAGTGTTAATGCAGCAGTTTCAAAAAAAGGTTCACTTGCTTACGATACAAGTAAAGCAGCGGCGAACCACCTGGTTAGAGAATTATCAATAGAATTATCTCCCTTGGTAAGAGTAAACGGATTAGCTCCTGCAACAGTGGTTGAAGGCAGCAGTATGTTTCCGAGAGATAGAGTTATGAGTTCATTAAAAAAATATAATATTTCTTTTTCTGAAGATGAGGGTACCGAGCTCTTAAGAAATAAATTATCTCAGTTTTATGCCCAGAGAACGTTATTAAAGTCTCCCATTACCTTAAATGATCAGGCTGAAGCAGCGTATGTATTAGCAAGCAAGAGATTGAATAAAACCACAGGACAAATTTTTAGTGTTGATGGAGGTCTGCATGAAGCATTTCTGAGATAGTAGTAAGCGACACATTTAAATTTAGTTTAAATATTAGTGCTGATATAAAGCTTTGGTGTAGTACATTCTACCATTACTAAATTTTGTTAACATTCTTTAAAAATATTCCTATCTTATTAAATAAAAAAGCCCGCTTTTAGCGGGCTTTTTTATTTAATTGTCTCGTCCTGAAAAAAGTTGACAACAGTCAAAAATAAATCAGGAGCTAAGAGATGAAAAAAGGAAACAGCATCCCCTCACATCCATCCTATAGCCAAGCATTCAAACTTCAGTAGTTCGGGAATATGAACGGGGTAATCAGACAAAGGACGGTCTAATGAACAAATATAAACTAGGAGGTCATAGTACAGTCTTGCGGTGGTGCAGGAAGTATTGTAAAATATATTATTCCAAGAAATCATTACCCGGACGACCATTGAAAGATTTGCAAAAACAACGTATCAAAGAATTAGAGCACGAACTAAAGGAAGCTCGTGAAAAGATATTAGTTTATGAGAAACTGCTGGAAGTAACCAAGCTAAAAAACATATTGAATAATCAATATTGATCTATAATACCAAGAGATCACATTTGAGTTGTTCGATGCTAACATCTGCTGCAATGCATCAGCAGGATTTTATTCCAGTTAAATATTGGAAAAAATCACTCTACTTAAGTAGAGTGGTTCATTAAATAACGGTCAACCTATTTTAGGACGAGACAATGGTGGAGCATCCGGTTGTTATCTGGAGGGTTGCAGGTTGGAGTCCCGCTCGCGGAGCGATAAGGATTTATGGAGCCGTAAGTCCGTATTTTATTTGTAGTTAACCTTTAGTTTTTCCGATTTTCTCAACCGTAATTCAAAATTTGTGGTCCTAAAGAGTGAGGTTCGATCCGTTTCCGTTGTATCCCGTGGCAAAATTGCAAATTCTATTTTACGTTTTTTAATATCTTTCCAATTACACTAGGACCATAAATATGGTCGCATTTGTAAACCTCCTAAAATTAAATCAAAAGTAAAATACGATACCTAATAATCAATTAAATTGATTATAGTTATGCTTCGCTTTGTAAAATTAAAATAAAACATCTTTCATAAAAAAATGTTTTATCCTTGCATCTTAAAAAATGAATTTTTATGTTAGCGATAACTGTTAACGCTAACATAATTTTGAATAAACTATGAAAAAACATTTTACCTGTTTATCATCAAAATTTTTAATGGTAATAATTCTTTTCTCGGGATGCCAGCAAAACTCAAATGACAGGAATCCTTTCGAATCGACTTTTAACAAAGACTGGACAATTTTCTCTTCTGAAAAAGCAAGTGGCAACGATAGCTTAATCTCCTCACCAAATTTTAAATTAAAGGATTCATATAAAACAGATATCCCAAAGACTGTTCTCGCAACCCTGGTGGATAACGGTATATATCAAAATCCGTATTTCGGTGAAAATTTATTAAACATTCCCACGGAACAGTTTCAACATCCATGGTGGTACAGGAAAGAATTTAATATTGATGAGGTTGGCGGAAATATTAATTACCAGCTAACACTCGAGGGTATTAATTATAAAGCTGATTTATGGTTAAACGGAATAAAGGTTGCAGGCAATGATAAGATAGAAGGCGTGTTTGGCAGATTTAGTTTTGATCTAACAAATTATATTGTAAAAGGGAAAAATGTTATAGCAATTAAAGTATTTCCTCCCAAATTGGGAGATTTCACTCTTGGATTTGTAGATTGGAATCCATCACCACCTGATAAAAATATGGGTCTTTGGCGGGGAGTAGAATTAAAGAGAACAAGAAAAGTTTCACTAAGTGATCTTTTTGTTAAGACTAAAATCAATAAAGAAACCTTAAATGAAGCCGAATTGACAATCACGGGTAAACTAACCAACTACTCAAATGAAGAAATTACAGTTGAAGTTAAAGGTTCCTTCGATAAAGATAGAAATTTTTCGAAGTCTGTTTTGCTTCAGCCTAAAAGTGAATCAGAATTTGAGATTTCCCCGGAAGACGATAGTAGTTTAAAAATTTCAAATCCGCATTTATGGTGGCCCAATAACTTAGGTGATCCATATCTTTATACTTTAAATATAGAAGCGAATGTTGATGATAAAATTTCTGATGAACGGAATGTAAGATTCGGAATACGAGAAGTGGAAGATTATATAAATGAAAAAGGACATAGAGGATATAAAATCAATGGGAAAAAACTTGTGATTAAGGGTGCAGGATGGGTTGACGATTTAATGCTGAATGACAGTGATCAAAAAGTGGTAGATCAGGTTAGGTATGCTAAACTTATGAATTTAAATACATTGAGATGTGAAGGATTCTGGGGAAGGAATGAAACTTTATTTAATGCTGCCGATGAAAACGGGATATTAATAATGATTGGATGGAGCTGTCAATGGGATTGGACAGGTTATTGCGGAAGGGAAGAAACAAAATATTCCTGTGTTACAACTCCCGAAGATATTGAACTTCAATCACGTGAATTTAATGATCAGGTAGTATGGTTAAGAAATCATCCCAGTATTTTTGTATGGGCTTTAGGCAGTGATAAGTATCCTAATCCGCAATTGATGAAACGAGTAACCGAATACTTAGATAAATCGGATCCCACACGACCGAGATTAATTTCGACTCAATGGATAGAAGTTACAAAAGAAGAAAATTCAGATAATATCTACGAAGACTCAAGAGTAAAAATGTTCGGTCCGTATTCATATGAGCCTCCTATCTATTGGTATATAGACACTACACACGGCGGAGCTTATGGCTTCAATACTGAAACTGGTCCCGGACCACAAGTTCCGCCTCTTGAGAGTTTGAAAAAAATGTTACCTGCTGAAAATTTATGGCCGGTTGACAGTATGTGGGATTTTCATTGCGGTAGACACGAATTTAACAGTTTAGATAAATTTGTAAAAATATTTAATAATAGATATGGAAAAGCTTCTTCAGTAAAAGAATTTGCTATGAAATGCCAAATATCAAACTATGAAGCTATGCGTCCTATGTTTGAATCATTCGGTGTTAATAAGTTTAATTCCACCGGAGTTATTCAATGGATGTTTAATTCTGCCTGGCCGGAAATGTACTGGCAATTGTTTGATTATTACTTAATGCCGAATGGAGCATTCTATGGCGCAATGAAAGGCTGTCAGCCGTTAAACTTAGTATATAATTATAAGGATAAAAATATTTATATCGTGAACGATTACTATCAAAGTTTTAGCAATCTAAAAGCAAAAGTTAAAATTCTTAATAAAAATTCTGATATTGTTTATGAAAAGGAAAAAGAAATATCAATAAATGAGAATGCTTCCAATAAAGTAATTGATTTACCAGTACTAAAAGATAATTCGGGATTATTTTTTATCAACTTAGAATTAAAAGATGCCTCAAACAAACTAATAAGCGATAATTTTTACTGGATATCTTCTAAACAAGATAGTCTGGATTTTGAAAACTCCGAATGGTTTTATACTCCAATGAAATCTTATGCTGATCTTAAAGATATTAATAATTTACCTGCTGCTACAATTCAATATGATGAAAAGTATTCCAGTAATGGTGATGAACAAAATATCGAGGCTACAATTGAAAATACTTCTGATAAGATTGCTTTCTTCATCGAGTTGAAAGTTGTTGATGAAAAAACAGGACAGTCTTTTCTACCCATATTTTGGTCGGACAATTATATATCACTTTTACCACATGCAAAGAAAATAATTAAGGGAACGTTTCGGGTTCCTTCTGATAATGAAATACCCCGGTTAGTCGTAAAAGGTTGGAACACTAATCAATAATTGTAAAGTGAACTAATGAAAAGAAATTATTTTATCGTAGTACTGATATTCCTCATTTTTTTCGTTATATCGTTTCTTACAAATATAATCGGACCAATTATACCGGATATAATTAAGAGTTTTGATCTTAGTTACTTTATGGTAGCGTTTCTTCCTTTTTCATTTTTTATTGCATATATAATGTCTATTCCTGCGGGCATGCTTCTTGAAAAATATAATGAAAAAACAATTATGGTCGCTGCTTTTTTAGTTGCAACAATTGGAGCATTCCTTTTTGCTATTGTGCCTGTATATAGTGTTGCAATTATTTCTTTATTTTTAATTGGTTTTGGAATGGCAATGCTGCAGGTAGCGATTAATCCTCTTTTAAGAACTGCAGGCGGAGAAGAGCATTTTGCTTTTAATTCTGTATTTGCACAATTGTTTTTTGGTGCTGCTTCTTATCTTAGTCCACAACTTTATTCTTATCTAGTAAGTAATTTACAAAGTGGTCATTCGAGTGAGAATGTGCTTTTATCGACTTTAGCACCCTTGGTTCCTAAGGAACTTCCCTGGGTATCTTTGTATTGGATTTTTGCAGTAGTATCGATATTAATGGTTATTGTAATTGCGTTAATCAGATTGCCGAAAGTAGAACTTAAAGAAGATGAACGAACAGGTGCATGGAGTACGATTAAAGAATTATTCAAGAATAAAATTGTAATTTTATTTTTTATCGGGATATTCGCATATGTAGGAACCGAACAGGGAATAGCAAATTGGATTTCAGAATTTTTGTCAAAGTACCATGGATTTGACCCGCAAACCACCGGGGCAGATACGGTTTCTTACTATTGGGGACTATTAACTGTTGGATGTGTTTTAGGATTAATTCTCTTAAAACTTTTTGATAGCAAGTTGATATTAAGAGTTTTCACAATTGCCGCAATGATTTGTTTAGCAATCGCGTTATTCTCTGAAGGCAATACGCCATTATATTTTTTCCCGGCAACTGGGTTTTTTCTTTCTGTAATGTGGTCAGTTGTTTTTTCCCTGGGACTAAATTCTTTGGATAAACACCATGGTTCTTTCTCGGGTATTTTATGTACCGGGATAATTGGAGGGGCAATTGTTCCTCTTATTATTGGGTTTATGTCTGATTTTATCGGATTAAGATTTGGAATGTTATTCTTATTTTTAACTTTAGGATATATATTAAGCATAAGCATTTGGGCAAGCCCGCTTATAAAAAATGAAACTATTTTTAACAAAGCAAGTTTAGAAAATAAATCTTGATAAATTATTGAAGGGAAAAATGGAAGATAAAACTATTATTGGTGTTGATATTGGCGGAACCAATATTAGGGTTGGCAAGGTACATAAGGATAATGTAACTAATCTATATACTCAACAAATTTCTTCAACTGGAACAGAACAGAAGGTTCTCGATGAGATAATCACTTCTATTCACAAAACCTTTGATAATTCAGTGTTAGGTGTTGGAGTTGGTGTTCCAAGTGTAGTAGATGTTGAAAAGGGGATTGTTTACGATGTACAAAACATACCTGCATTCAGAGAAGTTTGTCTAAAAAATATTCTGGAAGAAGAATTTAAAGTTCCTATATATATTAATAATGATGCAAACTGTTTTGTGGTGGGTGAAAAATATTTCGGAGCGGGGAAAAATTATAAAGATATTGTCGGGCTGATAATTGGTACCGGGTTAGGATCAGGTATATATACTAACGATAAATTATATCTGGGTGCTAATTGCGGTGCGGGTGAATTTGGAATGCTTTCTTACAAAGACAGCAATTATGAACATTACTGCAGCGGTCAGTTCTTTAATAATAAATTTAATACAACCGGAGAAGAAGTTTACAGAAAAGCTGTTAAAGGTGACAAGGATGCTCTGAAAATATTTAATGAATTTGGCTATCATATTGGAAATGCTATTTCAGCAATAATTTTAACAGTAGATCCCGAAATAATAATACTCGGTGGTTCTGTAAGTAAGGCATACGATTACTTTAAAAATTCTTTGAATATGGTATTGGATAATTTCCCTTATCAAAATTCGATTAAGCAATTAAAGATAGTGGCGAGTAACCTTAACCAGGTTTCTATACTTGGTGCTGCCGCACTTTATTTTGAAAACCACAAAAAAATGTTGAAGGAAATGCAAGTAAACTAATAATGAATGTTACAATAGATCACATAGCAAAGAAAGCAAAAGTATCTGTAATGACTGTTTCAAGAGTGCTAAATAATAGTGGTCCGGTAGCAGCAGATACTGCGGAAAAAATTAAGAAAATAGTTAAGGAACTAAATTACCATCCCAATCTTATTGCCAGAAGTTTATCAAGTCGCAAAACAATGACTATTGGTGTTTTAATTCCCAAAACAGAGAAATTATTCCTCGATAATTACATTGCGCAAATATTGAGTGGTGTTACGGATGTTGCCCAGGCAAATAATTATAGAATTACAATTATACCTGTGAACCATTCAGGTGAGGAAAAAGTTGATTATTTGAATTATGTAAAAAACAAGTTATTCGATGGATTGATTTTATTGAAAGCTAAAATTAATGATCCCAATGTATCAAAGCTTGCTGAATCTGGTTTCCCTTCTATAATGGTAAACTACGGGAAACAAGGTTCGGATTTTAATTATGTTGATTCTGAGAATGTAGGGGGTGCAGAGTTAGCAGTTGAACATCTTTATTCAAAAGGGCATAGAAAAATTGCATTTGTAGCAGGTTCTATGGATGAAGTAAATGGAAGGGACAGACTTAAGGGTTACAAAAATGTATTAAGAAAATACAAACTTCCCTATAAAGATGAATACATAATCTATGGGGATTTTAATAGAGAGATAGCTCATAAAGAATCAAAAAAATTATTAGATCTTAAAAACAGACCAACAGCTATTTTTTGTTCCGATGATTATATGGCTTTGGGTGTTATAGAACAAATTAAAAATTACAAGTTATCTGTTCCTAAAGACATTGCCATAGTTGGTTTTGATAATATTGAGATAGGAGAATTTTCGAAACCCTCGCTTACCACTGTTAAGCAGCCAATGTATGAAATAGGAAAAAAATCTTCGGAAGCCTTGTTAGCATTAATTAAAAAAACAAAAAAGAGTCCACTGCGTATAATGCTTAAGACAGAATTGATAGTTAGAGAATCGGCTTAAGGTATGAATAGAAAAATTGATTACTATCTGAGCAAATATATTGAAAACTTCCCATTCATAATCACCTCAGGGAAGTAAAAAGAAAATTTTGGGAGAAAAAATAAGGTTATAAGTAAATAACCGAAATAGTTTTCGGCTTTAATGTTAGCGGTAACATTTTTTTAACCTGAGAAAAGATTTTTGTGTTTTGAAAGCTTAAAAGATTTAAAGGAGAATCGGCTATGAGCAATAAACAAATTACTGTTCTAACAACATTTTTTATTTTCCTTCTTTTTGGATTCTCGGAAATTTTATATGCGTCGCCCAGTGCGACTATTATAGGGACTATTAAAGACTCAACAACTGGTGAGACTCTTATAGGAGCAAATATAATTGTTGTGGGAACAAGCTTGGGTGGTTCAACAGATTTTAAATGGGAAGTATAGAGTTCAAAATGTTCCATTTGGTACTTATACCTTGCGCGTTACCTATATAGGGTATAAAAGACTGGAAATGGAAGTGAACATATCATCTGAGAAAACAATTGAAATGAATTTCTTGATGAGATCTGATGTTATTGAAGGGGAATCTGTAGTTATTTCTACACAAAGAGAAGGACAAATTGCCGCTATAAATCAGCAAATAAACTCTGAAGGAATAAAAAATATTGTATCATCAGATAAAATTCAGGAGCTGCCCGAAGCAAATGCTGCCGAGGCAGTTGGTAGATTGCCCGGTGTTTCATTGCTGAGAGAAGGTGGAGAAGGAAGCAAAGTTGTTATAAGAGGTTTAGCTCCACAATACAATAAAATACAAATCGATGGAGTTGATCTTTCCTCGACAGATGCTAATGATAGAAGTACAGATCTCAGCATGATTTCGCCCTATATGTTAGATGGTATAGAAGTTTCAAAATCTGCTATGGCTAACCAGGATGCGGATCAGCTAGGGGGCACTGTAAATTTCATAACAAAGGGCGCTCCATTTGCAGAGCCTTCTTACAGTATTATCGCTGAAGGAGGTTATAATGGATTACGTAACGAGTATGGTGATTATAAATTTGTTGGTCAATCAAGCAGAAGAATGTTTAATAATTTATTTGGGATCTCATTAAACCTTGATGTTGAAAAAAGAAATAGGGGCTCAAATACGGCAAGTGCAGAATATTATTTTAAACAAGAATATAATAAAGCGGTAGTTAACTCATTTAATGTTGAAGATATTTCCAGAGAACTCAAGCGCTATGGTGGGTCTTTAGTTTTAGATTATAAAACTCCTACTACCTCTATTCTTATAAGTAATTTCTTAAGTAAGATAGATCATGATATTATATCAAGAAGTGAGAACAGCATAAATTTGGTAACTTCTCAGACTGAACGAGATCAAACACTCGATCACACAAAAACTAATACTACAGTTTTAATGGATCAGATAAGTTGGGAACAAATATTTAATAACTTTAAAATTAAAAGTGGAATTAGTTATTCTCTTTCAAAAGATGCAACCCCAAGAGAACTTACTCTCACTGGAATAGAAGGAGCCCCGCTCGCTCGCCCAATTGATATAAATGCCTCACCGGGTCAAATTCCATCATATATGAGTAATGATACGTCACATATGTATCTCGGTCCTATGTATGATTCAAATGAACTTACGAAAGAAGAACAATTTAGTGCAAATCTTGATTTTCAATGGCAATATGATTTATCAGAGGCGGTTAATATAAAACTTAATTTTGGCGGCAAATTCAAACATAAAGATAGAAAGTATGATTACAACACGGTATTCATAGATATGTACTCTGATCCGAGCAATAGTGTGACTAACGCATTATTAAGCAAGTATCCTTATATGCGGCAGTATTATGTATCGGGTAGATTTCCTTATCAACCTTTTATTGATAATAGTTACAGTGGTAAGGAATTTATGAAAGGTGAATACAAACTTGAAAGGGTACCAAATTTAAGTTTAGGTGAAGAGGTAATTAACTATCTGCAGAGTACTCTAGGTGTTAGCAAAACCGGTGCTTCAGTTCCCCAAACATTCGTACCTAATTTTCAATCCAGCAGGATGAATGATTATAGCGGGAATGAATTTTATACAGCGGCATATATTATGCCTGTAATATCTTTTGGAAATAAGTTGACCTTAATACCTGGTGCTAGATATGAACATGAAATAACAAAGTATGACGGTGTACGGGGAAATGAAAATCTTATTCATTATGCAACCGTTGGTTATTATAGTTTCGACACTGTAGCGACGAGAACTAACGACTTTGTACTTCCAATGATTCATCTAAAGTATAAACCTGTTGATTGGTTTGATGTCAGGTTCAGTTATACACAAACATTAGCCCGTCCTAGTTATACTGATTTCCTTCCTAAATGGAATGTGTATTTATCAGGTATTGATTACAGCAATCCAAATCTAAAGCCTGCTAAATCGGAAAATTATGACCTTTACCTTTCATTTTACGGTAATAAGATTGGTCTGTTTACCATTGGTCTATTTGAAAAAAGAATTAAAGATTTTATCTATTCGCGAAGTGAAGTGCTTTTGAGCGATACTATGGCAATTGAGAAATATGGACTGCTGGAATCATTAACCGGGCAGGACCCGATTAAATTTGCAGGTAAACCAATTTATAGTTATGTCAATAATCCCAATCCTGTTACCGTAAGAGGTATTGAAGTTGATTGGCAGGCTAATTTATGGTATTTGCCGGGATTGCTTAAAAATATCGTATTTGATATTAACTATACATATACATATTCAAAAGCATTGTATCCCAGAACAGTGCCAATTAAACAAGTGGTTTCATCGCCTTTAGGTAGTGTAATAAAGATTGTTGGGAATGCCGATTCTGCTTACTCTGCTCCGCTATTGTTTCAACCGGATAACATTTTAAATATAACACTTGGATATGACTATAAAGATTTTTCGATACGCACATCTTTACAATATCAGTCGCAGATCTTCTCACAAAATAACTGGCGATCTGAGCTTAGAGGTTTTACAAAAGGATTTTCACTTTTTGATTTAACTGTTTCACAGAAGTTACCGGTAAATGGTTTAAAGATTTACGGCAGTTTAAATAATATCTCTCAGGTAATAGAGGAAGATGATAATGTTGGAACAGGTTATATGAGTAATAAGGAATATTATGGAATGAGCGGCAGTCTCGGTTTAAAATATGAATTTTAATTTATTGTAGAAATTGAATATCAAATAAACTTAACTAATCAATAAATACTATTAACTAAAAAGGAGATAGTGAAATGAAACGAGTACTACTTTCTGTAATTTTGACTTTTGCCTTAAGCAGTATGGCAATTTGTCAAAGTGTAATGGATGTACCGGCAACCGATACTGATGGTAATCCAATTGTCAATTCATTAATTAAATATGTTGTTGCTGATACAAATGCTGCAGGTTTGCAAATGCACGATGTGTATAAGCTGGAACTGGGTAAAACCTATTACTACAATCAGGCAGCGGAATTTAAAAATCCAATTACCCTGGTTGCGGATAATCCTGGTACTACTGAAGAAACAAAACCACCCAAAATTCTTATAACGCAGGATGACCAGGGAGAAGTTCCTGAGGAAGCTGTCATTACAGCTTTTGCAGACTTGACTTGTAAAAACATTGCTTTTAGTACCATAACAGCGGATAATCAATATTCATGGGCAAATGCAATTGTTCTGCAAAAAGATAGTCTGAGAATTGAACTTGACGGTTGTTATTTTGAACTTATTGGCTGGGCTTTCATCGAAGCAGATGGAATCAATAATACCACACTTGTTCTAAGGGGTTGTGAAACCAGGAATGGTTCACCATTTGGTGGTGATGAATGGGTCCCGTTTTTCTTTGAAGGAAGCGGTGGTAGTGTTGATACCTGTATAGCAACTAATAATACATTTTTTAATATACAGGGTTCTGTATTTAACATAGAACCCTTAACACCATGGAAATATATTTATTTTGACCATAATACATGTGTCAATATAGTTCAAAATTTTACGACAGATATTGCTGCTCATCTAAATACAACTATAACCAATAATATCTTTTATAATGTAGGCTGCTATGGATCTGTAATTAATGATCTTACAGCCTCAGGTGGTGATCATGTCCAAGCAGGAATTATTGAAATTGATACACTTGCACCAAATTCAGCCGGCGGAGAAGGACTTCCTGCCGTTATGCCTGAAGCTGATAGAATTTTGAATGTTAAAAATAATGTTTATTTCTGGTCCCAGGGTGTACACGACTATTGGGATACATACGCAGATTCAGTTGCAAGGATACCATGGTTGAGTTCAAGAGGGGAGTATATGGTTTCAGATAAAGCAACCTGGCCGAATTTTACTTTTGAGAATAACACCGAGGCAGATCCAGGGTTCACCAATTTTGGTGGCACCGATGAAATGATTGCGCAAATGTATAATGATAGAGAAACACAAGCATTCGGATTTTGGGGATGGGATCCTGATTCAGCAATTTACCCGGATATACACTGGGCATACATGCAATGGCCTCTGCCCGAAGACTTTACATATTCTGCTAGTTTTACTTCTACCGATGGTTATCATGTAGGAAGTCTGCAGTGGTATCCTGAAGAATTAGCAATGTATGAAGAAGGTGCAACGGATGTCAATGATGGAAGAAATATAGGTGCTCCAAGTGAATTTACATTGAAACAAAACTATCCAAATCCTTTTAATCCATCAACGAGGGTTAGCTTTGCCCTTGCAAAAAGTGGGACCGTTACGTTAAGCGTTTACAATGCTCTCGGACAAAAAGTGAAGGACATCATTAGCAGTCAGGAAATGTCTACAGGAACTCATGATGTAAATATTAATATGTCTGAACAGGCAAGCGGTGTGTATCTCCTAACTCTCAAACAAAATAGTAATGTAAAAACTATTAAAATGCTTCTAATGAAGTAGTACTTTTATTTATGAACTGGTCGCTTTGACTTTTTAGAACTTACTAAATGTCAAAGCGGTCAATTCTTTTTTCATATCAGTAATGTTTTCTTATCTATGCTATTATTTATAAACTCAAAAAAAAATAAAATTTTTTTCCCTGCAAAGTTAATTTTCACTCTAATAATTTTTTTGCTGATTAGCAGAAATATTTTTGCGCAAGATACAAACGCAGTAGAGAGAGCCGGTTTACGCTCTTCTGTATATGGATTTAATTCTTTTCCGGATACCACATGGTGGTTAAATGCCTCAAGTGATATGGCAGCACGATTTTACGGTGCTTCTCCTTCGGTAATTTGGATTTTAGGATATACAACTGATGACGGTTGTTATCTGAATTTTCCTAATCCATATCCCGATTCATCTTTTGATAAAGTTTCTTTTGGTAATAAAGATGATAATGAAGTTTACCTGGATTTTTTTGATAAAAAAGGAATAGAAGTTTGGTTGCAGGTAGAACCTGGTTTTGCAAATGTTGCAACACTTATAGACCTTGCTTTAACTCAATACGCTCATCATTCCTGCGTAATTGGTTTTGGGGTTGATGTAGAGTGGTTTAAAACAAGTGCTGCAAATAATGATGAAGGTGAAGCTGTTACGGATGCGGAAGCTGAAGTCTGGAGTTCGCGTATAAAATCATACAATAAAGATTATCTGCTTTTTACAAAACACTGGCTGATTGAGAAAATGCCGCCAACCTTCAGAACGGATGTGGTTTTTGTTGATGACAGCCAAATTTTTCAGACAATGGATGACATGGTTTCGGAATTTGCAGACTGGGCCGAAGCTTTTGCACCCACCAAAGTTGCTTTCCAATATGGTTACAATAGTGATAAGCCGTGGTGGAGCCAGTTATCGAATCCTCCTAAAAATATTGGCAATGAGATAATAAAAAGATGTTCAAATGTTTCCGATTTATACTGGGTTGATTTTACAGCATATGATATTTGGCCAAAGGATTTTGTTCCGACTTCTGTTTCTGAAAAAAATGTAAACACTTTGCCTTATGGTTATGTACTTAGGCAAAACTATCCGAATCCCTTTAATCCTACAACAAGTATAGAATTTTCAATTCCAAGATCAGAACATGTTGTTTTGAGAGTTTATGATTTACTTGGACGGGAAATTACAACTCTATTGAATGAAAAAAAGATAAGAGGGGTTTATAAAATTAGATTTAATGCGGAGTTTTTATCCAGCGGTATTTATTATTATAAAATAACAGCCGGAAAATTTACAGATGCTAAAAAGTTCATTCTTATCAAATAATAATATTAAGATTATCAGGTGTTAAAAATGCAAAATAAATTTCTATTACTTATCATTATTCTTCTTTCGTTTAGTGTAACAAATAATTTAGCCCAAAAAAAGATTCAGTTCTCGGGAATAAATTGGTATGTAAGAAATGACCCCGGAGGTCCCGGACCAAACGAATGGAGTGATAGTGAAAATAATGTTTGGGTGGATTCTTTAGGATATCTTCATCTCAAAATAACTAAAGTTGGAAATACGTGGTACTGCTCTGAGGTTTATACGGATAAGTCCTATGGGTATGCCAAATATACTTTTCAATTAGCCAGCAATGCAGAAAAATATGATCGGAATATTGTAGTTGGCTTATTTACGTATGAAAATGATAGCAGGGAAATTGATATAGAACTTTCCAGGTGGGGAGATCCTAATAGTGTGGCGGGATGGTATACTATTCAACCTCCTCCATACACTTCGGCAAATCAAAAAAGTTTTGCTTTGAACCAGGCAGATAATTATTCAACCCATATAATTGATTGGTCAAAAGATAGTATTAACCTTCAAAGCTATCACGGAAATTTCGATGGTGAACCTTCTGCAGATTCTTTAATTCAGCAATGGACATATATAGGAAGCAAAAATCCGCCTGCTGGTGTTGAACGGCTTCATATTAACTTTTGGCTTTTGGAAGGACTTGCACCTGTAAATCAAAAAGAAGCTGAATTGATTATTAAATCTGTTTCTGTTGATATTCCTACAGGTTCGCTGGGTATAATTATTACCCCGGAAGCTGCGGCAAATGCGGGAGCAAAATGGAGTCTTGATAATGGTTCCTGGCAAAACAGCAATACAGTAATTCAAAACCTGACGGCAGGTAAACACAGAGTTGATTTTAAGCACGTTGATGGTTGGGTTTCACCGTCAGGCAAGAATGTATATGTAATTGGAGACAGTGTTGTTTATGATACCTGCGAATATACTGTGGCAACAGATGTAAAAGAGCAGTTAAATATTAATATGCCGAAACAGTATAACCTTGAACAGAATTATCCAAACCCATTTAATCCCTCTACAAAAATTGTTTATTCCATACCTATTAATTCTTCTAGTAATAAAAACGATTCAGGAAGAACAATATTAAATGTTTTTAATGAGCTTGGATGCAGAATATCAACCCTGGTTGATGAAACAGAAGATGCCGGTACTTATGAAGTAACATTTAATGCAGACGAATTAAGTAGCGGAATATATTTCTATCAATTGAGACATGGAAAATTTAATCAAACAAAAAAAATGCTTTTACTTCGATAAAAGTAAGTTATTGTGAAAAACAAATAAAAAATAAAATAATGGTGAATTGTTGAAAAGTAAAATCGGACGAATAAAATCAATAGATATAGTTCGCGGGTTAACGATTCTTGTTATGATTTTTGTTAACGATATTGATGGGGTTGTAAATCTTCCATCATGGATGCAGCATGCTAAACCAATGCATGATGGGATGACTTTTGTCGATTGGGTATTTCCCGGCTTCTTATTTATTGTCGGTATGTCTATTCCTTTTTCAATTGGACGAAGAATTGAAAAAGGCGAACCACTGTTCTCAATATGGAAGCATATTTTAATACGGGTGGCAGGACTGCTTGTGCTTGGTGTTTACATGGTTAATGGCGACCGCATTTCAGATCAGGGAATTCTTAATCCTAATTTGTGGGTAATTCTTATGTACCTGTTTGTTATTTTTATTTGGAACAGGAACAACAATCCCGAATCTTTCTTATCAAAAAAGTGGATTAAGTACATTGCAACTTTAGGTCTGATAATTCTCTTCTTTTTATATAAGGGAGGAAATCAATCAGGACTGATTCAAATGCGTCCGTATTGGTGGGGAATTCTTGGATTAATTGGTTGGGCTTATCTGGGAGCATGTTTGTTTTATCTTTCCCTAAAAAAAAATCAGGCAGCCTTAATCGGCAGCGTTGTTTTACTTTATTGTTTCTATATAGCGGTTAATGCAGGCATGCTGGATAGTCTATCCTTTATCAAAAGTTTTATGAATATAATTCATACACTGGGATCACATACTGCAATAATTCTTACGGGCACAATACTAGGAAATAAACTTAGTGAGAATTTTAAAAACCCAGAGCACACAAAAATTCTGAGATGGTCATTTGGGCTAAGCATTTTCTTACTTATTGCCGGGTTACTTCTACATCAGCTAAACAAGCTGGATAAGATGTTTATAATAAGTAAAAATCTAGCGACTGTACCGTGGTGTTTGCTAAGTTCAACTTTTACAATCTGGATATGGATGATAATTTACTGGCTCATTGATATGAAAGGTTTCGACTCTTGGTTTAAGATATTAGAACCGGCTGGTACAAATCCATTGTTCGCATACATTCTCGCACCTCTTGTTCTGGAAACCTTTGGATTTATTACTCCAATCTTTAACGGTTTCAATATTTATTTATGGTTTGAAGGCTCTTTCATTACCGGTTTTTTACGTGCAATATTTATTGCTTTTTCAATGACGTGGCTTGCAGGTTATTTAAGTGAAAGGGGACTGCGGTTAAAGCTATAAAAAATTAGGAGACATTATGTGGCGAATTCTTACGGTTTCAATTTTAAGTATTTTAATTATTTCCTGCTCCGATTCTAATTCTACAAAACAAAATTCGGGGAAATATATTATTGGGTACCTGTTTATGAGAGACAGTTTGCTAAATGGAGATGATATAGCTGCAGAGAAGCTAACTCATATTAACTATGCATTCGCAAATATAAAAGATGGTAAGATTGCACAAGGTTTTAAAAATGACCTGGAGAATTTTAAAACCCTGAATAGGGCTAAAGAAAGAAACCCAAATCTTAAAATACTAATATCAGTCGGAGGATGGACCTGGTCTGGAGGATTTTCAGATATGAGTCTCACAAAAGAAAGTCGGGCAAAGTTTATTAGCAGTGCTGTTGAATTTATCAAAACAAATAATCTTGATGGTATCGATATAGATTGGGAATTTCCTAACTTAGTCGGGTATGGAAATGTATACCGACCTGAGGATAAAGAAAATTTCACAAGTCTTGCTAAAGAATTACGTAGCGCACTTGATGAACTGGGAAAGGATGGAAAACATTATCTGTTAACTGCTGCAACAAGTTCGTTTGATGATTACCTTGCAAACACAGAAATGGGTAAAGTTCAAAAGTATATGGACTTTTTAAATGTTATGACTTACGATTTTTGTATACCCGGTTCTGATTCTATAGCTGGTCATCATACTCCACTTTATACTAACCCAAGAGATCCATATCATAGTTCATCCGATGAAATGATACAAAAGTATATTAAGCTTGGTGTTCCTCCCGAAAAAATAGTTCTTGGAGTTGCATTTTATGGACACATCTGGCAAGTAACTTCTTCAGATTTTCATGGACTTTATGAACCGGGCGGTGAAACAAATAAACATATTCAGGGGTCATTCAAAAACATTGAACAAAATTTTGTAAATAAAAATGGTTTTGTACGTTATTGGGATTCGACCTCTTACGCACCATACTTATTTAATGAGAAAGAAAAAATATTTATTAGTTATGACGATGAAGAATCTCTACAAGCCAAGTGTAAATATATAAACGAGCATAACCTGAAAGGTGCAATGTTCTGGGAATATACAGGGGATTATAAATCTCATCTTTTAAATACACTTTATGATGGGCTTATTAATCCAGGTTCTAAATAAGTAACGAGCAACTGATAGGATTTCTTCATTATTGAATTTTAACATTAAATAATTTTCTTTGGAGATTATTAATATGATAAAAATAATTCGGTCTTTCATCCTTTCCTTCATACTTATAATAATTTCTTTTGGAACTTTAAGAAGCCAGGAATTAAAAATTAATAATGATGGATATTTTGAAGCTCCCGGACTTACAGTTATGGTTCATAACGATATTTATCCTGAAGGTCATCAAGGAGGAATAACCATCATTCAGCATGGAACGCGCGTTGCGGCAGATGGCGATTTAACACTTGCAAGAACACCCGGTCAATGGCAGCCTTTCCCGCTTTTATTGAAAAAAGAAATATTAAAAGATAAAGAAGAAATTAAGGTAACATTAATGTTTCCTGATTCCACAAGAGAGCTTACGGAAGACCAACCAATAATATATCCTGATTTTAAATTAACCTATAATTTAAGAGTTATCGCAGACAGTGATATGTTTCATATAATTGTTGATCTGGACAAACCGCTGCCTCAGGAATGGCTTGGGAAAGTTGGGTTTAATCTTGAATTATATCCCGGAGATTTATTTGGCAAAACTTATTTAATTGATGATCAATCGGGAGTATTTCCAAGATATGCTAACACTCCTGTTGAGCAGGAAGCTGACGGCGAAATAGAAGCAACCCCAATGGCTGAGGGAAAAACTCTGGTAGTTGCACCGGAGGATAAATACCGAACAATTACTATTACAAACAAAGGTGGAGCACTTCAGCTTCTGGACGGGAGGGTAATACATAACAACGGTTGGTTCATTGTAAGATCACTCGTTCCTGCAGGCGCAACAAATAATGCTATTGAGTGGATCGTTAAACCCAATGTAGTTAAAGGCTGGATGTATAGTCCTGTAATACATTCTTCGGAAGTGGGATACTATCCAAAGCAAACTAAAGTAGCAGTTATAGAATTAGATAAGAGAAACACTTCTAATGAAGAAGTTAAACTCAATAAAATAATTTCTAAAGGTGGCTTTGAAACTGTATTATCTGTTAAAACTATTGATGCAGGAAATTTTTTGAGATACAGGTACCTGAAGGCTGATTTCACTTCAGTCGAAGAACCGGGCATGTATGTAGTTCAATACGGTGAAAAGATTTCTGATCCTTTTAAAATCGGGAATGATGTTTTTAAAACGGGAGTTTGGCAACCAACAATTGATTATTTCCTTCCCGCTCAAATGTGTCATGTAAAAGTTTTTGAAAAGTATCGGGTATGGCACGACTACTGTCATCTTGATGATGCTTTAATAGCACCTGAAAATATTAATCATTTTGATGTTTATGCGCAGAAAGAAAATCCTTCCGGGTTTTAAACCATTACAGCATGTAAATGGATTAGACAAAGGCGGTTGGCACGATGCGGGAGATTATGACCTAAGGTTTGAATCGCAAATCGGGACTATACTAACACTTGCTTATGCATTCGAAGAATTTAATCTGAAGGATTACGACCAGTCGCTTATAAATGAAGATGAGAGAATTGTAGAGATTCATCATCCCGATGGTAAACCCGATGTTCTTCAGCAAATAGAACACGGATTGCTAACAGTTCTTGAGGGATATAAAAACCTTGGACAATTTTATCGGGGAATTATATGCCCGACTTTACGGCAATATACATTGCTCGGTGAAGCCGGAGAAATGACAGATAACAAAGTTTACACCGGAAAACTTCCAAAGAAGTATGAAGGATTTTGGTACGATCATATCTCTAATAAATATGATAAATATTTTTATATACAAAATAATAGGCATACACCTAAAGAATTTGTGAAAGATCTTGATGACAGAATTGTTTTTACGGAAGATAACCCTGAATGGCAGATATATGGAGTTACGGGATTGGCTGCAGCATCCCGTGTGCTTAAAGGATATAACGATGACTTGGCAAATGAATGTATAAATACTGCCGAAAATATATGGACGAAATACCAATCAGCTAAAGGTGAACACATTACTAACCGAAAAATTCAGGCGCTCGTAGAGTTAATACTTACTACAGGCAAAGAAGAATATAAAGATGAGTTAATAAATATGCTGCCGGACATAGTTGAAAATATAAATGAAGTTGGTTGGATGGTTGGCAGAATTTTACCCGTTATTAATAATGCAAATTTTGTTGCAGCAGTGAATAATGAAATTTTAAAAGTAAAAGATCGGATTGATAATCTCTGTAAGGAAAATCCATTCGGAGTTCCATATCATCCGGAAATTTGGGGAGCAGGTTGGGGCATTCAAAGATTTGGATTCGAACATTACTTTTTACATAAAAGTTGGCCGGATATTTTTTCCATTGAGCCAATGCTTAGCGCTTTAAATTTTATTCTTGGATGTCATCCGGGCGAAAACTACTGCTTCGTTTGTTTCAAACGTTGGTGCAAATTCGCAAACTGTTGCTTATGGTTTTAACATGGCTGATTGGTCTTTTATTCCAGGAGGTGATATTTCAGGAACTAATCTTGTAAGACCCGATCTACCTGAATTAAAAGTATGGCCGTATATGTGGCAGCAGACAGAATATGTAGTCGGCGGCGGTTCCACTAATTTTATGTTTCTTGTACTTAGGAGCAGATAAGATTTTAAAAGAAATGAAATGATATCCTGCAGAATAAATATAAAATTCTTAATTCTTTTGCTCACAGTTTTGTTCTGTACGACTTATTCGCAGAACAGCAAAAACTTAATAATGCTTAACAACAAAAATATTGAAGTTGGAATACTTACAGAAGCTGGTGGACGCATTGTAATACTAAGAAAACCCGGTTTTAAAAATATATTAAAATCAGATTCCAGTTTATGGATCGATCCCGAAAAACATATTAATAAAATATCAGCCTTTAGCGATTTTATTGCTTTTAATGGACATATAACATGGGTTGGTCCACAAAGCGAATGGTGGACTCATCAGAATTTGAATATTGAACGGAATAAATTAAAAGCCGATTGGCCGCCGGATCCGTATCTAATTTATGGCAGTAACGAAATTATTAGTAGAAGTGATACATCTATAATAATGGTTGGACTGAAAAGTCCTGTAAGCGGTTTGCGTATTTTCAAAAAAGATTTCTATTAGCAGCTCAGGCATAGTAACAGTTACGACTACTGCCGAGAATATTAGAGATGAAAATGTAAGTTGGGATTTATATATGTTGACGAGGTTAGATGGTTTTGCACAAGCTTATGTGCCGGTAGATGAAAAGGGAATATTGAAGTTACGTTTTAAAGAAGACGATACGCGTGAAGTGACACCTTATGAAATTATTGATAATTATTTTACTCTCACTCCTTCAGTTCCAACCAAACCAAAGAAAGAACAAGAGCAGGAAATACACTTATATCCTTCAGAAGATTTTATCGCAGGGTTTGATGAGCATCAAATGTTATTGATACATTTTACTAAACTGGATAAAAAACAGATTCATTCTGAACATGGTTTGGTTGAATTATACAGCTATATAAATCAAAGTGGTGATGACAGATTATTGGAATTAGAAGTTCATGGTGCTTATAAAACATTAGCTCCTGGTGAAACAATGTCATTAACTGAAACTTGGGAAGTAATCTCTTATAACGGGAATTCAAGTCCCAAAGAGCAAATAAAATTTCTTAAGGAAATATCCCATTGAAAACTAATTTACTTCTAAATACAAATAATTCATTTATAAAAATAAAAAATGAAGAGAGCTTATATGAAATTTTATAGATTGATTCTTCTTATAATTCTTACAGCACTAATCGGTTGCTCATCAATAAAAGAAACAACTCTTAGTCTAAAACCCGGTGAAAAATGGAAAGGAATTCATCTGTTGGGATACAGTAATGATAGTGATTTAGTGCAATTGGGTGAAATCATCCCGAATCTCGCAAGTATGGGTATCAATGTAATAATTCTTGAAGTTGATTATAGTTTCCAGTTTCAATCACATCCTGAACTAAGGTTTGGCAGTGAGCAAATTACTAAAGAAGGTGCACGGAAATTTGCAAATGTATGTAGAGAGAATAACATTGAAATTATACCGGAGTTTCAAAGTTTAGGACATCAATCGTGGGCAGAAGAAACTTTCCCTTTATTATTAAAATATCCGCAGTTCGATTTAACTCCGGGAGCTTTTCCTGGGAATAAAGATATTTATTGCCGGGAATGGGACGTCACAAATCCTGATCTATACAAAATTGTATTTTCTTTAATGGATGAAATAATCGATGCTTTTCAGGCAAAAGCATTTCACGTTGGAATGGACGAGGTGTTTTTATTAGGTTCTGAGAAATCTCCTTCTACAAAAGGTAAAGACCCTGCAAAACTTTTTGCTAAAGCCGTTAATGATATTTATGATCATTTGGTAAAAGAGCGTGGTGTAACCATGTTGATGTGGGCTGACCGTCTTATTGATGGTACCAAATTTAAATTTGATGAATGGGAATCTTCGATGAACGGAACAGCAGGTGCAATTGATATGATACCCAAAGATATAATTTTATGTCCATGGCATTACGAAAAAATGGATGGTTATCCTTCAATTCCGTATCTCATTAATAAGGGTTTCCGTGTATTGCCCTCGAGCTGGAAAGATGTAGATGCAGCTAAAGCTTTAATTGAATACAGCAATGACATGAAGAATCCTAATATGCTCGGACATCTCTTTACAACCTGGCAAAAAGTTGATCTGTTAAATTATCCACCGCTTGTCGAATGTATTGGAATGATTGGAAACAAAATGATTTAAGTAAAAAGTAAGGAAGACAAAAGTTGAATTCCTTTTACAATACAGAATAGTGTCAAAATTAAAATTCCAAAAAATTATTAAATAAAGGATTACTGATGAGATTAATAATTCAACCCGATTATGACCTGGTTTCAAAATGGACGGCTAATTATGTCGCCCGAACTATTTTAGATTTTAAACCTTCTGCTGACCGACTCTTTGTCCTCGGGCTGCCAACAGGGTCTTCTCCCGTAGGTATGTATAAAGAATTAGTCAACCTGTATAAGAAGAATATTATATCATTCAAATATGTGAAGACATTTAATATGGATGAATATGTAGGTATACCCGAGGATCACCCTGAAAGCTATCATTCGTTTATGAGAAGACACTTATTCGATCATATCGATATCGAAGAAGAAAATATTAATATTCTTAACGGTAATGCAACTGATCTACAGAATGAATGCGATGAGTATGAAGAGAAAATAAAAAAAGCTGGCGGTATTAATCTCTTTGTCGGTGGTGTTGGACCGGATGGTCACATTGCATTTAACGAACCTGGTTCTTCACTCGGCTCACATACACGTATTAAAACATTAACGATGGATACAATTATTGCTAACTCAAGGTTTTTTGATAACGATATTAATAAGGTACCCAAAACGGCTTTAACAGTTGGTGTAAAAACTGTTCTCGATGCCGAAGAAGTTTTAATAATTGTAAGCGGTCACTCAAAAGCACTTGCTCTTGCAAAGTGTGTTGAAGAAGGAGTAAATCATATCTGGACTTTGAGCGTGCTGCAGCTTCATCCAAAAGGGATGATCGTTTGCGAGGATGCTTCAACAGTAGAACTAAAGGTAGGTACAGTTAATTATTTCAAAGATATCGAGTCAAAAAATTTAGATGCAAATTTGTTGCTGGAAAAATAACTAACCTCTTATAATAAGAATTTAATTAGTCAATGGGGGTTAGAATAAGGACAAGAAAACTTTTTAATCTTAAAAGCGGATCTGAAATATGAGCAGAAACCATAATGTACTTAATTTAATTACAAGGTCATCATTATTTTTTTTACTATGTGCTGGATTACAATTATTTGCACAAAGTAGTGATGCAATTAGTTTTATCAGGATCAACACAGTAGGTTATCTTTCAGGTGATGAGAAAATAGCTATAATTGGTTCACAGGATAATCTTGAAGGAAAACCATTTTATTTGATTGAACCCGATCAACCGAAAAAGATAGTTTATACAGGGAAAATTTCAGCAAGCCGTGGTAATGAAGACACTCCATTCAAATATAATTTCCCTTGTGATTTTAGTAATTTTAAAAGAAAGGAAAGTATAAATTAAAGCTTGCCGACGGAACGCTTTCAGAAACAATTGTTATTGGAGCGTTAAATGAATATCAGGATGCTTTACAATTAATATTGGAATACTTTCGCTCACAGCGATGCGGAAACAACGAACCGCTTTTACATAAACCCTGTCATTTAAATGATGCTAAAGCAATAATCGATGCTTCAGGTGGATGGCACGATGCAGGAGACTATATAAAATTTATGATAACTGCTACTTATGCAACGGTTGAATTGATTACCGCTGTAGATTATGCAAATACATATAATTTTGAAAACGATATGGCGGATGTTTCACCCAAAAACGGGATACCGGATTTGGTTGAAGAAGCGCGCATCGGTTTGCAGTGGATTCTGAATATGACATCGGATTGTGCAAATGGAAATTATTATTACCAGGTAAGCGGGGAAGAGGATCATGACCATTGGAGAATGCCGGAAACAGATGATAGTACAGGCGTTGTTGGAAATCCAAGAAGTCTTCATAAAGGATGGGGAGGAAATCTTTTAGGAAGAAGTGCCGCAGCATTGTCCATTGCCTACCGCGTATTTTATCAATCTGATAAAGAATTTGCCTATGAATGTTTGGCGAGAGCAGAAACCTTGTTCAAAGATCGTAACAAATATGAAAACGTTCAAAAATCTATTCCTCCGGATTTCTATAATGAAAATGAATGGCGGGATGATATGGTATTAGGAGCGGCAGAACTATATCAAGCAACTAAAAACCCGGATTATCTTAATTATGCTAAGAATAATCTGAAGAAATTAACGGGAGACGGAATTGCCTGGAATGGCTGTGATTACCTGGCTTATGCTGCATGTTTTAAAGGTGGGATAAAACAGGGATATTGTAAAAGTAAAATGAAAGAGATTCTTGAAAACACTGAGACAAAATTAAACAAAGACGTTTATTATCTTTCTTCGGGATATACCTGGGGAACAACTGCTTTGTTTACAGCGGATGCGCAAAAAGCGATCATGTATTTTTATTTAACGGCAGATTCTTCATATCTAAACATAGCAACAGCAGAAAGAGATTATCTTCTGGGAAGGAATAACTGGGGAGTTAGTTTTGTCGTAGGTTTAGGAGTTTTGTCTCCTGTTAATCTTCATTCACAAATTGACAGCCTTTCAACTCCGCAAAAAGGAGCCATAGTTGGTGGACCTGCTGAATTAACGATCATGGAAGAGAACTTTCCCTGCATTGCAAATAAAAAATGACAGGTTCCAGAGATTTCAAAGTGATATTGTTTATCATGACAATCGCCAGGATTATTACTGTAATGAAGCAGCACTGGATTATACTTCCCCTTCAGTATTTATATTTTTATATAATATTGCGACTGCACAGAAAGAAGATAATTAGAAATCTTTCGTAAGTCTGTTGATTCAAGAATTATTATTCCAGCAGTTCAACTGGGGATCGCCAAAATTATTATCTGGCTTCTACATCAATTAAAATAAAATATTCTTATCTGATTTTTCATCAAATCTCTCCCGGAAAAGTTTATTGCCTATTTTTACTTATAAGGAAGAATGTAAAGTTGCATGCTGAGCGGGTATGAAAAAACCTGATAGAGTTAAAAAGAGTCACACTAAATTATTGATGAAAAAGAAAAGTATACCCGGAATTGTTTGATAAGTGATATCATTTTTCATTGAATTCAATAATATACTTAAAGAGAATAGAACATTTATCCTCTTTGAAGTAGGTTCTAATTGATTTTAGTTTGCTGAGCTGAAACCCAAATAGATTTGGGGTTTTTATTTTATGGGAGACTACCTTTTTATTCTAAAATCGGAGATTATAGATAAATATTATACAGGTGTTTCAACTAATTCTGAAAACAGATTGGTGTATTCTTCGAACCCAATTCCTTTCTTTTTTTACCCCAGATTAACTTATTAATATCGTTCTTATCACGATAATAATTTGCGTAATTTTTAAGTTTACTTCTTGTTGTTTGCTCGCTTTTCTTTTTAAGAAAATCAGAACAATGATAATGCTTTAATGTAAAATACACAGTGGGACTAAATTGGTCAAGAAGATGAAACTTGTTATTTTTAGATTAAAATAATGAAAGAATTTGTATGCGGAAAATTCTCTCTTTTTTCTCTTTACTTATTTGTTTCTCCCAATGATTGGACTTTTGCCCCTTGTATAAGGTTACTATTCAATACACAGGACACGGGAGGAACTTTGCAATCATTTGGTCCTGAAGAAGTATATTTATTTGACTGATGAATAAAAGTAGAAACTATCACTATTGTTTTGTAAATAATAGTTCTTTAAAAATGTCCAAATAATAGAAAATTTTTATTTAAACGTGGTTTTGAAAGTATAAATAATGTCTGTAAAGATTCTTGAAGTTGTCGCATTAGATGTCAGATTTCCAACCAGCAAAACTTTAGATGGCTCAGATGCAATGAATCCTGATCCGGACTACTCAGCAGCTTATGTTATTTTGAAAACAGATCATCCTGATGGAATTGAAGGACACGGACTTACCTTTACAATTGGCAGGGGGAATGAGTTATGTGTTCAAGCCATAAATTCTCTTTCTTATTTAATAAGAGATAAAACACTCGAATCATTTACAAATGATATGGCTGGCTTCTGGAAGATGATTACCGGTGACAGTCAGCTCAGATGGCTAGGTCCCGAAAAGGGAGTTATCCATCTTGCAACAGGTGCAATAGTAAATGCTGTTTGGGATTTATATGCTAAGGTCGAAAAGAAACCTTTATGGAAATTGATTTCTGATATGTCCCCGGAACAATTAATATCCTGTATTGATTTTACCTATATAACTGATGCTATTACAAAAGAAGAAGCTCTGGAAATTCTGAAGAGAAATAATAAGTACTAAAAATGAAAGAATAAACTACCTGCTTAAAAATGGTTATCCTGCATACACAACCTCAGCTGGTTGGTTAGGCTACGACGATCAGAAGATCAGGCAACTTTGCAGGGAAGCAAAAACAGATGGATGGAAAATGTTAAAGATGAAAGTCGGTTCTGATTTAAAAGATGATATCAGAAGAGCATCTATTATCAGGGAAGAGATTGGAAGTGAATTAAAGCTTATGATGGATGCAAATCAAAAATGGGATGTTAACGAAGCAATAAAGAATGTTAAGGAACTTGCTCAGTTTAATCCCTGGTGGATTGAAGAACCAACAAGTCCTGATGATATACTCGGGCATAAAGCAATAGCAGATGCAGTAAGACCAATT
Organism: uncultured Ignavibacteria bacterium; assembly: GCA_963727535.1. Taxonomy (GTDB): domain Bacteria; phylum Bacteroidota; class Ignavibacteria; order Ignavibacteriales; family Ignavibacteriaceae; genus RBG-16-34-14. The sequence goes on from CAVSGR010000006.1 coordinate 1,001,097, forward strand.
AAAGTTGCTACCGGAGAACATTGCCAGAATAGAGTAATCTTTAAACAATTAATTACTTCCGGCGCAATAGATATTTGCCAGGTAGATAGCTGCCGTATAGGTGGAGTTAATGAAATTCTTGCAGTTCTGTTAATGGCTGCTAAATATGGAATTCCGGTTTGTCCGCATGCCGGAGGCGTTGGTCTGTGCGAATATGTTCAGCATCTTTCTATGATAGACTATATTTGTATAAGCGGCTCACTGGAAGACCGTGTAATTGAATATGTAGATCATTTACATGAACATTTTATCGATCCTGTAGTTATAAAAAATAGTTCATATATGCCTTCAACTATGCCTGGATATAGTATAACCATGAAGCCGGAAAGTCTTATAAAATATTTTTATCCTGATGGAGAAGCCTGGAAAAATTAATGGAAACATTTTCGTTAAAAAATAAAACAGCAATTGTAACCGGTGGCGCAAGCGGTATAGGTGAAGCAATTTCAAAAAGGTTTGCTAAAGCAGGAGCATTTGTTCATATTTTGATTATAACAAAGAGACTTCAGCAAGGTTGTAAATGAAATAAAAAAGAAAAATCTTACTTGGCGAATCGCATTATTGTGATGTATCAAATCAAAAAGAAGTTATTAATATTGTAGAAAAGATAGCAAAGAAGGGAAATATTAATATTCTTATCAATAATGCCGGTGTTGCACACATTGGAAACGTTGAGAATACTCCAGAAGAAGATTTTGACAGATTGTACCGAGTAAATGTTAAAGGAGCTTACAATTGTCTTTATGCTGTTATCCCATATATGAAAAAAAATAATGAAGGTGTCATAATCAATATGGCTTCAGTTGCTTCGGTTGTGGGAATTTCTGACAGGTTTGCTTATTCGATGACTAAAGGCGCAATACTCACAATGACCTATTCAGTTGCAAAAGATTATATTAATTATAACATCAGGTGCAATTCAATTTCTCCAGCAAGAATTCATACTCCATTCGTTGATGGTTTTCTGTCAAAAAATTATCCTGGAAAAGAAAAAGAGATGTTTGATAACTTATCCAAAACTCAACCAATTGGAAGAATGGGTAAACCTGAAGAAGTTGCGGAGCTTGCACTCTATCTTTGTTCTGATAATGCAAGTTTTATCACAGGTACAAATTTTCCGATAGACGGCGGATTTATAAAGTTAAATTCATAATAATAGAAGGATAAGATGAAATTAATAAGATTTGGTTTGCCCAGTAAAGAAAAACCTGGAATTATTTTACCAGATGGTTCACAAAGAGATGTAAGTGAATTTATAGAAGATTATAATGAAGACTTTTTTGAAAATGATGGCATAAGTAAACTTCAAAGTTTGATTAACTCTAAGGGAAATAGTTTACCGATAATTAATAAAGAAGTTAGGCTTGGACCACCGATTACGAAGCCATCTAAAATAATTTGTGTAGGATTAAATTATTCAAAGCATGCGGCAGAAAGTGGAATGCAAATTCCTAAAGAGCCGGTATTATTCTTTAAAGCGCCTTCAGCGATAACAGGACCTAATGACGATATTATTATTCCAAAGAACAGCCAAAAGACAGATTGGGAAGTCGAGCTTGCAATAGTTATCGGTAAAAGAGCATTATATGTGGATGAGTCTGAAGCGATGAATTATGTTGCTGGTTATGTTTTACATAATGATGTTAGTGAAAGAGAGTTTCAGATAGAAAGAAGTGGACAATGGGTAAAAGGCAAAAGTGCAGACTCTTTTGCTCCGATTGGTCCATTTATCGTAACCAAAGATGAAATTCCTGATCCGCATAATCTTAATTTATGGCTTAAGGTTAATGGACAAACTATGCAGTCATCAAATACTTCCGATCTTGTTTTTAAAATTCCTTTTCTTGTTAGTTACATCAGCCAGTTTATGAGTTTAGTTCCGGGAGACATAATTTCTACAGGAACACCATCTGGTGTTGGGTTAGGATTAAAGCCTCCAAGATACTTAAAGCCAGGTGATATTGTTGAATTAGGCGTGGATAGTTTGGGTAGTGCAAAACAAAACGTTAGAGCCTGGAATTCATAATGATAATTGATTCTCATCAACACTTTTGGATTTATGAGCCTGTTAGAGATTTCTGGATTGATGAAAGCATGAAAGTGATAAGAAGAGATTTTCTCCCGAGTGATTTGTCTCCAATTATTAGTGAACAAAATATTGATGGGACGATCGCAGTTCAGGCAAGTCAATCAGAAGAAGAAACTAATTTTTTGTTAAATCTGGCAAATGAGTATAATTGGATTTTAGGGGTTGTCGGTTGGGTTGATTTGATGGGCAAAGATATAGAAAAAAGATTAGAACATTTTTCATCTTTTAAAAAATTAAAAGGATTCAGGCATTTTATTCAGAATGAACCAGATGATAACTTCATGCTTAACGAAAAGTTTCAGAATGGAATTAGCAATTTAAAACATTTCAACTTCACATTTGATATTCTGATTTACCCCAATCAACTTTCTGCGGCAATTAAATTATCAGAAAAAAATTCCGAACAGAAATTTATTCTGGATCATATTGCAAAACCTCACATTAAAAAAAATGAAATTGAACCATGGGCATCGCAGATTAGAGAGCTTGCAGCAAACAAGAATGTGTACTGTAAAGTATCAGGAATAATAACAGAAGCCGATCATAAAAACTGGGAACCGGAAAATATTTATCCCTACCTCGACATTGTATTTGATGCTTTTGGATTTGACAGGTTATTGTTTGGCTCTGATTGGCCGGTTTGTCTTTTAGCTGGTTCTTATAAAGAAGTTAAAAATCTTATTGAGGAATATTTGGAGCGTGCCCCAATTGAAGTTAAGGAAAAGATTTTTGGAAAGAATGCACTTTCGTTTTATAACATTAATTAAAAAATCATATGGATCTTAAAATTAAAAACAAAGTAGTGATTGTAACCGGGGGGTCTAAAGGAATTGGGGAGGGTATAACAAGATTTGCTGCTGATGAAGGCGCAATTCCTGTTATAGCAGGACGAAACAAAGAAACTGGTGAAAATCTTTTAGCCGAAATGAAAAATCAGGGCAAAGAAGCGTATTTTATTGAAGTTGAACTCGGCACCAAAGAAAGCTGCAAAAAAGTAATTGATGAGACTCTGCAGAAATATGGAAGAATTGATGCTCTTATTAATAATGCGGGCGCAAACGATACTATAGGACTTGAACATGGCAGTCCTGAAGAATTTCTTAAATCATTGCAGAACAATTTATATCATTATTATTACTTGGCTCATTACAGTCTTGATGCTCTGAAAAAATCTAAAGGTTCAATTGTAAATATTAGTTCAAAAACAGCGGTTACCGGGCAAGGAAATACATCAGCTTATGCCGCAGCAAAAGGGGCACAGCTTTCATTAACAAGGGAGTGGGCGGTAGAGTTGTTACCATATGGAATTAGAGTAAATGCAGTAATTCCTGCAGAGGTAATGACTCCTCTGTACGAGAAATGGATCAATACATTTACAAATCCCGACGAGAAATTATCAGAAATAACAAAAAATATTCCTCTGGGAAACAGGATGACAACGAAAGAAGAAATTGCTTCAATGGTAATTTATCTTATTTCAGATCAGGCATCCCACGTTACTGGTCAATATATTTTTGTCGATGGTGGTTATGTTCATCTTGACAGATCTTTAGCAAGCAATAAAAATTGAATTTATTAAAAATCATTCTTACAAAGTGCAACAATTATTTTAATTAAAAACTTCACAAAAAATGGAAAAAATTATGAGCGAAAACCAGGGTAATAATTCTGAAGGTTCAGTAAAACTTGTTCCGCGTAAAATACTTTTGCCGTTTATCTTGCTAACAAGCTGTTTTGCGTGGTGGGGATTAGCTAATAATATGACTGATACTCTTCTTGCAGCTTTCAAGAGAATAATGAGTATGAGTGATTTTCAAACCTCATGGATACAAATTGCTTTTTACGGATCATACTTTTGCCTGGCACTTCCTGCTGCAATTTTTATCAAAAAGTTCAGTTACAAAGCAGGAGTATTGCTTGGTTTAGGTTTGTTTATACTTGGCGCATTAATTTTTTATCCTGCAAGTATCACGATGAATTATTTTCATTTTCTCGCTGCACTTTATATCCTGGCAGGAGGATTATCAATTTTAGAAACTTCTTGTAACCCTTATATTATTGCAATGGGGCCTCCGGAAACAGGAACACGAAGATTAAATCTCGCACAATCTTTTAATCCACTTGGTTCAATAGCAGGAATTTTTTTGAGTAAGGAATTTATCCTTTCACATCTCAACAGGGCAGATGCAACTCAAAGAGCAACTATGACAGCAGATCAATTAAAACAAATTCAATCTTCTGAATTAACTGCTGTTATGGGACCTTACGTCGCAGTTGCATTTTTATTAATGTTGATATGGATCGTCCTTGCAATAATAAAGATGCCTAGTGGTTTTGATAAAGGGGGAAAGTTAGAAATTATAGCAACATTTAAACGCTTAATTAAAATAAGACATTACAGATGGGGAGTTATTGCACAGTTCTTTTATGTTGGTGCACAAATAGGTGTCTGGTCATTTACAATCAGGTATGTAATGAGAGAACTTGGCTTGAATGAAGAGGATGCATCTACATATTATCTTGCATCATTAGTTCTTTTTGCTGTATCAAGATTTATAAGCACATGGCTTATGCGTTATATGACTCCTTCAAAGCTATTATCGTTTCTTTCATCTATAGCCTTACTATTCACATTTGTAGTTATTTTCGGGAGTGGATATGTAGGTGTTTATGCCCTTGTTGGAATTTCGGGGTGTATGTCTTTAATGTTTCCAACAATTTTCGGACTCTCTGTCCGTGGATTAGGAGAAGATACTAAACTCGGAGGATCTGGTTTAATTATGGCAATTCTGGGAGGTGCGTTACTTACAGCAGTGCAGGGACAAGTATCAGATGCAACAAGTAGTATAAAACTATCTTATTTGGTTCCAGTGATTTGTTTTGTTGTTATTCTTTATTTTTCAATATTCGTTTCAAGAAAAGATTTACCTGAATCTGTAAATGTTGAAACACAATAATAAGTGAGTGTAATTAAACCCAAAATCCGGGATACATAAATTGTTTTTAATTACTAAATAGTTGTTTATATACTTTATGATTTTTGATCAGAGCCACAGAAGATTTAATCCACTAACAGGTGAATGGATTTTAGTTTCGCCTAATAGGACCAAGAGACCGTGGCAAGGAAAAACCGAACAAAGTTCTTCTCAACAAATTCCTGCATACAAACCCGATTGTTATTTATGTCCGGAGAATGAAAGAGCAAATGGAGAAAAGAATCCAGATTATATTTCTACTTTTGTTTTTGATAATGACTTTAGTGCACTAAAAAATGATTCTCAACATTTAGATATTCAAGAATCTGAGCTTTTAAAAGCAAAGTCTGAGAAAGGAATCTGCAGGGTAGTTTGTTTTTCGCCTAAACACAATTTAACTCTTGCAGAACTTGAGTTAGCCGATATTGTCAATGTGATCAAAACCTGGCAGAATGAATATTTAACTCTTGGCAATAGACAATTTATTAATTATGTGCAGATATTTGAGAACAAAGGAAATATAATGGGATGCAGTAACCCGCATCCTCATGGACAAATATGGGCACAAGAATCTATTCCAAACGAACCATTAAAAGAACACAATAATCAACTCAACTACTTCAAGGATAAAAACAAAACTTTGCTTAACGATTATTTAAATATTGAAAAGCAAAATCAGGAAAGAATTGTTTTTGAAAATGAGAGCTTTGTTTTGCTGGTTCCTTTTTGGGCGTTCTGGCCTTTTGAAACTATGATTATTTCTAAAAGATCTATAAGTAATATTATTCAATTTAAAGATGAAGAGGTTAAAGATTTTGCAGAGGTATTAAAAATAACTACGGTTAAGTACGATAATATATTTAATATCTCCTTTCATTATTCAGCAGGAATTCACCAGGCGCCGACCGATGGTACAAATCATCCCGAATGGCATTTTCACATGCACTTTTATCCGCCTCTTTTAAGGTCAGCAACCATTAAAAAATTTATGGTTGGTTATGAAATGCTTGCTGAGCCTCAGAGAGATATCACACCTGAAAAAAGTGCTGAGATTTTAAGACAAGCAGATGTCATTCATTATTCCTTAAAAATGTAGATGAAAAAAAAGAATCCGATATTTAGATAAATTTATGAATAAAGATATGTCAGTAACTGAGAAAATCCATTTGAGCGCACTTTATGGTAATAATAAAAAGATAGTTGACTATCAAAGGGAGCGGTATAACAAATTGCATACAAACTTTAAGGAAGCTTTTGGAGAACAACAGGTAAAATATTTTAGCTCTCCCGGCAGAACAGAAATCAGTGGTAATCATACAGATCATAATGGCGGAATTGTTATTGCTGCAAGTATAAACTTAGATTCAATTGCCTGCGCCGCAGAAAGTGATTCCGGCATCGAAATTTATTCTGATGGTTTTGATAAACCCTTTGTAGTTGATAGTAATAATCTTGAACCAATTGAAAATGAAGCAGGAACAACCAGTGCAATAATCAGAGGAATCGCTTCAGGCTTAATTAAAAAGGGGCTTCATATTGGAGGTTTTAAAGCCTTCATTACAAGTGATGTTCTTATTGGCTCAGGATTAAGTTCTTCTGCATCTATAGAAGTTTTAATCGGAACAATCTTCAACTATCTCTATAACGAAGGGAAAATACCTCCTGAAGAAATAGCAAAAATTGGGCAATACTCTGAGAATGAATTTTTTAAAAAACCATGTGGATTAATGGACCAGGTAGCTTGTGCAGTTGGAGGAATAGTATCAATAGACTTTAAAGATAAAAACAAACCTCTTGTTAATAAAATAGATTTCGACTTTGACAAGGAAGGATATTCTCTGCTTTTTGTACACACGGGTGGTTCCCATATTAATCTGACTGACGACTATGCAGCAATTCCAAAAGAAATGAAGAGTATTGCTTCAGCATTTGGAAAGGAGGTCTGCAGGGAGATTAAGTTCGATGATTTTTTGGCAAACATTAATGAGATTCGGGGTAAGGTTAGTGATAGAGCAATTCTGCGGACATATCATTTCTTAAGAGAAAATGAGAGAGTTAATAAACAAGTTGAAGCTCTGCGCAAAAATGATTTCAATTCTTTTCTTGAATTAGTAAATGATTCAGGAAATTCATCTTTCAAATGGCTTCAAAATATATATTCGGGAAATGATGTTTCATATCAACCTGTTTCCCTTGCTCTGGCTATGACCGAGAATTTTATTAACGAACTTGGAGAAGGAGCTTGCCGGATTCATGGAGGCGGTTTCGAAGGAACTATCCAGGTATTTCTTCCATCTTCTTGGGCAGATAGTTTTGAAAAATATATAACAAATATTTTTAACGATTATTCAGTCTTGAATCTAACGATCCGGCAGGCAGGCGCTGTAAGAGTTACTGAACTTTCACAAACAACTAAAAATTAAGGGTTAAAATATGGAACTAGGAATTGCAGATATAAGTGTATTTGTCGCATTTGTACTTGTAGTTGTTGGTACAAGTATGTACAAGAGTCGTAAAGAAGAAACGGGAGAAGATTATTTTCTGGCAAGCAGGGGACTAGTCTGGCAAATAATAGGTATCTCACTAATTGCAGCTAATATTTCTTCAGAGCAGTTTGTTGGAATGTCCGGACAGAGTGCTGGTAGTGTCGGTCTTGCCATAGCCAGCTACGAATGGATGGCTGCAATTACACTAGTGATTGTTGCATTTTTCTTTCTTCCTAAGCTTTTAAATAGCGGAATATATACTATTCCTGAATATCTTGAGTACCGGTATAATTCTACTGCACGTTCTTTAATGGCGTTCTACACAATGGTAATTTATGTGGGAGTTACGATTTCGGCAGTTATCTATTCGGGTGCAATTACAATTTATACAATATTCAACGTCAATATGGGAACTGCTGTTTGGGCGATAGGAATAATTGCCGCACTCTACACAACCTGGGGAGGATTAAAAGCAGTTGCTTGGGCTGATGTTTTCCAGGGTTCCGCTCTCATTATCGGAGGTGCGATAGTCCTTGTTTTTGGTTTAATCGCTGTCGGTGGGATTGATAGTTTCTTTCAACACAATCAGGATAAACTTCATATGGTTTTACCGGCTGATGATCCTGTTCTACCATGGACGGCACTGGTTATAGGTTTATGGATTCCTAACTTTTATTATTGGGGCTTGAATCAATACATAACACAAAGAACACTTGCTGCTAAAAGTTTACGTGAAGGACAAAAAGGGATTATCTTTGCGGCAGCCCTTAAACTCATAATTCCGTTCGTTATAGTATTTCCCGGTATTATGGCTGCGCAACTTTATAGTGGAAGTATGAATAATACCGATGCTGCTTATCCATTGCTGATAAAAAATTTAATACCTGCAGGGCTTCGCGGTTTAATGCTTGCCGCTATTGCAGGAGCAGTAATCAGTTCATTAGCGTCTATGCTGAATTCAGCTTCTACAATTTTTACTCTTGATCTCTACAAGAAACATTTCAATAAAAATGCATCCCAAAAGAATCTTGTTTTAACCGGACGTCTTATGACGATCCTGTTTGTATTACTTGGTTGTATTATCGCTCCTTATCTTGGTGATCCGAGTTTTAAAGGGATATTTACATACATACAGGAATTTCAGGGATATATTTCCCCGGGTATTCTCGCAGCGTTTGTTTTTGGATTTGCTGTTAAAAAAGCTCCGCCCTCTGCAGGTGTTGTAGCATTGGTTGCCTGTGTGCCTGTTTATGGATTCTTGCAATGGCAATTTAATGAGATAGCTTTTCTAAACAGGATGGCAATTACTTTCGGAGTAGTATTGCTACTGATGACGATAATAACTATTGTTAAACCTTTGAAGGAGCCAATTAAGTTACCTCAAAGAGAAAATTTTGACATGGCTCCAACTCCAAAATTAATAGGGTTAGGCAGTCTTGTCGTAATCGTTACTCTTGTACTGTATGTAATCTTCTGGTAAAAAGAAATAATATAAAATAAATTGAGGTGGGATAGATACCACTGCTTGAATCTGGTACATAAAAATTTCGTTACTAATCTTACCAGATGAGACATCTCAAAGTATAACAGTAAATTAATAACCAGTATTGTAACTCTTACGAGTAAAAGTTTCGAAGTGATTTTGTAATCATACCAAAACTATTTTTTTTCTTATCGCTCATCAGTTGGCATATAATTTTCTAATACTCCAACTGAAAAATTCATCATTAATATCAATATGAGAAAGGCTAATTTGAAGCAAGTCTATACTCAAAAAAAGATTAGTGACAGAGACATTGGGGCAACGGTTCACAGTTTGTCTCGTTATAGCCGACAGAATATTGATACCCGTGATGAAGTTTTAGTCTGGTATTTTTTGGGGGCAGGAAAATCATCTTTATTTATTGCAAGCATTGCCGGCTCGGTCTCGGCTTTTATGAATTGGTTCAAACTGTTAGGAGCAGCCGAAAGAGCACTGGTTATGTTAGTTCTTATTTGCAACGCGAGTCGAAGAGAATGGGTGTGCCGGGACCGACTACGGCACAACGGCGTCGCTGTTTGTAATAAATTTAGAAGCAGAAAAAAGTATGAATAGTGAAGGATTTTATTTAACTAATTTTTGTCGATTTACTAGTATTATTTCTCTGAACCCCGGGCAGTTCATTAACTTTTTATAATTCATTTAATATGATTCTGTAATACTAATTTCTACTCACTCTTGCTCTCTATTTTCTTCTGTTTCTAGATAGAAGTTGAGAGCAAGAGACAATTTCCACATATCTTTCCTTATTTCTCCAACTGTATTTTAGTATAATTTGTTAAAAAGTTTTAGCTTTAGTTATTACTAAATCTTACACTTTGATGATGAAAATTTTATATTCTTGTCTTTCAAAAAGCTGGGGTGGACTTGAAATGGGTGCTGTTCAGGATGCTGCTCAGTTAATGAAAAAAAAATTGTCTGTAGATTTCCTTTGCTATCCCGGATCCAAAATCAATGTTGAAGCTAACAAAAAAGGAATAAAGTGTTTAACATTAAAAGCATCTGGATATTTTCATCCGATACAGATAATAAAGCTTTCCCGGCTTATCAAAAAAAATCATTATCAACTTATACATACACATTTATCAAAGGATCTTTGGATGCTTGCGCCTTCACTTAAACTTGTGAATTCGGAGATTCCTCTAATTCTTACAAAGCAAATGGGTTCCTTTGTGGTAAAAAAAGATTTTCTCCACAAACAGTTATATGATAGAGTTAACTTTATTTTAGCAATCAGCAAAGAAATTGAAAAGAATGTACTTGAAACCTGCCCTGTAACGAAAGATAAAGTTTTACTTCATCATAATAGTGTAAATTTGGAAAGATTCGATCCTTCGTTAACAGATCGAAAGAAAATAAGAAGTGAATTTGGAATTAGCGAAAGTGAAATCTTAATAGGAATGATTGCAAGATTAACTCATGGAAAAGGACATGAGGAATTTTTATATGCAGCAAACGAACTAACTAAATTGTATAATAACTTAAGGTTTTTGATTGTAGGTGAATCCAGTGTCGATGAGATTGAGTATGAAGAAAAGATTAAAAAACTTTCTGAAACTTATGATCTCAAGGATAAAGTAATATTCACTGGATTCAGAAGTGATACTCCTGATATACTTGCCGCACTTGATATTTTTACTTTCCCTTCACACAGTGAGGCTTTTGGAAATGCACTCGTCGAAGCAATGGCGATGGAGAAATCATCGGTTGCAGCAAGATATGGTGGTGTACTCGATATTGAAGAAGAAAATGTTACCGGCTATTTGTTCAATAGGAGAGATGGGGATGATCTTGCAGATAAATTAAAATTACAGATTGACTCACCCCAAAAGAGAATAGAAATGGGAAAAGCAGCAAGAGAACGCGTTATGGAAAATTTCGATGTCAAAAAACAAACAGAAAAATTAATTGCCTTTTATCAAAGAATAGTTATCTAAAGAGTAATTTCAATTTATCGCTTTCTTCCTTTATAAATTTCACTTAGTAGTCTATTTTTATAGATTAACAATAAGAATATTTTATGAAATTAAGAGAAAATTATAGATGAAATCTTCAACTGAAAATAAAAAAGATGATAAATTTTTCGGAGACATGCCTGCGGACCAATTCAGGAAATTTGGTTATGAATTAATTGACTGGATTGCAAATTACTTGGAAAACGTAGAAGATTATCCTGTTCTACCTCATATTAAACCAGGGGATATTAGAAAACAATTACCTCTTTCGCCTCCTGAAAAAGGTGAGAATATGGAAAAAATTCTTGCGGATGTTGATAAAATAATAGTGCCTGGTTTAACACACTGGAACCATCCACATTTTATGGCATACTTTAACTCATCTTCGAGTGGTCCGGGTATTCTTGCAGAATTACTTTCAGCAACTTTTAATTCTAACGGGATGTTATGGAGAACAAACCCATCTTCAGCGGAACTTGAGCAGCATACGCTCCAGTGGTTTAGACAAATGCTAGGAATGCCTGAAAGTTTTTGGGGAATTATTTATGATACTGCCTCGGTGGCATCTATGCATGCAATTGCTTCTGCACGTGAACAAGTTGGAATTAATGTGAGAGAAAAAGGCCTTGTTGCTAGAGATTTACCTAAGTTAAGACTTTATGCATCTGAACAGGCACACTCTTCGATAGATAAAAGTGCTATTACATTAGGACTGGGATTAGAATCACTCAGAAAAATTCCTACCGACGATGAATTCAGGATGTTACCAGCCGAGCTGGAAAAAGCTATTCAAGAAGATAAAAAAAATGGGTGGCTTCCTTTTTGTGTTGTTGCGACAGTCGGAACGACATCTACAACAAGCATTGATCCGGTAAGTAATATTGCGGATATATGTGAGAAGGAAAATCTCTGGCTCCATGTTGACGGTGCGCACGGCGGATCTGCGGCAATAATTCCGGAGATGCAATGGATATTTAAAGGAGTTGAAAGGGCTGACTCATTTCTTGTAAATCCTCACAAATGGCTTTTTCATCCTGTGGATATCACAGCGTTTTATACCCGTAAACCTGAAGTTTTGAAAAGGGCATTTTCTCTTGTTGCAGATTATCTTAAAACTCCCGAAGAAAATATTGTTGATAATTACATGGATTACGGAATTCAACTCGGAAGAAGGTTCAGGGCACTTAAACTTTGGTTTACTATCAGATATTTTGGAGTTGAAGGATTAAGAGATAGGCTTCGCTATCATCTTTATCTTGGTAAAGAATTTACAACATGGTTAGATGCTTATCCTGCTTTTGAAAGAATGGCACCTGTTCCAATGAGTACGATATGTTTCAGACTTCATCCTAAAAATATTAATGATGAAAAGAAGCTTGAGGAATTGAATCTTAATTTCTTTAAAGAGATCGATACAAACAGTGACATTATGATTTCTCATACAAGGCTGAAAGGGAAATATGTATTAAGAGTAAATATGTCCGGTTTAAGAATGGAATTAAGACATATTGAAAAAGCCTGGGAAGTTATCAAAACAAAAGCAGAAGAAATTTTAGGGGAGTTATAGAAGCCATTTAATAATCACTCAGTAGTCATTAGAACTTTGCAAAGCTGATTTCATTTCTTATTTTTATACGAGGTTAATCCAATAATTTTAATTTAAATAAAAGGAGATGAAATGGTTCCAATTATTTCTCTCTGGCTTCCCATACTTCTCTCAGCCGTAGCGGTCTTTATTATCAGCTCACTTATTCACATGTTTTTAGGTTATCATAAGAATGATTTTGAAAAACTCCCCTCGGAGGATCAGGTAATGGATGATTTAGGAAAATCAAATATTCCAGCCGGTGATTATATGATGCCTTATTGTACCAGATAATAAAGAAAGGCAGTCGCAGGAATTTAAGGATAAAGTGAATAAAGGTCCTGTTGTAATAATGACTGTGTTACCCGGAGGACAAATGGGGATGGCGTCGAGTATGATATTGTGGTTTATCTATAGTGTAATAATTGGAATATTTGCCGCTTACATTGCAGGTCATGCTCTTGTGCCTGGTGCACATTATCTTGCTGTATTTCGTTTTGCAGGGTGTACAGCGTTTGTTGGCTATAGTCTTGCATTAATGCAGAATAGTATTTGGTATAAGAAAAAATGGTCTGCAACAATCAAATCTATGTTTGATGGTTTGATTTATGCGCTACTCACTGCCGGATTTTTCGGCTGGTTGTGGCCAACTGTTTGAGGATAATTGATCTGGAGGAGATGACATCTTTTTCTCAAGATGTCATCTCTAACTAATCAATTCTTTTCGAAAAGTCCTATCGTGTTTCCATCTATATCGAATAGTAAAGCAAACCAGCCCATTGCTGGTATTACTGTTTTTCTTCTTTTTACCGAGCCCCCGATTTTAAGGCATTTTTCTAAACAAGCATCGATATTTTCAGTGTTAACATGAAATACAGTGTTTTCACCTTTGGCAACCGCATCAACTTTTCTTAATCCAACCATAATTCCTTTATGGTCGTTAAAAAGAAGATATCCATTTCCGAAAGGTTTAAAATCCCAGTTAAAAAGTTTTTCATAAAAATCTTTTGACTTATCAAGATCAGTTGACGGAATTTCAATATGTGAAATGAGAGGTGATGTCATTTAAATCTCCAGTCTTTAAGGTATAATTCAGAATTTGGCTTTAGTAAAAGTAAGCTTATTTGTTAACCATTTCAACTATATTGAGGTGTCTTTGATACTGAGGATTTTTTATAAACAGGAACTCTAAAAGAAAAAGTTGTCCCGATATTTTTTTTGCTTTCAACATTTATTTCGATGTTATGAACTTCGAGAATTTTCTTAACAATCGCCAAACCAAGTCCAAGCCCATCATTACTATTTGATTCCGTCCTTTTACTCCTGTTATACCTGTCAAAAATATGAGATAATTCTGTATCAACAATACCCTCGCCGCTATCACTTATGCTTATAATAATATCATCTTTTTCTTTTTTAAGTTGCAAGTCGATTATTCCTCCATCAGGAGTAAACTTAATTGCGTTGTCGATCAGGTTTTGCAGAACCCTTTCCATCATTCCAATATCGGCATAAGCAAGCGGAAGATCATAAGAGAAGTTTGTTTTTAATTCAATTTTTTTTGCCTCAGCAAGAATAAGATTTTTTTGATGAATATCCTGAAGTAATTCTGCAATCGAGAAAGGTTCCGGTTTTGGTTTCTTTTCTCTTGCCTCGAGCTTTGAAAGTTCAAATAATTCATCAACAAGTTTTCTCAGTCTCTCTGTACTTTTAAAGATTGTTTGGAGGTATTTTGTTTTTTCATCCTCGGATAGTGTATCTGCTTTTATTAGAACGGTTTCAAGATATCCCTGGATTGTTGCGAGTGGGGTTCTCAGGTCATGCGAAACATTTGCAACTAATTCGCGCCTTAAGTTATCCATTGTCTTCAGGTCTTCCATGTTCTGAACAATCGTATCTGCCATCTCATTAAAGGTATCGGTAAATTCCCCGAGTTCATCTTTCCTTTTTTTCTTTATTCTTGCAGAAAGATTTCCGTTTTTGAAATCTCTCATGACGCTCGCTATCTTTTTAATATTTCCGACAATAAACCCAAGGGCAATTAAAGTTATTAAAACTGCCGCAGCAAGTGTAATACTCATCGAACGCAATCCTAACCGAAGAATATAACTGCCAAACAGGAAGTGCATTGTGCTTTCATATTCTTCGCTAGCAAGTATTACATAAATGTATCCCATCAATTTACTTTTTTCATAAACAGGTGCAGCAGAAAAAACTTTTTCTGCACCGGGATTTTTGGGATCGACTCCTAAAGTAAATTCCTGTCCTCCGGTAGCAATAAATTTCTTTACCTCATCAAGAGGCACACGATCGAGTTTTATTTTTTTATCCGGCGCATAGAAAGTTAATATTTTCCCATTAGTATCAAGAAGATATACTTCAATGCTTGGGTTTATGATCATGACATTGTGAAACACACTCTTAAGGATTTTTTCGTTTGCTTTCCCATCAATAAATGCCTGGTTTTCACTTGCGATATGAGGGGCTATATCTGCATTCAATTTTTGATTAGCTTCCTGGAAGTACATTTCTGCAGTGAACATAGCAATGTAAAGATATACTGTTGATAGAAGAACAAGTATCGCTAAAAAAGTAGCGCCGATCTTCCAATAGAGAGAATTAAAAAATCTATTTCTTTTTTTCATAACTCAATTCTGAAAATTTTCAATATCATTAAACCTGTAACCGACACCCCAGGAAGTAAGTATGTAGATCGGATTTGAAAGGTCCCTTTCTATTTTACTTCTTAGTCTGTTAATATGAGAATTAACTGTGTGTTCGTAACCATTATATTGATAACCCCACAAAATATTTAACAATTGCTCACGTGTGTAAGTTTTACCCGGATGGGAAGCTAAAAGCAACAAAAGGTCGAATTCTTTTGGAGTAAGCTCGATGCGGTTTCCATTAAGTTTTACTCTTCTTTTCGATACTTCAATAACTATATCTCCAATTATAATATCTGATTGATTTTCAGTTTCTTTCTGGAAAGCTTCAGTTCTTCTGAATATTGCTTTTACGCGTGCAATAAATTCCCTGATTCCAAAAGGTTTTGTAAGATAATCATCTGCACCAACCTCAAGCCCTATAACTTTATCCAACTCTTCTGATTTTGAAGTTAACATAAGTATAGGCGTGTAATCTTCTTTTTTTCTTACCTCTTTGCATATTTCAAGCCCGTCAACATTAGGCAGCATTATATCAAGAACTATAAGGTCGTAATTGTTTCCCGTTGCAAGCTGCAGACCTTCTTTGCCATCAAAAGTTTTAATAACGTTGCAGCTAAGATCCTTAAGATGAATTTCTACAAGGTCAGAAATCGATTTATCGTCTTCAACAACTAATACGTTTTTCATTTAAGCTCCAATTTTATGAGCTAAATATATTTTAGTTATATAACAAAACTATCACAAAGAATAAAAAAATCAATACGGTTCTAATAAAAAAGCCCTTTCTTAAGTAAGAAAGGGCTCAAAGAAGCAGAACTTGCTTTAGAGGAATTTATTTAATTCTCTTAAACTCTATCCTTCTATTTTTGGCTTTGTTTTCTTTAGTATCATTCGGAACAGTTGGCTGGTCCTCGCCATAACCAACGGCTGTTAACCTGTCTGGGTCAATACCGTGTTGTACTAACCAGTCCTTTACAGCTTCTGCTCTTCTCTGTGAAAGCTTTTGATTAGAAGTACTGCTACCGACATTGTCTGTATGACCACCGATTTCGACATCGATCTCAGGATATGTACGTAATGTCTTTAGTACCATTTGTAAGGTTGCTTCAGATTCAGGAGTAATTTCAGCTTTGCCTGATGCAAAGGTTATTCCCTCCAGAATTATTGGAACACCGACTTTAACAACATCATCATCTGCGTTCAAAGGATTAGTTCCTCTTTTTACTTCGATTCCATCGTCAACTGTTCCACCATCAGTATCAGGATTTAATGGATCAGTCTTAAGTGAAGTAACCTCTTCACCATCATTTAGACTGTCACCGTCAGAGTCGGCTTTATTAGGATCTGTTTTATAAACATTTACCTCGGCTCCATCGTTTAAACTATCCCCATCAGTGTCAGCCTTCAAAGGATCTGTTTTATAAGTTGTCACCTCGGCATAATCATTTAATCCGTCGCCATCCGAGTCGGCTTTATTTGGATTAGTTTTATAGTTGTTTACTTCATCACCGTCACTTAAACCGTCACCATCTGTATCTGCATTAGAAGGATTGGTTTTGTATTGTGTTACTTCCAGTCCATCTCTCAAACCATCTCCATCAGTATCAGGATTTAAGGGATTAGTTTTGTATGTATTTACTTCTTCACCGTCACTTAAACCGTCGCCATCCGTATCCGGATTTTCAGGGTCCGTTCCAAGTTTTTCCTCGTCTTTTCTAAATAATCCATCCTGATCTTTATCATCATTTGCTTCAGGTCCAATTGTAAATCCAATTCCAAGATTTACGAAAGCATCATTGGCAGAATTCGGTTTGTTATAATATTCCAGATTCTCAGTTAAACTATAACCTGCGCCCAGATTAACTTCAAACATTAGATTATCGCTCAACCTGAACTGGCTGCCAATACCTACAGGATAGTAACCTGTCCAGCCATTATCATCAACCTCATAACGACTAACGCTCTGTGGTTTTTCTTTTACAATATATCTTATTGCACCCCCACCAACATAAAAGTAGGGATTCCAGCTATCCATTTTGAATGGGCTTACAACAAATCTTAAATCAAACGGGTAGATCTCTGTTTTATATTTTACATCTACAAAATCTTTACCGGAGTATATTCCATAACCTCCTCCGAGTTCAGCTTGTAATCCTTCAACTATTTCAAATCTGAAGAATCCTCTTCCAAGATAAGAAAGCTCATAAGAGCCAATTAAGTCTTCTTTGCTAAAATCATTTGCAGGATAAAGACCGTTAAATTGAAGACCAAATTGAACTCCCTCTGTTGTAAATTGAGCCCGTGCGTAGAATGGAACCAATAGAATTATTGACAACAAAAGAATGACTTTCCTGTATGAAATATCCATATACTCTCCTTTTTATTTTTAAGAATTATTGTGAAGGTAAAACAAAATGACCATATATCGGATTTTTTGGACCTCTTTTTTCTATGATAAGAGGAAAACCTGCATTTTTTAGAGGATAATTATAATTTTAACAAAACTTAATGTCAATAAGATTTTTTAAAAAAACAATTAATTGTTGTTAATTAGTTAGTTTTTGAAGGAATTGGAGGATAGGGCTACAGGTTGTTAATATGTTCGTTAATAACCTTAATTTCGGCGGTAGCTTTAATATTCTTAAAATACTTTAAGGCATTTTCAAAATATGACTTAGCAGCATAATTGTTTCTTTTGTTTTTATTAAGCAAGCCAAGTTCAAAGCAGGTTTCGGCATAGTTCAGTTTATTTTCAAATTCTTTATTAATTCTTAAACTTGTAAGCAGAAAGTTTTCTGCAGATTCAAAATTAGATTTGTGCCTCTGGATTATACCTTTTACTTTGTAAACTTCTGCAATTGATAACTTGTCATTAGTCTTGTAACAAATATCCATAGCTTTATTAGCAAAAGCCTCCGCCATTGCAAGATCTTTTTGTTGGGTGTAAAGATAAGCTTTGCTTACGTATGTGATTCCCAGGGATGGAAGCGAACCGGCTCGCAAGGCGGTGGATATACTTTGGTCAAAATTATTTAATGCAAGCTCAAACTTGTTCAGTTTTAAATAAGTCATTCCAATGTTATGGTTTATTAATGCGATAATTTTTATATCTGATAATTTCTGAAAATTAAGCAATGCTCTTTGATAATATGACAGGGCAACATCGTAATTGCTCTGAATATTGTTAATTATTCCAAGATTGATCTCGAACTTACCGGTAAGAGCAATATCTTTCTTGCCGTCGATTAATGAAAGCCCTTTTTCAAAATGTGTTTTCGCTTTTTTAAGATCTCCTAAATCACCGTAAATCGTACCCAGCATGTTTTCACATTTTGCTATTCCATAGAAATCATTTTGTTTTTCGAATAAGGCTTTTGATTTATTAATATTGAAAAAACTTAAGGACCATTGTGCCTGCCTGCTATATAATTCTCCCAAGGCAAGATAAGCATGAGCATTTATTGTTAAATACTCACGTTTGTTTTTTGTCTGATTAATTAATTTTTCATGTAATTCAATAGAAAGGGAAAATTCGCCTGCGCCTATTGTAAATTGTCCCAAAGAAAGCAACAGTTCAAGAAGTTTACTTTCCGTCAGCTTGGTTTCAGCAAAAGTAATTAGCAGATCAACATCTGATCTGAATATAGCGTTGTTATGCAATTCAAGATCAATTTGTTTCTTATTTTCTTTACTAACCGGTTTCGATTTTGATTTCTTATCGGAACCGGCTAAATATTTCTTTGTAAATTCAGATGCTTCTTTACTGCTGAAGTAGTTTTTCAGTATATCTTTAAGAAATAAGTCTTTTTCTTCTTTAATTGTAGGCATATACGGTTATTTTTATGTTTAGAGAATTATCTTGTAAATGCATATCTGGAAAAATGGTTAATTTGTGCTCTGACTACTCCTACAGCTCCATGCCAGGGACTCAAAATAATACCATCAGTTACGCAAGGGTCATTTGTGCCGTCTGCTCGTATATAACCGAATTTTACATTATCCTTTGTAAAACCAAGTTCGTCTAAATCAAGACCTACGAATGTTAAAGTCAAATAAATTGTCTTGTCAAAGGTACATGCTTGGATAACAATATAGTGAGGTGGTTTTGTAATCATCTATCAGGGTTATTTCTCTTGATTCCTTCAAAAGCTCCCGGAGGTATGATTAAAGTAGCACTTACATTAACTATTTTTGAACCGGAATGGTTACCCTTCTTATACATAGTCGACATACTACTTTTATAAATAGCAGACAAGTGAATTACCCCACCTACTACTACCATTTATGACTTTAGTAACTACTCTATTATTAAGATAGTCGAAGTTTCTATTTTGTGGATTCTCTTTCTGAAATGAAGTTGAATATTTAGAGGAATTGTCAGCAATATTATTATCGGAGGTCGGTTGGTTTAATAAAGAATCTGAACAGCTAAAAAACCCTACAGACAGAATCAAAGTTATTGCTAATAGTTTAATCTTTTTCATTATATCACCTAATCTTTTTTTTTGTATTAAATTATAGCCAAGGAATATGCCACAAAACCGCACGTAAATGATACTTAGATAGTTTTCAGTGAAGCGATAATCAGTAATTGTTACTAAAAAAACTGG
Organism: uncultured Ignavibacteria bacterium; assembly: GCA_963727535.1. Lineage (GTDB taxonomy): Bacteria > Bacteroidota > Ignavibacteria > Ignavibacteriales > Ignavibacteriaceae > RBG-16-34-14. The sequence continues at coordinate 1,021,045 of CAVSGR010000006.1, forward strand.
GCACTATTACTGTCATATTTCAGAAAAATGTTTTGGAAAGAGACAGATTTGATAAACAGATAATTCTTAGTAAAAAGCTAACAATTGTAACATATCCGACGAGTTTGAAAAGAGATGTCACATAACGGAGCAAATAAAATTTAATTCGTCTTCATTTATTACATGCCCCATACCTTTATAAATTCTTTTAGTAACAGAACCATTTAATTTCTTCATTATAATTTCTGTTTGGTTTACCCGTTCTAACGGGATATGTGAATCTACATCGCTGCATCCTAAAAATACAGGACAATTGTCAAACGAGCCGGAATATCTTTCTTCTTCAATTTTATCACCTATCAGTCCTCCACTTAACCCTATCACACCTTTGTAAGATTTTACGTTTCTGGCTGCATATTCTAACGCCAGGCAAGCTCCCTGAGAAAATCCCAGGAGAATTGTCTCTTTATCGGGAATTCCTGATTTATTTAATTTTTCGATAAGATCGCTAATTACTTTTAGTCCTGATGTTATTCCCGGTTCATTGTCGTTAACTGGCGCAAGGAAAGTATAAGGATACCATGTATTGCCTTTTGCCTGAGGTGCTGCAAAAAGATAATTGTCTTCTTGAAATTCAGTAGTTAAAGAAAGAATGCTTTCTGCAGTAGCTCCTCTTCCATGAATTAAGATCATAGCAGATTTTGCGGAGTTGATGTCTCCTTTAAATAAAACTTTTTGATTTCCGTGAGGATGTGTTAACATTATTCCGGTATTGTAACTTTTGGTAGTGCAGATTCTATTTCAGACCGAATTGATTCATACCATTCCGGCAATCTAAGAGATTTGCCAAGTGTTTCCTTAGTTTCATCAACAAAAAATCCGGGAGGATCAGTAGCAACTTCAAATAAAACATTTCCCGGTTCTTTAAAGTAAATTGAATGGAAATAATTTCTATCGATAACGGGGGTTACATCAAAATTTTTGCTGATAATTTTTTCTCTCACTTCAAGCTGAGTTTTTTCATCCGAGGTTCTGTATGCAATATGATGAATTGCACCAACTCCCATTATTCCTCTTTGTTTTTCAGGTAATGAAAGCAAGTCAACATAGGTTCCGGCTCCTCCATTTGCAAGTGCAAGCCTTACTCTGTTTTCAGCTTCATTAACTTTTTTAAATCTAAGCAAGTCTGACATAAATGTTTCTGTAGTTTCAATTTTCTGATGCCAGATTGAAGCTCCCCAAAAACCTCTTATAGAATGTTCTTTTGGAATAAAACCGGAATTCCAGCCGGGACGTTTTTCTTCTTCACTCGCAACGATTTCTAATTCAAATTCATCGTGGTCTTCAAAAATTAAAACCTGTTCATTAAAACGTTTTACCGGACCGGCGAAGTTTATTTTCTGTTTTGTTAAATGTACTACCCAAAAATCAAGAGAAGAAAGAGGAATTGAAAATGATATAGCGGCTATCTGTCCAGTTCCCCGTTTTCCTTTGAAACCCCGATCTGTCCAGGGGAAAAAAGTTAAAATTGTTCCGGGATTTCCATTCTCATCTCCATAATAAAAATGATATGTATGCGGGTCATCAAAGTTGATTGTTTTTTTAAGAAATCTTAAACCAAGGATTTTAACAAAGAAATCAATATTCTTTTGCGGATCTCCTGCTATTGCAGTAATATGATGAATACCCGTTAACTTATTTTCATTATTCATAATGTAAAAACCTTTTCCAAGGAATTAATAAATCGGATCCATTCCATACCTGCCGCAGGAATACATCATAAGTATTGCTGCAAGATCAACTAAAGCTTTTTTCTGATCTTCAATATAAATAACAAGGTTATATACTTCAGCCACGAATTGCATATCATCAAGGATTTTTTGCAACTCTTTGTAAGGAGGACTACCATGCCAATCAGCTACCTGGGTTACAAGTATTTTTTCATGCCTTCGAAGGAATTCGTTAAACGAAATTGTTTTTGTAGAATTAGGAAATCTTGGTCGGCAAATCATAATTAAGTCATTAAAATAGTCATCCCATTTTCTTGCAAGAGTCTTGTTTCTGTCCCGCATTACATACTTTGCTTCTTCTAAGGTGAACTTGGCTTTAGTAGTGGGCTTGCTGTTTGAAATGAGAGCGTAGCCATCATAGCTTATTTCACCATTTTCATCATCAACATACTTCCATCTTCTTGTTAATTGTACAGGCGTGTATATAGCAATCACTTTATCAAGGGCACTATCAACCAAAATGAATTTACCATGCTGCTGATTAATTACAGTAAGCCAGTGTTCCCAGTTATCTACACTAAGAATGCAGGGATAGCCTCTCCTGAGATGATAAGTTAAAATTTTAATTGCATCATTTGGATTTTCTCTTCTGAAATATTTCATTTTACAATCAAAACTTTTTGCTGCTTTTGCAAGACCTATTTCATCGGTACCATTCCACCAAGTACTACCTGCTTTTTTACCGATTGCTTTTTCATTTTCAAAACGACCAAGCATTACAAGTCCATACTTAAGTGCAAAAGGACCACATTGGTATTTATAAGGTTGGGGATAAAAACTCATGTGAGAATAAAAACACCTCCTGATTAAAGATGAAATTATAAAGTAATAAAATATTACTTAAGAAGATAAAATTCAGTATTTTTAAGCATGCCAAGAAAAAAAATTAAAATTGCGATAGTCTTTAACGAACCGCATCCGGAATTATATGTTAAACCGGGGGAGCTTGATGAAAAAAAGCTCGATTTTGTTCCATATTTTGAGGTTGAAGACATTACCCCCATAGAAGAATATGACCTTATGGCTAAAAAGCTGCAAAAAAGCGGGGTAAATGCTTATACGCTAAACATCAAAGATGATATAAATTCCCTTTTAAGAGATATAAAAAAGAACAAGCCCGATATAATATTCAATTTTGTTGAGATATATAAGGAAGATTCCCGTAACGAAATGAATGTTGTTGGACTTCTGGAACTTCTTAGAATTCCTTTTACAGGGGCACCACCTATGGCACTTGCAAACTGCCAGAGCAAAATATTCACTAAAAGATTATTAAATGCCATCGGCATAAGAACTCCGCGTTTTATCATTTTAAAAAGGACACCGAAAGCTTACCGGCATAGATTAAAATACCCGATGATTATTAAGCCTGCTTATGAAGATGCAAGTGTTGGAATTGAAAATGAATCTATTGTTGAAAATGTGGATAAGCTGAAGGAACGCACAGAATACGTTTTTAAATATTTTGAACAGCCGGCTTTGATTGAAGAGTTTATTGAAGGAAGGGAATTAAACCTTGCCGTACTTGGTGATCTTGAACCTGTCGCTTTACCGATAAGCGAAATTGATTTTACAGAAATGCCTGATCATTTACATAACATAGTTAGTTACCAGGCAAAGTGGGACCCGCACCATGAAGCATATCATAAAACAATCCCGATTTGTCCTGCGCTGCTTCCTAAAAGAATTGAAAAGAGAGCTAAGGAAATTGCGCTTAAGGCATTTAAAGCAATGGGCTGTAGAGATTATGCACGTGTTGATATGAGACTTTCAAAGGATAACTTGTTGTATGTTCTCGAAGTAAATCCAAATCCGGATTTAACCGAAGGGGCGGGATTTATGCGCTCCGCTGAAACTTCAGGATTAAGCTATGTTGAAACATTGAAGAGAATTATTTACCTCGCTAAAGAACGTGCAGTGAGACAGGGGATCGCTACTTAGTAAAGCTTGTCCAGTATCTTTATAACTTCTAAAAGATTTTTCGCTTCGTAAGTTGGTTTTATTTCGGAATTATCCTGCAAAGGAAATTTTGTTTTACCTGTATAGATTAAGATTCCTTTCCCTCCAATATTTTGAGAACCAAAAATATCTGTTTCAAGGTCATCTCCCAGCATAAGAAAATCTGAGTTTTCTTCATTTAAAATTTTAAGAGCGCTTTAAAATAAATTGGTGAAGGTTTCCCGATTAATAAAGCTTCTTTTCCTGTTGCAAATTCAATTGCTTTTATAAAGGAACCCGCATCGAGACAAAGTGATTTCCCATCTGGTTTCCAGAATTTATTTTTCTGCATTGCAATTAAATCTGCACCGGAATGGACATCTCTGAAAATTTCATTTAGAATGTCATAGCTCCATCCATCAACAAGATCGCCAACGATTACAGCTTCGGGATTTTCATCAACTAAAAGATCAGCAAATATTTTTTTTATGCTTTCGATGGAATAAACCTTTACACTTTTGTAATTCTCTTTTGCGTATTGTAAAGCAGCTTCGGAAGCAGTTACTGCCGGAATGTTAAATTCGATAGTGTTGCTGTTAAAGAAATCTTTTATTTCTAATGAAGTTTTTAGCGTAGAGTTACTTATTACACAGGCAGGGATTTCCCGCTTTTCTATAAAATTAAAAAAATCTTTTGCGTCGGGTGCAGGAACATTACCTAACCTGATAACGCCGTCAAAGTCAATTAATAAAGGAAGGGATTTCATTTTAATAACCCGAACCCCTCCTCACCTCCCCTTTATTAAAGGGGAGGTACGGGAGGGGTTGAAAATGTTAAGCTTTTACTTCGGCAAGTCGCGAGAATTTTAGTTTAGCTAATTCAAATGAGCCAAATAAAACTCCAGCATAGAATAAATTACTAAATAATGTATTGCCAAAGAATGGAATTGCAGCAACATAACAGGATATTAATCCGGAAATATTTTTAGTATATAATGGGTCCGTTATCCATTGTGCAAAATTAGTAAGTACAAAAAAGAGAATTGCTGCCGAAATTGAAGCGAGAAAAACATTGGCAATTTTCTTTTTCTTTTTTAAAATCATTCCAAGCATTACGATTAAGACAAAACTTAAATATACTATGTACATTCCGGGATGAAACCCGATAATCAAGTCAGATAAGAACATGGCAATCAAGGGAACTGCAAATGCAAAACTTTTTTTATTAAAATAAGCACCACCAAATAAAGCGATTGCTCCGATTGCGGTAAAATTAGGCGGATGAGGAATTAAATCTTGTCAGAGCCGCAACTAAAATCATTCCTGCCAATACAAGAAATCTTGGCGTTAAGTTTGAATTCATATTATCTCCTTTGAATTAATTGATTGTAAAATAAAAATAAATTATCACATTATAAAACGATTTTTAATCCTGCATAACCTGAGAGTCCCGGAGTTGCATAGCCAAGGACTTCTTCATAATTGGTATCAAAAAGGTTTTCTACTCTTCCGTAAATCTGCAGGAACTCTAAAACTTTGTACGAAGCGGCAAGATTAACTATGGAATAAGCCTTTAATTTTACTCTTTGAACCGGGTATTGAGAAAAATCTTTATCGTCTCTTTCTCCCACATAAATAATTTCTCCATTTACATTTGCTTTATCATTAAAGGTATAGTTCACTTCGAATGAAGTTTTTATCTTTGGTCTTCTTAAGAGTGGAAGATCTTTATCAGAAGAATTATCACTTTTATCTTTTGCATCTGTGTAAGTTAAATTCCCTTTTGTCGAGATTTCTTTTGTTGGATTAATGGCAAAATAAAATTCGATTCCTCTTGTTTCTGCTTTGGCGATATTTGTTGTCCTGTAGTTTGCGTCGAATCCAAATAAATCTTTAAAATGATTTTCAAAATAAGTTGCTCCAATCATTATTTCTGAATTCCATAAATATTGTTCAATGCCGGCATCCCAGCCAAGATTTTTTTCAGGATTAAGGTCAGGGTTTCCGTAATTAGGATCAAAAAGATAATAAAGCGATGGTGCCTTAAAACCTGTTCCAATTGTGGCTTTTAATTTTGTCCCTGTATTCCAAAAGATATAGGCTGGTGCAAACCTGTATGTGATTTGGGAACCAAATCTTTCATGATTGTCGAATCTTATCCCAGCACTTCCGAAAAGATTTTCAACATTAAATTGATCCTGGAGATACACACCTGTCGTTCTTGCGCTACTATTAGGCAAAACACTTGCAAATGGGGAAGTGGTTGAAAGAACAAAATAGTTTGATTGTGATTCTTCTTTTTCAGTCTCGGCTCCCAGAGTTAAAATGTTTGTTTTTCCCAAATGAAAATTATTCTGCCAGTCGAATTTTAATTTTCTTCCGTCATAAAAAGCTTTTGATGCATCATAAACGAAAGCATCGTTTGAATATTTCCTGACATTCCTGAAAATTGAAACACCAAGAGTTTGGTCCCACATTCCATTGAATGCAGAATATTTTCCTTCGGTTCTGAACGAAGACTCTTCAAGTTTATAAATGTAAGTCGGATCATCGCCAAACTGTCCGCCGAATTGATCGTAAGCAACATCTGCTTTTGTAAATCTGAATGTAAGATTGAGGTTGAGATTGTTCGTGATTTTGGCATCTAATCTTGATGAAAGATTATAACTCGAAGAGCCGTCTTTTTCTTTATTTCCATCTCTTTCAGAAGCTGAAGAAAAGCCGTCTGTTTTTTTCTTGCTTAAAGTTAAAGAGTAATTCAAAAAATCATAACTGCCGTTTAATCCTGCCAATCCTTTGTAAGAGTTATAAGAACCGCCTTCGGTTAGAAAAGAAAATTTTGGTTTGCCAATTCCTTTTTTTGTTATAATATTGATAACTCCAGCCATTGCATCGGAACCGTAAAGTGTACTTTGAGGTCCCCGGAGAATTTCTATTCTTTCTATATTATCAACAGGAAGATTTCCGAAATCATAAGTGCCGCCGGGATCGCTTGGCATATTAACTTCTACTCCATCTATGAGTACGAGCGTGTGACCGGTATTAGATCCTCTTGTATAAACATTTGCGAGTGAACCGAACGAACCCTGCTGTGTTATATCAATACCATATTCTGTCTTTAGCAATTCAAGAACCGTATTGCTTTCTCTTTTTTCTATTTCAGCAGAATCGATTACCGTAATTGAATTTGCTAGTTCGTATAAGGGGGTATTTGTTTTAGTTGCTGTAATAACAACATCGGAAAGTGTATAAATCTTTGCTGAATCTGTTTGTGCAAAAGACAAAACCGGGATAAGAAAAACAAAAATGAAAGGTTTTAGTTTAGCCATAGAAGTTACTCCTTTATTAGTATTAAGGTAACTTCGTGGGGGAGTTGTTAAACGAAATGTGTAGTTTGGATTTTTCGTTAACCAAACCTCTTCCGCGAAGGTTGATTTAGTTATAACTACGGCAGGTCTCCTGACTTACTCAATGTAGAATTTAGAATTAAGAATGTAGAATTAAAACCATTCTGAATTCTACATTATTCATTCTACATTGATTTACAGTTGCGCGACAGCGCCGGAATTGGTTTATTAGTTCTGTCATTCTGAGCTTGTCGAAGAATGAACGTCACATTTCGACAGGCTCAATGTGACAATACGTAAATCACCGCACCGGACTTCCCTATAATTCCCGTTATTCCACTCAAGAGCAGAACCGGGACACCGTAATCAAAATTTCTAAGAACTTCCTATGAAGATAAAATTAAAAAACATTGAATCAAAATATGTAAGTAAAAATTCTAAATTGTTTCCATTCCAAATTGCATTTCACATTCATATTAAATAATTTTATCCTGGTGTTAAGTTAATTCTTAATTTTGTAAGACTTAAATATCTGATGTCACTTTTAGAAAATCCTTTCAGAACCAGACTCACTACTTTTATATCTCAGCCGGGGAATTCTAAATGAATAGCTTCTTAAGGTTTATTGATTCTTCTGTTGGTAAAAAGATTGTAATGGCAATAACGGGTTTGTCCATCATTTCTTTTTTAATAGAACATCTTGTTGGAAATCTTCTTCTTCTTTTAAATGATAAAGGAAAAGTTTTTGAAGAATACTCAGCTTTTATGGCGAGTAATCTGAATATACCTGTAAGAGTTGTAGAGATCGGTTTGTTCTTTTTTATTTTATATCATATTGTTGACGGTGTAAGACTTTGGTGGGGAAACAGAACTGCAAGAGCAGTAGGATATAAAGCTAACAGTCCTTCCGAGAACAGCACTTTTTTTTCAAGATTTATGATATGGGGAGGAAGCATTGTTTTTATTTTTCTCGTAATTCATTTAAGAACTTTCTTTTTCCCGTACAGATTTGGTAATCCCGGAAATACAATGTACGAAGGTGCCGTCGAAGCTTTTTCAAATCCATATTATTCTGTCTTTTATATAATAGCGTTGATCTTTTTAGCTTTTCATCTTGTACATGGATTTCAAAGTGCGTTTCAAAGTCTGGGAATTAGGCATAGCGGGTACACATCATTTATAAAAAAATTCGGAGTTATTTTTTCGATTTTACTTTGTATGGGTTTTGCGATAATCCCTTTGTATTTTTTATTTAGTGCGGGAGGTCATTAGTATGTTAGATTCAAAAATTCCCGCAGGAAAACTTGAAGAAAAATGGACAAACCATAAGTTTGAACTTAAGCTCGTTAATCCAGCCAACAAAAGAAAATATAATATTATAGTTGTAGGAACCGGGCTTGCCGGTGCTTCCGCTGCGGCTTCGCTTGCTGAACTCGGTTACAATGTAAAATCATTTTGTTTCCAGGACAGTGCAAGAAGAGCACACAGCATTGCCGCACAGGGAGGAATTAACGCATCAAAGAATTACCAGAATGACGGCGATAGTGTTTACAGGCTTTTTTATGATACAATAAAAGGCGGCGATTACCGTTCACGTGAGGCAAATGTTTACCGCCTTGCAGAGCTAAGTGCAAATATAATTGATCAATGTGTTGCACAGGGAGTTCCTTTTGCCCGTGAGTACGGTGGACTTCTTGACAACAGATCTTTTGGCGGTGCACAGGTTTCAAGAACCTTTTATGCAAGAGGTCAAACGGGTCAGCAGCTTTTACTCGGAGCTTACAGTGCATTGATGAGGCAAGTTGGATTGAAGAAAGTTGAAATGTTCACGCGTCACGAAATGTTAGATGTTGTGGTTATCGATGGAAAAGCACGCGGCATAACTGCACGTAATATGATAACAGGTGAAATCGAATCTCACGTTGGCGATGCAGTTGTACTTTGCACCGGGGGTTATGGAAATGCATATTTTCTTTCTACCAATGCAAAAGGTTCCAATGTTACCGCAGCGTGGCGTGCATATAAAAAGGGTGCTTACTTTGCTAATCCATGTTTTACACAGATTCATCCAACTTGCATTCCTGTTACAGGGCACTATCAATCTAAATTAACTTTGATGAGCGAAAGCTTAAGAAATGATGGAAGAGTGTGGGTTCCGAAAAATCCTGATGATAAAAGAAAACCAAATGAAATTCCTGAAGAAGAAAGAGATTATTATCTTGAAAGAAAATATCCTTCATTTGGAAATTTAGTTCCGCGGGATGTTGCTTCGCGTAATGCTAAAGAGCAGGTCGATGGAGGCAAAGGTGTTGGTGAAAGGATGAATGCAGTATATCTTGATTTTGCTGAAGCAATAAAAAGGCTTGGTGCCGATGCGATTAAAGATAAGTATGGAAATCTTTTTGATATGTATAAAAGAATTACTGATGAAGATCCATATAATGTCCCTATGAGAATTTATCCTGCTGTCCATTACACAATGGGCGGGCTTTGGGTTGATTATGATTTGATGACATCCGTTCCCGGACTTTTTGCTCTTGGTGAGTGTAACTTCTCCGATCACGGTGCAAACAGGCTTGGTGCAAGCGCTTTAATGCAAGGACTTGCAGACGGCTACTTTGTTATTCCCTATACAATCGGTGGGTATCTTGCTCAGCTAAAAAGAGATAATGTAGATGAAAACCATCCGGCGTTTAAAGAATCTACTGATGGAGTAAGAGAAAGAGTTAAGAAGCTTTTATCTATAAAGGGAAAGAAAACAGTTGATGAATTACACAGAGAGCTTGGACAGGTTATGTGGGATAATGTTGGAATGGCGAGAAATGAAAAAGGATTGAAGGAAGCAATATCAAAAATAAAAGAGGTAAGAGAAGATTTCTGGAAGAATGTAAATGTGCTTGGAGAGAATGAAGAACTGAACCAATCACTTGAAAAAGCTGGAAGGGTTGCCGATTTTCTTGAGCTTGGCGAATTGATGGCTAAGGATGCTTTGAATAGAAATGAATCGTGCGGTGGACATTTCAGAGAAGAATACCAGACAGAAGAGAATGAAGCAAAACGTGATGATGAAAATTTTGCTTACGTAGCAGCCTGGGAATTTAAAGGAATCGATGTTGAATCGGTTATGAACAAAGAAGAGCTCAAATTTGAGAATGTACATTTAACGCAGAGAAGTTATAAGTAATTTAATAGCCCATAGCTTTAGCTATGGGTACATGGAAAAAATTATTTAGCATTAACCGTTTTAACGGTTTAAAATAATTGCAGTTTAAGATAATTGCCCCGACCTTTAGGTCGGGGACAAATAATTAAAATAATAATTGGCTTTAGCCACAATTTCAAGACCCAATATATGGTTAAAACCAAAACATTTCTTTTAATATTAAACCCCGACATAAATGTCGGGGCTATTGATAATGCTGATAAATCATTTCATAAATTGAATAGATTATGAACCTACATCTTAAAGTTTGGCGACAAAAGAATAAAACATCACAAGGAAAATTTGTCGATTACGAAGCGAAAGATATTTCTTCCGATACTTCTTTCCTTGAAATGCTCGATGTTGTTAATGAAGACTTAATCAAAAAAGGGGAAGAACCAATTGCATTCGATCACGATTGCCGTGAAGGAATTTGCGGAAGCTGTGGAATGTATATAAACGGACGCGCACACGGTCCGCAAAAAGGCGGCGCTACATGCCAGCTTCATATGAGAAGCTTTAAAGACGGCGACTACAATTGTAATTGAACCGTGGAGAGCAAAAGCTTTTCCTGTTATAAAAGATTTAGTCGTTGACCGTTCTGCATTTGACAGGATTATGGAAGTAGGTGGATTTATTTCCGTTAATACCGGCGGCGCACCTGATGCAAATGCACTACCGATTTCCAAAGAAGAACAGGAGTCTGCTTTTGATGCTGCGGCTTGTATTGGATGCGGTGCCTGTGTTGCTGCCTGTAAAAATGCATCTGCAATGTTATTTGTTTCTGCTAAAGTTGCCCACCTTGCAAGACTGCCGCAGGGCAAACCTGAAAGAGAAAAAAGAGTTATGGCAATGGTTGCTAAAATGGAGGAAGAAGGTTTTGGTTCCTGCACAAATACAGAAGCCTGCTCTGCTGAATGTCCTAAAGAAATCCCGATGGATGTTATCGCGCAGCTAAGAAGAGAATATATGCGGGCATTTGTGAAAACAGAAGAGAAGGTTTAGAGTTTTTTGTACATTCTACAAAGTCTCCCTTTAACAAAGGGAGATGTCATCTGAAAGATGACAGAGGGATTCACTAATAGTCGAAACAAAACCAATGCCCAAATCTAGTGGATTAATTACTAACCTTAGAGAATTACCTTAAAACCTGAATCTTAGAGAACGCGCTAGGGAAATGCGAAATAATTCTACAAAAGGAGAGATTAAGTTTTGGTGTGAATTGTTAAGGAAACGACAATCCGGCTGTCAGTTTTATAGACAAAAAATTATTGGATATTATATTGTGGATGTTTATTGTGCTAAATTAAAATTAGTAATAGAAATAGATGGGACTAGTCATGAGGATAAAGAGGAATATGATAAAAACCGGGATAGAGTTTTAAATTCAATGGGGCTAAAGGTACTTCATTATAATGACCTTGTCGTATTGAATAATTTTCATATAGTTGAGAAAGATTTTAAAGAACAGTTAAGTAGTAGAGTAAAAGAAATTGGTTTCGTTTGAATCCCCCTCGGCTTCGCCGCATCCCCCTTTATAAAAAGGGGGACATTTTTACTTTGTTTTTTCTTTCATATTGCTCAGAACACTTTCAGTTGTTATTTTGGTTATAGAAATTTTGTGAAATAATAATCCTTAGCAATCATGCCAGAACTACCCGACTTACAAGTATTCAGAAAAAATTTAGAAAAGAAATTTGTTGGGAAAAAATTAATTAAAATTTCTGTTACAGGAAGTAAGATGAAGGTAAAACTTCCTGAAGCCGCTTTAAAAAAATTAGAAGGAAAGAAATTAAAAGCAATCAACAGGGAAGGGAAGGAATTATTTTTTGTTTTTGAAGGGAACAGACTTTAGCTTTTCATTTAATGCTTAACGGGGAGTTCCATCTTTTTAATGAATCAAATAATTACAAGAATAAAATTCTCGATCTTCTTTTTGAAGATAAAACTGGACTCGCATTAACTGACTGGCAGCAATATGCTAATGTTAAGCTTAATCCTGAAATACCTAAAGTACCGGACGCTTTTTCAAAGGAATTCAATGAGGAATATTTAGAGCACGGATGTAAAAGATATAAATCAAAAAGGATAAAAGATTTGCTGATTGACCAGAAGTTTGTAAGAGGAATCGGCAATGCTTATGTGGATGAAATATTGTGGGATGCGAGAATTCACCCGGTTTCAAAGGCAGGTAAAATTCCAGATAAAGTAGTGAAAGAATTATATAACAGCATTAACAAAGTTTTAGTCGATGCGGAAGAAGAAATAATTAAGCGAGAGCCTGATATAATTCGCGGGGAAATAAGAGATTTTCTTAAAGTTCATAATTCAAAATTAATACATTCTCCTACAGGCGGAATTATCAAAAAAGAAAATATCGGCAGCCGGATTACTTACTATACAGACGAGCAAATTCTATATGAATAATTTTAACCACATAGAAACATAGGTCACAGAGAAACTATGTGTTCTTATGTGCCTATGTGTTTAACAATTTAAAATAAAAAAGACTCCGTGGTTGGCGGAGCCTTTAATAAAATTACTTCACGATATCTATTTACTAACCAAACCTTCTCATCTCATTTCCTTCACTAATCATCTTTTCTCCGTACATTCAACAATCGTAAAGCCTTGTAAACATCGTTAAATCATATCATAACTTAATCATAAACTCGGTAGTCAATCTAAAGCAAAAAGATGAGGATATATATAGAAGTAATTGCTATTCGTATGTAGTAGTATTACTACGATAAAAAGCTAAAAGAGCTAAAATTTATAGTTAATGCTGAAAATCAAAGGATAGATTCATTTAAAATAAAAAGAGACTCCGCGTTAACGGAGTCTCTTAAAAATACCTTACGATCATCTTTTCTTTACAAACTAACCTTTATCATACGTTTCGTTCACTAATCATTCGTTTCTCTATACATTCAACATCATAAAGCTTTGTAAACATCATCAAATCTCAAATTAACAAATCGTATATCTTAACTTAATCATAAACTCGATAGTCAATATAAAGCCAAAAGATGAGGATATATATAGAAGTAATTGCTATTAGTGTGTCGAATTTATACTACACTTCTTTTTGTATCTACAACATCCAAACTATGCTTAATGAAGCAGAATCATTTTTCTTGTCTTAACAAAATTTCCTGCATCTAACTTGTAAAAATAGACTCCGCTTGATAAACAGGATGCATCAAAATTAACTTCATAACTTCCTGCCTGTTTTGATTCATTGACGAGCACAGCTACTTCATTGCCAAGTAGATCATAAACTTTCAATTGTACAGGAATTAAATTACCCGTTTTTTCTTCGGGGATTGCAAATTTAATTTTGGTCGATGGATTAAACGGGTTCGGATAATTTTGAGCAAGACTATAGACAGTCGGAAGTTTGTCAGACTTTTGTTCATTCACATTAACTACAACAGAACCATTTATAGTTAAACCGGCAACAGCATTAAAACCTATATCACCTACCAGGGTACCGGTTCCGGTTACAGTATCAATTTGAATTAATTTACTACTGGAAACCTGAGATAAACCAGAGGTGCCGAATAATTTACCATCTGAGTCAAAAGCAATAGCAGGAGTTTGTGAGAAACCTGTATGACCAACTAATGTGGTCTGGGCATTTGTTTTATCAATTTTATAAATAGCATCATTTGTAGGAGTTCCCCAGAGTTGACCGTCAATCAGGATTAATTGCAAGACTTGAAAGTAAATTAATTCCTGTTTCACCTATCAGGGTAGTAACGCCGGTTTCGTAATTAATAAGGTAGAGATCGCCTGAATAAGTAGCTCCGTATAAATCGCCATTTAAATCAAAAGCAATTGCTCTTATATTAGAAGTTTGCAGAGTCGCTGCAATATATCCCTTGCCGGATTTGGTATCAATTTTTAGCAGAGGTGTATTATCTAAACTTACTACTGTAACATATAATATCCCTGTCGATGGCTGCATAGTTACAGCATAAGCCCGGGTAAATCCGACAGACCCGATTTCTGTTCCGGACCCATCAGCCTGATTCAGTGTTAGAAGAAGACTGTTCGTTTGAGATGTGATACTATAAATTGCACCGCTTACAGCTGGTGTAATTTTATATCCCGTTCCCTTTAACACTAATGTCTTAGTAGGATCAGCCGGGTCATTACTTGATAGAGATAGTAAACCTGCTTGTTCACCTTCGTTTGCCGGATTAAAAACTATTTTTACCGATATGATTTCATCATAATCCAGAGTTACAGGAAAGGGAGGAAGATTTAAAAGCTGAAAGTCTGAGCCGGAAATCTGAATATTGCTGATTTCCAAAGAGTCTAGTCCAAAGTTCGAAATTGATAGTTCAACAGTATCTATTGTTGTACCTGCTTCGGCAAGAAAACTAAGAGTATCCGAATCTATTCCGATAGTAGGAACCAAAGCTGGCTTAAGCACACCGACGGCATTCCAAGCTTCAATTACAGATTGAAGTTCCGGTGAATTATTGCCATATAAATCTTCTGCAGCATACATTGATCCTAAGCGGGCGTCAGCATATTCTGTGGTTGGGACTAAATAAGTTGATAAACTTCTGTAAGTAATTTGTGATGCCTTTTCTATACCTAACCCGTTAACAGAATAAGAATATCCTTTATCATTAACTCCGGCTCCTCCTTCACTTAAGAGGTAAAACCAAAAATTTTGCACACCGCTGTTTGTGTGAACACCACCACCGTCGTCTGCCCCCGTATACCATCCCCCACCTTCGTATGTATCAGGCTGTCCAAATTGATTAGGGTTGGACATCGAACGTAGTCTTGCCCCACCTTCACCAATAAACCAATTTGCACTGGAACCCAATGTATTGAATTCTATTGCTGTACCAAAGATATCACTGAACGATTCATTCAAAGCTCCTGATTCATCCTGGTATATAAGACCTGCGGTGTATTGTGTTACCCCGTGTGTAAATTCATGTCCCACAATATCTATTGAAACAAGAGGAACATTGTTAGAAGTTCCATCCCCAAATTCAATTCTTGATCCATCCCACTGTGCGTTAAACCATTGATCATCAAAATGAGCATAACCAATTATTTTACCACCATCATCATTATAACTGTTTCTACCAAGCTTATTGAGATAATAATCGTAAGTATTTTCGAATGCCCAATGAATACTAACGCCAGCTTTGCTATTGGTTAAATCAAAATTTGTATCTTCATCTATAAAATCAGTTGATAATGAGAAAGAGGTACCATGCTTAGAATCATATGTTGCTATTCCACCGCCTCGTCCATATTCCCGTAATCTATAATTACCGGGAATATAAGCGGCTTCTTTTACTAAGTTTGTCGTGGTTGTTCCGTTAGTATTTCCATCATTGCTGTAGAGCGTACCGGAAGAACTTGTAACAGTAATGTTATCAATTTGCCAACCAAATAAATCAGGTCCCCCATCATTTGTAGAATAGCCGCCGTCTGATGCAAAAGCAAATCTGATTTTTATTGTTTGTCCTGTGTATGCTGACAAATCTATAGAAACATTTGTCCACGTACTTAATTCTCCAGCCCAGCCTGGTATTCCGGGTCCCTCTCCGTGTATATCTCCGAAACTATATAAACTCGATTTTGTATAGGCAGGCACAGGATTTTGAAGGACTTGCCAGCTATTACCGTCGTCTGTAGAAACTCTGACATTCATACCATCCCAGCCATTATAACCTGCAGGTTCGCCTCCTGGGGTTTCAACTTTATAACGATGGTAAAATTGCAGTACAGGATCGGTGCCCGATAAATTTATTGGATCTGTATCCAAAACTTCATACCAGTTATTATCATAACCCCCCTGGTTTCCATATGAAGAGTCTGCAACCCACCAGCTCTTTCCCAGGTAGGCATTCCATGTACTGAGGTGCCATCTGCTTGAAATTATATTCGTAATAGCTGTATCTGCAACTGTTATAGAAACTGTTCCGTTATATACTGATGTTCCCTGTCCGGCAGTGTCACCGGATCCAGATTGAATTCTTGAAATTTTATTTATGATTTCACCAGTCCTAGCATCAATATCAACGTAGTACCTGTTAAGTGGTTTATCAGAATAAATATCGAATCTGTAAACCAGGTGAAAATTTCCCGGAATCATTTTGAAATCTTTTGCACTTATCATCAGAATACCCTTTGGGTACATAGTTGCATCGGGATTATTTTGTTCTTTTTTAATATATGCTTCGTTCTTTTTGGTTTTCCAAATGTAAGATTCAGCATTAATGCTTCTCAGGGCATATTGCAGTGCATTATTCTCAGATAAAGATGGTGTTACATCCAGATTAAGACCACTAATTAGTTTCCCAGCTACATTTGAAACTATTCCATTTTTTTCATGTAGAATAAGTTGAACTTCAGCTAATTCAATCCCTTTATAGTATTGTTTATAACGATGAATGGTTTGTCCAACTTTATCGGTAAAAACATTATAAGATTTTATTTCATTGTCATCAGATAACCCAAAGGTTTTTTTGTACTCATTAAAGAAGGATTTTAAAAGAATACCGCTTCCTGCTTGAAACTTTATACTTGAAGGTGTCTTTGTTACCGGGTCCATTATAACATTAGAATTTTTGAAAACCGTTTGAGAAATATTAATTTTTCCCTGGGCATGAGTCTGAGATACCAGAGGGGAAAAACAAAACAGTGAAAGAAAAACAAGTAAAAGTTTTTTTATCATTATGCTCTCCTGAAATTAACTGTACTTTTTAAAATATTTTTAGCCTATTGTAAACGAGTAAAAAGATCTGGAGCCACTTATCCCTAATTAAATTTGTAAGAAAATTGCTTAATTAGGTTGGAATATTGTAAAAGAAAAGTTATTAAACAATCTGTAAAATAATTTTAAGATGCAAAGACAACTGAAATATATACGCAACTTTCAAAAAAAGGCAATTGATAGAATAAGAAATCCTATTGATGATTTTTTTGAATAGGATTAGTATCATTGTAAAAGAAATATATAATCAATTGTGCTTTTGGACGGATAAGAATTACATTTACACACACGTTACAGGCAATGTTGGCGAACGTTTAGCAATGATATTAAGAAATGACAACAGACGAATTTAGAGTGACAATACATATGGTTTCAAGTCTTGACGGCTTTATTGCCAAAAAAGACAACAGCGTTTCGTGGTTTGAGACATCGGACAACTATGATGCAGGAGTTGTCGGACAGAACCCCGAAGAATTTCTAAAAACAATAGATTGCTATGTAATGGGGGCACGGACTTATGAACACGCTTTGAAACTTTCAAAATCTTATGGGTGGGCTTATGGAGACAAGCCCACAATTGTACTAACCAACCGAAACTTACCGACTGACGGGCAGAATATTGAATTTTATTCGGGCGACCTGAACAAATTTGTGAGAGAACAACTAAAGCCAAATTATAAAAATGTGTGGGTAGTAGGTGGTTCTACACTTGCCAAAAACTTTATTCGACTAAAATTAGCAGACGAAGTAAGAGTAAGCATTTTGCCAATTATTTTGGGTGATGGGTTGCCGTTTTTTGACCACATTGGGCAAGAACAAACACTACATCTGAAAGACACGACAGCTTACAAAAATGGAATGGTAGAACTGTGTTACAAAATAACAAAGTAACAGTCGACAGAAAGAAATACTGCCTGTAACTTGGCTATACGTGATACGGACTAAGTGCTAAAATTGAGTGAATACATTAATTAAACTTATTGGTACTTAGAAAGAAAAGAGCCTCGAAATCCCGCGCTATACATAGCCGTAACCATTAGTAAACATTTACACCCCTCATATTAATTCTGCAGTTCGGCATACAACTGTATATTTATTTTAGATTAATCTTTGGAAACAAATCTTCAGTCTTCTTCAATTTCAAGATTTGGTATTTGTGTAAAAGCAATTCTCATCGGCGCAGAATCAAGGGCAATGTGGGAACAAATGACAGCAATCACTTTCAATTCGTTTCATCAATTTAATATGTAAACTACACGCAATAAAATGCAAATTTGATATTTAATTTGTATTATTGCGGGAAATAAAGAGTTTCAAGCATTGTTAAAAAACAAAAAGTAACATTGTCCAAAACAACCCTTTATAAAGTCTATTTTACACTACTAAAAACTTATATATGATCATTATTTTGCTTCTTGAATTTTAAAAAATATATAATAAGAAACTTAAGGTAAATTCAAATGGCAAAAATGACTGTTATTTACAAAACACCAAAGGACAAAGAATTTTTTGAAAGACATTATTTTGATATACATGTGCCATTAGCAAAACAATTGCCCGGTCTGATTAATTATGAAATAAATGATGGTCAGATTAATTCAACTACTAACCATTCAGAAACTTATCGTATAGCTAACTTATATTTTGAGTCAATGGAAGCCATGATGAAGGCATTTCAATCGGAAATTGGGCAGCAATGTGCTGTAGACAGAAAAATTTTAGCTAACAATGAAGATGTTCAGATTTATTTATATGACTCAAAGAATGTTTAATACTGTGAGGAGCTTCCTTTATAAAAGTCTAAGAATTTTACATTAATTAGCACGAATATGGAGCAAAAGATTAATGAAACAAAATGATTATACAACAGGTATTTTGGTTGATAAAACCCCTACCGAAGCTTTCAACGCTATTAAAAATATCAGAGCCTGGTGGAGTGAAGATATTGAAGGCGAAACTGATAAAATAGACGAAACTTTTTTCTACCACTATAAAGATGTGCATTTATGTAAATTGAAACTCATCGAAGCAGTGCCGAATGAAAAGTTAATATACCTCGTGGTGGATAATCACTTCAATTTTGTAAAAGATAAAACTGAATGGATAAACACAAAGCTTATTTTTGATATTAATAAAGAAGGCCTGCAAACTAAAGTAACATTCACACACGCAGGGTTAGTACCTAGTTATGAATGTTATGATTTATGCAATGATGCCTGGACAGGCTACATACAAGGCAGTTTGAAAGATTTGATTACAGTAGGAAAAGGTAAACCAAAGCCAAAAGAAGGAGGGTTGAAAATAACCAAATGATAAAAAATAACACGCCAACAGTAGAAGCACAAATGCTAATCAGAAAACCTGCCTCGACAGTTTTTCAAGCATTCATTGACCCTGAATTGACAAAACATTTTTGGTTTACAAAAGGAAGTGCCAAGTTAGAGATTGGTAAAATTGTAACTTGGGAATGGGAAATGTACAATTTCTCGACCAAAGTTATTGCTAAAAAAATTTTGACAGACAAAAAAATATCTATTGAGTGGTTTACTACTGACCCACCGACTAATGTTGACTTTGAATTTAAAACATTAAGTGACGGGTCAACATTCGTAACTATAAAACATTACGGTTTTAACAAAACAGGAGACGAGTTATTAGAAGTAATTAAGGACTCAACAGGTGGTTTTACAATTGTTCTTGCAGGACTGAAAGCATTTTTGGAACACAATATTGACTTGAATCTCATTTTAGACAAATTTCCGAAAGAAATAATGCAACACGGATACTAATAACATCGGACCGCTAACAGCACCTATCCCAAAGTGGCTGGAACGTGCGAATAAGAACATTTGTGTTCTGCATCGCCACTTTTTTCGGGTAGTTGCAAATCATTATACCTTATTTAGGATATGAGAAAATAAAACATAAAGACTGTATTTATTAAAAACTATTTATCTATTAGAAACTGATTATGTGGCAAACAATAATGATTTATTTGGCAAGAAATGAAAAGATCAAATCATTTTTTCAATCAAGAAAAAAACTTAGTCAACTTGCAACTAAGTTTATTGGTGGAAATGATGAAGCAGAAGTCTTAAACAAGGATAAAGACTTATTTAGCGAAAATGTTCATACATCTTTGTTTTATTTAGGCGAATATGTGAGTGATATGAAAGTTGTAAACAAAACAATGGATTCATTATTGAAAATTTCCGAAATGTTATCGGAAAGTGGACTGGATATTCACATTTCAGTTGACCCGACACAAGTCGGACTTCAAATAGATAAAACCATTAGCTTCTCTAATCTGGAGAAGATTGCTAAAAAAATTAAAGCTAATACGACAGATAAACATAAAAAGTCTAATAAATGTTTTTTAATGATTGATATGGAAGATGGATCTGTTTGTGAAGACACTATTATTTTTTATAATCAGCTAATTAAAAAAGATTTGCCAATCGCTTTGACTCTTCAAGCATACATGCATAGAACAAAAAAAGACCTTCAAGAAGTCATTAATAATGGAGGAAGTGTAAGGCTTGTCAAGGGAGCATTTTCTGAAAATCATAAGATTGCACTTACTTCGAAAAAAGAAATAAATCAAGCCTTCTATAATCAATCAAAAATGATGTTGTCACCGGAAGCAAAGAAAAGTGGATTTTATCCAATATTTGCCACTCATGACGACCAAATAATTGACAAGATTAATAGAATTGGATCGGAAAATAATTGGGCAAAAGATGAATATGAATTTGAGATGTTATATGGAGTAAGGGTTGATTATCAAAAAGAACTTGTTAAGGAGGGATATAAACTGAGATTATATTTGCCTTATGGAAGAGATTGGTGGCCATATGCCATTAGACGCGTCGGAGAAAATCCTAAAAATATTATATACTTATTAAGAAATTAAAACAAAGCATAACACTCTTTACCAGTAATGTTAAAAAACCAAAAAATAACATTGTCCAAATCAACCTTTATAAATGGCAAAAATGACTGTGATATCAAAACACCAAAGGAAAAAGAATTTTTTGAAAGACATTATTTTGATATACACGTGCCATTAGCAAAACAATTGCCTGGTTTAATAAAGTATGAAATAAATGATGGTCAAATTGTTTTGACAACTGGACATTCAAATACTTATCGCATAGCTAACTTGTATTTTGATACGCTTGAAATAATGAGGGAGGCTTTTCGCTCAGAAATAGGACAACAATGTGCTGCTGATAGAAAAATTTTAGCAAACAACAAGGATGTTCAAATTTATCTGTATGATACAAAAAATACATAATAATTATTCGACAGAAAGTTTGAGCAATATGACAAAAAAAAACAAAGCCGCAACAGCTAATTGCCGTTATTGCTACGTTTTTCGGATTCAAGAACTCATATTTCTCCGAATGCCAAACTATATACAACAATACGCTAGCTGCAAGTATTAGAAATAGCTCTGAAACTTGAAATAGTGACATAATAATATATAATTTATGGATAGAGTAGTAATTGCTGGAGGCTCTTCAGGAATCGGGTTCGTAACGGCTAAATTATTATCACAAAAAGGCTATGATGTTACGATTTTCGGAAGAAATCTTGATAAATTAACCGGAGCATTAAAAGAAATTGATAATAATGTTAAAGGAAAGGTTGTTGATGCGGCTGATTTAAGCTCTCTCAAAAAAGCAATTTCAGAAATCGGCAAGATTGACCATTTAGTTATTGCATTAAGTGGGGGCAAAGGAATTGGAAAATTCTGTGATTTGGACTTAAATGATTTGCGTAAAGGATTTGAATTTAAATTTTTCGCGCAGTTACAAACAGCTCAATCGGCACTGCCTTTTATGAACCCCAATGGTAGTATAACCTTTATTACATCAATAAGTTCTCGGTCGAATGCTATTGGCACTTCTGGATTAGGTGCAATCAATGGTGCGATTGAGATCATGGTACCCACTTTAGCCAAGGAATTAAAGCCTTTAAGAATAAATGCTGTTGCACCAGGAGTTGTGAATACAACATGGTGGGATTTTTTAACACCTGAAAAAAAGGATGAAACATTTACTCAATATGCAAAAGCAATTCCTTTAGGAAGAATTGCTCAACCAGATGATATTGCAAAAATGATAATTGCCTTGATTGAGAACAGTTATATTACAGGACAGATATTTGCAGTTGATGGTGGATTGAGTTTAGAATAATTATATAAAATACCAACCGCTAACACGCGGTCATTAAATATTGGGATTCAAGTTGTTTTCCAAATGCATCACTCGATAGCAAGTTTCTTATCGGTTGATAGTTTTACAGCTCCGAAATCCTCAACGTTTCAAACCGCAAACCGTTAACGGTCATTGTGATACTCAAAAAAGACAGACAAAATGAAAAATAATATTCTTCGCATTGTTCCGAACATATACTATTTTGACATTGAAAAAAGCAGACAGTTTTATATTGACTTTTTAGACATGGAATTCGTAATGGACATGGGGTGGATTTTGACATTTGCTTCCAAAGACAATCCAAATTCACAAATATCAATTTTACAAAAAAGAAAAATTAGATAATTCAGCGACATTTCTTTCAATTGAAGTTTCTGACATTGACGCATTATTTGAACGAGCGAAAAAAATAAAGTGTGACATAGTTTACCCAATCAATGACGAACCTTGGGGAATAAGACGTTTTTTTGTTAGGTAGCCAAACGCAGCAATTATAAATTTATTGGATCACTAAAAGAAAGTAAATATTTACATATTAAGACAAATTTAAAATGACCCAGTATAAAATAAACCGATGTTAAAAAAGTGAAAAAAGGAGATAACTAAATTGTGAAACAAGAATTAAATTCAACTAAAAATCAAATTGGGAAATATCTATCTTCTGACCAACATGTGGTTTCTAATGATGGAACAATTATTTCATATAAAACCATAGGTAGAGGTACCTCAATCATTATAATTCCAGGGGCACTATCTACAACTGAAAATTACACATTATTAGCGGTTGAATTATCTTCTTATTTTACCGTAAACGTAATAGAAAGACGTGGGCGTGGCGCAAGTGGCTCACAAGGCGAGAATTATAGTATATTCAAAGAATGTGAAGACGTTATTGCTTTACAAAAAAAAACTAATTCACACTATTTATTTGGACATAGCTATGGAGGTTTAATTGCATTTGAAGTTGCCCGAATCGGGCAGACATTTTCAAAAATTGCTGTTTATGAGCCCGGCGTGTCTATAAATAAATCTATTCCGATTGATTGGGCTACTGATTATAAAAACAATTTAACGAAGGGTAAAAATATTGAGGCATTTGCTGAATTCGTTATGGGTATTGGTAATGCCCCCAAAATGCCCAATTGGATTATTAAATACATTTTGAAAATAGCTATAAAAAAGGAGGAATTGAACAAGATAATTCCATTGTTATCCAGTAATTTAATTGAACATCTGGAAGTAGCACGTTTAGATGATACTTTTGAAAGCTATAAAAAGATTAAAGCTAAAGTTTTGCTGATGTTTGGAAGTAAAAGCTCCAAGTTTTTTACTTTTGAACAACCAAGAGTGTTAAAAAGTATTTTAACAAATTCTGAAGCTTATGAATTCAAGGGACTTGACTATTTTGGCCGAGATAAAACAGGCCCAAAAGAAGTTGCAAAAATAATACACTCATTCTTTAACTCATAATTCTATAAATCGACAAAAAAACAACGAACCGCTAACAAATGGAATTAAACTATTAGGAACAGCTTACATATACCAGAATATGAACTATCAAGAATTTAAACGGAAAGGTATTTTAAAAGATTTTATACAATGTTATTTTACCTGTGAAACTGAAACCAATGTATTATCTGAAGATAAAGTCTTTGCTTCAGGGTCTATCGAAATCATGTTCAATTTGGGAGCAACCAGAAAGCAATTCAGCTTAAATGGTAATCTTATAACTGAGCCTGACGTCCAGTTATGGGGACAAGTGCTGAAGCCAGTAGCAATAAAATCATTGGGTAAGCATTCAATTTTTGGAATAAGGTTCTTTTCTCATACTGCCATATGTTTTTTTAATGAAGCCATTGAGCAGTTTAATGACGCTGTTTTTAATCTTGAAGATGTAATCGGCAATAAAGTAAATGAAGTACATTCAAAATTGTTAGCGTCTCATACAATAATTCAGAAGATAGAAATAACAGAGCATTTTTTAAAGGAAAGGCTCTTACTTTTTGATAAAAAAATAAACAAACTAAATTTAGTAAGCAACGTAATGTCCGAGTTAGTACAAGAAGAATACAAGATAAATATGAATAGCATTGCACATCGCTATGGTATTTCATCTCGATATCTTCAAAAAATATTCTTACAATATGCAGGTATTACGCCTAATTTGTTTCGGAAAATAAATCGTTTCCAGAAAAGCCTGTACCTGGTGGCAAATAATAACAATTCCCTTACCTCAATTGCGCATCATTGCGGATATTTTGACCAATCGCACTTCATTAAAGACTTCAAAGAATTTACAGGCACCACGCCTTCTGATTTTCATTTAGAAAGTTCTACAGAACTTCTTGCCCTTCTAAAATAAATTGTGATGTTCCGATTTTTACAATTTTTTCTTTTTTGAGTTCACTAGATTTACATCAAAAAAATGATAAAAACAAACCGTATTTTAAAAACGACAGGCTTGCTTATTGCAATATTTGCTATAAGTGTGAGCAGCAATGCATAAAATAAAGTTTCAAAAAATTTGCAGGAGGCAAAAAAAAATGATAAAAACAAACCGTATTTTAAAAACGACAGGCTTGCTTATTGCAATATTTGCTATAAGTGTGAGCAGCAATGCACAAAATAAAGTTTCAAAAAATTTGCAGGAGGCAAGAAAAGCCATTGCAGATGCCAATCTTATTTATTTTGATCTTTATGGCAAAAATGATGGCTCAATCCTTAGCCTTTATACAAAAGATGCATGCCTTATGCCGCCAAATGTGCCGGCAATTTGTGGAACAGAAGCTCTTGCAAAAGATTTTAATGATACTTATGCCGCCGGTACCGTAAAAAGCGGAAAATTTATGACTATGGAAGTTTACGGAGATGCGTTTGAATATGTTACTGAAGAAGGCTTATGGCAAGTCTTTGATGCTAATGGTCAATCCATAGACGAGGGCAAATATTTAAAACTATGGAAAAAGACAAAAGACGGGTGGAAAATCTTGAGAGATTCATTCAATAGTAACCATGCCCAAAAGAAATAACAACGAACCGCTAACAGCGAATATATATCATAGCGGCTCAGTAGTGGTGCGGATTTCAGCACTCGCTGGCAACTTTCATTAGGCGGATAAGTTAGCAAATACGTAATCCGCTACGTTTTATATTCGCGAGCGTAAGCGGTAATTTTATGCCTACGAAGTGCATCTTATGAAACTTATTTCTAAAATAGAAAGAAAGGACTTCCCGAAATAAATTTGTTTTACTGCTTCCCCCGTTTAAATTTTGATATTTAAACAGTATTATTGCTTAAAATAAAATAAGTTAGCGGTCATTGAAAGCCTATCCTCACCCAAATTAATTTTCTTTGTTGTATTTTGACTTATAGTTTATTGGCGACATTCCCGTAATTCGACTAAACATTTCTCTGAAAGCTTTGCTATCATTGTAACCAACATCATACATCACTTCGCTGACAGTTTTTCTTGTGTTTTCAAAGTTCTTTTTTGCCATTTCAATTTTTACTCTTTGCAAGTAATTGAGTGGCGTAAAACCGGTTGCTTTGATAAACCTCCTATCGAAATTTCTTCTACCAACGTTTAATTTTGAAGCGAGATATTCAATAGATATTTTATCTTTATAATTTTCCTCAATGAATGACTGAGCATTTAAAACAACATCATCTTCGTGCTTTTTCTGACCATTAAAAATTGAAAATTCAGATTGTAAATTCCTGTCTATATCAATTTGAAATACTTTTGAACAATAAACAGCCGTTTGTCTATCATAGAATTTTTCGACCAAATAAATGATCAAGTTGAGAAATGAGTAAGCCCCTCCATTTGTATAAATTCCACTTTCATCAGTAATTAATTTATCTGCCTTCAAACGCACTTTGGGGAACATCTGTCTAAATTCATCAGCCGCAGACCAATGCGTAGAGCAACTTTTATTATCCAACAACCCCGTTGAAGCCAGTAAGAAAGCCCCGGTACAAATACTTGCAATGGAGGATCCCGCTTTATATTTATCTATAATCCATTTGACCAATAGCTTGTTTTCATTCAATGCCTTTTGATAGTTGTGGTTTAATGAAGGGATAATGATTAAGTCTGTATGCAACACATTTGATATGTTTGTATGAGGTTTAACTGAGAACAACCCCTGGTGAAACAAAACATTATCTGAAACACCAACCAACTCTATTTTAAAAATATCTGAATTGTGCTTTTCTCTCCAAGTTTCATTGGCCCTGGTGAAAATTTTGTAAGAGCCTACAATACTGCTTAGGTTGTTATCACCATTTGGAACAAGTATAGATAAATGTTTCATAAAATTTTTTTCTTCAAAAATAAATGCAATATATGTCTAAATCAACCTGTCATAAAGTCTTAATACCCCCTTCTATATACCTATTATAGACATTATTTTTTCTTACATATTTTATATAATAAAGTTAATGGAGAGTAAATGGAAGCAAAAGACGTTTTACCAATCAGCTATGCTTATAGCTTTAATTCAATTAAGAACCCAAAAGAAATTTTTGAACTATTACTTGATATTGAAAATTGGTGGTCAGGTTTGTATGAAGAAACAATAACCGGTAAGAGTAGTAGACTGGATGATGAGTTTACTTTTAAAGCTGGCGGAGGTGCTCATTATTCAAAACAAAGATTAATTGAATTGGATACATATAAAAAAATAGTTTGGTTAGTAACTGAAAGTCACCTTACTTTTTTAAACAATCCTGATGAATGGACAAATACAAAAATTGGTTTTGAAATATCACATGATAGGAATAAATCAAAAATTACTTTTAGCCACGAAGGTTTGATTCCAAAAATTGAATGCTATGATGTTTGTACCGGTGCGTGGACTCAATATTTGCAAAACCTGGAGAAGAAGCTAAATCAAGAATAAGTTAAAAGGTTAACAAATGAAATACACAATATTATTTTTAATGTTTATCTTAATTACTCTTTTTAGTTGTAATACTGATAAAAATTTACACGAAAAGTCCCAAAATAAAATACAAGCACTAAAGGAGAATAATATGGAAGAAAACAAAAGCTTCACATCAACTATTTTAGTTGATGCAACACCCCAGGCATCATTCGATGCCATTAAAGATTTTCGCGCATGGTGGGGAGAAGATATTGAGGGCAATACTGATAAACTAAATGAAACATTTTTCTATCACTATAAAGATGTGCATTTATGTAAATTGAAACTTATCGAAATGGTTCCAAATGAAAAGTTAGTGTACTTAGTGGTGGACAATCAATTCAATTTTATCAAAGATAAAACTGAATGGATAAACACTAAGCTAATTTTTGAAATTACGCCTGAAGGTGACAAAACTAAAGTAGTTTTCACCCATGAAGGATTGGCGCCTGAATATGAATGTTACGAGGTTTGTAATGATGCATGGACAACCTATATACAAGGGAGTTTACAAAGTCTGATAACAACTGGAAAAGGAAAGCCAAACCCTAAAGAAGGTGGACTTAATGCGGATTTAGTAGAAAAATGGGGGTTACCTAAAAAATGAAATTGAATATAGGAATTATAGGTGCGGCTGAAATGGGAAGCCTTTTGGCAAAAAAAATAGTCGACTTAGGGCATAATGTAACAATTGCAAACTCAAGAGGCGCAGAAACATTAAAAAAACTTGCTGATGAAATTGGTGCAAAAGCAGTTTCCATCAATGAAATAACAAAAAACCAGGAAGTAATTATAATTTCAATCCCTTTAAAAAATATTCCTGATTTGCCTAAACATATTTTTGAAAAACTGCCTGATGATGTGGTAGTCATTGAAACGTGCAACTATTATCCAACATTGCGTGATGGTGATATACCTAAACTTCAACAAAGCGGGATAGATAGCTTATGGGTCCAGGAACAGCTGGGTGTTACAATTACTAAAGTCTTCAATTCAATACTGGCAACAAGTTTAAGAGATTTTGGGAAAAAGAAAGGAGAAAATAACAGAATTGCTTTAGCAGTTTCGGGAGATAATTCTAAATCAAAAAAATTGGTTTTTAAACTAGTAGATGAATTAGGTTTTGATACTTATGATATTGGTACTATTGCCCAATCATGGAAACAACAACCCGGTAGTACAATTTATTGCAGAGACATTCCACTTGATGAACTCAAAAAAAGAGCCGATGCGATGGGAAATGAATGGTCAGAAATGCGAGAATCAATTTTAGCAAAACGCAAAGCTGATGAAATATTGATGAGAGAAAACTATGCAGAGTATCTTAAAAAACTAAAACAATGAACCAAGTAAGAATATTCTTAATTTCTGAAGTTAGCGGCAAGCATTAGGACACATACTAAACAACTTGAAACTAAAATAACAAATAATTTAAAGGTAAATTCAAATGGCAAAAATGACTGTGATATACAAAACACCAAAGGACAAAGAATTTTTTGAAAGACATTATTTTGATATACATGTGCCATTAGCAAAACAATTGCCTGGTTTAATAAAGTATGAAATAAATGATGGTCAAATTGTTTCGACAACTGGACATTCAGACACTTATCGTATAGCTAACTTGTATTTTGATACCCTTGAAAAAATGATGGAGGCTTTTCGCTCAGAAATAGGACAAAAATGTGCTGCTGACAGAAAAATTTTAGCAAACAACGAGGACGTTCAAATTTATCTGTATGATACAAAAAATACCTAATAATTATTTGACAGAAAGGGTGAACGACGCGACCGAAAAAAACACTGCTGGTAACAGCTAATAAGCACTATTGCTACGTTTTTCTGTTTCAGGAATTTTTATTTTATTATCTTCGCTTTTCATTAATGGAGAAAACTATTTTCATAAATCGCAACGGCGCCTTTTAGTAAAACGTTGGCAACAAGCTGAAGAAAATAAGAAACAAAACAAAATTAGGAACTGACCGTTTTTTTAAAAATTATTAATAATGAAAAATAACGAAGAATTTGAACAAGCAATCCAAAGTTTTTCGGACGAAATAAAAGATATTTCTAGACAAACGAGAAAACTGATTTATAAAGTGCTTCCCGAAGTTGTCGAAGTCGTTTGGATTAGACAAAAAAATACGGGATTCGGAACTGGACCCAAGAAAAAAACCGAACATTTTTGTTGGTTAATGCCTGCAACGAACCACGTAAATTTAGGATTTAATTATGGTGCAGAAATTCCAGACCCAAAGAATTTATTAGAAGGAACAGGAAAATTATTCAGACATTACAAGGTAAAATCAGTTAAGGATTTAACAAATCCGAATTTGATTAAACTATTAAAATATGCAACAACGTATAGAGTTCCACCAATAAATAGACAATGATAAAAATTGATCCTATAATAGCAGTGGAAGATGTTAACGCCAGTTCTAACTGGTATAAATCAGTTTTCGGATGTGAAAGAACACACGGCGGAAATGAGTTTGCCGTGTTAGAAGATGAAAATAACGAAATCCTAATCTGTCTTCATAAATGGGGCGAACATGAACATCCAACAATGACAAATCCGAAAATTACACCAGGAAACGGATTGATTCTCTACTTTAAAACTGATAATTTGGACATTATACGACTCAATATTGAAAAAATGGGTTATCCAGTTGAAGAAGATATTCACTTAAATCCAAATTCAACGAAAAAAGAATTTTCACTACGAGATCCGGACGGATACTATATAACGATAACGGAATACCATAAATATGAGGGATAAACCAAATAAAGCCAGTTGCCAACATTGTATAAACAAAATAGGCGGGATAATAGTAAATTCAAGGGTTGCAGTCTGCTTAAGATTGTTGTGATTTGATAAGTTTGAAGCCCACAATCGCTTACTTTGCATATACGTGACCGTTGGAGATCATTGTACCGAGAAACGTTAGAAATACCCATTATTCAATAGATAATTAATAAAAGAACCAATGGATGATGATTTAGAAACGAGCTAAAAAATTGCTTTATTTTTAGGCATTTTTACTCACAATTGGCTATCTTTATCATATTAAATAATAAGTAATAAATAACCCGCATTTTGAGAACAACTCTTAAATTTATAATCGCTTAATATTAGCCCCATAAACCACAGGCTAATAATTCTTTAGTTTGGGTAATTCTACCCGAACGTATTTCCATTTAAACAAATCATTCGTGCGTTGCTTTTTAAAAGCAATTGCGTCTGCTATTGCGGTTTTTTACAACCTCTCTAATCAAAAGCTATAATGTCACGAATGATACCGAAAAATTTAATAAAGAATATTAAGCGG
Organism: uncultured Ignavibacteria bacterium; assembly: GCA_963727535.1. Taxonomy (GTDB): domain Bacteria; phylum Bacteroidota; class Ignavibacteria; order Ignavibacteriales; family Ignavibacteriaceae; genus RBG-16-34-14. The sequence goes on from CAVSGR010000006.1 coordinate 1,051,534, forward strand.
ATTATAAATAATGAGAAAAGAATATATATGGGAGGTCAAGCCTAGAAATACACCTCTTTTAAAAAGAAAATGCAAACATTGTGATAGTAATAGGTTTTATTGCAGTGAGAAATTCAGAATGAACGCTCAAAAAAAGAAAATTGATATATGGTTAATTTACAGATGTATAAAATGTGATAATACATATAATATGACCATATTTTCCCGGACCAAACCAGAATTGATAAACAAAGATTTGTTCACTAAATTTTTGCAAAATGATAAAGAGTTAGCCTGGAAGTATGCATTTTCCCGCGAAACAAGTCGAACAAATAATGTTGAATTAGATTTTGGTAGTGTCGAATATGATATACAGTATGATAATATTTCGGTAGAGGATATTATAAATTTTGACAGTAAAATTGTATCATTTAAAATTAAGTACCCTTTTGACTTTAGTCTTAAATTGTCATCTGTTATCAGAATATGTTTAAAGCTTTCAGCAAATAAATTAAATAAATTGATCGAAGCGAAAGTTATATCTATTCAGGAAAAACATTTACAAAAGAAACACAGGGTTAAAAACGAAGATATTGTTCAGGTAAATAGAGAGAAATTGAGAAGTATATACTATATATGGCTTCGTCAATAACAATAAAGGAACAATTAGCTTTCGACAGGACAAATTTTAGAGCGACCAACGAAAGTGAAGAAATATTATTGAATATAAAATATAATTAAAAATAGAGAACGTATTAAAGAATGAAAAATAACAACGAACCGCTAACAATGGCTATACGTAATAAGGGCGGAGATGCCAAAATGATAGTACTGGCAATAAATAAATTAATCAGTAACCGGAAAATAAAGTGCTTTGAAATCCCGCACTACGCATAGCCGTAACCATTGCGGTTAATTTTGGAAAGACTGATTATAAATTGCTTGAATTACAAACCCGATATTTCTATTTCACAATAAAACAACTATTTTTATAATCATAAGTTAATAACTGAAAACCCCAACGCACTAATTTAATCGTTTCATTGAAACCGAGTAATTTTTTTTCACCATTAAAATATAAAAAATGAAAAAACTAAACCTTAATGTTATGTTTGCTATTGCAGCGGTATTATTGATTTTTTCAGGTACTGCAGCTTTGTTGTCTTTTGCCGTTCCTTCCATTAAATCGGCATATGGTATTACGGATATCTCAACGGCTTTCGCTTTCTTGATTATTGGTGCAGCTCAACTGGTATTTGGTGTTGTAGCCTGGTCGGTACGGAAAGACCCGGCATCGAAAACGCGTACCACGCTCGCCTATGGATACGCATCACTTTTTACACTTTGGGCTATAGTGGATGTTATTGGTAATATGGGAGAGTTTAGCTCGATACCTGGTCACGACAATTCTCTTTGGCTGTGGGTCGTTATCTTTTCTTTACTTGCTCTTGGCTTTTTCATTACTGGAAAGACCAGTAAACTGAATGTGATAATTAGTCTTCAAATATTTATTTTCTTATCAATTGTTATTCTACAATAATTGATAACAAATGAAGAATATAAAAACGCACCACAACACATGGTATAGTGCATGCGGGTTTAAGTAGTTTGTGTAGGTTAGTAACTCGTAAAAATAGTTGGTGTAAACTGATAGGAAATCGTTTCGAATTCCCGCACGACATCATACCGTTAGCGGTCATACTAGAAAATGCAAATAAAAACTTAAAAGGTTAACATGAAACTATTTTTTATAATTATTTTACTGCCAACCGTCTTATTTGGACAAAAGAATGTATCGACTAATCTTGCAAAATATATGCAAGCACAAGTCGAAGTAAATAACTTTAGCGGAACAGTTATGGTAACAAGGAATGATACAATTTTACTTAAACAAGCCTATAGTTTAGCAGACTACGAATGGAATATTACTGGCCTACCGCAGCAGACAAGCCGACAGCGACTAGGCACGATATTGAACATTCAAAATGGTATAGCAAAGTTCACAAAGTTGTTTTATCAAAAACAATGAAAGAAGCGGGTTTAACTAACACGAAAATTATTAGCGACAACCTTTCGGACAGAATAAATGAAATAAAACAGCAGGCAGGTGAAGACATCTTGCTTTTTGGTAGCCCGGCAGCAACACATTCACTTATTCAACTGAACTTAATTGACGGCTACTGGCTATTTGTTAATCCAATTATTCTTGGACAAGGTATTCCATTGTTTGTGGACATCAAAGACAAAATAAGACTAAAACTATTACCGACTACTCGCCAATTTAATTGCGGAGTAACTGAACTGAATTACACAGTGGACAGACAATAACAACGAACCCCTAACGGGCGTTGGGCAAAAAAGCGGTTCAGTGATTAAATGAAGTTTTGTGCATCATTACAAGTTTTGTGGGGGCAGACAGTTTAGTGCTACGAAATCGCCAACTTCTTATATTCGCGAACCATTAATGGTAATTATGGAAATGAGTAAAAAAATAGCTGAACCAGACAATACGGCTTTGCGAACAGCCTTATGAAGAGCATTATACATTCAAGTGGACGAAAAACCTCATATCATTGAAAACGGGCATGGGCAATTATTGAAGCCCGAAGCCGCTTTGTATATTTCATATCGGGACGGCGGGTTGCGTTATGAAAATGAGTATTTTAGTTCAATATAAAAATCCGCGTAGACATAAAGATTTGTCTTTTAAAGTCCGCCACAAACCATATGCTTTAAGGCTATGGCAAACCAAACTCTTTAGGGACTTACCATCACCATTAAGGATAGATGCATTTAAAATAAAAAAGACTCCGCTATTAACGGAGTCTCTCTTAAAAATACCTTACGATCATCTTTTCTTTACAAACTAACCTTTATCATACGTTTCGTTCACTAATCATTCGTTTCTCTATACATTCAACATCATAAAGCTTTGTAAACATTATCAAATCTCAAATTAACAAATCGTATATCATAACTTAATCATAAACTCGATAGTTAATATAAAGCCAAAAGATGAGGATATATATAGAAGTAATTGCCATTCGTATGTAGTAGTATTACTACAACAAAAATGTTGAAAGAGTCAAAATTTAGTGTTAATGCTGAAAATAAAAGGAATAGATTATTTAAAATAAAGAATTCTTCAAGATCATATAACTAAAATAATGAAGATTAAAATTCAGTTTTACTTGCCATGGAAAGAATTTTAATTTACTTTTTACCTGTTCATATTTATGGGACGCGATTTCAAATCAAAGATTACGATGACAATGGGTGGATGTCTGAGCAAGTATATACTCATCTGCTCAATAATTATTAGAATAATGGATTAAGAGATGGTATTTAAGAATTATTTTCGGGAATATTTCGTGAAGAGATATTTCGATTTTGTTATAACTGTATATATTAGATTTAGCTATAGAAAAATATGAGGATTTTAAATTGGCTTATATGTTGGAAAATAATTCGGGAATATCAACCGTATTGTAAAGTACCAATTCGGTATAAGTAATAGTTAGGCAATTAAAGAATATACATAAATTACTAAATAATATTTAATTCTTTTGACATATAAATTCAAAGTTCTTATAAAATAATTAGGGGCATTAAATGTTAAAATTATTTTTACTTTTCATTCTTTTCCCTTTACTGATTTTTTCTCAAGAAAACTTAGGACAACAATCTAATGTAAATGATTTTACACCAGCAAAATTAATAAAAGGTGTTCCATCCTTATTAGTTAAAAATAGATATTTTTATCCACCTGAGGAAATCTCTTATGCTTTAATTTTTAAAAGCAAAAATGATTCACTTTATTTTATCCGTAAAGAAATAAATTCCGATTCCATTAATTATATTCTTGTATTAACATCGAATAAGAAAATTATTGATTATGATTATTTAAATTTTAAAAAAAGTAGTGAAGACAGTTTATTTGCAACTACCAATATTAAAATTCAGGATAAATATACTTTCGAATTTTATTATTTGTCCAATGATTTTACTGCTTATTATAAATTATTAGTCGAGGGAAAAAATAAACTGCCGATAAATATTGAATTAGGCATAAGAGACGAAGTAGCAGTTATATTTGCAAATTATTACAATTATAAAAATGGAAGTTCAAATTATATAAATACATTTTTACCATTAAATCTTCACTTATCAATAGGGTTCAGTTTTTTAGAAAAATACAAAATAGATTTTAGAATCGGACTACTTTTATTATATGAAGATTATATTGGCATAGATAAGGGAATATTTTTAGAGTCAAAAATATTTAAAAGTAATTTTTATGGAGTTTTGGGAATTGATTTCTTTAGCAACGGAGGGAATGCACATGGTGTCCAAGTATACTCTGAGAGTGGTGGAAATGTAACATCGCTATGTTTAGGAGTAGGTTACTCAACTTCCAGACATTTCAATATTGATTTAATGTATTATTTGCCATTTAATAAAGTTTATGGATATAACTATGTAGCTTATGATTATAATGGAAATCATAATGGTAGACGCTATGATAAAATAAATAATGGAGTTTTAACGTTAGGTTTTCAATACTCATTTATTTTCTAAAAAATTAAGGCATGGTTAAAATAGTGCCTAACAGGCGCATTAACCCGACCGCATATTCGCACTCGGCGTTTTTGCAATTTTAATGTTAGTAGTTCCGTTTCAGCAAACTTGTTCGAAGTGTTCTTACAAAATTAATAAACTTGCAAACTATACTTGTAAAAAAAGATAAGCACGGTTTGCTTAATCTTTGGCATTAGAAATAAATAGAGCATGCTTGTTTTGGGCTACGGCTTAGCAGCAACTTCGTTAGGCGTTAGATGTATTATGAAACTTGATTTACATTATACTGATCCACGATTGGTAGCACTGTACGACATAAATAATCCTCGAGGCATTGATACTGATTTTTATGTTCAACTTGCAGAAGATATAAAAGCAAAAATCATTTTTGATTTAGGGTGTGGTACGGGTCTTCTTACTCGTGAATTAGTGGGCAATGACCGACAGGTTATTGGCATTGATCCCTCCTCTGCTATGTTAACATATGCCAAGAAACAAGCCTACGCTGATTTAGTCCTATGGAAAAAAGGGGATGCGTCTATTTTAGGTTCACCGAAGGCTGATCTTGTGCTTATGACAGGTAATGTTGTACAAATTTTTCTTGATGATTCTAAGTGGTATGCGACTCTCCGTGCTATTTACACCGCATTGAGACAAGAAGGATATATTGCCTTTGAGAGTCGTAATCCAGCAGCCAAAGCCTGGGAAAATTGGAATCGTGAATCCACCTATAAGCTGATCAAATCACCATTTGGTCTCATAGAATATTGGTTAGAACTAATTAGTGTTAGTCATAACCAGGTCTGCTTTAAAAGTTATTATGTTTTTAATAAAACTGGAAAAGTTTTAGAAGCGGAGAGTGAACTCCGCTTTCGCAGTTCTAAAGAGATAATAAATACCTTACAGAACATTGGTTTTTGCACACAACATGTTTATGGCAATTGGTATTGTGAACCTGTCACCAAAGACAGTAAGATAATGGTTTTTATTGCACAACGATGTTAAATAACGCCTAACATCTTTAATCCGTCTTCGCCGGACAAGTAAGTAAAAAGTCAATGAGCCAATGGAAATAACAATTTCAGACGAATAATTTTTCAATTGAATATGTTATTATAATGTTACTTACTAAAACATAACTCAAATAAACACAATAGATTAACAATATTATAGATAATTTAAAATAAAAAAAGACTCCGCTGTTAACGGAGTCTCTCTTAAAAATACCTTACGATCATCTTTCTTTACAAACTAACCTTTATCATACGTTTCGTTCACTAATCATCTTTTCTCTGTACATTCAACATCATAAAGCTTTGTAAACATCATCAAATCTCAAATTAACAAATCGTATATCATAACTTAATCATAATCTCGATAGTCAATATAAAGCCAAAAGATGAGGATATATATAGAAGTAATTACTATTCGTATGTAGTAGTATCACTACAACAAAAATGTTGAAAGAGTCAAAATTCAAAGATTCTAAATCTCTAAACCTTGTTACTCGCTAAAGTTGTAAAAATTTAACTTACTTAGTAGATTGTTTATAACAATTACATCAACAAATAAGTATTTCAATGTTTTCAAAATTATTTTCAACCAGAGTTAAGTGGCAAAATCACTTTACAATAATATTAATGGTGCTTACTCTTTCATTAAGCAGTAACATATTTCCTCAGCCAATTTCAGTTAAGATGTATTCTGATATGAAATGGCGGTTAGTTGGACCCTTCAGAGGAGGTTGGGGAACTGTCTGTGACGGCATCCCTGATTCTACCAATGTTTATTACTTCGGAGGCGCTGGGGGAGGTGTATGGAAAACCATCGATGCGGGAAATACCTGGCAGCCTTTAATGCAGAATGAATCCGCATCTGCTGTTGGGGCACTAACAATTGCACCTTCCAATCCAAATATTATTTATGTTGGAACAGGACAGGTTGCCTGGCGCTATGATATTCTTGATGGTGATGGAGTTTACAAAACTGATGATGGCGGCAAAACATGGAAGAACATAGGATTAAAAGAAACAAAATATATCGGAAGAATTTTAGTTCATCCGCAAAATCCTGAACGGGTACTTGTTGCTGCGCTCGGGCCTGTTTTCGGTTCAAGTAAAAACAGGGGAGTTTATCTTACTAAAGATGGCGGCAAAAACTGGGACCAGGTTCTTTATGTTAATGATTCAACCGGTGCAGTTGATCTTGCCTACGATGCAACTCAACCTGAAATAATTTATGCGGCTTTATGGCAAATGAGAATGCACCCCTGGCTCGATTATTATCTGCCTCAGACCGGAAGACATTCGGGAATTTATAAAAGTATTGATGGCGGTGAACACTGGACAAAACTTTCAGGTAACGGGTTGCCCAATATTCCTCTTGGCAGGATTGGATTAGCAGTCGCAGAAGGAACCAAAGGAAAAATTATTTATGCAAGCATAGATGCCGAAGGTAATGAAAAAGGATTATACCGTTCAAATGATGCAGGAAAATCGTGGACTCATGTAAATAATAATGAAGTTTTGGCTAATTCATATTTCGGAAGGTTAAATGTTGATCCGGGAAATCCTGATATAGTTTATGTGATGGATCGTTCCATAAGGAAATCAACTGATGGAGGAAAAACTTTTGAGGTTTTTATCGGTGCACCCGGAGGAGATGATTATCATTTTTTCTGGATAAATCCCAAACATCCTGAATATATGATAACAGCATCGGACCAGGGAACAATAGTTACGGTTAATGGAGGCGAAACGTGGTCGAATTGGTATAACCAGCCAACTGGTCAGTTATATCATTTAGCTGTAGATAACAGGTTTCCTTACAGGATTTATGCGGGTCAGCAGGATAATGGTACAGTTTCAATTTTAAGTCGTGGACCTTATGGAGTTGTTGATATGCGTGACTGGCATCCTGTCGGTGCCGATGAAAGAGATTATGATATTCCAAATCCTATTGATCCCGATATGGTGATTGGCTCTGGTCTTGGAGGCAACCTTAACAGGTTTGATGAAGAAACAAGACAATCTGCTGAAATTTCTCCCTGGCCGTTTTCAAGTTATGCAGAAAAACCAAATACAGTTAAATACCGTTATTCCTGGATTACACCTATTGCATATTCACAAATTGGAAAACGTTCACTATACTTTGGCGCGCAGTATCTCTTCAGATCGACAGATAATGGAAAAGGCTGGGATATTATAAGTCCGGATTTAAGCAGGAAGTCTGGTGATTCTTCTAATTGTGATAATCCTGATTTTGAAGAAGCAGGTAGTTGTGGTTTCGGAGTAATCTGGAGTATCGCTCCTTCTAATCTTTCAGAAAATATAATTTGGGTTGGAACTGATGATGGCCTTGTTCAATTAACAACTGATGAAGGAAAAAACTGGCAAAATGTTACACCGCCCAATATTCCTTTATGGGCGAGAATAGATGCAATCGATCCCTCACCATTTTCTATTCATTCAGCCTATGTTGCTGTAAATCTTCACAGGTTAAATAAATTCAGTCCCTTAATCTTAAAGACAAAAGATGATGGAAAAACATGGGAAAAAATAATTAATGGTCTTCCTGATAATGAGTATGTAAATGTTGTTAGGTCCGATACTAAACAGGAAGGATTGTTATTTGCCGGAACAAACCGGAATGTTTATGTATCATTTAATGATGGAAAATCGTGGCAGCCGATCAGGCTGAATTTTCCAACAACTTCTGTACGCGATCTTTTAGTTCACGATAATGATCTTATTGCTGCAACACAGGGAAGAGCAATCTGGATTCTCGATGATCTACAACCGCTTCGCGAACTTAGTTCAGGTATGGTTGCAGATCCTGTTCATCTTTTTCATCCGGGTGATGCATGGAGAATAAGAGGGAATGAAAATCGTGATACACCGTGGCCTCCCTCTACGCCAGTTGGAGAAAATCCTCCCGACGGCGCTATAATAGATTATTGGCTCAAGGATAATGTTAAAGAAATCTCACTTAAAATTTCAGATGCAGATGGAAATATTATTCGGCAATTCTCAAATTCTGATCTTCAGGAAAAATTAACTGCCGAACGTTACTTTGATAAAAGATGGCTTGGAACTCCGCAGCTTCTCCCGGACAAACCGGGTATGCACAGGTTTATCTGGGATTTAAGATATAAAAGACCTCCCGCACTTAAATATGATTACGGTATTTCGGGATTATGGATGAAAGGTACGCCACTTAAACCAGAGGGACCACTTGTTCTTCCCGGAACTTATCTTGTTACATTGGCAGTCGATGGGAAGGAGTATAATCAAGAATTAAATGTCAAAATGGATCCGCGTGTCGAAGTGACTGTAGAGGAATTAAAAAAACAATTGGAGTTTGCACAAAATATTGGAGGAGTTCTTAGACGAGTATTTGATGCCCACAGTAAAGTTAATCTTCTTTTAAAGGATTCAGCAAATACTGCCGGAGAAATAATTGATTCATTAAAAATATATAAAGCAGGAATCACTTCTATAGATGCTGTTTTTGCAAGTCTCGTTACTTCTGTTCAAAGTGCGGATGCGAGCCCAACACAAGGACAAAAAGAATTATTTAAGGATTACTTAGAAAAGTTTGAAGAGCTGTTCTTAAAATTACAGAAAATTCTTAATAGTTATAAACTAAAAATGTGATGTGAATGTGATGTCATCCCGAACTTGATTCGGGATCTCCTGGATTGATAAAGATTCTGAAATCACCGCCAAGGCGGGATCCCGCCAAAGGCGTGGATAAATTCAGAATGACAAGTTTTTTTATATTGGACATAACTTGATTATTATCTAAACAAAATCAAATAAAATAAAGTATATGAAAAAAAATCTATTACTCGCTTTGATATTCCTTAGTATGAATTTCGTTTCATTTTCAGCCGAAAATGATTCGATTAAAGTTATTACATACAACATTCGGGTTGCAATTGATAAAGGGATTAACTCCTGGGCAAACCGGAAAGAGCTTGTTGCTTCTGTAATTAAAACTCACGGTGCAGATATTTTTGGTGTGCAGGAAGCTTTAAAATCCCAGGTTGATGATTTAGTAAAACTGTTTCCGGGTTTTGGCTGGGTTGGGGTTGGAACAGATGACGGAGCGGAAGCAGGAGAGTATGAAGCTATTTTTTATAATAAAGAAAGATTTGAAATTCTGGAGGATTCAACATTCTGGTTATCGAATACTCCTGAGAAACCTTCGATAGGATGGGATGCAGCTACTATAAGGAACGTAACATGGGGGAAATTTAAGGATAAAGAAACCGGGAAAATCTTTTACTATTTCAATACACATTTCGATTATAAGGGAATAATGGCTAGGCTGGAAGAAGCGAATCTTTTAAATGATAAGGTTGCAGAAATAGCTGGTAAAACTCCTGCTATAATAGCCGGCGATTTTAATTTCAAATCTGATTTTGGCGGATATAAAATTCTTACAGGCGGAAGGAAAAATTATTTATTCGATACACAAAAAATTGCTAAAGTCGACAGCTCCGGTTTGAACATTACTTATAACAAGTTTGGGCAATCTTTGGAAGAAGGAAATAAAGTAGATTATATCTTTATCAAGAACGATATCGAAGTTTATAAGCATCAGATAATTACCGATACATTTGATGGGAGATATCCTTCAGATCATATGCCTCTTCGGGTTGTTATTAAGATAAAGTAGTAAATGTCATGCTGAACTGGTTTCAGCATCTGTCATAGTCGTTTAAGATTCCAAAACAAGTTCGGAATGAATTATTAGAAATTTTAAAATAAAAAATAGACTCTGTCGACTATTGTGGGAGTTAATTACCCCCAAATTACTCTATTTAGTCATTAGGGAAAAACTAAATCAAGTAACTTAGACAGAGTCTTAAAATCAAAAATTATTATTAAAAGAAGAGACTCTACGACTTGTTCCTGCTATGCGATTCGACAGTAAGAGTAGTACATACAGCAAGAACCATTCGGCAGAGTCTCCAGTATTTCAATCAGGCTTTACAAACTTTACAACTTTAATCATCTAATCGTTTCATTCACAATCTGTTCATATTTTTATCATCTAATCATAATCAACAGAATGTAAAGCCGTTTGTTCAGAAGTATTGTCCCAATCCTTTTCTACCTGGAACACTCATCAAATTCAAAGTCTTAAACATCGTATCAAAAATCTTAATCATCTTTTCTTTTCTTTTTCTTCTGAATCATTATCTTGGGTATAAGCTAATCTTTCCGGAGCCGTTTAACAATCGAACAAAACACCATTTACTTGTCGTAGTTCTACTACCTGTTTTCGGCTAAATATGTATTTCGCTTCTATTATTCTTTTAACAGGGATTTTTTTATTTTCACTTTAAGAATTAATGTAAAAACATAGATATGTATGAAAAAGAAACACAGTTTATAACAGATTATAACCTGAATAAAATCAATAACCTTGGTTCTGCTTTTACACTTGAAAAGCTTATTGACCTGGAGCTTCACCCTGCAATAATAAAATACATTTCAGGGGAACTCGATTATCTCATTTATAAAGACCGTAAACTCCTTCTTGAGAATTCCGCATTTGATTATTCCGGTGTAAAAATAAGTGAGTATTTTAATCAAATAACTGAGGAACTCAAGAAGAAAAAAAAACTTTCATTTGATCAAACAAAAAAACTTATTGAAAAAGCTGTTGCATTCAATGCTAACTTTACAATACATCCCTTAAGTACTTTAACTGATTTAGTTTTTAAGAATGAAGAATCAAGAGATGTTTCTGAAATAAAAGTTTATCTTAATCATATCTACTATTATGATTACCTGAGAGATGTGCTCAATTCATATTTTGTTAAGAAAAAACAAGTAAGCATCAAAAAGAAAGATTTTGAAACGACAATAAAAAAAATTAATGATGAACTTTTCTCTCAAAAATCAGAAATGATTATTTCAGATGCTATCGATTCAATAGCTGATTTTTATAATGAAGGAACCGTAAGCAAATCCTCCGTGCATATTAATTTTGTAGGGACATACCTCAAATCGGAAAATCTTGATGAGTTCAGTTCAAGATTAAATAAAGAATATAAGAATAGTAGAAAGAAAATTGATATCGATGAACTTAAGGAGCTTCTCTTGCCTTTGCGAAAAGACACGGAAAATGTAGGGACAGAAACTTTAGAGGTTGAAGAATATGATGCAAATGTTGAAGAGGAAGAACTTGCTGATGAAATGGAGGAAATGAATGCTGGTGAAGAAACTTCGAATGAGAATGAAACAGATGAGTTGGTCGAAGAAGTTCCGATTAATGAATCTAAATTTGAAAAGGATCTCTTTTCTTTTTTAAGTAAGAAAGAGACGGAAAAAATAATAAGCATAATTTTTAATGATGATGGAGAGGACTTTACAAGCACTATGGAAAAATTAGAAGAGTGTGGTGATTATAATAAAGCTGCCGATGTACTTAAGAAAGTTTTTTCTACTTATAAAGTGGATCCCTTTAACAAAGAAGCCGTTGCTTTAACAGATGCGGTTTCGGATTACTTTCAACAGGCTGACTAATGTTTATTGATTATGCCGAAATAGAAGTTTGCGCCGGTAGGGGAGGAGACGGGGCTGTATCCTTTAGAAGAGAGAAATATGTACCTAAAGGCGGACCTGCAGGAGGAAACGGCGGCAAAGGAGGTAGCGTTGTTATTAAAGCTTATCACAATTTATCAACCTTGCTGGATTTCAGGTATAAGAAAATTTATAGAGCTGAGGATGCTGATGCAGGCGGTTCTTCATTAAAAGATGGGAAAGATGGAGAAGATGTTTTTATAAAAGTTCCTGTTGGGGCAATAATTAAAGATGCGAAGACAAAAAAAATTATTGCTGATCTTGATGAAGATGGAAAAGAAGTAATTGTTGCTAAAGGCGGGAAAGGTGGAAAAGGAAACAGCAATTTTGCAACTCCAACCAATCAGGCGCCGAGATTTGCAGAAGATGGGAAGCCGGGAGAAGAAAGAAAATTAATTTTAGAATTAAAGCTCATTGCAGATGTCGGGCTTGTTGGTTTTCCAAATGCTGGAAAATCAACTTTGATCTCTAAAATTTCTGCAGCAAAACCGAAGATTGCGGATTATCCTTTTACAACTCTCGAACCAAATCTTGGAATTGTTAGATATAAAGACTTCATAAGCTTTACTGTCGCTGATATCCCCGGAATAATTGAAGGCGCACACGAGGGAAAAGGACTCGGTATAAAATTCTTAAGGCATATCGAGAGAACGAAGATTCTTTTATTCCTGATCGATATAACTTCCGAGAATTACCAGGAAGAATACAATGTCTTATTGAACGAGCTTAAAAGTCATAGTAAAAAACTTGCGGAGAAAACCAAAATAGTCTCTTTATCCAAAGCAGATTTGATAGAAGAAAGTGAAATAAAAAAGATTAGTAAAAAGAAAATAAAAAATGCCGATTCTCCGCCGCTTGTTTTTTCTGCGGTTTCAGGATATGGGCTGACGGAATTGCTTGATTATTTGTGGAAAGCTTTAGAGATTAAGAATGTTGATAGTTAAATTTTGTAAATAACTGTAAAACTGGCTATATTTCCCGTCTAAATTTTTTCGGCGGGGTAGCTCAGTCGGTTAGAGCAGTGGAATCATAATCCACGTGTCGGGGGTTCGAATCCCTCCCCCGCTACGGTGAATTAAGGAGAAATAGAATGTACTCACTTTTAGTTATTATTTGTGCAATAATTGCAGTGCTTTTGATAATTATTGTTTTGATGCAATCCAGCAAGGGAGGCGGACTTGCAGGAACCTTTGGCGGTGCCGGAATGGGAACTGTTTTCGGTACAAGAAGGACTGCGGATTTTCTGAGTCGCGCTACCTGGTGGCTCGCTGGTTCTCTTGCAGCACTTGGATTGATTATTAATTTGTTCTTTCTTCCGGGTCAAAGCTCTTCACAACAAATTGAAAGTATAATTCAAAAATCGGGAAGACAAAATGTTCCTCAGACTCCAACTCTTCCAAATGAGAATAACTTTCAGCAAAATCAAAATCAGCAGCAGAAGACGCCCAATCAATAAGAGATAAAAATTGATTAAGAGCCAACAAGCCCGGGAGAGAATCCGGGCTTTGTTAGTTTAAATTGTAAAGGGTTTCAATTATACTATCCTGGATATCCCTGTAAAAGTTTGCCCCGTCCCTGTTAAACTCAAATAGAATAGATATAACCAGGTCATCGCCATTAGCACAGGTTAAATACCCTGAAATTGATGAAACTCCGTTTAGGGTTCCGGTTTTGCCATGAAAATTATTCTCAACAGGTGTTGCATTCATTCTTTTTTCAAGAGTTCCATCCACACCGGCTATGCTTAATGAGTTATAAAAATCGTCAAAGTTTGCGACATCAAAATACATCTTCTCCAACAAGCCTGTGATTGACCCGACAGTTACCTGGTCGAATCTTGAAATACCTGATCCATCAACAACAGCTGTTCCATTTGAGAAAATTCCGTTATCTGAAATAAATGATAAGACAGCTTGTGTTGAATAAAAAGAATTTCCCTGTTCACCGCTTTCAACTGCTCCGATTGTTTTGAATAAACATTCTGCGAGAAAATTGTCACTCTCTTTGTTAGTTTGTTTTATAAGCTGTCTTAAAGTAATTCCTTTTTCCAAAATTAAATAAGCTTTGTCCGGGGTAACTCCTTTTTCAGCATTTGAACCAACAGTAATTCCGGAGGCAATAAGTTTTGTCCTTAATAATGAAGCCGCATAAAGAGGGGGATTTTTAATATTAACCAAATAATTTCTAAGCCTTCCTCTACGAACTCTTTGGACAACTTCACGGTTTCTATCTATTACCAAAGCTGATATAGGCGGAAGTCTTACGTTTGCGACTTCGTCCGTAATCCAATCGTCACGTGTATAAATCTCGTCAAAGTATGTATCATCTCCAATAATTTTTCCAGTAATTTTTTTTACACCCCTGTTTTTTAATTCATTAATCATTGCTTGAAGGTCCTCTTGTGTGAAAAGGGAATTACCGTAACCTTTCAGATATACGTTCCCATTTACTATTCCATCGCTTATGTTTTCATCATCGCTGAAAAGTCTTGTGGCAAGAACAAAATCTCCTCCCATAATTGATAAGGCAGTCGCTGTAGTGAACAGTTTTGTGTTTGATGCAGGTATCATTGAAACCGTATGGTTAAGACTGTACAACGTATCTTCCGTTAAAGGATTGATTATTAATATTCCTGCCTTCGTTCCCGAAGGCAACCTCCTTAGAATGTTATCAATTTTGTTTTGTATTTCATCTTTTGACGAAGCTGAAAGTGTGAGTGAAGATAAAATGAAGAGAAGCAGTGTTCTAAAAAATTTCATAGGTGACCAATAATTTTTTTTATATGATTAGGAATATCTCTTTATAATTTTATTTTTATGAGTATCTTTAAACTATATCAAACATTTTATTAACTAAGAGCGAAAATAGAGATTTTATTCTAATGAAAAAAGATCGCTTTTTTATTCACTAACATAATCCGGAAAATTTTATGACCGAAAAGAAATCCCCAAAAAAGAAAACTCTTAAACCTTATGAAGATGTTGACTTCATGAATTCTGCTGACGCAAGGATATTAAGAATAATTTCGGAGTTTATACAACCTCAAAGCAGGTTCAGAAAACTAAGAATAATGGATACAATTGTATTCTTTGGTTCTGCAAGGTTAATGTCTCACCGTGACGCAACTAAAGCTCTTAATAAGTTTAAAACAATAAATCCTGGTAGTACTCCAAAACTTGCAGAGGAATTAAGAAGCGCTGAGCGTCTTGTTGAGATGTCAAAATATTATGAGGATGCTGTTGAATTATCAAAGAGATTAACTGAATGGTCTATGGGACTGAAGACACAGGCTAACAGGTTTATTATTTGTACCGGGGGCGGACCTGGAATTATGGAAGCAGCAAACAAAGGTGCAAAATTAGCCGGTGGTTATTCTATCGGATTAAATATTAGTATTCCTTCTGAGCAGTTTGTTAATAAATATGTTACTCCCGATTTAAGTCTTGAATTTCATTACTTCTTTATGAGAAAATTCTGGTTTGCATATCTTGCCAAAGCTTTAATTGTTTTTCCCGGCGGTTACGGTACGATGGATGAGTTTTTTGAATTGATTACTCTCTTACAAACAGGGAAGATCAAAAAGAAATTATTGCTTGTTGTTTATGATGAGAAATACTGGAGTAGTATAGTTAACTTCAAAGGGCTGGTAGAACGTGGCGTGATTAGCGAAGCGGATTTAAATCTATTTTCTTTTTGCAATACTGTTGACGAGGCTTTTGATATTATTACTGCTCATTTCAAAAAGAATTATCATAAAGAAAAGGAAAATTTGGTCCCCAAAATTTCGATTTAAAATAAAAATGCCTCTTTGTTCAAGAGGCAGAAAAACTATTCCATGTTTTCTACACTTCCATGTTTTCCACGCGATGTGCTCTTCGCAGAGCCTTTAACCTTTCCATTCGTTTCTTTACAGAAGGCTTTACAAAAAATGTTCTTTTCTTATACTCTTTAAGAACTCCTGATCTTTCGTATTTTTTCTTAAATCTTCTTAAAGCTTTATCAATGGATTCGTTTTCACCAACGGATATACCGACCAAAAAAATTCACCTCGCTTCGTGGTTTTTTTAAGTTGTTAAAGATTCAATTAATTTTTTATGTCCAGATTTTTGAAATTCGACGGCAATTGATTTATGACCGTTCGAAAGAATTTCCTTGCCCACTACTTTACCAAAGTCATTCCAGTTTTCATGATAAATTGACTGACCGACTTCATAAGATTTCTGCGGGGAATATTTTATGCACTCGTCATTTTCTATTCCTTCAAGAGAAACTTTTGTCGCTTTCACATCTTCGATTAAATCAATAACCATAGTATGCTTGCACTTTTTGCACTTTGCCCATCTTTTGTTTTCGCTCCCTGTTACTTCTCCGGCTAATTCCATTTTTCTTAAGCCGTTGCAAAAACTGCAGAAAGCCTCAACGTTTTTAATCCTAGCCAATTATTATCCTTTTTTTCAAATTCAACTTTAAATATATCGAAGATAGCCCCGACAATCAAGGTTATTGAGCCTTCGATATTCCTTTTACTTTTGTCACTAAAACCGGAATTTTGGAATATCTTATAACTTTTTCGGCAACGCTGCCGAGTAAAGTGTGAAGAATTCCGGTTCTGCCGTGAGTTGCGATGACAATTAAATCGATTTTTTCTTTTTCCGAATACTTTATAATTTCATCGTAATCTATTCCTTTACGGATTGCAGGCACAATTTCTATATTCTTTTTCTTACTGATTTTTTCAACAGCCTTTTCAAGTTTCATCTTTGCATCATCATCAATGCTTTTAATGATTTTTTCTTCCGATAAATCCAATGAATGTATTGTAAGAATGGGCGGAGTTTTTTCAAGAACATGAAGAAGATGAAGTTTTGCAGAATATTGTTCTGCCAGGTCTTCAGCATAACCGGAAATTGATAGAGACAAAGCGCTGAAGTCTGTGGGCAACAAAATATTTTTTATATTGAACATACTTCCTCTTTTTTTAGTTTATAAGAATTGATTCTTAAATTAAACAGAAAATAATACCGGATACTTTATGCGGGATAATTTAATGATTTTCTTTATCTGTAAATAGCAGGAACTTACTTTATCTTTTTAAGTATCTTCTTTTTAATGTTTTCAGGAGTTGGTTCTATCTTTAGCTCTTCCATTATTAATTTTTTAATGTAAGATTGAATTTCACTATCCTGCAATTCCTTAGTATCTCTATTAACATTTTTGAAAAGAATTTTTCTTCCATCGGCTAATCTTTCTTTTACAACAGGCAAAGGACAATCTGAAAAAGCAACTATTTCTTCATCAGTAAAGTTTTCAATATCTGATAGTATAATAATTGATTTTAGTTCTACAGGAAGTGAAGCAAGCACTTCGGAAATATTAGAAGATTTTTTTGTTTCATCATTACTATTGGAAATTTTTCCGTACAGATCTTCATAAGCATTTTTTATAACCCGAAACATCCAAAATTTGTAATCCGTATTTTCATCAAGATGATTATAAAAACGGAAAGCTCTTAGATATGTTTCAATTATAAGTTTGCCGGCATCATTTTCGTTTCCCGTAATTCGTAAAGCAAAGTTGTAAAGCATATCAAGAAATGGGAAAGTATTTTTCTTGAATTCTGAGTTTAATTCTATCTGTTTATTTAATATTGTTAAAAGGGGGAAGAAAATCATAATTCATTAAATATTTTTTTAGAATTACAGCTTATAATATAAGTGCATTAGAATTCTTAAAATCAATTTTTTCAGGATTGATTAAAAATCCGTTAACAACAACATACTTAACTTTCCCATCTTTTTTAATAATAAGATTAGCGATTTCAGTTAGCATAATCTTTTCAGATTCTTCAGGAGCATTTTGAATATAAATGTTCAAAGGAATTTTTGTGGGACCCGTTTTTGCTAAATTGTCTTTTAGAATAACATTTGTATATCCTTCTTCATAAAGCTTGGTTAAATTTATCTTTTCTATTTCCGATATTGAATTAAAAACATCTGGATAGGTTTTTCCCTTTGTAACTTCCATTCCTTTTAAATCGATATTCTTCATATCCAAAAAAGTTTGAAAGATCACCGAGATCTTCAATTGAAGATTTAAGATAAAATTCTTTAGCGTTGTTCCAGTTTATTTCTTCTCTGTTAATTCCGATATCAACTATATGTCCGCTCTCTTTTTCTTTTACTGTAAGATTCCTTAGTACAAGGTCCATTATAAATTTTTCATTAAATGGAATTTCATTATAAGTTTTTATGTTTTCAGTTTTGTAAGATTCTTCCGCTATACTTTTGAAAGCCGAAAGCAAAGTGAGAAAATTCATTCTTCTTATATGCTGCTTTTCGGTATCGTTTTTATAACCGCCGGATTCTACGAGAATCGTTCTTGTACCTAATTTCTGAAAGTTATCACCGAATGCTCTCGGTTCAAATTCATCCGAGTATTTCGCAATATTTCCAGGAATAAAGTGAGAGATATTCTTAAATATTATCGAAACAAGTTTCATTGCATCTTCTCTTTTTGGCGAGAGACTTTTTTCATAATCAGTAGTTGGAACAAGAAAAGCCAAAGTAACCGGATTGGACTATTACCAACCGAATATCTTGTGCTTTGATCGTGAAGATTAAAACCGAAATCTGCTTTGATACTTTTGAAAGTGTTCATCAGTAATTTGCCTTCCGGTGTTTGCTGTTTAACTGCGTCCCTGTTTATGTCTATCTCAAAAATATTTCTCCGCTGATAAAGTTCCATTCCGTCCGGGTTAACAACCGGCATAAAATATAATTCTAAATTATTTTTTATAAGGTTTCTGAAATCATTAAACTCATCATCGCTGTTGAGAAAATTAAATAGATCTAGTAGAGCCATTGTTGCAGTAGGTTCGTCGCCATGCATTTGAGACCAGAGAAATACTTTTGTTTTTCCGTTGCCCCATTTTATTAAGTAAATCTCTCTGTGTTGTACGGATTCTCCGGCTTTATTAACTGTAAAATCTTTTTTCCCTAAGTTTAATAAGAGAGGTTTTACATCAGAATGTTTGAACCGCCTGTGATTAATTGCCTTTTCACGGTAGTTCTCAAACCGGTTATTGACCTTTTCTAAAAATTCTATATCTTGTGTTGAGTTCATCATATTAATATTAAAACAAAGTTGATGATAAAGTGTTAAAATTTACTTATAACTTGAATCATTTACCAAAGTTTGAGGATGTTCTTAATTTCATTTTGAATTGAAACATAGATAGTCATTCTGAATTTATTTCAGAATCTTAATCAATTCAAGAGATCCCGAAACTCCGAAGGGATGCCCTTGGCAAGGTTCGGGATGACAAAGAGATCACCAAAGTTTATGAATGCAAAGGAGAAGATATAATGGCAACATCGAAATTAAAAATTGGTTCCGAAGCTCCCGGTTTTAATCTTCCGGCAACGGATGGAAAAACATATTCTTTAGAATCTTTTAAGGAGAGCAAAGCCTTAATAGTTATTTTCAGCTGCAATCATTGTCCTTACGTTCAGGCGTATGAAGAGAGAATAATTGCTATTCAAAATGATTATAAGAATAAAGGCTTGTCAATCGTTGCAATTAATTCAAACGACTTAACAAATTATCCCGATGATTCTTTCGATCACATGGTTGAAAGAGCAAAGAGCAAAAAATTTAATTTTCCTTATTTAAGAGATGAAGATCAGAAAACTGCCGAAGCTTACGGAGCAACACACACGCCTGAAACATTTTTATTCAACAGTGACCGTAAATTGGTTTATCATGGAAAGATCGACGATAACTGGCGAGAACCGGGAAAAGTTGTGAGCAAGTATTTAAGAAGTGCAATTGATGAGCTTCTTGAGGGAAAAGAAATTTCAGTTCCGGAAACTTTTTCGATTGGATGTACAATTAAATGGAAGGCGGCTTGATAGTTAAAAATGCCGAAATGATTGTTTGGATAAGACAAATTATTAACTAATGATTTTCTTACGCGGGGGAACATTTTATAACATTAAAAAAAATATTTAGTACTACTTGAGTCTGTGTTTATTGAAATAAGCAATATTTAAGAATGCTTTTGAGTTAAAAGTGGGAAGAGTTTTCTAACCTTCCTATTAAATCCCAAATTTTTTCATAATATTTTTGAGATGATCCATATGGTATATGCTCGATTAAATCTATTAATTCATCAACTTCTTCATCCCCAATTTTTGAAACATAATCTTCCCCACCAATTTCAGATAAAAAATCAAAGAAGCTCAATTGTTCAAGAATTACTTCTTTGGCTAACTCGGCAACCTTTTTTCTATAATTTATTTTGTCTTTATCCATTTTAATGATTCACTTTAAACTTATCTACTTAATTATTCCAATTTGATTTTCAAAAGTTTCAACTAAATGAAGTGGGTTTTGCGAAATGCAGAAGCAGTAAATTGTATAAAGCTGCGAAAATGTTTTTATTATCTCTAAAAGAATATCAGAAGTATAAATAATCTCAGAACTCTTACTCATTTCTTTTTGTAAGAGAATATCTTTTGTCCGCGCCATTTTATTGAAATCTTCTTCAATATTAAAACTCTTTTTCACAAGCTCTACGTTCGATTTATTCATTTCATAGAAATCAAATTTGTCGTTCAAATCAAATCTTTTAAAAGTTTCTATAAGTTCATCTCTATGTCCAGGCAAATTTTTATTGAAGAATAATTCATTGCCAAGATTATTATTTACATAAAGACCATATTCAATTCCATCTTTACTAATGTAAACATAAAACTCACTGTCATCTTTAAATCTTCTGAAGTGAACGAGAAAATAATTCCGGTATGGAGTTCCATTTGAAAATCTAAAATCCTTGTTTATCCTCATCAAAGTTTTATCAAATTTTGGTTCCGTGTTTATCTTCGGTTCAAGTTGATTGAAGAAGGGTGCGAGAGCAAGAATGAGAGATTTTGAAGGCAGAACGATAGAATTATTATACCTCTCTCTGTTTTCTGCAAACCACTGCAGCGAGTTATTTATCGAGAGTTCATCTAAAAAATTAAATGTGTCGTCTTTATACCCGCTGAACGCAGGGATTTCTGCGATCAATACATTATACCCAAATTAATTGTAAGGTAAACTCCACCAATATCTTTTCTCGATTTTCCCACAAGGCTTTCTACTCCATGATCAAAGAAATGTACAACATAATACCTTAAGTTTATTCCTATAAGGCTCGATTTATCCAATCCAAAATTAGCACCGAACCCAAAATAACCACCGAGAGTTACTTTTGTATTTGCATAACCAAATGCATTAAAGAATTCCCGTTCATAAGGAGTTGTTACAACAAAAGTAGGTCCAACACCTGCGTTAATGTAAGGACGCAGATTTTCAAAAATTACATCTTTAAAAAGCCTGTATTGAAGACCAAAATTAAGTGGGAGAAGAAAAACTCTATTTACTTTACCAAGAGTATAGGTGTCTATATAACCATAATAATCCTGGTAAGTGTATGTAAATTCCCTATCATCTTTTGCTTCGGACATTGATATATCAACAAAGCCGGTTACAGTATTTGAAAGCTGGCGTCTGTAAAATCCACCAAGACCAAAGCCGCCATCACTAAACATAATATCGAGTCCTAAAACATTATCCGGAAAAACTATTGGCTTCTTTTCGGGTGCCATCTCGCCTATGCCCTGGGCGTTTACAATTAAGGCAGGAATTAGTAATATTACAGCTAAGAGAAGCTTTTTCATAAAACTATATTTTTTTCTTTTTAATATACTCAACATTAAGAAAAATTCAATAGCTTTATACATCGCAAATTAAGATTAAATAACATTCCAAATGCCGTCCAATATTGAGATAAAAATTAAAATTCCTTCTTTCAGGAAGTATCAAAACATCCTTAAATCATTGGGACTTAAACCAAAAGCGTTGCTCAATCAAAAAGATGTTTATTATGAAGCTAAAAAAGGTTTGCTTAAGCTCAGGACAGAAAACGGCAGAGATTCTCTAATAAAATATTTAAGAGATGAGAAATCTAAGGAGAGAGTTTCTAATTATGATGTTCTTAAGATAAGCGATAATTCAGCAGAGGAATTTTTCAATGATATTTTTATGATAAAAGCCGTAGTTGAAAAGAAAAGGATTTTATATTTATATAAAAATACCAGGATACATTTCGATAAAATAAAAGAGCTGGGAAATTTTATCGAACTTGAGTCGGTTGTAGTTAAAGATAAAAAGTCAGCGTTAAAAGAATTTGATGAAGTTGTTAAACTTCTTGGGTTAGATATAAGAAAACAGTTAAGAAAATCCAATTTAGATTTGATTTTAGGAAGATGATTTTAACAAAGAGCACAGAAAAATCTATTGATATTGATTTTGAGATAGACACGTTAATAAAATCAAATCAGCTTGAAAGACTGCTGATTATTGTTCCTACGAACAGGAAAAGCAGGTCTCTTAAAAAAGAAATAATTTCGTTAGTCCCTTCAAATGCAGTTTCTGAAATTAATCTCGAAACATTAGGCACATTTTCGACAAAACTTTTTTCCAGGGATAAAAAAGCCGGACTAAAAATTTTAAGTGATGCCGCCGCCGCAGTTTTGCTAAGACAAAGTTTCCAGGAAAGCAAACCAAAATATTTTTCAAATTATTCCGGGGAAATCCCTTCGGGAACTCTCGAGAGAATTAGGAATGTAATCTCAGAATATAAAAGACAGGGAATCACACCCGAATCTTTAAAAGCAGAAAGCAGGAATCTTGTTTCTCTGGAGAAAAGAAAAGCAGAAGACATTTCATCTATTTACAGTTTATATCAAAAAAAATTAGACCAGTTAGGATTAAAAGAAATTGGAGATATTTACTCGGAACTTATTAAGCTTATTCCAATTGAATTTAATGAAAGATTCAGAGAATTATATCCTTCAGTCGACCTGGTTATAATAAATGGTTTTGATGAATTCACGGCGCCTGAAATAGAAATTATTGATCTTACTTCTTTTGTAAGTAATTGCCGGCTCTTTTTAACTTTTGATTATTATGATTACAATCCTTTGATTTTTTCGCATCTCGACAAGTGTTATTCAAGACTCAAGAAAAAAGGTTTCACAGAAGTAGAGGAATTATCACAAGCCGGTTTTAATGATTTCATTTCAACTGTAAGAAAAGATTTATTTCTGAAGAAGAGAGAGAAACAAACTTCTTTTTCCGAAAAATTAATTTCAATAACAGCAAGAAACAGGGAAACAGAAGTTGCTTTGGTAGCGAAAGAAATCAAGAATCTTATAACAGAAGAAAATGTCGAGCCGGATAAAATCTGTATTGTCTTTAACCTGATTCAAAAATATTCACCAATTATAAGAGACCTTTTCCCTTTATACGGGTTGCCATATAATCTCACCGACAGGTTTTCATTAAGTAATTCCCCGCCCGTTGTTGCTTTGATAAATTTCCTGGAAATTCAAGAGAACGATTATTATTACAAAAGTATCTTTCGTGCACTGAGCAATAGTTTTCTTGACATAGAAAATATTGATCTCTCAAGCCTGCTAAAGGCATCGGCAGATTTAAAAGTTCTTTCCGGTTATGAAAGATGGATAAACACACTTCAGGATGTTCTTTCCAGAAAAACGGAAAATGAAGATTCCGATGAAAGATTTCAACTAAGTAAAGAAACTTATAACAAAGCACTGGTTTCAATCAGGAATCTTTATTCTCATTTAAAAGCTTTCCACGGAAAATTAACCGTAAAAGAATTTAGAACCCGGTTTATGGATTTAATCTTTAAGCTTAACGTTAGTGAAAACGTACTTAACGACAACAGCGAATTGGTAGAAAAAAATATTAAAGCTCTCGATACTTTTATAGAAACTGTTAATGAAATCTTAGATTTACTAGAAGATGAATATTCGGGAGAGACAAAGTTTTCATTAAAGTTTTTTCTAAACCAGATAAGAACAGCAGTCACTTCGGCAAGATATAATATTAAAGAAAAGCCGGGTTATGGAATCCAGGTAACGACATTAAATGAAATTCGTGGACTTGAATTTGATTATCTTTTTATCTGCGGTTTATGTGATGGAGATTTGCCAACACGTTACATGCCGGAAGTCTTTTTATCCGGTTCATTTTCAAGACAGGAACAGAATCATCAAATAGAAGAGAGATATCATTTTTATCAGTCTTTATGTTCGTGGAAGAAAAAATTATATCTCACACATCCTTTAAGCGAAGAGATAAGAGAACTTGTGCACTCAAATTTCTTAACTGAGTTTAAAAATCTTTTTGAAATAACTGAAAAAAAAGAAACCGACTATCTTAATAAAATTTATTCTAAAGATGAGCTTCTGAGAGCTGCAGGATTTATCGGAGTCGATTCTATCAAAGGGAAATATGATGAGAAAAAGATTCCTATAAATCTTGAAAAATTGCAACAATCAATTTCTATAAATGATTTGAGAACTAAAGATCCGTTCGCAGCTTCTGCTTTTACGGGAGATATTTACGAATCATTGAAAGAAAATGAAAAAGATTGGCTCTTCGGTTTAAAGAACAATAGATACTCGACATCACAATTGGAAACTTATGCGAAATGTCCGTACAAATATTTTGCAGAAAGAATACTAAAACTTGAACAGCTTGATGAACCGGTTGAAGAAATAGAAGCCCTGGAAATGGGAAGTATCCTTCATACTCTACTTTATGAATTTTATACTCAATTAAAAAATAAAAATATTGTTCTTTTTAATTGTTCAACTGAAGAGTATAAATATGCTGAAGATTTGTTATTCTCTTTAGCAGGGAAGAAAGTCGACGAAGCTAACTTTAAGTCTCCGTTAAGCTTCTATGAAAGGGAAAAAATTCTTGGTATAAATAACAACAGGAGAAATTCTATTCTTTATGAATTTCTTAAAGCAGAAAGAGAACAGAAAGACGGATTTGTTCCTTCATTTTTGGAAATAGGTTTTGGTTTTACGGATAATTATGAAATTCCTGAACCTGTAAGAAACTTAAAAGCAAAAGATGTGTTTGTTAGAGGGAAAATCGACAGGATCGATATTAATAGTGATAAAAAATCTTTCAGAGTAATAGATTATAAACTCGGAGGCAAAAAACCAACTGACGAGGATCTAAGAACAGGAATTTCTCTACAGCTTCCTTTATATATGTTTGCAGCAAAAGAATTAATTAAAGCTCAATTAATAAAAGATTTTGAGCCGGAAGGCGCCGACATTTATTCATTAAAATACAGAGAAAAAAGTTTTGGAAGATTGCCGGTTAAAAGTTTATCTTCTGATAAATCATTAACCGAAGATTTGATAGAAATCTGTCTCGATTCAATCAACAGTTACGTTCAATCGATTAGCAGTGGCAAATTTCATTTAACGCAATTAAAAGATAGAGAAAGCAAAGTGTGCAGATTCTGTAGCTTCAGAGCTATTTGTAGAATAGAGGAAACCGGCTGAAATTTCAAAAGTTATCCAATTAGCTAAAAAAGTTTTCTTGACAAGGAAAACTAAAATCTTTAACTTTTCGATAGCCACTGTCCTTTGTCAGGACGGTGGTAATTTTTTTTAAACTTTTATTAACAAAAACAGAGTAATCAATGTCTGACCAGGGATTTGTTTATTTAACGAAGGAGAGACTTCTTGAACTGGAGAAGGAGCTGAAGGAGCTTAAAACAAACGGCAGAAAAGAAATTGCCAATAAAATTGCAGAAGCAAGGGCTCACGGTGATCTTTCTGAAAATGCCGAGTATGATGCCGCAAAAGAAGAACAGGGATTGTTCGAGCTTAGAATAAGCAAACTGGAAAATGTCCTCTCCCGTGCACGGGTAATTGATGCATCTCATTTTCCTGAGGGCGAGGTTCATATTCTCTCTAAAGTAAAAGTTAAAAATCTTAAAACCAACAAAGTGTTTGAGTACACACTTGTATCTCCTGAAGAAGCTGATTTCCAGGCTGGGAAAATTTCTGTTACTTCTCCTGTTGGTCAGGGTTTGATGGGAAATAAAGTCAAAAGCAAAATAAAAGTAAAAGCTCCGGCGGGACTTATGGACTTTGAAATCCTGGAAATAAAATAACGCTGGAACAATAAATTGACTGATGAATCCTATATAAAATTAACTATTGAGTTAGCCAAAAAAGGAGCCGGAAGTGTAAGTCCAAATCCTTTAGTTGGTGCAGTTGTAGTAAAGAATGAAAGAATTCTTGGAGCCGGGTTTCATGAAAAATTCGGTAGCAAGCACGCAGAAATAAATGCTATAGAAAAAGCTAAAGAAAATATTGAAGGTTCAACTCTTTTTGTAAATCTTGAGCCGTGTAGTCACTATGGTAAAACTCCTCCTTGTGTCGATAGAATTATTGCTGAGAAGATTAAAAGAGTTGTAATTGGAACTCTCGATATGAATCCGTTAACAAGCGGCAAAGGCGTTAAGAAACTTAAATCTGCAGGAATAGATGTTAAAGTTGGAATCCTGGAAAAAGAATGTATCGGGCTAAATAAATTTTTTTTCAAATATATAACTAAAAAACTTCCTTATGTGTCTTTAAAATCTGCACAGACAGTTGATGGAAAGATTGCAGATAAGTCGGGTGAATCTGCATGGATTTCTTCTTTGCAATCGAGAAAATATGTTCACAGTTTAAGATCGCAATATGATGCTGTATTAATTGGGAAAGGAACTGTTGAGAAAGATGACCCGAAGTTAACTGTAAGGCTTGTTGAAGGAAGAAATCCCAAAAGGATTATTCTGGATACAAATTTAGATATAAAATTAAGTTATAGAATTTTTACAAAAAATAAAGATAAAAACCTGATTGTAATTACATCTAAAAAAAACGCAGGCAAAAAAAGAAAAATCAATAAATTGAATTCGCTTGGAGCAACTGTTCTTTTTGCAAAAGAAGAATCCGATGAAAAGATTAATTTAAAAAGCGCTTTGAAAGAATTATATAAAATCGGAATAGCTTCTGTTTTAGTTGAGGGCGGCAGCCAGGTTTTTACATCTTTTATAAAAAAAAATCTTTTCGACGATATGCTTATGTTTATTAGTCCCAAAATACTTGGATGCGGAATTCCCGTAATCGGAAATCTTGGAATAAAAAACTTGCAAAAATCTGTTAAAGCAAAAATCGGGAATGTTGAGAAAATAGGGGATGACATTCTTTTAGAATTATATAAATAATTAAAAATATTCATCAATAAAAAGAGTAAGGGGAATATGTTCACAGGATTAGTAGAAGAAACAGGAAAACTAGAAAAGAAATTAAAAACCGGTGAAGGTTTTCAATTTACTTTCTCGGCATCAAAAATTTTTGATGATCTCGACATAGGCAGCAGTATAAGTGTTAACGGTTGCTGTCTTACAGTTGTAAAGAAAGGGGATAAGACTTTTTCAGTAGATGCGATTGAAGAGACTCTTAAAAAAACAGACTTAGGCATGCTTGAAGTCGGAAACAGAGTAAATCTTGAACGACCTTTAAAAGCTGATGCACGCCTCGGCGGACATTTTGTACTTGGGCATGTTGATACTACCGGAATTGTGAAGGAAGTTAAGGAATTATCGAACAGTCATTTTATGAAGATTACTTTTCCCGATAAGTTTAAAAGTTATCTTATTTATGTTGGCTCAGTTTCTATTGATGGGGTAAGCATGACAGTTGCGGAGCTTGAGGATAACTGGTTCGGTGTTGGAATTATTCCTTTCACATGGCAGGAAACTGTCTTTTCTGATAAGAAAGTCGGTGATAAAGTTAATCTCGAATTCGATGTATTAGGAAAATATGTTGAAAGAATTATGGAAGGCAAACAGGATAATTCTCCGGTTGTATGAAAAAAACAGAGCAGAAAGTACTCAGGTTTATAGATGAGAAAAATCTCATTAAGAAAGATGACAGGATTCTCGTTGCATTAAGCGGCGGACCTGACTCAGTTTTTCTCCTTCATTTTTTGAATAAGTTCAGCAAGAAGTTTAAGATTTCTTTTGCGTCTATTCACATTAATCATGGATTAAGAGGCAAAGCTGCCGTAGCAGATGAAAATTTTTGTAAAGAATTAACTAAGAAAATCGGTATTCCTTTTTATTCTGTAAAAAAGAATGTAAAAGCTCTTGCCAAAAGACTTAAAGTATCAACTGAAGAAGCGGGGAGAATAGTTCGATATGACGAATTTGAAAAGCTCTCTGTTAAAGAAGGTTTTACAAAAATTGCAACAGCACACATTGCAGATGATAATGCCGAAACTGTTTTGTTGAATTTGATTAAAGGAACTGGTCTTAATGGTATTTCGGGAATTCCTTACTCGCGGGGAAAAATTATAAGACCTTTGCTTGTTTTAACAAAGGAAGAAATAGTTCAATATCTTAAGTTTTATAAAATAGATTACAGAACAGATTTGTCTAATCTTCAAAGTGAATATGAAAGAAACTTTTTGCGCAACGAAGTTATTCCTTTAATTAAGAAAAGACTTAATCCTTCTTTTGAAAATACTTTGCTTAAATCATCTGAAGTATTTAAAGAGATAAATAATTTTGTTAAGAAAAAATTAGTAGATGCAATTGATAATCTTGTATTAAAAAAAAGAAACCAATTTTGTATTTCATTATCATATCTTAGCAAGATAGAAAATGAACTAAGAGGAGAAGCAATTCGTCTTGTAGTTGAAAGGGAATATAAAACTCAGCTTTCATTTGATGAAGTAAAGAAAATTTTTTCTTTAATTGAGAAACAACCGGGAAGAAGTATTAATCTTCATGGAAAGTTAAAAGTTGTAAGAGAAAGAAATGAGCTTGTAGTTATAAATCAGAAAAAAGATGTAAAAACAAAACCAGTTGTCATTAGCAATGGAGATTCGGTAAAACTAAACGACAAATATCTTTCTATAAAAGAAGTTAGAATTAAAAAGAAAGAATTTAGCCCAGACAAAAGCAAAGAATTTATTAATGCTGACAAAACCAAACCAAAATTTATTTTAAGAAGATGGCAGCCCGGCGACAGGTTTTTCCCGCTTGGGATGAAAGGTTCTAAAAAAGTATCGGATTTTCTTAGTGAACAAAAATTATCTACATATAGCAAAAAAGATCAAATGATTTTGACCAATGATAACCGCATAGTGTGGGTTATTGGTTTAAGACTTGATAACAGGTTCAGAATCACACCACAAACAAAAAAAATATATGAGCTGTGTATTACATGAATAAAACAGATAAAATTATTGTCGGTGAGGATGTTTTTATCCCATTAATTAATGAGGATACACTGAGTGTAAGAATCAGGGAAATGGGAGAACAAATATCAAAAGATTATGCTGGCAAGGTGCCAATTTTTATTGGTGTGCTAAATGGAGCATTTCTTTTCCTTGCAGATCTTATAAAAAATATTTCCGTTAACTGTGAAATAGACTTTTTTAAGTTGTCGAGCTACGGTGATGAAAAAATATCATCGGGCGAGGTAACTCTAATTAAAGAGCTTAATTGTGACGTAAATGGAAGAGATATTATTATAGTTGAGGATATTGTCGATACCGGCTTATCAATTAAATATATTGAAGGATTATTTTCACAATATACGCCTGCCAGTATGAAGGTTGTTTCCCTTCTTTTGAAACCAGAAAGCCTAAAATATAATGTTAAAATTGATTATATTGGTTTCGAGATTCCAAGCAGATTTGTGATAGGTTACGGTATGGATTACTCTCAAAAGTACAGAAATTTACGTTCAATTTATGTTTTGGAACAATAATATATTAAATAAGTAATAGAAATAATTATTTGAAAATGCCTAATAACGATAAAAATAACAATAAGTCTCCAAGAGGAAACGGACCAAATAAGCCCGATGATAATTTCGATTGGTCGAAAATAATAAGGCTGGTTTTTGGATGGGGTGCCGTTATTGTTGCTGCTGTAATTGTAATGCAGGTCTTCAGGACCGGATCGACAAATTATGTAGAAATACCTTATAGCCAGTATGAAAAATTACTAAACAGCGATAAGATAAGTAAAGCGACAATAACAAAATCTGATGTTAACGATTATTATCTTAAAGCAGAACTAAAAGAAGAGGAAACTGTTGAAGTTAATAATAAGCAGATGAAGTTAACACAGTTTTCAGTTTATCTTCCTGAACCTGTAATTAAAGATCAGGAAGCAGCATGGAAAGCAAAAGGAATTGATTATTCGTTTGATAAAGAATCAAATGAGTGGCTTAACATTCTTGTTGGTTTTGTTCCCTGGATAATAATAATTGCTGTGTGGATTTTCATAATGCGGCGGATGCAGGGGGGAGGGGGAGGTACCCGTGGTATTTTTTCCTTTGGAAAAAGTAAAGCAAAATTAATAACGCAATCCGGACAGAAAATTACCTTTAATGATGTTGCCGGCGCTGATGAAGCTAAAGTAGAACTTTTTGAAGTAATTGAATTTCTTAAAGAGCCAACAAAGTTTCAAAAGCTTGGTGGTAAAATTCCTAAAGGCGTTCTTCTTTTAGGACCTCCCGGAACGGGAAAAACATTACTTGCAAGAGCTGTTGCTGGTGAAGCTGGAGTTCCGTTTTTCTCGATAAGCGGTGCCGATTTTGTTGAAATGTTTGTTGGTGTCGGTGCAAGCAGGGTAAGAGATCTTTTTGAACAAGGAAAGAAAAATGCACCCTGTATAATTTTTATAGATGAAATTGATGCTGTCGGTCGGCACAGAGGTGCCGGTTTAGGCGGTGGTCATGATGAACGTGAACAAACTCTTAACCAGTTATTGGTTGAGATGGATGGCTTTGAGCAAAATACCGGCGTTATCATAATAGCTGCAACTAACCGTCCCGATGTTCTTGATCCGGCATTATTGAGACCCGGTAGATTTGATAGACAAATTGTAGTTGACAGACCTGACGTAAAAGGTCGTGAGGGAATTCTTAAAGTTCACACAAGAAATATTCCTTTGGCTACAACTGTTAAGCTTGATGTGCTTGCAAAGGGCACTCCTGGTTTAGCTGGAGCTGAACTTGCAAATCTTGTAAATGAAGCAGCGCTTATTAGCAGCAAGAAAAGATAAAGCTAAGGTTGAAATGATCGATTTCGAAGAAGCAAAAGATAAAGTAATGATGGGAATGGAAAGAAAGAGTCTGATTATTTCTGAAAAAGAAAAAAAGATTACAGCTTATCATGAAATAGGTCATGTACTTGTTGCAAGGATGCTTCCTGAAGCAGATCCTGTGCACAAAGTAACGATAATTCCAAGAGGGAGAGCTCTCGGTGTTACAAGTTATCTCCCCATTGATGAAAAGCATACATATTCAAAAGAATATCTTGAAGCTGTAATAACTTATGCTCTTGGCGGACGTGCTGCTGAGAAAATTGTATTTAACCATTTTACAACCGGCGCAGGTAATGATATTGAAAAAGCGACAGGTATTGCCCGCAAAATGGTTTGTGAATGGGGAATGAGCGAAAAGCTTGGTCCAATGAGTTACGGAGCTAAAGAAGAAGAAATATTCCTTGGCAGGGAAATACAAAAGCACAGAGACTATAGTGAAAAAACAGCAATCGAAATTGATGAGGAGATCAGGAGTATTATTTATAGTGCTATGACAAGAGCTGAAGAAATTCTTAATCAGAATATAGATATTCTTCATAAACTTTCTAATGAACTTCTTGAAAGAGAAATTCTTGATTCATCAGAAATTGAAAAGATCATTAAAGGGGAAGAGCTGCCTCCAGTAAAGAAAAACGGAAATGCCGAAGGCGTAGGGCCTGAAGGGATTCCTGATCACGTAAAAAAACTTATGGAGCAAAGAAAGCCGAAAGAAACAGCCCCGAAAGATGATTCAAACTGATCAAGGGACTATTAACTATAGGGATGAATTAGTCCGTAAACTAATTCATCTTATTTCTTTATCCATTCCTATCATTTATTATTTTATTCCAAGAGCCGACGCTATTCTTATTCTTGGTATCCTAACCGGATTAGCCTTGTTTATTGATTTAGGGCGTTATCTTTCACCGTCGATTGGGACTGTTTTTTACAATTTTTTTGGATTCTTATTAAGAAAGCATGAGGTTGATACAAGTAAAAGAAATCTAAACGGGGCAACATATGTTTTAATGTCGGCTTTAATATGTGTAATTATTTTTCCCAAAATTATTTTTGTTTCAGCGTTTAGTGTCCTAATAATAAGCGATTCCGTTGCAGCCCTGGTTGGGAGAAAATTCGGTAAAACTAAATTTCTTAGTAAAAGTCTGCAAGGAACATTAGCCTTTTTCATTAGTGCAATAATAGTGATTTTATTTACACCTAAAATAACCGGCAATATTACTGAGTATTTAATCGGGTTTTTTGCAGTATTAATAGGCGGCATCGTGGAGAATATTTCTTTTGGATTTGCTGATGATAATTTATCAATACCTATTTCAATAGGCTTAGTGATGTGGGGTCTCTATATTTTATTTTTACCAGAGGTTGGATTAACACTATTGAGTGTGCCGAAATGAAAGTGAAAAATTATTATTTACTTTACGCTTTTTTAATTTTGATTCTCGCTGCCTGGGGTTGCGATTCAAAAAAAGCGGCAACTGGTTCAGAGGATGAAATTTATGTTGTTGCCGACTCAGTTGAATATGAACAATTGAGAAACTCTCTTGAGACTACGTTTGAAAAAGTAATTTATACACCGCAGCCGGAAAACTTATTTACTTTAAAGAGAATTTCCGTCAACGAGATTGAGAATTTTAAAAACAGGAAAAACATAATAATTGTTGCCCCCCTTAATTCATCTTCCATGACTTCTCAATACATAAAAGCTGTTGTAGATTCTGATGCTATAAAGAAACTCTTGGAAAACAATGGTTTCGTAATAAAGAAATATGGTCTTTGGGCAAGAGACCAGCTTGTGATGCTTTTGACAGCACCCGATATGCAGCAATTGGAATTCGATATTCTTCAGCATAAAGATGATCTTTTATATGCATTTCAGAAAATTTCCGATAGCAGGTTATATTCCAGTCTTTATAGTTCTAAATATGAACAGGAAAAAGTTGAAGGTAAACTCTTAAAAGATTATGGATGGATAATTTATGTCCAGGCGGATTTCCAGGTTGCATTAAACAAACCGGGAAACAATTTTGTCTGGTTCAGAAGATCTCCTAACAGTGATATGGAAAGATGGATATTCGTTCACTGGATTGATAATGCATCTCCCGCATTGCTGCAGGCTGATTCCATTAAAGCAATTCGCAACAAGTTGACTAAAAAATATTACCGCACATCTGATGACAGTGCTTATGTTGTTATTGCGCAAGATTATTACACAACAAGTGAAGTTAACTTTAAGGGAAAGTACGCGATCTTTACCCAGGGGCTGTGGGAATTAAATATAAAGGGAATGGGCGGACCTTTTATAAACTATACGTTTTATGATGAGAAAAGTAAAAGACTTTATATGCTCGATGGTTCTGTGTACGCTCCCAAATATTACAAGCGTAATTTAATTCAGCAGATGGATGTCACGCTACAATCTTTTATGACCGAAAATGAACTTAGTGATGATAAAAAAGAAGACCTGCTGGATGCTGCAAAAGATTAGTTATTTAATTACCTGTTCAAGTTCCAGAGGAATTCTATAATTGGGGAAATCTTTTTTTACTTTTTCTATATAAATTTTTGCTCTTTCTGTCTTATCATATTTCATTTCATACAAAGCTCTTCTGATCAGCATTGGACAGATAAACAAGTTTTCGATATTATTAAGATAATCATCTTTTAATGCAGGAAATCTTATCTTAAAATCAGGATTAGAAGCAGGGACATAATCACTTCCCTTTACAACTTTGAATAAAAATAAATCCGGGACTAAAGTATAACCTTCAGGTAAAGTAAACTCTCCGCGCTGCATTTCTTTTTCAAATAATTCAGGTGCGACATAAAAATTTCTTTTATCAACATTTGTTTTTACAAGATTTGTCATCAATCGTCTGTAAATTGATTCGAGAAGATCAGGATCAAACTTCCCACCATTTTCAAAAGGTTTTAGCGCATTTAAGAACATATCGATTTCCGTTTGTATGCCTTTCATAACATTGGGATATAAATGATTTACCTGGTTGTAATACCACGATCTTCTCATCAGCTCTTTATCGATTACCACAACATCTTTCTTAAAGTTTTCTACATATTCGAAATAATAAGATGGTGAAACAAAATAGTCCCATTGATAAGTAAAGATCACTGCGTTCTTTGTTACGCTTCTGAGAATAGCTTTTGTATAATCTTCATAAGTATAGTTGTTGCTGTTATCAACTTTGGTATAATTGGAGTATGTCTGAAGCAAAATGAAAAGAGCAATTACTCCAACACTAACGGAATAAGAAAACTTTTTTAGTTTTAGTAAAGAAAGAAATTTGATAATTCCGAATACAGAGAAGAAAGCGATAGAGATGTAAGCGAGAAGAAAGTAAGAATCAATATCATTGATGTCATAATTTATTGAGTATAAAACCGTTGTTATAAAAGTGATAAGTACAAATATTCCGAATCTTTTAGCATAAATAAAAGAATAAATAAGTCCGACCAGTGATAATAAAAGGCTTACGGAAAACTCAGTTGGAAGTGAACTAATGAAATATGCAAATTGTTTTTTAGCTGCTTCGGTTGAAGAAAATAACCAGACCTGGTATTGCTTACCCGAAATATGTCTCATTATTCTTTCGAAATCTACCGGGTTTCCCCAATTTAATATTGGGTTTTGCGAAGCACGAATCGGTAAATAAGAATAAAAAATGATTATGATGGAAATAAAAATTACAAGTGATATTAAAATTTTACTAAAACTTTTCTTGTTGAATCCAAATTTTATGAAAAAAAGATATGCGGCTCCGGGCAAAATTAAAATTGTAGTCATGTGATTTGCAAAACCGAGAGCAAGAAAGAAAACGAACAGCGTCCAGTTTTTCGGCAACAGTTTGTCAGAGTTTTCGGTATATGCTTTTATCAAGAAAAATATGATATGTGTTATCAAGAACAGATGGAGAGAATAAACTTCAACGGATGTACTTTGTGCCCAGAACGTTTTACTGAAAGCAAGAAGCAGTCCTGAGAAAACTGCAGTAATCAGTTTCCCATTTTCGGATAATGAAATTACAGTTGAGTGTTCAACTATTTGCTTCTTTTTTTTCTTTGTCTGTTTTGAAATTTTTTGTGGAACAAAATACTGAAGGTTATCGAGAGCATATTTCACAGTATAAACAAACACTCCAATACTGCAGGCAC
Source organism: uncultured Ignavibacteria bacterium (assembly GCA_963727535.1). Classification (GTDB taxonomy): domain Bacteria; phylum Bacteroidota; class Ignavibacteria; order Ignavibacteriales; family Ignavibacteriaceae; genus RBG-16-34-14. The sequence goes on from CAVSGR010000006.1 coordinate 1,086,916, forward strand.
ACCAGATTGCACAAAGAAGATTAAGTTTATAAACATCAGTGAATGGAAGAGGTATTAGCGTGAATAAATATCCGACAATTGTAAATAAAGGATAACCGGTGGGATGAGCAATTCCTAAAGTTGCCTGAACGGTTGTAAGTTCTCCCGAATCAATTTTTACAACCGTTGGTGCAAGAGTTGTTAAATAAATTATAAAAACAATAATTGAAGTTAGAATGTGATAATATTTAGAAAGGAATTTCAAATACCTACCGGAGAAATTTACTAAAAAGGTTTTGATTCGATTCTGCCGCTGCTTTCAGCTTTGACAGGAAATCCTCTTCGTTTTTAAGAGCCATTCTGTGTGCAAGAATTTGAAGGATAGTTTTATCTTCAGAAACTACAGGAGTTGTACTATTAAATATATTTTGATTCGATAGTAGAACTGTTTTCATAAAACCAAAATTGTCAATTAACTTTTCTAACTCATTTAATCCCGGTTTTTGTTTCATAAGGATGGAAATATTTTTAATGATATTATTGCCACTAGCATTTCTTAAACAAATCCGGGTTACAAAGTATTAAGTATTGAACGACAAATTCAATATCAGTCAGTCCGCCACGTCCCTTTTTTAAGTTGAAGTTTCCTGTTAGTTGTGTTGCGGGATAAGTCTTTTTTCTCATCTCAATCATTTCTGTTTTTATTTTTGCTTTGTCCTCATCTTTTATTCGAGCTGAAACGTAGCCGAGGAATTTTGTAAATAATTTTTTATCGCCACAAACGAAACTTAATTTTGTGAATGCCTGGAATTCCCAGATTCTTGCGCGGTGTTTTAGATAATCTGCATAACTGTTTAATTCCCAAACAAGCTGACTGCTTTTCCCTTCAGGACGAAGCCTGCAATCAACACTAAAAGGAGCAAAATCATTTTTTAATTTTAAAAGAATGTTCTGAAACTCTTCCTGTATTTTCCCTTGAGAATCGAGTTTTTCGACGACAAATATCAAATCTATATCTGAAGCAAAAGCCATTTCTTCCGTGCTGAAGCTTCCTAATCCGGCAATAAAATATTTTGTAGTGATTTTCTTTGCCTCAAGATATTTTTCGATAATATCAGAGATTTTTATTCTGAAATAATCACTCAGAATTTTTGATAATTCCGTGAAGCCAATTTTATTAAAGGTGAATTGAACGGAAAGAATAAATAAGATTTCTTTCACAGAAAAACTATTGAGCGATTTTTTATCTATTTTTTCAAAAACTTTTTTAGATAAGAAATATTCTCGTAAAGTTTTGTCTTCTGCAAAAAGATCAACCGATCTTTGAGAAAATTCCATTATTGTTAGAAAACTCTTAAAGAATTTTTTATCATCAAAAGCATTGTACCAGATTGAAGGAAAATTTGCATCTTTAATTACTCTAACAAAATTTTGAAGTATTGTATCGGGCAGTAATGACTTTTTTAGATAAGCTAACAAATCCGCCTCGATTTTTTGAAAAGCTGTAATTGAATTTTTATCTGAACTTTTCTGTCCGAGAAGCCCGGTTCCTTCACGCAGAAATCTTAAATTTTGTAAGGCTCTTGTTTTGTTAATGAATTTAATATCTATTTTTTCTTCATGAAGAGTTCCATCGTTTCCTGTTTGAAGAATCGAATTAAAAATCTTTTCAACTTTTGAGCGCTGGTTTTTAATACTTTTCTTGAACTCACTGCTTGTTTTAAAATCCGAGGAAAGAACTTAATTTTTCAAGAGTTTCGCCTTTCCCGGGAATAGAATGTGTTTGAATATCATTCATTAATTGCAGGTAATGTTCAATCTTTCTGTAAAGAATATATGCGTTACGAAGTGTTTCCGCTTCTTTTGTAGAGAGAAGTTTTTCGCTCTCGAGCTTTATGATTGCATCGAGAGTATTTTCTGTTCTTATTGTTTTATTTCTTCCGCCGTTTAGTAATTGAAGTGCCTGGACAGAAAATTCTATATCTCTTATTCCGCCGGGAATTAATTTTATGTTTTCATCCGAGCTTAATTGTTTTTCTATATTTTTTTTGAGTTGCTTAATTTGCTCCTGCGGTGAAATGAAAAATGTTGAAGGATAAATGAAATGAGACAAATAATTCATCATTTTATCGTAAAGAGTTTTGTTTCCTGTAAGGAAAGAAGCTTTGATCAACATTTGCCTTTCCCAGTCTTCACCGCGGGTTTCATAATAATTTATGAACTCCTCATAAGTTTTACATAACGGAGAATTTCTCCCATCCGGTCTTAGCCTGAAATCAATTCGGTAAATGTATCCTGTGTCTGTTATCGAGGTTGCTGCCTTTATGAAAAGAAGGGCAACTTCGTTCATTATTTCCGAATATTGTTTTTCTTTTACTTTTCCGTCCTTATCATAAATAATAATTAGATCAATATCGGAACTGTAGTTGAGTTCGTTTCCTCCAAGCTTGCCGAGAGCAATTATGCAGTATTCGTGATTGATTTTATTTATATCATTTTTTTGAAGAACTTCTTTATAGCAAAGAGAGAAAAGTTCAGAAGCAATTCCTCTTGCAAGAAGAGATAAATCAAAAACCGTTTCCTTCAACTCACTTAATCCTAAAATGTCTCTGAGTCCTATTCTTAAAATCTCTCTTCTTTTTAACGATTTTAATGAATTAAGCTTTGCATTGAAACTTTTAAAAACTGAAGTTGTATCTTTTATAACTTTTAGAAAATCTTCTTCATCAAGCCTGTATTTTATATCTGAAGGATTGGCAATCCTGTAAAAGAATTCCGGGTTTCTTACAAGTATATCTGTTAAATAATTACTGTTTATTGAAATGCCGAGTAAAACGTGAACATAATGAGGATATTTAATGCAATCCTGTAATAATAAAATACGGTCGTACCTGTTTGTGATTATTCTTAAAAGATTGGATTCACTTGAATGGGAAAAATATTTTAGTGCTGCTTCATTCTCAAAAGCTTTGATGAGTTGTTCAAATTCCTGTTCACTAAGGTAACCTGCAGAAAACTCTGCGAGCTTTTCTATAAAATCTTTTGAAAGGACGGATTGTTTTTTAGATTTAATCACGATATGAAAAATAGGAAAACCCTTTTATTCAATCTATATAGGTCAAGGATTTATTTCGGAGTTTAAAGACCTGAGGATAAAAAAGCCGGAACTGAATGTTCCGGCTTTTAGCAAATAATTGAGCTTCTTTTAATTATACTTTGACAACACAGTTTGTTGTTTTTATCAAATGTTTCATTGTTTTGGCACATTGTTATTAATTTATCATTGGCGGGTAAAACTGTTCAATCATGGTTACCGACGGAAGGGCGCAATAGTTCTAATTACATCGGCTGGAATCCAGCAAATGATTGGTATATGTACCTGAAGAATGTATAACTTCCACCATTTGCCTCTATCACAGCTTGCATCAGAACTCTTTTCGGCATTAGTAGGGAGCAACGAAACGTCTACATAGATTCTATAGGAGTTATCAGTTATGATAGAAGATTCTATTAAATGCTTGAAAGCCTCAGCTTTGGTCCTACCTGCTGCTTTTGTACTTTCATAATCGATGAGCCTATTATAAATTGGGGTAGAACTATTTTCTGCTCACCCTTAGACAAATTTGCACCGAACAGCATTTTACCCAATCAATTTAATGTTCACACTTTTTCCCTAAATGTTTGAGCAAATAAATTTGTGCCTGCCTATATAGTCCCATCAAACAAATAAAGTAAGCATAGGAAAAACGCAAAAAAGTTATTCAAGTGATTTTAACCTTCATTTGTTTTTAAGATTGAATATAGAAACATTTAATTTAGTGCTAAGTTATCTTTTGACCTTTTTACGTTCTTGTATCTAATTTCTCCTGTCTAAGGCTATAATCACAAATCTTAAAAAACTACAAAAAATTGTTATTGTCAAAATACATTTTTTATTAGCCTTCATCTATTAAGTTTTTATTCATTAAAATAAAAAGCTTTTTCTTTTTCAAACACAATTAGTAACCTTGATAAAAACTTCCATATGTTGCTGGTTTTATAATCAACTTTGGTAATTACATTTTAACGGTTTGTCTATTGTCTAATTTAAATGTGTTTTACTATCTTAGTCACTTCTTCTTAAATTGCATTTCAAAACCCTAATAAGTAACTTTACTGCTTATAAATCAATAGGAAAAACAGGCAAAATGCTCGATATTTTTAAGAAAGTTTTTGGTGATAAGCATACAAAGGATGCTAAAACTCTCTGGCCTATTGCTGAAGAAATAAACATTGAATATGAGAAAATAAAAAATCTTTCTGAAGAAGAACTAAAGGCAAAAACAGTTGAGTTCAGGCAAAGAATAGAAGATTACGTAGCAGAAACAAAACAAAAAATTGAAGAAATAAAAACCCGCCTTCATTCCGATGAAGAATTCGATAGGAATGCAGCTTACGATGAATTAGATAAGCTCGAAGAGGAACTTCACGAAAAATATGAAGAAATTCTGGATGAGCTTCTTCCGGAAGCTTTTGCAGTTGTAAAAGCAACGTGTGAAAAGCTGCTCGGTACAAGCTGGATGGTGACAGGTCGCAAGGTTACATGGGATATGGTTCCTTATGATGTTCAGCTAATGGGAGGAGTTGTTCTTCACGAAGGTAAGATTGCAGAAATGGCTACGGGTGAAGGAAAAACTCTTGTTGCTACTTTGCCAATGTATCTAAATGCTTTAACCGGCAGGGGTGTTCATCTTGTTACAGTAAACGATTACCTTGCACAAAGAGACAGCGAGTGGATGGGAGAAATATTCAGGTTTCATGGTCTCACGGTTGGTTGTATTCTTAACACAATGTCGCCGGATGAAAGAAAAGAAAGATACAATTGTGATATCACATATGGAACAAACAATGAATTCGGCTTTGATTACCTGCGCGATAATATGGCTGTCGATAAAGAAAGCCAGGTGCAGAGAGGTCACAATTATGCCATCGTGGATGAAGTTGACTCTGTACTAATTGATGAGGCAAGAACTCCTCTTATTATTTCCGGTCCTGTTGAAACGGATGACCAGAGATTCAATGAAATGAAGCCCAAAGTAGAAAAGCTTTACAGGTTGCAAACTAATCTTGTTGCAAAGCTTGTCCAGGAAGCCGAAGAGTTGTTAAAAAATGGTGGGGATGGTAATAAAGAAGCAGGCGTTCTTTTATTGAGAGCATACAGGGGATTACCTAAAAGCAACAGACTTTTAAAAGTTTTTTCAGAAGCTGCCAATAAGAAGTTAATGGAACAGACAGAGATGGAGTTCCTTCGTGAAAAAGCTAAGAATATGTACATCATCGATGATGAGCTTTATTTTGTAATTGATGAGAAGAATAATACAATCGATTTAACTGAAAAAGGAAGAGAAGATCTTGCAAAGGGAAGTGGAATGGAGAAAGATTTCTTTATTCTTCCCGATCTTGGAACCGAGGTTAGTAAATTTGAAAATGATACAGAGATTAGTGAAGAGGAAAAATTAAAACGCAAAGACGCTCTTTACAAAAAATATTCTGAAAGCAGTGACAGGATTCACACCATTCATCAGCTTCTTAAAGCTTATACTCTTTTTGAGAAGGATGATGAATATGTAATTACTGAAGAAGGAAAAATTGCAATTGTTGATGAGTTCACAGGTCGTGTACTTCCCGGCAGGCGTTATTCGGATGGACTTCACCAGGCAATTGAAGCAAAAGAAAATGTAAAAGTTGAAAGAGATTCTCAGACTCTTGCAACAATTACACTTCAGAATTATTTCAGAATGTATAATAAGCTTGCAGGAATGACCGGTACTGCTGAAACTGAAGAAGGCGAGTTTTTTGAAATATATAAACTCGATGTAGCCGTAATTCCAACCAACAAACCTATAGTTCGTGATGATGAAGATGATGCGGTGTTCAGAACAAAAAGAGAAAAATATAATGCCGTAATTGATAAAATAGAAGAGTTGAAAAAAGAAGGCAGACCTGTTTTGGTTGGAACCACTTCTGTTGATGTTTCCGAAACCATAAGCAGGATGTTAAAAAGAAAAGGCGTTGCTCATAATGTTTTGAATGCTAAACAGCATCAGCGTGAAGCGGAAGTTGTTGCACACGCAGGCGAGATCAGTGCTGTTACAATAGCTACAAATATGGCTGGTCGTGGCACTGACATAAAACTTGGTGCAGGCGTTGTAGATAGAGGCGGTTTATTTATTCTTGGAACTGAACGTCATGAATCGAGAAGAATTGACAGGCAGTTAAGAGGTCGTTCAGGAAGACAGGGAGATCCGGGAACAACAAAATTCTTCCTTTCACTTGAAGATGATTTAATGAGATTGTTCGGAAGTGACAGAGCATCTTCTGTAATGCAAAGAATGGGACTTAAAGAAGGCGAAGTAATCCAGCATCCGTTGATTACAAAATCCGTAGAACGCGCACAAAAGAAAGTTGAAGAGAACAACTTTGCAATAAGGAAAAGACTTCTTGAATATGACGACACAATGAACCAGCAGCGTGAAGTAATCTATACAAAAAGAGGAAGAGCTCTCGAAGGAGACAGGCTTAAAAGTGACGTTTTTGATCTTCTTGAGGAATATACATCGGAAGTTGTTGAAAGAAGTTTTGACGATGTGCTTGTAGATAATATGAAAGAAGAGATTAAGTTTAACCTTTTAGTAGAATTTCCTCTTGAAGCCCAGGAATTTGAAGACCTTGGCAAAGAAGGGATAGTAGAAAGAATTGTTTCTGCTTCAAAAGAATTCTACAAAAGAAAAGAAGAAATGCTTGGCTCAGAATTGATGGCTCGTCTTGAAAGATATGCGGTGTTGAGTGTGATTGACCACAAGTGGAAAGAACATCTTCGTGAAATGGATGATCTGAAAGAGGGAATCGGTTTAAGAGCTTACGGACAAAAAGATCCGCTTGTAGAATATAAAACAGAAGCATTTAAATTATTTGTTGATTTACTGGACCAAATAAGAAACGATGTAGTTTCATTCTGCTTCAAATTCTTTCCACAAGCTCCCGAAGAAGTTCAGAGAAGAAAACGTCCGGTAAGCAGGGTTACAGAAACCAAGCAGAGTGCAACTAATATTGGTCTCGCAACACCTAAGGCTGCAGCGATTGATCAAAGAGCAGGCAAAGCGCAACCTGTAAAAGTTGGTGACAAAGTTGGAAGAAATGATCCTTGCCCTTGCGGCAGCGGTAAAAAATATAAACATTGTCATGGTAAGTAGAAAGGGGAACTCATGAAAAAAATAGTAGCTATAATCCGTCCCTTTAAAATGGATGAAGTAAAAGAAGCCCTTGCTGAAGAAGGAATTAAAGGTCTTACCATAACCGAAGTAAGAGGTTACGGAAGACAAAAAGGTCACTCCGAAACATACAGGGGAAGTGAATATAGGATTGAGTTTGTTCCTAAAATGAAGATTGAAATTGTTGTAGAAAAGGAAAAAGTCGATAAGGTTGTCGATGCAATTTTAAGAAGTGCAAAAACCGGTCAGGTGGGGGACGGCAAAATCTTTATAAGCGATGTAGAAGAAGTAATAAGAATCAGAACAGAAGAGTCTGGAAAGGAGGCTTTGTAATAAATTTTTTACCTTTTACATTTTTTTAATCTTTGATAGCTTCCTTTATGCGATTTCTTAAATATAGACTTTTTCTTCTGCCTTTTCTTCTCATTTTTTTTCCATCCTGTAGTGTGTGGGACAATTTCACAACCTATTTTAATTTATACTATAACGCCTCTGATCTTTTCCAGCAAGCTGAAGAATCAATTAAGGAACAAAAAAGAGATCTTTTTTCTGCAGATGATATAGTTATTCCGGGCAGTGCAAAGCAGCAGCTTGGAAAGGTAATCGAAAAATGTTCAAATATTTTACAATTCCATCCCGATGGTCCTTATGTTGATGATGCACTTTTGATACTGGGAAAATCATTTTACTATCAGAAAGATTATCAGAAAGCATACCGTAAATTCCAGGAGTTAATTGCAACCCAGCCACAGAGTGATCTTATCCTTGAAACTAAATTGTGGATAGGGAAAGCACAAATGAAGCTTAGGAATTACGATGATGCTCTGCAAATATTAAGTGAGGTAAGAGACGAAGCAACAACCGAAGAGAGAGAAGATATCATTAAAGATGCTTTTGTTGAAGAAATTGTTTACAGGATTAGTAAAGAAGATTATCAACTTGCAATCGGGTTAGCAAATCAACTGATTGAAGCCTCTAATGATGAAAGCATAAAAGCAGAAGTTTATTATGAAATAGGAAAGCTCTATGATGAAGTGGAGGAACCTGATAATGCTATATCAGCGTTTAACCAGGTTTTTGAGTATTCGCCTTCTTATGATATTGAAGTGAAAACCAGGCTTGAACTTGGCAGGGTTTTAAGAACGACCGGCAAAAACCAGGAAGCTCTCGATATTTTTGAAAAGATGAGATCACAATATAAATTCAGCGATGTTTACGATCAGGTTGACCTCGAAATAGGAACAACTTTAATTGGTCTAGACAGGCTCGATGAAGCACTTGATAAATTAAAGTCTGTAGATACGTCATATGTTAAAACGAAAACATCAGGAGTTGCCAAGTATAAACTCGGGGAACTATATCAAAACAATTTTAAGAATTTTGACAGTGCTGCTGTATATTATAGGAAAGCCGCAACTTCTCAGTTACCGACTGAATATATTAAAAGAGCAAATGAAAAAACAAATATTTTTAAGAAATACCAGGGACTGACCTCGGCTATTACAAATTATAATGGTGAACTTTTCTATCTTGAAAACCCCGAAGAATTTACAAAAGATTCTATCAAATTTGTTCAGGATTCTGCCAGTTATGTTAGCGACTCTTTAAGAATTATGGCGGAACTAAATCTTTATACGGAACATCTTGAGGGTCTGGCGGGTATTAATGCATCCTCTAATAAAACTGATACAACAAAAATTGATTCTTCAAAGATTGACTCAACAAAAATCGATTCGACTGCCATTAAGGATTCCTTAAACAATATTATACAAGAAAGAGATCGGCAAAATATTACTCAACGAACCAGGGAGAGCAAAAGAAAGAGTGGAAATATCGTAGAGGGCGTAAATATTGATTCTCTCTTTGCTAAAGAATGGGGAAAAGACAGAGTATTTCCCAAAAAGCCTGTAAAGTCAAAATTAAGTTTAGATTCTCTAAAAACACTTGTTGCTAAAAACAAACTTGATTTGGGCAATCTGTTTCTGACCGAACTGGAACTCCCGGATTCTGCTTATAAAAACTATATAAGTGTACTTAACGATTATCCGAATACTTCACTGCAGGCAACAGCATTGTACGCACTTGGGAGTTACTATTTAACTGTTAACCAGGAAACGACTGCGGACAGTTTATTTAATATTATTTATGAAAACTATAGGAATGAGAGTATTGTAAATGCAGCGGCTGATAAATTAAATAAGCCTTTAATTGATCTGGAATATGATCCGGCAAAAGATCTTTATGCAGATGCAGAAAAAGAAATGCTGGATAAAAACTATGACATCTCGATAAATAAATTTTACCAGTTGTATAAAAAATATCCTCAGTCTAAATTAGCTCCTAAAGCTTTGTACGCTTCCGGATGGATACTTGAAAACGATTTGAGTATGTATGATTCTGCAGCAGTTGTGTACGATACAATGTCTGTGCACTATCCTAAATCGGAATACGTTGTTAAAATAAGCCCGGAACTGACGACTTATAAATTATTTAAAAAAGAAAAGGAAAAAGCTGCCGAAGATTCTCTTAAGAAAATTGAACAGAAAGAATTTTTAGCGGATTCTCTTACTGCTGCCGATTCTTTACAAACAAATCAGCAAACTTCTGAAACAGGGTTACCTGCTCAAAATTTAGATAATGGAACAAAGAACACACAGCCTGCACAAAGCGATTCGCTTCACCAGGGAATTTTGAATGATCCCCGGCGAAACCCGCGAAGAAGATAAATCTTTTTAGTATTTTCTTGCTAAGCAATTCTATTAGTAATTAAATGAAACCGCAATTTCCTCATTTTGAGTTAAGTTTTCTTTTTGAAAGGATCATTACTTTAGTAAAAAGAAACAAGTTCAAAAGTTTTTTCTTTTATATAATTTTTCTTTTTTACTTTAGCATTCCATCGTTTCAGATCCCAGTTTTAGAATACAATTGTTTCCGTATAACTTCTTTGATGGAGCAAAGAGCAATTGAGAAAAAACTTCTTTTCTATCCCCACCAATCGTGGATTTCAATAGATGATGTTAATCCGAATCTTTTGAGAGCTATAATTGCTATGGAAGATGGAAGTTTTTTCAGGCATAAAGGAATAGACTGGAAGGAATTAAAAACTTCAATTCGGGTTAATAAAAGAAGAAGACATTATGCCCGCGGTGGAAGCACTCTTACTATGCAGCTTGCAAAAAATCTTTTTCTTACAACGCAAAAATCATTTTTAAGGAAAGGAAAAGAATTTTTAATTGCAGTAAGAATGGAAAAAGAGTTATCAAAAAAGGCTATTCTTCAAAATTATATAAATGCTATTGAATGGGGAGATGGAATTTTTGGGATTAAAATTGCATCAGAAAAATATTTTAATAAAGAACCGGGCAAACTTACAATAAATGAATGCGCAAGGCTTGCCGCTGTCATTCCTTCTCCCTTAAGATACAAACCAAATACAAACTCGGGCTATGTTTTAAGAAGATCAGCAATTATTCGCGGCAGAATTGGTGATGTAGTATTATTTCCCAAAAAGAGTTTATGAAAAGAAGAGAGTTATTAGAACTTATTGAAGAAGGGGAAAATATTCATTGCGAATTTAAAAGAAAATTTTCGTCTCCCCAGAAAATTGCAAAAGAGATGATAGCTTTTGCAAATACAAAAGGAGGCTATATTCTTTTTGGAATAGACGATGATAAAGAAATTGTGGGCGTTGAAAGTGAGAAATCGGAAGCAGAATTGATAAAAGATACAGCAAAAAATTATTGCGAACCGCCTATAGAATTTGTTTTAGATTATATAGAGTATAAAGGAAAAGAAATTGTAGTTGCTGAAATACCGGAATCGGATAAAAAACCACACCGCCTGCAGGATTACCAAAACAAGTTTGATATAACAAAAGCTATTGTAATGATTCGCGTCCAGGATAAAAGTATCCGGGCAAGTAAAGAAATGGTAAGAATTATGAAAGCCGATGCTGATAATCTTACATTAACTAAATATTCAATCGGGCCCAATGAGAAAAGAGTTTTTGATTATTTAGATGAAAATGAGAATATATCTGTTAAACAATTGAGTGAACTTGTTAATGTCTCAGAAAGAAGAGCTTCGAGAACTTTAGTAAAACTTGTAAGAGCTAAGCTATTGGCAATTCATACAAAAGACAACGGGGAAGAGTTTTTTACTGCGATTGGATAGAATTTGCATTACTTTATATATATTTTAACACTATAAAAGTGAACATAGATGATACCTTCCTTTTAACAAAATAGTATTTGACGAATGGGAAAAATTAATTGCACTAAGTTTGAAATTTTCAGGAATGGGGCTACGTGGGTAAGAACAGACTTTCACCTTCATACTATTGCTGATAAAGAGTTTAATTATAATGGGAATTTAAATGATTTTAACAAAGAATATGTTGCTTCTCTTAGGGATTCGGAAGTCAAAGTAGGTATAATAACAAATCATAACAAATTTGATCTAAATGAATTTAAGGATTTAAAAAACAAAGCACTTAAAAATGAAATATTTTTAGTCCCAGGTGTTGAACTCTCTGTGAATGATGGTGCCAATGGAGTCCATTGTCTAATTGCGTTCAATTTCGAGCAATGGTTCAACAATGGAAACGATTATATAATGCCTTTTTTGACGTCGTGTTTTGAAGGGATTTCAAATTACGAGAATGAAAATACTCGTTGCAAATATAATCTGGAAGGAATTTTAAAAAAGTTAGATGAGCATAAACAAGATGGAAGAGATTCATTTATTATTATGGCACATGTAGAAGATAAAAGTGGATTTCTAAATGAATTCAATGGTGGAAGAATTCAACAATTCGGGGAAAATGAACTGTTCAGAGATTTTGTAATTGGATTTCAGAAAGTCAGGACACAAGAAAAAATAAAGAATTTAAATGATTGGTTAAGTAAAAATGTACCGGTATTTGTTGAAGGTTCAGATTGTAAAAAAATTGATGAGGTGGGAAGGTGTCATCAACAAAAGGGAAGGGAATTAAAAACATTTATTAAGATTGGTGATTATAATTTTGAGGCCATAAAGTTTGCTCTTTTGTCAAAGGAAAGAGTTTCAGATAATATACAAGAAATTGAGAATGCTTATATAAAAGAAATAAATTTTATAGGAGGGAAATTAGATCAAGGGACTATTTCGTTAAATAATAATATGAATAATTTTATTGGAATAAGAGGGAGTGGGAAATCTTCAATTTTGGAATCGATTCGATATTGTTTAGACATCCAATTTGGTAAAAATTCAAAAGATATATCGTATAAAGAAAACTTGATAGATAATATTATTGGTAGTGGTGGTATTCTTAACATAAAATTAATTGATAGATATAATAAAGAGTATTTGATTCAAAGAATCAATAAAGAAAAAACTGAAGTATATAGAGATAATACTCTTATTCCCAATTTGATTATTAACGATAACTTGGCAAATATGTTATACTTTGGACAGAAAGATTTATCGGAAATAGGTGATGAGGGTTTTAGCTCCGACTTAATTAATAAGTTTTTTGGAGTAAATGTCTCGGAAATAAGAAGCAGTATTAGTCTGAAAGAACAAGATGCCATGAGAATAATTAAAGAAATAAAAGAGTTAGAAAAAGTTATAGCGACCAAACAGGATTTAGTTTCTGAGAAAGCTGGTCTTGAGGAAAGTATTCAGAAATATAAAGATCATAATGTTGAGGAAAAATTAAAGAGACAATTAGCTTTTGAGAAAGAAAACAAACAGATAATATCAACAATAGATTTTTTCAATGAGTTATTAAGTTCTCTGCGGAGTTTATCGAACGAATATTTGGATAATATAAAAAGTTATAAGAATTTAAAAAGTATTGAGAATACAGAAATTTTTGGACAAATAAATATTGTAATACAATCTATTGGAAAAAATCTAAATACAATAAATGACCATTTAGGGAATATTAATAATGACTTAAAAAAATTATATGATCTCCAAAAGAGGTTTAATGGAATATTCGACAGTCTTAAGGAAGAGTTTGCTTCTATAAAAAGAGAAATAAGACTTCCGAATTTAAATCCCGATGATTTTGTTAAGATGTTAAACAGGTTAAATAATATTTTGCTTAGATTGGAAGAAATAAACAAAAGGGTTGACAAACACCAACAATTAAAAATGAAGTTAATAAATGTACTTAACGATCTTAATAAGTTATGGCATCAAGAGTTTACTTCTTTAAATAATGCAATAAAGGAACTGAACGTTAAGAAATTATCTATATCGATGGAAATAAAATATAAAGAGGATAGAGAAAAATTTAGACAATTTTTGGAAGACAATTTACGAGGAACTGGTATTACGAAAATAAAAATGAAGAATTTAATAGATTCATATCGTGATACAATAGAAATGTATAATGATCTTTATAACGACCAAGGTAATTTGGCAAGTATTTTGAGTGGCAATCAATTATTATTATTTAGACAAAGATTTGAAGAATTGATGGAAACTTTTTTGACATATCGTGTTCCTGATAGATGTGTCCTTTCATACAAAGGAGAGGAATTGAATAAATTATCTTTGGGTCAAAGAGCATCTGCATTAATATTGTTTATCCTTACTAAGGAAGATAAAGATATTATAATTATCGACCAGCCAGAAGATGATTTAGACAATCAATCTATTTATTCTGATGTCATTAAAGAATTAAATCAATTGAAAGGAAAAACCCAATTTATTTTTGCAACGCACAATCCAAATATTCCTGTATTAGGGGATTGTGAGCAAGTTATAAGTTGCCATTATACAGAAACAGAAATGAAAGCGACAGTTGGAAGCATTGATTGCAAAGAAATTCAAGAAGAAATAATTAACATTATGGAGGGTGGAAAAGAAGCTTTTGAGCAAAGGAATAAAATTTATGAAATATGGAGCAGTTAGTGGATGAATTAGAAATCTTGAGTATTATATCTCGCGGGGAAGATAGTCAACATCAGTTTAAGGAAAATATAACCAACGGAGTTCAAATAGCAAGCGAAATGGCTGCTTTTGCAAATTCAAAAGGTGGTTATATATTCATTGGAGTTGATGATGATGGTGCAATAAAAGGTTTAACCGAAGCAGATATTAGGAGAATTAACAATTTAATATCATCTGCTGCTGCCGATCATATAAGAGATCCTCTAAATCCCATAACAGAAAATAAAAGAATTGGGAATCGATTAATTGTTATTGTAAGGATTGAAGAAGGAAACAATAAGCCATATTTAGATAATGATGGAGTGGTATGGGTTAAGAATGGAGCGAATAAAAGAAAGGTAACTTCCAAAGAAGAATTGCGAAGAATCTTCCAGAGTTCGGATTTGATACATTCTGATGAAGTTCCTATAGCAAATTCTACTACAAACGATCTTGATAGAGAATATTTTTCCCAATTCTATAATACGGTTTATAATCAAAATATTAATGAATTAGGGGTATCTATTAATCAGTTGTTAGAAAATTTAAATCTAGCGTCCGATAATAAGTTAAATCTAGCTGGCTTATTAAATATTTGGTAAGAATCCTCAAAGACTTAAACCGCAATTTATAATTAAGGGAATAAACTTTGTTGGTAATGATATTGCTGGTACCCGATTCAGAGATAAAGAAGATATAGCCGGTAAAATTCAAGAACAATATTCATTGGTAATTGCATTTATTAAGAGAAATCTAAGAAAAATTCAGAGGTCGGAATCTTTTAATACCACTGGGGAAATGGAAATACCCGAATTAGTTTTTGAGGAAATGGTTGCGAATGCAATTATGCATAGAAACTATTTTGTAGATGCTCCGATTAAAGTGTTTATTCTCGATGACAGAATTGAAATAATTAGCCCTGGAGTTCTTCCTAATAATATCACTGTGGAGAATATTAAAAATGGAATTTCTGTTGTTAGAAATCCAATTATAGCATCTTTTGTCACAAAAAATAATCTTATTAAATATAGTGGAATAGGTACAGGGGTAGTAAGAACTTTAAAAAGTTATAAAGACATTCAATTTTTTAATGAAGAAAATCTAAATCAATTTAAAGTCGTTATAAAAAGACCCTCGAATCAATAAGTATTAAACACTTTTCTCAATTCAAAAATTGTTACTCCATAAGCAACCGCAACATTAAGAGATTGTTTAATTCCATACTGCGGAATTTCAATTGAGAAATCGCAAAGATCAATTAAATCCTGGGAAACTCCGGTTATTTCATTTCCCACAATTACGCATAAAGGCAAATCTTCTTTTTTTACCTGGTGATAAGGAATACTTTTGTCTGTTAATTCGAGTGCACAAATTTTTACTCCCTCATTTTTCAGTTTAAGTATTACTTCTTTCGGATCCTTCACATATTCCCATTTTACACTTTCAGTAGAGCCGAGCGCAGTTTTAAGTATTTCTTTTTTCCCACCTGTGGAATCTTGTTTTGGAGGATGGGGAGTATAACCGCATAAGTAAAGTTTCTCAATCATTGCGCCGTCTGATGTACGGAAGATTGAACCGACATTATAAGTACTTCTTATGCTGTTAAGAACAACATAAACCGGCAGTTTTTTTACTTTGTGAAGTGTTTCTAGAGTGCTTCTTTTTAGGGAGATTTCTTCGTGGGAAAGTTTTTTCATAAACTTAAATTTGAAATCTCAAAACCCAATTTAATATTTGAGATTGTCAACTCTTAATTGCTAATTGTCCGCAAGCCGCTGCTATATCTTCACCCTGGGTATATCTTACAGTTACTGTAATATTTTTATTTCTTAATTCTTGAACAAATTCTTCAATTCTTTCCGGCGAACTTGATTCAAGTACTGCGGATATTCCCTGCGGATTCATATGTGCAAGCGAGTTAAAAGGAATTACATTTATCTTTGAAGGAATTTCACTGCATAGTCTCTTTAATGCATTAAGATCTTCATCTCTGTCATTAAGACCTTTCAGCATAACGTATTCAAATGTAATTCTTGTACCTGTTTTTCTTGCATAGTATCTAACTGCATCAATGTTCTGCTTAAAGGGATACTTCTCATTTATCGGCATTAAGGTGGTCCTGATTTCATCAAAACAAGAGTGAATGGATAAAGCTATTTTAACTTTCAATCCCGAATTTGCCAGGTCAACTATTCTTGGGGCTATTCCTGCAGTAGAGACGGTGATTTTTTTAAGACTGACTGATTTTGATAATTCATCGCTGAAAATTTTTAATGTTTTTACTGTTGCATCATAATTCAATAAGGGTTCGCCCATTCCCATAAAAACTATGTTCGTAATTTTATCTTTTCCATAATCTCTTGCAGCAAGAGCATACTGGTCAAAGATTTCTCCTGAAGTTAAATTCTTTTTATAACCCATCAACCCGGTTGCACAAAACTTACAATCAAGAGGACAGCCGACCTGGGTTGAAACACATAATGTCGTCCTTCCTTCTTCGGGAATAATAACGGATTCGATCTTATTTCCTTCGGTAGTTTCAAAAAGATATTTCTTTGTCCCGGTTGTTGGGGATACTTCCGAAGTAACAAACTTAAGTGCATTTATCTCGCAGTTATCTGCAAGAATTTGCCTGACATTATTAGGAAAATTATTCACCAGGAAGAAATCATCGACAAGATGATTATACATCCAGTTGAAAAGCTGTTCACCTCTGAACCTGGGCTCTCCGATTTCTGAAAAGTATTTTTTCAGCTCATCTAATGTTAATCCCTTGAGCTGTATTTTTTTAGCAGCCGGGCTGCCTTCATTTATTGTTAAATCTTCTTTTTCCATACTGTAAATATAAGAAATAGGAACTGCGAGGTAAAATTTTTCTGTTAAATTAGTGATGTTTTTGCAAAATAAAACAGGGAAACCACTGTTTCATTCCGTTGCAAACTTATGTTATATCCCTTATTTTTATATTCTGGAAGAACTTAAAAGGTTCAATCTAAATAAATTACCAAAAGTAATTTTATAATAACCAAAGGGAAAAAAATGAATTTTGATTTCACCGAAGAACAGGTAATGATTCAGCAGTCTGCAAAGGAGTTTGCCGAAGAAGCAATAGCTCCATCTGCTTTTGAACGTGACATAAAAGCAGAATATCCTGCCGAAATAGTGAAGCAATTGGGAGAGCTTGGGTTTTTAGGCATGATGGTTTCTCCGGATTATGGTGGAGCCGGTCTTGATATGATTAGCTATGTTTTAGCAATGATTGAAATTTCGAAGGTTGATGCGAGCGTAGGAGTTATTATGTCAGTGAATAATTCTTTGGTTTGCTTCGGACTCGAGAGTTACGGCTCCGATTATATTAAAGAAAAATATTTAACTCCTCTTGCTAAAGGAGAGAAACTCGGTGCTTTTTGTCTTTCGGAGCCTGAGGCAGGAAGTGATGCGACAAATCAGAGAACAACCGCTGATAAAAAAGATGATCATTATTTGCTTAACGGGATAAAGAACTGGATAACTAACGGCATTAGCGCCGATTATTATCTAGTAATGGCAACTACCGATAAAGAAAAAGGTCACAAAGGAATTTCAACTCTTGTTGTTGAAAAAGGAATGGAAGGTTTTGGTCACGGAAAAAAAGAAGACAAACTTGGTATAAGAAGTTCGGATACCTGCTCGCTCACTTTTGAAAATTGTAAAATTCCGTTAGAGAATCTGGTGTGGGAAGAAGGTAAAGGATTCAACTTTGCAATGAACACACTTAATGGCGGAAGAATAGGAATCGCTGCACAGGCAGTCGGTATTGCCGAAGCATCTTTTAATGCAGCTTTGAAATATTCAAAGGAAAGAAAAGCTTTCGGTAATCCTATCTCGAAGCTTCAGGCAATGCAATTTAAACTTTCAGATATGTCAGTTAAAGTTGATTGTGCAAAGATGTTGACTCTAAAAGCAGCGGCTATGAAAGATGCTGGAAAATCATATTATAAAGAAGCTGCAATGGCAAAATTGTATTCATCAAAAGTTGCAGTAGAATGTGCACTTGATGCAATCCAGGTTCATGGCGGATATGGATATGTCCGTGAATATCTTGTAGAAAGGTATTTACGAGATGCAAAAATCACTGAGATATACGAAGGAACTTCTGAAATTCAAAAGCTTGTAATTGCACGCGCCTTGCTTGAAGGGAAATAAAATCAGGAGACATGAAATATTTGTATATAATTTTCGTGCTTTTAATCTTTTCAACGAATTTATTTTCTCAAACCGATTGGGAAAAGTGGGGAAAAGCTGAAACTGATTATACTATAAAAGGTAATTCCCGTCACAGGGATTATAGTTTTGATTCCGATAATGCGGGAAATTTTGTTGTAAAATCTTTTGCTAATGCTTATTGGTTTTTTGTTTCCGATTTAGATGGTGATAATTGTCCCTTTAGACCTTCATGTTCAGCTTTTTTTGTCGAGGCTGTAAACGAAACAAATATTTTCCAGGGAACGTTGATGTTCTTTGACCGGTTTACCAGGGATACTAATATTTTCAAAGAGGGGAAATATCCCCGCGAAAAATCAGGCTATTATTATGATCCTTCTTCTCTATACACACTATCGGGAAAAATACATTACATACCTGTAAATGAAATTGCCGCTTCGGAATGAAGAAAACAATTTTTCTCATTATTCTTTTTTCATTAACAGTAAAATCTCAAACACCTAATCCACTTTATTCGCCTGAAAATATCAGGAAATTTGCCGATCATTTATTTATTGAGAAAGATTATCTCCGTTCCGTTTTCGAATATGAAAAACTATTACAGTATGAAAAGAATGATACAATCGAATTCAAAATTCCTGTTTCTTATCAGCTAATGGGAAAATATGATTTAGCTTTACAAGGATTTTCTGAGATTAATAAAGAATCTGTTTATTATGCTGAATCCGAAAGAGAATATTATAAAACTCTTTTTTTGTCAGATAAATATGACGAATTACAAAACAAGCTCGTAGGAAATGATGTAAAGGATTATCAAAGGTTGCTTTATTTGTCATATCTATTTACTTCTGTTAAACTGCCTGAAGAACAAAATTTCTTAAGCATTTTTCCATCATCTGAAGAAGAAAATCTGCAGAACTTTTTTAATGAAAAGGAAAATCCCCCATATAAAAGCTCTTTACTTGCGGGTTTGTTTTCTGCGTTGATACCGGGAAGCGGGAAAATTTATCTTGGCGAAATTGGAGATGGAATAACAGCTTTTATTGCATCTTCTCTTTTTGCTTTCTTATCTTATGATAACTTCAGAGCAAATCACAACTTTAGAGGCTGGCTCTTTTCCGGGATAGGATTTTTCTTTTATGCGGGAAATATTTATGGCTCAGTTGCCGCCGTACAAATTTATAATGCAAGAGTCGATTATGAGTACAAAGAGAAGTTGAAAGAATATCTGAATGACAAAAACTACTTTATAGAAAGAAATGATTTTGTTAAATAAATATCTTTTGATTTTTGCGTTACTTCTTGGCAATATTTCTTTTGCACAGGATTACCTGGAACAGCAATTCGACTTCGCCAAAAAATTATTTAATGAAGAAAACTATTACGATGCAATTACTGAGTTTAAGCGTCTCCAGTTTTTTGATACGAGCAATGTTTATATATCTTCTTCGGACGAATTGATTGCTCAATCTTATAAAAATGGTGGAAAGTATAGTGATGCCATTCATTATTTTACTCTCGCCGAATTAAATGCAACAAACAACGATGACATATTCAAACTAAAGATTGAAATTGTGCGTGTGAATATTTTAAGAAGAACAACCGACAATGCTTTTCGACTTCTTGATGATTTAGAAAAAGATAAAAGATGGAACGATAAGACTGATGAAATAAATTACTGGCGTGGTTGGTCATACATCTTTGCTGATGAATGGGATAAAGCAGCGGAAGAATTTTCAAAAATATCTCCTGATAATGAATTAAAACTGTTATGTGAAAAGACTAATGAAGAAAAGTATTCCGTAACATTAGCTAAAATTATGTCGGTTTTTCTGCCCGGTTCAGGACAATTTTATACCGGAAATTATTTAAGCGGTTTACTTTCGTTAGGATGGTGTGCATTATGGGGCTATGTTTCGGTTAATGCTTTTGTTGAACAAAGAGTTTTTGATGGTCTGGCAGTTGCTAATTTTTTGTGGTTCAGGTTTTATCGTGGAAATCTTGAGAATGCCGAAAAGTTTGCAGTTGAGAAGAATCTTCAAATATCGAATGAAGCACTTAAATTTTTGCAGAATGATTATAAAGGAGTGAAGCCGTGAATGCTGGATGATGAGAGAAATCATTTAAAATCTCATCTTCTCATAATCACATTTATCTCATAATCTCCGCTAACGTCGTCACAAAAGTATTGCATATTGATTAAAATTCAATTTAATTTAATATCTTGAACGTATATTTTAATATAAATCTCTCGACCTTCTGGAGGAATAATGAAAAATAAAGGGTTAATAATAACTCTCTCTGTAATTGGAGTAATAGTTTTAATTGGAATTATTTTAGTTGCTTGGGGTGTTGGATCTTATAATAATCTGGTAACATTAAATGAAAACGTTAACCAGAGCTGGAGCCAGGTGGAAAACCAATATCAACGGAGAGCCGATCTTATACCTAACTTAGTAAATACTGTTAAAGGATATGCTAATTTTGAAAGAGGTGTTTTAACCGATGTTACCGAAGCAAGAGCAAAAGTTAGCCAATTTAATATAACCCCAGAAGTGCTGAATAATCCTCAGGCATTTCAGAAATTCCAGCAATTGCAGGGACAGTTGAGTGGAGCTTTGTCACGGTTGCTTGTTACAGTCGAGAATTATCCAACATTAAAAGCGAATGAAAATTTTCTCCAGCTACAGGCTCAGCTTGAAGGGACAGAGAACAGGATATCCGTTGAAAGAAGAAATTTTAACCAGGCAGTACAAAATTATAATACTACGATAAAAAGATTTCCCGCTTCTATTTTCGCCGGTATTTTTGGATTCAGTGCTAAACAATATTTTGCGGCGACCCCCGGTTCGGAAACTCCGCCTAAGGTTGAATTTTAATCCTGATGAAGTTTTTATTTCTATTAATAATATCATCAACAATTTTATGTGCACAGCCTGAAGTTCCGACTTTAACGCAGTGGGCTACTGATTTAACAAATACATTAAGCGGTTCTGAGCTTGAAAATTTAAATTATCGTCTTAGAACTTTTGAAGACAGTACAAGCGATCAGCTTGCTGTTTTGATGATACCGACTCTTAATGATTATCCGATTGAATATTTCACTTATGATGTAGCCAAGAAAAATAAGATCGGGACGAAAGAGCATGATAATGGGGCACTTCTTTTTATAGCGAAGAATGATAAGAAGCTGAGAATTGAAGTTGGGTACGGACTGGAAGGTGTTTTACCCGACGCCCTCGCAAACTCAATTATTAGAAATGTTATAGCACCTTATTTCAAGAAAAATGATTTTTACGGCGGAATAACTGCGGGTGTTAGTGCAATTATTTCTGCTACTGCAGGAGAATACAAAGGTGAAAGGAATGTTTCTAAGAAAGAAAGATCTCCATTTATCTCGACATTGATGATGATAATTTTTGGTATTATAATTTTCCTGTTGAGAGGCAGGAGGGGAAAAAGAGGTAGTGGTTTTATTTATTTCGGTGGACTTGGCGGCGGTGGAGGTGGATTTAGTTCAGGCGGAGGTTTTGGTGGATTTAGCGGCGGCGGCGGTTCATTTGGCGGCGGCGGCTCCAGCGGAGGCTGGTAAACAGAAAAATTTTGAATATATGGTTTTGAATTTTGGAACAGGTTTTGTTAAAATTATGGTTAAATTACTTAACTTTTTTATTGGATTATGGAGATTTTAAATGGCAATATTTATAACTGAAGAATGTATAAACTGCGGTGCTTGTGAGCCTGAGTGCCCAAACACGGCAATTTATGAAGGTGGAGCCGAATGGGAGCTTACCGGTACAAACTATGGCGAAGGTGATAAAGCACCTTCCGGAGCCGACGGATTTTTCTCAATGGATTTCTTTTATATAGTTCCCGATAAATGTACAGAATGTAAAGGCTTCCACGATGAACCTCAATGTGCGGCTGTTTGTCCCGTAGATTGTTGTTTACCCGATCCTAAAAATGTTGAAACTGAAGAAGAGCTTCTTAAGAAGAAAGAATACCTGGATGGTATAGGCAGAGTGGCGAGGTAGAAACAGAATCTTTAATCAATTTGTTTCTTATCTTCATTTATAAAATAGCTTAAAGCACCGGAAGGACATTTATCTACCTGAGATTTTAATTCTTCACTTGTTGCATTTTCAATTTTAATCCACGGTCTTTCTGTGGGATGATAAACTTTAGGCAAAGTTTTTACACAAACACCTGAGTGAATACATTTTTTAGGTTGCCAGACGATCGTCAATTCACCATTTGAATAATTTTTTGCTATATCTCTGCCTTCAATGTTATTAATCAATTCTAACTCCTTTATAAAGTAATCTTTTCCATTCCGGGTTCCGTTTTATATAACTCGCTACAAAAGGACATAACGGTACAAGTATTAATTTTTTCTTTTCAATATCTTCAAGAACCTTCTTTACCAGTATCTTCCCGATATTTTTTCCTTTCAGTTCAGGAGGTACTTCCGTATGATTCAGGTAAATATGATCCTGAACTTTCGCATACTCCACTCTTGGAACTAAGTCGTCAATATGAAATTCATATTGTTTCTCTTCTTCATTATCAATCAGCTTGTAATCCGGTTCCATTAAATAATTCTCCTTTATCTTAACATCAATTTAATCAGATAGATTTTACTTTGAAAATTTTTCTGTATTCAATAACTTTTACCTAACTTCAAACTTCTTTAATTTTGAAGTCATTCTGAGCGAACCGAAGAATCTCTTTTGATACACCTGATAAGATTCTTCGTCGTTTCACTCCTCAGAATGACAAAAGAAAGAAAAAAATGAAAATAGGTAAGTATACACTACATATAATAAATTCAGGGTATTTTGGATTGGATGGTGGTGCGATGTTCGGGATTATTCCCAAACCTCTTTGGCAGAAGACCAATCCTCCTGATGAGGCAAACAGGATAAAGCTTGCGACAAGAAATCTTCTTTTAACAGATGGAAAAAGAAAAATTCTGATTGACACAGGGAACGGAAATAAATGGGATGAAAAATCAAAAAGTATTTATGGATTTGATTTTACAAATTCTCTCGAAGGAAGTTTGAAAGAGCTTAATGTCGCTCCATCAGATATAACAGATGTGATTCTAACTCACCTTCACTTCGATCATACTGGAGGTTCAACAAAAATAGAAAATGGCAAAATTATTCCGTCATTTCCAGATGCAAAATATTATGTGCAGAAGAAGAACTATGAATGGGCAATGAATCCATCTGAAAGAGACAGGGGAAGTTATTTAAAGGATAATTTTGAACCTTTGATGAAAGAAGGTGTACTATATTTTATTGAAGGTGAAGAAAAATTTGATGATGAAATAGAATTCGTAATTATAAACGGTCACACTTTTGCCCAGCAATTAATAAAGCTTTCGGATTCTTCAAATACTATTCTTTATTGTGCTGATCTTTTCCCGACAACATCACATATTCCTTTGCCTTATGTTATGGGATATGATCTTCAGCCGCTTGTGACAGTTGAGGAAAAGAAAAAGATTCTTACCAAATCAATAGAAGAAAACTGGAAATTATTTTTTGAGCACGACCCTGAAACTGTTCTTGCATCTGTTGAAAAAAGTGAAAAGGGATTTAGAGCAATTGATAAAAAGAAAGAATTATGACAGAAGGTTATACAAAATTATGCAGACTCGATGAATTAAAAGAAGGAACCGGTAAAAGATTTATTGTAGAAGAAACAGAAGTTGCAGTTTTCAAAATCAATAATGAAGTTTTTGCGTTAAGCAATATTTGCCCGCACCAGCATACCGCATTAATCTATGATGGATTTATTGAAGACGAGTTTGTCGTTTGTCCAATGCATGGTTGGAGGTTTAATTTAAAAACAGGGAAACAGCCGGAAGGGCAGAGAGGATTGGATAGTTTTCCTGTGATAATTCAAGATGATGAAGTTTATGTTAAAGTTTTTAAGAGAGAATTAAGGTGGTAAAAACGTCCGATCACACTTCGACAAGCTCAGTGTGACTAAGCGTGATTGTCAGTCTGAGCCTGTCGAAGACTGAATAGTATAGTATGAAACTAACCAACGAAATAGTAATTAAAAAAGCTAAACAAATCGGATTTGATTTAGTTGGTTTTGCCAAAGTTGAAGAATTGACGAAGGAAACTTCTAATCTTGAAAGAATGGCTTGAGAAAAAATACCATGGTGAAATGGATTATATGCAGAGGAATTTTGAGAAGAGAAAAGATGTTTCTAAAATTCTTCCCTCTGCCAAAAGTGTAATCTCACTTGGAATGAATTACTACACCGATGACCAATATTCCAAGCAAAAAGAGAAAGGCAAGATTTCCCGTTATGCCTGGGGAAAAGATTATCATTTGGTTATCTGGGAAAAATTAAATGAACTTGAAAATGAATTAAAAGAAATTGATCCTGAGTTTGAATCAAAATCTTATGTCGACACTGGTCCTGTTATGGATAAAGCCTGGGCTGTAAGAGCCGGATTAGGTTGGCTGGGAAAACATACAAATGTTATCAATACAGAAATGGGAAGCTGGTTCTTTATTGCAACATTAATTACAAATTACGAATTCGATACTTCATCTGTAATTGCGGATCATTGTGGAAGTTGCACAGCATGCATAGAGGCTTGTCCCACTAATGCAATTGTTGATGAATATCTTATAGATTCAACAAGATGTATTTCTTATCTTACGATTGAGAACAAAGGAGAAATACCCGAAGACTTTAAGGAAAAATTCGACAACTGGATTTTTGGCTGTGATATTTGTCAGGATGTTTGTCCCTGGAATATTAAGTTTTCAGAAGTGACTTTAAAGAAGGAATTCTTTCCTCAAAATAAAGAACTCGATCTTTCCGAAGTTTTGAATATGGATGTGAACGGGTTTAAGACAAGGTTTTCTGAAAGTCCCCTTAAAAGGACAAAATTAAAAGGACTGAAAAGAAACGCAAATTTTATAATTTAGACATGAACCCTTTTATCAAAAGAGTTATCTTATTATTAGTTTATTTTTTTGAATATACGGAGAAAAAATGTCTGCTGTTGAAACAAACAATCATCACAAAGTAATAATTATTGGTGCCGGTCCAGCCGGCTTTACCGCTGCCTTATATACAGCGAGAGCAAATCTTAACCCTGTTATGTTTGAAGGACTTCAACCGGGAGGGCAATTAACGATTACGACGGAAGTTGAGAACTATCCTGGCTTTGAAACCGGGATAATGGGACCAGAGCTTACAGATGTAATGAGGAAACAAGCTCACAGGTTTGGCGCAAAATCTTTCTATAAAGAAGTTACTGAAGTTGATTTTTCACAGAGACCTTTTGTGATAAAATCTTATGATGAAATTTATACGGCTGATTCTGTAATAATAGCGACGGGTGCTTCCGCGAAACTTCTTAATATTGAAAGTGAAAAGAAATTTATGGGTTACGGAGTTTCGGCATGTGCAACCTGCGATGGGTTTTTCTTTAAGAACCAGAGAGTGCTTGTAGTTGGCGGAGGCGATACTGCAATGGAAGAGGCTAACTTCTTAACAAAGTTTGCATCTGAAGTTATTGTGGTGCATAGAAGAGAGGAATTTCGTGCGTCGAAGATAATGCTTGACCGTGCAATAAGTAACCCTAAAATAAAATTTCTTACTAACAAAGTTGTTGCGGAAGTTTTGGGTAAAGAAGAAAACGGAAGAAAGACAATGACCGGAGTTATTCTCAAAGATACTGTAGATGGTTCAAAAGAGGAACTTCAAGCCGATGGTTTATTTATGGCAATTGGGCATAAGCCAAACACCGATCTCTTCAAGGGAATAATTGATATGGATGAAACCGGCTACATAAAAGTGAAGCCCGGTTCATCTTATACAAATATTGAAGGTGTTTTTGCGGCAGGTGATGTAACAGATAAAGTTTATCGTCAGGCTGTCACTGCTGCGGGTATGGGATGTATGGCTGCGATCGATACTGAAAGATGGCTGGGGGAATTTGAGCACAAGATGCAGATGGAGAACGTGGAGAGTAAATAATTTTTTTTATCGTAGCACAGAATATTATTCTGTGCTACGATGATTAATCAATTATTTTTGAATCTTGCTAGCAACAATATTGGCAACCACAAAACCAATCCCGGTTACAGTGAATAAAAAGAGGGGAACCCAGTAACCACCGCCGTATTCAACTTCCATCATAATACCGAATCCCAATCCTAATCCAAAAGCAATTGTTATAATACCAATCTTAAGCAATCTGAAAGGATCTTTTTTCCCTTCAAAAAAATCTTTTATTGCCTGGGCATCCATTCCTTTTTCAATGAGCAACTGTCTTTCTCTTGATCTGAAAAAGAAATAAGAGACAAGTATAATTCCGAAAACTAATAATCCCACTATAGGAATAAAAACCGCAACTATTTCTTCATGCATTTAATTCACCTTTATGATTTTTTAATTTCTTTCATTTTCTGTTTGTTAAGACTATGAAGCCAACCTTAAGGTTACAGGGTCTGTTGCACAATCATTTTATTGATCCTCTACGAGGATCTGTTTTTGCTTTCTTCTCGCTTTTATTACAAAAATTGAACATCTACGATGTTCTTTCTTTGTTTTGACCTCGTAGAGGTCAAATTATTGTAAAAAAAAATAAACCGAAAAAGAACTAATCCTGTAGAGGATTCATAAACTATATTTATTTTAGTTTTGCAACAGACCCTACAGTCCTGGGTTTTATTTTATATTAGCAGTAAAATGCGTAGGTTAATACTGAACTCATTCAGGTTCTTTTATTTCAGAATTTGAAATGAAATACAAATATTAGGGAGAATAATTATGATTAAAACTTCTCCATCCTTCTTCGCAAAGATTGCCTGACAAATTTTCCATCTACCATTTTCCATCTCACATTTTTTCCTGTAACCTTTTTAATAACAGAAAGGTCAAAAAGAGTAAATGAAAGGCTTAAGCGATCAGGAAATTGTAGATTCTGTAAAGAAGGGAAATCATTCTGATTACGCTATTCTAATTGATAGATATAAGAACAAGGCTTTCTCAATGTTGGCAAGAATGTTAAAAGATAAAATGGAAGCAGAAGAAGTTTTACAGGATTCTTTTCTTAAAGCATTTAAAGGATTAAATAATTTTAAGGGTGAAGCTAAATTTTCAACCTGGTTTTATAAAATCGTTTACAATTCTGCTTTAAGCAGGTTATCTACACAAAAAAGAAAAACAGAATCGGAAATGACTTCTATTGATGATCATTTTGACCTTGAGAGTGATAGCAATTACAACGTTACGGAGCGGGAAGATTTAACTTTATTTATAAATGAAATGGTAAACAAGCTGCCTCCGAATTATGCGTCCGTTATTTCGATGTTTTATCTTGAAGGTATGTCCTGTGAGGAGATAAGTAAGGTTCTGGAAACTACCGAAAATAATGTTAAAGTTATGCTGCACAGGTCAAGAAATGCGCTCAAAGATATAATGATAAAAAATAATTATATTAAAGAAGTATATGATTGAATTGAACGATAACATATTAAATAAATATATTGATGGTGAACTTGACAGCAGTTTAGTTCAGCAGGTCAAAATTCAGCTTGGAGCTTCCCCTGCAGATATGAAAAGGTACAAAGCTTTACTTTCCATTCACAATGAATTAAGAAGATTACCAGTGGAAGAAGTTTCATCTAATTTTACTGCCAATCTTATGTTAAAAGTTCAAAGGAGTTTAAAATCTAAAAAGGAACAAAACTTTTTTATTGTGTCAGTTCTAACTTTATTCTCTTTTATTTGCCTTGGTATAATAGGTTTTTTAATTGTAAATTATATTTTAACAGCAGAACCAAGCTCACCGGGTTTTCTAGAGCAATTCACCGAAAGATCCAATAGCTTTGTTATACTTATTAAAAAATTATTTTCAAAAGGAAATATTTCAATTATCGGATCAGTATTTTCTTTTGTGCTTCTTATAAGTGGATATTTCTTCTACGAAAGTGTGAAACACTCAAAGCAGCATTAAGTGATTATAGTTTTTTATTCTTCTTCACGTGTCTAAACCCTTCATTTGCGTATATTTACTATATAATTAAAATTGATTTTTTTTTACTATGAACTCAAATACAAAGTCGGGTTATGTCGCAATTCTAGGTTTGCCTAATGCCGGTAAATCAACATTAATGAATGCACTTCTAGGACAGAAGCTTTCCATTACTACATCAAAACCGCAAACTACAAGAAAAAAAATACTTGGCATCCTTTCATCGGAAAATTACCAGGTCATTTTTCTCGATACGCCGGGGATAATTAAACCAAATTATCTTTTGCAGGAAAAAATGATGGAAGCGGTAAGTGGTTCTCTTAACGATGCAGATGTGATTGTTCTAATTATAGATGTTTTTTCTGATCCCGAAGGAAAAGAAACATTGAATAATATTTTTGTTTTTGAAAGAGTTTTAAGCTCAAAAAAATCTCTTTTGCTTCTTCTTAATAAGATCGATCTTACTCAACAGGAAAACGTTAAAAATCTTATTTCAAAATTTGAATCTTTGAATAAATTTAAAAAGGTAATTCCGGTTGCTGCTTTATTAAATTTCAATATTGAAGAGGTTCTCGGCAGCATAGTTGAACTTCTGCCTGAAGGTCCCAAACTTTATCCTGATGATATTGTTGCTGATGAGAATGAGAGATTTTTTGTTTCGGAAATAGTTAGAGAAAAAATATTTGAACTTTATAAAGAAGAAATTCCATATAGTATCGAAGTTATTATTGCTGATTTCAAAGAAAGAGAAGATAAAAAAGATTATATACTCGCAGAAATTATTGTTGAAAGAGAGAGCCAAAAGGGAATTTTGATAGGGAAGCAGGGTACTGCGATAAAAAATCTCGGTCTCGATGCAAGAAAAGCAATTGAAGATTTTCTTCAAAAAGAAGTTTATCTTGAATTGAAAGTAAAAGTAAAAAACAAGTGGCGTTCAGATGAAAGACAGTTAAAGTCTTTTGGTTATAGTAAGCCTAAAGATTAAACAAATCATTTTTTCCTCATGAAAAAATATTCTCCTGTAATTATTCTTTTGTTTGTTACTTTAATATGGGGCGCTACTTTTGTTATAGTAAAATCGGCTTTAAAAGATATCTCCCCTTTATTTTTTATCTCTGTAAGATTTTTATTAGCCGCGGTTATTCTTCTTCCTTTTGCTGTTAAAATATTTAAGTCATTTAATAAACAGGTTCTTCGGGAAGGAATATTGCTTGGACTTATATATTTCGCCGGGTTTGCTGCTCAAACAATGGGATTAAAATATACTACAGCAACAAAGTCTGCTTTTATAACAGGAACCTTTGTAATCTTTACTCCATTTTTTCAGATTTATTTTGAGAAAAAGAAACCGAGAAAAGAAGTAGTTTTCGGAATCTTGCTTTGTGTAACCGGATTGATTTTTCTTACAAGTAAAGGAAATTCTTTATTAGGTGTTTTCTCAGAGATAAGCGGGAGTTTCGGTATTGGAGATATGCTTACGATATTATGTGCTGTGTTTTTTGCTTTATATATAGTTTATCTTGATATAGTAAGCAAGAAGAATGATTATAAGCCACTGGTTTTTTTACAGATTGCTGTTACAGGAATCTGCGGTTTGTTGTTTTCTTTTTTATTTACCGGATTGAAAATTGAAACAATGGAATTCACTTTTAGTAATAATTTATTGTTTGCAGTTTTGTATACATCTATTCTTGCAACCGTGTTAACAACTACTTTACAGACAAAGTATCAAAAATCTGTAACTCCTTCTGTTGCGGGAATAATTCTTTCCTTCGAGCCCATATTTGCTGCGCTGTGCGCTTTTTTTGTGTTGAATGAAAAAATATCTAATTTTGGTTTAATAGGATGCGTACTTATTTTTGCCGGACTTCTGGTTTCCGAGATGCTTAATAAAAATAAATAACCTGGATGGAAGATTATAAAAGAGCTGAAATTATTGTTAATGGATTTGTGCAGGGAGTTGGTTTCAGATATTTTGTTTATAGAAATGCAAAAGCTTTAGGATTAAAAGGTTATACTAAAAATCTTTTTACAGGAGAAGTTGTAACAGTTGTGGAGGGGAACCGTGCAATGATAGAAGAGCTCAGTAATAAAATAAAAATTGGTCCTTCTAATGCTTCAGTCAGGAAACATAATATTATTTGGTATGAGCCTAAAAATGAATTTGAAAATTTCGAGATAAGAAGATGAATGAAGAATTAAGAACAGGTATTGGCTTTGATGTTCATGCATTTGAAGAAAAGCGTAAACTGATAATCGGCGGAATAGAAATTCCTTTTGAGAAAGGTCTGGCAGGTCATTCCGATGCAGATGTTCTTCTTCATGCAATTTGCGATGCTTTGCTCGGTTCTCTTGCTCTTGGTGATATTGGCAAACATTTTCCCGATACTGATCCAAAATTTAAAGATGCAGATAGTGTTAATCTTCTTTCAGAAGTTTATAAAATGATTGAATCAAAAGGTTATAAACTTGGAAACTTAGATGCAGTGTTAATGCTTCAACGACCAAAGATTTCTGCCTATATTGAAACGATGCAAGAAAAAATAGCTCTCATACTTAATGTTGAAATTGATAAGATTTCCATAAAGGCAACTACTACAGAAAAACTAGGTTTTACAGGGAGAGAAGAAGGCGTGGCTGCAATGGCTACAGTTTTAGTTACAAAGGCTAAATGAATGATCGAAAATATTCTCAATCACATTTCTGATCTTAGTCCTTTTCTTATTTATTTAATTCTTTTTCTTTTTTCTTATGTTGAAAATGTTTTTCCTCCTTCACCGAGTGATTTAGTTGTAGTTGTAGGTGGTTCGTTGATTGCAACAGGTCCAATTCATTTTATCCCCACATTAATTTTTACTACGATTGGAAGTATTCTCGGATTTATGACTTTGTATTTTATCGGTTCGCAGCTTGATAAAAAAATTGTAAGAGCCGGTAAGATTAAATTTATCACAGCCGAAGCAGTAGCGAAAGTAGAAACCTGGTTTACTAAATATGGCTATACTATTATTGCTATCAACCGTTTCCTTCCAGGGACAAGATCAGTTATTTCTTTTTTTGCAGGACTAAGTGAATTAAAAGTTTTAAAGACTGTCGTTCTTGCAACATTAAGCGCAGCGTTCTGGAATGCGATAATGATTTATTTAGGAATAATATTTGGCGATAACATTGACCAGGTTGACTTTTATTTGTCTCGTTACGAAAAAATTGTTTTAATAATAACAGGCGTTGTCGTTTTGTTTTTTGTTATAAGATATTTCTTCTTTAAAAAGAAAAAGAGCACGAGTTGATTTTCAAATCAAAGAATAAAAAAATTCCAAGATCTCCACGAAGAAAAAAAAACAAAGAATAAGGAAAGGCTTCTTCTTATTCTTTCCGGAATTTTGTTGGGGATTTCATTCCCGCCCTTTCCATTTCCTTTTACACTTTTAATGTTTGTAGGATTGGTTCCGTATCTTAAAGTAATGGAGAAGAAAGAAACACTTCTTGATATAAACCGTTCTACTTATTTGATGGCATTTGTTTTCAGCTTAATTACTATCTACTGGATCGGAAGCTGGCAGAAAGAATCGGACCCTTTTTTAATGATTTCGGGTGCATTGCTTTTATTTGTAAATCCTGCACAACTATTAATCCCATCGACACTTTATTATTTCACTAAAAGATTATTTAAGAGAAATATTGC
Organism: uncultured Ignavibacteria bacterium; assembly: GCA_963727535.1. Taxonomy (GTDB): domain Bacteria; phylum Bacteroidota; class Ignavibacteria; order Ignavibacteriales; family Ignavibacteriaceae; genus RBG-16-34-14. The sequence goes on from CAVSGR010000006.1 coordinate 1,118,976, forward strand.
ACTTTATGTTTTTCCTCTTTTCTGGGTTACTTATGAATATCTAACAATGATAACCGAAATAAGATTTCCCTGGATAACTCTGGGGAGCGGTTTGGCATTGTTCAATAAATTTATTCAGGCTGCTGATATTGTTGGCTCACTTGGATTATCTCTTTTTGTAATTTTTATTAATGTCTTTTTCTATAAAGCTTTTATCAATTATAAAACCTCAAGAAAGAAATCCTATCAAAATTTTTCAGTCTCTGTTGTGATTTTGCTAATCATAATTAGTTATGGATTTTACAGAACATCGTCTTTTACCCAATCTGGTAAGAAAGTAAGAGTTGGACTCATTCAGCCGAACATTAATCCCTGGGATAAATGGTCAACAGGAGATTTGAGTACATTTCTCGATCTTTATTTCGGACTTTCAAAAAAGGCAATTGATGATGGAGCAGAAATTTTATTCTGGCCGGAAACTGCAATGCCTGTTTATCTTATGAGTGGCAGGTACCAATCAACTGTAGATTCCATTTACAGTTTTCTCTGGCAAAATAATATTTATCTCTTAACCGGAATGCCGGACCTTATTTATTATGATAAAACTAATCATCCGGATGATGCAAAGTACAGTGAGAGAGGTGATTATTATTACGCAACATATAATGCAATCTTACTTTTATCACCGCTCACTTCGGCTATTCAGAGATATGGAAAAGCAATGTTAGTTCCTTTTGGTGAAAAGGTCCCATATGCAGACAAGCTTCCTTTTCTTGGAAGTCTCATTAAATGGGGAGTCGGAATAACAGGCTGGAATGTTGGTCACGATACAACGATTTTTTCTTTACCTTTTCCTGAAAAGAAAAATAACTTAATAACTTATTCTAACAAAGATTTGCTTTACATAAACGGAATTGTTTGTTATGAATCTGTCTTCCCCGATTTTGTTGCCCGGTTTGTAAATAAAGGCGCACAAATGATTGCAATTGTTACGAACGATAGTTGGTACGGCAAGTTGAGTGGACCATATCAACATAAAGAATATGCGGCTTTGCGCGCTGTTGAGAACCGGAGAAGTGTTGTAAGAGCAGCTAATGGTGGAATAAGTTGTATAATAAATCCTTTAGGAATTACCAAAACTCAAAGTAAAATGTTTGAAAAAACTTTTATTGTTGGGGATGTTGATTTAGAAAACACTAAAACATTTTACACACGGAATCCGTTGTTAGTTCCGATTTTATGTTCTGCATTCTCTATCTGGATAGTCGGGATTTTTATAATGAAAAAAATTAAAACAAAATTTAATCTTTGACGATATGAAAATAATTGATTTAAGAAGCGATACAGTAACCAAACCTTCGGAGGCAATGCGAAAAGCAATGTATGAAGCCGAAGTTGGTGATGATGTTTTTAAGGAAGATCCAACAGTAAACAAGCTTGAAGAATTTACAGCAGATTTACTTGGTAAAGAAGCCTCGTTGTTTGTTTCAAGCGGAGTGATGGCAAACCAGGTTTGTCTTAATGTTCTTACAAATCCGGGCGATGAAGTTATTTGTGAAAGAGACGCACACATTTTTAATTACGAATCAGGATCTCCCGCTGCATTGAGTGGAATTCAGCTTTGTCCTGTTGATGGGAAAAATGGTGTAATAACAACGGAACAGGTCGAACCTTTTATTCGTCCTTCAAGCGCTTATTATATGCCGAAGACAAAAGTCATTGCTCTTGAAAACACACATAACCGTGCAGGTGGTACAATTTATCCTTTAGAAAAAATAATTGAGATGAAAGAACTTGCCAAAAAATATAATTTGCTTTTCCATCTTGATGGAGCGAGAATCTGGAATGCTTCTGTTGCTACCGGAATTTCTGTTAAAGATTATGCTCAACATTTTGATTCTGTTTCCTGCTGTTTCTCAAAAGGATTAGGTGCGCCGGTCGGTTCTATAATTGCCGGGACAAAAGATTTTATTAAAGAAGCTTTCAGAGTTCGTAAAGGTTGGGGTGGGGGAATGAGACAATCAGGAATTCTTGCTGCTGCAGCTTTGTATTCTCTTCAAAATAATGTACAAAGACTTTCGGAAGATCATGAAAAAGCTAAGATTTTAGCAAAAGCTATTAATGAAAATCCAAACCTGGAAATCGATATAAATTCTGTTCAGACAAACATTATTATTTTCAAACCTTTAAAGATGAATATTGATGAAGCAATAAAACGTTGTAAAGAAAGAGGTTTGTTATTACTTGTCGGAAGAGTTGACGCGTTAAGAGCTATCACTCATCTCGATGTTAGCTTTGAAGATATAAACAGGGCAGGGGAAATTATCGGTGAAGTTTTTAATTAATCTTAAAAATTAAAACCTCATAAAGAAAGCCAAACCAGTTCCGAAATAATCTCTATATGGTGATATATTGATCGAAACTTTATTATCTGAAGAATCGGAATTAGATTTATATTTTTCAGGATGGGCGACAATCTTTCCGAATTCATAACCGAGAAATATTGCTAATGGATAATCACTATGCCAGTGAATTCCTTTGTTTACCATTGCCATAGCCATCAAACCGGAAATTGTATATCCAACCGGATTTACCCATTTCCATTCAGGATAATTTTCATGGATTACTTCAACCATACTTAACATTGTTGTAAGATGTCCGGATGGATAGGCATCATACGCAGGAATGCGTTTATGGTAATCAAAAGGACTCGGGAAAAATTTCCATTTACCTGTTCTTGTAGTTGCTACAATGGGACTTTCCCTTCCGGTGAGATGTTTCAAGACTTGAACAATTGCACCTGAAGAAATTGTTACCTGTGCAATCTGACTTCCGGTTCGTATAGCTCTCTGGTCGCTATTGATTAAACCTAAACCGACAAAGACAACCGTAAGTGCAAGCTGCCCATTTCCGGCACCAATCTGCTCGAAGATATCGCTCGCCTCATGTATAAAGTGAGAGCTTGTATACCACTTATGTTGTGCGTCATACGTTTCTCTGTCAGTAGCCATAAGAACTGTGGTGGATGCAACTATACTAAGGTAAACAGGAATGCTTGTGTTCAATGCAACATCATAAAATCTTACATAATCCTGTGGTATGTTTGTTATCCAGTCATGCCAGGTTACATTTGGTAGTTGAGGAGAAGTTTGCTCTTTTTCTTTTTCATAACTTCTAAAGTCAAATGGGTCTTCGGCTTTTTCAACTTGTGAGAGTTCAGGATTATTTTTTAATGTGTAAAAAGGAATAACTTTAGAAGAGTCCTGGGCTTTTATGCTGGTACTTAAAATTAAAACAGAAAGTAATATCCTATATTTATTCAATATTTCAATTAAATAAGATTGTTTTAAAAATAAGTCCAAATCTATCACTAATTTTTGAAAAACCAAAAAAGTTTGAGACCTGATTTATTAAGATTTTACTATTTTTATAATGAAAATTATGTTAAGCTCAAGATGATGGACTTTATGGTTAATAAAAATGCAGTAAAAGATTTGTTGAACAAGTTTATTTATCGAATTTATTTTTAGCCACGAACTTTAGGTAGTAGACATAAAAAACAGGATTAATGGCTTTAGCTACAATTTGGGTTAAAACCTAAACTTGCTTAAATTAATGTCCCGGACATAAATGTCAGGGTTATTAAATTATATATAAAATTATCACGGGGGTTCCATGAAAAAAATAGTTTTCGATATCGAGACTTGTGCATTTCCATTCGAATCACTTTCCGAAAGCCAGCAGGAATATCTTCTTCGTTATGCTGAAAGAGAATCAAACGAAAAAGTGAAGGAACTAAGGGTCGATGATGCAATAAGATATACAAGCCTTTATCCTTTCACTGCCAAACTAATTACAATCGGTATTTATGATGTTGAGAAAGAAAAATCTTACGTTTATTATGAAAGCGATAAAAATGAAGAATGGGTTTCTGAAAAGGATGTTCATTACAAAGGATTAAGTGAAGCAGAAATGATCAACTCATTCTGGAGAATTATGGAAGTTACGGATCAGATTATAACATTTAATGGAAGAAATTTCGATGCACCTTTTATTATGATACGTTCTGCTTTGAACAAAATTAAACCATCTAAAAATCTTGTATCCAAAAGATTCGATTCATCTTTTCATATCGATTTGCTTGAACAGTTCACTTATTATGGTCTTACAAGAAAATTTAATCTTGATTTTTATTGCCAGGCATTTGAAGTTGAATCACCCAAAACAAAAGGCATCTCAGGAATGGAAGTTAAAACTCTTTATGAAGCAGGGAGAATAAAAGATATTGCAGTTTATTGTGCCGACGATATTTATGCAACTTACCAGCTTTATAAGATATGGGATGAGTTTCTGAATATATAATCACAAAATTACGTGAAGGTGTCCCTTTTGGACAAAATTTAAAGATTAGAAGATTGAATCTAATCCTTTATTCTTTCCAATCCTTAAATATCAAATTCGTCTTACTGTAATAAGATGAACCACTCTCTCATTTTTAGAAATATTCGCAAATAAATCCTTTCATTTTAATCCACCTTTATAATTTTTGGGTGGCATGGTTTTAGGCATAACTCTAAAGATTATAAAAATAAATAAAAGTATTAAGGCTATTTATGTCTGTAACTGTTAACCAGCTTGTTTCAGGTGTCGAGATAAAGGGGAGAATGTTTCAGGAAGTAAACGAAATTTTAACACCAGAGTCCATACAATTCATTTCAAAATTGCATTATTTATTTAACCCCAGACGGCTTGAGCTGCTAAGAAGAAGAGAAAAGGTCCAGCGGGAAATCAGTTCCGGTTTGATGCCCGACTTTATCGAGAAAACAAAAGATATCAGGAATAGTAACTGGAAAGTTGCACCTCTTCCTGAAGACCTGCTCGACAGGCGTGTTGAAATAGTTGGTTCGGTAGATCAAAAAACAATTGTAGATGATCTTAATTCCGGGGCAAATATTTTTATTGCTGATTTTGATGATTCAACTTCTCCGACATGGAATAACATAATTGAAGGTCAAGTAAACCTTAAGGATGCTGTTGCAGGAACTATATCTTATATAGATACTGAAACTGGCAAGTTCCGTAAGCTTGATAAAGAAACATCTACACTTATGGTGCGCCCAAGAAGCTGGCATCTTGAGGAAAAGAATTTTTTGATTAATGGTGAACCAGTTTCAGCCTCGTTATTTGATTTTGGTCTTTTCTTTTTCCACAATGCTAAAACTTTAGTTGATAAAGGGACGGGACCCTATTTCTATCTTCCTAAAATTGAAAGCAGGCTCGAAGCAAGGCTGTGGAGTAATGTTTTTGTTTTTGCACAGGACGAGTTTGGAATTCCGATAGGAACGATTAAAGCGGCAGTTTTAATAGATACAATAGTTGCTGCATTTGAAATGGATGAGATTCTTTACGAATTGAAAGAACATTCAGCTGGACTTAGCTGCGGCAAATGGAATTATATTTTTAGCTTCATCAAGAAATTCAGAAATCACCCGATGTTCATCTTTCCCGACCGTGAACAAATTACCAAAGAATCTCATTGTATGCAATCTTATTGTAATCTGCTCATAAAAACATGTCATAAACGTAATGCTTATGCTATCGGCTGTGTTTCTACTGATATTCCTGTAGCGAATGATAAAACTGTAACTGAAGCAATTCTCAAAAAAGTTTATTCAGATAAAGACCACCAGGCAAGCGAAGGATTTGACGGAACAATGGTTATGCATCCCGGTTTAGTTTCGTTCTCAAAAAAAGCATTCGATAAATATATATCACAAAAAAATCAGGTAGATAATAAAAAAGAAGAAATAAATATTACTGCAGATGATCTTCTTTCGCTTCCAGTAGGAACGATTACTCTGGAAGGGTTAAAAACAAATATTGATCTTGGAATTCAATACCTCGAAGAATGGTTGAGAGGCGAAGGTACTTTACCTATTTATGATTCAATTGAAACTACAGCTACAGCGGAAATTGCCAGAACTCAAGTTTGGCAGTCTGTAAATAATCCTGGAGGCTCTTTTGAAGATGGAACGAAGATAAGTGAAGAATTATATACTTCTCTTCTCGAATCGCAGCTTAATGAAATAAAGATTTCTGTTGGAGAAACACGATTTTATAAGGGTGCTTACTATTTAGCCGCAGAAATTTTTGATAGCCTTGTTAGGGAAAAAGAATTTACAGAATTCTTAACTCTAAGAGCTTATGAATTTATTTAAAGTTGATAACCTCCGCTCTTAATCCATATTGTAAATTGCTGCGGATTAAGAGCACAATTTGAAATGTACCGGGTATAAAAAGCAGTGAGAGGGCAATGCCTGTTTTTAAAAGATAGCTCGACTATCGCCCGGTACGCCAATTTGTAAAGCGAAACACCGTTTCGCTTTTTTACTTTGTAAATAACATCTCTAACGAATTAATACCAACTTCTTAACACTCGAAAACCTGTTTATTTTTAATCGATAAAAATAAATGCCGCTGGGTAAATCGGATGCATCCAATTTCATTGAATAGCTCCCCATGTTTTGAAATTTGCTTACCAGGGTTTTTACTTTTTGCCCTAATGCATTGAAAAGCTTCAAGCTTACATAACCGTATTTTGGAATTTGATAACTTATATTCGTAGTCGGGTTGAACGGGTTTGGATAATTTTGAAATAATTTATATTTCTTAATTATGTCATTTCTCTTCACCGAAGTAATAATGTTGGCTGTTGCATAGTTGCTAAAAGTAGAAGTAGTATCATTATTAAAAGCAAAAATTCTGTAAGTGTAGTTTAGTGTATCTTGTATTGAATTATCAACAAATAATGTATCGTTTGCCCCAGTAGTATCAATACTAATAAAATTATTTGTGCTAGTTGAATCTCCTTGTTTTTTCTGAATAACAAATCCTTCTTCATTATCTGAATTATCTTCCCAGTTGAGCTTTATTTCATTATTCATTCTGATTGCTTCTAAGGCTGTTGGTGGGTTTATAGGCTGGATTAAATTTATTGTTGCTCCTTTTAGGAATACCTGTCTTCCAATCAATTCTATACTGTTTACCCAACGAATGTTTAATTTATCCGAATATATTCCATTTTTCTTTGGACTAAATTTTACAGTAATGTTAATCGAGTCTTTAGCTGGGATTATTAGGGGTAAACTATCTTCTATTGAGAACGATGAGATTTCGCAAAAAAATTGATTTATAGTCACGTCACTATCTTTATTATTATACAACATAATTTTCTTCTTTACCGAATCATTGGATTCAACTGTGCCGAAGTTAATAGTATCTACATTAGTCCTGAATAAATTTGTTTCCCATTTAAAACGGAACGAATGAAAACGCATGTAGCTACCTACAAGACTTAACTCATAAGCAGTGGAATTATCCGGCTTTATTTCCGTTACTGCGGGATTCGTTACTTCGCCCCATGATATAAATTTATTACCATTTGGGAGTTCCTGTACGTTGCCCCTTGACCTTGTCAATAAATTATTGTGTGAATAACGATTAATTAATGTAGCAGTTTTATTTTCTTCATCTAATTTGTATTCTACAATACTGGAGTATGGCTCCGCATGATAAACTCCATTATCAAAGATGGTTATATCTCCATTAGAAATGCGGCGGAGATCATGCTGACGTGAAAATCCTCTTTCATCATTAATAAAAGTAAATTGATTATTCTCTCCCCCAAGACGCCAGATTATTTCTCCCGTGTTATGATTTATTTTGGTAATCTCGTCAAGATTTCTCGCAGACAATATTATGTTACTATCCGTATCAATTTCAATGGAGTTAAAATGCACAAAGTCTACTTGAGGTTGTGTCAATGAAACATAATCATCTGCATCTGTTATCTGGTAATTATCAAGTGCGCTCCATTCAAAAACCACATTTCCACTCGAGTCAAATTCCTGCACTGCCATATCGATAATTTGTGCTGTAGAATCACCGCCGGGAACAATTTTACTCATATCTACATCAACTAATTTTTTACCGAGAATATAATAGTGTCCATTAGGAAAGACTCTTAAATCGTGTACATTTATTGAATAACCATTTGCAGTGTAAAAATTCCGTTTGAAGTTCAATGAACTATCCAACCCATAACAGGCTATTGGAGAATAAACAAAATAAGTTATTTCTCCATTGGGTTGTAATTTAAAATCATATACGTAACCACCTACATTTCTATAAAATACCGGGGTTGCATCGTTGTCGACTATCATTAAATAAGTAGAAGGAGCAAAAAATATATACCCCGAAGAAGGATTATTCACAGAATCAACTACTAGGGAAGGAACATTCGCTAAAATTGAGACTAAAGATTTTCCTTCCGGATTATTATTTTGTAAATCATTTTCTAATTCTTTATTTAAAATCTTAACATCGCTGGATTCCGCTTTTCTATTGATGAAAAACTCAAAATCAAGTTTACCAATACTTTTTCCAGCTTTAGTTCTGATTCCTTCACCCAATTCGACTGTAACTTTTTCCCATGGGAAAAAGGGAGAATAAGGATTAAACACTAAAGTTTTAGAGTCATCCGACAATAAAAAATTCCCCTTATGAGCTCCACTTTCTGAACCACAAACCTTAATTATATTTTCATTGACAGTGGTTCTATCAATGAAACTTCCTTCTTTAATTATAATATTACTTTCGGGAGAAACATAACGCGAAAGTGGTTTCGGGTTAACATAATCAAAGTTTCCGGACTGTTGTCCGGAAACTGAAAAAGCTGATATCAACCATACAATTAATATAGTTGATGATCTATATTTCCCCATTTTACTTAATCAAGATTGCTTTTTTAAATGAAGTAAAATCTTTTTCCCTGTTAGGGCTAACAGCTCTTATTTGATAAAAATAAATTCCTGATGCCAAATTTTGTGCATTCCACTTTACTGAATGATTACCTGCATTCTGTATCCCATTCACAAGAACAGCAACCTGTTGTCCTATCACATTAAAGATCGAGATGGTAACTTTACTTTCTACAGGGAGAGCATATTCTATAACTGTAGAAGGGTTAAAAGGATTAGGATAATTCTGGAGAAGTTTATATTCCTTTGCAGCACCTCTTGGTTCGCTAACATCAACTACACCTCCACTAATGACAAAAGTATTGTCACTTAAGTCAAAGAGGTCTTCGTTATCTATATTGGTTACCTTAATCTTATAGGTCGAGTCTTTTCCCTGTGAAGAAGAAACATTCCATAAATAAGCATTTGTTACAGATACCAAAGAATCTACAATATTACTTACTACAACATCATTCTTTATTAAATCAATTCTTACCTTACCCGATAGATTATCATCCCAGCGAATTATATAAGTTGAATCAGCATAGAGGCTGTCATTACCATTCGGATATGTTACAGTAACGTAAGGAGAAGAAGTTATAAAACTATTTGCAGCGGACCATTCACTTTCTCCTGATGAGTTGGTAGAACTGACTCTCCAGAAGTATTCACTGTTGTTAGTTAAGCCACCAATCTTGTATGAAGTTGAAGAAAGAGTTTCATCTACAATCAGGTTGCTGAATTGAGAATCTGAAGCAATCTGGAGAGAATAATCCGAAACAATTCCTCGTGTTCCCCACATTAATTTTACAGTGTCTTCTACATTTACAATCTCTTCGTCAGGTGGCTCAATTGGGACCGGTGCATAGGCGGAATCAACTATCTGCGGCATACCGAAAGCAAAATCACCTAATGTTGATGTTGTAAATGTCAATTCATTATTTGTCGAGTCATAGCTTGTTGGCAAAGCAAAAAAGTTACTGTTGCTGCCGGATCTTGCATAGACTATTGTTTCTTTAGGATTTATAACTGCCGGATAGTATTTAAGATTAACGTTAACTTTACCTGTATATGAAACAATTCCACTACCTTCAATCGTAAAATAGTTTGCTGCCATTAGTGGAGCTGTTGTTGTAAACGTAGGGTTAATCGAAGCATAATTATATCTTGTAACAGTTGCAAATGTATATATAGAGCCGTCAAGGGGACTAAATTTTATTTTTATCCCTGTTGTATCAGTATTGTAGTCAAACGTATATGTGTTGCCTTCCAGAATTTCTTGAGTTACTGACGCTGTCGAAGTCCCGCTTAGCCATGGGAAACGAAATGACCTGTAAGAAGTTTCCCCGGCTGGAAGGGATAATTCGAAAGCTACTGAATTATCGGGGTGTACCTCGGTTAAAGCAGGTGCCCCATTGCTTCCCCAGCCAATAAGGGTATTGCCATTTGGTAATCTTTGAACGGTTCCCATAGCAAAAGTGTTGATATCTGGAGAATGTCTGTATTCCCAAACCATCTCTGCCGTTTTGCTTTCTTCATCAAGATGATATTCTACTCCTCTTGAGTATGATGGTGAATGCTGAGTTCCGTTATCGAACAAAGTTATATTACCATTAGGTAAAACGGTTACGTTATGCTGGAATGAAAAATAAGTCGGAGCATTAGCTTCAGTTTCATTAATGAATTGAAAATCATTGCTTTTTCCACCCAATTTCCAGATAACATCTCCCGTTGCTCTGTCAATCTTTATTATCTGCGACAAAGTTCTTGCACACAACAGGTAATTTCCATCCAAGTCCACATCGGCTGCGTTTGCGTGCATGTAATCTATTGTTGCTGCAGTAAGGTTTGCATAGGATTCCGTTATTGGAATATAATCCCAGCTTCTCCATTGAAAGATTACATTATTATCGGCATCAACTTCCTGTAATATTGTTCCAATTACTGTAGCATTGGGATCACCGCCATCAACGACAAGGCTCATATCTATGGGTTCCGGGTCGTATGCGAACAAAAGTCCATGTCCGTTTGTCAACAACCTGAATTCATGAATATCGGCCTCGTATCCGTTACCACACTGGAAAGTATCAACCGGAGCAAAAGTTGTATCCATAACTATCCATCTTGCGGTACCAGCTCCGCCATTCATTTCAATTACATCTGCATAAGATAAATATCCATTTGGTTGTACTTTGAAATCAAAACTAGGGAAATCCAAACGCTTATATTTTACAACAGAACCATCATTGTTTAAAATCATTAAAAATCGTCCTAAGGAATCAGGGGGTCCAATTAAGAAGTTTGCCATAAATATTTTACCCGGTGCCGGATTATCTACAGAGTCAATTGTGACTTCCGGAAAATCAGAGGGTAAAGAACCTGTTGCTAAATTACTCCCCACCTTCTTTATAGAACTACCGGAGTTTTTGTTCATTAAATCTGTAGCTTGTAGTTTATCACTAATAGTTGAAAGTGGATTTAAGACGATAGGCTTACTTAAAGGAGTAGTGGTGAATTGATATGACACCGGACCTAGATTTTCACCTTTTATTGTTCTAATTCCTGAAGAAATATTAACACTTACTTTTTCATTAGGTTCAAATTGTTTAGCAGGAACAAATATTAATGTTTTCTTATCATCGGACAACTTTACTTTTCCTTTGTGTATTCCGCTTTTGTTTCCGGTGACAATTATTTTGCTTGCATCAACAGTCAAAAAATCAATTTTATTTTTTGCACCAAGTATAATAGTTGAGCTTAATGAAACTAAACTGGAGTTTTTTACAGGTGATATATATTGAAATTTTTCCTGTGAGAATAAATTTACATTTAATAAAAATGTTATGACTAAAAAGGTGGTTAGAGTTCTCATTTATTATCCTAATTTTTAACAAAAAATACAATACAAAGATAACGAAAAAACAGTGCTTTTAATAAAATCATTTTGAGAAACGACTTTCCATGGTTATCTCATAATAGCTATATTTGAATGTTATTTTCATATTATTCATAAGGGAGACGATGCAGGAAGTATTAGCCAAACAGGAACCGGAAGTAACCTTACAATTAGTTCTCGATCACGGGTTGACCGAAGAAGAATTTGAAAAAATAAAAAAAATACTGGGAAGAATTCCGACTTTTACCGAGCTAGGAATTTTCAGCGTAATGTGGAGCGAACATTGCAGCTACAAAAATTCTATTGGTTTACTTAAAACTTTGCCAAGAAGCGGTGGCAGACTTTTAGTCGGTGCAGGGGAAGAAAATGCAGGACTTATAGATATTGGAGACGGGCTTGCAGTTGCTTTCAAAATAGAGAGTCACAATCATCCTTCTGCTGTTGAGCCTTACCAGGGTGCTGCAACCGGAGTTGGCGGAATTATGCGCGATGTTTTTACAATGGGCGCACGTCCAATTGCTTCACTTAACTCACTTCGCTTTGGCTCACTTAAAAATGCAAGAACAAGATTTTTATTTGAAGGTGTTGTAAAAGGAATCGGTGATTATGGAAACAGTTTCGGAGTTCCAACCGTTGCAGGTGAAGTTTACTTTGATGAATCTTACCAGGATAATCCTCTTGTAAATGCAATGGCAGTTGGTATAGTTAAGAAGGAAAATGTTGCCAGCGCAATAGCCAAAGGAAATAAAAACAAGGTTATGATTGTTGGTTCGTCAACGGGAAGAGATGGAATTCATGGTGCCACTTTTGCTTCAGAGGAGATTTCAGAAAAGTCTGAGTCAAAACGTCCCTCTGTTCAGGTTGGAGATCCTTTTACAGAAAAACTTTTATTGGAAGCTTCTCTTGAAATTATAAGCAATGGCTGGTTAATAGGAATACAGGATATGGGTGCTGCCGGAATAGCTTGCTCTACAAGCGAGATGAGCGCTAAAGGCGAATCGGGAATGGTTGTCGATCTCAATAAAGTTCCGTTGAGAGAAGATGGAATGACAGCTTATGAAATTATGCTTTCCGAAAGTCAGGAAAGAATGCTTTGTGTTGTAAAACCCGGTTATGAAGATAAAGTAAAAGAAGTTTTTGAAAAGTGGGATTTGAATTGTGAAATTGTTGGTGATGTTACCGATGAACCCCTTCTTAAAATTTATAGAGATGGAGAATTGAAAGCAGAAATTCCTCCATATGAATTAGTGCTCGGTGGCGGTGCTCCTGTTTATACCCGTGAAACCAAAGAACCGGAATATCTTAAATCATTAAAAGCGTTTGATTTTTCTTCTCTTGCAGAACCAAAAGATTTAACAGAAGTTTTCGAAAAAGTTTTTTCTTCTCCTAACATTGCTTCAAAAAAATGGGTTTATGAACAGTATGATTCTATGGTTAGGACAAATACAGTTGTTGGACCAGGATGCGATGCCGCGGTTGTTTATCTTAAAGATACTGATAAAGCTCTTGCCATGAAGACTGACTGCAACGGAAGATATGTTTATCTTAATCCGAAAGAGGGAACTAAGATTGCTGTTGCAGAAGCTGCGAGAAATATTGTTTGTTCCGGCGGAGTTCCTCTTGGAGTTACAAACTGCTTAAACTTTGGTAATCCTTATAAGCCGGAAATTTACTGGCAATTCAAGCAAGCGATTGAAGGAATGGGAGAAGCCTGCAGATTTTTTAATACTCCTGTTACTGGAGGAAATGTTAGTTTTTATAATGAGTCTCCCAACACAGCGGTTTATCCGACTCCGACCATAGGAATGGTTGGATTAATAGAAGGACTTGAAAAAGTAACCACTTCTTTTTTCAAAAATGAAGGAGATTTAATTTATATAATCGGCGAAGATTTTGAAGAACTTGGCGGAAGTGAGTATTTAAAAATAATCCATAATAAAGTTGTTGGGGATTCTCCAAAACTTGATCTGAACGTTGAAAAGAAATTGCACGGTTCGGTATTGGAATTAATAGAAAAAAAATTAATTCTTTCTGCTCATGATATTTCAGAGGGTGGAATTATTTGTGCTCTTGCCGAATGTTGTATTATTAATGAAGAAAATCCGATCGGAGCTGAGGTTACAATTCCTGTAAAAGCGAGAGAAGATTTTTCTTTGTTCTCAGAAAGCCAGTCGAGGATAATCGTTTCTATAAATCAAAATAGTAAAAATGAGTTTGAAGAATTGCTAAAAGCCCAAAAGCAACCTTTTACATTTCTTGGAAGAACAGGCGGTAATCAATTAAAGGTTAATGGAAAAATTAATGTTTCTTTAGACAAGCTTGTTGATCTTTACTTCAACACAATTTCCAGAATTATGAATGGCTAAGCTGTTAGAGAAAATAAAAAAATCCAATCTTTACAAAACTTTCAGGAAGCTGCGGTTTGTTCTAAACGTAAAACCTTCATTTAGGAAAGTAAAAGAATTTTCAAAACATTACTTCGGTGGATTATATAAATGTTTTGATGATCATCATGTGTTTTTGCTTGCAGGCGGATTAGCCTTTTCGCTTTTCGTGTGTATCATTCCATTTGTGTTAATAATCTTCGCGGTACTTGGAAGCATTCTCGATTCTGGAAGCGTGCAATACCAGATAAATACTATGATCGATACGATAATTCCATACGCTAAATATTCTGATTTTGCCAAATTAATATTGTTCAAGAGAATCGATGAGTTTATCAAGTATAAAACTATTGCAGGAATTGTCGGCGGTTTCGGTCTTCTCTTTGCAGCAAGCGGGTTGTTCAGCAGTATGCGAACAATTCTTAACAGGGTTTTCGGTGTTGAAGTTGATGTTAATGTTATACTAGGAAAGCTGCGCGACTTTGCGTTGGTTCTTATGGTTTTATTGATTTTCTTTGCAACTACTATTTCTGTCCCTTTCATTAATTTTATATTTCAATATGCCAATGAAATTGAATTCTTAAATTTTTTAAGAACGGGTATAATTGAACAAATTTTACTTTCTATAGTATCGATTACATTAATATTTATTGTATTTGTTATTCTTTACTTTTCGGTTCCCCTGAAAAAAATAGGGAAAAGAGCTACATTGGTAAGTGCGCTCTGGGCTGCTCTTTTATGGGAAGCGGCTAAACAGCTATTCGGTTTTTACCTTCACAATTATGCTGCCTTTGGAAAAATTTATGGAGCTTATGCACTTGCTGTTGTTATTGCTTTCTGGATTTATTATTCATCCGTTGTTTTTATTGTTGGTGCTGAAATAGGGAGATTGTTTTATGAAAGACAATACCAGAGAAACAGGGAAGCTGAGATAATTCAGTGAGGAAATTAGTAAACCGTTGAAACGGTTACTAAAATAAATCTGGGTTAGAATTCCGTTAGGAATTAATCCTGTAGAGAACGTAAGGTAGGAAACATCTTTAACCGTTTTAACGGTTTTTACAAAATCTAATTAAAACTTATCTTTTACTACGGCTAATTCTTTTATCTTTTTTCCTGATTTAAAATAAAGCTCAAATTCTTTCTCATCATCTTTTTTCAAATCTTTTTTTAGCATCATCAACATTATATGAAAACCGCCCGGCTTTAATTCGAAAGTTGAATGAGGCTTTACAACAATATCATCTACCATTCTCATTGCCATCATATCTCCCTTTTTATAAGATTCATGAATCATAACCATACCTGCATCTTCTAATGTTACCTTATAAAGTGTATCTGCCTTATCTGATTCATTAACAATCTTTAAATAAAGTGCACTATTCATCCCGGTATCTGCCGGTCTTATCCATGCGTCTTTAACCTGGATATTATCTCCCGGATTTGAAAGAAGAAAGAGAAAAGAAAAAAATAAAATATTCACTTTAGTGCCTCAGATTAATGATTTTATATCTTCAAGTAATATATTGATATCGACATGACTTCCCGAATAATTCTCCCTGATATTACCATTTCTATCAATTAAAGTTATTCTGTCTGTGTGAGTCATATAATAAAAACTTTCCCCCTTCGGTCCTTTTGTGGTATCCCCGGGGAAAGCATAAACATTCATAATTTTTAAAAGAGAATCGATCTCGGTTTTATCTCCTGTAAGAAATTCAAAATTGGAAAGATCAATTTCCCTTACATTAGCATATTTTTTTAGTACATAAGGCTTATCTCTGTCAGGATCAAAACTTAAAGCGACAAAGTCCACATCGTTTCTTCCTTCTTTCCTCAGTTTCTCCTGTATTTGCTGCATATGATGAACAGTTAAAGGACAAATGTCGGGACAATTCGTATAAATAAATCCCATCACTATTACTTTATTACTAAAATCATCTGGGAAAGTTACACTGGAGCTATCCTGGTTAATAAGTTTGAAAGAAGATTTGATCTTTTCATCTTTTGAAAATGATTTACCGCATCCCGGCAGTAATGAAAAGACTGAAATTGAAATAAGCGAAATTAAAATAAAACAGAAAGAATTAGCATCTGCTTTTTTAAATTTATGATGCTTTTCGTATATATTATACATCATCGTATTTTGTATATCAGGAAATCAATATAAACATTTTAACCTCAATAACAAGAAAAGAGTTTTTACATTCTTGATATTAAAAAATAGTTTATATTTATTTGTGAAGTTATCATTTGTTCTTTATAATATAGTATTCATAAATCGCTAAACCTTATAAACATATAACGTTAATTTTAATCAAATATTCGTACAAATAGTACAGGGGAAAAATGAAAAATCCTGCTTATGTAAAAAATCAGAAACTTTTGAATTGGGTAAACGATTGTATTTCTCTTTGCAAGCCTGATAATGTACACTGGTGTGATGGTTCGCAGGAAGAGTATAATGAGTTATGTGGTCTTCTTGTTAAGTCCGGAACTTTTGTAAAACTCAACGAAAAAAAACGACCTAATAGTTATCTGGCTTTTTCAGATCCTTCGGATGTTGCAAGGGTTGAAGATAGAACATTTATTTGCAGCTTAAGAAAGCAGGATGCCGGTCCCACCAATAACTGGGTTGCGCCAGCCGAGATGAAAGCAACTCTCAATGGATTTTTCGAAGGCTGCATGGAAGGAAGAACGATGTATGTAATTCCTTTCAGCATGGGTCCGTTAGGTTCCCCGATTTCTCATATAGGAGTTGAAATTACAGATTCGGCTTATGTAGTTGTTAATATGAGGATAATGACAAGGATGGGAAAGAAGGTTCTGGATATTCTTGGAGATGAAGATTTTGTTCCCTGTCTTCATTCTGTAGGAATGCCGTTAAAGCAAGGTATTAAAGATGTTCCGTGGCCGTGTAATAAAGAGAATAAATATATAGTTCATTTTCCTGAAGAGAAGATTAATAATGTCATACGGCAGTGGTTATGGTGGTAATGCATTACTTGGCAAAAAATGTTTTGCATTAAGGATAGCTTCAACTATGGCACGTGACGAGAGATGGCTTGCCGAACATATGCTCGTTTTAGGAGTAGAATCTCCTGAGGGAGAAAAGACTTATGTTGCTGCTGCGTTTCCAAGCGCTTGCGGTAAAACAAATTTTGCAATGTTAATCCCACCAAAAGCTTTTAATGGATGGAAGGTTACGACGATAGGTGACGACATTGCGTGGATAAAAGAATCTAAAGATGGAAGACTTTATGCTATAAATCCGGAAGCTGGTTTTTTTGGAGTTGCACCCGGAACTTCAGAAAAATCAAATGCAAATGCTATGGCTTCTATTAGAGAGAATGCAATATTCACGAATGTAGCTCTTACTCCGGACGGTGATGTTTGGTGGGAAGGAATGACCGAAACTCCGCCTCCTAAATTAACTGATTGGAGAGGTAATGAATGGACTCCGGATAGTGGGGGACCGGCGGCTCATCCAAACGCAAGATTCACAGCACCCATAAATCAATGTCCCAGTATTGATCCTGAATTTGAAAATCCTGATGGTGTTCCTATAAGTGCATTTGTTTTCGGAGGAAGAAGAAGCACTACCGTTCCCCTCGTTTATGAATCTTTCAACTGGAACTTTGGCGTTTATATGGCGGCAACAATGGGTTCTGCGACTACTGCAGCGGCAGTTGGAGAAGTAGGTAAAATCAGAAGAGACCCGATGGCAATGCTTCCATTCTGCGGATATCATATAGCAGATTATTTTAATCACTGGCTGCAATTTGGCAGGGAATTGAAAGTTCCACCTAGAATTTACAGCGTTAACTGGTTTAGAAAAGATGAAAACGGAAAATTTATTTGGCCCGGATTTGGAGAGAATATGAGGGTGCTTAAATGGATTGTCGATAGAGTGAATGGCAAAGCTCACTCCGTTGAAAGCCCTTTAGGCAGGTTTCCTACTTATGATGATATAAACTGGGAAGGTCTTGAGGATTATACCCCTCAGATGTTTAGTAAAGTAATGTCCATTGATAGAGAAGCCTGGAAAAACGAAATGCTTTCTCACCAGGAATTATTTGCAAGACTTTATGATAAATTGCCGAAAGAATTTTTCTATATTCGTGAGCTTATACTTTCCAGTTTATGGAGATCGCCGGAATACTGGCAGTTTGAACGTGAGTAATTGAGATAAAAAATGAAATGGATTGATTCATACCGTTCTAAAGTTTGCACACCTGAACAAGCTGTTTCGGTTATAAAGTCCAACATGAGAGTTTATGTTCATCCGGGTTGTGCAACTCCTCAGGTTCTTCTTAATGCGATGTGTGAAAACTCGGACAATTTAGAAAATGTCGAGGTCATCCATCTTCTTACATTTGGAATCTCTCCTTATTCAAATCCTTCAATGGAAAAAAAGTTCAGGCATAATGCTCTTTTTATCGGTGGAAATGTAAGGAAAGCAGTCAATGAAGGAAGAGCCGATTTCACTCCTGTGTTTCTTTTTGAAGTTCCACATCTTTTTTATAAAGGAATTCTTCCGATTGACGTAGCTCTGATAAACGTTTCTCCGCCCGATAAGTATGGCTATTGTAGTTTTGGGGTTGGAATAGAATGTACAAAGCCCGCCACCGAAGTTGCAAAAATTATTATTGCACAGATCAATACTCAAATGCCAAGAACGCTTGGTGATTCTTTTATTCATATAGATAAGATTGATTACTGTGTCGAAGTTGATGCGCCTCTTAATGAATTAAAGTATGAAGAAAAAAATAATTCAGATGAAGAGCAGGAAATCTTCAGGAAAATAGGAAAGTATATTTCTTCTTTAATAGAAGATGGTTCTACTCTCCAGCTTGGAATTGGAGCTATACCCGAAGCAGTGCTGAAACATCTTGAAGGTAAAGAGGATCTCGGAATTCATACAGAAATGTTTTCCGATGGTGTTATAAGACTTGTTGAGAAAGGAGTGATAACAAGCGAGCTGAAGACACTGCACGCGGGAAAAATTATTGCTTCGTTTGTGCTCGGCTCCAGAAAGCTTTTTGATTTTATTGATAATAATCCTTTACTGGAATTCCATCCCTCACATTATACTAACGATCCTTTTATAATTGCGCAGAACGAAAAAATGGTTGCTATTAATTCTGCTATTGAGATCGATCTTTCGGGACAAGTTTGTGCCGATTCTATTGGTCCGATGTATTACAGCGGCTTCGGCGGTCAGCTCGATTTCATCAGGGGCGCATCGAGAAGTAAAGGAGGAAAGCCTATAATTGCAATACCTTCTACTGCACGAAACGGGAAGTTTTCCAGGATTGTTCCTTACTTAGCCCGGGGTGCGGGTGTTACAACTTCGCGCGGCGATGTTCATTATGTTGTAACAGAATATGGAATAGCCGATCTCTACGGTAAGAATGTAAGGCAGCGTGCTAAGGAATTAATTGATATTGCTCATCCAAATTTCAGAGAAGATTTGGATAAGTTTATTACAGAAAGATTTTTGAAGAACGTTCCTGTTTAGATAGAGCAGTTATTAATGTCACACTGAGCTTGTCGAAGTGTGAATTCATGAATTGTCAGTCTTCGACAGGCTCTGACTGACAAGATTGGTTTTTAAGAAGTCTATTTTTTTTATCCGAGTTATTAATGCTTTATCTCTCCAATCTCGCTTTCAGGATCAACGTGAATTGTAACATTTTCTAAATGTGGAATTTCGTGTATCAGTTTACGGTGCACAGTTACTGCAACATTATGACCTTCTCTTACAGATAAATTTTCATTGATAGCAATACTAACATTTACTCTCAAACTATGTCCAATCCATCTTGCTTTTACATCATGAACGCTTTTAACTTCTTTCATAGATGAGGTAATTTTCTCAACTTTATCTATTAGTTCCGGATCAACTATATCCAACAATCTCTTGAAGATATCTTTTGAAGCACCAACTACAATCCAGAAGATGAAGACTGAAATAAAAATTCCTGCAATCGGATCAACAACTGGGTAACCGAGCATAACTCCAAGTGCTGCAAAGAATACTGCAAGTGAAGTTAGTCCGTCAATTCGCGAGTGCTTACCATCAGCAACAAGTGCAGCACTTCCTATTTCTTTGCCTGTGTTTATCCTGTAATGTGCTACAATTTCATTTCCTATGAAACCAATTATGGCCGCAGCCATTACCCAGCCTGTCTCCTGGATTTCACCCGGGCTAACAAATTTCAGTATCGATTGATATAATGCTACAATTGCACTGAAAAGTATAATTATTATAATTATTATTCCGGCAATATCTTCGAGCCTGCCGTAGCCGTAAGTCATAGAACGAGTTGATTTTCTCATGCTGTAAGCAAATGCAACCCACAATGGAATTGATGTAAGTGCATCTGCAAAGTTGTGAATCGTATCCGCAAGCAGTGCAGTACTCCCGCTTATTATAACTATAAATACCTGGAATATCGCAGTAATTAATAATCCTGCGAGAGATATTTTAAGAGTTCTTATTCCTTTTGCTGTTGAGTCGGTGTTGTTCGTTTTAGTTTCCTTTTTTTACTTGTTAAAGTTAAAACATATTGGGAATTTATTGATTAATAAATTCAAATGAATTTGAAGAAATATAAGTTCCTCTCAAACCTGTAATCAAAACTTGTATAGAATGACCTCCGCAAAATAATGTATTAATTTCTTCCGGCTTTTTAAATTCATATTTTATTTTTATTATATACTTTCCTTTTGGAAATAAACTGAAATCGTAAAATCCCAATTTTGTTACAGGATACCTTATTGTTTCTCCCGGCTTAAGTAAAATTAAGTCTCTGGAATCTGGACAAGTTTTTTCACCCATACAATCCATCAATGCCATATTTTGCTTGAGCAGTTTACCATTATTATCAGTGATAACTGGTTTTATTACGCTATAACATGGATAATTTTTAAATATATAAAAAGAATCATCTATATTATTTGTCATTGAAAAATAGGCTGTTAAAAAGTCATTTGAATATGTCATACTATCAATATTGATTGACATTACAGGCTTAATTTTATTCAACTGTTCAAGTTTATTATGGTAGGTTTCTAAAGCTGGAGTTGAAACAGAAGCTAAATTGACCATAAGAGATTTAAGTCTAATATTTAATTCTATAACCTCATCCTGCTTTATAATATTTACAGTATCGGTGTGAGATTTATTAACAATGTAGCTCGTCTTAATTATGTATTTTCCCGGCGATAAATTTTTAATAATGTAAAAACCTTTGAGGTTGGTAGCAGCTCCTATTTTTGTGCCTATAACATAAACATTAACTCCAAATAGTGGTTTGCCTGTTCGTGAATCAGTAACAACTCCTTTAATTGTTGCTCCATACATTAGGGAATTGAATAAAAAAAGAATTATAAAGACTTGTAGATATTTTGCTATATTCATTTTCGCCCCACCATAAAATAATTGTTTATTGATTTGAAACAATGACAGCTAAAAGTCAATAAAAATATATCACTATTTAATACTAAGCTTAATTTCTATTAAATCCTTAGCATATTCAATATCTTTTTTATTCTTAAAAGTAATTGTAAGCCCGCGTATCTTGCCATAGTGCTTGCCATTTTTAAATTGCTTTTTTAATTCATCGGAAATGGGACTTTTGTTTATAGCTTCTTCAACCTTATCTGTAAAATAAAAGGTAATTCTGAAATAATTTTTTATAACAGTAAGCCAGAATACTGTTTTAGTTTTCCTTGTAACTTTCATCAACCAGCTTTTGCCGTCGTTATAATATCTCCATTGTTCAGAAAAATCGGGATAGGTTGCGTGGATATATTCGAAAAGAGATCCCCAATGTGTTTTGTTTTTCCCAATGTGTGAGAAAATTATTTCTTCGGTTGGGAATTGATCTTTATCAGTTAAGATTGGTGGTTCCATTTGTTTCCTTAGCGACACAACACTTGTTAGAAAAATCCAACCTATTTTTTCTACCTGACAGGATTTAATCTTCGTTGTAGTTCTTTAAATACTTTTGGGGTATTAGTAATTATAAAATCTTTAATGCTCAAATCCACATTTTTCGTATCCTGTACAAGTTTTATGAGTGTTCCGGAACTGAGTTGTACTATCGCCACTTTCTCACCTTTCAACGTCTCTCCTTTACCTAAAGCGGAAATATCTTTAAAGTTTAACTTTGAAAAGGCATCCATTAGCTGTACAGAAAGTGTTTTGTCTTGTTCTTTATCCAACCCGGCAACTTCAAAATATAGTTTGATTAAATTGGGCAGGTTTGCTTTTAAAGTCTGACTCTAAATTTTTGATAGCGTTAGAATATGCAGTGCTATCATCATTACCTTCTCCTGCTTGTCCGAAAGCACCGGCATTGTTCCAACCCTGAAACTCTTTACTATTATTAATATTGCTACCACTACAACCAAGAATAGTCAACAAGATATAACAAATATAAAGTTGCAATACTGTTCGAAACATTTTTTTCAAAGTTTCTATATTTGTCGTAATCTCAGTACCTGAGATTTTGTTTACATCTTTCATGTTAGATGCTCCTTTTTGAGTAGTTGAATTGAGATTGAGTTGATGCTATTTCAATATTTTATTTTTCCGATATTTGAAAAAATTATTTCTTCGGTTGGGAATTCATCTTTGTTGCCAAGAATTGATTCTTCCATTTGTTATCCTTATAAAAGGTATAATTAAAATAAATTCTGCTGACGGTTAAAATTAAGAATTATTTAATCAGCAATAACTTCTTTGTGGAATTAAAATTACTTGATTGCAATCTATAAAAATAAACTCCGCTGGGAAGATTAGGAGCATCAAAAATACACCGATATTTCCCCGGAAGTTTCTCTTCACTAACCAAAGTAGTAATTTCTCTTCCTATTGAATCATAAACTTTTAGTGATACAAAAGAAAGTTCAGGAATAGAGTAAGTAATAGTTGTGCTTGGATTAAACGGATTCGGATAATTTTGAGATAATTCAAAACTCGTAATGACCGAGCTACTTTCATTAGCATCAGTAGCACTATCAAATTCATAAGCACCGATATCAATAACTGCGATTCCATCATTATTTCCATCAATGATTCTTGGTGCTCCATAAATATCTACGATAGGCAGATTTAGCCCGGAAATATCAGGCGTGCCGCTATCAATACAAGGTGAGCCCGCGTTTAACGAATAATCATTTTTATTTAGTAATGGATCAGATGTTATATTTCCATCAATACCCGTTAAGTCAATCTCGACAGTGGAGGAATCTTTTTCAATAGAAAAGCATTCACCGTTTACGTTACTATAGAAATTACAGTTCTTTATAATTGTCGTGTCACATTCATTAGCAACAAAACCTCCACCTAAGCCGGAATTATCTATTCCATCTGAAGTCAACGTAAAAGATGATGCACTACCCACATATGTAGGAAGATAAGAAACTATTTCCAGTGTGTCAGTATCGCATATAATATGTGATGTTGCATTATGTGTCCCGGTAGAATGAATTCCAAAATATATTTCCAGAGAATAACGCTCGTATGACTGAGTGAAAACCGTTGTATCGGTGGATAGTCCTGATACAGTGATTGTTACATTGCAAGGGATTCCTTTATTAATGAAATGTTCATGAAATGTAGCTCCACTTAAAACACCACCACTGTAAGAATATGT
Organism: uncultured Ignavibacteria bacterium; assembly: GCA_963727535.1. GTDB lineage: Bacteria > Bacteroidota > Ignavibacteria > Ignavibacteriales > Ignavibacteriaceae > RBG-16-34-14. The sequence goes on from CAVSGR010000006.1 coordinate 1,142,701, forward strand.
GATAGTTTCATTTCCCCATTCTTCCAATTTATTTTCTTCCGGGGCTGTATATAATTTTGAAAACGCAATAATATTATTCGTTAATATATGGCTCGATCCGGATGTATATATGCCACCTCCGGCACCCGAAGAATTATTAACAATAGTATTATTAATTATTTGAGTATTACCTTTTGCATAAATTCCACCACCAAAGTTTTCCGCTTGATTACCTGCTATAACATTATTTATAATTAATACTGATGATCCGTCAAAGAATATTCCAGCCCCATTATTGCCATAATTATTTCTAATGATATTAGATATGATCTCAGCGGAGCCATGTAATTCTATCCCTCCCTTTTCACAGAATTCGATGATGTTGCCTTTTAAAGACGGACTTGCATTACCATAGAAATAAAAGCCGAGCCAGGTAAAATTCCGGATTGTAAAGCCTTCGATGACAGTATGCAAGTCTTTATAAGAGTAACCATCTCCAAACCCAACAAAGTTGTTTTTTTCACCGTCAATTATGCAATTTAGAGGTCCGTTTTCAACTTGACGATAATATCTTTACCAAAGAATCCAATGTCTATATTTTCGTTCCCTGTGTAAATTCCATCAGCAACCAGTACTGTATCACCATTGTTGGCGGCGTCAATGCCTGCCTCAATTGTTGAATACTCCGAAAGAACACATATAACGTGTGCTGGTAGGACTAATTGAAAAAGAAATAAAAAAAATGGGATTGCAAATTTTATCATTATGCTTCTCGGTATAGTTGGAAACAAAAGTTTATTCTTTAGTGAAAGTGTAATGTAATGTGCTGTTGAGAATATTTGGATTAATAGTCAAAACGTTCCTCTCAAAACAAGATGAACATCTTGTATATTACTTCATCAAAGTGAATTAATAAGGGATGTAAAATGCTTTTCATTTTTCCCCTGTTGAAAAATTTGATTGCTTATAAAACAAGTTAAAGTATATAACTTTTATTAGCAGCTTTGTTTGTTAAAGATAACTGTTGCCGAATGTAAATCTTTAATAAAAATTTGGATTGTAAAGGTGAGTCTAAATTTTTGGTGAAATGATTGAATTGTACCCTCTAGGAACCTTCAGGGTAATTTTTCTGAAGATATGCCGGATTTTAAAATCCGGCATATCAAAAACTAAGTGCAGTTTATCCTGCTTGTTTTTCTTTCTTTGCTAAGAGTTCTTCTCTGGTTTCCTGGTGATCAGGATCAGGTATAATTGTTCCTTCTACCGGGCAAACAGTTAACACACTGGTGGTCATCAAAAAATCCGACACATTCTGTACATAAGTCTGCGTTTATAACATATACGCTTTCGCCTTCTGAGATTGCATCGTTTGGACATTCATCAACGCAAGCATTACAGTTAATGCAATCTTCAGTTATCATTAGTGCCATTGTTTTCTCCTATTTGTTTTTTATTGTTTAGGGTTAATTAAAAAATTACTGTTTCAAATTCTTTATTCGATTTTCTTTTATAGTTGATTACGTATTCCATTCCTTTACGGAATGCTTCTTCATTTGCTTTCAGAAATTCTTTCTTTTTAACTGAATAGTTCGAAGTATAAAGGACAGCCTCTGCAGAAAGAATTTTTGTTTGTGCTACGTAAGCCCCGACCATTACGATATTTGCAACTTTAGTATTTCCTATTTCATCTGCTATTTGAGTTGCAGGAACGTAAAGAACTTCTACATCGCTTCTTTTTACGTTTCTTCCTATAAGAGAACTGTTAACCAAGATTAATCCATCTTTTCTAACATTGTTTTCAAACTTATCGAGCGAAGGTAAGTTCATCGCAATCAAAACATCACTTTCCGTTACAAGTGGGGAGCCAATTCTTTTATTGGAAATACTCACGTGACAATTTGCAGTTCCACCGCGCATTTCAGGTCCGTAAGAAGGAAGCCATGTGGTATGATACCCCGACATCATTGCGCTCTTAGCAAGTAGCTGACCGAGGAACAAAATTCCTTGTCCGCCGAAACCTGAAACTTTTATTCTTGGATTTTGGTATTTCAGTTCGACATCGGATTTACTGAATTTTACTGCGGAACCATTCTGACTATTTTCAAAAATAATTTTTTTAACTTCTCCAGGATCGAATTCTTTTGCAGAATTCATAGAAATGCCAGGTTCTTTTGTTTTATCCTTAAATACTCCAAGCTGAAAATTCTTGCTTAAAACTTCATCAACCCATTTTTTAGCATCAACCGGAGTTACTCCCCAACCTGTCGGACATGGGGAAAGAATCTCAACCATTGAAAATCCTTTGTTCTCAACCTGGTTTTGTAAAGCTTTGCGAATTGCTTTGCGAGCTTTCATTACATTTTTTGTATCGCTTATTGCAACTCTTTCTATGTAAACAGGTGCTTCAAGTGTTGCGAGTAATTCACAAATCTTAATAGGATAGCCTTCATTCTGAGCGCTTCTGCCGTAAGGTGTAGTAGTTGTTCTTTGACCGATTAAGGTTGTAGGAGCCATTTGCGAACCAGTCATTCCATAAATTGCATTGTTAACAAAAAATACTGATAAGTTTTCGCCTCGGTTTGCAGCATGAAGTATTTCGTTTCCACCAATGCCTGCAAGATCACCATCTCCCTGGTAACTGATAACAATAGAATTAGGAAGTGATCTTTTTACTCCTGTAGCAACTGCAGGTGCGCGTCCGTGAGGTGCCTGAACATTTCCACAATCAAAATAGTAATATGCAAAAACTGAACAGCCAACAGGACTTATTACAACAGAAGTATTGCTTATTCCGAAATCATCCATTGCTTCTGCAATTAACTTATGAATTACACCATGACCACAGCCGGGGCAATAGTGAGTTGTAAGTTTATTCAGACCAGATTTCCTGGTAAACTCTTTGTAAAACGATTCCGGTTTTTCTAAAATATCTTTTACCATTTTCTTTGCATTAAACTTTCATAAAAGATTCGCTTAAATTTTCTGTGTACTCGCCGTGTTTTTGTAACGATGTTGCGAGTATTCTTACTTTATTTAAAATTTCCTGCGTTCCCGGTACTATGCCGCCCATCCTGCCATAAAATTTAACGGGGCATTTTCCATTCAACGCAAGTCTTACATCGTCAATCATTTGTCCATTACTCATTTCACAGACAAAAAATACTTTTGCTTTTTTAGCGAGTTTATTAATTTCATTCTTAGGGAAAGGGAATAGGCTTATAGGTCTTAACAAACCTGCTTTTATTCCTTCTGCTCTTGCTTCTTCTACAACAGATTGAAGAATCCTTGAAACAATTCCGTAACCGATTAAAATTATTTCTGCATCTTCAGTTTGTATCTCTTCAACCCTTGTTTCGGTTTCCTGGATTTTTCTGTATTTAACCTGGAGCTTTATATTATGATCTTCGAGATCATTCTCATCGAGATAAATAGAAGTTATAAGATTGTCTTTTGTTTCCTTAGTGCCATCAACTTTCCAATTCTTTGAAGGAATATTTTTGACCGGTTCAGGCAATTCAACAGGCTCCATCATTTGTCCGATAAATCCATCCGCAAGTACAACAACAGGAGTACGGTATTTGTCTGCAAGTTCAAAGGCTAACATTGTAAGGTCGCACATTTCCTGAACACAATTAGGAGCGAGAACAATTAGCTTATAGTTTCCATGTCCTCCACCTTTAACAATCTGGTTATAGTCACTTTGTTCCGGGGCGATATTTCCGAGTCCCGGACCGGCTCTCATAATATCAACAATTACAATTGGTAATTCCGAACCTGCCGAATAAGAAATACCTTCCTGCTTTAAACTTATACCGGGTCCTGATGAAGCTGTCATAACTCTTTGCCCGGATGATGCAGCTCCGTAAGTCATGTTTATTGCACCAACTTCACTCTCTGCCTGCAGGAATGTTCCTCCAACTAAAGGGAAAAATTTTGCAGCAGCTTCTGCAATTTCACTGGCAGGAGTAATTGGATAACCGTAATACGCTCTGCAGCCTGCGAGAATTGCTCCTCTTATAACTGCTTCATTTCCTTTTATAAATAACATTGACATAAAATTTTCTGATGTTAAGCTACATTGATTTTTTTGTAAACTTTTATTGCCGCGGGTTCAGGACAAACATAGAAACAAACACCGCAGCCGGTACAGCCTTCACCAATATATTCAACGGAATGATATCCCTGTTTATTCAACTTCTGCGATACTTTCAAAACGTCAGGTGTACAAGCTTCGATACAGAGAAGACATTCTTTGCAAAGCTCCCCATCAATTTCTACACTTGCAGAACGTTTCTTTTTTTTCTGTTCAGGACCATCATCTACAAATTCTAAGTTCATTCCGTTCATTTTGAAATTTTTCGTTTTATTTCTCTTATAAGTTTTACTAAGACTTTACCTGTATTTTCCTTGAAGTCCATATCATTTATACAATCTTTATTCCAACAATATCTTTTTTCTTTAGTCATTGAAATTGCCTTAATCAGCCGAAAAGAGGGAAGAGGCTTTCTTGATTTCGATAAATAAATTATTTCATTATCGTTTTTGAGAAATGAAGAAATGATACCTGCCGAAATCGTTTATATCCCAATGAATATTGCGTGGTATATAAATTGTCTCACTGTGTAGAGATATTCAACAAAGAAACTTGTTAGGAGAAAATATTATGACACTACACCAGCTAAAAGAAAAGTTTCTGGACTATAATATGGTCTGGTTCCTGGTATTTGTAGTCTTTGGTTGGCTAATTCTTTATTTGCTATATATGTTATTTACTGTAATAGTTCTCTAAGTCAGAATATTATTTAGCATAGAATCCTCTTATTATTTTCCTGCTTTTAAGCGGGCACTTCTATTTGCGACTTCTTATAATAGTTCTCTATTTTCCCTATAAGGTCATCGACACTAACAGGTTTATTTATAACTTCATCACATTTTATCCATTCTTTTTCTTCAGATGTTGAAGAGCTGAATTTAAAGCCCGTCGTATATGTTGCTGAAGTAAGAAGAAACACCGGGATATTTTTTCCCCACTCATCTTTTTTTATTCTGTGACAGAGAACGAAACCTTTATCGTATTCTTCCATTATTAATCCTACCACTGCAGCGTCGGGTTTTTCTGACTGGAATAACTTCCAACCTTCTTCGATATCTTCAGCAGTAGAAACATTATAGTCTCTGGATTCGAATAATAATTTACATTCCTCAAGAAGATCAAGATCCGGATCAACAAATAATATTTTTTTCTTTACGTCTGTCATTTTTTTACTTTTTCTCTTTCAGTTTAATCCGCAATTATTTTTACACTCTTTTTCTTATTAAAATATTTTGTGTGAAGCACATCGTGAGAAATATGAGAACCCGGTTCAATTAAAAATTCTTTATAAAGAGTTTTAACTGATTCGTTCTCATAAGATTTTCTCTTCTGATTATTTAAATCTATACTGTACAAAGCTTCTTTTCTTTTTAAGATTTTTTCACGTTTTCTGTGGATAGGCTGTCCGCCTCCGTTAATGCAGCCGCCCGGGCAACTCATCACTTCTATAAAATGATATTTTGATTTGCCGTTTTTAACATCATTTATTATTTCTTTTACATTACCGATGCCGTTAACAACAGCAACATTAATTTTTATATCATTAATCATTACTTCGGCTTCTTTTACTCCTTCAGAACCACGTATTGATTCAAAGCTAAGTGAATTTAATTCTTCGCCGGTTATTTCGTTGTAAGCAGTTCTTAAAGCAGCTTCCATTACTCCACCGCTTGTACCGAATATTGCAGCAGCACCAGTAGATTCTCCAAGCTGATTATCAAACTGACTTTCGGGAAGTTCATCAAAATCAATTCCGGCGAGTTTAAATAATCTTACAAGCTCTCTTGTTGTTAAAACAGCATCAACATCCGGCAAACTGTTTTCAGATAGTTCGAGTCTTGTCGATTCATACTTCTTTACAGTACAAGGCATGATTGAAACAACAAAAATATCTTTTGGATCAACTCCCATTTTTTTTGCGTAATAAGTTTTTATTATACTGCCTTCCATTTCATGAGGAGATTTGCACGTAGAAATATTATCAATCAATTCAGGAGTTCTTTGTTCTACATACTTAATCCACGCAGGGCAACAGCTCGTAAACATTGGAAGTTTTCCGCCGTTGTTTAATCTCTCGATAAATTCATGAGCTTCTTCCATAATTGTTAAATCTGCTGCAAAGTTTGTATCGAAAACTTTCCAGAAACCGAGACGTTTTAGCCCGGTTACGATTTTTCCTGTTACATCGATTCCCGGCTGCATATTATATTCTTCACCAATAGTTACACGAACTGCGGGTGCGATTTGTACAACCGTATATTTGTTTTTGTTGTTAAGAGCACTGGTAACTTCTTTAAGAGAACTTTTCTCTCTTAATGCAGCAGTCGGACATTCAATAACACACTGCCCGCAAAGAATACAATCGTTTATTCCGAGTCCCTGGTTAAAAGGTGTTGTTACAATACTTGAAAATCCTCTGCGCGTAAGATCTATAGCACCTATTTTTTGAATATCGTGACATATTCTTACACACCTTCCACATAAAACACACTTTGCCGGATCTCTTTCTATTGCCGGACTTGAAATATCGATAGCGTGAGATTTTTTTTCTCCTGTATATCTATGTTCTCTTACTCCGTATATTTCTGCAAATTCCTGAAGTTCACATGTTTTGTTTCTTACACAAACCAGACAATCCTGAGGATGATTTTCGACAAGAAGTTCAATAATAGTTTTTCTTGCTCTTCTTACTCTTTGAGAGTTTGTTTCTACAGTCATTCCATCAAAAACCGGGAAAGCACATGAAGGGACAAGATTTCTCTGTCCTTCAACTTCCACAGAACATATTCTGCATGAACCCAAAGGGGTCAAACCTTTCAGATGACAAAGTGTAGGTATATTTATTCCAACTGATTTTGCAGCATCGAGAATTGTCATTCCTTGTTCTGCATTTATTTTAATATTATTTATTGTAAGCTGAATCATTTTCTTATCGTTTAGTCTTAGTTTATATTTACTGCATTGAAACGGCATGCATCGAAACACATTCCGCACTTAATGCACTTTTCTTCTAATATGTAATGAGCGTGACCCTTTTCTCCGGCAATACCTTCGACAGGGCATTTTCTTAAGCAAACTCCGCAACCTGTACAGAGAGAATTATCGATTGTATAGTGAAGCAATTCTTTACAGACTCCTGCTTCACAACGTCTTTCAAATAAATGTTCTTCATATTCTTCTTTGAAATATCTTAACCCGGAAAGCACAGGGTTTGGTGCCGACTGACCGAGTCCGCAAAGGGAAGTATCTTTTATAACTTCGGCTAATCTTCTTAAATGAATAACGCCTTTAAATCTTTGTAGCTGATCCGTTTTCTTTTTTGTGTTCTTATAGCTTTCAGGAATTCGCTCAATAATTTCGAGCATTCTTTTAGTTCCTTCTCTGCAAGGGACACATTTTCCGCAAGACTCGCTCTGTATAAAAGTTAAAAAGTATTTTGCAATATCAACCATACAGGTATCTTCATCCATCACTACAAAACCACCGGATCCCATCATCGCGCCGACTTCTTTCAGTGATTCATAATCAACCGGAGTTGTGATAACACTTTCAGGCAAGCATCCACCGGAAGGTCCGCCAATTTGAATGGCTTTAAATTTCTTTTTGTAAGGAACACCACCGCCAATAAGAAAAACAACATCTTTTAAAGTGGTTCCCATTGGAACTTCTACTAAACCGGTGTTATTTATTTTTCCGCTCAATGCAAATACTTTTGTGCCTTTGCTATTTTTCGTTCCGATTGACGAAAACCATCCGGCTCCTTTTAATACTATAGAAGAAACATTTGCAAAAGTTTCAACATTATTTATTACAGTAGGTTTACCGAATAATCCTGATATAACAGGAAATGGAGGTCGTGGTCGCGGCATCCCTCTCTTACCTTCAATTGATGCGATAAGTGCTGTCTCTTCACCGCACACAAAAGCACCTGCGCCTTTTTTAACGACGAGATCAAAACAGAAATCGCTGTTTAGAATATTATTACCGAGCAAACCATATTTCTTGCATTGCTCAATCGAATTTTCTAATCTTTTAATTGCAAGAGGATATTCGGCACGGCAATAAATGTATCCCTTATCTGCTCCTATAGCATAAGCACCTATTATCATTCCTTCAATAACTCTGAAAGGATCACTTTCGAGAACTGAACGATCCATAAACGCACCCGGGTCTCCTTCATCGGCATTACAGATAATGTATTTTTGAGGACTTTTTTGTCTGAATGCCAAATCCCATTTTTTACCCGTTGGAAATCCCGCTCCGCCTCTTCCTCTTAATCCACTTTCTATAATTTCTTTTATTAATTCTTCGGGTTTCATTAATCTTAAAACTTTATCTAAAGACTTAAACCCTCCCTTTGCTAAGTAACAATCAATGGAGTCGGGATTAATGATTCCACAATTTTCCAGTACAACTTTAAATTGATGTTTGAAAAAAGAATGATCTTTTAAAGCGGGCAAATCTTCCTTAGCTTCACCAAAGGTGCCAAGTAGATTTTCCTGAAAGATTTTTTTATCTACTAAAGTAGTTTTAATAAATTGCGGAACTATTTTAGGTGTTATTTCGCAGTAGGAAATTCTATCCTGTCCCGGAAGTTTAATATCAACAATTACTTCTTTAGCACAATATCCAATGCATCCTGTCGGAACTATTATAGCTTCTATATTTAATTTTAATAATTCAGCTTTTATAGCTTCTTCAACTTTTGGAGCCCCTGCAGCAAGTCCGCAAGTTCCCATCCCGATAAAAATCACCGGCACATCGTTTTCTTCGTACCTTAGTTTTTTATTAAGTGATTTTCTTTTTCTTTCACATTCTTCACTATGATGACAAAGCGGTCCTTCGGTACAACACTGTACAAACATTTCGCATGGTCTCTCGCTGCTATGCCAGCATTCATCGCAACATTTTTCAAAGAATGAATTCATTTTGTCAACGCTTCTCCTACTAAAGGTGGAAGAAGTTCCCCTTTAGATTTAATATCTTTTTTCCCGCTGTAAGATCTTAATATTTTCGGAACATCTTTCACTGCTATTCGTCCGTGGTAATCCTGGTTAATTGTTATAACCGGTGCAATGCTGCAGGCTCCTATACAATTAACTACTTCAATTGTGAATTTTTTATCTCTTGTAGTTTCACCTGCTTTTGCTTTAAGAGTTGTTTCTATATTGAAAAGTATATTTGCACTATTCTTAACATGACACGCAGTTCCTCTGCAGACTTTAATTATGTTTTCACCAGGTGCATTCAGCTTAAATTGATTATAAAAAGTCGCAACTCCATATACTCTGCTTAAAGCGATATCCAAAAAATCAGAAATCTCTCTAAGAGCATCTTCAGGTAGATAGTTATGTTTATCCTGAACTTCCTGAAGTAAAGGAATTAAGCTGCTTTTATCTCCTTGTTTATATTTCGAAAATATTTTGTCGTACATTAAGAACCTCAAAAAAGATTGAATAATATGTTATTCATAACGAGTGCCATTAAATGAAGAAGAAAAGATGATGTTGTTGTAAAATTTCGATGGGTAAATTTTGAAAACTAGTTTTTTTTCTCTCTTTTGATAAAAATGATTTCTAAATACAAAAACTATTTTGCAAATACATAATCTTGTTAATTAGCAAGTCATTATGTTTGATTTTGCCTAATATGGTTCGGTTTTTATTACTTAAGAAGCAATATTGCACCTGCAATCATTATTGCTGTTGCAATACCTTTTTGTAGAAGATTCTTTTCATTAAATAGTTTTCCCCCGGCAATAGCGCTAAAGAAAACCGATATTCTTTTTACCGCAATAATCAAAGCTACCGGTGCAAGAGTAACAGCTAGAATTTGTGTGTACCGGTAACCAACCGTTAGAATGGCTATCAAAATTATCCATAAGATTAAAGAATTATTTAAGATATTCTTTTCAAACGAAAATTTCCTTTCCTTTATCAAATATAGTATTAGGAAATTAATAGCATAAAAAATATGTTGGAAACCCATAAAAGTATTTACAGAAAGTTTCAAATCGGTAACTAAAAATCTATCCATTATTGAAGTAGCAGTAAATAGAAGAAGAGCTATCAAAACAAAAAAGTGGCTTTTAGATTTTATCAAAACTTTAAAGGATAAACAAGCTTTTTCTTTCCTGCATTTTCCAGCATATAAGTTCCAATAATAAATAAAGCAATACCACCGACTTCTTTGGATGAAAGTTCATCACCTATAAAAATGAAAGCAAAAATTGCTATAAAAACCGGAGTTAAAATCATCAGCGGTAGTGCTTCACTTATTTCGAGATTTTTTAACACAAGCATTACGAAAAGAAAGGCGAATGAATTCAAAAGAGTTTTGAGATATAGAATCCACATACTTTGAAAAGTGATCATGGAGTAATCAATAAAGAAGAAGAAGGGAATAGTAAAGATTAATATTAAAATTGAAACTGCGAATGAAAATTGGAGAGCACTTAATTTAAAGAGAACTTTCTTTTCACAAAGTGAAGAACCGGCAGAAAGTAACGCAGAAGTAAAAGCGAGTGCAAACCATTCCATGGATTATTCTTTGTCCCAGGATAATCTTAATTTTAAAAAAATGTTTCTTCCCGGTTCAATATCTATCAAGCCTCTGTTTGTTGATAAATGATCTCTATAAGCTTTATCAAAAATATTTTCTACGCCCGCAACTGCAGTTAAATTAATTATCCCAATTCTGAATTTATCTGAAGCGACTGATGCATTTAACAAAATATATCCCGGAGTTTCTTTTTCACCTTCTGAAATCTTATCCTGTTTGAAAGAAAAAGTTGTATTTAAATTTGCATTTAAGAAGTCAAATATTGGAAATCTAAATCCTAATCTTCCATTTAATGGCGGTATTAAAGGAAGATTTAAATTATTTTTTGTGTCTTCACCCCGTACATAAGAAATTGTACCGTATAAAACTAATTCACTATATGGATTGTATTCGCTGAAGAGTTCAAAACCATACAATCTTGCTTCACCGATATTATTTTTAATAAGCGCCGGTCTGCCCTCAAACTCTCCGGAAGTTTCAGCAACAAGATTATTAAATAGATTTAGAAAGACATTTGTTCTCAAAGTTATTCTTTTATTCCATAATCTTTCGCCGAGGTCAAAGAAATATCCTTCTTCCGGTTTTAGATCCGGGTTACCAAGTTTTACCAAGTTGCCCTGGTCGATAAATTCAAATCTTTCTTCTAAAGAAGGTGACCTAAACGATCTTCCCGTATTAAAAGTTATATCGAGTTCATCTGTGAGTTTGTAAAGTAAACCAATATTCCCGCTCCATGATCTGTTTTCTTCTTTTCCCGAATTCCATATTATAGTTTGATTAGCAGGGTTTTCATTTCTCACACCGTTTGTAATTTCATATAAAGGATTTTTAACCCCATCATTTTTTATGTTGATTAAATCAAAACGCCCGCCAAAATCTAATTTCATCCTGTTATCTAAGAACGAAATTTCGTTCTGAATAAAAATTCCTGTGCTTTTAAAGTAAGCATCGGGGATTGGTTTCTCTCCCGTGATTTTATTTATCTCGCTTACAACACTACTCCCGTCTTCACTTAGAACTTGGGTTAAAACACTTTTCTCTCTCGTTGTAAATAAATTTCTTTGCCAGAAATCAATTCCGGTAACAAGGAAGTAATTTTCTCCGAATACCCAATTGCTTGTTAACTGCAAGCCGTTCGTTTTATGATCTCCATTCGGAGTAACTGATTGTGCGATTACTCTTTTGGGAGGATTATTTCCTTGTGCAGCAATCAACTTAACTGTATTGGGAATATTTTCAACATCACGTTCTATTTTCTGGTGAAAATATTTTAAAGATAAACCAGTAAGACTTGCCGAAATATTTTTAATATTATACTCTGCACTATAAAGAATTCTCTGAGCATCTTTATATGTTACCTTTGCAGAAGAAGGGAAAAGTGAATTTCCTCCCGGCAATCCTGCATCGTTTGCTTGATAATTTTGATAATTAATTTTTAACTCATGATTAGGTAACAATTTAATTCCTGATGAAAAAGAAATACTCTTTGTTCTGTACTGGCTGTTTGTTATAACCCCAGTTGGTGTTTGAGTATTTCCCGCATATTCCATTGAGCCGCTAAGCTTAGCAAATAAGTAATCATTTTTTACATAAAGATTTATTCCACCATAGCTTCCTTTGTTAACACTTCTTAAATTATTTGAAATAGAAATGCCGTATTTAAAATTTTGATTATAGCTAACATCATCTGTTATAAGATTTATAACTCCGCCGGCAGCTCCTGAACCGTATAAAGAAGATGCCGCACCTTTCAGAACTTCTATTCTCTTAATATTATCCAGATTTATTAAAGACAATCCTGCTGCTAATTCTGTCGATGTTTCAATTCTGTTTCCATCAATTAAGTAAACAAGATTGGAACGGCTTAATCCTCTTACAGAAACAAATGTTTGCCAAATGCCATCTCGTGCTAATGAAACCCCCGGTTCGTTTTTAATTGCATCAGCCGGGGTTATTGCCGGACTATTAATTATTTCATTTTTATTAACTATTGAGATAGGAATGGGTGTTTCTTTAATTGTTCTTTCAAATTTAGAGCTTGTAACAGTTACCTCTCCAAAAGAAATCGGACCTGGCTCTAAGTATATATTAATAGATGTGGAACTAGCGATAGTAACTTTTATATGCTTATCCAAATAAGAGATGTGAGTTATTGTAAGAGAGTAGGTCCCTTTGTGTAGATTTTCAAAGAGGAACTCTCCATTCTTATTACTTGTCGTTCCGGTGTTAAGATTTTCAATAAAGATGTTGGAATCTTCAACAGGTAAAGCTGTTTTTTTGTCACTGACAATTCCGCTTAATCTAAAGGTTTGTGGGAAAACGCAACTGCAATAAATAATTGATAAAAGAAAAATAATTTTATTAAACATAAAACTTTAAACATTACTCAAACAAAGTTGCATTAGGGAAAATCACTATTTATGCCATCTAAGGGTGGCTAAATAAAGAGTAATTTAAAGTATAAAATTTACTTTTCTCACAATTAAGAAAACAACAAGATTAAGCTATTCATTTTTATCTCTTTTGATAATAAAAAAAGCATAAAGTGTTAATAAACAAAACATTTTAAATGGTATAGATATTGGCTAAGCTAAGCGAATCAAAATTTTCTAAATTATTTAGCGGTCGGAGAAAATGGAACGCAAAAAAGTAACAATTGATGGAAATGAAGCTGCAGCGTATGTGGCATATAAAACTAATGAAGTAATTGCAATTTATCCTATTACACCTTCCTCGAATATGGGCGAGTGGTGTGATGCATGGGCAGCAGTTGGTAAAAAAAATATCTGGGGAATTGTCCCGAGTGTAAGTGAACTGCAAAGTGAAGGTGGAGCGTCCGGAGCTATTCACGGGGCTTTGCAAACAGGTGCTTTGTCAACAACTTTCACTGCATCACAAGGTTTGCTTTTGATGATCCCAAATATGTTTAAGATTGCAGGCGAATTAACTTCCTCTGTGTTCCATGTTTCCGCAAGATCGATTGCTGCACAAGCACTTTCAATTTTCGGAGATCACAGCGATGTGATGGCAACCCGTTCAACGGGTTTTGCTTTATTGTCTTCAGATTCGGTTCAGGAAGTTATGGATTTTGCATTAATTGCCCAGGCTGCAACACTGGAATCAAGAATTCCTTTTGTACATTTTTTCGATGGGTTCAGAACCTCTCACGAAGTAATGAAAATAGAACAGCTTAGTGATGATGTTATTAAGGCGATGATCGATAACTCGCTTGTGCTTGAACACAGGCAGAGAGCTTTAAGCCCGGATCATCCTGTGTTGAGAGGCAGCGCTCAGAATCCGGATGTTTATTTCCAGGGAAGAGAAACTGTTAATCCTTTTTATTTAAAATGTCCTGACATTGTTCAGAAACAAATGGACAAATTTGCAAAGCTTACAGGAAGACAATATAAACTTTTTGATTACGTTGGTGCTAAAGATGCGGAAAGAATTATTATTCTTATGGGTTCAGGTGCCGAAGCTGTTGATGAAACTGTCGATTATCTTGTAAGCAAAGGAGAAAAAGTCGGTGTTCTTAAGGTAAGATTGTACCGACCGTTTTCAATTGATGCTTTTATAAATGCTCTTCCGGAAACAACAAAAGTAATTTCAGTTCTTGACAGAACAAAAGAACCCGGCTCAATTGGCGAACCGCTTTACATGGATGTTGTTAATGCAGTTTCGGATAAGTTCAGTAATGGCGAATTAAAATTTGCTTATCCTAAAATAGTCGGCGGACGTTACGGACTTTCCTCAAAAGAATTTACTCCTGCAATGATCAAAGCAGTTTTTGATGAAGCGAAAAAGGAAAAACCTAAAAATCATTTTACAGTTGGTATAATCGATGACGTTACAAATACAAGTCTCGATTATGATGCCGCGTTTTCAGTTGAACCGGAGGAAACTTTCAGAGGAATGTTCTTCGGCTTGGGTGCAGACGGAACAGTCGGTGCAAATAAAAATTCTATTAAAATAATTGGCGAAAGTACAGATTATTTTGCACAGGGATTTTTTGTTTACGATTCAAAAAAATCAGGGTCTACAACAACCTCTCATTTAAGATTCGGACCAAAAGAAATCAAATCGACTTACCTTGTTCATAGAGCAAATTTTGTTGCTTGTCATCAACAGGTATTTCTTGAAAAGATGGACATGCTGAAATTTGCTGCTGAAGGCGCAACATTTCTTTTAAATACCAAAGTACCGAAAGAAGAAGTTTGGGATTCACTTCCTGAGAAAGTTCAGGAAGACTTAATTAATAAGAAAATGAAATTGTTTGCTATTGATGCTTACAATGTTGCCAACGAAACGGGAATGGGAGCAAGAATAAATACGATAATGCAGACTTGCTTCTTTGCAATCTCAAAAATCTTCCCGAAAGAAGAAGCAATTGAGATGATAAAGAACTCGATAAAGAAAACATACGGTGCAAAAGGGGATAAGATTGTCGAAATGAACTTCAATGCTGTTGATCAAACTTTATCAAACTTGTTTGAAGTTGAAATTCCTGCACAAGTTACAAGCAAATTACAATTGCAGCCGGCAGTTTCAGGAAACGCTCCCGAGTTTGTAACTGATGTTACGGCAAAAATGATTGCCGGATTTGGAGACGATATTCCTGTAAGTAAAATGCCATGTGATGGAACTTTCCCAACAGCAACATCAAAATGGGAAAAGAGAAATATTGCTCTCGAAGTTCCTATATGGGATAAAGATATTTGTATTCAATGCAATAAGTGTGTTCTTGTTTGTCCGCATGCAACAATAAGGGCAAAAGTATTCGATGAAAAAGAAATAGCAAATGCTCCTGAAGCTTTTAAGTATACAAAGTTCAAAGCAAAAGATTTTGGCGAAAACCTTCTTTACTCTTTGCAGGTCGCTGTTGAAGATTGTACGGGTTGTGGATTATGCGTGGATGTTTGCCCGGTTAAGAATAAGAAAGAGACAAAACTTAAAGCGATTAATATGGCTGATCAACTGTCGATTAAAGAACAGGAAAGAGCAAACTGGGATTTCTTCCTTAATCTTCCCGATCTTGACAGAACAAAAGTTAATGTTTCAAAGATTAAAGACTCACAATTTCTTGAGCCATTGTTTGAATTTTCAGGTGCTTGCTCTGGTTGCGGCGAAACTCCTTATGTAAAACTGGTAAGCCAATTGTTTGGCGACCGTACTGTTGTTGCAAATGCAACGGGATGTTCCTCAATTTATGGAGGAAACTTACCTACAACACCTTGGACAGTTAATAAAGAGGGAAAGGGACCTGCCTGGTCTAATTCATTGTTTGAAGATAATGCAGAATTCGGTTTTGGGTTCAGGTTGGCAATTGATAAACATAACATGCAGGCTAAGCAATTACTTGAAAAATATAAAGCTGAAATTGGTGAACAATTAGTTGAAGGATTATTGAATGCTCAGCAAAATGATGAAACCGGAATTTATGAACAGAGAGAAAGAGTAGCTCAGTTAAAATTAAGATTGAACCAATTTATTAGTAACGGCTATGGTGAAGAAGCTAAAAATGAATTCAATCATTTATTAAGTCTTGCAGATTATCTTGTTAAAAAATCTGTCTGGATTATGGGCGGTGACGGTTGGGCTTATGATATTGGTTACGGTGGTTTAGATCATGTTTTGGCGTCAGGTAAGAATGTGAATGTACTTGTACTTGACACCGAAGTTTACTCGAACACCGGTGGACAGATGTCCAAATCAACACCACGCGGCGCTGTTGCAAAATTTGCCGCAGCAGGAAAACCATTGGCAAAGAAAGATCTTGGAATGATGGCAATGTCGTACGGTAATGTTTACGTTGCTAAAGTAGCAATGGGTTCGAATGATGCTCATACGGTAAAGGCTTTTATTGAGGCAGAAGCTTATGACGGTCCGTCACTTATAATTGCATACAGCCATTGCATAGCTCACGGAATTGATATGGGTCGTGGAATGAGAAACCAAAAAGCGGCAGTCGATTCAGGTTACTGGCAGCTTTACAGGTACAATCCTGATCTTATTGCTAAAGGTGAAAATCCATTTAAGCTTGATTCAAAAGGATTGAAGATTCCTTTGCAAGATTACGCTTACATGGAAACAAGGTATAAAATGTTAACAAAAACTCATCCTGACCGTGCAAAAGAACTTATGAAAGAAGCTCAGAATGATGTTAATGAAAAATGGAAGATTTACGAGCAGCTCGCTTCCTCCGGGAAAGCAGATAATGCTGCTGATAAAAAAGAATAAATTTTTAGGAAGAACAAATTACAACTGGTGGTTTACATATAAAGATCTTAATTAAAAATTATAGGGACACCTCAAGAGGAGGAGGCGTTCCTGTTAAATTAACATTACAGGTGCAAAGTGAATATTACAACAAATTATCTTGGACTTAATTTAAAAAACCCGATTGTCCCTTCTTCGGGACCGATTTCGGAGGATGTTTCAAAAATAAAAGCTATGGAAGATGCCGGTGCGTCTGCGGTTGTTCTTTACTCTCTCTTTGAAGAACAAATTGAAAATGAATCTCTCGAGCTGCATCACCGTACAACTTATCATGAAGAAAGTTTTGCAGAAGCTTTAAATTATTTCCCCGAACCGTTCGATTATCGTTTAGGGCCTGATGAATATCTTGAACATATAAGAAAAACAAAAGAGTCGGTTGATATTCCTATAATTGCAAGCCTGAATGGAAAGTCGCTTGGCGGTTGGATTGATTATGCTAAAAAAATTGAACAGGCAGGTGCCGATGCACTCGAGTTAAATATTTACCTTCTTGCAACGAATCCTTCCAAACCATCGTCCTGGATTGAGAAAACATATCTTGATATAGTTAAAGAAGTTAAAAGTAATATTTCAATTCCGATAGCTGTTAAAATGCACCCCTTCTTCAGCTCTGTTGCCTGGATGGCAACTGAACTGGATAAAGCAGGTGCAAACGGACTCTCTTTATTTAACAGGTTTTATCAGCCCGATATCGATCTTGAAACACTTGAAGTTGTTCCGAATGTTATTTTAAGTTCACCTGCTTCAATGAGATTGCCGCTAAGATGGATTGGAATTCTTTATGGAAAAGTTAAAGCCGATCTCGCTGCAACAAGCGGCATATATTCTGAAAAAGATGTTATTAAAATGGTAATGGCTGGTGCAAAAGTAACTCATATGATGTCCTGTATCCTTAAGTTCGGACCCGACCATATAAAAGAGGTGCTTACAAAACTAAAATTCTGGATGGAAACAAACGAATATGAGTCTCTTGATCAGATGAGAGGAAGTATGAGTTATATGAATGTTGAGGATCCATCTAAGTTTGAACGTGCAAACTATATGAAAGTTCTGCATTCATATAAATAGATATTAGTTATTAGTAAGGAAGAGTAACAGTAAAGCAGCATCCGGGATTTTGATCGTCTCCCAGTTCCGACGGACTTTCAACAACTATTTGTCCTTCATGTCCTTCCACGATGTGTTTAACAAACGATAATCCTAGCCCCGTTCCATCAAATTCTTTTCTGATATTGGATGCCCGGTAAAAATCTTTGAAAATGTTTTGCTGGTCTTTGTCAGGAATTCCGATTCCATTATCACATACGGTAACAACCATTCTATTCTCATCCCCCAAAATATTTATTTGAACAAGGCCGTCTTTGTTAACATACTTAACTGCATTTCCTATTAGGTTTGAAAAAGCTAAATCGAGTAATAACTCATCACCGGATAATTTCTTTTTTATATCTCTTTTATCATTAACAGAAACGTTAACTTTCTTTACATTAATTATGGAAACCTGTTTTGAAATTATTGAACAGATCAATTCTTTTATATCTATTTCTTCTTTGTTTATTTCATCAAGCAAACGGATTTTTGAAATCTTTAGCACGTTTTCAATTAGCTTTATTGCTTCATCGGAACGAATTCTTGCCCGTTTAAGTTTATCTTCTACTTTATCATTCAATGGGCCAAGATATTTTTCCAGTATAAGATCAAGATAAGAATGCAAAGCAGCTATTGGTGTTTTGATTTCATGAACAACTGCCATAATATATCTTTGCTTTTCTTCTTCGGAGGCTTTGAGTTTGTCATAAGATTCAAACAAATCCTGCTCCATCTTATAAAGTTGTTTTGCAATCCTGTTCGCAAGAATAACACTCATTACCATGACAAAAGTAAATATGGAAACAAAAGCAGTTACATACTTAATATCATTATAAACAGGAGTGGACAACAATCCTTCCATTGCGTGATGCGATATTAAATTGTAGTGTTCACCAAAAGTAAGAGCAACAAAAATAACAATAGTAGTTACAGCAGTTGAATATATTATTTTTCCCGGCAGCACTAAGCTCCCGATGATCATATGGAAAATAAAAAGCATGTACAACGGGGATTCGATTGTTCCGGTATAGTAAACGAGCATTGTAAGAGCATATAGATCGAGTACCATCTGGATAAGAGAAAGATGCAGAGGGTTGAACTTAACATGATCGTTTTTTACAAATCTCCTGATGTATTGAAGAATAAAATTATAGAAGAGTATTGCGAGAGTTATAAGAATCAGGATTTCTTTTTGGACATCAGAAAAAGTAACGTTCAGGAAAAACTCTGAAGTAAACAAAAGAAAAAGGAGCATTATTACAGCTCCGTAGCGCAATTTTATAAACCACAGATTCCTTCTTCTGACTGATTGCCAAAATGAATCGTAATGCCATGCCCAATTTGGAACTAAAGAAATCATAACTTTTTAGGGATTATATTCGTCTTCAAATTATCGGGTTCTGCTACTTTGTTTTATAATATAGATTCCATCTGCGGTTCCAATCCAAACAGCATTCTTGCTATCAACTACAATATCGAATACGCTGTTTTCAAATAATAATTTTGATTTATCATAAAACCATTTGTTCCCGTTATAAACTGCGATTCCGTTTTCTGATGTTTCTGCCCATAGATTTCCATTTAGATCAACTGCAATTTCGCCAACATATCCTAAAGATTCTCTTTTTTCATTTACTGGATTATTAATCTGCCATAGTTTACCGTTATAAGTAATTATGTTAGGACGATTAATATTCCACGAACTTGATAATCCATAATCTATAGAAGCATAAATATTATCATTATAATTTGTAAGCTTCCAAAGCATATAAACTTCAAATCCCATTTCTTCAGCTCCATAAGTTGTCCAATTGTCATTATTCAACTTTACTATGCAACAATTATTTAATCCTTTAGATACTGCAATCCATTTGTTGTTTTGTTCATCAACAAGTATATCATTTATTAAGCTATTGGGGAGTTGCGAATTTTGTGGAGTGTAAAGAGTCCAGGTAGTGCCATCATATTTCATTAAGCCGCCTTCATTATATACACTTGAAGTAAACCAAAGAGTATTATCTTTGTCTACCGCTAATGCAAATACATTATCGGTAACTAACGGCGCATTGGTTTTATTGTAAAGATAAAATTTTTTGTTATCATATTTTATTAGTCCTTTATTTGAGCCAATCCAAACATTATCATTTTTATCTATTGCAATATCCCAGATCAGGAAACTATCCGGCAAAGATGAATTTTGAGCATTGTAATGAGTTTCAGATCCATCATATTTTATTAGCTCATTATAAAATGTTCCTACCCAGGCAGTTCCTTTGCTATCAAAAGCAATGGATGTAACGAAACTTCCCGTCAATATATGATCCGATATCTGTAAGTTATTTATAGGTGAAACTATTCCGTCGTGGCAGGAGAAAAAAATAAATTGAGGAATTATCAACAGAAATAAAAGATATCTTTTCATAGAATCCTCCTTTATAAAGAAAATTAAAGAGTAACTCTTATTCCATCTAGACATACTTTTGCAGAAGGATCTGTTTTAAATAAATTCGTAAGCTTATCACAAACATACTTATTGCAGTATGCACAATTTCCAATTTCTTTTTCGATAGCACATTTTCTTATTTCACAGTACGAGCATACGAAGAATAATTTTCCGCTGTCTGATTTACATCCATCACAATCATTAATGTCTTCAAATTTGTAATCTAATCCGTAGAGTTCCTTACACTTGTCAATAATCTCATATATTATTTTTTCTTTTCTTTTTTTATTGCTTTCTCTTGTTGCCAGGTATATCGGGCAGGTTTGGCAACTCAAACCGCAATATGAAATTATTTTGCTCACCTAAGAGATAAATCTTCCTCTTTTAGTATAGTGCGTATGCAAAAGTTTGTGAGATAATTTTCCGCAGGGACCTTCGGTTAAGAAATTATCATAAATATATTTTACATGAGCGTTTTCATGAGACTTTCTTACATTCAAGTTTGTTTCCTCTTCGTAAATAGCCTGAGCGCGTTTTTTCCTTATTTCGGGAGAGGTCGGAACAGGTTGGCCACCACCGCCGAGGCATCCGCCCGGGCAAGCCATTATTTCTATAAAGTGAACATCATTCAATTCTCCGCTCTTAAGCATTTGCATAACTTTCTTTGCATTTGCAGTTCCATGGGCAACCATAAATTTAAGTTCCACTCCTTCGAGAAATTTATATTCATCAACGCAGTTTTCAAGTTTTATTGATGATTGTTTAACTCCATCGAAACCACGACAGGGTTCAATCTCCAAATTTTCAAATGGAACAGGTCTTCCTGTTACAAGCTCATACACAGTTCTTAAGGCAGCTTCCATTACTCCGCCGGTTGCGCCAAAGATTAATCCCGCACCGGAAGCATCTCCAAATGGATCATCGAAACCGGACTTCGGCATTTCCGGAAGATGAATACCGGCTTCCTTTATCATCTTAGCAAGTTCTCTTGTTGTCAATCCGAAATCAACATCTTTATAACCCGATGCATTCATTTCAGGTCTGTTACATTCGAATTTCTTAGCTGAACAAGGCATTAATGCAACTGTTACAATATCAGCAGGATCAATTCCGGCTTCTTTTGCATAAAACGTTTTAAGTAATGCCCCGAACATTTGCTGCGGTGATTTTGCCGATGACAGGTAATCGAGATATTCTGGATAAAAGTGTTCAATAAATTTTACCCATCCTGGTGAACAGGAAGTAAATTGAGGAAGCTTTATAGATTCGTCTTTATCAACAATGGCTCTTTTCAATTTTGATAGAAGTTCAGTTCCTTCTTCCATTATTGTAAGATCTGCAGTAAAGTTTGTATCGAATACTTTATCAAATCCAATTCTCTTTAAAGCGGTATTAAGTTCTCCGGTAAATGAATGTCCCGGCTCAATCCCAAACTCTTCACCGATTGCAGCCCTTGGTGATGGAGCAGTTTGTATAATAACATGCTTTTGAGGATCATCGATTGCATTCCATATTTCATCAGATGGATCGTTTGTATAAAGTGCGGCGGTCGGACATCTGTTAATACACTGACCGCAGTTAATACAAATAACGTCGGCGAGCGGTTTACCGAGAAACGTTCCTATGTGAGTTTGATCTCCTCTGTCTATTGCTTCAAGCGCGCCAACTTCTTGAAGATCGATACAAGTTCTAACACATCTTTTACATAATACACATTTGTTCATATCTCTTATTACAGCAACAGAAGAATTATCTATTTCATATCTCGGTTCTGAAATATGACCGAAAGTAAATCCATCAACTCCATATTCTTTTGCGAGGTGCTGCAAAAGACAATTGCCATTTTTAACACAAGTGTAGCAATCTCCATAATGTTCACTAAGCAGAAGATCAATTATGTGCCTTCTTGCTTTTCTTACCATTGGAGTGGAAGTATGGATTTTAATTGGAGAGGTTATCGGGAATGAACAGGCTGTCTGTAATGTTTTCATTCCTTCAACATCAACCACACAAATACGGCAAACTCCGGCAAGACGAAGATCGGGATGGTTGCATAATGTTGGAATATGAATTTGATTCATTTTGCAGGCTTCAAGAATTGTTATACCAAACGGGACATTAATTCTTTTTTCATTTATCTCTATTGTAACTTTTCCACCAACCAAATCTTTTTCAACCGGGGTTTTAATTTCAAAAGGCTGCTGGCTTACCGGTGTTCTTGACCCATTATTTTTTTCCATTAATTTCTCCGTACCTGTTTGGATTAAAAATCTCATCTTTAAAGTTCTCGAGTATTGAAAGAAATGGATTCGGACTCGATTGACCCAATCCGCACTTAGAAGCCAACTGCATGGTTTTTGCCAGTTGCTTCAAATTATTAATATATGAAAAGGTATATTGACCTTTTTCAATCATACTAACACCCTCCAAAAGTTTAATATTTCCTACCCTGCATGGAGTACATTGCCCGCAGGATTCTTCAACAAAAAATTCCATAAAATTTTTAAGTATGCTAATCATATTTCTGTTTTCATTAAAAATTATTATAGAACCACCCGTTGCGGCATCCTCAAAAGCAAGTATTCGATCGAATTGTGATTTTGGATAGCAAGCGCCGGAAGCGCCTCCTATTTGGACCGCTTTTGTGTTTTTAGCATCAACAACTCCCAGGAGTTCATTTATCGAAATTCCCCAGGGTAATTCGTAAACACCGGGTTTTTCGCAATCGCCTGAAACAGAAAATAATTTTGAACCGGTCGATTTATCAGTCCCGTATTTTTTAAACCATTCACCGCCTTTGGTAACAATGTGGGGGATTGAAGCAAGAGTTTCAACATTGTTTACAACGGTTGGATGATCTTTATAACCAGTGTTAACAGGATAAGGAGGGCGGTTTCTCGGTTCTCCCCTGGATCCTTCAAGTGATTCAATTAAAGCAGTTTCCTCTCCACAGACGTAAGCTCCCGAACCAAGATGAATTTTAATATCAAAATTGAAATCTTTTTTGCCCGCTATATTTTTCCCCAGCAGGTTTTCTTTTCTCATCATATCAAGATAGTCTTCAAGCGATTTCCTTATGTATTCATATTCTCCGCGCAAGTAAACAATTCCCTGTTTCGCCCCGATAGTAAATCCGGCTATAACCATTCCTTCGAAAACCAATTCCGGGTATTCAAGCAAAAGAACGCGGTCTTTAAAAGTTCCCGGTTCTCCTTCATCAGCATTGCAGATAATAAATTTCCTATCTGAAATTGTTGCAGCAGTAAGCATCCACTTAGTTGCAGTAGGAAAACCTGCACCGCCTCTTCCTTTTAATCCTGATGTTTTCATTTCAAGCAGAATATTTTCTCTTCCAATTTCAATCGCTTTACGAATTCCTTCACCCAGCTGATGTTTGGAAAATAAAACAGGTCCGCCTCTTTTCTTTTGATTATTTTTTATTGTTTTCATATTCATTTTTCCTACTTAATATCTTTTAAGATTTTAACCGCAGTTTCAGGATCTATTTTCGTATAGACTCTTTCATTAACAAGCATTGCAGGGGCAACATCACACATTCCAAGACAATTGGTATATTCGAGAGTAATACGCCTGTCTTTTGTTGTTTCACCAAAATTAATCCCGAGTTCTTTTATTACTGCAGTTTCAATATTCTTTTGTCCTTTCATATTACAGGAGATCGTACGACAAAGCCGTACAATATTTCTCCCGATTGGTTTTGAATGGAGAAAAGAATAGAAAGAGATTGTACTGTAAACTTCAACGGGGTGAATATTTAACAACCTTGCAACTTCCTGTTGTGCAAAGTCTGAAATAAAATTATATCTCTTTTGTATTGCCTGGAGTATTTCGAGAAGTGAAGAACGGTTATTTCCTAAATCTTTTACTAACTCTTCTATTATTTCTGACTGGGCATTTTTTTCAAGTACTAACATTCTTGTCCTCCGTATGAAGTGATAGTAATTTTTCAACATTTGCAAGAAGCTCCTTGGGAGAAACCGGTTTTTCTATGAACTCGTCAACAGGGACTAAATCGCTTTTTCCGTATTTCATTCCCGTTGCTTTAGAAACAGAGCTTAACATGAGAATTGGGATTTTAATCTTTTCTCTTCGGAATTTTTGTGCAAGAAAAAATCCATCGTCCTGTTCATCCATCATAACATCTAGAATAATTAGATCGGGTGAATTTTCTTTTACAATTTTGTATCCATCCTGCGGGTTGTTTGCAGTAATAACTTTAAAACCTTTTGAAGTTAGAATTAAACTGCTTGCATCCAGGATATCGGGATCATCATCAATTATAACTATTACCGCCATGTTGTTCCTCTTTTAATTTGCTTGTTTAGTTGATAAACGGCAACTTTTTTACACTTCTATAGGGCAATCTTCATTCCATACTTAATACTGTTGAAATACTCAACCATTTACCTACAAGAATTGGTAAGATTGTGTTAAATTTAGTATCAAGGTTTTCCAACAAATGATAATGGTAATTAATATTTTTCAAATGTGAGAAATTGAAGTATGCAGGAACTATATAAACTCGACTTCAGATTGTTTGACAGCTTCCCTGATATGTGTTTCATTTTAACTGAAGATGGCTGGGTCGAAGATCTTAATATATCAGCAAAAATAAAATTGGATTTAAATTGGAAAGGTGAGAAGACTCATAACTTTATTGACCTTGTTGAAGAGGCAGCAAAGGAATCAACTTTAAATGAAATCAAGAAATGTAAAAATGAATTTAAAAGTAAGATAACAGAATCGAAATTAACCTCAGGGAAAAATAATTATGATGTCGAACTTTTAATTGCACCATATTCTTATAAGCCCGATAATGGAACAAATGAACATGTAATTATTCTTGCAAGAGACATTACTGAAACAAGAAAGAAAGAACTGGATCTACTTCGCTTTTATAATATTGCCGAGAAAACAGTTTTCCCTCTTCAGGTAACGAGCCTTGAAGGAAAAATGCTTTATGTTAATCCCGCATATGAGTCAGTAAGTGGATATACAAGGGAAGAATTAGTAGGGAAAAATCCTAATGTTTTCAGCAGCAAAAAACATCCGAAAAGTTTTTGGCTAAATATGTGGGAAACTATAAGAAGTGGTAAAGTATGGGTGGGTGAAGTTGAGAATAAAAGAAAAGACGGTTCTCCATTTTTTTCACAGCTACTGATATCACCGATTCTTAACAGCAAAGGAAAAGTATTTGGATTTTTCGGCGTTCACAGAGATCTTTCGGAGAAAAAATTTTTAGAAAAACAACTTATCCACTCTCAGAAGATGGAAAGTATAGGAACTCTTGCTGCTGGTATAGCACACGAAGTTGGAAATCCCCTTGCTTCTATTTCTGCTCTTGTGCAGGTTATACAAAGAACTACAGATGATAAATTCATCAAAGAAAAAAATGAGTTGATAAAAAGCCAGGTTACGAGAATATCTAAAATTATAAGAGATCTTGTAGATTTTTCGAGACCATCTAACTATGAATTAAAACTTATTGATATTAATCAGAATATTGTTGAGGCGGCAAGCATTACTCAGGTTGGTGCTAAAGCAAAGAATGTTGAATTTGCTTTCAGCAGAAATGATGATATACCAAGACTTCCATTAGTTGCCGATCAGATTGAACAGGTTTTTATAAATATTTTACTTAATGCCGTCGATTCTTTTGCAGAACCGAACGCAAGGGATAAGAAAGATAAATGCATAAGTATAACAACCGAAATAAAAGATGATTTTGTTTTTATTAATTTTACAGATAACGGAAGCGGAATAAGAGATGAAAATCTTATCAAAATTTTTGAACCTTTCTTTACAACAAAAAAAGAAGGTAAAGGTACAGGTCTTGGTTTGTGGGTAAGTTATGGTATAGTTAAAAGTTTCCAGGGAGATATTACAGTGAAAAGCAAACTTGGAGAAGGAACTACTTTTGTAATATCGTTACCAATTCATTCTAAATAGAGGTTATTATGCCCCAGAAAATTTTAGTTGTAGATGATGAAGATATTATAAGGGAATCTCTTTCCTTTATATTAAAGAAAGAAGGATATATCGTTGACGAAGCAGCGAACGGTAAAATAGCTTATGACAAATTAAAAGAAGATTCTTTTGATCTTGTAATAAGCGATCTCGAGATGCCGGTTATGAAGGGGACTGAACTTCTCGAAGAAATAAAAAATCTTAATATTAAAACATCTGTAATTATAGTTACAGCTTTTGGTTCTCTTGATACTGCAATAAACGCACTTCGAAATGGGGCAAGCGATTATATACTTAAGCCGGTCGAGTTCGATGAACTTTTGTTAAAGATAAACAGACTGTTCGAAGCTAAAAATATTTTACTTGAGAATAGGATACTTCGCGGCGAAATACAGAGGAATTATGATTTTGAAAATATAATCGGCAAGAGTTCCGCTATGAAGAATGTTTACCAGACTGTAAAAACAGTTGCTGAAACGGACAGTACTGTTTTAATAACCGGCAAGAGCGGAACGGGAAAAGAACTTGTGGCACGAGCCGTTCATTTTAACAGCAAAAGGAAAAATAAAACTTTTATTGCTGTTAACTGTGGAGCTATTACTGAGAACCTGATCGAGAGTGAACTCTTCGGACATAAAAAAGGAGCTTTTACTGGTGCAGTTAGTGATAAAGAAGGATATTTTAAAGCTGCAGATGGCGGTACACTTTTCCTTGATGAAATAAGCGAGCTCCCGCTTTTGCTGCAGGTAAAATTTTTAAGAGTTTTGCAGGAAAAAGAATATACTCCCGTTGGAACTACTTCAGCTTTACCTGTAAATCTCAGGTTTATTGCTTCTACGAACCGTGATTTGAAAGAAGAAATAAAAGCCGAAAAATTCAGGGAGGATCTTTACTATAGGTTAAATGTTATTGAAATAAATTTACCTTCATTACAGGAAAGAGTAGAGGATATACCTCTGTTAGCTGATCATTTTCTAAATAAGTATCGCACTGAAATGAACAAAAATATTAAAGGAATAGATAACCAGGCTGTTCGTGCTTTGATGACTCACAAATGGAAAGGTGAAGTCCGTGAGCTGGAAAATATTATTGAGCGTGCAGTAATTTTTTCACAGAATGAATTTATAACGATTAAAGACCTACCCTCTAGCTTTTATCAACAGGGTAATGATCTGGCTGTATTGAATACCGGTTCACTTGAGGAATCTGTTAGAAATTATGAAAGAGATTTAATATTAAAAACTCTTGAGGGCAATGAATTCAATAAAGAAAAAACAGCCGAACAACTCCAGGTTGGTCTCTCAACTCTCTATAGAAAGCTCAAAGAACTCGATATTAAATCCTGATCTTTTTCTTAAAACCAAGACGCCTTGTTTTCATTACTGAGAATACAGCTATTATATATTTGAATACTCTTCAATAATCCTTCATAAAATCCTGTAAAACAGGCAATCTAATGCATTCCGAATATCGCTAATAAACTAAGTGTCCATGGCACGTAAATGGGAATTATTTTATCAGGGAGTTAGCATCTGTATATAATTAATTTATTTATGAAGAAGATTATTTTTTATAGCCCCGATTTTACTTTGAACCTCAGTCTGCTGATGTACCTTCAGCCGAGTTACAATATTACAATGACAACGGACATTGATGACCTTAAGGCTATATGTTCAAGCTTTAGTTGTGATTTGATATTGTTGGATACTCCTCCATCAGCGGATGTTGAAGCTTTATGCAAGGATTTAAAACTTGTTAAATCCCAAACTCCTATAATTATGTTTTATGTTTTCGATAATAAATTTAAAGCCTTTGATCAAAACATAAGAAAATACGTTACATCAGTCTTTTACAAACCATTTGACCTCGAGAATGTAACACAACAGTTATCGCTGCTTACGCGTTGAGAAGGTAATTTTCCTATAGTACTTAAGAGACAAACTGAGTTTAGCGTAATCTAAGATTTCTTAACAATCTTCCTTTTTACAACATTTTAATTCCAAGGATTTTTATTCTCAAATCCGATAAACTTCTTTGATTTTTCTCTCTTTTTAGAGATATTTTTAAATGTAAAGCTGATAATTTTCTTTTTATATAATAATTTTTACGGCATAGGCTTTGAGTTTGTACATGTATTCAAATTAAAAAAATTATACGGTATATAAATGAAAAACATTGTTGGCTATTTATTGTTTGTTTTCTTCGTCGTTTTGTTATTTGGTATTGCTTATTTATAGGAACAATAAAATATATTAATTCAGAAATTGTTAATGTTGTTTAGGTACGTAAGAAGCTTGAAAATTAATACTAGCGTAAATAGATCGTATATACTCTCCTT
This sequence comes from uncultured Ignavibacteria bacterium, assembly GCA_963727535.1. Classification (GTDB taxonomy): domain Bacteria; phylum Bacteroidota; class Ignavibacteria; order Ignavibacteriales; family Ignavibacteriaceae; genus RBG-16-34-14. The sequence goes on from CAVSGR010000006.1 coordinate 1,171,468, forward strand.
TTTAATAATATTACTTTCTCTCGGTATTCAGAGTTATTTGTTTGCACAAAGTAATGATGACTGTCTTATGTGTCACAGTGATGAAACATTAACAATGGAACGGGGAGAGAAAGAAGTCTCCATTTTTGTTGATGCAAATGTTTTAGCCAAATCTCCTCATAAAAACCTTTCCTGTGTATCCTGTCACGTTGGATTCGATCCGGATGAAATGCCGCATAAAGAAAAAATTGATCCTGTAAGCTGTGTGAGTTGCCATAATAATGCTCCGGTTCAACATCTATTTCATCCACAGATTCTGGCAACACATGGCAAAGGAACAATACCCGGCGAATCGTGTAAAGATTGTCATGGCACACACAATATTATTTCCCCAAAACAAAAAGGCTCTCCATTTTTTAAAGACAATATCGTTGATGGATGCGGCAGATGTCATAAAGTTGAAAAAGAAAAATTCCTTCAGTCAGCTCATTACCAGGCATTTAAAGCAGGTCTTAAAGGCGCTCCTAATTGTCTTCTTTGTCATACTTCGCCTATTACAGATGTTACTGTAAAACGGGATACTTTAAATGTAAAAATAGCACAGGAAAAGTTGTGTCTTTCCTGCCATCTGGATAATCCTGAAGTAAGAAACAGAATTGCTCCTACTACTGCTTTTATTAAATCATATGAGAACAGCGTTCATGGAAAGGCTCTTAATGGCGGAAACTTAAAAGCTGCTAATTGTGTTGATTGTCATACTGCTCACGAAGTGGAAAAAGGAACGGACCAGAGATCAACTGTTTTTAAAACAAATGTTCCTAATACTTGCGGTAAGTGTCATAGTTCAATAGAAAAAATTTATAATGAAAGTATACATGGGTTAGCAGTTGTAAATGGAAATACCGATGCGCCTGTATGTACAAATTGCCACGGTGAACATAATATCCTTAAGCATAACGATCCTAACTCGCCTGTTTCAGCAGGTAATGTTTCAAAGGAAGTTTGCACACCTTGTCATAGTTCTGTAAAACTAACTAGTAAATACGGGCTTTCCCCAAACAGACCGGAAACATTTAAAGACTCATTCCATGGTCTTGCTATTGAAGGTGGATCAACAATAGTCGCTAACTGTGCAAGTTGCCATAGTGCGCATAATATTAAGCCTGCCAGTGATCCAACTTCTACAATTTATAAAGGTAACCTTGTAAAAACATGCGGCAAATGTCATCCCGGTGCAAATACTAATTTTACTGTTGGACAGGTTCATATTACTATGACCAAAAAAGCCGAACCACTCCTTTACTGGATTGCTAATGCCTATATAATACTCATCATTATGGTTATTGGTGGAATGTTCATTCATAATTTTTTGGACTTTATTAAAAAGTCTAAAATTAAAAAGATGAAACAGCGTGGGCTAATTAAAGAAGAACATTATGGGCATTCACTTTATGTAAGAATGACGCTGGGGGAAAGGATACAGCACTTTTCTCTTTTAATTAGTTTTCTTACGCTGGTTATAACCGGATTTATGCTCACATTCCCTGAAGCCTGGTGGGTAAGACATTTAAGAGATTTAAGCGAATACGGATTTGAAATTCGCGGAATTGTACACAGAGTAGCCGCCGTAATTATGGTAACGGCGTCTCTTTACCACATATATTATATCTTCTTTACAACGCGTGGAAAACAATTGGTAAAAGATCTCCTTCCGAGATATTCAGATATTACAGAAGCAATCGGCGTTGCAAAATATAATCTTGGTCTTTCCAAAACAAAACCTAAATTAGGAAGATTCAGTTACGTTGAAAAAGCAGAATACTGGGCTCTAATCTGGGGAACACTAGTAATGACAGTAACCGGAATAATTCTGTGGTTCGACAATACTTTTATAGGATTACTTACAAAACTTGGATGGGATGTTGCCAGAACCATTCACTACTACGAAGCGTGGCTCGCTTTCCTGGCAATTGTAGTCTGGCATTTCTACTTCGTAATATTTAATCCGGATACATACCCGATGAATATTGCATGGATTAAAGGAACTATTACGGAAGAGGAAATGGCTGAAGAACACCCTGCTGAACTCGAAAAAATAAAAAAGGAAAATCAAAATCAGCAGGATAATGAAAATTAAAAGCATTTAATTTTTGTGCAATTTAATAATACACATCTTAAAAGTTTAAATTTTAAGATAATGTGAGATCAAAATTTGTATTATCGTAACATTGTAATTTTTTTAGTACTGGGATTATTTGCTTGTCTCAATTACTCATTCGGACAATCAAAAGATGACTGTCTTATGTGTCACGAAGACAAGGATCTGAAAGGCACAAAAAACGGTCGTGCATTTTCTGTTTTTGTCGATGCAAAAAAACTTTCTTCTTCTGTCCATAATGATCTGGATTGCATTGACTGTCACTCAGACCTGGAGGGCACAGAATTCCCTCACACTGATAAGGTAGAAAAAGCTCAATGCCTCCCTTGCCATGAAGATGCACAAACATTATATGATGAAGGTATACACGGGACAGCATATAAAAGTGGAGATAAACTGGCACCAAATTGCCAGACCTGTCATGGCTCTCACGATATAATCAAAGTTAATTCTCCCGGATCAGCAGTTGCTCCAATAAAAATTCCATTTCTTTGCGGAAGCTGTCATAGAGAAGGCGCGCCTGTTCAGGTGCAAAGAAAAATTCCTGAGAATCATATCCTTGAAAATTATTCCGAAAGTATGCACGGCGACGGTCTGCTGAAAAAAGGTTTAAGTGTAGCGGCAACATGTGCATCCTGTCATTCGCCCCATAGGATATTACCACATACAGATCCGCGATCAACAATTGCAAAGAATAATATTGCTGCTACCTGCACAAAGTGCCATATGGAAATTGAAGCAGTACACAGGAAAATTATTAAGGGAGAACTTTGGGAAAAACAAGCACACGTGTTACCCGCTTGCGTTGACTGCCATCAACCACATAAAGTAAGAAGTGCATTCTATGAACAGGGATTGGCGGACGGAGATTGTTTAAGATGTCATAATGATGTAAATCTAAAAGCAAAATCGGATGGACATTCAGTATTTGTTGATTATGAAAAATTACAGGGATCGATCCATGTTAAAATTGCGTGCAGTCAGTGTCATTCCTCAGTTGACCAGTCAAAGTTAAGACCTTGTGAAGGAATAACTGCGAAAGTCGATTGCGCTTCGTGTCATGCTGAAGTAGGAGATGAATATAAAACCAGCACGCACGGCTTGCTGTATGCAAAAAACGATAAAAATGCTCCATTCTGTTCAGATTGTCACGGTACCCACGGTGTGCTTGGCAAAGCAAATACAAAGTCACCAATCTTTTCCCCTAATATTCCACAGCTTTGTGCTAAATGTCACCGGGAAGGTGAACAGGCTGCAAAAATGTATACGGGGACCGAAAAAAATATTGTGAACAGTTATGTTGAAAGTATTCACGGAAAAGGATTAATGAAAAGCGGCTTGACAGTTACTGCAACGTGTACCGACTGCCATACTGCGCATCACGAGTTGCCTCACTCAGACTCAACATCCAGTGTCAATAAAAATAATATTGCAAAAACTTGTGGAAACTGTCACTATGGTATTGAAGAACAATTCAATAAAAGTGTTCATTCTACACTCGTAACAAAAACCGATAAACCATTACCGGTTTGCAACACCTGTCACAGTGCCCACCAGATAAGAAGAACAGATTTGGCTGGATTCAGGCTGGAAATAATGAACACATGTGGAAACTGTCACAAGGATATTGCAAAAACATATTTTGATACTTATCACGGTAAAGTATCACAGCTTGGATATTCCAAAACTGCAAAATGTTTTGATTGTCATGGTTCACATGACACTTTAAAAGTTACGGATCCTAAGTCGCATTTGAGCAGACAAAACATATTGACGACCTGCCAGAAGTGTCATCAAACAGCAACGAAACAATTTGCAGGATATTTTACACATGCCACGCATCACGATCCTGCAAAATACCCCTGGCTGTTCTGGACTTTCTGGGGGATGACAGGTTTACTTATCGGCACATTTATTATTGCCGGTGCACACACTCTACTGTGGATACCTCGTTCCTTGCAGTATAAACGTGAGCTGAAAAAAAGGAAAGAAGAAAAAAATATTTCTAACAATTCTAATACGGATCTTAAAGCTTAAGAATGGAAAAAAATAAAAATATAAAAATGGAAGTGCAAAGGTTTACTAGGCTAAACAGGTTACTCCATATATTAATGATAGTAAGTTTTTTAAGTCTTGCACTAACCGGGCTTACGTTAAAATTTGCATATACAAAATGGGCTTATATCCTGTCACACATCCTGGGCGGTTTTGAATCGACAGGATTTATTCACAGGTTTGCTGCTGTAATTATGTTGAGTGTATTTATAATCCATTTAATTGATTTAATCAGGTTGAAGAAAAAAGAGAATAAAACTTTTAGACAACTTATTTTCGGTCCCGATTCAATGATGTTTAACAAAAAAGATTTACAGGATTTCATTGGTTCACTCAAATGGTTTTTGGGAAAAGGTGATAGACCTAGTTATGGTCGCTGGACTTACTGGGAAAAATTTGATTACTTTGCTGTGTTCTGGGGAATATTTGTAATTGGTTCAACTGGTCTAACACTTTGGTTTCCCGAATTTTTCACAAGGTTTTTTCCCGGATGGGTTATTAATGTTACTACAATAATACACAGCGATGAAGCTTTGCTGGCAACAGGTTTTATTTTCACTGTACATTTTTTTAATACCCACCTGCGTCCTGAAAAATTCCCTATGGATATAGTTATTTTTTCAGGTAGAGTTGGACTTGAAGAATTTGAAATTGACAGACCGGATGAGTATAAAAAAATAGTTGAAAAAGGGGAACTTGAAAATTATTTAGTCGAACCTTATCAACCTATTGTTATCAGGGCAATTAAATTCTTTGGATGGGTAGCTCTAAGTATCGGATTTAGTATTATAATATGGATAATTTATGCTATGCTTTTTGTTTACAGATAAGCAGTTCTAATTTTTTGAAATTCTAATGAAAAAAAGATTTCCTGATTCATTCTATAATCCAATAACTTTTGCCGGTGCTATAATAGCTTCGATAAGTTTTGGATTGATTTTGTTTCTCTCTGTTTTGGACGCTACTTCGTCAGATGAAAATCCTTATTTGGGTATAATAACATTTATTATTTTCCCTTCGATATTAATATTCGGTCTATTGCTTATTGCATTTGGTATCTACAGGGCGCATAGACGAAAAATACACGGTATCTTTAAAACAAGTAAATTTCCTATTCTTGATCTGAATAATCCTAAACACAGAATCTCATTTACAATCTTTTCCGTTGGAACAATTTTACTATTGGTCTTTTCGGCTTTTGGCAGTTTTAAAGCATACGAATATACAGAGACCGTAGAGTTTTGCGGGACTGTTTGTCATAATGTTATGAACCCGGAATATACGGCTTATAAAAATTCACCTCATTCAAGAGTTGCATGTGTTCAATGTCATATTGGAGCCGGAACTACATGGTATGTAAAGTCTAAAATATCCGGTGCCTACCAGGTTTATTCAGTGTTATTTCATAAGTATTCAAAACCGATTCCTACCCCGGTTGAAAATCTACGTCCTGCACAAGGAACCTGTGAACAATGTCACTGGCCAAAAAATTTCTTCAGCGAAAAGAAAGTCGATTTTCATTATTACTTATCAGATGAAAGTAATACTGCTTCAAGCGTAACTATGTTATTAAAAATTGGAGGTGGTAATAGTGAAATAGGTACCAGTAATGGTATTCATAAACACATGAATATTGATAATGAAATTGTTTATTATCCTTCTGATAAATCCAGACAAACAATTCCTTGGGTTAAAAGCACCTCTAAAGTAACCGGCAAAGTTGAGATTTTTAAAACCAGCGACTTCAATATTAAAAATTTAGCGAAAGATAGTTTAAGAGTAATGGATTGTATCGATTGCCATAACAGACCATCTCATATTTATAATCCGCCTGATAAAATGGTAAATCTTTATTTGTCTCTTGGTCGAATTGATTCCAAACTACCGTACATAAAAAGTGTTGCTGTAGAAGCCCTGGAGAAACTATATTCGACAAAAAAAATTGCTCTTGATAGCATAAAGTATTACATACAAAATTTTTATTCAGCAAATTATCCCCACATTGATTCAAATAAATCATTAGAAATAGAAAAAAGTATAAAATACATTCAGTATATTTATCAAAACAACTACTTTCCCTCTATGAATGTAAACTGGAAAGGATTTCCCAATAATATCGGACATACCTATGCACCTGGTTGTTTCCGATGCCACGATGGAAAACATTTTTCTGACGATGGAAAAATGATTTCAAATAATTGTAATATTTGTCACACCATTATAGAACAGAAAACCGATGATGGAAAAGATCTCGTTTCTCTTAAAGGTTTAGAATTTCTCCACCCCGTTGACCTTGGAAATTCTTTTAAAAGATGAAAGCTGTGTTAATTGTCATTCTGCAAAGAAGAATGACAATCTTTAATTAAGATATTAATTATTTAACGGGAGTATAATTTTATATTCCTGTATTCAGCTATAAAATAAATTTATTTTCTTTTAGTTATTGTTCTATAAAATTCCGTTCTTAATTCTTAATGAGGAAATTTATTCAACATGAGTTGTTCTCTTGATTAGTTTTTAATTTTCTAACAAACACGGTCATTTGTCATGGAAAATTCAAATAATGATGGGTCACCTTCTAAGACTTCCAACAGGAGAGACTTTCTAACATATCTACTAACAACCGGTCTGATCGGGTTTGCAGCCTCAATATTTTATCCTCTTTTTTCATATCTAAAACCTCCCAGGCAAAATGAGGTTGAGGTTTCAAGTGTTATGGCAGGAAAGATAGATGATTTTGCTCCCGATTCAGGAAAAATAATAAAATTCGGTAGTAAACCCGTAATACTCATCCGGCAAAAGGATAAAACCTTTCGTGCATTTTCTGCTACCTGTACGCATCTTGCCTGTACAGTTCAGTATAGAAGTGACCAGGGGTTAATATGGTGTGCCTGTCATAACGGTAAATACGATCTTAACGGAAGAAATATTTCCGGTCCGCCGCCAAGACCTTTAACTGAATACAATGTATTCCAGAAAGGAAAAGAAATTTACATTTCAAAAGCATAAAACATTATGAAAAATTTATTACAAAATTTTTACAAGTGGATAGATGATCGTTTACATATTAAAGGTTTAGTAGACTATATGGGAAAAAAATATGTTCCCGTTCATCGCCATACAATCTGGTATTACTTCGGGGGTGTTTCATTATTCTTTTTTATTATACAGGTAATTACAGGAATATTACTTTTATTTTATTACAAGGGGAGCTCAGATCTTGCATTTGAAAGTGTAAAGTTTATTATGTCAAAAGTGCAGTTCGGCTGGCTGATCAGATCAATTCATGGATGGGCTGCAAATTTATTTATCCTCTCTATTTTTATTCATATGTTCAGCGTTTATTTTGAAAAAGCCTACAGGTATCCACGTGAATTAACATGGCTAACAGGTGTCTTAATGTTTTTTATGGCTCTTGGATTTGGATTCAGTGGATACCTTCTTCCATGGAATGAATTATCATTCTTTGCTACAAGAGTTGGTTCAGATATCTTTGGAATAATTCCAATTGTCGGGGAACCGCTTAAAGAATTTATCCGCGGAGGATCTGATGTAACCGGGGCAACTCTTTCACGGTTGTTCGGATTTCACGTAGCACTGTTCCCGGGGATTTTTACAATTCTGTTGGGAATTCACCTGATTTTAATTCAAAGGCAGGGCATAAGCGAACCACTCCATTACAAGGATGAAAAGGAAATAAAGAATAGAAAAAAAATGCCTTTCTTTCCTAATTTTATGCTTAGAGATTTATTACTCTGGCTAATTGTTTTAAATCTTTTGGCTATTCTTGCAGTCTATTTTCCGGCAGAACTTGGACATAAAGCAGATCCCTTCTCTTCTGCTCCTGCAGGCATTAAACCGGAATGGTATTTCCTTTTTATGTTTCAAAGTCTAAAATATTTGCCCGCCCATATTTTTATTGTCGATGGTGAAATTGTAGGAATTTTATTATTTGGGGTAGCAGGGCTATTATGGCTTCTTGTGCCGTTCTGGGATAGAAAAAGCCCGAAGGGTGAACGTAACAGACTTATTAACTACCTGGGAATCTTTGCCGTAATGTTCATCATAATCCTAACAATTTTGGGATGGTTATCATGAAAAAATTTATAGTATCATTTTTATTTTTATTTATTTGCGGATCAACAAAATGTGTGTTACCTCAGACTAAAGATGAATGTTATAATTGCCATTCTGAATTAGGAGGGGAGCCGGCAGAACTTTTTAAAAACGATATACATTTTCAACATGGACTTTCGTGCGCTGATTGCCATGGCGGAAATAACAAAACTGATGATATGGATGCCGGTATGAGTAAGGAAGCAGGTTTTAAAGGTGTTCCTAAAGGAAATGATATTTCAGAAGTATGTGCAAAATGTCATGCCTCTTCAGAAAAAATGAAATCTTTTGGAGCCGAAATACCAACCAATCAGTTTGAACTGCTTAAAAACCAGTGTGCATGGAAAATTATCGATTAATGGAAAAGATAGAATCGTCCAATGTATCACTTGTCATGGTGCACACGGAATAGTAAAGGTAACAGATCCACATTCTCCGGTTTATCCTTTAAATATTCCAAAGACCTGTTCAAAATGCCACAGCAATTCAGTATTTATGAGAAATTATAATCCGGGATTACCAATCGATCAATATGAGAAATACAGAACAAGCGTACATGGAATATTAAACGGCAAAGGAGATCCTAAGCCTGCACAGTGTGTAAGCTGTCATGGAAGTCACGGAATTCTGGAAACCACTAACCTTAACTCAAGTGTGTATGCAGTAAATGTTCCGAAGACCTGTTCAAACTGCCATAGTAACAAAGAGTATATGAAAAAATACAATATACCCACTGATCAATATGAAAAATATTCTAAGAGTGTTCACGGTATTGCTCTCCTGCAGAAAAATGATACCGGTGCCCCGGCTTGTAATAGCTGTCACGGAAACCATGCAGCTACTCCTCCGGGAATATCTTCCATTTCAAAAGTATGCGGGACCTGCCATGCATTGAATGCAGAATTATTCTCATCAAGCCCGCACAAAGAAGTATTTGATAAAAATAAATATCCGGAATGTGAGACCTGCCACAGTAATCATTTAATTATTACTGCAACTGATAAATTGCTCGGTGTTTCAAAAGATGCGGTATGCTCAAGATGTCATACTCCTGAAAAAAATCTGGAAGGATATAAAGTTGCAAAAAATATGAAAAGCCTGATTGACAGCCTTGAGTATGCTCAGAAATATGCAAACTCACTTATTGATAATGCTGAACAAAAAGGGATGGAAGTTGAAGATGAGAAATTTGAATTAAGAGATGCGCACCAGGCATTGTTGGAAGCAAAGACGGCGGTGCATTCATTTAACGAGAAAAAATTTGATGATATTGTTGTCGGCAAAGGTTTAGCAGTTACAACTAAAGTAACTAAAGAAGCGCAGGCATCGATAGATGATTATTATTTCAGAAGAAAAGGACTTGCAGTTGCGTTAGGAATTACAATTCTTTTAGCTATCGGTTTATATATGTTCATCAAAAGATTAGAGAAAAACCAGAACAAAGAATAAAAATTATTTAAATATATGCTGTATACTCTATTACCTGTTACAATTTAGTATCGCGAAATAAATTGATATTATTCACAAAAATCCGGGGTGAATATGAGAACATTATCAGATAATCCGGGAAATGATGAATTACTCGATTTTCTAAAAAATCTTGATGCCAGGGTCAGCGAAATCGAGAAACACCTTGACATAACAAACCAGGGGGAATTCGTCGAAGAACTAAAAGACTCACAGGAAATTCCTAAAACTTCCAATAAAGAATTAAGCAGCGAAGAAAAAGAAGACCGCCTTGAATTACAGATCGGTCAATTTTGGTTTGCGAAAACCGGAATCATTATATTTTTTATTGGGATTGCTTTTTTGATTTCCTTACCATTCGCAAATATTCCTGTGGCTGCCGATATTATCTTTGGTTATTTACTTTCAGCGGTTGTACTTTTTCTTGCAAGACACTGGAGAGAAACAATTGTACATTTGTCAGGCTATCTTCTGGGTGGAGGTTTGTTCCTGTTATATTTTACTACGCTCAGATTAAAATTTTTTGGAACTGAACCAATTATTAATGAAACAGCATTAGAGACAATTTTATTAATAATTGCCTTTGTAATTGCTCTCGTAATAGCAGTTAAAAGAGAATCTAATTATTTAATTCTCTTAAGCATATTTCTTGGTTATGTGACTGCTATCGTTAGCGAAAATCCATATACAATTTTTTGCCTGTTAATTTTAATGTCCGTTTTTTCAGTTTATTTCTTCCTAAAAAATAATTGGTATGCTTTCCTATTTCTCGGAATCTTTTTTACTTACTTCACCCATTTGGTCTGGTTCATAAATAATCCCGTTATAGGTAATGAACTTAAAATAAATTCGGAACCAGTAATAAATTTATTGTTTTTGTTGCTTTACTCGGTTGTATTTACAACAGGAATACGTCTCCGAAAAGAACCGGTAAACGAAAATACTGTACTGATTTATAGTACATTTATGAATGCTGCAGGATGCTACGGATTATTTTTGCTTATTTCAATAATATCAAAATATGAATCCGTTGCTATTTATCATATGCTTGCTTCAATAACTTTCCTGGCTTATGCAACAATTTTCTGGATAAAAGAAAAAAGCAAATACTCAACTTTTATTTATGCAATGCTGGGATACTTTGCTTTAACTATGGCAATTATTTTCCAGGTTAGAGAACCTGATTATTTTGCTTTGTTATGCTGGCAAAGTATAATTGTAATTTCAACTGCAATTTGGTTCAGATCCAAATTTATTATCCTGGCAAACTTTCTTATTTATATTATTATATTTATCACCTATCTTGTTATGGAAGGGAGAATCAGTAGTATTAGTTTAAGCTTTGGAGTAGTTGCTTTATTAAGTGCAAGAATTTTAAACTGGAAAAAAGACAGGCTGGAATTAAAAACAGAGCAAATGCGCAACGCATATCTGCTTACTGCACTTGTAATAATTCCATATGCATTATACCACTCAATGCCCGAAGGTTGGGCAAGTGTTTCCTGGATTGGCGTTGCAATAATTTATTATATTTTGAGCTTACTTCTGAAAAATAAAAAGTATCGCTGGATGGCTCTATTAACATTAGGATTGACTGTAGGATATGTTTTTATTATAGGTGTAAGCAGCTCAAGTTCAACTTATAAAATAGTTTCTTTCCTGATTTTGGGCGCAGTCCTAATTTTAATTTCACTTATTTATTCAAGGAATAAACTAAAGACGGAAAAAAGATTAGATAATAAATGATTTGCCTTAATTAAAATGATGCGGCTTTTTTGAGTAGATAAAAATATATATAAATAATTTGTTCAACACTGGATAACAGAGTAAATTTAATTTAATATTAAAATGAAAGTTGGAGAGTAAAAGCAAAAATGAAAAAATATTTAGAAGAAGCACTTGAATATCATAGCATGGGAAGAAAAGGAAAGATTGAAGTCGTTGCTACAAAACCATGTTTAACCTCACGTGATTTATCACTGGCATATACACCGGGAGTCGCCGAACCTTGCAGAATGATTGAGAAAAATGAAGATGATGTTTACAAATATACTGCTAAAGGGAACCTGGTTGGAGTAGTTTCAAATGGAACTGCGGTATTAGGGCTCGGTGATATTGGTCCCCTAGCAGGTAAACCTGTTATGGAGGGAAAAGGAATCCTATTTAAAAGATTTGCCGATATAGATGTTTTTGATATCGAACTTAAAAGCAAAGATCCTAAAGAAATCATTAAAGTTGTTCAGCTTTTAGAGCCAACTTTTGGAGGAATCAATCTTGAAGATATAAAAGCGCCGGAATGTTTTGAGATTGAAGAAACGCTCAAGGAGACAATGAATATTCCGGTTTTTCATGACGACCAGCATGGAACAGCAATAATTTCCTGTGCAGCTTTAATAAATGCTGTTGAAGTGGCGGGCAAAAAACTTTCTGAAGTAAGAATTGTTGTTAACGGAGCCGGAGCTTCGGCAATATCATGCAGTAAAATGTATGTGACTGCAGGAGCAAAAAGAGAAAACATATTTATGTTCGATTCGAAGGGATGTTTGACAAAAGACAGAACTGATCTTAACAAGTATAAGATGGAATTTGCGACAGATAAAAAAATAAAATCCCTTACCGAAGGTATGACAGGCGCCGATGTTTTTATTGGTCTTTCCAAGGGGGGAGTAGTCTCAAAAGACATGGTCAAAGTTATGGCAAAAAATCCGATCGTTTTTGCAATGGCTAATCCCGATCCTGAAATTACTTATGAAGATGCAATGTCTGTAAGAACAGATTTGATTATGGCGACCGGAAGAAGCGATTATCCAAACCAGGTAAACAATGTGTTGGGCTTTCCATTTATCTTCCGTGGCGCTCTGGATGTAAGAGCAACTGCAATTAATGAAGAAATGAAAATGGCTGCGGTTAAAGCTTTGGCAACTCTTGCTAAAGAGAAAATTCCGGAAATAGTTATTAATGCTTACGGCGGAAAAGATTTTTCATTTGGAAGAGAATATATAATTCCAAAGCCTTTTGATCCAAGAGTACTCTGGTATGTTGCACCGGCAGTTGCTAAAGCTGCAATTGAAACAGGCGTGGCGAAATTGGAAATAACTGATTGGAATACTTATATAGAAGAATTGAAGGAACGTCTGGGTCTTTCAAAAGAAGTTGTCAGGGTAATGATTCATAAAGCTCAGAAGAACCCTAAAAAAGTTGTATTTCCCGAAGGAGAGGAAGAAAAAATAATAAGAGCGGCTCATGTTGCAAGGAAAGAAAATATAGCTTACCCTGTTTTGCTCGGTAATGAAATAAATATCAAAAAAATGATAAAGAGCCTTGGATACGACCAGGCAGAATTTGAAATAAAAGATCCATATAAAAGTGAAGAAGCTGTTCATTATGCAATGGAATTTTATGAAAGTAGGCGAAGAAAAGGAGTAACACTTTCTTTGGCGAAAAAACTGATGAAGAAAAGAATTTATTTCGGTTCAATGATGGTTAAACAGGGTAATGCCGATGCTCTCATTAGCGGATTAACGACTCATTACCCGGAGACAATAAGACCGGCACTTGAATGTGTTGGTGTAAGAAAAGGATTAAAAATTGTTTCAGGACTTTATTTAATTGTTACAAAGAAAGAGGTTTATTTCTTTGCAGATACAACTGTTAATGTTAATCCGGGTCCTGAAGAGCTTGCACAGATTGCAATTTCTGCAGCCGAGAAAGTCAAAGAATTCGATATTGTTCCGAAAGTTGCAATGCTTTCATTCAGCAACTTTGGAAGTTCAAAATATCCCGAATCTCAGAAAGTTAAACGTGCTGTAGACATAGTTAAAAATCTGCAGCCGGATTTAATTGTTGATGGTGAGATGCAGGCAGATACAGCAGTTATGCCTGATATTCTTGAACACGATTTTCCGTTCAGCGATCTTAAAGGCGGTGCAAATACATTGATTTTTCCGGATCTTAATTCAGGCAATATTGCGTACAAACTTATGGCACGAATTGGACAGGCAACAGTTATTGGTCCTGTTTTAATGGGAATGGCAAAACCGATTCATGTGCTACAGCGCGGTGCTACGGTTGATGACATAGTTAATATGGCTGCTATTGCTGTTGTCGAAGCAAACAGAAGACCGCTTGAAATTAATGAAGTTGTATAAGTAAAATTCCGTAGCACAGATTAGTAATCTGTGCTAAGAATTGTAATGGGGAGACAAATTGTTTTTCTAAAGTGTTAGCCTTTCGTGAAACTATCGTTACAATTCAATTCTATTTTAACTCCTATAACAACAATTAAAAAAGGAGTTCTAAAAATGAAATATATTAAGTTCTTGCCGGCGATTTTTCTTTCTTTGTTTTTTGTAACCCAATCTTCTTTTGCTCAGGACAAAATGATGAATGATAAAAAAATGGACAAAGATAAAATGGGAAACGAAATGATGGAGAAGGATTCAATGAATAATAATATGATGGGGAATGATATGATGCACCACGATATGACGATGATGCGTATAGATAAAGATATGAACGGCGTAGCAATAAAAGGTTATGATCCTGTAGCCTACTTTACAGATGGAAAAGCTGAAATGGGAAAATCAGCGTATTCTTATAAATGGAATGATGCAGAGTGGCATTTTGCAAACGCAGACCATCTTAAAATGTTTAAAGAGAACTCCGGTAAATATGCACCTCAATACGGCGGCTTTTGTGCTTACGGAGTTGCACACGATGCTTGCGGTACAACTGACCCAACTGCCTGGAAAATTGTGGATGGGAAACTTTACTTGACAACCAATAAAGAGATTGAAATGAAATGGGAAAAGAACATGATGGGAAATATTAAGAAGGGCGATGAGAACTGGATGATGCTGAATAAAATGAAATCAAATTAGATATTAATAAAGAGTGAAATAAAATAAGCCGCTCACTGAGCGGCTTTTATATTTGTATAAGTTTACACTTCGACTTCGCCAGCGTGACAATCAATTAAAAATCGTTTTGAATTTCACATCTCTTTTTCATTAGTAACTCACCATTATATACCTTAACTTGATTTTAGTTCTCTCATAATGTGTAAGATTTGTTTAACAGGTTAGTTAAAGTATAAATTAAAGAAAAGAGTTGTATGATGAATATACATGTCGGTAATCTCTCACGTGATACAACAGAAGATGATCTCAGGAATCTCTTCTCGCAATTCGGGAAAGTTAAAAGTGTTAATATCATTAAATATCCCAACAACCTCTCAAAGGGTTATGGTTTTATCGATATGCCTGCATCAGCTGAGGCACAGGAAGCTATACAGAAACTGAAAGCTGTTGATGTTAAAGGTAAAAGTATTCTTGTTAGCGAAGCCCGTTCCAGGAATTAATTTTTCTTGTTTCGTATTTTAGAAATAAAATAAGCCGCTCATTGAGCGGCTTAAAATTTTGTATTTGTAATCACACCAGACAATAGTGCTTTTCTTAAAATAACAAATCTTCTTATTTGTTAACTCTCTACTTAGGGAAAGAATTTTACCCTATTCCTGAAAATGAGAAATCACACATAATTGAACTGGCGAGTTCATTATTAAATTCTTTAAAAACGATAAAAAAACAAAACAAATTGTGTAACAAGCAATAATTGCTTTTATTTATTTTTTGGCATTTTAGTTGTCAGAATACAGTATTAAATAATCATTATTTTATAGTGGTTAATAATTTCTTTAAAGCAATTATTTATGTGTTTAAGTTTTAATTCGAATCAAAACCTAAGAACTAAGGAGTAAAACAGTATGAAAAGATTTTTTCATTTACTCATTTTATTGACGATATTTTCGTTTACGGGGGCATTTGCTCAAACGCTCACGTTAAATACTTTTGGGGTTACTCATCGCGATGTTGATAGAGATACAGTCGATCATTATTTCGATAAGTCATACAATGGATTATTGAATGTTGGAAAAGAGACAAAAATGTATTTCAAAGCATCAGTCGATGAAGGCGACTTAACAAGTCCGGTATGGAACATAATTGAAAAGCCATCAGGATCGGTTGCTGCTTTCGGTGCAACAAAAAATGTTGATGCTTCAACACAACTTATATCATTCATTCCCGATGTAGTTGGTGCATTTAAAATTTCTGTTACAAGTGGTGCAATGAGTGATACTTTAGCAATTAATTCAGCCTTGTACCTGGGTGTTAACAGTACGGCTCCAAATTGTATGACTTGCCATAACATCCCCCAGTGGGGAAACATTGGCGACCAATGGAAAACGACAAAGCATTCTCATACAGATAAAGATGGTTTTAATGGAATATTAAGCAGCCATTTTGGGAATAGTTGTTTAGAATGTCATTCCACAGGTTATTATGCAGGTGCAGATAATAATGGGTTTGATGATTTTCCGTTTGTATTTCCGGGTTCATTATATGATGGTGTTTATGATTCTTTAACTACTCTTTATCCGGATGCAATGGCAAGAGCAAACGTTCAGTGCGAAAGCTGCCATGGACCTGGAAGCGGACATAATGGATTAATTGAAGGTATATCTAAAACAGTATCAGCAGATAATTGTATGTGGTGTCATGATTCCGGAGTACATGAGATATTTGGATATCAATGGAAACATTCAGGTCAGGATGCCTCAGAATTTGACGGACGCGGTTTTGAAGGCGGACACGCTAAAGGAGCTTACGTAATTTCTGCAGGGACAAGAAGTGGTTGTTCACCATGCCATAGTGGTGAAGGATTTATCGAGTGGGTTAAAGAGGGAAGACCTTTGGATGGCAGCAATTCACCAGCAGCTACTACAATACTTCCTGAAGCAACTAACATTTCTTGTGCAGTTTGCCACGATCCACATAGTGGAACAAACGAACATCAATTAAGAATAGCTAGCCTTACCACACTTGGAGATGGTACACCAGTCACTTTTGAAAAGTATGGCACAGGCTCACTATGTATGCAATGCCATAGAAGCCGTCGTAATGCTGCAACGTATGCGGATGATCCTGATAATGCAAGTACTCACTATGGTGCTCATCATGGCCCCGAAGCTGATTTGCTTTTAGGTGTGAACGCTCCCAATTTCGGTATCCAATTTCCAAGCTCACCTCACGGAGTTGCAGTACTTCCCGGTGAAGATCATACTAATGCTTGTGTTAATTGCCATATGGCAGGTAATGATGAAACACCGGCTGATGAAGCAAGTATTAAAGTTGTCGGTGGACACTCATGGAATATGAATGATCCTGAGGGACATGATAATGTTGCCGCATGTGCACCATGTCATGGTGATTTTGGACCATCATTCAAAGATAAATTGTATTACATAAACGGTAATGCGGACCTTGACGGAAACGGTGTGGAAGAAGGTCTCCAGGTAGAAGTTAAAGGTTTATGGAATAAACTTGGTGCGTTGTTACCACAGAAAGATAGTGTAGTTGTGTTGACACCCGGAGATAGTACATTAACACCAGCGATTACAAGAGGCGCTTATGTATATTTCTGGATTGAAGAAGACAGAAGTTGGGGTATTCATAACCCGGCTTACGCTGTTTCTTTATTGAAAGCTGCTATTGAACAGCTTGGCGGTGTTGTTGCTGTAGAGTACCCTAAGGATAATATGCCTGAGGAATATAAATTAGCACAGAATTATCCAAACCCGTTCAACCCATCAACTACAATTGAATATACAGTACCTGAATACTCAAATGTAACGATTACGATTTACGATGCATTAGGAAAACAGGTAGAACAATTATACAGCGGTGAAAAAGCTGCAGGTACATATTCGTTACAATGGAATGCCTCAAACTATTCATCTGGAATTTATTTCTACAGACTGAGTACAGAGAAATTTGTTCAGGTAAAGAAAATGTTATTACTCAAATAAGTTCTTGGTTAAGAAAAAGGCTGCCGGAAACGGCAGTCTTTTTCTTATAAATTTGTTCTTTGATGATAATTGTTCGGGAGCCAGAGGAAAAGTCTTTACAAGATGTGAAATTCTTGTAATTAAGAACCCGGTTTCTCGTTTTCTTAAACTTGAGATTGCGGAAGTTGAGATTTGATTAGAAAATGTAAGTATTTAGCTGGTTTGTTTTTTGTGCGGAAAACTTCCGAGAGTTTTAGTGAGAGAAAGAGAAAACAGGAACAGACTTTTAGAAATAAAAAAATAACTGAAAGAATTTTCAGAGGAGAGCTCCCCGGCAGTTGAAATGATTACTGAGGAGCTCTCTTTTTGTTTAAAACATATTTGTAACTTGAAGAGTTTTTTTACAGATAAAAATTTTACTATCAAACTTTGTTATTTTGCAATTCAAAAAAGATTAAGGAAATAAAATCCAATAATTAATTCATTATTCTGAAGTATATGGGATGAAAAAATTACTATTTATTGTAAGCCTTTTTATTGGACTCACAACATATCTGTTCCCTCAGAATCTTAATGGTCGTTTTACCAGCGCAGTTTATTCATTTGAACGTTTCGATACAGTAAACAATTCAAACACTTATGCGCGGACCTACCAAATGTTATATCTTACATTTGGAAAAGACAATGTGTCATTAAAAAGTTATTTAAATCTGGAGGGGGACGTAAGTCAAAGCCAGACGTACGATCCGAGATTAAGATTCTATAATCTATATGTTGATGTAAAAAACCTGTTTGATGTTGTATACGTTAAACTTGGCAGGCAACCTCTTTTCAGCGGAATCGGCGGAGGTGTTTTCGATGGTATGACTCTTGGTTTTAAATATGCTGGATTTGATGTGAATGGATATTACGGCGGGAATGTTCCTGCGTATCAAAAATTAAATTTTACAGATGATTTAGGTAACGATTTTGTTGCGGGTGGAAAGGTTAATTATTATCCCGACAAAGATACCAGGTTGGCTCTAAAATACTTTAATCAAAGTTTTAAGACCACATCCTATACCACAACAAGATTAAGCCCTGATTTAGAAACAAATCCTAACTATATAGTAGATAACAATTCGGAACAGTACCAGTATATTACGGCTGAAGTTTCACACGATGAATTAAACACCTTCAGGTTAGATACAAAACTTGATTATGATTTAAACTTCGCTATGATTTCAAAATTTGAGGTGTTTGGACGTTACCAGGAGATTGAAAATTTAGGAATCGATGCTTATTACAATTTCCGCCAGCCTAAGATAAGATACAATTCTATCTTTTCCGTTTTTGATTTTCAAAATTCCCAGGAAATTGAAATCGGCGCCGATTACCTGATTGATAAAACTTATAAAGTGATTGGTAAGTTTGGTAATGTTATGTATACGGATGAAAGTTCTCAAAGAGTATCAGTAGGATTTTCTACACCGTGGGGAACTTTAATGGGAAGAAAAACTTTTGGTTATGCCGGTGAATTGAATTCACTTTCGATTTATACGGCAAAGACAATTTGTGAGGGTCTTTTAACTCCAAACTTAAGTCTTGCATATACAAATTATAAGTTATCATCTGATGATGTTCTAAATAATATGGTTACAGTATTATTAGGATTAAACTACCGTCCGTGGAGAACATTATCGTTTGATGCCCAGGGACAGTATCTACATAATAAAATCTATAATGATGATTTCCGTTTGTTACTAAAATTAAATTTCTGGTTCAACGTAAACTTTCAGAAAATTTAAGCTATGAAAGAAAAGTATATCCATTTAATTGTTTCACTTGGCGCAATTTTATTTCTAACTCTCACAGCGTTTGATAGTCAAGCTGAAAGCCCGGACGGGAAGATCAAAAGCAATCGTGATCTTATTAATTTTTCACATTCTTTGCATGCTGATTTAGCAGAATGTGCTGATTGCCATTCCAAGGTACCTGAAAGTACTTCGTTAAATGATCGATTACTTCCTGATCATAGTAATTGTGGGAATTGTCATGAAGTTGATAATGAAGATCAGTGCAGCACTTGCCATAAGAATGAAGTGTATGAACCTTTAATTCAGACAAAATCGAAATTAATCTTTAATCATAAAGATCACTTAGCTAAAGGGCTTGAATGCGAAAGCTGTCATAAAGATTTTAAGACAGTTGGCTATAGTGATGAAGCTGCACAAAAAGTTCCGCCTATGGAAACGTGTGCAAGTTGCCATAGTCCTGAAAATGCTGGTCCTGGTTTCTGCGAGAATTGTCATATTTCAACAGCAGGTTTAATCCCGCAAAATCATACCAATGTGGATTTCATGCGCGAGCATAAGTTTCTTGCCCAGTCAGCAAATGCAAATTGTACAATGTGCCATAGTAACTCTACCTGCGAAGAATGCCATGTTTCGACCAATACACTAACAGAAACAAATAAAGCAGATAATTTTTATCAACCTTATATGCCAAGCCAATCTACAGACGGGCATAAACAGCAAATAATAAGCAGAGTTCATGAACTTGATTACAGGTTTAACCACGGAATAGATGCAAATCTAAAAATGTCTGAATGTCAGTCATGTCACCAGGTAGAAACTTTCTGTGCAAATTGTCATCAGTCGGATGCTGCTGATTTTTCATTAGGCGGTGTGGCTCCTATGTCTCATCTAAAAGCTGATTTTACAACTATGGGAGTTGGAAGCGGTGGAGGTGAACACTCAATATTAGCCAGGAGAGATATTGAAAGTTGTGCTGCGTGCCATGATGTACAAGGCGGAGATCCGACATGTATAAAATGTCATTTAGATAGTGATGGAATTCAAAATACTGATCCTAAGACTCATTCGGTAAGATTTATGAGAGACGATCATGGCGATTGGCATGAGAACGCCGGATCAATTTGTTATAATTGTCATACAAGTGCATCACCTATGTCTCAAAAGACAGATGGATTTTGCAATTATTGTCATACTCATTAATAAAATTAAGATTATCATTGGACTAAAATGAAATTAATCTATTCAATATTAACGCTGATTTCATTAGCAGTATTATTAGTAAGCTGCAGCGATCTTGTTGATCCTGCACCACCTTCTGCGCCGGTACTTTCAATTCATAAAACCGGAATACTCGATAAAAATTCATCTGACTTTCATGGTAAATTAGTGCGTGCCAACGGCTGGAGCATGAGTGCTTGTATAAGATGTCATGGGTCGGATTATAAAGGAGGGACTGCTGATAAAAGTTGTTTTAAGTGTCATACTCAGGCAAACGGTCCTGAAGCTTGTAACACATGCCATGGCAATTTTAACGATCCAACGATGATTGCACCCCCACGGGATGTAAGTGGGAATACAAGCACCGGTTCCTTAGGTGTAGGCGCTCACAATCAACATTTATATACAAATGAATTAGGCAGCGATATAGAATGTTCAACCTGTCACAAGGTACCTAAGAATTATCTGGATGCAGGTCATATGGATTCTGATTTACCGGCTGAAGTTATGTTCAGCAATCTTGCTATCACAAATATTGCATCTAACGCCAGTTATGATCATTCAACCGGCACCTGTTCAAATACTTATTGTCACGGTAATTTTGAATTCTCAAAAGATTCTTCTGATTTGCAATTTATGTATACTGAAGACAAAATGGTTGGAAACAATATGGATGTGGTTTTTAATAAAGTAGATGGCTCGCAAGCTGAGTGCGGCAGTTGTCACGGTCTTCCTCCAAAAGGTCACATTGAATCTGCTCTGAGTAATTGTGGTAATGTTGGATGTCATATAGGAATAGTAGATGCGGAAGGCAATATTATAGACAAAGAAAAACATATTAATGGCAAGAAGAACGTTAGGGGTAACTAAGAAAAACAAAATTTTAAGAAGGAAAAGCCTTTCAGTTATTGGAAGGCTTTTTTGTTTTTAAAGGCTTGATAAGCAACAAATTTACCAAAAAATTTTCTAAGGGTATTGACAAATAAATCTATAATATTTATCTTTAATCAGATAAAAAAATCTGATTATAAATGACAGTTATATTTTCCAAAAAATGCGAATACGGTTTACAAGCAGTACTTCACTTATCGACTTATGATAAAGGTGCAATAGTATCTGCAGATGACATTGCAAAGAAACTTTCTATACCAAAGGAATTTGTTTCTAAAATTCTGCAAAGCTTAACTGAGAACGGAATTATTTCATCAAAGAAAGGAAAGGCAGGAGGATTTTCTCTAGCACGCGATCCTAAAAAAATAAAATTGATTGACATTGTTGCTTCAATTGATGGGTTAGATGTTTTTAGCAATTGTGTCCTGGGGTTTCCAAGTTGCAGCCCGGCAAATCCATGCCCGTTGCATGAAAAGTGGGGAACACTTCGAACAGAAGCGTATAACATGCTTAGTGAAGATACGATTGATACTTTCAGAGAAAAAACATTAAAGAAGGTAGCAGCTATTTAACTATTTTTTTAATTATAAATCAGATAAAATTATCCGAATATAAAAAATGAAAAAGAAAATACTAAGAAATAAAGAAAAACCAGTTCAGAAATATAGATTTATTGTTCAAACACTTTTTCTGTTACTCTGTGTATGGATTGGTGTTGAAATGTATTTATTCATTCACTTTCTCCAATCCGGTGGCACAACAAATTTTTATTATAGACCTCCCGGCGTAGAAGGATTCCTTCCTATTAGTTCTATGATGAGCTTTTATTTGTTTGTAACAACAGGACAAATTCATCCGGCACATCCAGCGGGAATGTTCATTTTTCTTGCAATTATTTTGATGTCTCTTGTTTTTGGAAAATCATTTTGCAGTTGGCTTTGCCCGATAGGTTACATCTCTGAACTTATTGGTGATTTTGGCGAAAAAATTTTTAAGAGAAAAATAAAACTTCCCAAATTTCTCGATTACCCTCTAAGAAGTATTAAATATTTACTGCTCGGATTCCTTTTTTACGCAGTATTCTTTATGATGAATACTATTGCAGTGAAATCTTTTCTTGATAGTCCTTATAATCTTGTTTCAGATATAAAGATGTATTTTTTCTTTGCCGACATTTCAAGATTGGCATTGATAATAATATCTGTTCTATTCCTTTTTTCTATTGTTATAAGAAATTTTTGGTGCAGATATTTGTGTCCTTACGGCGCTTTACTTGGTTTGCTTAATTTCCTTAGTCCGACAAAGGTTAAAAGAAATCCGGTAAGTTGCATTGATTGCGGTCTTTGTAACAAAGCCTGTCCTTCATTTATAAAAGTGGATAAAGTTAGAACAGTTTTGTCGGATGAATGTACATCCTGCTTTAACTGCATTGACGCTTGTCCTGTAGCAGATACGCTCGATCTGAAAACGATTGGTCCTGTCAAAAAGAAAATCAATAAGAGATATGCAGCAATAGCAATTGTTTCAATATTTCTGATTGTGACCGGGATAGGAATGTTTTCAGGAAACTGGAACAATAAAATTTCAAAAGAAGAATATCTTATACTTTATCAGGAATATGAACAGTTACGGACA
This sequence comes from uncultured Ignavibacteria bacterium, assembly GCA_963727535.1. Lineage (GTDB taxonomy): Bacteria > Bacteroidota > Ignavibacteria > Ignavibacteriales > Ignavibacteriaceae > RBG-16-34-14. The sequence goes on from CAVSGR010000006.1 coordinate 1,194,629, forward strand.
TCCGACAGGGACTGAAGCTGTAAAGAAGTTTAATGAGAAAGCAAATATTCAAGTGAAACCCAAATCAAAAAAGATTTTGTTGTCACACTGAGCCTGTCGAAGTGTGACTTGTTGATCTTGTCAGTCTTCGACAAGCTCAGACTGACAGATAGGGTATTAATAAATAAGATTAGAAAAATATTTTACATAAGAAGGAGTAATAAAAATGGTAACTGAAAACCATGAAATCACAAATCTCACATTATCCGAAATAGTGAAAGATAATTTTCACACAGCAGCAGTATTTGAAAAATATAATTTGGATTTTTGTTGTAATGGAAAAAGGACTCTTGCTGATGCTTGCACAGAAAAGGGAATGGACCCTGGAAATATTATTACTGAGATTGAAAATCTAAATCCTTCCGAGGCAAAAGAAGAAATAAGACCTAATGATTGGGGACTTGATTTCCTGATTTCTTATATTATAAATAACCATCACAGTTATGTTAACAGGATGCTTCCTGTCATATCAGCCCACACACAAAAGGTTGCATCAAAGCACGGCGAAAATCATCCTGAAACAAAAAAGATCGCGGAGATTTTCGCTTCAATAAATGTTGAAATGAAGCATCATATGATGAAAGAAGAAAGAATTCTTTTTCCTCATATTATCAAGCTTGTCGGGTTATCGAACAATGGGAGCGGGGAAGGTACGCCTTACTTCGGAACAATAAAAAATCCTATTGCAATGATGGAAACAGAACATCAATCAGCGGGGGATGGAATGTCTGAGATAAAAAATCTTACTAATAACTATACTCCCCCTGATGATGCGTGTGAGACTTATAAAATTTCTTTCAAAGAATTAAGAGAATTCGAAGAAGATCTTCATAAGCATGTTCATCTTGAGAATAATATTCTTTTCCCCAAGGCGATAAAGCTTGAAGAATCTTTATTCGGCGAATAAACAAAAAATTAATGAAAAGATATGACATCTGTTAAAAAGATGTCATATCTCCTTGTATGGAGTGTTAAAAAAAATAATCTATTAAAGAGGAATTAAAGAATGAGTTACAAAAAATTATGGTTTAGTTTAATTGCGGTAATCGTTATTTCATTTGGCGGATTAATTTATCTTGGCAGTGAAATCTATAATGTTGCACCGCCAATTCCCGAACGTATTGTAACAGAAGATGGAAAAGTTGTTTTTACAGGTCAGGATATAAAAGATGGAATGAACGTTTGGCAATCTATTGGAGGTCAGCAGCTTGGAACTGTTTGGGGACACGGTTCTTATGTAGCTCCGGATTGGTCCGCAGATTGGCTGCATCGTGAAGCAGTTTACATTTTAAATAGTTATTCTCTGCAGCGTTTCAATAAGCCATATGAAAAAATTCCTGTGGAAGATCAGGCAATGTTGAAAGCACTATTGCAGGAAAACCTTCGCAAAAATACTTACAACAGTGAAACAGGTGATCTGATAATATCACCGATAAGAGTTGATGCTTTCAATGAGATAAGTAAACATTATGCCGGGCTTTTTACTAAAGATCCGAAGCTAAACAATTTGCGTGAATCTTATGCAATACCGAAAGATGCTATAAAAGATCCGGCAAGATTAAAACCTCTTAATTCATTTTTCTTCTGGACTTCGTGGGCTGCTGTAACTAATCGTCCCGGCAAAGAAATTACATATACAAACAATTGGCCTCATGAAGAATTAGTCGGTAATGAACCAACAAGCTCATTAAATCTTATGGACGGGATTTAGTGTAGTATTATTAATCGCAGGTATAGGTTTGCTTGCTTTCTATTATGCTTCAAACAGGAAGGATGAGACTGAGCCCGATGAATATCCTCAAAAAGATCCCCTCTTGGGTTTAACACCGACTCCTTCGATGAAAGCAACACTAAAATATTTTTGGGTTGTTATGGGTTTAATTCTTCTGCAAATAGTTATGGGAGTAATAACAGCACACTACGGTGTTGAAGGGGAATCTTTTTATGGTCTTCCTCTTTCGGAGTATCTTCCTTATGCTGCAAGCAGGACCTGGCATATTCAGTTAGCTCTTTTCTGGATAGCAACTTCATGGCTGGCAACAGGTCTTTACATAGCACCTGCAATTTCAGGATATGAACCAAAATTTCAGAGAGCGGGAGTGAATTTTCTTTTTATTGCGTTAGTGATAATTGTTCTTGGTTCTATGTTAGGCGAGTGGATGGGAATTATGCAAAAGTTAGGCTTAACTCAGAACTTCTGGTTCGGGCATCAGGGTTATGAATATGTCGACCTCGGCAGGTTTTGGCAATTATTTTTATTTCTAGGTTTATTCATCTGGTTATTTCTTCTTATAAGAGCTATTCGTCCCGTACTTAAACAGCCGGGAGAAAACAAACATCTTATTACAATGTTTGTTATTTCATCTTCAGCAATAGCTTTATTTTATGGCGCAGGACTGATGTGGGGAAGACAAACAAACCTTGCAATTGCAGAATACTGGAGATGGTGGGTAGTTCATCTTTGGGTTGAAGGATTTTTTGAAGTGTTTGCTACCGTTACCGTTGCATTCCTTTTTGTAAGAATGGGATTGTTAAGAGTCAAAGTTGCCACTCCTGCTGTTTTATTTTCTACTGTAATATTTTTAGCCGGTGGAATTCTTGGTACTGCTCATCACCTTTACTTTACTGGCACGCCAATATCTGTTATGGCAGTCGGGGCAACATTCAGCGCACTAGAAGTTGTTCCATTAGTATTGCTTGGTTTTGAAGCTTACCACAATCTTACATTAAGCAGGGCAGCGGAATGGGTTAAAGCTTATAAATGGCCTATCTATTGTTTTATTGCAGTTGCATTCTGGAATTTAGTTGGAGCTGGCATTTTCGGTTTCTTAATTAATCCTCCGATTGCTCTTTATTATATGCAGGGATTAAACACAACGCCTGTTCACGCGCACACAGCTTTGTTTGGAGTTTATGGAATGCTTGGAATCGGTTTAATGCTTTTTGTGATTAAAGGATTAGCTGCAAATAAAGTCTGGAAAGAAGGTGTGATTCGTTTTGCTTTCTGGTCAATTAATATTGGTCTGGCACTAATGGTTTTGCTTAGTGTGTTACCAGTTGGACTTGCTCAAACAGTAGCAAGTGTTGAAAAAGGATTATGGTATGCAAGATCAGCAGAGTTTTTGCAATCTCCAATGCTTGATACATTCAGATGGTTAAGAATTATTGGCGATACAATTTTTTCAATTGGTGCAATTGCTTTAGCTTATTTTGTAATCGGCTTGAAGACAGGCTGGTCCCTTAAAAAAGAGACAGATGTGAGCCAGGAAAATTATCCTAAGATTAAGCAGGAAGAAAAGCTTTCCTGATGTTTGCCTTTTTATCTCCCCATCACGTTAAAAGTGACGGGGAGTTCTTGCGAAAAAGATTCTCACCTAATTTTAGTTAGGTGTATAAGCAAAAACAAAATAAGTGTACAACCGTTTTAAGGTTTAATAGAATGATGTACGAATAAAAAAATCCGGTCCTTAAGGCGAGACCGGATTTTTAGTGAGGAAGAGATGATTTTAGTTGGGGGAACTTCTATCTAGTTTTGAATTCTTATCTTTTCTCTTATTTCCTTGTTGTAATGTTTCTTATAAAGAGACTTATATTTTTCAAGAAGGTTGTCAGCAACTTTCTCACCATTCACTTCCATTTTTGAAGGTGAAAGTTCCATTTCAAATTTTTCATTTGAGCTCTTTATCAACCCGTCTTTTACTAGTTCGACTTTTACTGCATCGAGAAAGTTGTTCAGGGTATTTATTTCTTTATCTAAATCATCCATCTCATCAGAAAGGTCTCCCATTTTATCCTTAAGATCATCCATTTGATCTTTAAAGTCTTCCATATTCAATTCGAGATTATTTTTGTTTTTTTCAATCTCTATGGTGATACGTTTTAGGTTTTTATTCAGTTCATCTTCATCAAAATCAAAATTGAAATTATGCATCTTCAATTTATCGAGATGTTTTAGTCCCCCATCTATATCTTTTCGTATTTTATCTTTATCTATATGAATTACAATATCATCACAGTCTTTTAATTCCTCCTTCAGCTTCTCCATATTCTCTTTGAATTTTTTGTGATCGAACTTAAAGTCGAAATTTTCGGCTTTAAACTTTTTCCTCCACTCTTTCATATTGCTATTCAAGCTGTCCATATCGAAGTGAAAAACTTTAGGTCCATGATGGTGGAAAGCAAAAAAGTCATTATCATCTTTTCTTATTGAATCCAGGTTATCATAGACAAGTTCTTTATAATCTTTAATCTTATCTTCGGGGATTTTTACTCCATCTTTGTAAAGGGATGTAATCTTGCCGTCATTAAAATTAGCTTCGTAATGCACCGGTTGTCCGTCTTCGTTCTCTGTGAAGTAGAGAGTCTGTTCTCCCTTTTTCTTAGTGGTTTCATCCTGCTGAGTGTAAGACTCCGAACTGCATGATGCGAAAAACAAGAATGAGCTTACAACAATAAAAGAAGTGATGAATTGTTGTCTTACTATATTGTATTTATCTCTCATATTTCCTCCAGGAAATTTTGCTTTTACAGGTTCAGACGTGCGAAGCTTATTATTGTTGCGGAATAGTGCTGAAAAATTGATGAGTGGTTTATATGAGGGATAGAGATTAAATCTTGAAAAAATTTATATCAAAAAGGAAAATCCTCCTGGTAGTTAATTTCCTTTTCAAGCTTTTCTTCTTCAGGTTTTTTTGCAAGTAAGTGAACAGGATTTCCCTCTACATAAATTGCCTTGTATGGTTTAATCGGGCAGGCGTGTTCACAGGCACCGCAGCCGACGCAATATTCTTCCTTTACTTCTGGAATAGTCAGTGTCTTATCGACTATAGTGTTTTGAGGATTGTATGGAATCATTCTTACAGCTTTTGTAGGACAATGTTCAGAACAAGCACCGCAGGCTGTGTTTTCTGTATATACTATACAATTTTCTTTAATGAATTTTGCTTTGCCCAGTTGAGTAAGTTTTTTCTTTTCCGGTAAAATGTTTTCAATAGCTCCGGTTGGGCAAACTTCGCTGCATATTGTGCAGCCAAAATCACAGTAAGCATCTTTATATTGCATCATTGGTTGCAGTATTCCTGTAAAACCATATTCCAGGAATGACGGCTGTAAAACCTGTGATGGGCAAGCGCTTACACAAAGATGACATGCTGTGCAGTGACTTGTAAAATGTTTTATGCTCTTTGATCCGGGCGGCGAAACCGGATAATTTTTATATATCGGAACTGTGCTTTCTTTCTTTGGTATTATTTTAACCTGGGCGAGAGAAATTCCTTTTAATGCTAAAAAATAAACCGATACTTTTTTGATAAAATCTCTTTTGTCTAAATTAGTTTCATAATTTTTATTTTTTTTTGTAAAACGATTTTTGAAATCTATTCCGCCGGATGGACAAACAGTTAAACAATTGTAACAGCTGACACATCTTGAAAAATCCACTGTTTTATTTTTTTTATCTATACATCCTGCTTTACAAGTACGTTCGCATAATGAGCAGCCCTTGCATTTATCCTTTGAAATATCAATTTGTAAAAGTGAAATCTTTGATATTAATCCAAGCAATGTTCCGACAGGACAAACGGTATTGCAAAATAATCTCCCGTTTTTTATTGACATTATTAAAACAGTAATCAGAACGATAAATGGAAAGGCTATTGCAATTAAAGAAATCCCTTTTATTTCAACAGGATAAAGAAAATAAACATCAATTTTTTGAAGTGAAGATGAAGCAAAGTTGTTAAGAAAAACTAAAACAGGTTTCACTAATGAGGAAACAATTCTTCCAAAATTACTGAAAGGATCGAGCAGGTAAATTCCCATCAAACTTCCGGAAAAGAAAATCAAAACTGCCAAAGCAAGAAAAGAATATCTTATCCATTTGTATGATTTTAATGGACGATAATATTTTTTCTTTTTGAACCTTCTGTAACTATTTGAAAAAATGTCCTGCAAAGTTCCAAGCGGGCAGATTGTAGAACAATAAACTCTTCCGAAAAGTAAGGTTAAGATTATTACAATAATAAAACCACCTGCGGCAATTGCTAATCCATCGAGAGAATTAATTAATGAAGGAATGAATTGCAGGTATAAAACCGCATCAAAATATTTTGCAGGAATTAAGCCTCTAAAATCAATAAAAAGGAATAAGATTGAAAAGAAAAAGATAAGAGATACAATGACCCTCATCCTTTTGAGAAACGCCAGGTTCATTACATTATTATCCTGTTGATCTTAAGCTTGCTTAAATCCATTTTCCCGATTTTCATTTCATCTGCAATTTTAATGTAAGGAATTGTATCCGGCTCTTTGCCGAATAATTTAGCTGCGGCCGCATCAGCAGCGACAATATTAGTGGAAATAAGCTGCGATTTAAGTGTAACAACATCTGCATCAGAAACTCCTCTTGGTCCGTTTCTTTTAAGGATTTGGTATGCATCGACAATATTTAAATCCGGTTTACGGCAAAAAGAAAAATCAGCAATACACTGGTGAAGATCGTTCCTATGCCAGTAGCCTCTGTCCCACACAATTCCCATTAAATTTTTCATGGAAATTGTCAGACCGGAAGAACTATGATGTTTAAGAATCGGTACATTAATAAATACATCGGATTGAAGGATAAGCTCATGCACTTTTGCATCTTGCATTTTCTTTCCGCCTTTAAAAGAAACTTGCTGATAATAACTTTCGCTGTTGCCTCCGACAATTTTTCCGCCTGCATCTTTTACTGCTTTTTCAATTTCGCTATTTGAGTAACATCTTGTCCAGTTATCGCAAGTATGATCAAACACATAAACACTTTTTGCCCCGGCATCAAAGCAATGTTCAATTATTCTTCTAACAAGCTGTGGATTAGTATTGCCGGCTCTGTCTGGAGAAACGTCCCATCCGATATTCGGTTTAACAACAACAGTTTGACCTTTGCGAACAAAATTTTTCATTCCTCCCAAAGAAGCAATTCCTTTATCAAACATCGCTGCCGGTTCTCCACCTTTGACAGCAACAAGATCGTAGTTTTCCTGTGCAAATGTTTTATTAAAAAGGAAATCTTTTCCGAAGGTTAAAGCGGAACCTGCCAATATTCCGGCTTGTACACTTTTAGAGATAAAATCTCTTCTTTTCATTTGTCCTCCCCTGTGAAAGATTAATAAAAAGTAAAAATCCTTGCTAAAAGTTAATAATTATTAAATAAGAAAGCACTTATAAAGAATATTATATTTTAAGGACAAAATAGCAGAATAATTTTTGGGATTTTATTAATAACAACAAAAATGAGTGGTAATAGTTGGGATGAAGGTTAGAAGATTTTTTATTATTTAAAAATTCTCTTTAGATACCCGTGAGCTATTAAGTCATTAATAATATTTGATGCTGTATGTGTGAATTTTAATCGTGCAATAACATTTGGTTCCTGATATACTGTATCGAAATACCCTTCAGGTAATGAATCTTCCCAGCCTTTTAATTCATTGCATTTTTCTTGAATTGTGGAATCATCAAAAGTTAATAATATATGTGAGTGTGCAAAGAGATTTCTTATTTCGGCTATTTTATTTAGGTCGCTATATTTCTTCTTGTCAATTAAAGATAAACAATAACTTAATTTTGTTTTGCTTGAATATTCGCCTAATAGTCCGTCCGGTTCTAATATGTCCTTTGCAGTCTTCGAGGATTTGATAAAAGTTTCTTTCAATAATAACATCAAACATTTATCCAGAAAGCTAACAGTCACTAAAATACATCCAATATCTGATTCGTCATTAAGTACTGCTACTAATTTTTCTCTATCATTAAATAATGTATCTAAATCCATAGTAATTAATTTTTTTTAATTTCCATGTATATTAAATATAGCTTACGCTTTATCCTTTTTCCTTGCTCTTCGTAGATAAAGAGCAACGAATCCAAGTTATCCTCTGATTAATCTTTCCTGTAATAACTTTTGAATATCTCTTCTTCCATCCAGAATGCACAGGATAAAGACTTCATTATCAATTACACGGTATATTATTCGATAAGGTTTATAATGGACTTCTAAAAAATCATCAACATCAAGTAAATTCATTTCGGGAGGGACGTGACCGCGGTAAGGGTGGTTTTGCATATCAGAACATTTTTGGAATAACTTGTCATATAATTTTTCCGCACTATTTTCTGAATCATTTAAATAAACCCATTTATAAATTTCAAACAGATCGTTCTCAGCATCAGAAACGAAATTAACCTTGTATTTCATCCCTTACCTGTTTGAACTCTTCTATTTTCTTTCTTACATCTTTGAAAACTTTGTCCATCGGTTTAGATTTTTTCTTATTCATACTCTTTGTGCTCAAGGTAAGAAGCTTAAGCAGAGCAATAGCCTCCTGAGTATCTTCATAAACTTTTACATCCTGTAAGATTACTTTAGCCTCGCCATTGTGGGTAATTACTAAAGTCTTTTTGTTTTCCGAAACATCTCTAACTACCTCCGATGCATGAGTTTTTAGGTAACTAATTGGCTTTATAGCCTGGCTGAATTTCATTTTACACCTTAATTTTGTATGACTAAAATATAGGCTTTTAAATGGTCTATATCAACTATAAAACTACTAAGCCTTCATCCTCTTTCCCTGTTCTTCGTGGATGAAGAGCCAGGAACAAACCTTGCCGATACTTATTTCTTCAAAATTATTCCAGTAATCTTTTGTTCTTACATGCATAGAGCTTGTATTAATCGCTGTAATTGTTTCAGCTTCTTCTATCAATTCTGTTAACCTGCTTTGCCATTTTTTCATGTTGGAAACACGCAGATCGACCCAGCCTTCATTTGCCCAATTGTTAATATTTTTTTCATTCACATCGAGAATATTTTCTCCCTTGAAAGCTGGAATTTTAATTGTACTTCCTCTTAATAATGATTCACCATTCGGTAATAGAACAGGAATACCAATTGCCAAAATTTCATTTCGTAAATCGGCATCATTTGTTATTATCTCAAAACATTTTTCTGATAATTCTTTAGGAGATTTATTAAGAATGTCTTTCATCGTTTTGTTAAATAATCTTAACAGGTGAATTTCATATAACAATTTTGAAAGGCGCGGCGGACCAAGAAGTTCAAAAGCAACACTGCTTTTGCCATGTATCTTCTCAAGCTCATCGAGTTTCTGAACTGCCATATGCTGCATATAACCTGCGCGGTATGTCGGTTCCATAGATGCATGATCTAGTGCGCTTACAATATCATGTCCGGTGTTTCCGCCTTTCACTTCGAATATTACAACATCGGCAATTTCTTCGGGAGTTATAAACTCCATCTGCTTTTGCGCTGTTATAGTTTCAAACTCACCGCGTGAGAAAATCCCGTTCTCGCCTGTATCAATAAAGACAGAATTAAGTTTTTTGCCGGTTGTTCTGTAAGTTTTATCTGAACAAATATAAAATTTATCTTTTAATGGAACCGCTTCGGTAAGTTGTACATCAGAAATATCGATCGGTTTTCCTTTTCTTTTAATTTCGCCGTACTCTATTCTCTTCCATGCAATTGCTGCAGTTGGTTTTATCTCTTTTGTAATTGCAGTCTCAGGAGTTCTTCCCATAAGAAAAAGAAGAAGTGTGTGCGCACCGGCAATTGAAGATTTACTGAGCAAAACTCTTGATGGTTTTTCCTCGCTATGAGTGTAAGGAATATTCAATCCCATTCCGCCGGTTCCACTTGTTCCTATCTTTATATAAATGTGTGTTCCAACTTCACTCATACTGCTATAAAGAATTTGTATGTGTCTTATTAATTGAGGAATGTAAATTGTGCAGAAAAGTTTTTCTATTTCATCAGTAAGATTATCATAGCCGGTTTTATTCTCAATTAATTTGGAAATAGTCCGGTATGATAAATAAACATCCTGGTATGCAATTGCTGTTGCTGTGTTAATGCAGTCAATTATAATGTCGGGTTTATATCCGATTAAAAGTTTGTAAATAGAAGAACTGTGCAGAATATCCTTACTAAATTCTTCCATTATGTCTTGCATTAATTTTCTTCTTTTTGCGGGATCATTTAAAATTGTCTGCCGGTTTTCATTCTTGAATTCATCTCTTACAAAGATGTCGCCGCCGTAAGGAATGAAATAGTCCAATCCTTTACCGGGAAATTCTTCATTGAGTTTTCTTACTGCTTCTTCAGCTTCGGAAATATGCAGAGATGTGATTATTATCCTTTTAGGATTTTCCGGAATAAGCTTTCTTGCTACTGCGCTCCCGACTAATCCAAATCCGCCAAGGACAAGAACTGTTTTATTTTGAATATCCATAACGTTTCCCCGTTATAATTATAAATACAATACAGTAAACTTAATGGAAAGTTATTTGTGGGGCAATTTATTTGTTTTTCAGTAAGTACCCGCGTTTATAACTTTTTGACTGAATATTAGTGAAAGTTAGCGTGAAAATAAGTCATTCTCTTTTTAAGACCTGCCTGCTTGCGGGCAAGCAGAGAAGGATTAGGATGAGTTCTTTATAATTTCATTGAAAGGACGAATAAATATTTATTTCTTAACACTGTATTAAATTGCTTAACAAAAGGTGTATTGTTAAATTAAGATACTATTTTGGTTTATTAATTCAACTTGATATCCTGGAGCAAATGAAAGTAACAGATATACTTAAAAAAGACTTTATTATTTCCGAATTAAAAGGGAAACAAAAAGAAGAAGTTATAAATGAATTGATTGATCTTTTCAAAAAAGATAATCGGGTTAATGATATTGAGAAAGTCCGCTCGGCAGTTCTTGAACGTGAAAAGATAATGTCAACCGGTGTCGGAAAAGGCTTTGCTATTCCTCATGGCAAGACAGATGGAATCAAAGAAATAATTGCTGCGTTCGGGAAAACCAATTCACCAATTGAATACCAGGCACTCGATAATAAACCTGTCAATCTTGTTTTTCTTTTGGTCGGAAAAGATAATCTTGTAAGCACGCATATTAAATTGCTTAGCCGTATTTCGAGAATGATGAACAAAGATGAATTCAGAGAAGGACTTTTAAAAGCGAACTCATCTGAAGAAATTTTTGAACTGTTTAAAAAAGAAGAAGAGAATTATTTTGAAGTGTGAAGAGATTTCAAATTTCAAAAGTCAAATCTCAAATATGAAAAACACTTTTAAAACATTTGAAATTTGAGTTTTGAGATTTGAGATAAAAAATGATTAAAGCCGTCACCGGTACAAAAGATATTCTCCCCGATGAAATTCCTGCCTGGAAAGTTGTTGAAAAAACTATTGAACGAATTTTTCGCGACTTCAATTATAAAGAGATAAGAACTCCCGTTTTTGAAGAGACTTCTCTTTTTGCAAGAGGAATTGGCGAAGAGACAGATATTGTTGGCAAGGAAATGTATTCTTTTACCGACCGCAGCGAAAATAATATTACTCTTAAACCTGAAATGACTGCATCTGTTGTTAGAGCTTTTATCGAACATTCGCTTGGCAAGCAGCAATCCTTAAACAAACTATATTACGTTTCGCCGATGTTCCGGCAGGAGAGACCACAAGCAGGAAGATTAAGACAATTTCACCAGTTTGGCGCCGAAGCCTTAGGAAGCACTTCTGTTTATCTCGATGTTGAAATGATTCAAATGGCTTACGAAATTCTTAAAGAACTTGGTTTAAAAGATCTTAATGTAAAAATAAATTCTCTTGGAACACCGGAATCTAGAAATGTTTATAAAGAAAAACTTCGTGAGTTTCTTTCAGATAAAAAAGATAAACTTTCTGAAGACAGCAGAAAAAGATTTGAAAAAAATATTTTAAGAATTTTCGACAGTAAAGATGAAAAAGATAAAAAGATTATGAAAGATGCACCCCTTCTTTTAGATAATCTCGATAATGAAAGTAAAGATAGTTTTGAAGTTGTTAAAGAATCTTTGAAGATTTCCGGAATTTCTTTTGAAGTCGATCCTTATCTTGTTAGAGGTTTAGATTATTATACTAAAACAACCTTTGAAATTGTTAGCGGAAAAGTTGGTTCACAGAATGCTTTATGCGGCGGCGGCAGATACGATCTTTTAGTCGAACAGCTTGAAGGAGAACCTACTCCCGGTGTTGGTTTTGCAGCAGGAATAGAAAGAATTCTTCTTGCATGCGAAAATGAAAAAACTTTGATCCTGCCTGAAAATAAAATTGATTTGTTTATTGCTTGTCTTGATAACAACCTTATAGAGAAAGTTTTTGAGATTGCACTTAATTTCAGAAGAAAAAATATTTCGGTTGAATGTGATTATCTTAACAGAAGCTTAAAAGCACAAATGAGAGAAGCTAACAGGTTAAAAGCAAAGTATGTTTTATTTATTGGTGGCGATGAATACAAAAACGGAATTGCGAATCTAAAGAATATGGGAACTAGTGAACAAAAAACCGTCTCGCTTGATAATTTAAATGAATCTATATTAACACAGTAAAAAATGTATCCGGAATTATTTAAAATAGGCCCATTCACAGTTTACAGTTACGGCTTGATGCTAGGCATCGCTTTTATTACTGCAAGCTGGCTTCTTACAAAAGAAGCCGAAAGGAAAAAGCTTAATCCGAACTTAGCAACTGAAATAACAATTCTTGCAATCGTATTTGGAATTGTGGGTGCTAAGCTTTTACACTTAATAGAAAACTTCGATGCTTTTCTAAAAGATCCGATTGGGATGGCATTTTCTCCCGGCGGATTAACTTTTTTTGGCGGATTAATTTTGGCGATCGTTGCAATCTGGATTTATGCAAGAAGAAAGAAAATTCCTTTCCTTGTTATTGCAGATGCTGTGGCACCTGCTCTTGCGCTTGCTTATGGTATCGGAAGAATTGGATGTCATCTGGCAGGCGATGGCGATTATGGAACTCCAACGAGTTTACCGTGGGGGACTAATTATGAACATGGAACAGTTCCTCCTTCAGTTATGTTCCAGGGATCAGAGATAGCAAAAAATTATCCGAACGGAATTGTTCCCGATAATACGCCGCTGCATCCAACTCCAATTTATGAGTTTTTAATTTGTGTTATCATTTTTTCAATTCTCTGGAAGCTTCGAAAGAAAGACTGGATAGATGGAAAACTTTTTATGGTTTACCTGGTTTTTATAAGTATTGAAAGATTTTCTGTAGAATTTTTAAGACTTAATCCAAGATTAATGCTTGGTCTTTCGGAAGCGCAACTAATTTCTGTAGGATTATTTACACTAGGTATTCTCGGGTTAATTTATTTTGCTAAGAATAAAGATTTAAAGAAATTTGTTCCACCGCCAGTTGAAACGAGTCAGAAGGCAAAAGGCAAACGGCAAAAGTAAAGCCAATTTACCAACCGAAGGTTGGTATCAAGAATCAAAAATCAAGCAACAAGCATCCAGCATTATGAGCTTAATCATTGGGCGTAAACCGGTATTGGAAGCAATTAACTCTGGTGAAGAAATTGACCAGGTTTACATTTTGTACGGACAACAAGGGGGAATTGTTGAAACCATTCGAATTGCCGCAAAGAAAAAAGGAATCAAATGCAATCTTATTCCTTTGGACAGGTTCAGATCGATAACAAATAGTCCTAACGCACAGGGAGTTGCTGCAAAAAAATCTGAACAAAAATTTTATAAGCTTGAAGAAATTATTTCTCTATCTAAAAAAGAGAAGTTTCCTCTTTTATTAATATTAGATTCTATACAGGATACACATAACGCCGGGGCAATAATCAGAACTGCAGAATGCTGTGGGGTTGACGGAATAATTATTACTAAGCATAATTCCGCACCAATTAATGAAACAGTTGTTAAAACTTCTGCCGGAGCAACAGAATATGCAAAACTTTGTGCTATAACAAATCTTGCACAAACTCTTAAGCAATTAAAGGAAGAAGGGTTTTGGATTATAGGCTCATCACTTTCCGATGATTCCAAAGTTTATACAGAAGTGGATTACAAGATTCCTGTAGCATTAATTTTGGGGAATGAAGAAAAGGGGATTAGAAGACTAACTGTTAATAATTGCGATTTGTTAATTAAAATTCCGATGAAAGGAAAGATACAATCATTAAATGTATCTGTTTCAGCAGGAATTCTTCTGTTTGAAATACTGCGTCAAAGAAACCTTCCATAAAAATTCATTGCTAATTCAATTCTAATTTTTTAACTTTTATTTGCCTTTATATTTGAAGGGGGTTTTATGAAGAAAATATTTTTGCTCACTCTTCTGTTTCTTTTCTCAAACAGTTTTAATCTCTTTGCCCAACAATATTACTATACGTTTTCTGAACTGAAGGGGATGGAAGATAACAATAGCAATACTCATCTTTTTTACAGAACGTACACTTTAAAAGAAGCAGACTATCCGTTTAGTAATTACTATGAAAATAGTATTCATCATCTCGATATAAAAAATAATGTTGATACGTTATTTCTCCGGGATGGAGAAGACTATAGTTATAATACAACGAGGATATTAGATTTAAAATTTTGGGATAATGATCCTTCAAAATATATCTACTGCGGGTTTCACGCTGTCCTGGATCCAACGGCTTTTATTCAGAGATATGATGAAAGTGCTTCTTCCTTTTATGGGCTTGGAGCTGTAGAAAATCTGGAAATAGAAAATGATAGTATCATGTTTGCTACTACTACCACGGATTCGGGAATTATTAAAAGTACAGATGGGGGCAGAAACTGGTTTTCATTGGATTCTGCTTATGAAAAAGTAATTTCCATAAATCCTAACAACAATGATATCTTTTTTAGTGACAATGACAATTTATATAAATCTACTAACGGTGGACTAAATTTTTCGAAAGTAGATACTTCAAATTATAATTACTCCCAATTTTTTTACGATAAAGATTCTATACACATTTATAATCTTTCAAATAACCTTCTTAAAGTTTCTGATGCCGACGGCGACGCTTTTAGCTGGACGGAGAGATACTCGAGTTCAAATCCAATTTATGTAAGTTTTGATTATTCACTGTCCGGCAGGATATATCTTGCAGATGGGAAATATATTTACCACTCAACAGATTACGGGGCAACTTTTAACAAATACAAAACTTTTGATAGAAGAATTGTTGGTATTTATAAGAAACCCTCCGCCAACGGTGGATCAGATAAACTTTACGCTGTAACAAAATATGATCTGTATGAAATTACCGCAGATACTATAATTACGTTAAAGCATCTAAAACTTGATCCGGATATTTTTAGCTGGTATCCACTGGAGATAGGAAACAAGTGGTTTTATAAAACACATACATTTTATTATCCTAGTTTTGAGGAATCATTTTCCAGAGAAGAAGTTATTGGGGATACCGTAATTAATAATATTGAATATTCTAAGGTGCAGATGAATTCAAATAATAATTTCTATTTAATAAGAATAGATTCATCAACGGGGAAAGTGTTTAAATGGGAACAGGGATATCCTGAAGAATCTTTATTAAATGATTTGACTTTAGAAATCGGAGATACAATATTTAATTATCAGCAACCAAGCTGGTATGTTTTATATCAAGAAGATGATTCAGCTGTTATTTTTGATTCTAGAACCATGATAAAAGAATACACCGGGGGAATTGGTGTAATTGGTAGCAGTTTCCAGATTGCAAAAGACTTTGGAATGATAGTTTCAGAATGGTCAGAGCTTGCAACTTCAATTACTTCTTTAGAAGGTGCCGTAATTAACGGGGTTGTTTACGGAGATACAACAGTAGTTGGAATAAATGAACCTGATAATACTATCAAAGAATTTTATCTCTCTCAAAACTACCCAAATCCATTCAATCCAAGCACAAAAATTAAATTCGTAATTCCAAAATCCTCCTTCGTAAATCTTAAGGTTTATGACGTTTTAGGAAGAGAAGTTGCAACTCTTGTAAACGAAGAGAAACATCAGGGAAGTTATGAAGTTGAATTCAATCCGGTATCTGGTATCAGGAATCTGGCATCCGGAATCTACTTCTACAAACTTCAAGCAGGTAGTTATTCTTTAACAAAGAAAATGATTTATTTAAAATGAGGGGAAAAATGAAAAATACTTTATTTATTGTATTACTTTTTATTTGTAATCTTTCAGCCCAGCAATATTATACCTTTTCAGAATTAAAGGGGATGGAAGATAGTAGTAACAATACGCATCTTTTTTACAGGTTGTATGCCTTTCAAAAAGGGGGAAGCATAATTGGAGATTACTATGAAAATAGTATTCATCATCTCGATATAAAAAATAATATCGATACTTTATTTCTCTGGGATGGGGAAGACTATAGTTATAATACGACGGGTATCCTGGACTTGAAATTTTTGGATACTGATCCTTCAAAATATATTTATTGTGGGTTTCACGCCGTCCTGGATCCAACGGCTTTTATTCAGAGATATGATGAAAGCACTCCTTCCTTTTATGGGCTTGGAACTGTAGAAAATCTGGAAATACAAAATGATAGCATCTTGTTTGCTACTACTACCACGGATTCGGGAATTATTAAAAGCACAGATGGGGGCAGAAACTGGTTTCCATTTAATTCTGCTTATGAAAAAGTAATTTCTATAAATCCCAACAACAATGATATCTTTTTTGCTGACAATGACAATTTATATAAATCCACTAACGGTGGAGTAAATTTTTCGAAAGTAGATACTTCAAATTATAATTACTCCCAATTTTTTTACGATAAAGATTCTGTTCATATCTATAATCTTCTTGATAACAGATTAAGAGTATCAGATAATGAAGGCAATACTTTTAGCTGGACAGAGAAATATTCGAGTTCAAATCCCATTTATGTCAGTGTTGATTATTCCCAATCTGGCAGCATATATCTTGCAGACCGGAAATATATTTACCACTCGACAGATTTTGGTGGAACTTTTAATGAATACAAAACTTTAGATAGAAGAATTGTCGGCATTTATAAGAAACCCTCCGCCAACGGCGGATCAGATAAACTTTACGCTGCAACAAAATATGATTTGCATGAAATAACTACTGGCTCTATTAAAGCAATTAAATCTTTACAACCAGATTCGACTTTAGCTGAATATTATCCTCTGGCAATTGATGATAAATGGGTTTATGAAAAAAAGGTTTGTTCTATAGATTTTCCTCCTGAACCTTGTGTTTTTTATAACGAGGTTGTTGAAGTGATTGGGGATACTGTTTTAAGTAATGGGTTTAATTATTATATAATAAAAGAGACTAATCCTTATGGTAGTGATATAAATTTAGAAAGATATAATCGAGAAGATGCAACAGTGAGAAGGTATACTGAAGATACATCTTTTATAAATAGTGAATACATAATTGAAGATTTAATTGCTGATACGGGAGATACATTATGTACGAACAGGTTTTATACCTATGGTTATAATTGTGAAGTTCCTAAAATTTTCATAAATGAAACAACGGAGAATCTTTTTAATGGACTTCATCCGAAGAAGAGGTATGTTGTTTATGCGCTTGATGCGTTTGCTTATTCACTAGTAAAAGGGTTCGGTATCGATAGCATTTCTTTTGGTTTTGATTTTGGCTACGCTACTACTAACCTAAAAGGTTGTATTATAAATAATGTTTTATACGGGGATACTACTGTCGTTGGAATAAATGAACCTGATAATTTACCCAAAGAATTTTATCTATCTCAAAACTATCCTAATCCATTCAATCCAAGTACAAAAATCAAATTCATAATTCCACAATCTTCATTCGTAAATCTTAAAGTTTATGATGTTTTAGGAAGAGAAGTTGCAACTCTCTTAAATGAAGAGAAACATCCGGGAGAGTATGAGGTTGAATTCAATCCTGTATCCGATATCGGGAATCTGGCATCCGGGATCTACTTCTATAAGCTTCAGGCAGGTAGTTATTCTTCAACAAAGAAAATGATTTATTTAAAGTGAGGGAAAAAATGAAAACGACTTTATTTATTATATTACTTTTTCTTTCAAACCTTTCAGCCCAGCAATACTATACCTTTTCAGAATTAAAGGGGATGGAAGATCAGTTGGGGGAAACGAACCTTTTCTATAGATTATATTATTACTGGTCTGGCAATGGAACTTATGGTCCATCAGAATTTCACAGTATTTATCGTTTTGAACCCAATTCAAATGTTGATACCCTTTTTCTATATGATGGAGGCTGGTCCGGGCAAGATTATACTTCAATTGATGACTATGATTTTTGGGAAAATGATTATTCAAGATACATTTATGCAGGGACCTATATTTCAACTGAGGGATTTCCTTTTGTTGGCAGATATGATCAACAGCAGCCTATTTTTTCTCCACAAATGTGGGGAGGCAGCAAAAATATTGAATTATCACGTCAGGACACTAATATAATATTTGTTGCTATTGATTATGGCAATAGTATTAATTTTAAGACTACAGATTGGGGAAGTACGTGGGATACTTTAGCCAACGGATATGAAATATTATCGGTTTCGCCTTTTAATGACAGAGTTATTTTTTTTAGTCAGTGGCTGACTTTATTAAAATCCCTAGATGGTGGAGTTTCATTCTATACGGTTGATACATCTCGGATTTACCTAAATAATTTCCTATATGATAATGATGAGACTCATATATATGCGATAGACAATAGGTACGGATATCATTTAGTTGTTTCGGACAATGTTGGGGAACCTTTTAGCTGGACAGAAAGATACTCAAGCTCAAATCCAATTTATGTAAGTGTGGATTATTCTCAATCCGGCAGTATTTATCTCGCGGATGGAAAATATATATATCACTCAATCGATTATGGTGTAACTTTTAATGAATATAAAACTTTGGATAGAAGAATTGTCGGCATTTACAAAAAACCCAATTCTGATAAAATTTTTGCTGCAACAAAATATGATTTGTATGAAATAACTACTGATACAACAATAACTTTAAAACACTTACAGTTAGACCCTGATATTTTTAGCTGGTTTCCTCTTAAAGTAGGAAACAAATGGATTTATAATTCCCGATTTACAAGTGAAAGCGAAATAAACGAACATACTTTTGTGAATAAAGTAACAAGACAGTTTCGTTACAACGATAAAACATACTTTGATATTAATAGCGAATATGGTTTGTGTTACCGGGTCGATTCAACTTCGGGAAAAATCTATCGTTCATATTTTAATAGTGATACATTAGATTATGAAGAACTTTATATTGATTTGACTTCTGAAATAGGTGATACAATTTATGTAGATCAATTTGATGAATCGTATCCGATTCTTTTAGGAAATGAAGAAGGATTTAATGAATGGGACCTTAATTCGAGAAAGAGAGATTATTCGGGACTATCCACGCCCCTCTACAATTTGTCACTGGTCAAAAACATTGGTTTGTATTATCAGGTGGAGTGGGAGTTAGTAGGAAACGAAGATCAATTGAAGGGTGCAATAATTAACGGAAAGGTTTATGGTGATACAACTGTTACTGATGTAAATGATCCTGATAATTTACCCAAAGAATTTTCTCTCTCTCAAAACTATCCCAATCCATTTAATCCTAGTACAAAAATTAAATTCATAATTCCCAAATCATCATTCGTAAATCTTAAGGTTTATGATGTTTTGGGAAGAGAAGTTGTAACTCTAGTTAATGAAGAGAAAAGCCCTGGTAAATATGAGGTTGAGTTTGATGGAAGTAATTTATCAAGCGGGATTTATTTTTGTGTTTTAAATATGGGAGATAAAAGATTAACAAAGAAAATGTGTCTGATTAAATGAGAAGATTTAGATTCTATATAATTATCAGAATTTATACACTATATCAAAAATCTGATGATTAAGTTCTTGAATGACTTATTTTTAGCTGCTAAAGATAATTTTAGAAACTACTTTATTGTGGAATAAAAAATGTCCTTTATGTTTAACTATACGCGGGTTGAATATAAACAAAATAAAGTAGGGTAAAATTATGAAAAAAATATTTATACTTACTTGCTTAATTTTCTTCTCGAATGGGTTCTCACAAAACTCAACAAGTGAAAATAAAGAGCTTCAACCGTTTGGACTCCAGGATAAAGTAATCACTTCTCTTACAGCAGTACAGAACGATAATAGTCCATACCAATTTTCGGATTACATTTTTGCAGGAACTGCTGAAGACGGTATTTTTGAAGCTTCAGTAACAGCTGATTCTTCAGATTGGGTTTCTATGGGGCTAGAGAACAAATCTATTACAGCTCTAACAATACAGCATTGGGGTGTGGGACCAGTAGACGGTTTAACATTATTCGCCGCTGTAATTCCTGAAGAAAATGATTCAACTTTACTTTTTAGACGAGAGGTTTACTTACCAACGGATAGTAATTGGGTCGTATCCGATAGCGGACTTGATAAAAGTACCAGTAGATTATATGCTCTTAACAGTTATTATTTTTCAGGGCACGAACCACCTCAGCCAATTCTGGCAGGGGGCAACAATGGTTTGTTTCAGGCAAGCAGAATAGATTACTTTTGGAATCAATCTGAAATTGAAGATGAAAATCTCCAACCGGTTATAAAAACAATTGATGTTAATCCGCATTGGAACGGTGATCTTGCTTGGGCTGCAGGATATATTGGTTTATCAGGCGCTGCATTTCGATCGACAGATAAGGGGGAAACGTGGAAGGTATTTCCTCTGAACGATGCACAGGAATATGCACCGGCATCTTCTGTTGCAATAAATACAAGAAATCCGGATTCGGTTTATGTTTGTTGGAGTAATTACCTATTTCTAACACCTGACAATGGACAAAGCTGGGAAGTAATACTTTCCACTCGGGGCGGAGGAATTAGTCCTGTAGTTGTTGATCCATTGCATCCTGAAAATGTATTTGTGGGGACCATGGTTTGTTGATGATAGTCACCAAAGCCCTGACCAGGCAGAATTTCTTCACAGCACAAACGGTGGTAAGGATTGGGAACAGATTAATCCTGCTACAAATGTACTGCTCCAACCAATTACTTCTATTTCTGTGTTAAATAAATACGAAGATACTTATGTTTTTGTAGGAACCGCAGGAACGGGGGTTTGGCGCTATAAATACAAACCATTGAATAATGATGCTTCCTCTTACTTCCCTTTGGCTTTAAACTACGAATGGAATTATGATTCGAATATTTTTCTAAATCCACAGACTGAAAAAATAACTGACACACTGAGGATAAATAATAAATTGTATTACGGTTTCTCAGTGAATGATCTTGATCCATATCAGTTTTTCAGGCAGTCTGATAATAAAGTCTTTATTTTTAATACAAAGGATAGTACAGAATCAATGCTTTATGATTTTAATGCTGAAATCGGAGAAAGCTGGGAACTTCCGGAAGAATTCTATTGCAACTATGGTAAAGAAATAACATTAGTTAGTAAAAGCGATACAGTGGAAACGCCTGCCGGCACTTTTTATAATTGCTACCATTTCACACATAGCTCACTTTGTGTTGATGCTGGTATTACTGATACCTGGTTAGCGAAAGGAATAGGAAAGGTAAGGTATAAGGCAATATTCTTTGCCGGGGAAGGAGATTTTGTTTTAACCGATCATGTTACTTCAGTAGATAAAAACTCTAAACAAACGAAAGATTTTTCTTTTAGACTATTTCAAAATTATCCCAATCCATTCAATCCAACAACTAGTATTGAGTATAGAGTCGGGAGTAGTGAGTATGTAACTTTGAAAGTTTATGACATATTAGGAAGAGAAGTTGCAACGCTGGTTAATGAAGAAAAGCAACCGGGAAGCTATGAGGTTGAGTTTGACGGTTCCAATTTATCAAGCGGAATTTAATTTATAAGATTCAAGCAGGGAGTTTCATTAGCACAAAAAAATTAGTATTGTTGAAATAAAACAGTTATGGGTTAAAAAATGAGAATTAAATTTTTATCATTCTTTTTTGCTTTTTGTGTAATCGTCGTTAATGCACAATGGAAATGGCAAAATCCTTTACCGCAAGGTAATTCTTTGAATGATGTTCAGTCAGTAAATTCAAATCTCGGATTTGCTTGTGGTAATGAAGGAACAGTTCTAAAGACAAACACCTCAGGCTTAAGTTGGCAGCTATTAAACTTCCCGGCAGATATAAAAATTAACTCTATAGATTTTTTAGATGACAACGAAGGCTGGGTAACGGGAATTAGCGACAGTACCACCTATGTTTATCATACTTTTGATGGCGGAAACACTTGGGAACAAAAGTTTGAAGAAGTAGCATCACAAGCCTCCTTATTTTTCTTAAATAAAAATGAAGGCTGGATTTCTATTGACAGTATTTTGTATTTCTCAAACAACGGGGGAAAAGACTGGTCAATTAAAAATCTTCCGGAAAAAATCTCCTCAATTTTTTTCTTAAATCCTCATTTAGGATGGTTAACTGCCGGTAATAAGATTTATAAAACTATTGATGGAATTAACTTGGAACCGATAGAAGTTGTTTCTGATTCCAATGCTACTTTGGATCAAATCGAATTTATTGATTCTCTTGTTGGTTTTGCTAATATGACACTATCAGGACGACATGAACTTTACGGTTATATATATAAATCTACTGATGGGGGAACCAGCTGGGAAGAACAATTCTCCGTAGGAGGAAGTTTTTATGATAAAACAAATTTTTCAGATTTTCAATTCTTAAATAAAAATATAGGCTGGGCAATTTCGGGAGGTGAAATATTTAAGACATATAATGGAAAAGATTGGAATTCAATTTCTTTTATACGACGCTTAAGACACTTGACTGCAATTGATAGTTTAACTTTATGGGGAGTCGGATATCATGGTTTATTATATATTTCTACTGATGGTGGTTATAACTGGAATAAATCTTATACGGGAATATTGTCTGAAACGAATGATCTGCAATTGCTTGACAAAAAAAATCTTTTTGCTGCAGGGGGGCAAAATGTTTTCAAAACATCAAATGGAGGGAAAAAATGGGCAATCACAGATGTTGGAGATTTTGATAAAGGCTATTTTGACATACACGCTGTTTGGTTTGTCGATTCTTTTAAATGGCTGGCTTAGTGCCGAGTATTTTAATGGGTTTGGGGGACTTTACAGAACCACTGATGGAGGTACGTCTTGGTCTGTTCAATTAGATAGTGTACGTAGAATCTTTGATATTTTTTTTATTAATGGTAGTACGGGCTGGTTTTTTTCCGGAGATAGTACTTATCGAACAGATGACGCTGGTAGTAACTGGATTAATTTGATAGGGGACAGACCTGATTATCGTGATGCGGAAATAAATTCGATTTGTTTTGTATCATCCGATATTGGATATTGTGGAGGATATGTAGGACTTTATAAAACTACTAACGGAGGTAAAGACTGGACAAGAGTAAGTTTAAATATAAATGATCCATTTATTACGAGCATTTTTTTTCTTGATGATCAAACAGGATGGGCAACAGGTTACTACCAAGCTAATGTTGGGGTGGTCCTTAAAACAACTAATGGTGGGTTAAATTGGGATGTTACTTACCTTCCTAAAATTGAGGGATACTGGCCTCAGTGTATCAATTTTGCCGATAAAAATGACGGATGGGTAGTAGGATTAGGAGATTTTGTAGGAGCTATATTTCATAGTTTGGATGGTGGGGAAAGCTGGAATCCCGTTAAACTTCGTACGGAAACAGCGTTTATGAGAATAGTTTTCCCGGATACTTCCGAAGGGTGGCTTTTAGGTGATAATGGAGAAATACTTCATACTTCAAATGGCGAAGTTACTTTTATTGATGACGATAATGAAATATTACCCACGGGGTATTTTCTTTATCAAAACTATCCAAATCCGTTTAACCCATAGCACAAAAATTAAATTCGTAATTCCTCAAATCATCATTCGTAAATCTTAAAGTTTATGACGTATTAGGAAGAGAAGTTGCAACTCTTGTAAATGAATAGAAACCAGCCTTGGTAAGATATGAGGTTGAGTTTAATGGTTAGGTAATCTAGCAAGCGGAATTTATATTTATAAGTTGCGAGTAGGTAATTATACCTCATTCAAAAAGATGATCCTCTTACGCTAAAACAGCTATAGAGAAACTGCATAAAAATAACGTCATTTGAATGTCCTTGTAAATTTTACGTCTACCATTTACCATCTTCCATCTTTTTCCTTCCTTGACTGCCTGACGCCGTTTCTCTATATTTGAACACTATTTTTTGATTACCAAATTCTGAAATTTATACGATTTTGAACCAATATAATAAGACTACCCTTCCTAACGGGATTAGAATTTTATCCGAAAATATACCGTATGTTAAGTCTTTTTCTCTCGGTTTTTGGTTTAATGTTGGTTCGAGAGACGAGAATCCTGCGAACAACGGCATTACTCATTTTATAGAGCACATGCTTTTTAAAGGGACAAAGAAAAGATCGGCAAGAAGAATTGCAACCGAGATAGAATCTTATGGCGGTTACCTGAATGCTTTCACTTCAAAAGAACACACCTGTTATTATGGAAGGGGTTTGGCGAATCATATTGGAAAAACCTTTGATGTTATTTCAGATATGATCCAGTATCCGACTCTTAAACCTACCGAAATTAAAAAGGAAGCAAGTGTTATAATAGATGAGTTAAATGATATTCAGGACAATCCCGAAGAATTAATTTTTGAAAAGTTCGAGGAAATGATTTTTGCAGGAAGCAGCTTGAGTTATCCAATCATCGGAACAGCAGAAAATATTCTCAGTTTTTCTCAGCTTGATTTTTTTAATTATATAAAAGAGAAATACGGCTTTAACAAAATAATTATTGCAGCTTCCGGAGCAGTCGATCATAATCAAGTTGTAAAATTAGCAGATAAATATTTTACCAAAAATATGGGTGCTAATCCTTCCAGGAGAAGATATTTTAATGATCCGAGTTATAATGGAAGACTAGCGTTTATTGAAAAAGAAATTCAACAAGTGCATGCAATTATCGGGAAGCCTTCCTACGGTTTCAAAAATGAAGAAAGAATTAATTCAGCATTGTTAGCGCAGATTCTTGGTGAAGGAAGCAGTTCGAGATTATTTCAATCTGTAAGAGAAAGAAACGGAATTGCATACCAGATAAATTCATTTCTAAATTCTTTTTATGATACTTCATCTTTCGGGGTTTATTTATCAACTAATGAAAAAATGGTTGACCGTGCTCTATCTATTATATATAGGGAATTTAAGAAGCTGCGCTCTGTTAAAGTTTCCGAAAAAGAATTGAATAAAGCCAAAGAAGCTTTGAAGGGAAATCTCCTGTTAAGTCTGGAAAGCACTTCAAACAGGATGATTAGAATGGCACAATCAGAGTTTTATCATAATAGAGTCGTTCCTACTGAAGAAATCATAAAAAAGATAGACGGAGTTACGAGAGAACAGATCATAGATATTGCGAACGAATTACTCGATGAGAAAACGATGTTTAAGATAATAATTAAATCAAAAGATGTACTTTTAAAATCAGCCGCATAATTTATCGAGAGGTGGAATATGATTATCGGAGTACCAAAAGAAATAAAAGCTAACGAAAACAGGGTAGCACTTTTACCTGTTGGTGCACAAATGTTGATTAAGAATAATCACAAAGTTATTGTTGAAACTAATGCTGGTTCAGGCAGTGGTTTTTCAGATGACGATTACAAAGCTGTAGGTGCTGAAATAGCAAAAGGTCCCGAAGAGATTTTTAAAACTGCTGATATGATAATGAAGGTTAAGGAACCGATCAATAATGAATATAAAATGATTCGGGAAGGGCAGATTGTTTTTACTTATTTTCATTTTGCTGCAAACAAAGAACTTACCGAAGCGATTATGAAAAGCAAGTGTGTCGCAATCGCTTATGAAACTGTACAGAAAGATGACAGATCATTACCTTTATTAATTCCAATGAGTGAAGTTGCCGGCAGAATGGCTCCGCAGGAAGGTGCGAAGTATCTGGAAATGGTAATGGGAGGAAGAGGAGTTCTTTTAGGCGGTGTTCCCGGTACAGGTCCTGCAGAAGTTATGGTTCTTGGTGGTGGAATTGTTGGAACTAATGCTGCAAAAATTGCTGCAGGCTTTGGTGCAATCGTAACAATTTTTGATAACAATCTTTATAGATTAAGATATCTCGATGATGTGATGCCGAAAAATGTTAAGACTGCAATGTCGAATGAATATTATATTCGCGCTGCATTGCCGAATGCCGATCTTGTGATTGGTGCTGTACTTATTCCCGGAACAAAAGCACCGAAACTTGTAACACGCGATATGTTGAAGATAATGAAACAAGGTTCCGTAATTGTTGATGTTTCTGTTGACCAGGGCGGCTGCATTGAAACATGCAAACCTACCACTCACGAAAACCCGACTTATGTAATTGATGGAGTTGTACATTATTGCGTGGCAAATATGCCGGGCGCAGTTCCGCACACTTCTACACTCGCTTTAACAAATGCAACTTTGCCTTATGCAGTGGAGATTGCCAATAAAGGTTTTGAGAAAGCAATTAAGACTAATCACGAAATTAAATTAGGATTGAATATTATAGATGGGAAAATTGTTTACAAGGGTGTGGCGGAAGCATTTGGTTTTGATTATTATGATGTTAATACAATTTTAAATTAGTACAAGATTAAAGATTATTCAGGATTGATATGCCTAAATTTGTTTTGAATGAGAAAGAAATAGAATTTAACCATGGGGAAACTATAATGCAGGCAGGTGTGAGAAATGGAATTGAAATTCCGAACTTCTGCTGGCATCCAAGCCTTTCAATTTCGGGTAACTGTAGAATTTGTCTTGTTGAAATAGAAAAAATGCCAAAGCTTGCTATTGCATGTTCAACTCTTGCAGCAGACGGAATGGTTGTTCATTCATTATCTGAGAAATCAATTGCAGCAAGAAACGCAGTTATGGAATTTCTGCTGATTAATCATCCTCTCGATTGCCCGATCTGCGATGAAGCTGGTGAATGTAAGTTACAGGATTATGCTTATTCACACAGCACCGGTGAAAGCAGGTTTATTGAAGAAAAAGTTCATAAAGATAAAAGAGTTCCCTTAGGTCCCTATGTAATGTTCGATGCTGAAAGATGTATTTCATGTTCGCGCTGTATAAGATTTTGTGATGAAATTGCTAAAGATCCGGAGCTTACTTTTATAAAACGCGGCGACAGAGTTACGATCGTTACTTATCCCGGCGAAGAAATGGATAATCCTTATTCACTTAATACTACAGATATTTGTCCTGTCGGTGCTTTAACAAACAGGGATTTCAGGTTCAGAGCGAGAGTGTGGGATATGTCTTCAACAAAATCTGTTTGCAACGGCTGTTCGCGCGGATGTAATATGGATATCTGGGTAAGGAATAATGAAGTATTAAGATTAACTCCGAGACTTAATGAAGAAGTAAACAGTTACTGGATGTGTGATCATGGAAGAGTAGATACTTTTAAATTTATTAATGCTGAAAACAGAGTAAGTGGTCCACATCTCAGGAAAGATGGAACATTAACAATCTCTACCTGGGATGAAGTAATTGAAAAAGCTGTATCGGAATTAAAATCATTTAAGAAAGATGAAATTGCATTTATAGGTTCTGCTTACTCCACTGTTGAAGACAATTATGTCTTTGCGCATTTTGCAAAATCTGTTTTTAATTCAAATAATATTGATTTTATTCGTCACGAAGATCCTTCTTTTGGTGATGAGATACTAAGAAAAAGCGATATTACTCCAAATTCACTTGGTGCTGAATTAGCTGGAATTACGCCTGGTAAAAATGGATTGAATAGCTGACGGCATTATCAAAGGAATAAAAGACGGACATATCAAAGCTTTATATATTATTGAAGATGATATTGTAAGTGTAAATCCTGAATTGGAAAGTGTTCTTGCAAAATTAGACTTATTAATTGTTCACGCTACTAACTTTAATAAGACGGCAACTTTAGCAGATATAGTTTTTCCTGCTGCAACTTTTGCAGAAAAAAATGGAACGTTAGTAAACTTCCAGGGAATGGTTCAGAGAATTCGTCCAGCAGTTGAAACAGAAGAACTCGACAGAGCAATAGACGGAATGTCGATGAGCAGGCTCGACAAATTTGGAACTAAATTCGACAGATGGGCAAAAAAGAACAGGCATGATGCTCGTGCTACATGGAAAATAATTTCTTTAATATCATCTGCAATGGGTGAAAAGATTAAGTACAAAATGGCAGAAGATGTTTTTAACGATATAGCCAAATCAATTGATGCATTTAAAGGACTTGATTACGATGAGATTGGAGAACTTGGGACGAAGTTGAAAATAGAAGTATCGCAAACAGTATAGTTTTGGAGAATTAATGAACATTTGGGAAATATTAGGTTTTGCAATATTAAAGATTTTAATAGTTGTGCAGCTTATGCTTCTTACAGTTTCCTATTTAGTTTACTTTGAGAGAAGAATTAGTGCATGGGCGCAAAACAGGCTTGGTCCCAATAGAGTTGGTTGGGAAGGGGTTCTTCAACCTTTTGCAGATGTACTAAAGTTATTGCTAAAAGAAGATATAGTTCCTACACAGGCTAACAGAACGATTCATACTCTCGCGCCGATGATAGCATTGTTTGTTGCATTTACAACTTACGCAGTAATTCCTTTTGGACCCACAATAAGTGTTTTTGATTTTTCAATTCCTCTTGTTGTTGCCGATGTTAATATCGGTATTCTTTATGTACTTGCATTAACATCTCTTGGAGTCTATGCTATTACCTTTGCAGGTTGGTCTTCCGGCAGCAAATACTCTTTACTTGGTGGAATAAGATCATCTGCACAAATGATTTCTTATGAAATCTCGATGGGTTTTTCAATCGGTGGAGTTCTTCTTCTTTCTGAATCTTTAAGACCACTTGCAATTGTGCAGTCGCAGGGTCAGTGGATGTGGAACGCATGGATTCAGCCAATCGGGTTTATAACATTTGTCGTTTCTGCTTTTGCCGAAACAAACAGGCTTCCTTTCGATTTACCAGAAGCCGAACCGGAACTTGTCGGAGGATTTCATACAGAATACAGCAGCATGAAATTTGCCGGATTCTTTTTAGCAGAGTATGCTAATATGATCGTTGCAAGCGGTTTAATTGTAACATTATATCTTGGTGGTTACAATATTCCTTTCTTTAATATTGAAACGCTTGGTCTTCCTGTCTGGATAACGGTTTTAATAAGTATTGGTGCATTCTTATTTAAGATGGCTGCTTTACTGTTTTTCTTTATCTGGGTAAGATGGAGTTTGCCGCGATTCAGGTATGATCAGCTAATGAGCTTGGGCTGGAAAGTTATGTTTCCTCTTTCCTTAATAAATATTATTTGGGTTGCAGCTTTAATAATGATTTTTGGGTTATAGGGGAATATGGGTATAAGGGTATATAGGTATAGAAAAAATGATTGATGATAAAAAGGAATATAATTTATATGAGGAAAATCAAGATTTCTTGGTAAATGAACCAAACGAGTTTTACAACGAAAAAAAGGATTTTACTTCTTTAGCAGCATGGATTAAATGTCGAGAAGTAAAATTATTCTTTTATAAAAAGATTATACCTGGATTACCTAAAGAAGAGAAATACAATTTAGAAATTCAAATAAGAAAATCATCAATTAGTATTACTGCAAATATTTCAGAAGGATATGGACGATATCATTATCAGGAAGGTATTCAGTTTTACAGAATTTCTAGAGGCTCATTGTTTGAGCTTAAGGATCATTTGATGAGCTGTTATGATCTTGGTTATATTGATAATGATCTGAAACAAGATGGCGAAAAATTAATAGAGCATGCAAAGATTATATTAAATGGATTTATTAATTTTGTAAGAAATAAAACAGAAAAGTGAATTTTTGACTTGAATATACCTTATACCTATATACCTTATACCCATAATACTAGGATGAAGACGGAGCTTACGAATGGCTGTTAAAAGAAGAGAAAAAGATCTTACACTATTAGAAAAGATGTATATCCCGGAAATTGTGAAAGGCTTATCATTAACGTTGAAAAGTATGTTTAAGCCTAAATTCACTTTAAAGTACCCCGAAGAAAAGTTCATTCCATCTGGCTCATACAGGGGCAGACCCGTTCTTGTTCAGGAAGATGACGGACGCGAAAGATGTGTAGCTTGCGGTTTGTGTTCGAGAGTTTGTCCGGCATTAGCAATTGAGGTTCAGGCTGCCGAAACTGATCTTGAAAAAGAGAGATATCCCGAAAAATTTGAAATAAATATGATTCGCTGCATCTTCTGCGGCTTTTGTGAAGAGGTTTGCCCGGAAGAAGCTATTGTTATGAGCAAAGATTACGAGATGGCTTTTACAAACAGGGAAGAAGCTATTTACGGAAAAGATAAACTTCTCGTTCCCGTCGAACAGCTTCAGGATAGAATAGACTTTTTAAGAAAATACAAATAGGAAACCCGATTTGAAGTATTCGAAGATAGTTCATATCTTCTATCTGTTATGTTTGAGAGGGCATGCATATTGTTTGCTTTTCTGCTCGTTTTCGAGACTTTTGGTCAGGAAAAAGAGTCTAATTACTATTTAGTCAGTCCTAAGTTCATCCCTTCCGGTTCCTCGTTCGATGTTTCTTTAACTATTACAAATACCTATCCCAAGGCTGACAGGTTTGAACTTCTCGTTCTGCCGGATAATGCGGCATCTTTGAATAAGGCAGAGTATAAATCGGTCTACGAATCTGCTAAATTGAATCTTCTTAATAAAAATTTTGAAGATTATTCAGGTGATGCTTCATTAATAACAGTAGATCTTAAAGACAGTCTGCGTTCAGGAGTCGTTTTCCAGGTTATAATGAATTTCAAATCAGAGTTAAGTAATTCTTCGAGAGTTAAGTTTAAAGGAGTTTTCAAGGAAGGTGACTCGGTTTTAGCGTACCTTAAATCCTCTAAAAATTTGAGTGATGAAAATTTTATTTCTGCTGATGTTGATTTTTACAAGCCGCAAAAAATTGCGGATAAAGATATTATCTTAAATGAAGATTCTTTCTTAAAAATCGATATCAATAAAAAATTTACAAATAATCTTTTAGTTGAATTCTGGCTAAAGCTGAATGATCCGGGAATCGATTTTCTGAAAGTATACAGAGATAACATTCCTCAGCCCGATTTCACACTTTCCACAAATAAATTTCAGATGTTGACAGTCTCTTCAAACGTTCAATCTCAAACGTTTCTTAAACCATATTTTACGGGAAAGAAATCGTGGTACCATATAATAATTTTAACATCAAAAAAGGATGGACAGATTTACTTTTACTGCGACAATACATTGATTGCAAAAAATAATCTTCCCAATTTCTTTGAACCCAATAATACAAACCTGGTTTTTGAAAATACGAACAGTGATAAATCTTTCCTGATTGATCTTTTACGAATAGAAGATTTTAATAACTCTGTTAGTTCGTCCATTTCGAATAGCCATTCAACAGTTTTTAGTTCCGATAGTTCATCTCTTGTAGCGCAATATAAATTCGATTCTTATGATGAACTTCTGAGTGAAAATGAAAATGTTAAAATTGAAACTTCAAACTTAAGATTTATGAAATCCGATGCGCCGCTTTTTGCGAGATCACCAGAATTAAATATCAGCTTACTCGCTAACTCTTATGAACTGGAATGGCAGGGCGGGGACTATAAGCAGGCTTCATCTTATATCTGGAGAAATCTTCAGACGGCAAACCTTATACTTCTGTTTTTACAATCCAGGCTGATAATACACAGGAGAAAACTTATTCTTTTATTGATGCTGTTGATCAATCATCGGAGATTGTTTATTACAGGATAAAACAGCTAAACAATGATGGTTCGGTTATTTATTCTGATCTTGTAAAAGTTGGACAGGGAGAATCTGAGCCTTTTACCCTGGGACAAAATTATCCTAACCCGTTCAATCCTAAAACAAGTATTGATGTTGAATTACTTGAAGATTCCGAAATAGAAATTACAATTTACAGTCTTGAAGGAAGAGAAATAGCTAAGTTGTTTAAAGGTTCTCTTTCCAAAGGTGTACACAAATTTTCTTTCGATGGGGAAGGACTCCCTTCAGGAATTTATTTGTACAAAGTTGCAGCACCAAATTTTACTCAAACAAAGAAGATGATTTTGACGAAGTAAAAAATTAGATTTTTTTATTTTTCTTGATAGTTGTAACTTGAAGTAGTATTTTGTCAAAAAAGGAGAATAATGACAGCAATAATAATAAAAGCGGACAAAAAGAGTAATAAAATATTATCTGATCTGGCTAAGAAACTTGGCGGAGACGTTTTGCCTATCAAAGAAGAACAATATGAAGATATTGCTTTGGGTTATTTAATGGATAAAGTTAAAACTGGTGAAACTGTCAGCCGTGAATCAGTAATAAAGAAGTTAAGCAAGTAATGCATGACTGTTGAATTCGACAAATCTTTTCTAAAAAGCATTTCTAAAATAAAAGACATTTAATTCTAAGTAAGATTAAACAAGATTATTTCCGAAATAGAAAATGCAAAATCGTTAGACTGAATTAAAAAACCTGAAAAAATTAGTGGGGTTTAAAAACTATTATAGAATCAGACTTGGAGAATATAGAATCGGTTTTGAGAAGCTTAACTCGACAAAAATTAGGTTAATAGTTGTAGCGCATCGAAAAGATATTTATAAAAACTTTCCATAAAACAATCTCTTCCCTTCTTTTTAATTAATAAAAAAACTATTTTAAATTTTAGTTTGATTAGAAAATGGACGGGAAATAATATGGGTTCTTATCGGAATTAAAAAATTGATGGAACACTGGGTAACATTCATGCATTCATCCAATTATGCATTCATTCTTTAAACCAAATTATTTACCAGTCTAATATTTGTTTAATCTCTTTTTGATTGAAAGAAAAACATATTGTAATGCTTTCTAAAGTTTATTCCAGTTCGACTTACGGAATCGATGCTTATTTAGTTGAAGTAGAAGTTCATGTTGAAAAGCAGGTTCCCGGTTTTATTATTGTCGGTTTGCCCGATAATGCCGTAAAAGAAAGCAGGGAAAGAGTAACATCTGCAATTAAAAACAGCGGATTTGAATTTCCTAAAAAGAAGATAACTGTAAATCTCGCTCCCGCAGATATTAAAAAAGAAGGAAGCGCTTTCGATTTACCCGTTGCAATCGGAATTCTTTCAGCAACAGAAAAAGTTGAAGGAGGCATGCTTAAAGATTCTGTTTTGTTGGGAGAGCTTGCATTAGATGGAAATCTTCGTCCTGTAAAAGGCGCTTTGCCAATTTCCGTTGAAGCAAAGAAAAGAGAAATAAAAAGAATTATTCTTCCAAAAGATTCTGCTAAAGAAGCATCTATTGTTGATGGAATAGAAGTTTATGGAATGGAAACTCTTTTGGAAGTAGTTCAGTTTCTAAATGGAGAGATCAGCAAAGAACCTGAGAAGACAGATAAAAATGAAATCTTTTCACAGATAAATCTATATCAATTAGATTTTTCTGATGTTAAAGGACAGGAAAATGTTAAACGTGCACTTGAAGTTGCAGCAGCAGGCGGGCATAATATTTTAATGATCGGACCTCCCGGTTCCGGGAAAACAATGCTTGCTAAAAGATTGCCGTCAATTCTTCCGCCTTTAACTTTCGAGGAAGCTCTTGAAACAACCAAGATACATTCTATTGCCGGAATCTTATCTAAAGAAAAAGCTCTAATTACAGAAAGACCATTCAGAAGTCCGCATCATACAGTTTCCGATGCAGCCTTAGTCGGCGGCGGGTCTTTTCCAAAGCCAGGCGAAGTTTCATTTGCTCATTATGGAGTTTTGTTTCTCGATGAACTTCCTGAATTTAAAAAAAATGTACTTGAAGTTTTAAGACAGCCGCTCGAAGATTCACAAGTTACTGTTAGCCGGTCAAAGCTTTCATTAAGTTTTCCTGCCAACTTTATGCTTGCTGCTGCTATGAACCCTTGTCCTTGCGGTTATTTTACGGATCCGAATAAAGAATGCACATGCTCTCCGCCGTTGATTCAAAGATATATGGCAAAAATATCGGGTCCTTTGTTAGATAGAATTGATATTCATATTGAAGTTCCCGCAGTTAAGTATAAAGAATTGTCTTCCGACGCAAAAAGTGAAAATTCAATCAGAATAAGAGAAAGAGTAATTGAAGCAAGAAAAGTTCAACTTAACAGGTTTGCCGGCATGAAAAACATTTATTGCAATGGCGATATGACAACTAAAGAAATAAGGCAATTTTGCAGTCTTGATTCTGCCGGCTCAGAATTACTAAAAATGGCGATGACAAAACTTGGTTTTTCAGCCAGAGCATATGACAGGATACTGAAAGTAAGCCGCACAATTGCGGATTTGGAGCATTTTGAAAACATTTTACCTCAACATTTAAGTGAAGCAATTCAATATCGGAGTTTAGACAGGGAATTGTGGAATCATTAAATAATCATTACAGAATTTACTTCCTTCACACCATCTGATATTTGCATTTTTTCGTAATTAGGAATATATTTAGTGTTCGTTTTTAAAAAGGGCGGACGCCGGAGTTGGAGAGCCGGGGCGGACTGTAAATCCGTTGGCTTACGCCTTTGGGGGTTCGAATCCCTCGCCGCCCACGGACTTGAGAATGGCGATGATTTTATACAAGGGAATAAAAAATATTTTTTTAATTGGTTCCCTTATTTTTTTGTTCTTTTCAAAATTGTTTGCAACAGTGCGGGAGTAACTCAGTTGGCTAGAGTCACAGCCTTCCAAGCTGTTGGTCGCGGGTTCGAGTCCCGTCTCCCGCTCCAAAAAAGCTCGCACCAACTAAGTATTTTGCTGACGTAGCTCAGTTGGTAGAGCACATCCTTGGTAAGGATGAGGTCACCGGTTCAATCCCGGTCGTCAGCTCAAGTAAAAGATTTTATTGTTAGATATAAATAATAAGTTAGTTCGTTTTTAAAAAATGCTGATAGACCAATTGTAGAAAATGAGGCTAAGCAGTTGGTAGAGCATCCCGCTAAGCGGGAAGGTCACCGGTTCTCAGCCAAAGGCTGATCCGCCTCTGGCGGAAATCCCGGTCGTCAGCTCAAACAAAAAAAGTAATGCTATGAGAGAAATTATAACTTTAGAATGCACAGTCTGTAAAAGACGAAACTATACTACTACCAAAAATAAACGTCTTCACTCCGGCAGGGTAGAATATAAAAAGTACTGCCGCTGGGATAAAAAACACACTATCCATAAAGAGACTAAGTAATTGATAATTACGTCAGTAGCTCAATTGGCTAGAGCAGCGGTCTCCAAAACCGCAGGTTGGGGGTTCGAGTCCCTCCTGACGTGCGGAGTTATTTATTGTAAGGATGGTTTTCTGAAATGAAAGAAAAAATAATCGGTTTCTTTGATGATGTTGTCAAAGAGATGAAAAAAGTAACATGGCCAACAAAAGATGAATTAAAGGAATCTACAACTGTTGTTATTGTTGTATGCCTCGTGATAGCTGCGTTTACTTATGTAATAGATATGATAATAAACCAGGTTTTAAAAGGAATATTTTAAGTTTTGGAAACTATGGAATCTAAATGGTATGTCGTGAGAACTTTTTCAGGGCATGAGAATAAAGTTAAAACTCTTCTTGAAACTGAACTGAAAGATAATGATAAGCTTCGCGATAGGATTGAAGAGATTCTTGTTCCTACCGAAAAGGTATTTGAAGTAAAAGACGGTAAAAAGAAAAGTAAAACAAAAAACTTCTTTCCCGGTTATATATTAGTTAAGTCTATGCTCGATGACCAGGTTAAAGAATTCATCTTAAATACACAGTCTGTAATGGGATTTCTTGGAACAGGAAAGAATCCAAGTCCGCTTCAGCCTGAAGAAGTTAAAAGAATAGTTGGGAGACTTACACAGGATGAAAACGGGGAAAGAATGGAAACCATATTCAGGAGTGGCGATCTTGTAAAAATTGTTGACGGACCATTTAACAATTTCAGTGGAACTGTTCAGGAAGTGAATGAAGAAAAGATGAAGATAAAAGTAATGGTCTCGATATTCGGAAGAAAGACTCCTGTTGAAATAGATTTTGTACAAGCAGAATTAGAAAAATAAATTTTTTAGGAAGATAAAATGGCAAAGAAAATTGCGGCGTTTATAAAATTACAGATTCCAGGCGGTAAAGCAAATCCTTCGCCACCAGTTGGACCTGCACTAGGTCAAAAGGGTGTAAATATTATGGAGTTTTGTAAGCAGTTTAATGCAAGAACTTCAGATAAAGACGGCTTAATTATTCCCGTTGTAATAACTGTATATTCTGATAAGTCTTTTACATTTATCACCAAAACTCCGCCCGCTGCCGTTTTGTTAAAGAAATTATCAAAAGTTGAAAAAGGTTCTCCGGAATCTAACAGAAATAAAGTAGGCAAAGTTACCAAGGACCAATTGAAAGAAATTGCCGAATTAAAAATGCCTGATCTTAATGCTTTCGATCTTGACCACGCAATGAGTATGATTGCTGGTACAGCAAGAAGCATGGGTTTGACTGTAGAAGATTAAAAGTAAATTTGAACAGAGGGTTTAGTAATGAAAACTTCTAAAAGAATAAAAGCTATTAAAGAGAATGTAGATCTCGCTAAAGAGTATTCAATTAGCGACGCGGTTGGCATTCTTAAATCAAATTCAAAAGTAAAATTTAATGAAAGCCTTGACTGTGCAATAAGATTAGGAGTTGATCCGCGGCACGCTGACCAAATGATTCGGGGAACGGTTTCACTTCCAAATGGTACAGGAAAAGAGGTTAAGGTATTAGTGGTTACAAAGACTTTAGCTCAAGAAGCTTTGGATGCAGGTGCTGATTATGCAGGATTTGATGAATATATTGAAAAGATAAAAGGCGGATGGGCAGATGTTGATGTTATAGTTGCAACGCCTGATGTAATGGGCGATCTTGGAAGACTCGGAAAGATATTAGGACCGAAAGGGTTAATGCCGAATCCTAAAAGTGGAACTGTGACCCAGGATGTTGTTAAAGCAGTTAAGGAAGTTAAAGCCGGTAAAATTGAATTCCGTGTTGAAAAAGCGGGTATAGTTCATACTTCTTTAGGAAAAATGAACTTTGAAGCTGATAAGTTAGTCGAAAATACAAATGCTTTTCTTAATACTATAGTTAAGTTAAAACCATCTTCAGCCAAGGGACAATATATAAAGAGTGTTTTCTTATCGAGCACTATGGGTCCTGGTCTGCAGATTAGTAAAGATGAAATTGCTGCTCATTGAGCAGGTTAAAAAATTTACGCACTCAAAAATGCTTCTACATTTAGTGTAAGTAAAACTTCTGGTAATGGAGAAAAATGAATAAGAATGATAAAGCTGAAGTCGTTTCTGAATTAAAAGAAATGATAGAGAACTCTTCGGCTATTTATCTTACTGACTACTCCGGAATTAACGTTGAGGATATCAACAAAATAAGGAGTGAATTCAGAACAGAGAAAGTAAAGTACAAAGTAATCAAAAATACTTTGTTCAAAAGGGCTCTTGAAGAATTAGGTAAGTACGATAAATTAGCTGATCACCTGGTTGGAATGACGGGATATGCTTTTGCATCCGATAATCCTGTTGCACCGGCTAAGATTATAAAGAAATATTTTAGTGACAAGGAAAAGCTTTCTTTAAAAGCCTGTTATATTGATGAGCAGTTTTATGAAGGAACCAGCCTGGATATGCTTGCAGCGCTTCCTTCTAAAAATGATTTAATTGCAGGTATTTTAGGTTGCCTTAAATCACCGGCTTCCGGCATTGTCGGAGCTATGACAGCAGTGACAAGGAATCTTGTTAATGTTGTTGACGAGGTTGCCAAACAGAAAGCAGCATAAGAAATTATTAATTATTAAATATTAGGAGATATATAAAAATGGCTGATAAAGTAGCTGAGATTGTTGATAAAATATCCGAGTTGTCTCTTGTTGAAGCTTCGGAATTAACAAAAGCATTAGAAGAAAAGTTTGGTGTTACGGCAGCAGCTCCTGTTGTAATGGCTGGCGGTGCAGCTCCGGTTGCAGCAGCAGCAGTTGAAGAAAAAACCGAATTCGATGTTGTTTTGAAAGCAGCAGGAGAGAAAAAGATTAACGTCATCAAAGTAGTAAGGGCTCATACCGGACTTGGCTTAAAAGAAGCTAAGGATCTTGTTGATGGCGCTCCAAATACGGTAAAAGAAGCTATATCTAAAGACGAAGCAGAAAAGCTTAGGAAAGAATTTGAAGAGGCTGGAGCAACAGTCGAAGTCAAATAAATTCTTTTAGCATCTAACACATATTAAATCATAAAAAAGTGGTAGGCGGAGTTTTCTGCCCTACTGCTTTTTATGCTTATTTTGACTCTTAAGGTTAGCATACTACTATAAGAAATTGAAAAATTATCGGAGGTATTAAATTGAGTACTAATAATAGTAATGGACGGATTTCATTTGGTAAAATCCCCTCTATACTTGAAGCCCCAAATCTTTTAAGCATCCAAACGGATTCTTTTGAAGAGTTTGTACAGTTTCAAGTACTTCCTTCTAAAAGGGAGGATAAGGGATTGCAAACGGTCTTTACTTCTAATTTTCCGATATTTGATAATAAAGAGAACTACAGACTGGATTTTATTCAATATAATATTGAGAAACCCCGTTATTCAGTTCAGGAATGTTTAGAAAGAGGACTCACTTTTTCTGCACCTCTAAAATCAAAATTACGTTTATCTACTAAAGATCCGGAGACAGAAGAATTTGTAAACAGTGTTGAACAGGAAGTTTATCTTGGTAATCTTCCTTACATGACCGAAAAGGGAACTTTTATAATTAACGGTGCTGAGAGGGTTGTTGTTTCTCAGTTGCACCGTTCACCGGGCGTTGCTTTTGCTCAAACAGTTCATCCAAACGGAACCCCGATTTATTCTGCCAGGATTATTCCTTTGCGCGGTTCGTGGGTAGAGTTTGCTACCGATATAAACTATATAATGTATGTATATATAGATAGAAGAAAGAAATTTCCTGCAACAATGCTTTTGCGTGCTCTTGGTTTTGCATCTGATGAAGATATATTAAAGTTATTCAATCTTGTTGAAGAAGTTAAAGTAAATAAGACCAAGATTGAAAATTATGTGGGAAGAACAATTGCAAGCGATGTTTTTGATTTCTCGACAGGAGAAATCTTTTTAACTAAAGATAGTATTCTGACAGAAGAAGATCTTGAGAGATTAAAAGAAGCCGAAGTTGATGTATTAAAGTTCATCAGTTCGGAAACTTCTCCTGATCAGGACTTGATAGTTAATACTTTAAGAAAAGATACTTCGCATGATAAAGAAGAAGCACTGTTTTCGATATACAGACAGTTGCGTTCAGGGGAGGCTCCGGATGTTGATACAGCCGCTGCTTTAATAGAGAAACTTTTCTTTAATGATAAAAGATATGATCTCGGTGATGTTGGTCGTCATAGAATGAACGACAAGCTTTTATTAAATATTCCCGAGACTACAACTGTTCTTACTCCGGAAGATATTATCGCAATAATGAAATATATTATTAAACTCAGAGTAGGTAATGAATCAGTTGATGATATAGATCATCTTGGAAACAGAAGAATTAGAACTGTTGGCGAGCAGCTTGGACAGCAGTTTAACATAGGTATGTCGCGCATGGCAAGGACGATTAAAGAAAGAATGAACATGCGCGATTCTGAAAGCTTTACACCACAGGATTTAGTAAATGCAAGAACAATAACAAGTGTTATCAATGCTTTCTTCGGGACCAACCAGCTATCTCAGTTTATGGATCAAACAAATCCTTTGGCTGAGTTAACACATAAAAGAAGAATGTCTGCTTTGGGACCTGGTGGTTTGACAAGAGAACGTGCAGGATTTGAAGTTCGTGACGTTCATTATACTCATTATGGAAGACTTTGTCCGATAGAAACTCCCGAGGGACCAAATATCGGTTTGAT
Organism: uncultured Ignavibacteria bacterium; assembly: GCA_963727535.1. GTDB lineage: Bacteria > Bacteroidota > Ignavibacteria > Ignavibacteriales > Ignavibacteriaceae > RBG-16-34-14. The sequence continues at coordinate 1,234,592 of CAVSGR010000006.1, forward strand.
ATCTTCTCTTACTATCTATGCGAAGGTTAATCGCTACGGGTTTTTAGTAACACCATATAGAAAAGTAGAAAAAGGTAAAGTCTTAAATGAAGTAGATTATCTAACTGCAGAGCAGGAAGATGCTGTTACAATTGCACAAGCAAATGCTCAACTTACCGAACACTCTAAATTTGTTAATGAAAGAGTGAAATCAAGATATAAGGGTGAGTTTCCAATTGTAACTCCTGACAATATACAATATATGGATGTGGCTCCTGCACAAATAGTAAGTGCAGCGGCAGCATTAATTCCTTTCCTTGAGCATGATGATGCTAACAGAGCACTGATGGGTTCAAACATGCAGCGTCAGGCTGTCCCTTTATTGAGACCCGAGGCTCCGCTTGTAGGAACAGGAATGGAAAAGAAATTAGCTTCTGACTCACGTGCTATTATTGTTGCAGAAGACGATGGAGTAATTGAATATGTGGATTCTGATAAGATTGTAGTTAAGTATGATATAAATCCAAACAGTATCGAAGCTATTACGAGTTTTAACGATTTGAGAAGAGTTACATATACGCTTATAAAATTTCATGGTACAAACCAGGAGACCTGTATAAATCAACGACCTGTAGTTAATGAAGGACAAAGAGTTACAAAGGGAAGTGTTATTGCTGATGGCGCTTCTACAGATCAGGGTGAACTTGCTTTGGGACGGAACGTTCTTGTAGCATTTATGCCTTGGCGCGGTTATAACTTTGAAGATGCTATTATAATCAGCAATAAAGTTGTAAGTGAAGATGTTTATACTTCAATTCATATAGAAGAATTTGAACTTCAGGTTAGAGAAACCAAGAGAGGTGAAGAAGAATTAACAAGAGAAATTCCAAACGTAAGTGAGGAAGCTGTAAAGAATCTTGATGAGGATGGAATAATAAGAGAAGGTGCTGAAGTTAAAGAAGGTGATATTCTTATAGGAAAAATAACTCCTAAAGGAGAGACTGATCCTACACCGGAAGAAAAATTATTACGGGCTATATTCGGAGATAAAGCCGGCGATGTAAAAGATGCATCTTTGAAAGCCCCTCCGGGATTAAAGGGGACTGTAATTAAGACAAGGTTGTTCAGTAGAAAGAGAAAAGATAATGAAGCAAAGAAAACTGAGAAAAAAGAATTAGAAACTCTGGAAACAGAACATTCTGAGAAACTTGCTGCACTTTATCAGAAGTTAGTTGAAAAGCTTACAAAACTTACCGATGGAAATTCTGCAACGGGAATAAGGGACCTTGACGGAAGTATTGTTCTAAGAAGCGGAACTACAATTAAAGATACTACTTTCTCTTCTTTAGAAGATGTGACAAAGCTTGATTACACGCTTGATTGGTTCGAATCGAAGAGGCTCAACAGTCACATAAATGTTCTTTATAAAAATTACTTCGATATTCTTTCTGACCTGGAAGAAGGATATAAAAGAGAAAAAGTAAAAATAACATCTGGAGATGAGCTTCCTCCAGGCATTGTTCAACTTGCAAAAGTTTATGTTGCTAAAAAACGTAAACTTGCTGTTGGCGATAAAATGGCCGGTCGGCATGGAAACAAAGGTGTTGTTGCTAAAATTGTTCCTATAGAAGATATGCCTTTCTTGCCTGATGGAACGCCGGTCGATATTATTTTAAATCCGCTTGGAGTTCCTTCAAGAATGAACCTCGGTCAGCTTTATGAAACAGCTCTTGGATGGGTTGGTAAAATGATGGGAGTAAAATTCGCAACACCAATTTTTGATGGAGCAAAGATAGAAGATGTTGAAGAATGGATGAAAAAAGCTGGTCTTGATGAAGGAAGCAAAACAGTCTTATATGATGGTAGAAGTGGAGAAAAATTCCATCAGAGAGTTACCTGCGGTTACATTTACATGTTGAAGCTTAGTCATCTCGTAGATGATAAAATTCATGCCAGGTCCATTGGTCCTTACTCTCTTATTACACAGCAGCCTCTTGGCGGTAAAGCCCAGTTCGGTGGTCAGAGGTTTGGAGAAATGGAAGTGTGGGCTCTCGAAGGTTATGGCTCATCACATATCCTGCAGGAAATCCTTACTATAAAAAGTGATGATGTTGCAGGAAGAGCCAAAGTATATGAAGCAATTGTTAAGGGTGAAAACTTACAGGAACCGAATGTTCCTGAGTCATTCAATGTGTTGATTAAAGAACTCCAGGGCTTGGGTCTGGATATCAAAATTAATTAACACAAGAATTTTTTCACTTAGAAATTAGGAGATAATAAAAATGCCTTATAGAATTCAAGAAAATGCGATGCGTGATATTTCCAGTATCACAATTAGTCTTGCCAGTCCTGATGATATTTTGTCCAGATCGTATGGAGAGGTTACTAAACCTGAAACTATTAATTACAGATCTTTCCGTCCGGAAAAAGATGGGTTGTTCTGTGAGAAAATTTTTGGTCCTACGAGAGACTGGGAATGTTTTTGTGGTAAGTATAAAAGAATAAGATACAAGGGCATCATTTGCGATAGATGCGGTGTTGAAGTTACTCAGAAAAGTGTAAGACGCGAAAGGATGGGGCATATCGGTCTCGCTGTTCCTGTTGTTCATATCTGGTTTTTCAGGGCGCAACCTTCTAAGATTGGTAATATAATTGGTTTGAGTTTAAAGGAACTTGAAAAAGTTATTTACTATGAATCTTATGTTGTAATTAATCCGGGTCCTACAGGTTTATCCCGTTTAGATCTTATTTCAGAAGATCAATACTTTGAAGTTATAAATTCTTTACCTGCAGGCAATGAAAAACTTGTTGACGATGATGACAAAAAATTCATTGCAAAAATAGGTGGCGAAGCTGTAAAAGAAATACTTAAGAATACAGATGTTGAAAAACTTTCTCACGAGTTAAGAACTCAATTAAAAGTAGAAACTTCTCAGCAAAAAATAGCTGATCTTCTAAAAAGACTTCGTGTTATTGAAGCATTTAAAGAAGAAGAAAATAAAGTTGCTAACAGGCCCGAGTGGATGGTATTAAGTTATATCCCGGTTATTCCACCGGAACTTAGACCGTTAGTTCCTCTTGAAGGAGGCAGGTTTGCTACAAGCGATTTAAATGATCTTTACCGCAGGGTAATTATAAGAAACAATAGACTTAAAAGACTTATAGATATTAAAGCTCCCGAAGTAATTTTAAGAAATGAGAAGAGAATGCTTCAGGAAGCAGTAGATGCTCTTTTTGATAACTCGAGAAGGGGAAGTGCTGTTAGAAGTGATAGTAACAGACCTTTGAAATCTTTGAGTGATATGCTTAAAGGAAAACAAGGACGTTTCCGCCAGAATCTTCTCGGGAAAAGAGTTGATTATTCAGGAAGATCAGTTATTGTGGTTGGTCCTGAATTAAAACTTCATCAGTGCGGTTTGCCAAAAGATATGGCTGTTGAATTATTTAAACCTTTTATAATTAGAAAACTTATTGAAAGAGGTCATAACAAAACTGTAAAGAGTGCAAGAAAAGTTGTTGATAGAAAAGATCCTATTATTTGGGATATTCTTGCTAAAATAATTGAAGGACATCCTATACTTCTTAACCGAGCTCCTACTCTTCACAGACTTGGAATACAGGCATTCCAGCCTACATTAATTGATGGACGAGCAATTCAGCTTCATCCTATGGTTTGTACTGCATTTAACGCTGACTTTGACGGTGACCAGATGGCTGTTCACGTTCCGTTATCTTTTGAAGCTCAGCTTGAAGCTTCTTTATTAATGTTAAGTAGTCATAACATACTTTCTCCACAAAACGGCAGCCCAATTGTTGTTCCAACTCAGGATATAGTTTTAGGATGCTATTACCTGACAAAACTTCGTGAAGGAGATAAAGGTGAAGGAATGGTCCTCAGTTCTCCTGAAGAGGTGATTATTGCGTACAATAATAAAGTTCTTGGCTTGCACTCTAAGATCAAAGTTAAGATAGATGGTAAAATGGTTGAGACGACAACAGGTCGTGTGATCTTCAATCAAATTGTTCCGAAGGAGATGGGCTTCTTTAACCAACTTCTTATTAAGAAAACATTTGGCGGATTTATTGGTCAGATGTTTTTAAAGCTTGGCAATAAAGTAACCGCAAAGTTCCTTGATGATCTTAAAGATACAGGCTTCAGGTATGCAACGGCTGGCGGACTTTCTGTTAGCTATATGGATATGATTGTTCCTGAGGAAAAAGAAACTTTGATTGGTAAAGCCAATAAGAAAGTTGAAAGCATACTTAACGAACACGAACAAGGTGTTATTACCGATGCTGAAAGATATAATAAGATTATTGATGTGTGGACACATACAACTAATGATGTTGCACGTGCACTTATGGAAAAAATCAGGACGCACAATAGTGGATTTAATTCCTTGCATATGATGGTTGACTCTGGGGCGAGAGGTTCCCAGGAACAGGTACGTCAGCTTGCAGGTATGAGAGGCTTAATGATGAAACCGCAAAAGACTTTATCGGGTCAGGCTGGTGAAATTATTGAGAACCCGATTGTTGCAAACTTTAAAGAAGGCTTAACAGTTCTTGAATATTTTATTTCGACACACGGTGCAAGAAAAGGACTTGCAGATACTGCTTTAAAAACAGCTGATGCAGGTTATCTAACCAGAAGATTAGTTGATGTTTCGCAGGATGTTATTATAAGCGAACTTGATTGTGGGACCATACTTGGTATAGAAGTTACTGCATTAAAAGATGTGGAGCAGGAAAGAGAACCATTGGGTGAAAGAATCACGGGTCGTGTTGCCCAGGAAGATGTGCTTGATCCAAGGACTGATGAATTAATTGTTCCTGCTGGTGAAATTATCACAGAAGATATAGCTGAAAAGATTGAAGATTCAAGTATAGATTCTGTTTATATGAGGACAGTTCTTACTTGCGAATCAAAGCGCGGTGTGTGTGCAAAATGTTATGGAAGAAATCTTACAAATGGAAAGCTTGTTGAAATTGGAGAAGCTGTTGGAATAGTTGCAGCACAATCAATAGGCGAACCGGGAACTCAGTTAACTCTTAGAACTTTCCACTTGGGTGGTACTTCTTCAAGAATTGCAAGTCAATCGCAGGTGGAATCAACTACGGATGGAATAGTTAAATTTGATAGACTTTTATTTGTAGAAAAATCTGATTTTCTTGGTACAATAAAAGTTGTTACCGGTCGCAGAGGAACCATAGGTGTTTATGATGAGAACAATCGCCAGATTAAAAAGTATGATGTTCCTTATGGTGCAGAGTTAATGGTTAATGACGGTAGTGCTGTTAAGAAAAGAGCTCCGCTATATAATCACGATCCATACAACGCAGTTATTCTTACTGATATTCCGGGTAGAGTAATTTTTGTGGATTTAATTGATGGGGCAACGCTGCAGCAGGTAACTGATGAACAAACCGGTCACGTGCAGAAAGTTGTTATTGAATCTAAGGATAAAAACCTTACTCCAAGTATTCTTGTTGAAGGAGAAGACGGTACTAAAAAGTCCTTCAATCTTCCTACAAGATCTTATCTCTCTGTTGAAGAAGGAGAACTTATTTCTGCCGGAACTATTTTAGCTAAGATATCGAAACAACAGACTAAGAGCCGTGATATTACCGGTGGTCTTCCAAGAGTTACTGAATTGTTTGAAGCAAGAAGTCCACAGGAAACTGCTATTGTTTCTGAAATTGAAGGCACTGTAAAATTTGGACAGAGAAAAAAAGGTTCCAGGGAAATCTTGGTTACAGCCCCGGATGGTTCAGACGAAAAGAAATATAGTGTTCCTTTAGGAAAACATATATTAGTGCAGGATGGTGATGAAATTCCTGCCGGTGAAAAAATCACGGATGGACCTATAAATCCTCATGATATTCTTAAGATTAAAGGAACCAGTGCCGTACAGGAATATCTTGTAAATGAAATTCAGGATGTTTACCGTTTACAGGGTGTTAAGATAAATGATAAGCACATCGAAGTAATAGTCCGCCAGATGTTGCAGAAGGTAAAAATTGTTTCGCCCGGCGATACTAAATTCCTTGAAGAAGACGTAGTTGACAGAAATGAATTCATAGAAGAGAATAATAAAATTATGTCTCTTGTCTATATTGAAAATAAGGGTGATTCTAAATTCAAGGATGGTCAGCTTATACCTAAAAGTAAACTTAGAGAAATAAATACAGACCTAAAGAAAAAGGAAAAAGCAGTAATAGAAGCGAGAGATGCAGAACCTGCAACTTTTGAACATATTCTTTTAGGTATTACTCAAGCTGCATTATCTACACAAAGCTTTATTTCTGCAGCATCTTTCCAGGAAACGACTAAAGTTTTAGCAAATGCAGCTACTGAAGCTAAAATAGACAAGCTGTTGGGTCTTAAAGAAAATGTTGTGATGGGACATCTAATCCCTGCAGGTACTGGTTTAAGGAAATACAGAGATATATTGCTTAAAACAGAAATAGTAGTTCCAGAGGTTATACCCGAGGAGGAAGTTCAGGTAACTGAATAACATTTGGGTTGAACTACTTAATTTTGACTTTCTTGACAAAATTATACCTAAGAGCTATATTAGAAGTCTGAAATTTTTTATGAAATATTGACCTAGGAGTTATTTTTGCCAACAATTAATCAGTTGATTCGTAAGGGCAGAGTTCAGATCGTAGTAAAAAAGAAAGCCCCTGCTCTCGAAACTTGTCCTCAGAAAAGAGGAGTATGTACGAGAGTCTATACAACTACTCCTAAGAAACCTAACTCTGCTTTAAGAAAAGTTGCAAGGGTTAGATTAACAAATGGTATTGAGGTAACTGCATATATTCCCGGGGAGGGACACAATTTGCAGGAACATTCAATAGTATTAATTAGAGGCGGAAGAGTTAAAGATTTGCCAGGAGTTCGTTATCATATTATTAGAGGAACTCTGGATACAAGTGGTGTTGAGGATAGAAAAAAAAGCAGATCAAAATACGGAGCTAAAAAACCGAAAGCTTAATAAATGAGAAAGAAAAGAGCCGAAAAAAAATATATAGAAGCAGATCCAAAGTACAACGATTTAATAGTTGCAAAATTTATTAATGCTTTGATGTATGATGGAAAGAAATCAAAAGCAAGAGAAGTGCTATATGGCGCTTTCGATATAATTGAAGAAAGAACAAAAAAACCAGGGGTTGAAATTTTTAAGAAGGCAATAGCAAATGTTCAGCCTGTTATTGAAGTAAGAAGCAGAAGAGTCGGCGGAGCTACATACCAGGTTCCTACTGAAGTAAGACCTGAAAGAAGGATTGCCCTGGCTATGCGATGGTTAAAGATATATTCTCGTCAAAAGAATGAAAAATCGATGGCTTTAAGACTCGCTTCTGAATTAATTTCTGCTTCAAACGGAGAAGGTTCTTCGGTCAAAAAGAAGGAAGACACTCATAGAATGGCAGAAGCAAACAAAGCGTTTGCTCACTTTAAATGGTAATTGTTTAATTAATATATGATTGATGAATAATGGCAAGGTTTAATTTAGATAAGGTTAGAAACATTGGAATTATGGCGCATATCGATGCCGGTAAAACAACAACTACCGAAAGAATTCTTTTTTATACCGGTAGAACACACCGGTTGGGTGAAGTGCATGACGGCGCAGCTACAATGGACTGGATGGAACAAGAAAAAGAACGTGGTATTACAATTACCAGTGCTGCTACCACATGTTTTTGGAATGATCATCAAATTAATATAATAGATACTCCCGGTCACGTTGACTTTACAGTTGAAGTAGAACGTTCCTTAAGAGTATTGGATGGAGCTGTTGCATTATTCTGTGCGGTTGGTGGTGTCGAACCACAATCCGAAACCGTTTGGAGACAGGCAGATAAATACAAAGTTCCGAGAATTGCCTTTGTTAATAAGATGGATAGAACAGGTGCTGATTTTTATAGTGCTGTCCAGATGATGAAAGACAGACTGGGAGCTAATGCGATTCCTATCACTCTTCCTATTGGAGAGGGTGATATATTCACAGGGATTATTGACTTAATTAGTTTTAGGGCAAGAATGTACCACGAAGAAACTTTAGGTGCAACATACGATGAAATAGATATTCCTCATGATTTAATGGAGACTGCAAATAAATTTAGAACCGAGATGCTCGAAGCTGTCTCCGATGTTGATGATACTTTACTTGAAAAATATCTTGAAGGAAAAGAGATAAGTGTAGATGAGATCACCTCTGTTCTTAGAAGAGCAACTATTGAACTTAAAATAATTCCTGTTATTTGTGGTTCGGCTTTTAAAAATAAAGGAGTTCAGAAGCTTCTTGATTCTGTAATTGATTTTCTTCCATCACCGGTAGATTCCAAAGAAATCGAAGCTCATCACATTGGAATTAATGACAAAGTAAAAAGAAAAATTGATGATAAAGAAAAGTTTATTGCGCTAGCTTTTAAAATAATGACTGATCCTTTTGTCGGTAAACTAACATTCTTCAGAGTTTATTCTGGAGTATTAAAATCCGGTTCTTATACATATAATGCTGTAAGTGAAAAGAAAGAAAGAATCAGCAGATTATTACAGATGCATGCCAATCACAGAGAAGAAATTGATGAAGTAAGAGCTGGAGACATTGCCGCAGCAGTCGGGTTGAAATATACTAAGACAGGTGATACTCTGTGTTCTGAAGATGATCCGATATTATTAGAAAAAATAATATTCCCCGAACCGGTAATACAAATAGCTATTGAGCCCAAAACAAAAGCGGATCAGGATAAACTTTCTGATGCTCTTACAAGGTTATCGGATGAAGATCCGACTTTCAGAGTAAAAGTTGATGATGAAACAGGACAAACATTAATAAGCGGAATGGGTGAGCTTCATCTTGAAATTCTTGTTGACAGAATGAAAAGAGAATTTAAAGTAGATGCAAACGTTGGTAAACCTCAGGTTGCTTATAGAGAAACTATTTCACAGACTGTAAATTCGGAAGGCAAGTTTATTAAGCAATCCGGTGGGCGTGGTAAGTATGGACATGTTTGGATTGAACTTGGTCCTAATGAACCGGGTAAAGGATATGAATTTATTAATGGAATTGTAGGAGGCGTTGTTCCTAAAGAGTTTATTGCTCCCGTATCAGCCGGTATTCAGGAAGCTATGAGAAACGGTGTAGTTGCCGGTTTTCCGGTTGTAGATATTAAAGCCAAACTTTATGACGGTTCATATCATGATGTTGATTCGGATGAAATATCTTTTAAAGTAGCCGGGTCTATTGCATTTAAAAGAAGGCGCAAAAAAAGCAAAACCTATATTGTTAGAACCGATAATGGATGTTGAGGTTGTAACACCCGAAGAATATCTGGGTGATGTTATGGGCGATCTTAATTCGCGTCGTGGAAAAATCGAAGGATTTTCTGCCAGGAAAGATGCCCAGGTAATTAAAGCTCGGGTTCCTTTAGCAGAAATGTTTGGATATGCAACTATCTTGCGCTCAATGACGCAGGGACGCGCAATATATTCAATGCAATTTGAATTTTATCAGGAAGTGCCTAAATCAATTGCTGATGAAATAGCGGAAAAAACGCTTGGTAAAAAATCGGTAACAGCATAAAAAATTATAAATAAATAATAATTGAAGGAGAAATTAGATGGCAAAAGAAAAATTTGACAGGAGTAAGCCTCACGTTAACGTAGGTACAATTGGTCACGTCGATCATGGAAAAACTACATTAACAGCTGCCATCACAATGGCTCTTAGTAGAAAGGGTCTATCTGAAGTTAGAACATTTGATAGTATAGATAATGCACCGGAAGAAAGAGAAAGAGGAATTACGATTGCTACAGCTCACGTTGAGTATTCTACTGATAAAAGACACTATGCCCACGTTGACTGTCCGGGTCACGCAGATTATGTTAAAAACATGATAACTGGTGCTGCACAGATGGATGGTGCTATCCTGGTAGTTGCCGCAACCGATGGTCCTATGCCTCAAACACGTGAGCATATACTTCTTGCACGCCAGGTTGGTGTTCCAAGAATTGTAGTATTCATGAATAAAATTGATATGGTTGACGACCCTGAACTTATCGAATTGGTTGAAGTTGAATTAAGAGATCTTTTAAATTCTTATGAATTTCCTGGAGATGAAATTCCTATTATTAAAGGATCAGCTCTTCAGGCTTTGGAAGCAGCTACTTCTAATGCACCACTAGATGATCCAAGATTTACTTGTATCTGGGAATTAATGGATGCAGTAGATAGTTACATCCCTGTTCCACAGAGAGATACAGATAAACCTTTTCTTATGCCGGTTGAAGATGTTTTCTCTATTACTGGTCGTGGTACTGTTGCAACAGGTAGAGTTGAAAGAGGTCAGGTAAAGATCCAGGAAGAAGTAGAACTTATTGGTCTTGGTGTCCACAAAAAAACTGTTGTTACTGGTATCGAAATGTTTAGAAAAGAACTTGATGCGGCTATGGCAGGTGATAATGCTGGTATATTACTGAGAGGTGTAGATAAAAATGAAATTGAAAGAGGAATGGTTTTAGCTAAAACAGGAAGTATCACCCCCCACAAAAAATTTGAAGGTGAAGTATATATTTTATCCAAAGATGAAGGTGGAAGACACACCCCTTTCTTTAATGGTTACAGACCTCAGTTTTATTTTAGAACAACCGATGTTACCGGTGTTGCTACACTTCCACAGGGAACAGAAATGGTTATGCCAGGTGATAGAGTTATGCTTTCCGTTGAGTTGATTTCCGAAATAGCAATGGAAGATGGATTACGTTTTGCTATTCGTGAAGGCGGAAGAACAGTCGGTGCTGGTGTAGTTACTAAAATTAATGAATAGATAAATTATTGATGACAGAAGGGAGTTATTAACTCCCTTTTGTTTGGATAGTTTTTAAGGAGTTAAATAAAGTGCCCGGTCAGAAAATAAGAATAAAATTAAAATCGTACGATCATATTCTGATCGATAAATCTGCTGAAAAGATTATTAAAACTGTTAGAAGTACAGGAGCTGTTGTGTCGGGACCTGTTCCTCTTCCAACAAGGCGCACTGTTTATACTGTTTTGAGATCTCCTCATGTTGATAAAAAATCTCGTGAGCAGTTTGAAACAAGGGCACATAAAAGAATAATTGATATTCATAATTCAAACAACAAAACCGTCGATTCATTAAGTAAGTTGGATATTCCGGCGGGTGTAGATATAGAAATTAAACTTTAAAGTTATCGGGAGATAAGATGTCCGGGTTAATCGGTAGAAAATTGGGAATGTCAAGCGTGTTCGACGGTCAGGGAGAACAGATTCCTGTTACTGTTATTCAGGCAGGACCTTGTAAAGTTGTTTCTATAAAGACAAAAGATAAAGATGGTTACGAAGTGCTTCAACTTGGATTTGGCGAGAGAAAAGAAAAGAATGTTTCCAAGCCGGTTTTAGGACAATTTAAAAAGAATAGCTTCTCTCCAAGTTTACTTTTAAGAGAGTTTAAATTCCCGACTATTGGTGATTTTAAAATTGGTGATGAAGTTAAGGTAGATATTTTTAAGGAAGGTGAAAAAATAAAAGTTACTGCCAAGAGTAAAGGAAAAGGTTTCCAGGGTGTTATGAAAAGACATGGTTTCGGTGGAGTTGGTGGAACTACTCATGGACAGAGTGACAGGTTAAGAGCACCAGGTTCAATTGGATCGAGCTCTTATCCATCAAGAGTTTTCAAAGGGCAAAGAATGGCTGGCAGAACTGGTTATCGAAGTGTAACAGTTTCCAATTTAAAAGTTATTAAAATAATGCTTGAAGAAAATCTCATTCTGGTTAAAGGTGCCGTCCCGGGTGCGATTAATTCAATTGTAGAATTGAAAAAAAAGTAATTATAAAAAATGAAACTTGATATTTATAAAATAGATGGTAAGAGCAGCGGTAAAAAGGTAGATATGTCGAAGGATATTTTTGGCATCGAACCGAATGACCATGCAATATACCTTGCAGTAAAAACTTATCTTGCGAACAAGAGACAGGGTACGCATAAATCAAAAGAGCGTGGTGAGGTAAGAGGCGGAGGTAAAAAACCATGGAAACAGAAAGGAAGAGGCGGCGCGCGTGCTGGTACTAGTCGTTCTCCTTTATGGGTCGGTGGAGGAAGAATTTTTGGACCCCGTCCAAGAGATTACAGCCAGGGTATTCCCAAAAAAGTAAAAAGCCTTGCAAGAAAATCTGCTTTCAGTTATAAGGTTAAAGATGAACAAGTCATCGTTGTAGAGGATTTTAATTTTGAGATATCAAAAACGAAGGAATTTTCAAACATACTTAAAGCATTGAATGTTGCTGGCAAAAAAGTTTTGATTCTTACAAATGGCACTCAGGTGAATGTTTATAAATCAGGCAGGAATATTCCTAAAGTAAAAATTCTTGAAGCAAATAAAGCTTCTACTTATGATATTCTAAATAACCAGGTTTTGATTTTACAGAAAAGTGCTGTTGATGTAATCAATGGATCTTTCGGGAACGGCAGTTCGGAGGAATAACATGCATAATATTTTAATAAGACCATTGATAACCGAAAAGATGACGAACATTTCAGCAGTTCAGAATAAATTTGGTTTTATTGTTAATCCAAAGGCAAACAAAGTTGAGATTGCAAAAGCTATCGAACAAAAATTTAATGTACATGTAATTGATATAAAAACTTTAAGACATAAAGGTAAAACCAAAACTCAGTTCAGAAAAAGCGGAAGGTTTGTAGGAAGAACTTCAAAATATAAAAAGGCTGTTGTTACTCTTAAAGAAGGAGAAACAATAGAATTATTTGAGCAAGTGTAGATTTAGCGGAACTTAAGAATGGCAATTAAAAAATTAAAACCGGTTACTCCCGGAACAAGATTCAGATCAAATTCAAAGTTTGATGAGATAACAAAAGAGCAGCCGGAAAAATCTTTAACCGTAGCTTTAAGAAAAACCGGCGGCAGAAATAATCATGGTCGGATAACTGCACGCCACATTGGCGGCGGGCATAAGCAAAGATATCGTATAATAGATTTTAAAAGAGACAAACACAAAGTTCCGGCTAAAGTTTTTTCAATCGAGTATGATCCGAATAGGACTTCGAGAATAGCTCTACTTCATTATGCTGATGGAGAAAAAAGATATATCATTGCTCCTGATGGATTAAAAGTTGGTGATACAGTTACATCCGGAACCGGCAGTGAAATAACAGTCGGTAATGCAATGCCTTTGTCTGAAATACCAATGGGAAGTTTTGTTCATAACGTGGAGGTTAAACCCGGTAAAGGAGGACAGTTTGGAAGAAGTGCTGGTTCATCTTTACAGCTTATGGCAAAAGAAGGGGACTATGCTCAATTGAAGATGCCGTCAGGAGAAGTAAGAATGATTAGGTTAGAATGTATGGCTACTTATGGAGTTGTTGGTAATGCAGAGCAGGAAAATATCAGCCTTGGTAAAGCAGGCAGAACAAGATGGCTTGGTAAGAGACCTTATGTTCGTGGAGTTGCTATGAACCCGGTAGATCATCCTATGGGTGGTGGCGAAGGAAAGACCTCAGGTGGAGGTCATCCTGTATCGCCGTGGGGTCAGAAAGCTAAGGGATTGAAAACAAGAAAACATAAAAAAAGTTCTAACAAGTATATAATTAAACGTCGTAAAAAATAGTAAGAGATTATGCCTAGATCAATTAAAAAAGGTCCCTTTGTAGATTACAAGCTTGCTGACAAGATAGCCAAGCTTAATGATATTAATCAGAAAAAAATTGTTAAGACTTGGTCTCGTGCATCTACTATTACTCCTGATTTTGTCGGACATACTATTGCTGTTCATAATGGTAATAAAATGATTCCGGTTTATATTACTGAAAACATGGTAGGGCATAAACTCGGTGAGTTTGCACCGACAAGAATTTTTAGAGCACACCCGGGAACAAAAGCCGAAAAAGCTTCCCAGGTGAAAGGATAACATTTGATGGAAGCAAAAGCTATACATAGATTTTTAGGATCTTCCCCGAGAAAAATGAGACTCGTAATTGATCTGATCAGGGGAATGTCCGTGGACAAAGCATTGGAAGTTCTTCACTTTTCTCCCAAGCATGCTTCAAAAGATGCTGAGAAAGTTTTGAGATCAGCCGTTTCGAATTTGATGAACAAAGATGAAGCTACAAGAATGGAACCCGGTGATATCTTTGTCAAAGAAGTATTTGTAAATCAGGGCCCAACGCAGAAGAGAATTTCACCTGCACCAATGGGTCGTGCATACAGAATAAGAAAGAGATCTTGTCATATTACAATTATAGTTGCTACTAAAGCATAACAGGAGGTTTATTGGGACAGAAGGTAAATCCTATTGGTTTTAGAGTCGGCATCATCAGAGGATGGGATTCTAACTGGTACGAGAATAAAAGTTACGCAAGCAAGCTTAAGGAAGATTATAAGCTTAGATCATATATAAGAAACCGCCTTAAGAAAGCCGGCGTCTCCAGAATTGTAATTGACAGAACTTCAAAGAATGTGATTTTGACAATACATACTTCAAGACCTGGTGTAGTGATTGGTAAAAGCGGTAAAGAAATTACACAGCTCGAGCAAGAATTAAAAGAAGTTGTTGATAAAGATGTTAAAGTACAGATTAATGAAATTAAGAGACCTGAACTGGATGCATATCTTGTTGCAGAAAATATTGCAAACCAGATTGAAGGAAGAGTTTCCTTCAGAAGAGCGATGAAAATGGCAATTACTGCCGCAATGAGAATGGGTGCCGAAGGAATCAGGATAATGTGTTCGGGAAGATTAGGCGGAGCCGAAATGGCAAGAACCGAACAATATAAAGAAGGAAGGATTCCACTGCATACAATAAGAGCAGATATTGATTACGCTCCCGGAAGAGCTGAAACAATTTATGGCTCAATAGGAATTAAAGTTTGGATTTGCCGTGGAGAAATCCTGGGCAAAAGAGTATCGGAATAAATTAAGATAAGGCGATTTTAATATGTTAATGCCCAAAAGAGTTAAGTACAGAAAAGCCCAGCGTGGAAGAAGAGCTGGTAAAGCTTATAGAGGAGCTACTGTTGCGTTCGGAGATTATGGTCTTAAGGCTCTGGAACCGGCATGGATAACCAGCCGGCAAATCGAGGCTTGCAGAGTTGCTGTTACAAGAAAAATGAAAAGAGATGGTAAAGTTTTTATAAGAATATTTCCCGATAAACCGGTTTCTAAAAAACCTCTTGAAACCAGGATGGGAAAAGGAAAAGGTGCCCCTGAGTTTTGGGTAGTTGTCATAAAACCGGGCAGGGTGATGTTCGAAGTTTCAGGTGTTTCGAAAGAGTTAGCTTACGATGCACTTAAAACATGTGCTTTTAAATTACCAATTAAAACAAAAGTTGTGTCCCGACCGGATATAATGTAGGTGCAATAGAAATGAAGATTCACGAAATAAGAGAAATGAAAGATGACGAACTTGTAAAAAGAATCGAAGAAGAAGAACAAAATCTTATCGATCTCAGGTTCTCGCATCAGCTTAAACAATTAACTAATACAGCAAAAATAATGCTGGCAAAAAAAGATATTGCAAGAATGAGAACAATTCTCAACGAAAGAAAAAGGACAGTGGAAAAAGTTCCTGCTGTAAATAAGGATTAGTATGGAAACACGCAGCCTGCGCAAAACAAGGATTGGAATTGTAACTAGTAATAAAATGGAAAAGACAATTACTGTTGCAATTGAAAGAAGAGTTCCACATCCTATTTATAAAAAATATTTTAAGAAAACTACAAAGCTAATGGCTCACGATGAAAAGAGGCAATGTAACGTTGGAGATAAAGTAAAGATTATGGAAACACGCCCTCTGAGTTTGAAGAAAAGATGGCGATTGGTTGAAATTGTGGAAAAAGCCAAATAGAAGGGTAACTATAGAATGATTCAGGAAGAAACAAATCTTATTGTTGCCGATAATTCGGGAGCCAAAAGAGCGCGTTGTATTAGGGTGCTTGGAGGCAGTGGAAGAAATTATGCAAGTGTTGGAGATACAATAGTTGTTGCCGTAAAATCAGCTATCCCGAATGGAACTGTAAAAAAAGGTGAAGTTTCAAAAGCGGTTATTGTAAGAACAAAGAAGGAAGTTAGAAGGAAAGACGGTTCTTACATAAGGTTTGATGAGAATGCGGTGGTCTTAATTAATCCGCAAAATGAACCGCGCGGAACCCGTATTTTTGGTCCGGTTGCAAGAGAGTTAAGAGAAAAGCAGTTTATGAAAATTGTTTCTCTGGCTCCGGAAGTTTTATAAAAAAGGCTTAATAATGAAAATAAGAAAAAGCGATAATGTGGTTGTAATATCCGGTAACGATAAAGGAAAAACAGGAAAAGTGTTGAAGGTATTTCCTTCAATGACAAGAATTATAGTTGAAGGAATAAATCTGAGAAAAAGACATACTAAACCAAGCCAGAAACAACCGCAGGGTGGAATTATTGAAAAAGAAGCTCCGATTCATGCTTCTAATGTGATGTTTATTGATCCCAAAACAAATGAGGCTACAAGATTGGGTGCCCAGATTATTCTGGATGAAAAAACAGGTAAGAAAAAAAACCAGCGCGTCAGCAAAGCAAGCGGCGAGATGGTCTAAATAAAATTTGAAAAATTATGGCAGATAAAAAAGAAAAAAAAGAAGCAGCTCCAAAACAGAAAACAAAAAAGGAAGGGGCTGATGTTTCTAAAAAGGAAAAGGAAATAAAAGTTCCTGTTCGCCTTTTTGTTACTTATAAAAAGGAAATAGCTCCTGGACTTTTGAAAAAATTCAGTTACAAAAGCATTATGCAGGTTCCGCGTATTCACAAAATTGTTGTCAATATGGGAGTCGGAGATGCAGTGGCTGATTCTAAAGTACTTGATGAAGCAGTAAAAGATCTTGAATCAATAACAGGACAAAAACCAAGCATCAGGAAAGCCAAAAAAGCTATTTCGAATTTTAAGTTGCGCGAAGGCGTTAACATTGGTGCAATGGTAACTTTGAGAAAAGAAAGAATGTATGAATTTCTGGACAGGCTTGTGAACGTAGCTTTACCGCGTGTAAGAGATTTCAGAGGTCTTTCTGATAAATCATTTGACGGGAGAGGAAACTATTCTCTCGGCATAAAGGAACAGATAATCTTTCCTGAAATTAATGTTGATAAAATTACTAAAGTTCTTGGAATGGATATTACAATTGTTACTACCGCAAAGACCGATAATGAAGCCTATGAATTACTTCATGGATTCGGTGTCCCATTCAGAAGAAAAGAAATGAAAACAGCTTAACAAGAGGTTTTATGGCAAGAAAAAGCTTAATAGCTCGTGAAGAAAAAAGAAGAAAAACTTACGAAAAATATAAGAAGCTGAGAGAGGAACTTAAAGCACAGGGTGATTACGATGCTTTACAAAAGCTTCCGAGAAATGCTTCACCAGTTAGGCTGCATAACCGTTGTTTATTTACCGGAAGGGCCCGAGGGTATCACAGAAAGTTTGGTGTGTCGAGACTCGTATTAAGAGAAATGGCACTAAAAGGTGAGTTACCGGGTGTAAAGAAATCAAGTTGGTAAAAGGAGAATTTTATTTATGCCAGTAACAGATCCGATTTCAGATTTTTTAACAAGAGTTAGAAATGCTTCCAAAGCCAGGAAGCTGCGAGTCGATATTCCGGCTTCAAAAATGAAAAAAAATCTTGCTGAAATATTGAAAACACAAAAATTTATCCATGACTATTCTTTAGTTGAGGATAATAAGCAGAATATTTTAAGATTAGAATTAAAATATTCAAACGGTAACCCGGCAATCAGCGGCTTAAAAAAGATAAGCAAGCCGGGACTAAGAGTTTATAAAAAATCAGATAAACTTCCTAAAGTGTTGAATGGTTTAGGGGTTGCAGTTGTATCAACTTCGCAGGGATTACTAACTGATAAAGAAGCAAGGAAACAAGCTATAGGTGGCGAAGTAGTTTGTTATATATGGTAATTTTTTAAGATGGAGTTTTAAAGTGTCGCGAATCGGTAAGAAACCAATTGAAATACCAAAAGGCGTAATAATTACGAAGAATGGTTCCAGCGTAAAAGTAAAGGGACCTAAAGGTGAACTTGAAAGAAAAGTTCATTCTAATATTTCTATTGAAATAAAAGACAATGAATTGATAGTTACACGCCCCGATGATACAAAGGAAAATAAAGCTTTGCACGGTTTGACAAGAGCTTTAATCCAAAATATGGTTAACGGTGTTGTTAATGTGTTTACAAAAACTCTCGATATAGTTGGTGTTGGATACAGGGCAGAGTTGAAAGGGAAAAATCTTTTACTAAATATTGGATTTTCACACCCGGTATATTTTGTTCCGCCGGAAGAGGTTGTGCTACAAACTCCTGTCCAAACACAAATAGTTATATCGGGCATTGATAAGCAACTGGTAGGTATGGTTGCTGCAAAAATAAGATCTATCAGAAAACCGGAACCATATAAAGGGAAAGGTATTAAATATTCTGATGAACAAATTCAGAGAAAAGCCGGTAAGACAGCTGGTAAATAATCTTGGAGATTATTAAAGAATGATAAAAAGAGATAAAAACGGAAGACTGCGAGCCAAGGTAAGAATAAGAAAAAACATTGCAGGCACATCGGTAAAACCGAGATTATCGGTTTATCGTAGTCTCGGTAATATTTATGGACAGATAATCGACGACTCGAACGGAAAAACAATTGCTTCCGCTTCTTCGTTATCTAAAGAAATTGTAGAGGATCTAAAATCAGCAAAAGGAAAAACTGCAAAAAGCAAACTTGTTGGAATTCTCGTTGCAAAAAAAGCTTTAGAGAAAAACATTTCAACCGTAGTGTTCGATCGTAATGGTTATAAATACCATGGACGTGTACAGGCATTTGCCGAAGGTGCACGTGAAGGAGGGTTGAAATTTTAATGCAGTATACAAACTTTTGCCGGGTCGTCTAATGGCAGGACTACGCCCTTTGGAGGCGTCTGTAGAGGTTCGAATCCTCTCCCGGCAGCTTTTTTAATGCCGGTTGAGATTTTGTTAAACATTTTATTTAATGATTGAGTTTTTATGAAAGTAGAAAAGGATAAGATCGTAAGATCGACTGAAGTTGAAAACCTGAAAGAAAAAGTAGTGCATATAAACCGTGTTGCCAAAGTAGTAAAGGGTGGACGCAGGTTTAGTTTCAATGCTATTGTTGTTGTTGGAAATGGCAACGGTGTTGTTGGAGTTGGTCTTGGTAAAGCAAACGAAGTTACCGATGCAATTTCAAAAGGTATTGATGATGCAAGGAAAAATCTTGTTCGGGTTTCAATTATAAAAGGTACTATAGCCCATCAAATTTTAGGCAAATACGGCGCCGGGAAAGTATTGTTGAAACCTGCTTCAGCAGGAACCGGGCTAATTGCAGGCGGCGGTGTACGTGCAGTTCTTGAAGCAGCCGGTATTCAGGACATTCTTACTAAATCTCTTGGTTCAAGCAATCCTCATAACCAGGTTAAAGCAACTCTTAATGGGTTACTTAGTTTGATTGATGCGAGGAAGATGTCCCGTAAACGCGGTATGAGTATAACAGAATTATTTAATTCCTGATTTAAGTGGATTATAAGTAATGAAATTAAAAATTAAGCAAATAAGAAGCATTATTGATCGACCTGTAAGACAAAAGCTAACTATTAAAGCTTTGGGTTTGGGAAGACCAAACTGGGAAAAAATACATAATGATACTCCCCAAATAAGAGGAATGATTAATAGGGTAACTCATTTAGTAGAAGTTAGCGAGTTTGAGCCCACAGTTGAAGAACAAAATCAACAGGCTACAAAACCTGCTGCAAAAAAAACTAAGAAAACTGTAGCGACTAAAAAGACAGCTACTGCTAAAAGCACAAAGAAGACTACAACTAAAACGAAAAAAGAGATTAAAAAATAATGGACGTATTAAGTAATCTAAAATATGCTGCTGGTTCTAAGAAGAAACGGAAAAGAATTGCTAGAGGTGAAGGCTCTGGACATGGAGGAACAGCCACTAAAGGTATGAATGGTCAACTTTCACGTTCAGGAGCTAAAAAGAAAATCTGGTTTGAAGGCGGACAGATGCCTTTGCAGAGAAGGGTTCCTAAGTTTGGTTTTACGAACATCTTCAAAAAAGAGTTTCAAATAATAAACGTGGACAGCTTACAGAAACTTGCAGAAAAAGATAAGCTTAAAGATGTTGTCCTTAATGCAGAAGAGTTGAAAAAATTAGGTTTGATCAAGAGTATTAAAAAATCTGTAAAAATTCTGGGTAAGGGAGAACTTAAAACAAAAGTTCAGCTTGAAGTAAGTGCGTTCAGTAATTCAGCTAAAGAAAAGATTGAGGCTGCCGGCGGCTCAATTAAAAAGGTTTAATTCAGCATAAATGTCTAAAATCACAGAAACCTTCAGAAATATTTTCAAGATTCACGAACTCCGGAAGAGAATCTTATATACTTTAGCTTTGTTAAGTCTTGTCCGGCTAGGCTCTCATCTTACAATACCGGGTGTTGATGCTGTTCTTTTAACTCAGAGTATGCAAAATCAGACCTCCGATAATTTATTCGGGTTATATGATTTGTTTGTTGGAGGTGCGTTCCATAATGCAGCTATTTTCGCTCTTGGAATTATGCCCTATATATCTGCATCAATTATTCTGCAGTTGATGGGCGCAGTTGTTCCTTACTTTCAGAAATTGCAGCAGGAAGGCGAAGAAGGCAGAAAGAAAATTACTCAGCTAACCAGGTATGGAACAGTCCTCATTTCTGCTTTGCAGGCATGGGGAGTAACGGTTAGATTACTTAATATACAGGTTCAGGGTATGCCGATTGTCCCTGCTCAGGTTCAGGGCTTTACGTGGGTTTTTTCTACAATACTAATACTTACTGCCGGAACTGTTTTTATGATGTGGATGGGTGAACAAATAACTGATAAAGGAATTGGAAACGGAATATCATTAATAATTTTTATTGGTATTATTGCACGTTTTCCGTTTGCTGTTCTTGATGAGTATAGGCTTATATCTGCCGGCACAAGAAGTATAGTAATTGAGATTGTTATACTTTCGCTTATGACGTTAATTATCGCGGGTGTTGTTTTAGTTACACAGGGAACAAGAAGAATACCTGTTCAATATGCAAAAAGAGTAGTTGGAAGAAAAGTTTACGGAGGAGTAACTCAGTATATTCCTTTGAGAGTTAATACAGCAGGAGTTATGCCGATAATATTTGCACAGTCAATAATGTTTATACCAAATACTGTGCTCTCGTTTTTTCCGGATAATGATTTTTTGCAGAATATATCCGGTTACTTTGTCTATACTTCACCTGTTTATTCTGCGATATATGCTTTGATGATTGTGTTCTTTACATATTTTTATACTGCTATAGCATTTAATCCGAAAGACGTTGCCGACAATATGAAAAAGCAGGGAGGATTTATACCTGGGATTAGACCGGGGAAACAAACTTCTGAATTTATAGATAATATTCTTACAAAGATTACACTTCCCGGCTCCATCTTTTTAGCCATTATTGCAATACTTCCGGCTTTTGTAAGAGTATGGGGAGTTTCGGGACAGTTCTCACAATTTTTTGGCGGAACGAGTTTATTAATTATTGTTGGTGTTGCTTTAGATACTTTGCAGCAGGTTGAATCTCATCTTTTGATGAGACATTATGATGGGTTTATGAAGTCGGGCAAGGTAAGAGGACGCAGATAGCGTGTTAAGTAATTGTGATATATATAAAAACAAAAAAGGAAATTGACTATATCAGGGAAAGCTGCAGAATAGTTGCAGAAACTTTGCAATTATTAAAAGCTAATGTAAAACCTGGTATAACAACGTTAGAGCTTGATAAGATAGCAGAAGATTATATTCTAAGTAATAATGCGAGAGCCGCTTTTAAAGGGTATTCGCAAGTAGGTTCTTTCAAATTTCCGGGTTCGATTTGTGCATCAATTGATGATGCAGTAGTTCATGGAATTCCCGGAGACAGAGTTCTTAAAAATGGTGAAATTATTTCTCTTGATGTAGGTGTAGATAAAAACGGTTACTATGGAGACGCAGCTTTATCTGTACCTGTTGGTGAGATAAATGAAGAAAGACAAAATCTTCTTGATGTGACTGAAAAATCTTTATATCTCGGTATTGAAGAAGCAAAGGAAGGGAATCGGTTATACGATATTTCTGCAACGATTCAAGATTATGTTGAAGATCATGGATATTCTATAGTAAGAGAACTTTGCGGACACGGTGTTGGAAAACATTTGCATGAAGATCCGTCTATTCCAAACTTCGGAAAAAAAGGAACCGGGGTTAAATTGAGAAAAGGAATGACGCTTGCAATTGAACCGATGGTTAATCTTGGTAAAAACGCTGTTCATACAAGTGAAGATGGCTGGACAGTTTTAACGGCAGATGGTTTGCCTTCTGCACATTTTGAACATACTATTTTGGTTTCAAACGGTAAACCGGAAATACTGACTGTAATTTAATGGCGAAACAAGGACCAATTAAAGTCGATGGAATTGTTACCGAAACTTTGCCCAATGCTAATTTTAAAGTAAAGCTTGATAACGGGCACGAGATACTTGCACATATTTCCGGGAAGATGAGAATGCACTTTATTAAAATATTGGTAGGGGATAAAGTTTCGATTGAACTTTCTCCCTATGATTTATCAAAGGGAAGAATAACATACAGATATAAATAGTGAGCAAAAAATGAAAGTAAGAGCTTCAGTTAAAAAAATATGTGAAAATTGTAAAATTATTAAACGTAAAGGCGTTGTAAGAGTTATTTGTAAAAACAAAAAACATAAACAGCGTCAGGGTTAATAATAAAAAGTAAGGAGATATAATTGGCTCGTATAGCTGGTGTAGATTTGCCAAAAAATAAAAAAGTGCTTTTCGGATTGCAATACATTTTCGGTATCGGTAGTTCACTTGCTTCAGTTATTATAGAAAAAGCGAAAGTTGATCCGAATAAAAAAGTATCTGATCTTAACGAAGATGAGGTAGCGCAGATAAGAGCGGTTATCCAGGCGGATTTTAAAGTCGAAGGTGCTTTACGTTCTGACATTCAGCAGAATATTAAAAGACTGATGGACATAGGAAGCTACCGTGGCATAAGACACAGAAAAGGTTTACCCGCAAGAGGACAGAGAACCAGAACCAATTCCAGAACCAGAAAAGGTAAACGTAAGACTGTTGCTGGAAAGAAAAAAGTTCCTACTAAGAAGTAATTAAAACGGAAGGAAATTAGTTTGGCTAAAGCAGTAAAAAAAGTTAAGAAAAGAACTCACGTTGATGCGAATGGTATAGCTCACATAAAAGCTACATTTAATAATGTAGTAGTTACTATTACTGATATTTATGGAAATACTATTTCGTGGTCCTCGGCAGGGAAGAACGGTTTTAAAGGTTCAAGAAAAAACACACCTTATGCTGCACAAACATCGGCAGAAGCTGCTGCTAAAGAAGCTTACGATCTTGGTTTGAGAAGAGTTGAAGTTCTTGTGAAAGGTCCTGGTTCCGGAAGAGAAGCGGCTATCAGAGCATTAAATACAGCAGGGTTGGTAGTATCATCAATTCGTGATGTAACCCCGATTCCTCATAACGGCTGCAGACCGCCAAAAAGAAGAAGAGTTTAATTTATAACGGAGTTAATTACTAGATGGGAAGACATACAGGTCCAAAATATAAACTGAGCAGAAGAGAAAGACAGGATCTTTTTGGAAGTCCTAAATCTTTAATGGGAAAAAGTCCTCTTGAGAAGAAGAACTATCCTCCCGGAGAACATGGACAATCCAGGCGTCAAAAAATATCAGAATACGGCGTTCAGTTAAGAGAAAAGCAAAAAATCAAAAGGATTTATGGTTTATTCGAAAAGCAGTTTAGAAATCTTTTTGAGAAAGCCAGCAGACAAAAAGGTATTACCGGCGAAAACCTTATTAAACTTCTGGAAAGAAGACTCGATAACGTTGTTTATCGCTTAGGCTTTGCACCTACAAGGATTTCAGCCCGGCAGCTTGTGAGTCACAGGCATGTAATGGTTAACGACAAGTCAGTAAATGTTCCATCTTTTGTTGTATCTGCAGGAGATATTATACGCATCCGCGAAAAGAGCAAGAAGATGGATGTTATTCATAATTCTCTCAAGAAAGTAAGGGACAATCAGTTTTCCTGGTTAACTATTGATAAAGCTACATTGAGCGGAACATTTGTTCAGGTTCCTGAAAGAGCGGATATTCCGCTTAACGCCAACGAGCAGTTGGTTGTAGAGCTTTATTCTAAATAAATTTTTTTAATAGATAAATTTTAGAGGATTATTAAATGAGCATATCATATTTAAAGATGCCCGAAGCTGTAGTTCTTGACGAGTCAACATATACGAATAATTATGGAAGATTTTCGCTGCAGCCGCTTGAAAGAGGTTATGGTGTTACACTTGGGAATTCTCTCAGAAGAGTTCTCATTTCCTCTTTAACCGGTGCTGCAATAACTTCCGTTAAATTCAGTGGTGTGCTTCATGAATTTACTACCATTGAAGGAGTAGTCGAGGATGTTTCAGAGATTATTCTGAATCTTAAGCAAGTTAGAATGAAATTACTCGGCAAAAAGCCTAATAAGATCGATATCTCTTTCGATGGACAGGGAGAATGGACCGCTGCTGATATTCAAAAAGCAAGCAATGAAGTTGAAGTTCTTAATCCCGAACTTCATATCGCAACACTTAATAAAAACATTAAGCTTCTTGTTGAGTTAAATGTGGGAAAAGGTGTTGGATATGTTCCCGCTGCTGAAAATGTTTCTCCTGATCAGACTATAGGTGTTATTCCTATAGATTCTATTTTTACACCAATCAAAAATGTAAAATATGATGTAGAAAATGTTCGTATAGGTGACAAAGCTGATTATGAGAAACTTACTCTAGAGATTACATCCGATGGTTCCATTACTCCTGACGATGCACTTACTCAGGCTGCAAAGATACTGAGAGAGCATGTTCAGCTTTTTATTAACTTCGATATTGAGCAGGAAGAAGAACAAGCAGTTACACCAAAAGACACAGAATCAGAAAGAATAAAAAAGATACTTCTTACACCTGTTGATGATCTTGAACTTAGCGTAAGATCTCACAACTGTCTTAAAGCTGCCAACATTAAAAATCTTGCTGATCTTGTAAGAAAAGATGAAGGTGAAATGCTTAAGTTCAGAAATTTCGGAAGAAAATCTCTTTCAGAACTGATGGAAATTGTCGAGACTATGGGTCTCGAGTTCGGAATGGATGTAGACAAATATATTAAAGAAGAACCTGAAACAACTTAATTCCAAAGTATTTTAATTAGGATCGGAAATGCGACACAGTGTAAGAGGAAGAAAATTAGGAAGAACAGCAAGCCATCGTAAAGCTCTATTAAGAGCTCTTGCAACTTCTTTATTTAGACATAAAAGAATAAGAACAACACTTGCAAAAGCTAAAGAAACAAGAAGCTTTGCGGAAACACTTATTACCAAAGCAAGAAAGAATGACCTTCATTCCAAAAGACAGGTTATGAGTGAAATTCATGATAAGGAAGTTGTTAAGGAATTATTCGGTGATATTTTAGAAAAAATAGGTGACAGAGCCGGAGGTTATACAAGAGTTATTAAACTCGGTAAGAGAGTAGGTGATGCCGCTGATGTTGCTATTCTTGAACTTGTTGACTTCAATGAAGCTATGAAAGCAAAAGACGAAGAAAAAAAGGAACAAAAAGAAGCTAAGAAAGTAAAGAAACAAAAAGAAAATGAAGAGGCAACCCCTGCAGTTGAAGATGCTAATGTAATTGAAGAAACCAAGGACGAAAAGAAGCCGAAAAAAAGAGGTAGGAAAAAGAAAGAAGATGAAAAAGAAGCAGAAGAAAAACCTAAAAAAAAGGGACGCAAGAAAAAGGATGAATAGTTTTGAATCAAAGACAGAAATCCTCGTTTAGGCGAGGATTTTTTGTTTTAAAGATTATTTGAGAATTCAATATCTCAAACTCACTAATTATATATATATTAAAGTATGTTCGAAACGCAGGATTTTGTTACATCAGTTTATAATCTAAAGGATGTTCCCGGGCATCGCCTTCCGGAAGTAATACTTTGTGGAAGATCGAATGTTGGCAAATCATCTTTTATAAATTCTCTTTTTAATAGGAAAAGTCTCGCTAAAATTAGCTCAACTCCTGGCAAGACACGTTCAATTAATTACTATAAAATTGACGACAAGTTTTACATCGTTGATCTGCCCGGATATGGTTACGCTAAAGTAAGTAAAACTGAAAGAGAAAAGTGGGGGAAATTGGTTGGAGAGTTTATAAATAAATCATCTCACATTTCATTAGCATTTCACATAATAGACAGCAGGCATAAGCCAACAATTCTTGACGAACAACTAAATGATCTTCTGAAGTCTCAAAACATTCCTTACATTGTTATTCTTAGTAAAATTGATAAGCTTAAGCAATCTCAAATAGCTGCTTCTAAAAAAGTTGTACAAGAAATATTTCCTGCTTTGGAAATCAACAAAAATTTATTCGGATATTCTGCTATCAAAAAAATAGGACAAAAAGATGTCCTGAAAAAACTTAGTGAACAGTTTTATTGAGTTCCTTTAGTAAGCGCAACTTTATAACGTTTGATATTCGCTTATACTAACTATATATTTGTCATTGTTTTTTAACTTCCCATATACTTTCTGCTTGTGATGGATCGGCGACAAAGAAAAAGATTACTGATATTTTTAATTGTTCCTCTCCTGGCAATAATTTTGCTCATTACCGACGATGTTGTTATAAGAATTATTACGATAGGACTCATCATAATTTATGTGGGTTTCATAATTTTCTTACGAGACTCACTTAAATTTGGAAAAGATTATATTCCCGACTATCCTGAAGAAGATTTAGGCGACGATTTGTACAGCAGCCCGGATACAAAACACACCGAATACTTCGATGAATCGTTTAAAATTGTTTCCAAAAATAAGGATATTGAGATAATTACTGATGAAACTTACATGCCCGATAGATCATCAAGGGCAACGGTTAAACCTCCTGATTTAAAAGAACGATTTGAGGAAATTGCCAATGAGAAAATCCCAACAGAAATGGGACACGATGCACAATTCACTTTTGTTCTTGAAAAAATTCTTACTGTCATAAAAGAGGCTTTCTCTGCGAATACTGCCATTTTTTTCTGGTATAATAAACAAAAAGAAAAGTTATCAATTGAAAAGTTTGTATCGAGTTCAAATGATATAGCAAGAAGAAAATTTGATATAGAAGATGATATCTTGAGCAAGATGGTTCAAAAGGGAGAACCGGAATTGCTTAGCGATATTTCTCCTGCTGCAGAAGCCGATGTTATAAGATATTATGAATCTTCCCAGGGTATAAGAAGTTTTGTCGGAGTTCCTTTGTTTTATGATAAACATCTTATTGCAATAATTGCAATGGACTCCAAAGACAACGATGCTTTTGGTATTGAAACGATATATGCAATGGGAAGGTTTGTAAGAGTTATAACTATGATAATTGGCATCTTTGAGGAGAAACATTCAGACAATGTATCTCAGCAAAGGCTTAAAGGTATTTTAAATATGGTAAGCCCGGAATATAAATTTGAAAGTGAACAAGATCTGGCTACTGCCTTGCAAAATTCGATCAGTTTGTTAATCCCCTGGGATGCTTTTGCATTTGTGTATTACAATCCGTTGGATCAGAAATTTAAAACACAAACTATTCTGAATAACACTTCCTTAAAATATATTGGTGGTGGACTTGATGTTGAATTAAGCGGCACATTAGTGGGTAAAGCAATAAAGACAGGAATTCCAATTAAAATTGACGATACATCATTGGCTCAATACATCAGGTTTTCTAAAGTAGAAGATGTAAGTTTTGATGGTTCATTTATTGCAATACCACTTGTACATCATAATCAAAATTACGGCGTGTTGTGTTTTGAAAGCCTGAAGAAAAACAATTATACAAACGCCGATATACAATTTCTTAAAAATGCAGCTAATTTACTTTCTTTTGTAATTCATGCTCATTCAACACAATCATTGATGAAAAGTTTTCTTTCAGTTGATGTAGAGACCAAAGCACTAAATGCACATACATTTAAAGAAAGAATGTTGTCTGATCTTATTAAAGCACTTCAGTTGAAAATACCTGGCGCGTTGGCTTTGGTTCGAATCGATGATTTTTTGGAACAGGAATCTCTCTTTGATGATAATCCTCTACCTAAAGTTCTGAAAGCCGTTTCGGAAACAATATCAGATGAAATCACACCGTTAAATCTTTTTGGCAGATTAGATGATAAAGTTTTTGGAGTATTCTTTTTTAATTCTACAACAAAAGATGTTTTTGTCTGGGCAGAAAAATTACGCGTTAAGATTGCCCGCAAGCCAATAGAGATAGTTTCAAAACAAACGACTTACACTGTCTCAATCGGTGTTGCTTCCTGCAATAATAAAACAGATGTTGAAGAAATAATTTACAATGCCGACTTAGCCCTGAAGAAAGCTCTGGAAAAAGGCGGCAACACAGTTAAGAATATTAATTAAATCCGATCTTTCTGTTAGTAAAAAGCAGAATTAAAATTAAATTCTTAAACCTTTATGAAAAACTTTTTTCTAATTATACTTGATGGAGTAGGAATCGGCGAGCTTCCTGATGCTGAAAAGTATGGTGACGAAGGGAGTAACACTCTTGTTAATATTTCTAAAGTTGTTAATGGATTAAGTCTGCCGAACCTGGCTGAACTTGGGCTTGGAAATATTGACGATATTAAAGGTGTCCCCCAGGTTTTAAATCCTTTAGCTTCTTTCGGGAAAATGAAAGAAGTAGCTTTAGGAAAAGATTCTACAACGGGGCATTGGGAAATGGCGGGCTTAAAAGTTGATTTGGATTTTTCTTATTTCCCGGACGGTTTTCCAAAAGACCATAATTGATAAATTCATTGAAAAAACTGGTTGCAAAGGAGTGCTCGGAAACAAAGCTGCATCCGGAACAGAAATAATAAAAGAACTTGGTGATGAACATGTTAAAACCGGTTATCCTATAGTTTACACTTCTGCCGATTCAGTTTTTCAAATTGCTGCTCACCAGGAAGTAATACCTCTTGAAAAACTTTATGAAATCTGCCGAATTACAAGAGAAGAAATCTTGTTGCCCCCCATAAATGTAGGGAGAGTTATTGCAAGACCGTTTATCGGCAAATCAGGTAACTATACAAGAACAGTAAACCGGAGAGACTTTTCCATTAATCCTACAGATGAAACTGTATTGGATATTTTATTAAAGAATAATATTAATACTGTTGCTATCGGGAAAGTGAATGATCTTTTTAATTACAGAGGAATTAAGACACAAGAAAAAACTAAATCCAATGACGAGGGATGCCTTAAACTCTTGGAGTATGCTTACCAGGTTAACAACTCATTTATTTTTGCGAATTTAGTCGATTTTGATGTTTACTTTGGTCACAGGAACGATCCAGCCGGTTTTGCAAAAACATTGAAAGAGTTCGATAACTTTCTTCATTTGTTTCTTCATAGAATAGACAACACAGACGCAGTAATTATAACAGCGGATCATGGTAATGATCCTACTACTCCGAGTACCGATCATAGCAGAGAGTATGTTCCATTATTATTTTACAGAAAAGGTATAGCAGGAATAAATTTAGGTATAAGAGAAACTTTCTCTGATGCAGGTAAAACCGTAGCAGATTTTTTTGAAGTAGAAAATTCACTGAAAGGAAAAAGCTTTTTAAATTATTGATAATCATTAATTGTAAAACTATATTAACACTTAATAATAATTATAGTAGAAGAAAAATTGTTTTTAGGAAGAGTAATAGGAACTGTTTGGTCGACAAGGAAAGATGAAAATCTTGTTGGTGCAAAGTTCCTGATAGTAAAGCAGCTTGATCTTAATCTTAAAGAAAAAGATAATTTTGTAGTTGCAGTAGATAGTGTTGGTGCAGGTGAAGGTGAAGTTGTTTTAGTTGCAACGGGGAGTTCTTCAAGACAAACCGAGTTTACAAAAAATAAACCAGTTGATGCAGTAATTATGGCTATTGTAGATAAACTGGATGTCCCCCTTAAGAAATTCTTACAAGAACAGAAAAACTAACTTTAATAAAAAGAAGGAAGTAAGTCTTACGTATCCTTATTTGAACAATAATTTTTGGCAGGAGATTTGTTCTTAGGTAGAGTAATAGGAAATGTTTGGGCGACCAGAAAGTATGAGTCTTTGCACACATTTAAGCTGATGTTTGTTCAACCGATAAATGCAGAAAAAGAAAACACTGGAGAACCCATAATAGCAGTAGATACTGTTGGAGCCGGGCCCGGAGAAATTATTTATTATATAACAGCATCCGAGGCTGTAATCCCACTGCCAGTTGATATGGCTCCTGTTGATGCGTCAATTGTTGGCATTGTTGATTCAATCAACATTGAAAAATAAAACCTGAGGTAGCTTGTGAGAATCATAAAGCAATTTACTAACCGCGAAAGTCAGTCTCTTGATAAATATCTGCAGGAAATAGGAAGAGTTAATCTCCTTACTGCAGAAGATGAAATAGAGCTTGCAATCGAAATAAAAAAAGGTAACCCGCACGCGCTTGAAACTTTAGCCAAAGCAAATCTCCGGTTTGTCGTTAGCGTTGCCAAACAATATCAAAACCAAGGACTTTCTTTAGGTGATTTGATAAACGAAGGAAATCTCGGTCTTATAAAAGCAGCAAAAAGATTTGATGAAACAAGGGGATTCAAATTTATTTCTTATGCAGTTTGGTGGATAAGACAATCAATTCTTCAGGCTCTTGCCGAACAATCAAGAATAGTCAGACTTCCTCTTAACCGTGTTGGGGCTTTAAATAAAATTGGCAAAGCATACAGTAACCTTGAACAGGAATTTGAAAGAGAACCAAATGCCGCGGAACTTGCCAAGGAACTCGATATGGATGTCAGTGAAGTATCAGATACTCTTAAAATTTCAGGTAGACATGTTTCAATGGATGCTCCTTTCACCCAGGGAGAAGAGAACAGCCTTCTGGATGTCATTGAAAATAACGAACATCCTTCTCCCGACCAGGAACTGATGAAAGAATCACTTAAAAAAGAGATTACTAGAGCGCTTTCAACTCTTACAGAGAGAGAAAGAGAAGTTATTAAACTTTACTTTGGATTGAATAAAGAACATTCATTAACTCTTGAAGAAATAGGTGAGCGTTTTAATTTAACACGCGAGAGGGTAAGACAAATTAAAGAAAAAGCTATAAGGCGTTTACGCCATACTTCCAGGAGCAGGAATCTAAAAAATTACCTTGGGTGATGTTGGCTTCGATTAAATATTTTAAATCTTTTTTATTTACCTTCTTATTGACCGGCATTTTTTTTATAACCGGTTGCTCATCCTCATCAAATTCAATCCGTTACGGTTCAGATAATAATAAAGAAGAAAAAAGTTCACGCGTAAGGTATCCGGATAAAGAGATAGGAGCAAACAATGAAAATGCTTCTGATCCTGATTACACTCCTGATAATGTTGAGTCAGTGGACATTTCAACATTTAAACAAAAATATTATTCTTCAGAAGGAAATGAAGCTCCTTCAACAGCTAAAGAGAAAATGCTGATGGAAATAGTAAAGTATATAAACACTCCATATAAATTCGGAGGTGAATCGAAGAATGGTATTGACTGTTCAGCTTTTACTCAGACTATTTATAACTCCTGCAATATTCATCTGTTAAGAACTGCAAGAGAGCAATATACACAGGGTATAGAAATAGATAATAAACATAACCTGAGGTTTGGCGACCTTGTTTTTTTCAATACCCGCAAGACGGTAAGACCGGGTCACGTAGGAATTTATATAGGCGATAATCTTTTTGTGCATGCAAGTTCAAGCAATGGAGTTATTGTAACACCTCTAAATAGTGAATATTATTCCGAAAGATTTATGGGAGCAAGAAGAATAGATATTTCATCAGATTTTCAATAAACTTCAACAAGCCTTTCTTTTATATTTTAATTTCCTTATAGTTTTATAAATTTAAACGACAATATTCACTAATTTTAGATTTATTGAAGATCAGTTTAAAAGCTATTATATGAAAGAAAAAGCAGAAGTAAGAAATGAATTAATTGTCATTTCAATTGTTGCTGCATTATTCCTGATCGGTTTGTTTTTCCGGGATTATCTCGTCAAGACTCCTTATTCGATCGGCGAATATATTGTCTTTATAACTGCTTATTTAATAAGCGGTTGGGGAGTTTTAGCCAAAGCCTTCAGAAACTTACTCAGGGGAAAATTTTTTGATGAGAATTTTCTTATGTCTGTTGCTACTCTTGGTGCAATAGCAATCAGGGCTTTGCCTGAAGCTGTAGCTGTAATGTTGTTTTATAACGTCGGTGAATTTATGCAGGGGATTTCTGTAAGACGTTCGAGAAAATCAATAAAAAAATTATTAGAAATACGTCCGGACTATGCGAACCTGAAAAATAATGGTGAGGTTACTACAGTTTCACCTGAAGAAGTTAAAGTCGGAGATGAGATTGTAATAAAACCGGGAGAGAAAATTCCTTTGGATGGAGAAGTTATAGAAGGTTCCTCATTTGTCGATACTTTTCCCTTAACAGGTGAGCCGGTTCCTAAATCTGCAAATGTAAAAGATAATGTTCTCGCCGGTATGATTAATAAAACAGGATTGATAACGGTTAAAGTAACAAAACTTTTTGGCGAATCATCGATCTCAAAGATTCTTGAATTAGTTGAGAACGCTTCAAAGAAGAAAGCTAAGACTGAAAAGTTCATTTCTAAGTTTGCTTCTTATTACACTCCAGTTGCTGTTGGCATTGCATTGCTGGTAGCTTTTTTACCGCCGACATTCTTGACTTCGCAAAATTATTCTGAATGGATTTACCGGGCCCTGGTTATTCTTGTTATTTCCTGTCCATGCGCACTTGTAATAAGTATTCCATTGGGATACTTTGGTGGAATCGGTGGCGCTTCAAAACGCGGTATACTTGTAAAAGGGTCCAATTATCTCGATGCCCTTACTCAAGTAAATACAGTGGTTTTTGACAAGACGGGAACTCTAACAAAAGGTGTTTTTAAAGTTACCGAAATTGTCCAGGCTAATGGATTGAGCAAAGATAAAATTCTTTACTATGCTGCTGTAGCCGAATCACATTCAACTCATCCGATAGCTGTTGCGATAAGGGAAGCTTATAATAATGAAATAAATACTTCTGAACTGGTGAATCTTGAAGAGATAGCAGGGCAGGGAATTAAAGCAAATATTGATAACAAGCTGATTACAATCGGCAACGACAGGATGCTTCATTCGGAAAATATTCAACATGGAGATAATCATTGTGAAGTAGCAGGAACTGTTGTTCACGTGGCTGTGGATAGAAATTATGCGGGCTACATTAAGATTTCTGATGAGATTAAGGAAGATTCAATTGAAGCTGTCAAAGAATTGAAGGAGCTTGGGATAGATAACATTATAATGCTTACAGGCGATAATAAATTCTCAGCAGAATATATTGCCGGGAAAATAGGAATAACCTCATCTCATTCAGAACTGCTTCCTGAGGACAAAGTTAGAATTTTAGAAGAAATTATGTGGAGATCCGAAGGGAAAAAAGTTGCTTTTGTTGGTGATGGAATAAATGATGCACCTGTTATTATGCGTGCAGATGTCGGTATTGCAATGGGAGGTTTGGGTTCTGATGCTGCAGTAGAAGCGGCAGATATCGTTTTCATGGAAGATCATCCTTCCAAAGTTGCTGAAGCAATTAAAATTGCCAGAAAAACAAGAACGATTATCTGGCAGAATATTTTATTTGCACTTGCTGTTAAAGGTTTTTTTATCATTCTCGGTAGTGTAGGGATTGCATCAATGTGGGAAGCTGTTTTTGGGGATATGGGTGTTGCTCTAATTGCTATTGCTAATGCTACGAGAGTTTTGAGGAGTTAAAAACACCTTTCAAAGTAAATTTATTATGATATATTTTAATTTCACATCGAAGTGGTCTGACTTACAGTGCATTTCAGGTATATGCAATTACGAATTATACTCATTTAATTTTTATTTCTTTTCCGGCACTAATTTTCAATTTTCATTTTATTTTCATTCTTTAATTATAAATTTGATTGAACAAAATATATTTGTTGTGTTAAATGAGAGTACTATTAATAGAAGATGATAAAAAAATAGCAGCGGGAATACAAAAAGGATTAGTATCCGAAGGTTACGCTGTGGATTTAGCAAAAGATGGAGTACGCGGGGAAGTGCTTGCAAAAATTAATGATTACGATATAATAATTCTTGATATAATGCTTCCCAAACAGGATGGCTTTGAAACTTGCAGTAAACTCAGAGGCGAGGGAATTATAACACCAATTTTAATGCTTACCGCTCTTGACGATGTTGATGACAAAATAAAAGGACTGGATACTGGGGCTGACGATTACCTTGCAAAGCCTTTTCATTTTGGTGAATTGCTAGCTCGCTTGCGGGCACTTAAAAGAAGAAATTCCGAAGTAAAAAGTTCTAAAATTTCTATTTATGGAATTGAACTGGATTTAAATACTCACCTGGTTTACCGGGAAGGAAAAGAGATAAAGCTTTCTACAAAAGAATTCGGATTACTGGAAATATTTATGATGAATCCGAATAAAATTTTATCGAGGGAAACTATCTCCGAGCACTTGTGGGATATGAACTTCGATCCGCGAAGCAATGTTATAGAATCTTTTGTAAAATTTCTCCGTCAGAAAATTGATAAGGACTTTAATAAACCCCTGATACAAACCGTAAGAGGTTCGGGCTATATTTTTACAGACAGAGAAGAATAAATGTTTACGATCAAGTTTAAAATTATTTTAGCCTACACAATTGTTTTCGGGTTAATGCTTACAGTTTTTGCCGAAATAATTTATCACAGCACCAAAGAAGCAGCCTTTCTTAAACTGGATGCTAATCTGAAAAACTATTCAATATCTTTGCGAACTGAAATTGAAGATGAGTTCGATGATAATTCATCTTTAAATATGGAAAAGATTACTTCGATAAGCGTTAAAGGCTTACTCGATGAAAGGTTTCAGCTATTTAATAAAAAGGGAGAAGCTATTATTAAAGATTCCATCCTCTCGAAAGCACCTGCAATAAATTTGAGCAAAGTTTTAACTGAACCTTTTGAATACGAAAGACAAAAAATTGATCATCATAAATATCATATTATATGGAGTAAGTTCGAGACGGCTAATGATTCTGTTTATATACTTGAAACTGCATCGTCAGTCAGGGATGTTTATGAGGTGCTTGATAGATTATTTTACCTGTTTTTAATAATTATTCCTGCAGGGTTAATTCTAACGGGGTTTGCAGCTTATTTTATTTCGAGGGCGGCATTCAAGCCAATTGCTCGAATGTCGGATACTGCGAAAAATATTTCCGGTGAAAATCTTGATAAACGTCTTGAGCTTCCTAAAGCAAAAGACGAAGTGAGGGCATTAGGAGTGACATTAAACGAAATGATAGAAAGGATTGACAATGCATTTAAAAGTCAGAAAAGATTTGTTGCAAACGCTTCTCATGAAATAAGGACCCCTCTGACAGTTATTCAAACTGAGCTCGAAATTTTAGAAAAGAAGTTAAAGGATAAAGAAACAAAAGAGAGTATCAAAATTGCTCTTTCTGAAATCGAAGATTTAACAAAACTTACCAGCTCGCTTTTAACAATTGCAAAACTTGATTCTTCTCAGACCAAATTGAATCTTAGCCAGGTACGGATTGATGAACTACTTGCCGAGTGTGCACAATCAATGAACCAGGCATCAGTTAAAAAAAACATCCAATTAATTTTACATATTGATGATGCGATAGAGTTGAAAGCCGATAAGGAAAAACTTAAAAGAGTTTTTTTAAATCTTATAGATAATGCAATTAAATATTCCACAAACGATTCACGCGTTACAATTATATTGGAAAAGGTGACCGAAGATAAAATTAAAATCAGTGTGGAAGACGCCGGTTCCGGAATTCTTTCATCAGAAATTCCCTATATTTTCAACAGGTTTTACAGGTCAGACGAGATCCGTGCCGAGGTCAGTGGTAACGGCTTGGGATTAGCAATTGCAAAAGAAATTGTCGAACTTCATAGGGGGGAAATCAGTGTAGAAAGTAAACCCGGAGAAAAAACAATCTTTAATGTTATGCTTCCGTTAGATATTATATAATCCTTAGTTATTTCCCGACTCATACGTTTTTGGGTTTTCATCTTATTTTCATCTTAAAAGTCTAAATTATACTTCTATAAAATCGAGATAAATATTTTATAATACTTCCGCAGAGATACAACTATGTCTAAGAAAATTTTACCTGTTATTTTATTTGCAATCTTTTTATCAAATTTAATTTTTAGCCAGCAAAGTCAAACGGCAAAAAGTTCCGGCTTAATAGTCGGAAAAGTATTTGACGAGGACACAAAAAAACCTATTGAGTATGCGAATGTAGTTCTCCTCAATCAAAATGATAGCACACAGGTTAACGGCACTGTAACTAATAAAGAAGGAAGTTTTGTTTTAAACGGAATCAAGGCTGGTAACTATTATCTATCTGTCCAATTTATCGGATATACAAAAAATATTATTAATAATATTTCAGTTTCAAATTCTAAGCTTAACCAGGATTTTGGAAATATTTATTTGCAGCCGGCAGCTATAAATTTACAAAATGTTGTGGTGGAAGGAGAACGGTCCCCTATTTCTTATCAGCTTGATAAAAAAGTGATCGACGTAACACAGATGCATACTGCAATGTCCGGTTCCGCTGCAGATGTTCTTGAGAATGTTCCTTCGGTTAGTGTGGATATTGACGGAAATGTTAGCTTAAGAGGAAGTTCAAATTTTACAGTGCTGATTGATGGGCGCACTTCTGTAATGGATGCACAGGATGCATTGCAGCAGATCCCGGCAAGTTCAATTCAAAATATTGAATTATTAACAAATCCATCAGCAAAATATGATGCCAGCGGTACAGCGGGAATCATCAATATTATTCTTAAAAAAAATTCAAACAACGGCTTAAGTGGAATTGTCAATTTAAGCGGGGGCTTGGATGATAAGTATGGTGGGAATTTTCTTTTTCAATATAAAACGCCATCAATAAATTATAACTTTGGAGTGGATTTTAACCGCCGTACTTTTCCTGGTTCAAACAGACAGGAAAAGCAATTTATTATCGACAATAATACTTCATATCTAAATTCAAATGGGAATATGTCGTGGCAGCGAATACTATCAGGAATAAGAGGAGGATTAGAGTTCGACCTAAGTGAAAATGATAATCTGTCCTTTGGTGGCAGGTATGGGTCAAGATCATTCCACAGAAATTCTAATTTAAGTTACGATCAATGGTCAACTTTAGACCCGCAGATACTTTATTATTTAAACAACACTAATCATAATCATTCAGGCAATTACTATGATTTAAATGCAAATTATCGCCATGAATTTGGAACGGATGGTCATGAACTAAAAGGTGAATTGTCCTTTAGACATAATAATAATGATGAAGCTTCTCAAAGTACAGCCACACAATATGACATGCAGGTAAACGGCACACAAACAACCGAGTTAGGTCCACGAAGCGAATTAAGGGGAAAGATAGATTATACTTTGCCTATAAATAAGTCTGAAAAGTTTTCTGCCGGAACAGAATTCTTCAGCAGGATTTCACAGGATGTTAACAAGTTATATATTTTTGATACAACCAGCAGTATTTACGATTTTCAGCCGCAATTCAGTAATACAAATGATTTTAACCGCAGCAGGTTTGCAGCTTATTCAATATTCTCGAACCAATGGGATAGTCTTGGTGTTCAGGTTGGTTTTCGAACTGAATACACTTACCAGCTTGTTAAATTAGCTGAGACTAATCAACAGTTTTCTCTAAACAGGTGGGACTTTTTTCCTTCTATACACTCTTCTTATAATTTTGCCGGAGGAACGCAAATTATGGCGAGCTATACCCGCAGGATTGAAAGACCGGATGGTGGCGATCTTGAACCGTTTTATACATGGTTTGATGCGAATAATGTCCGCATAGGAAATCCTTCGCTAAAGCCCGAGCTTATTGATTCTTATGAACTCGGCTTTCAAACCTTTCTTGGTAAAGTTTCTCTCTCCAACGATTTTTACTACAGGTTCACTCATGACAAAATGGAAGATTATAATTCAGTCTATGCTGAAAACGTAACACTAAGGTCGATTGCAAATGTCGGAACCGATTACTCACTTGGTGCGGAATTTATGATAATGTTTAATCCTGTTAAATTCTGGGAATTTAATTTAATGGGAGATGTTTATAATTATAAAATTAAAGGTGCATTAAACAGTGAATCTTTTTCAAGAGAAAGTTTTAACTGGAGTATAAAAAATAATAGTGTATTCAAAATAACTGCTTCCACCGAACTTCAACTAAACACAAGATATTATAGTCCATCCGTTACTGTGCAAGGAAAGTGGAACGGGTTTTTTACAACCGATCTTGGTTTAAAGCAAGACTTAATGAAAAAGGATTTGTCCCTTACATTACAAGTCAGAGATATTTTTAAAACAGGAAAGCGTGAATTCACTTCACAAGGTATAGATTTTTATAACTATAATTATTTTACAAGGCAATCGCCGATGGTTATGCTTAACCTTAAATATAATTTTAATAATTTCAAAGAAGAGAAACAGCCAGATCAAAATCAGCCTGACAATATGAATACTCCGGTTAACGAATAATTATTTGCTGAACAAGTTTTTTTTGAAAAGGTTCCTGTATAACGACAAAGTTTTTCTAATTAGAATGAAGGGAAAAAATGAAATCAAACATTTTGCGATATACTGTTATCGCTTTCGTTAGTATTTCAATTACAAGTATTTCTATTGCTCAAGAGAAAAAAATAGATAAGAAAGATCTTCCTAAAGCAGTAGTTGAATCATTCCAGAAAAGTTATCCTAATGCTGTAATTAAAGGAACCTCAACAGAAAAAGAGCATGGAAAAACTTATTATGAAATTGAAAGCATGGACGGAACACAAGGAAGAGACCTGCTGTACACAGAAGATGGTAAAATTGCTGAGATAGAAGAAGCATTAGCTGCTGAAAATATTCCAGATTTTATAAAGAATTCTGTGATGAAAAAGTATCCCGAAAAGCAAAATCCATAAAGTTGAAAAATTAACTAAAGGAAATAAGATATCTTTTGAGGCAGTCGTAGAACATGATGGAAAAAAATCCGAAGTAGTATTAGATTTAAAAGGTAATATCATAAAGTAGAAAGAAGAGTAAAGAAAATGAAGAAAAAAAAGGGGTAAAAATAATGAAGGTAAATGGTATTGATTGATTTTAAGAAACAATAGTGATTAAAGGACAGGAATAAGTTTCTTAGTTAAAAGATTTATACTATCCTTTTTTTTATTTTGTAATGTCGAACAAAAATTTGGTTAAGAATATCCGAATAATAATGTTAAAAATTTTATTGATAATACTTTGCTTTTCCAGGCTGGTTTTTAGTCAATACAATTTAGATTATTTTATAAATAAAGCATTAGACAATTCACCCGCAATCAAGAACTATAACAACCTGTTTCTAATCAATGATTTGCAAAGAAAACTAGATGAGGCACAAAATTCTTCTTTCCAGGTTTCACTGACCGGCAACTATTTATTTGCACCATATTTCAATAATAATGGAAAACTCATTTCAACTAACCCGGACCCGGAAGCAATAGGTTATGATATTGGAATTACAAACGGCGGACTTTATTCTGCCCAAATAAATGTTGAAAAAAATATTTTCAACGGTAGTTTGCTGGATGCATTAAAACAGCAAAGACTGACAATCAATAAAAGTTACGAAAACAAGTCCGACGAAGAAAAGCACACTTTAAAAAAAGAAGTTGCAGATCAATATCTTAATACGCTTCAGGAACTTTTGCTATATAATCTTTCCCAAAAAATCGTAAGTAATCTTACCAATCAGCTTTCAATTGCAGGTAACCAGGTTCAAAATGGTTACGTTAAAGCACAGGATTATCTGCTTCTAAAAGTCGAATTAACAACTGAACAAATTGATCTTAACGAAACCCGGCAAAACTATAACAGCGGGCTTTTGCAGCTTTATTCATTATGCGGAATTAAGGACACACAAATCGTTAAAATCGATTCAGTTGAATTTGAACAAAATATAACGAAACCCGGCAATTCTAATTTTCTTACTAAATTTTATCTTGATAGCTTAAATGCTGCCAACCAGCAGCAAATATTCGAAACAAAATATCAACCACAAATAGGTTTGTTTTTTAATACAGGATTGAATGCAGTAGAACTGGAAAACATTCAAAGAAAATTTGGTTTAAGTGCGGGGATTAATTTTGCTTTGCCAATATTGGATGGCGGGCAGAAAGACATAACAAGACAGCAAACAACAATCGTTGAAAAATCTTTAACGGATTATAAAAATTACCTGGCTCAGAACATATCATTGCAACAGAAAAATTCACAGGACAGGATAAATTTCTTAAAAAAGAATCTCGATGATATTAAAGAACAAATAAAAGATTACGATGTTCTGTTAAATATATCAAAGAAGCAGCTTAACGAAGGTAATCTCTCCATGGTAGAATACCTGACACTTTTAAAAAATTATTTTGATCTTCAAAAAAAACAAATCAATACTCTGATCAATTATCAAATTGAAATAAATAATTATAATTATTGGAATTATTAGAATGAGAAAAAATGTATTGCGAGAAAAAAGAAAAGCGATATTTTTTATTTCACTTGGCTTGTCCTTTTTCTTAGCTTCTTGTTCGGGTGAAAATAAAAACGATCCTAACATAATAAGCGGTACACCTGTCAAAATCATTCAACCGGAAAAAATGAATCTGACTGAATACATTACCCTAAATGCCAACACAATATTTCTAAAAAAAGAAATTGTCAGGGCAACATTCCAGGGATTTATTGAAAGTGCTTATAAAAATATCGGGGACAAGATTTCCAATGGTGATCTTTTATTCCGGATCAATACAAAAGAATCTGCTGCTGATACTAATTTGCAAATCATACTCGGTGATAAAACATTTAAAGGTTTAATTAATATAAAAGCAAAGTCAAACGGCGTTTTAACCGAACTTAATTATAATGCAGGCGACTTTGTTTCAGACGGAGAACAAATTGCGGTTATTTCTAATCCATCTTCTTTGCGGATAGAACTCAATGTCCCTTATCAATACTCGGGCAAAATTAATATTGATACACCTTGCGAAGTATATTTACCGAACGGTAAAGTTGTAAATGCTTTTATTCAAAAGATCATTCCGCAGGTTGATCTGACAGCGCAAACACAAACCTATATACTTGAAATGAAGCAATCAGAGAATTTACCTGAGAACTTAAATGTAAATGCACGAATTCCGATTCGAACGGTAAAAAATGCAATTGTGCTTCCACAAGAGTGCCGTAATGTCGAACGAAACTTTGGATAAATTCTGGATTATGAAATTAATAGATGATACAACTGCGGTAAGAAATGATATTACTAAAGGAATTGAGAATGATAATTTCGTCCAGGTATTAAAACCGGAATTGAATATGACTGATCGCATAATTTCTGATGGCGCCTACGGTTTGCCTGACACGGCAAAAGTAGTATTAGGGAAATGACATTATGAACAACTTCTTCACAAAATTTAAAAGTCCGGTTTCTGCCATACTTGTGTTTATCCTGCTGGGCGGAATTTATTCTCTCGTGAATATTAAAACCGGATTATTTCCCGATATTACTTTTCCTAAAATAAAAATAATTGCAGATAACGGTGAGCAGCCTGTTGATAAAATGATGGTAACGGTAACTATTCCACTGGAAAATGCGATCAAGAAAGTTGAGGAATTAAGATTATTACGAAGTACAACGAGCAGGGGTAGTTGTGAATTATCTGCTTTTTTAAACTGGGGCAGCGATATCGATCTCGGCAAACAACGTGTTGAAGCCCGCATAAATGCCATCAAACAAAATCTCCCGGCTGGTATAGATATCACGGTTGAAAAAATGAATCCGTCGATTCTTCCTGTTATGGGTTTTTCATTAGAAGGAGAAAGACAAAATTCAATAGAACTTCGGCAGATTGCCGAATACACAATCAAACCGATCCTGGAGCGTATCGATGGAGTTTCCGATGTTGCAGTGATTGGCGGAAAAGTAAAAGAATATCATATCATTCTCGACCCGATGAAAATGAGTAATCTCAGGATTACACCTTCTTTTATTGCTGATGTTTTGTCAAAGTCTAATTTTATTTCTTCGAACGGATTTATGACTGATAACAACAGGCTCTATTTAACTCTTACCGATGCAACTATAAAAAACAAAAACGAACTTGAAAACACGGTAATTCTAAATTCTCCCAAAAGTAAAATTTTACTTAAAGACGTAGCTCAGATTCAGATCGCGGAGCGAAGAGATTATGTAAAGATTAACGCAAACGGAAAAGACGTTCCACTGATAGCAATTTTGAAACAGCCCAAAGCTAATCTAATTGATGTAACTGCGGCAGTACAAAATCAACTTAAAGAAATTGAAAGTGTTCTGCCGCATGGAGTAAAATTAAAATCATTTTACAACCAGGCGGATTTTGTAGGCGATTCAATCAACAGCTTAAAAGATGTTTTATGGATTGGATTACTTCTGGCAATTTTATTAACCGTAATATTTTTGCGATCAGTTAAAGCGAGTTCTGTCATACTTATTACAATTCCAATTACGCTTGGTTTAACATTGGTGATTCTGTACGCTTTGAATTACACATTTAACATAATGACGATCGGGGCAATTGCCGCAGCACTGGGATTAATCATCGATGATGCAATTGTTGTTATCGAACAGATTCATCGTACGCATGAGGAACATCCGGATGAAAGCAGTTTTAATCTTGTTACAAAAGCCATAAAATTTCTTTTTCCTGCAATGGTCGGTTCATCGCTTAGCACAATTGTAATTTTCCTGCCTTTTGTTTTGATGGGCGGAGTTGCGGGTGCATATTTCAAAGTTATGACAGACACAATGATTATAACGCTTGTTTCTTCGTTTATTGTTACGTGGATTGGTCTGCCTGTTATTTACATTTTGTTTTCGAAAGAAGAGCACACTATTAAAAGTTCTTCAGTAGAAATAAAGAAAAGAAACTGGGTTTACTTTTTTGTAAACAAACCCTGGATAGCTATTGTTTTTGTTATCTGTTTAATGGTTTCTGTTTATCTGATTATCCCGACTTTGCCTTCCGGGTTTTTACCAGAAATGGATGAAGGATCGATTGTTCTGGATTATTCAAGTCCACCGGGTGCTTCTCTTGAAGCAAGCGACAAAATGTTAAAACTTGTTGATAAGATTTTACAGGATACGCCTGAAGTTGAATCATTTTCACGACGAACCGGTACCCAGATGGGATTTTTTATCACCGAGCCAAACCGGGGAGATTACCTGATTCAATTAAAAAAGAAAAGAAATAAAACCACCGATGAAGTTTCGGATGAAATCAGAAATAAAATCGAATCAACCTTACCGGCTTTGCGTGTAGATTTCGGACAGGTTATCGGTGATATGCTTGGTGACTTGATGGCTTCCGTTCAACCAATTGAAATAAAAATTTATGGTGATGATTCAAAAAAACTCAGCAATCTTGCCGACTCAGTTGCAAACATCATCTCAGGCTTGAATGGAATTGCCGATGTATTTAATGGAATAACGATTGCCGGTCCTTCTATCAATTTAGAACCAAAAATTGCCAGTCTCGCACAATACGGACTTACGCCGGATGATTTCCAATTCCAGATGCAAACAAAAATAGAAGGAACGATCGTCGGGAGTATTCTTGAAAAAAACCGGTTAGCCAATATTAGAATGCTGGAAGCTCAAAAAAATATTTCATTTAACAAGCTGAAGAAAAATTTTATTTTCCTCCCAAACGGAAAGTTAAAACCAATTGATGAATTTGCAGATTTAGTTATAACTAAAGGTGTTGCCGAAGTCGATAGAGAAAATCTTAAAGAAATGGTTGCCGTTACTGCACGTTTGAATAATATAGATTTAGGTAGCGCATTAAAAGAAATTCAAAGCTTAATAGACAAAAAGTTGGTCTTGCCGAAAGGTTACCAGATAATTTACGGTGGGGCTTATGCTGAGCAACAAAATGCATTTAAAGAATTATTGTTAATTCTTTTTTCTGCCGTGCTGTTAGTGTTTACAGTAATATTGTTTTTATTCAGAAGTATAAAAGTATCCGTTGTTGTAATGTTTATTGCTGTGCTGGGAATAGCGGGAAGCGTTCTTGCTTTGTTTATAACCGGTACACCATTAAATGTCGGGAGCTACACAGGCATAATTATGATTGTAGGAATCATAGGAGAAAATGCAATATTCACTGTTCTGCAATTTACCGATGCACGAAAAAATAAGATGAATAAAACTGAAGCGGTTGTTTATGCAA
Source organism: uncultured Ignavibacteria bacterium (assembly GCA_963727535.1). GTDB lineage: Bacteria > Bacteroidota > Ignavibacteria > Ignavibacteriales > Ignavibacteriaceae > RBG-16-34-14. The sequence continues at coordinate 1,279,173 of CAVSGR010000006.1, forward strand.
TATCTATCCGCTTAAGACCAAACCTTATGACAGCTCTTGGTGCCATTACTGCATTATTCCCTCTTGCATTGGGGATTGGAACGGGTGCACAAATGCATCAGCCATTGGCAATTGCGATCATTGGCGGATTTATAATTGCTTTACCCTTATTGCTAATTGTTTTGCCCACAGTTTTGAAAACAATTGAAAAAGATAATTGAACTAAAATTTTATTTGAGGACAATATGAAAAAACTAATTGAGAATGTGCTATTGATTCCATTTCTGGCTGTTTTACTATTTCAGGCTAATTCATTCTCCCAGACTTCGGGTTATAAAATTGTAAAAACAATTCCGATTGGTGGCGAGACCCGATGGGACTATCTTGCAATCGATAAAACTTATAACAGACTTTTTGTCTCCCATTCATCGTCTGTTGCTGTAATAGATCTCGAAACAGATTCACTGATTGATGAAATAAAAAATTTGAATGGGGTACACGGAATTGCTTTTGCGCCGGAGTTTAATAAAGGATTCATAAGCAATGGTCGCAATAGTTCAGTAACTGTATTTGACTTAAAGACATTGAAGACTTTGGATAGTGTTGAGGTTACAGGCGAAAACCCGGATGCAATTATGTATGATTCTTTTACAAAAAGAGTTTTTACGATGAATGGAAGATCTTCAAATACAACTGCCATAGATGCAAAAACGGATAAAGTAGTCGGTACAATAAAACTCGATGGAAAACCTGAGTTTGCAGTATCGGATGAGAAAGGTAAAGTGTTTGTAAATATTGAAGACAAAAGTGAGATTCAAGAATTAGATCCTGAAGCATTAAAAGTGTTAAACACCTGGTCAATGGCACCGGGAGAAGAACCATCCGGATTAGCTCTTGATGTAAAGAATAACAGACTGTTTTCCGTATGCAGAAATAAAATGATGGTAGTAGTTGACTCTAAATCGGGAAAAGTTGTTACAACTGTGCCAATAGGTTCTGGAGTCGATGCCTGTGCTTTTGATAGGAATGATCAGATGATTTTTAGTTCAAACGGGGAAGGAAATGTAACTATTGTTAAAGAAAAAACACCTAATGATTTTGTGGTAATTGATAACGTTCCTACTGAGAGGGGAGCCAGGACAATGGCTTTCGATGAAAATACAAAAAGGATTTATACTGACACAGCTATCGAGGGTGAAAATAATTCAAGAGTATTTAGTGTTTTAGTGCTTGATAAAAAGTAAAAATTTTTTGGAAACTGTTTTTGAGGTATAGTGCTTTGAACTAATTGCTATTGTAAATGATACGAGAGTTTTGAGAAGTTAAATTCGGTCTTTTATTTCTTGTGGCGAAGCTGTCTCAAAAAATAATTCTAAAGCTTCTTTAAGATTTCGTCTTGCTTCTTCAACAGTATCTCCCTGACTGGCTATATCAAGCTCCGGGCAAAGAGCAACATATTGATTCTCTTCCCGCTCAATAATTGCAGTGAATTGCTTAATATTTTGCATTTATTATTTACCTTCCTAGTTAATTCGATGAGACGTTGTGTCTCCAATCTTTAGGTTAAATATACCAAACTATTGGAAGATTTAGAATAACTTTTTCTGCCTCGTAGAGGCAGTATTTTTGTAGAAAAAGAATTACCCCGCATTATAATAATCCTTGCAGAGGATTAACAAAGGTGCCTGTGCATCCTCTACGAGGATGTGTGAGATTGGTTTGTATAGTTGTTCTTTACAATAATAAAACCTGCCTTGCCGGTAGGCAGGCATCTACGATGTTTTTGAGTAATAATTGGTATCTATGTGGGAAGCTGTTTTTGAAACTGATGAGGAAGTGCTTGAATTTTCAAAAGTATAATTAATCAAGAGCTTCTCAATTTTAAGGTCGTCGGCAGAAAATCTACATTCAATATTTCCAGTGTATGTATAAGTTAACTGTGAGCTATTGATTTCGATATTCAAAACATTATTTTTACAATTATTTTACTCATACTCAATAACAATGGAAATAGAACATTGCGAATTATATCTGACTTACAGACTGACAATATTATTATTTCAATAACATCATCTTTTTTACTTGTGTAAAATTTCTAGTAGAAATTTTATAATAATAAATTCCACTTGCATATTTACTAGCATTGAAATTGGACTTCATAAACTCCAGGTTGTTTTACTTCATTGACTAATATTGCTATTTCATCTACAAGAATGTCATAAACTATCAATTTTTACGTTTCCCGTCTCTGGTTTCACATTTGATGGAATACTATATTTTATTGTGGTTGTTGGATTAAACGGATTGGGATAATTTTGGGATAGTAAGTAAACTGTTGGAATACTTTCAATAATATCTATTCCAACTTGTGTACAATCAAATGGTTGAATTGTGAAATGTGAACTGGTTATTTCGTTAAAAGACCATGACATTTTTAGTAAACAATTATTAAAAATTTTATTGGAATCCGGGATATTCCAGATATACTTTCCAACTGATGGATCTGTAAATGTTGAAAGTTCAGAACCAACTTGTGAAATATCGGTTGAGATATGGATATTTACAATACCGTTATCATTATTAGTTATTTCTAATCCATCTAACCTTAAATAGTCACTATTCATTTCAACAACGGTATAAGCAGTATTGCCATTTATCTGAACACTTCTATCATTTACATCTACTGTATTACGAGTGTCATTCTCCTTTATAGGATTACCGCAATTGGTGCAGAATTTAATATTATCTTGAAGTTTAGCTTGACATTTTTTACAGTAATTCATGTGATTAATTATAAGTTATTTCAAAACTATTAATCATTAATATTTAACTTTTACTCCTGCCATTTATATAAAAAGAAATTACGTCTCGAAGTTTCGAAAGCTCCTATTGATCCACCTCCATCAATTAAAAGGGCTCCTCCTTTAGCAAGACCCTCGGGAATTGTATATTCTTCTTGAGAGGGAGATGAATCCTCCTTGCAACTAACTATTTTGTTACTCCAACTCGATGATTCACCAGTATTATCTCCATGATCATCAAAAGACATCTTATTTATATCATTATAGAAACTAATATTAATTGAAGTATATCCATCACCACTTGCAGTTGCCTCAAAAATTAATGTATCGCCAGGTATCAATATCGTAGGCGGTACCGTATAAGTCCCAGAACCTGTACTACCTGATGCATTACTGCCACACGTGCTTGACCCTTGGGTTATTGAATAATCTCCGGCACTTCCCGAGCAATTTTCTAAAGGATAACAATCAGATGAATAAAACTCGCAGCCGTTAATTGGTTTTGTGTCATATAGAATCCAATAACCGGCATTAGGATCACTTTCTTCTTCTACAGTAAAACTAATATAATTACTCTTTTTGCTATTAGCCACAATATGTACATCTACGTTACCAGCTGACTAAACCTTGGGGCACCTTAACGTCTATTTGTGTATCAGTCCATGAAACTATATCTGAAGCTTTTACTGAGCCGAACCAAACTTCACCGTTATTTTGTGATGTCCCGAAGTACTTTCCATAAATGTGTACAACCTCACCCACTTTAGCGATATTAGGAGCTATGTTTGAAATTGTCGGAATGTCTTCTTCTACATTATAACTAATAGTTGCTTCAGTAAGCGAAATATTAGTGCTATTTTCATATAGTTCAACTTTAACTGTGTATGTTCCTGCGGCTTTAAAAACGTGCGTAACTGTGCTATCATTTAAAATAGTAACATTATCAGTATTATCACCAAAGGACCAAACGTATTTTGAGTTTCCTTTTGGTGCAGTTCCACCGGAAAGAGCAGTAAATTTGCAATCTTCGTTAGGTTTACTATTCAAGGGATTGGGCTCAATTGAAAGTCTCTGGTAATAAACCGTAAACCACTTAAAATCAATATATTCCCAGTCATCTATTCTATAACCTTGTACATTCAACCCTATTGTATTTTCACCCGGCTTAAGCGTTAATGAAAGTAAACCATTAGTAGCATCAACGTCTGCAATTTTATTCCCTGTATTTTCATCATATGCTGTTATTACCTGGTAATGATCAGTTCCAGTAATATACCCTTCACAATCGGTTGAGCGTGAGAATAAAATAAGGGTATCGGTCTCAACCACAATTCCATCAAAAAAACCTATTTCATTATTATCAGATTTCATAAATATATCATATTGAGGGAACCTGTCATTTCCTATTTTTTCAGATTGCATTTCTGCATAACGTTTTGCAATTTGAGGCCAGTCAATAAATGAAGTTTTGCCAAAGAAACCAATTTTGTCATACACTCTTTCTTGAGCCCCAGCTTTGGCTTTAGATACATACGGATTAAACTTTCCGTTTGAGTATTGAATAGTTCTTATGGTTTCAGTCCCATCTAGATCTCTATTATTTGGAAAGTTAGGATCTGCTATATACATCTTTCCTTCGGTAACATTTATTTTATAAACAATCATAGCATGCCCCCCATTTCCCATAATACCCACAAATTGAGGTTCACCGGTTAATAGCATTGCAGTAATAAATGTTTTCCACGTTATAGAATGGATATATGATTGTATGTTTAGACTTATCATGATACCATCCTGGTCTAAATCTTCATGAATAGTTGAAGCAAAACGGTAACCCAGTGGATTATCCTGCCACAAAAACTTTGGATTTGTACTCTTGTTAATATGATCAAATCTGTGAAAAAGCGATGGTTCACCTTTTAATGTTTTTTCGTAATAATACCACATTGCTGTTATACTTTGGCCTGCACAATGGCCTTTAGATGCAATATATGAACCAAAATTAGGAAATTCCCAATCATCAATACCGGGCGTAAAGCCTGAACTAACAACAGTTTGAAGAGAAAGCACACTTTCTTTAATGGAAGATATCACTAAGTTACCGAGGCTTGATAAATCCATTCCTTTCCTTAATGTTGTACTGCTTGAGATGGTTGATGTTGCAAAATGCCTGGTATTAACTGTAATTGATGAATCATCCTGTGAAATAGTTGGAAGCACTTCAATTTTTCCGGTTGTTTCATCATATAAAATACCTACTGCAAACTCATCATCTGCTATTGAAATAGGTATCTTCACATCAATTGGTTCCTTAGAATATCCTCCGCCGTTTTTGATTGTTATCAATGGTGAAACGGGATTAAAGTATTCACCCAACTCATGCTTAGTGATTTCAGCATAGGAAATAGAATAAGTTCGTGTTTCATCATAACTTTCCTTAGGAACAGTTATTGTTAATCCGTTAATTGGCGATTCAGCATTGGATACAACCACAGTTCCTCCGCCAGGACTTACACCTACTGAGATTTCCTCGATTAGGTCACCAGTTGAAATTATGCCACTTTTAGGTTCGTTTTCATCTGGATCAATTGGATTGCTTTCTTTAGTACAAGAACTAAAAATGAAAAGACTTAATACGAACAATAGTACCAATTGTTTCATAATTACTTCCTCGTGTAAATATTATTTCAAAAATGATCACTCTTTTAGTTTTAACAAGTATTTATTTCATTAAAATCATCTTTTTTGTTTGTATAGCATTGCCAACAGTTATTTTATAGTAGTAAACTCCACTTGCATATTTGCTTCCATTAAAATTTACTTTATAAATTCCGGGATGTTTTACTTCGTTAACTAATGTTGTTAATTCATTTCCCAGCACATCATACACTTTCAAAACTACCCTGTAATTCCCACTTCTTTCCGGGATCTGATATTTTATTTTTGTAGTTGGGTTTGAGATCGTGTTATTATCAGAGTTAGTTTTTAATATAACTCCCATTAAGTTATTGTGAATATCATCTAATCCACAACAATTGTTGGTTATGGTACAATTATTCACTCCGATTAATTCAATGGCACCGCCATAATTCCATCGATAGGTAGTTCCATAAATTGTAAAGTCATCAATTGTTACATTATTTGCAGTTATTTTAAATACATCATATTGATAATTAGCGGCAATAACTGTTGTTGCCAAATAACCATTTTCTGATCTTAGAGTAATTTCTTTTGTAACATTAACATTTTCGTTATAAGTTCCATCTTTCACAATAATTATATCTCCATTTACAACTGAAGAATTATTTATTGCTCCTTGTATTGTTAGCCAAGGAGAAACGGAACTTCCAACGTTTGAATCGTTCCCGGAAGGAGAAACATAGTACGTATTCTGGGCAAAAATTTGGATTGAAAAAAGGAAAGCAACTATAATAATCTCAAAAAACTTTTTTTTAGAAATTGAACAACTAGACATAACTGCCCCTCAATTAATTGTGCTAAATATTGTATTTTAATCTTTTATATACATGCTAATATTTTATTAACTGTATTAATTTTGTGAATAATTTATTCTTGACTCCACTTTAAAAAGAAATTCCCATAAAAATGGGAATGTGAGTAACTTTTAATATATAATAAACTCCTCTTTTTTTAGGGATGACAATTATAATAATCGGTTTTTTTATAGTGGGCGCATCCCTAATTACCAAGTTAATATTTTAGATATATAAATGCAATTACGGCCCACCCTAAAAATTTAAATAATAAACCGTTAGTTAAAGTATTACTTTCGGGTCACGGAGAGAACGTGTAGCTCGACTGGAGTTACTCCAATGATGCACGAAAATATTTTCTAAACTGTTTTTTATATTTCAGTTCAGAAAAAATATAAATCGTTAATCGAAGGAACGATTAATATTTTCCAAAACTTTTGCATATAGTTATTTTGCGCAGGTTATGTTATTTCGTACGTATCTTTGAAGGCATTGCTTTTCTGCCATTGCTTCTGATATTGTTACAGGCGCACAGATGCATCAGCCGTTGGCTATTGCGATCATAGGGGGTTTTGTTGTTGCTTTACCATTATTGCTCGTTGTACTTCCGTCAATGTTGCGGGTTACTGAAAGATAGAGGAAAGAATTATTTGTGGGAAGCTGTTTTTGATGATACGAGAGTTGCTTTAATTGCTATTTTTCCGATTTTCCTTTTAAAATTTACTCGCCTTCTCGCCATTTTCTCACCAATGCTCTTTGAAACTCCTCAATGATTCTTTGAAGTTCAGGACTGTAGTCATATGAATCATTAAGTGAACCGGATGGTTCTTGTTCAGCGACGGTTCTTTCTTTCTTGACTTCTTCTTCCGTTATTTTAGTTTTGACAAAATTATCTTTTAGAAATTTTGAAAGAAAATCATAGTAAATTATGTCACTCTTTTTCTTAGTCTTCCATTCATCTCTAAGAAATGACGAGAAATCATTAATGTCAATAGCGGAAATATAATCCTTATCTCTAGCTATAAAATAAAGGTTTTCAGATTCTGGAACTGTTTCTAAAAGAGTTTCCCAATTGATTGCATCACCGTAAGAATTGTTTTTCCCTGGTGGATTTCCAATATCAAACCTTCTTTTAGCTCTTGAAAATACAACCTCAGTAATATCAATTGGTTTACTAATTGAAAATATTTCATTTATTAGTTTATCTGCTTTTAAAGATTTTGATTTGATCTGGGTTGTAATAGCATCAATCAACTTCTTTTTTAATTCAGATGCTCTAGATAATGCTTTTTGGAGTTCTTCCATTTCTTTTAAATCATGTAGATACCACAGGGCTTTTTAAGTCTGTAGAAAATGCATTCAAATTCTTTAGAACTTCTTTTAGTTTAACATCTCTATTCCGATTAAATTCATCAATGACTTGTTGTGGGAGGAAGAGACGAACCTTTTTATTTTTAATTAATTCCACAAGTTCTTCAAGCTTATTTAAATGATCAGTACTGTAGCTGAAAAAGCTGAGCAGAATATTAGTATCTATAAAGACATTTTTCATAAAAAATCTATACAACTATTCGCAATAAAAAAAGCTGTCTTCCACCCAAGACAGCTTTATAAAACTATTATTATAACTTATTCTAACTACATCCCGAAGTAGATCCGCAAGTCATACATTTCAGGCAGGTGCCGTTTCTTACCATTGTTAAGCTCTGGCATTCTGTACAGATATCTCCTGTATAACCTTTTTCAATTGCCTGCCTTATTTTAGTTGTATGACCATTGTCATCTGCTTTATGTAAAGATGCAGACAACTTAGCATTATATGAGCTTGCTTTTTCTTTGTCGAGAGTTATAAGCCGTTCGCTTACAACTTCTTCACTTACAAATTCAGGCTCGACTAACTTTTTAACAATGCTCGAAGTCGGTTTATCAGGAATTTCGTCCGGTTCGACGTGTGCTAAATCGTGTCTTCCTAAGTAAGTAACAGCAAGTTCTCTGAAAATATAATCAATAACAGAAGTTGCCATTTTTATTTTTACGTTTCCTGTAACAATGCCGCTCGGTTCAAAACGTGTAAATACAAAAGCATCGATGAATTCTTCAAGAGGAACGCCATGCTGTAAACCGAGAGATATTGAAATTGCAAAGCAGTTCAGCAAGCTTCTGAAAGCCGCTCCTTCGCGGTGCATATCAATAAAAATTTCTCCAAGCTGCCCGTTATCATATTCCCCGGTTCTTATATAAACAGATTGACCGTTGATTTTGGCTTTCTGTGTATAACCTTCTCTTCTGTCCGGCAGTCTTCTTCTCTTAGCGATGTAACGGTGAATAATTTTTTCTGCAACTCTTACGATATCGTTCTTTTCTTTATCCTCAATTAAAGCCTCGAGCTCTTCATCACTTATAGAATTCAAAGGCTGTGAAAGTTTGGAACCATCCCTGTAAAGAGCATTTGCCTTAATTCCAAGCTTCCAGGATTGCAAATAAGCATCTTTAATATCTTCGACAGAAGCCTGGTTAGGCAGATTTATAGTTTTTGAAATTGCACCGGAAATAAACGGCTGTGCAGCTGCCATCATTTTAATATGTGCACCGGAACGAATAAATCTTGTCCCTTTCTTGCCGCATTTGCTTGCACAATCAAAAACAGGGTAGTGTTCATGTTTTAGAAATGGCGCACCTTCTATTGTCATTGTTCCGCACACATAATCGTTTGCAGAAGCAATTTCCTGCTTGGAAAATCCTAAAGCTGTAAGAAGATTGAATGAAGATGAGTCTATTTCATCTTCATCAATTTTTAGCTTTTTAACTAAAAACTCTTTGCCAAGTGTATAATGGTTGAATGCAAAGCTTAATTCAAATACTGTTGGAAGAGCTTTTTCAATTTTATCAAGGCTTTCATCTGTAAAACCTTTTGCTCTGAGAGATTCAGGATTGATATAAGGACAACCTGTTAATGTACCTGAGCCTTTTGCATATTTAACGATCTCTGTAATCTGATCATTATTATAACCGAGTCTTTCAAGAGCAGGAGGAATTGATTGATTAATAATTTTGAAATATCCGCCGCCTGCTAATTTCTTAAATTTAACAAGAGCATAATCAGGTTCAACACCGGTAGTATCGCAATCCATAACAAGTCCAATTGTACCTGTTGGAGCGATAACTGTAACCTGTGCATTTCTGAATCCAGATTGATTTCCTAATTCAAGAGCTCTGTCTGCATCTTCGCGCGCAGCCTTTAATAAATCGGAAGGGCAGTGTTTAGGATCGATTCCGACAGGGAAGATAGAGAGACCTTCATATTCTTCGTTAGGAACGTTGTATGCGGCTCTCCTGTGATTCCTGATGACACGAAGCATCTCTTCTTTATTATTATCGTATTTTGGGAAAGGTCCGAGCTGTTTAGCCATTTCTGCAGAAGCGGCATAAGACGACATATGCATAATAGCAGTTAAAGCTCCGCAAATAGCAAAAGCTTCCTGGCTGTCATAAGGAATTCCCTGAAGCATAAGAAGAGAGCCGAGATTTGCAAATCCAAGTCCGAGAGTTCTGAATTCATAGCTCAACTGTGCAATTTCTTTACTCGGGAATTGAGCCATTAAAACACTTATCTCAAGAACGATTGTCCACAATCTTGCTGCATGTCGATACGCTGTTATATTGAATTCCTGAGTTTTTGAATCATAGAATTTTACAAGATTTAATGATGCAAGATTGCAGGCAGTATCATCGAGGAACATATACTCGCTGCAAGGATTTGAAGCTTTTATTTCACCGTCATTCGGGCAGGTATGCCATTCATTAATAGTTGTATGATATTGCATTCCGGGATCGGCACAGGACCACGCTGCATAAGAAATTTGTTCCCATAAATCTCTTGCAGGCATAGTTTTATACGGTTTCGGATTTCTTCCTTCTTTATGAGCTTTTTTCTTCTCAATTCTGCCGTATAAATTCCACTCTCTATCGTTTACAACTGCTTCCATAAATTCATTAGTAACACGGATAGAATTGTTGGAGTTTTGTCCTGAAACAGTTGCATAAGCATCTGAATTCCAGTCAACATCATAAACAGGAAATTCTATTGATTTGAAACCTAACTTCGCAAGCTGAATTACTCTTTCTATATAATTGTTAGGAACATTTGCTTTCCTTGCTTCGATAACTGCAAACTTAAGTTTTTTGTTAAGCTTTTTATTGAACCTGTCATTTTCAGGATGTTCATCATAGCAGGCTTTCATTATTGCATTAAGATGAATATTGCACAATTTAGAACCTACAACAAGTGCAGCTACTTTTTGTTCTTCGACAACTTTCCAATTAATATATTCTTCAACATCCGGATGGTCCATATCAAGTGTAACCATCTTTGCTGCTCTTCTTGTAGTTCCACCGGATTTAATTGCACCGGCAGAACGATCTCCTATCTTTAAAAATGACATTAGTCCTGAAGATTTTCCACCGCCGCTTAAAGCTTCACTAGCTCCTCTTATATCTGAAAAATTGGAACCTGTTCCTGAGCCATATTTAAATAGTCTTGCTTCACGAACCCACAGATCCATTATTCCGCCGTCGTTAACGAGATCATCTTTTATAGATTGAATAAAGCATGCGTGAGGCTGTGGATGAGTATAAGCATCGCTTGAAGCTGTAAGTTCACCGGTTTTGTAATCAACATAAAAATGTCCCTGTGAAGGTCCCGAAATTCCATAAGCCCAGTTTAATCCTGTGTTAAACCATTGCGGACTGTTTGGTGCTGCCATTTGATTAGCGAACATGAACATTAATTCATCGTAAAAAGCTTTAGCATCTTCCTCGGTATTAAAATAGTTTGCCTGCCATCCCCAGTAAGTCCAGCATCCTGCAAGGCGGTGAAAAACCTGTTTAGAGTCTGTTTCTGAAGAAAATCTCTCTTTTTCAGATAACTGTCCTAATTTTTCAGTATCGGCTTTTGAAGATTGGAGCCACGCAGGAACACCTTTCTCTCTTACTTTCTTTAATAGTTTTGGAACTCCCGCTTTTCTAAAATATTTCTGAGCAATAATATCTGTTGCAACCTGCGACCATGATTTTGGAACAGTCACATCTTCCATTTTAAAAACAACAGAACCATCAGGGTTCCTTATTTCAGATGTTCTTTTAACAAACTCAATTTTTGATAATGGATCTTTACCGGCTTCAGTAAAAAATCTTTTAATTTGCATTAGTGACTCCGCAGTCTTTAGAATTTTTAGTTTGATTATTTATTATGATCTCTCTTTGGATGGACTTTTGAAGAAGGGAAACGGAAATTTTATTTTTGTTCATTAATTAAGTTAGCAATTTGGTTTTAAGATTTGTTGAACTCAATCGCAAAGTAATAAAAAAATAGAACTAAAAAAATAGTAACAGGAAATTTTGAAAAATTTTTTTTGTGCCGGGGAAAAAGTGATGTAAACTTGTGAATTATTCCTGAGAAATTCAAATTAAATTTTTCTTTTTATAAAAAATTTTGTGAAGTGAAAAAAATCTTCTGTTTTCCAACATACTGAGTTAAGAATGCCAAGTAAGCAAGAATTTACTTACATTTATCAGAAGAAATATCCGCTTGTAAAATAGTCTTACAAAACGCCAGAAAAGACACTTATATTTCTTATGTCGGTTCATAAATTTTGGAAGTCAGCCGTTGTCAGACAAAATAATTGAAGTAAACAATCTCTCAAAGAAGTTTAAAGATATTAAGGCAGTTAATGATCTGAACCTTAATGTTTTCAGGGGTGATGTGTTTGGATTTCTCGGTCCCAACGGTGCAGGCAAAAGTACAACTATCAGAATGCTTCTTTCTTTGATTTCTCCGACCAATGGTGACATCAAAATTTTTGGAATGCCTTTAAAAGAAAAGAGAAATGCAATACTTCGAAAAATTGGTGCAATCGTTGAAAAACCTGATTTTTATGGCTATTTATCAGCTTTTAAGAACTTAGAAATTCTTGGTAAACTTTCCGGTACTGATACTTCTAAAAAAAGGATAATGGAAATTCTTGAGCTTGTAGGACTTGAAAAAAGATATAAAAGCAAAGTAAAAACATTTTCACATGGAATGAAGCAAAGACTCGGAATTGCGCAGGCTCTTCTTCACGATCCCGATCTTATTATTCTTGATGAACCTACAACAGGACTAGATCCTCAGGGAATGAAAGAGATCAGGGAACTTATAATTAACCTCAGTAAAGAAAGGAATAAAACAATTTTTCTTTCTTCCCATATTCTTTATGAAGTTGAACTTGTTGCAAACAGGATGATAATTCTTAATAAAGGAAAAACCCAGGTTGAAGGTTATGTTGAGGATCTTCTGAATGCAAATCAGTTGCAGGTCACTTTCAGAGTTGGTGATAAAGAAAAAACATTAAAGCTTATAAATGAAACCAACTGGAGTAAAAAACTGGATACTCAAATTGAAGACAGATTTGTTTTTAATATTTCCCCTGAAGAAGTATCTGTTCTTAATAAATATTTAGTTGAAAATGATGTAGCTGTAAACGCAGTTGTACCAACGCGATCGCTCGAAGAATATTTTCTCAAGCTTACTGAAAAAGAATCCTGATGATAAAAATAATAAACATAGAATTGTACAAGATATTTAAGAAATGGAGAACATACATTGGCTTTATAGCAATTGCAGTGCTTATTCCTATAATTCAAATAGCAATGTTAATTGAAGGAGAGCACTCTATTCATTATATGACCCGGGGCTTACAGCAATCTTTTGTTTTTGTAGGCAATCTTCTTAATGCTTATCTGGTTTCTTACCTGATTCTCAATGCTCTTGCTGTACATATTCCTTTCCTTGTTGCTTTGGTAACAGGAGATTTGTTGGCAGGCGAGGCAACAGCCGGAACTTATAGACTATTAATTACCAGGCCTGTTTCGCGTATAAAATTGGTCACTTCAAAATTTTTTGCGGGAATAATTTATACGACTCTTTTGGTACTTTGGCTATCAATTTTAAGTCTTGGCTTGGGAACATTAATATTCGGGACAGGCGAACTTATAGTTGTTAAACCTACAACTGTAATCATTTTTGCAAGAAGTGATGTTTTGTGGAGATTTCTCCTTGCATACGGCTTTGCGGTTTTAAGTATGTCTGTAGTAGCTTCATTGGCATTTCTTTTTTCTTCTCTTGTAGAAAATGCGATTGGACCTATAATTACAACAATGGCTGTTATAATTGTGTTCTTGATTGTTTCAGCAATTGAAATAAATATTTTTCAAGCGATAAGACCTTACCTGTTTACAAGTTATATGTTATCCTGGCGGCTATTTTTTGATGATCCGCTAAATGTAAGTGAAATTCTGAAATCTGTTGCCGTTTTATTTGGTCATATTGTGCTTTTTTACGGACTCGCTGCTTATATCTTTAAAAGAAAGGATATATTGACGTGAACGGGAGAAGTGCAAGTTCAAGAGCAAGCCTGCCCGGCGAAGTTTCAACGAAGACGGGTTCAAGAGTAAGTTTAAGGAAATAGAATGAAAATATTTTTAATCTTATTAACAATCGGTCTGGGAGTTTCAAATCCTCAAAAAAAAGATCCCGATCATATTCTCGACCGGAGTAAAAAGAAACTTTTAACAAGGTTCAGGATTATGTGGTTGATGTCAATATAAAAGTTGATGTTGATTTTATTAAGGCACCTGAAACAAAAGCAACTATCTATTTTAAGCAGCCTGATAAGGTTCACTTTGAATCTGAAAGTTTTGCTATGCTTCCAAAAGAAGGATTGGATTTTTCTCCAATGGGATTTCTTAAAGAAAAGTATACTGCAATCTATGAAAAAGCAGATACGATCGATGGCTATAAAACAGATGTCATAAAAGTTATTCCCCTTGTTGACGAGACTAATGTTGTGCTTACAACTTTGTGGATTGATGAATCGAGATATATTATAAGGAAAGTTCAATCAACTCTGAAGATGGGCGGTACTTTTGCAATAGAATTAAAATATGATAATCCGAAAATGAATTATGCTCTTCCATCTTCTATGATTTTTACCTTTAATATTGAAAGGATGAATCTTCCTAAAGGAATGGCTGGTGAATTGAATGAAAATAAATCTAAAGACGAGAAGAAAAAGACTACCGGGAAAGTTTATGTCACTTATAGTAATTACAAAGTAAATAAAGGAATTCCGGATTCTGTTTTTGAGGAAAAGAAAAAGTAGGGGAGAGAACCTTCAAGGGTTTCTCTACTCAACAACACCCTAACCTTGAAGGTTGTCAGGTTAACGTAACCGCTTGTAGATATCGCATTTTGTACAAACCGTATTTTTTGTCTTCCCTTTATAATCAAGATTGTTAAATAAGCTTCTCGAATATTTATACTTATCGTTGTACCAAATTTCTTCAAAAGTTTCTTTAGTTAAATCTCCCCAGACATTTTCTTTACTTGTAACCCAACAACACGGAGTAACTTTTCCATCAGGATTTATAACAGTTGAATTGAAAAGCTGGTTGCATGGACGATCATTTAATGGAGTGTATCTTCCATTCTTATAAAAATCCAGAACGAATGCCTGGTTTTTAGGAAGCCATTCTTCTTTCCTTTCCTGTAGAGTTCCGGGAAATTGTATGTCCGGAACATCATCTGACAAACCCATTTTATCAAATATTATTTCAATACCTAAAGATTTTGCCAGCTTTTTTGCATAATCGATTTCATGCTCGTTGTATTTATTAACTATAAATTTCCAGACAACTTTGGGATCTCTTTTTCTTAATTTCTTTTTTGCTTCAACAGTGTAGCGAATGTTGTTTACAATCCAATCGAAGTTGCCTTTTACTCTGTACTTCTCATAACTTTCCTGCGATGCACCATCAGCCGAAATTACTAATTGATGCAAGCCGGATTCAACAAGTTCTTCAAAAAATTCAGGTTTCTGTTTTATGCTGAAATTTGTGTGTGTTATAGTATAAATATTTCTCGAAGCAGTTTCTTTAATGATGTTAAATATTTCGTGATGAAGAAGAGGTTCTCCCCAGTTAAAAAGTATTACAACTTTTATAGATGGCATTTTATCGAGAACCATCTTAAAAGTATCAAAGCTCATTTTGCCTTTTTCATAGTTCTGATTTTTTGAAGCGCAAAGCGGACAATCTAAATTGCAGATGTTTATCGGATCTATAATTGCAGCTCTTGGTAAACCCGGTGTAAGTGTATTTGCGCTGAACCGGAATTTTAGCCAGTCCCAAATTCTATACTGGTATTTTACAGGAATTCTCTGCCAGAACGCTAAATAGCTTTTGAATAAAATTGAATTCAAAACGATACTTTACTTAAAATTGTATTAGACCCGCAAAATATAGTAAAATAATGAGAAGAAGTAGAAATTCGATGATGTTTAAAATTTTAAATTTTCTTAATACTAATAGTTTTGTATTATATACTTATAAAATGGAACTCATCCCAACCCTTCTCTTAGAAAGAGAAGGGTTAAAAAAAACTATAAGATAATTCTAAGATATTAACAGAATGTACTCGTTTACTGTCTTATTGATAATAAGTCGCTCTCTTTTTAAGAGAGAGATTAGCGAGAGTTCTTTTATCTTCAGCTTTTCAAAATTTGTATGATTCAAAGGATAATTCTATTTTTAAATATCATATACTAATGAACACAAGGGACATATTTAAGTGAGTTCCGGATTTTTCGAAAATCTATCAAACCGAATCTCCTCCAAATCTTTTAATTTAATGGAAAGAGCAAGGATGTCAGAGCACACCCTGATGATAATCATTGCGATTATTATCGGGGTACTGGGCGGTTTTGCCGGAATAGGCATTCGTGCAATGATTAAAGGTATTTCGGAGATTAGTTTTCCGGGACCGGGGACGGTTCTGGAGAATATAATTAGTAATCCCTGGTATGTAGTTTTACTTGCGCCGATTATTGGTGGAATTATTGTCGGACCGATTATTTACTTTTTTGCCCCCGAAGCAAAAGGTCACGGTGTCCCTGAAGTTATGCAGGCAATTTTGTTAAAAGGAGGAGCGATTCGTGCAAGGGTTGCTTTTATCAAAGCAATTGCTTCTGCTATTTCAATAGGAAGCGGTGGTTCTGTAGGAAGGGAAGGTCCGATCATCCAGATTGGCTCAAGCCTCGGTTCAATAGTTGGGCAGTTTGCGAAAGTGCCTGCTAAAAGATTGAAAACTTTAGTAGGATGCGGTGCTGCTGCGGGTATCGCAGCTGCATTCAATGCTCCAATTGCGGGGGCATTGTTTGCTGTTGAAATTATACTTATGGATTTTGCAGTTGCACAGTTTTCTCCAATAGTTATTTCTTCCGTAATGGCGACTGTTATTTCGAGAATGTTCGAAGGCGACTTTGCAGCTTTTATGGTTCCGAAATACCAGTTAGCTTCTCCTTATGAAATCGTATTTTATTTTGTTCTTGGCGGATTGTGCGGATTAGTTTCCTTCGGGTTTATTAAAGCATTATACTTTACCGAAGATTTTTTTGATAACAAATTTAATTTTCCCGAATGGTTAAAACCTGCTGTCGGCGGAATCGGCATGGGAATTATAGGATTATTCTTTCCATACGTAATGGGTGTCGGTTACGATACAATTAATGCTGCTCTTTATGGTAAGATGGCCTGGGAACTCGCACTTGCATTAATTTTTATAAAAATAATTGCAACTTCAATTACGCTTGGTTCGGGAGGCTCGGGAGGAATATTTGCGCCCTCACTTTTTATGGGTGCAATGGTTGGATACTTTTTCGGTTATGTTGTTAATACTGTATTTCCTGAAGCAACGGCTTCGCCCGGCGCTTACGCTCTCGTAGCAATGGGAGGATTAGTCGCCGGTGCAACCAGGGCACCAATCACTGCAATTATAATTGTTTTTGAATTGACTAATGATTACAAAATTATTTTGCCTTTAATGGTAACCTGCATTATCAGCACAATTCTTTCGACAAGATTTTCGAGAGAATCAATATACACGCTCAAACTTGTTTTGAAAAACATTGGAATTAAAGAAGGAGTTGAAACAAATGTGCTGGAATCAATTTATGTTAAGGATGTTTATAATGAGAAATATAGTTCAATAAATGTTTCGGAAAATTTCAATAAAATTGTTAACGATGTTCTTCGTGCTAAAGATTCCGATTTCCCAGTAATCGATGCCAAAGGAAATATCAGAGGTATACTAAGTCTTAATGACATTAAAGATTATTTATTTGAAAAAGATTCACTGCAAAACCTGCTTATTGCAGGCGATATTGCAAATCCGAATTTTGAAACAGTGACTCCTGCTGATAACTGCAGGATAGCACACGATAAATTGAGAGACTTTCAATACAGCGGTTTGCCGGTGATTGAAGAAGAAGGTTCCAAAAAAGTTATAGGTATGATTTGGAGAAAAGATATTCAGGATGCATATGATAAAGAAATTGAAAGGGTTGAATTAACATCAAACCTTGCAAGCAGTATAACAATGAAAGATGAAACAGCAAACATTCACTTCATGGAAGGTTATTCGATTAACGAAATAAATCCGCCAAAATCTTTCATTGGTAAATCAATCCGCGATTTGAATATCAGGGCTGAATTCGGAGTAGATGTTTTATCCATTAAAACTAAAACAAAAAAAGGGGAGAAGATAAACGCAATTCCAAATCCCGGTTATGTCATTACAGAAAATGATACATTAATTGTTGCCGGTGAAATAAAAAATATTAACATGATCAGGAATATCTAATGAAAACTATTTCAATAAAAGTTTTGCTAAAGTACATCTTTCCAACTGTTGTTCTGATGTTTGTTTTGTCTTCTTGTTCACCTAAGCCAAAGTTTGAAGGAACTTTTGATTTTGATCCTAAGAAACCTAAAGCCGGTGATGAAATAACTGTCTTTTATAACTCGGATAGTACAAAGCTTGCAAAAGCCGATAGCATAGAGCTTGTCGCTTATCTTTATAGTAAAGACCTCGATAACACCGTCGGTGTTGAGATGAACAAGACGGAAAAAGGCTGGGAAGGAAAAGTAAAGACCACTCCCGAAACACGCGGAATAATTGTTAAGTTCAAGCACAATGAAGATATCGATAATAATTCTAAGAAAGGTTATGTGATTTATTTATACGGAAATGATGATAAAATTCTACCTGGGAGTGTTGCCGGATTCGGAGGTGCTCTTCTTAATTGGGGCTCTTATTATTTAGAACTCGATAGAGACTTTGCCTTGGGACTGAAATATATCCAGGAGGATTTTCAGAACTATCCTGAAATAAAAGACGATTACCTTGAACAATATCTTTCACTTTACCAGCAAGTTTATCCAGATAAAATTGATTCAGTTGCTCAATCGGAACTTTCAAGGCTTGAGAAGAAAGATAGTCTTACTGAAGATGACCTTACTGTTTTAACAGAATGGTACGGCGAGTTAAATAATAAAGGAAAGTCGGACAACTATAAGAAAATCCTTTCTGAGAAATTTCCTCAAAGTAAATATTTGCAGGTAGAGAAATACAAAGAAATTCGCGCTGAACAGGATTTGGACCAGAAGCAAGCAATGGCTGAGCAGTTTGCAAAAGATTTTCCTGAAAATGAATATACACAAGCTGCGTATGATCTTGTTGCAAATCTTTACAGAGATAAAAAATTATACAAGCAGCTAAAAGATTTTTTGGTTGCAAATGTTAATCGTCCGAGTGTTTTCAGGTTTTATTCTGTTGCCCAGAGAATGTATTCTGAAAATGCGGATTTAAATACTGCTATTGAAATTGCAAAAATGGGTGTAGATAGAGGAGAAAAAGAACTTAATAATCCTCCCGGTAAGAAACCTGAATCTCTTACTGAAAAAGAATGGAAAGAAGAAAGAGAATATTATCTCGGTCTCGTTTTATATTCTTATGGAGATGGTTTGTTTCTTACAGGAAAAAAGAAGGAAGCTTTACCAAATGTTGAAAGAGCTGCCGACCTAACGAAGAATCAGGAAGGTGACATTAATGAGTTGTACACAAAACTGCTTTATGAAAACGGAGATAACGGGAAAGCAAAGACGGTTATAGAAGATTTTATAAAGAAGGGGAAGAGCACTGCCGGAATGGTTGACATCTTGAAAAATGTTTATAAAGCAGAAAATAGTTCCGAAGATGGTTTCCATGCTTATCTTTCAACACTCGAATCTGCTTCTATGCAAAATTTGAAAGATAAGATTGCAAAAAAAATAATAAACGAACCTGCACCTGATTTTACTCTCGAAGACCTGAATGGAAATAAAGTTTCACTTTCTGGTTTGAAAGGAAAAACTGTTGTTGTTGATTTCTGGGCGACATGGTGCGGTCCCTGCATTAATTCTTTCCCGGGAATGGAGAAAGCAGTTGAGAAATATTCTAAAGATGAAAATGTGAAGTTTCTTTTTGTCAATGCATGGGAAAGAGAAAAAGACAGGAATGCAAGTGTGCAGAAATTCTTAAAGAAAAATAATTATCCGTTCCATATTCTTATGGATTATGACGACAGAACAATAGGGGATTATAAAGTTGCCGGAATTCCCACAAAATTTGTAATAGATAAAACTGGTAAAATAAGATTTGTAAGTGTTGGATTTGAGGGAAACACCGATCAGCTTGTCGATGAGCTTTCCACGATGATTGATTTGGTTGAGTAAGATATTGAACCCTACCCGTCCTCCCCTTTGGATAAAGGGGAGGCGAGGAGGGGTTTTAGTTTATCAAGCCGATTAAATTTCATCAATTATTTTTGATAAAGCAATAAGCTTTAAAATGAATCCCGAAGGGATGAAATATTTATAGAAAATAAGATTAAAGAATAAAAACCAAATCCCATAGGGATGACATAACTACTGGTTTCTATATCATCCCTAAAGGGATTTTGAGATTCAATCTTGTGAAATTATTGCTATAAATATGTCGTCCGTTCGGGACTTGGAATGCCGGGCAATTTTAGTTTTTTTCGACCTCTCCCTTCGTCCCTCTCCTTAGTAAGGAGAGGGAACAGGAAGTTTCTAAGAAGCCTACTTCAACATCTCTTCAATTTGAAAAACAGGTTTAATATCAACAGGAATATCAGAGAGCTTATTTATTAATGTCTGCATAGATGGAGAAATCACAGCATCTTTTTTAATCAATTCTTTTGCGGCATTGTAATCACCTTTTGCCTGGATCATTAAAATC
The DNA here is from genome assembly GCA_963727535.1 of uncultured Ignavibacteria bacterium. Taxonomy (GTDB): domain Bacteria; phylum Bacteroidota; class Ignavibacteria; order Ignavibacteriales; family Ignavibacteriaceae; genus RBG-16-34-14. The sequence continues at coordinate 1,299,620 of CAVSGR010000006.1, forward strand.
TTATTTGCCAAATTCTCCAAAGCCTTGCCTACTTTATCAAAATTTACTTTTACTTTTTGTGTAGCTTCGTCGTATTCATATCCTCCGTTTTCAAGAAGATAATTATAAATAATCGCATTGCCGCCGCCGTGTGCTTCATTAATTCCAAATCTCACAGTACGGAAAATACCTGCAAGAAATGATACATAGGTTTCCTTTTCAAATGATTTTGGAAAAACACCTTTCTCTATCATAAAAACATTATTATACATTCCAAGTATATCGGCTTTGCATTCTTCTAATGTTGCATAAGTTTCTTTAAGCTCTATCCTGACTTCTGTATTTCTTCCGTTAACTTTTATAAAACCGGGACCGATACCATGAGACATTTCATGCATTAGCAGCATGAGTGAAGAACGAATTAAAAGTTACATATTGCAATTGTTCCTGGTCCAAAACAATTTTAGCAATTGGAATTAATTGCTTTTCATATTTCGCTTCAGAAACATTTTTAAGCATAACCTTTTTAGAACCTTTTGCCTTACGAACTCTTTCATCGTTAGGGAGATTAAAAGCGAGCGTTTGTACCGCAGCCTTTGAATCACCAGCGACAAAAATCTCGTTTACAACAGCAATAGGTGATTCGGATCCGCGTCCCAGATTTTTATACTCCATCGGAATAGGAAGGTGTAATTCCAGGTCCTTGAGATATTTCTTAAAGACTTCAAGCTTTTTACTTTCTGCCGGATCTTTTATTGTTAGAAAACTTTCAAACGATGCTTTGTAATTGTATAGATTGTCTTCATAAACTTCATACGGACCGATTACAACTTCGATATCATTATCTTTTACATCCATCCACGCCATATCACTTTCATAGTAGTCATTGCTAAGAAAAGCAGCAGCGCGTGTAAGCAAATATTTTTTCAGTGAAGGATTATCTGCATAACCGGCAGCATCTTTTAATAAATTTGATATTTCTTTAAGCTTGTCTTTAAAATATTCACTGTAAGGAATTGCGACTAAGCTATCGCTATTTCTCCTTATCATCGTAAATTCACTTGTAAAAGCTTTTTGATCTTCAGGATGATTTTTTATCCAGCTCTCAAATTCTTCTTTAGTCATATCTTCAGGATAAAAATTAGCTCCGGCTGGTTTTGTTTCGGTTCCAATAAATGGTTTATCATGTTCTAGACGATCAAAAGGTCCGAACATAATATTGAACAGTTCTAATTTTAATTTTGCATCCTCACTATTTTGACTCATCAGGTTAGCTTTTATTTCTTCATTCTTTGAATAAACCTGGTTGAGAAAAAGACTATCAATTAATTTAGATGCGCGGTATAGCTTCTCAACAACTATTTTTTGTCTTTCATCAAGAATCTTATCATCATATTTAAGTTCCGTTGGCGAAAAATTGGCAATTTCTTTTTTTACCATTTCAATTCCCTCAGTTTCATTTTTATTTACTTCCTCTTTTTTCTGTTCGCATCCTTGTAAGATCAAGGCAATAAGAAAAAATGCTGATAATAAATATTTCATTTGATTTACCTTTTTGGAAATTTTAATTAGAATAATAAATAAATATAGTGAGATTTAGAGTAATTGTTGAGATAGTAATACACACGTAATTCAATGCATTTAGTTCGTTTGCTGTTTTAATTTGTTTCTCTTTTGTAGATACCAGGCAACAAGCCAGCAAAAAGAAGCCCACGCCAGACCGACCGTCCATCCGCCAATTACATCTGTAGGATAATGAACTCCAAGATAAACTCTGCTCAACCCGATAATAAATGTTAAGAATAATGCAGCCGAGAGGATGTAAATTCTTATTTTTTTATTCTTCTGGATTCTTGCAATTATTGCAGCCTGTGTAAGGTAAACAATGGCAGACATCATCGAGTGACCGCTGGGAAAACTTAACGGGGTAACATTTATCAGTCTGTAACTTATATCCGGTCGTGCTCTTCCATAAAATTCTTTGAGACCAAGTGAAATTAAAGCTCCTCCAATTGTTGCTGCAAGGACAAGCCACATCGTATCGTAACGTTTCTGGAAATACAAAAATCCCACAACAAAAATTGTAATGATTGTAATTACTGTTTCGCCCCCGAGAGAAGTAATATCCCGCATAGATTCTGTTAAAAAATATGGACCCGTAGGTTCAGAATTATTTCCTTCTACTCTGAAATATTTTATTATTGATTCATCAAATTGTTTTGTGGTTCCGTTGGTTACAAGCATTCCCACATTTATAAAAACAAAGAGGCTTAAGAAAAGAGTTAACAGCACAAGTAAAATTTTTATTTCTTTTGTGGCAAGTTCTTTAAGTAAATCTCTGAATGAAGAAAATTTTTGAGAATTCATTTTATCATTTTAAGCGCGGATAAAAATAGAGATGTGCCCGAATATGTAAATCTCCTTCCTCGCTTGTTGTGTAGTAGCCATCAGCATTATAGCTCCAGCAAATTGCTTCTCCCTGTGGTTCAGTCATATAAGGCATAGTATAATATTTATTAGTAAATGCCTCAGCCACTGATTGTCCTGCATTCCTTTTCCAGTAATAAACAGAATCATAAGTCTTTAATAAAATTTCCTCCCCATTATAAGAAATATCTCCCGCTACAATCATTGTAAATGGCAGAGTTAACATATATTTTATTGTAATTGTATCCGTTAAAGATTGAGGATAACTTAAGAGATAAACATTTACGTTCTTCTCTCTTTTGGAAACGACATAAATATCTTTTGTTAAAGGATCGACTATTAAAGCTTCGGCATCTCTTGGTCCATCGGGATATTTGAATGAAATTACTTCACAACTTTTAAGAGTTTCATAGACAGGAGCCTGGTTTGAATCAACCTTTGGTTCAGGAACCCTGTAAATATACTTGGTGTCGTATTGAGCAAAATTATCTCCTGTTTCGGAAATGTAAATATATTCTTTACCTTCATCAGGACCGGGACCAACTTCGATATCTTCCCAATCCCTGTTTGTAGCTCCATCTATATGATAAATTCCGAGATTTTTGCCGTGAGTATTAATAGCAAAAATTCTTGCGCTGTCACCGGAATCATTATGTATCCATAAAACTCCGATGTTCTTCCTGCTTGCAGCAATACCTGAGGCTTCGTTTATCTCGTTCAACTGAAGTAATCCTTTGTCTTTCCGTTGTCCGAATGATGGCGCCTGGGCGGAGGAGCAGGAAACAAACATAAGAAGCGAAGAAAAAATTGTCAGTAAAAAATGTTTCCTTTTAATAAAAAAATCATATAACATTAGTAAGCCTGTTTTATATTTAATTTTCTTTGGAAATTTACATTTTAAGCAAGTCAAAATCTATTTTTTCATTTTAAGAAATCTTTACTATAAAAGGAACTATTTTATTTTGAAAAGGTTTAACAAGCTATAAAATTATTAATCAAGATAACGGAGGAAATCATGAAAAAACTATCCGTCTTACTACTATTCTTTCTTTTACTTTCTGCAAACTACGTTTCCGCACAGCAGGCTGATCAAAAGTCTGTAGCAGTTACAGTTTATAATTCAAACCTTGGCGTCGTTAAAGATTTGCGAACAATTGATATAAAATCCGGAACATCGCAAATTGCCATTACAGATGTTGCACAATTCATTGATCCCACAAGTGTTCACATTGATTTGAATGGGGAAGTGCTTGAACAAAATTATCAGTATGATCTTGTAAGTCTCGATAAAATTCTTCAGAAATATATTGATAAGGACATCCAGTTAATCGGGGAAAACAGTGAACTTATAGAAGGTAAGCTGTTATCATCATTCGGCGGACAAATTGTTCTTCAGAAAAAAGAAGGCGGCTTGCTTATGCTTCCAAATGTTTCCAAATATAGATTTTCCGTTGGAAATTTACCCGAAGGGCTAATCACCAAACCGACACTTTTATGGAAAGTTAATTCTCCTAAAAGAGGGAAACAGGATGTTGAAATTTCTTACCAGACTTCCGGAATGAACTGGCATGCAGAATATGTTGCGGTATTAAATAGTGACGATACAAAACTTGATTTGAATTCCTGGGTTAGTATTGAGAATAAATCCGGTACAACATATAAAGATGCTACACTTAAACTAGTTGCTGGGGATGTAAACCTTGTTAAAGATCAGCAAAGGGTTAATTATCAGCCACAGGAAGTGATGGTTAAAAGTATGGGAGTTTCACAGCCACAATTCCAGGAAAAAGAATTTTTTGAATATCATATTTATAATCTTCAGCGACCAACTACATTAGCAAACAATGAAACCAAACAGATATCTTTGTTTGAAACTTCAGGTGTTAAAGCAGTTAAAAAGTTTTTCTATAATGGAGGACGAAACTATTATTCTTCAAATGCAAGCCAGACAGGTAAAGTAGATGTTGTGGTTGAGTTTGAAAATAAAGAAGCAAATAATATGGGAATGCCGATGCCGAAGGGTAAAGTGAGAATGTATAAATCAGATGGAAAAACTCTTGAATTTATTGGTGAAGATTTAATAGATCACACTCCCAAAAATGAAAAGGTAAGATTGAAATTAGGACAGGCATTCGATGTTGTTGTTGAAGATGTTCAAACTGAAAATAAAAAGATTACAGACAGAGTTTGGGAACAAGCTTACGAAGTGAAATTCAAGAACAGGAAAAAAGAAGATATAACTGTTGAAGTTGAAAGATTTCTTGGCTTGAATTGGGAAGTACTTAGTTCTTCAATCGACTATCAAAAGAAAGATGCTCAAAATATAATATTCAAAGTTCCCGTTTCTCAGGATGGCGAAACTGTTTTGAAATTCAAAGTAAGATACAGATACTAAAAATGTGGGGGCAGTTCAGTAAACTGAACTGCCTCACTCTGTTAAGTTCTAGGAATATGAATAATGCCCGCCAAAAGAATTGAAAATCATTGCGCCGAAAGCAATAATGAAAATAATAGCAAGCGCAGCTATAACTATCCCGATTATCAATAGAACTTTTTGAATAAAGAAAAAGCTTCCTTGTCTCTCAAATGCTCTCTCAAGTAAATTACTATCGTTGGAAGCGAGATAGCTGCTATAAGCATCTGCGGATTCCCTTAATCTTAGTCCACAGATAATATACGGGATGCCAATAATTGCACCGACTATCGATAAACAGTTTAATGCTCCCATTATGATATAAAATATTCCGACAAAGCGCATATCGCCCGACATCTTGCTAACAGTCATTTGCATCATTGGGGTTGGGGTTACTGTAGAAGAACCGTTCATTATTTCCTCCTTGCTATAGTTGATAAATAATTCACAACATTGTTAGAAATATAAGCCGTACCAGACTCCGTTAGGAGTAATCTTAACTGCCGGCAAGGGCAGCCTTATTATATTTAATTCGGTTTTTAAAAATCTGATAATACCGATGTCATCTCCGACTGATAAGTTTTCGAAAGTCATAATCAAGTCCCAGGAAAATTTCTCTTTGACCATGTAAGGGATCGTCGGCTATACCCATTAGCAGATTGTCCAATCGCAAATCCAAAAGGCTTGAGCCATTCAGGATAATTTTGCTGAACTTTACTGGGAAGATAATGATAAACATTTACGGCTAACCACCAGGTTAATCCTTCGTAATCATCTATCCATATTTTTGCACCGTTGTTATATCTTCTTGCCTTTAAAGCATCGGAAGTATGATAACTGAATTTTAACTGCAAACCGCCGAGTTCATCAGGATAGAGCTGCTGTAAAGCAGAAAAACTTACTCCAAGAGTATTAGCAGATAAATCTCCCCAGCTAAATCCCCACTCTTCAAAGAAGCCGTCTGCAATTTCAATCTGCAGCATCCACAACCAGCCGGTTAATGCACCATACAAGACAGAGTTTTTCCCGGAGACACCTGACCACCTGTACAATCTCGAAAGAAGTCCTGTTGCAAAGTAGGCGTGCGTCATGTGGCCAAACTTATCCATCTGTTTATATAGTTTCATATCGAGCTTAAAATCTTCTGCGTGCATTTTTGTTGTAGGATGATCGTACCATTCATTTTTAAGCTTGAAATATCCTCCTATATCAACAGCGAGAACTCCAGCCGCAACTCCACCAAATCTTAAATAATCTATATCGGATTTATCACGCCACAATGTTCCATCCGGCAGCATTGTAACGGGTTCATCAGAAATTACTAATGATAAAGGAACTTTAATATTTGAAGATGTATTGCTCTTTTTTACTGCTAATAAAGATTCTGAAACCTTCCCGGAATCCTGTTTAGCAATTTCAGTTAGTTTATTTTTATCAGAATTGAGTTTATCTTTTAATCCTTCCCCTTTAGATAAAGATGAAATATTTACTATAATAAAAGCAGTTAATAAAAATAATTTTAAAACGTTCATTTTGATTTTAATTTTACAATAGTTGCGTCAAGATATTTTTTTATTTTTTGAATAGCAATTAACAACGAAAGATTTTGTGCTCATTCTTTATTATCAGAATTCCCTAAAATGCAGTTAAAACAGAAACTTGATTATCATTATAAAGCTTTTGACAAATCCAGCATCTCTCCGGATCCTCTCCAGTTTCTTCATTTATATAAAGATGAAAAAGATATTGAAGCGATGGGCTTTATTGCTTCCGTATTTGCTTATGGTAATGTTACTCAAATAATAAATACTGTTAATAAAATTGTCCGGTTATCAGATAACAAACCTTATGCCTTTGTTTTAGATTTTAAGAGAGGAGATTTAAGCAAAGAAACACTTGTCCATCGCTTTTACTCTAAAGAAGATATAAGTGATTTGTTTGTTTTGATGAGTAAAGCTTACCGTCAATGTGGTTCTTTGAAAGAACTTTTTCTGAAATATTACAATCCTGATTGTATAAATCTTAAGGAAGCGATTTCAGGTTTCTCCAACTATTTTATTGAAAATTATAAACAGATGACTAATAAAAAAGAACTCAGCGTTGGTTCGAGGTTTATGTTTCCTATGCCTGAAAAGGGAAGTGCATGCAAAAGAATGAATTTATTTTTAAGATGGATGGTAAGAAAAGATGATCTCGATTTCGGGTTATGGAAAGAAATTCCAACGAGCAAGCTTGTCATTCCGGTTGATACTCACGTTGCAAGAGTAAGCCGTTCTTTAAGATTAACCAAAAGAAAAAATGTAAGCTGGAAAATGGCTGAAGAGATAACAGAGAAATTAAAAAAGTTTGATCCCGAAGATCCCGTTAAATATGATTTTGCAATTTGCCATATTGGGATGAGAAAATTAAAGTTTTGAGTTGTCATACCGGACTTGATCCGGTATCTCTACAGAAAAAGAAAGATTCCGCATCAAGTGCGGAATGACAATAGTAGCTTTCTTCTTTCAACTATTCTTCTTTTTGTCATTTTTTATAGAGAAAATTACCCTTTAGTTTCACTGATTTCGAACAAGTGAGAATCAGGGTCACGAAAGAAACACCGGATTTCTGTACCCCAGTCTACAGGAGGCGTGATAAACTCAGCACCACGTGATTTTAGTGTTTCATAAGCTTTCTGGCAATCCGGTACTCTTATTGTCATCGAGTGGCTGACAGAGTTTGAATTTTGCGGAACATTAAATGAAATCTCCGGTTTATCTTTTGTAGGTCCTCCCCCGGTGACAATCAGAAGCCAGCTTCCCTGGAAATTTAAGACACAGGAAGTACCTCCATACTCTCTGTATATTTTGGCTCCTAAAATGTCCCTATAAAATAATTTTGATTTTTCAATATCACTCACAACTAAAATGTGTGTTAATTCCATTCCTTCAGTTGGGAACTCATCATTCATTTTTTATTCTTTCTAATTCCTTTTATGAATTTTTCGACACTTGCTTTATTTTCTTTTGCTTTTTAGTCCTGGCATGTAATGGATTGAGTTATTTGTTATTTGGGTTTCTTCCATCAAACATATCAAACATCTTATAAATCATGATATCTCTGCTTAAGCTGGGTTTTTCATTTTAAATAAGATTATCAAAAGTTCTTGCAAATGAATTTTTAATATCCTTTTCTCTCAAAAGCTGCATAGCTATAGAATCAGTTGCAGAATATTTCATAACTGGATATTGAGATAAAAACCATATAGTACATGGAATTAGCTATTGCTGAATCATCGTGCGGGAAGAGACCGGTATTAAAGATTTCTGTTCTATATTCTTTGTGTTTTTTATCATTAATTGCAAAATAGCTCATAAAAAAACTAAAACTAGAATATAAAACGTCATTCTTTGCCCATCTCATAAATTCATCTGATGGTTTATTTTGTTTATAGAATTCCTGCAATACAGAATCTTCAACTGACAATTGCATCTTTATATCACTTAAAAATTCATTAAATGGTTTATCGTATTTCGGTTTATAATTTTGATCATTTATAAATGGGGTATGAGATTTTAGATAATCGCGTATATTTTGAGAAGTTGTTGAATTCTTACCATTAACTTCGTAATAGGGGTGATCATCTTTTTGAAAAAGGTTTGCATCTATATTAAAGTACAAAGTATCACCAGGATGGAGGTATAAAGTAACTTTTGAATTTTCATAAAATAAACCAACTTCCTGCGGATTAAAAAGCTCCAATTCAGTTCTAAAATTTCCTGAAGAATCTAATATTGCAACTTGTTCAATATTCTTAACGATACTAAAATTTTCAAAACGTAGCACCCTTGAACTGTCGGTAAAGTTTTGAACTTTACCTTCAATAATTGCTTTACCTTTAACAAGCTTAATATCGGTTTTATGATTAACATTGCAGTCCAACAAAAAGACTTAAGATTACAGCGTACAGATTAAAAATTTCACGAGATTTAACCCCTATGAATATATAATATTTGAATGCTAAAATAAAACAGTAATTATGCCAAATTATTTCTTGTTGTGGAGGCCCTGCTGTAACAATTAGTGAATGTTTAACTTGAAAATTTACCTTTTTAAAAAGCAAAATCCCGCTTAAGCGGGATTTTGTTGTAGTTTTTATTTAGAGATTAATTATCTCTCATCAACAGGAACATAGGGCACTTTTGTTCACCAATGATTTTGCAATTTGCCATATCGGGATGAGAAAATTAAAGTTTTGAGTTGTCATACCGGACTTGATCCGGTATCTCTACAGAAAAAGAAAGATTCCGCATCAAGTGCGGAATGACAATAGTAGCTTTCTTCTTTCAACTATTCTTCTTTGTCATTTTTTATAAAGAAAATTACCCTTTACTTTCACTAATTTCGAACAAGTGAGAATCAGGATCACGGAAGAAACACCGGATTTCTGTACCCCAGTCTACAGGAGGTGTAATAAACTCGGCGCCTCGTGATTTTAGTGTTTCATAAGCTTTCTGGCAATCCGGTACTCTTATTGTCATCGAGTGGCTGACAGAGTTTGAATTTTGCGGAACATTAAATGAAATCTCCGGTTTATCTTTTGTGGGTCCTCCCCCGGTGACAATCAGAAGCCAGCTGCCCTGGAAATTTAAGACACAGGAATTGCCTCCATACTCTCTATATATTTTGGCTCCTAAAATGTCTCTGTAAAATAATTTTGATTTTTCAATATCACTCACAACTAAAATGTGAGTTAATTCCATTCCTTCCGTTGGGAAATCATCATTCATTTTTTATTCTTTGCTTTAGTCCTAATATAAATGACCTTTGATCCTTACTTAAGGATGTTACGATTAGCGTAAAGATCTTTCATAAGATAATCTTTATAATCTGTTCCGTTCGTATAAAGCAAATCTATTTCAATTTCGATTTTGTCCAAAAATTTTTTACAATTTTGTGATGGGACATCAAAAATGATGCTTCCTCCAATAAGAGTTTCATTTTGAAATAAGGGAGAAATTCTTGGAAGGGAAATTTTTGCTAATCCCGGGTTTATAATTATATTTCTTTCTGTTTCGGGGAACTGACTTCTATTTGTTTCAAATATTTTAATTTTATACGCTTAGTAAATTGTGGTTTTAAAATTGCAAATATTAATCAAACCTTCTCCTTGTAGAATATATTCTCAGTAAGATGCAATATTTATTGCGCTCCATTTTCTATAGAATAATTGTCTGTATTTCATATTCTTGTTGATACGGATCTATAATTAAATCTTTTAAATATCTTCTACTATCATATGAGGATCATTATACTTTCAAAAATTGTACTAAATAAATTTTTTTTAACACATTATTGTTGAATGTAACCTTTGCTATATATTGATTGGAAACATTTCATTGTATTAGTTGCTTCTACTTTCTAAAATATCTTGTGTGGTATTTTTCCGTGAATCCAGTTCATTATCGGCATATTCTGTTTTATATGATTTTGAATATTATCTGATAGGTTAAATAATTGCTCTGCATAAGATGAAAAGCAATATAACGGTAATACAAATTCTTTAATTGATTGTTTAAATATGTCGATTTTTCGGGTTCTTTTTTAGATTTATTCATTCTGATCCATTCGATTATAGCTACTGCAAAACCACCTCAAAATCCTCGAATATTACATTTATTGATTTCGATTTTTTGTCTCCTATAGACTTAAGAAGTTAATTATTTATAACGAATATATTTTATGAAAGCCCATGCTGTTATAATTAAGTTTATACTCAAATTAAAACTTCGCTCTTTTAAAAACAAAGTCCCGCCAAAGCGGGACTTTGTTATAGTTTTTATTTAGAGATTAATTATCTCTTATCAATGGGAACATAAGGACGTTTTTGTTCGCCAATGTAAATTTGTCTTGGGCGGTATATTCTTGCACCGGGAGATTCCCTCATCTCTTTCCATTGTGCAATCCATCCCGGCAAACGACCAATTGCAAACATTACCGTGAACATATTTGTAGGTATTCCCATTGCGCGGTATATAATTCCGCTATAGAAATCTACGTTCGGATAAAGTTTCCTTTCAACAAAAAACTCATCTTTCAGAGCTATTTCTTCAAGGTTCCTTGCAATATCCAGAAGCGGATCTTTAACGCCAAGTTCTTTTAGAACTCTGTCAGCTGCACCCTTTAGTATTGTGGCTCTCGGATCAAAGTTTTTGTAAACTCTGTGTCCAAAACCCATCAGCTTGAATTTGGATTCTTTATCCTTTGCAAGACCGATGTACTTTTTATAATCGCCGCCATCTTCCTGAATCTTTTGCAGCATTGTAATTACCTGCTGGTTAGCACCGCCATGCAATGGTCCCCAAAGGGCACTTATGCCGGCAGAAATTGAAGCAAATAAGTTCGCCTCACTGCTGCCAACCATTCTTACTGTAGAAGTGCTGCAGTTTTGTTCATGATCTGCGTGAAGAATAAGAAGAAGATCAAGTGCATCCACAACAGATTTGGGAACTTTATAAGGTTCGGAGGGAACGGCGAACATCATATTAAGAAGATCGGCAGTAAAGCTTAAATCATCTTTCGGATAAATGTATGGCTGTCCTATAGATTTCTTATAAGAGAATGCTGCAATTGTTTTCAGCTTTGCCAGCAGACGTATGATGTTTAATTCTAGATCTGCTTTGTAATCGTGTTCCGGGTAATAAGCAGATAAGGAATTAACCATCGATGAAAGAATTCCCATCGGGTGCGCATTTGCCGAATAACCCTCAAAGAATTTTTTCATATCCTCATGTATAAGGCTGTGATGCGCAAGTTTGTCCTTAAAGTCATCCAGGATTGACTTATTTGGCAGGTGACCGAAAATCAGGAGATAGCATACTTCAACGAAGTTCGATTTTCCGGCGAGTTCTTCAATCGGATAACCGCGGTATCTGAGTATTCCTTTTTCACCATCAATAAATGTAATTGCGCTCTGGCAGGAACCGGTGTTTGCGTAACCGCTGTCGAGAGTTATAGCTTCTGTAATATTTCTGAGCTTACTAATGTCGATACCGGTTTCACCTTCTGTTCCGGTAATTACAGGTAGTTCATATTTCTTTCCTTTGAAAGTAAGAGTTGCGGTCCCGGCGAGCGATGTTTTTGTAGTTTCCATATTACCTCCCCGTAATAGTGGTTTGTTGTTAGTTTAATTATTTAAATATGTTTAGAAGAAATTTTTCTCCTCTCCTCTTATTTTTTTAACAACTTAAGTAGAAAACGGGATAATATCAACAACCGGTTTTTAATTCAGCATCCGGCATCCTGTATCAGGCATCAAGAGTCTCACAATCTTCTATTCCTTCTTGCATTTATATCTATTATTTCCCAATTTCAACATCAATTAATCTTAATTCTTCCATATTTTTCGGAGTTACATGTATGGCAGAGAATAACTCAAGCGGCTCAAACTTCAAACCTTACATCTCACCAGAAGCATCAATTCCCGAATTCACTTTAAAATCTATCCTTATGGGTGCATTCTTTGGAATTCTGTTCGGTGCAGCAACTGTGTTCTTGGCTTTGAAGGCTGGGCTTACTGTTTCTGCATCTATCCCAATTGCAGTTCTTGCAATCTCAATAGGCAGAAAATATTTTAAAACAACAATCCTTGAAAATAATATTATTCAGACAACCGGTTCTGCAGGCGAATCTATTGCCGCCGGTGTTGTTTTTACATTACCGGCTTTTTTGTTCATGTCGATGAATGAAAATGGAGTAAGCATAGGTGCCAGTTATTTTAATTACTGGACGATATTAGCGCTTGCTATGTTTGGTGGTGTTCTTGGAACTTTAATGATGATCCCTTTACGCCGTTCTTTGATTGTACAGGAACATCATACTCTACCTTATCCTGAAGGGACTGCCTGCGCTTCAGTTTTGATAGCAGGTGATAAAGGTGGAGACTTTGCTAAAACTGCATACCAGGGATTATCGGTTGCACTTGTATATGCTTTGCTTCAGAGAGTTTTTCATGTTATTGCAGAAACACCAGCCTGGGTTTCAGCGCAGACAAATAAGTTTTTTCCCTCTGCCACTATAAACGCAGACATTACGCCGGAATATATTGGAGTAGGATATATTATTGGTCCCAGAATAGCCGGAGTTCTTGTTGCAGGTGGTGTTCTTGCTTGGCTGGGTTTAATTCCACTTCTTGCTTCGTTGGTACCACCTGATGTTATAGCAGAACAGTTAGTAAAGCTTGGATATCTGAAAGATATGCTGACTGCCGGAGGTCCGGGAAACTGGAATCCTGCTCTTCACACATTTGCAAGTTATCCTGATGCTATTTACCGGGCTTACGTAAGGCAGATTGGTGCAGGTGCCGTTGCAGCCGGCGGTTTAATTACTTTGATTAAAACTTTTCCCACGATCATTTCTTCTTTTAAAGGAAGTGTAGCTTCTTTAAAGAATAGAGCTGGCAATGTTAAAATAATCCGTACAGAAAATGATCTTTCATTTGTTACTGTTATTGTAGGAAGCATTGGTCTGGTAATATTAATGATATTTCTTCCAATGATTCCGGGTGATACAATTGTTAATAAGTTTTTAATTGGAGTTCTTGTTATTGTTTTTGGATTTTTCTTTGTGACTGTATCAAGCCGTATTGTCGGAATAATCGGCTCCAGTTCAAATCCTATTTCCGGAATGACCATTGCAACATTAATGGGAACTGCTCTCATTTTTATTGCAGTCGGCTGGACTGGAAAGGTATTTGAACCGATGGCTCTTGTAGTTGGCGGCATGATCTGTATAGCTGCCGCAAATGCCGGAGCTACTTCGCAAGATTTAAAAACAGGCTACATCATTGGAGCGACACCAAAATACCAGCAGATTGCCCTATTTGTAGGGGCAATTGTTTCATCTCTTATCATTGGCTGGACAATTCAGCAACTCGATTCGCCAACACCTGATATGGCTGCTTTGGGAATTACACACGCTATTGGCAGTGATAAATTTCCCGCACCTCAAGGTACATTGATGGCGACTTTAATAAAAGGTTTACTCTCGTTTAATCTTGACTGGCAATTCGTTTTAGTCGGTGCTTTTCTTGCAGTAACTGTTGAGTTATGTGGGGTAAATGCACTTTCATTTGCAGTTGGTGCTTATCTTCCTCTTTCAACCACATTACCGATTTTTGTTGGCGGTGCTATAAAAGGAATAAGTGATAAAATCGGAAAGAATAAAGGTGAAAAAATCGATGACAGTGAACTTGGTACAGGCAGTCTATTCGCAACGGGACTTGTTGCAGGAGGTGCCCTTGCGGGGGTCATAGTTGCCCTGCTCTCGGTTAATGATAATATCTTTAACTTTTTTAAATCAATAAGTACAGAAGGATTTTTAACCGGATTATTAGGTGATGGCGGTTATACTTTACTTGGTGTAATTTTCTTTGGTCTAATGGGATGGATACTCTTTAGAGTATCGAGAAAACCACAGACTAAAATTGAAGAAACCATAAACTAAATTATATGGCAGAATTAAACAATCCTTCTCTAGTGAAAAAAGAGCCGCCCGCCTTTTTCAGGTGGCTGGTTTTAGCGTCTCTAAGTATTGCAATGTTCGGCAACTACTATGTGTACGATTCAATTTCTCTCGTTGCCGATCAATTAAAAACTCAACTAAATTTTTCCGACCTGGATATCGGGCAAATGTATTCATATTATAGCATTGCCGCCATCATAGTTTTGATATTTGGTGGAATCTTAGTTGACAAGTGGGGCACTAAAAAATCGGCGTTAGTATTTGCAATCATTTGTACTGTTTCAGGATTCCTTACTGCTTTTGGACCGAATCTTTATATTATGCTTGCCGGTAGATTTCTGCTTGGCATTGGATCTGAACCATTAATAGTCGCCATTACAGTAGCAATTGCAAAGTGGTTTAAAGGCAGACAATTGGGTTTTGCATTAGGCATTAATCTTTTTCTTGCCCGCGCAGGCACATACAGTGTTGATAATTCACCTTCAATCTTTCCCGGGCTTTACGACAAAGGCTACGAGGGACCATTATTAGTTGCTGCACTTATAGGGATGCTTGCCTTGATAGGAATACTTATTTATGCAATTCTCGAACACAGGGGAGAAAGGCTATTTGTTCTCGGTGAAGGTAGTAAGAGTGATAAACTTAAACTGAAGGGTTTTTTCAAGTTTAGCAAATCTTTTTGGTACATAACTTTATTATGTGTTACTTTTTATTCGGCTATCTTCCCCTTTAGAGCTTTTGCTGTAAAGTTCTTTATGGAAAGCCATAATATTTCCAGGGAAATGGCTGGCGGATTCATCTCGTGGTTACCTCTGGCAGCTATGATAGCAACTCCGCTTATTGGACTTCTTGTTGATTATATAGGAAAGCGGGCATTGTTAATGACATTTGGATCAATTTTATTACTACCGGTCTATTTACTAATGGGGTACACAAACATTTCACTTTATGTCCCTGTTATTATGATGGGAGTAGCATTTTCGTTAATACCTGCAATAATGTGGCCATCCGTTGCTTATATTGTTGAAGAAAAAAGACTCGGCTCCGGATATGCTTTAATGACATTAATCCAACAGATTGGTATGGCTCTTTTCCCTATTATTATTGGTGTAGCAAATGACTATGCGGGTGCTAGTGCTGCAAACCCGGGAGGATATCATCTTGGAATGTGGATATTTTCATCGCTTGGATTATTAGGGTTATTATTTTCTTTCCTTTTAAGAAAATCAGAAGCAGGTCCTCATGGACATGGACTTGAAAAAGGGATGAAATTTGGAGCTCAAAAGGCAAATGCGAATTAGAAAATATTTATGACTTAGTATTGCTGTACTTTTTAATAGATAATGTTTGTATGTTGGGGAAGATAGTGCCGAGGTGTTATGCTTTTTTGTCATGTTTTTGTGCGAAAGATATCTTCAGTTTTTCTTTTCTTTTTAATTACTGCATCAACTGTTAATGCTCAATCCTTCGGTTTCGGTTGTCTCGGTTTTGTTGGTGGTTATGGCGGATATAGTTACCAGGAGTACAAACCGGACGGCTTAAACAATTATGTAGATGTTTTTAACCAGGTAAGGAGAGATTCTTTAACTTCTCCAATGGAAAAATTTGGAAAGGCATCAGGTTATAGAGTAGGATTAAATTTTTTCCGTGCTAAAATGGATAACTTTGTTCTTACAACTAAGGGATATTATCAATTGATTTCGGAAAATCATGAAGCGTTGGAAAAATTTGGAATGGGAACGCGTTCAACTTCTTTAAAGCTCGAAGTAATGAACTGGGGAGTTGGAATCGATCTCGGTATTTCCATTACTAAAGCGATAAGCTGGAAGGTTGTTGATGGAGCTTTGAATTTTAACAACATAACGTTGACAAGGACTGAAAATAAAACCGGAGCACAAACAATAATAAAAAAATATAAAACCAAATCCACAAACCTTGGGTACTCAATTGGTACCGGTTTTATTCTCGATGTTATTGATGAATATGTAAGTATAGAAGGGGTAGCGGCTTATACACAGCTTTCAGTAGATAACCTTCAGATGGATAATGGAACTTTGCTTACCCAAAATGAAACCACCGCACAACCGATGACTAATTTTATAAGTGTAGGGGGATTTAACGTTGTTGTACAGCTTAATGTTGGGTTTCCGTTATAGAGGGGGAATCACCTAATTTATTAACCAAATCAACCTATTAATTTTAATAACTACGTAATTGAGCTTATTATTAGCAGGTAGTAAAATTCTGTACATTTTTACTTCCCTGAGCATCCCTCTGGCACCCAGTTTGCCATTTATAAGTATTCTAATGTTAGAATTATAAAATATGCCATTAGATGAAGCATACAGACTGAAAAAAGAAAAACCCAGTAGTATGCGCCGGAATTAAGACAGAATGAGTAAATATTTCAGAAAGAAACCGGTTAATAGTACTGTCTTGCTGAAATAACTTAATAATATTTGATATTGATGATTAGGTTCTGGCTTCGTTGCATTTTTGTCTGCAAAAAAATATTGAATTTTCTTTCCTGAGTAGCCATTCAAAATTTCCAACCGGAGTAATGATTTAAAGTCAATTGTCACTAATCCTAGGAGGAGTACAATATGAATAAGATCAATATGGATTTTTCGAATGCAGCAAGTAGAGTTTTGAAACTTATCTTTCTATCGCTTTTACTTTCTCTATCCACAATAAAACCGCAGGAAAATTTATCAAGTGATTTAACGCAGCTTAAGATGCTTTCATTAAATGAATGCATTGACATAGCCCTGGAAAATAATCACAAGATTAAGACGTCAAAGTATGGAATCAGTATAGCAGAATCGCAAATAGAACAGTCGGAATCCGGCTACTGGCCGCAGCTTTTGTTAAAAGCAAATTACAGTTTACTTGACCAGGATCCACTGTTTGTAATGCCTGCGTTTAAAATGAAACTGCCATCGGTTGCACTTCCTGGTTTTAATCTGCAGTTAGATGATATTGACGTTCCGCAGCAGAATGTAAAATTAATGGACAAACAAAATATTCAAGCGGCTCTTGAACTGGTTTACCCGATTTATACAGGAGGAAAAGTTCAATCACTTAACAAACAGGCAGAATACGGATATGAAATTGCAAAGCAGGAATTAAGGAAAACTGACCTTGAAGTTAAATATGATGTAATACGTTTTTATTATGCAGTTGTACTTTCAAAAAACCTTTACCATGTCGGAGAAGAAGCGGTGGACAGACTTGGGGCTACGTTAAGTTTAACCGAGAGTCTGTATAAAAATGGTTCGGGGAAAGTTACTAAGATTGACTATCTGAGAACTAAAATAATGGTTGACCAGGCGCGTACTTTTTTATCACAGTTTGAAAATAATATTAAGAACTCTAAAGCAGCACTTCGTTTTTCAATCGGAATAAATGCGGAATATGATTTTGATATTAGTGAAACTGAAATTCCCTTTACTCCTGATAAAATGGATGCTAACTCTTTTCTTGCAGAAGTATATAAATACAACCCGGATTGGTTAAAATTAAACTCAGCAGTTAATGTATATAATTCAAAATTAGATGAGGCAAAAAGCGGATACTATCCCAACATTGCTTTCTTTGCAAACCTTCGGCACAACATAAATTCATACGATTACGGTATTGTTAACTCGACAAATAGAACAATGATGACTATTGGTGTTGGATTAGAAATGCCGCTCTTCTCTGGTTTTAGAACAAGCTCACAAGTTGATGAAGCTGAACTTGGGATAAAGAAAATTGAAGAAGAAAAACTGCTGCTCAACGATGCACTAATTCTGCAAATAAACGAAGCATATAATAATGCCAAAACAAATTCCGATCAGGTTGAAAAAATTCTTGAAGCGGCAAATACTGCTGAAGAAAACAGGTCGCTTAATGAAAGAGCTTTTCAGCAGGACCTTGTTGAAGCAAAAGACCTTGTCGAAGCTCAGATAATGGAATCCTTTGTAAAAGCTCAATACCTGAAGGCTTTGTATGATCATATATTATCCCAGGCGAAGCTGGATTTACTTACCGGCACCGAATTAAAAAAATCAGAATAATTATTACTAGCAGGAATTAATAAACTTAAACCAGAAAAAAACGTTATGAAAAAAACAAAATTAAAAATTTTCGCAACCGCATTTATTCTTTTCATAAGTATAATATTCATCTCTGAGAATTATTCGCAAACATCCGTTGGGAAGAAGAATATTCCAACTTACAAGGTTGTCTTCTTAAAAAATCTTTTTACAGAAGTAAATTACAATGATGCTGCAGCCGCACTAAAAGTATGGATAGAGGAACTGGGAACAACTCTTAGCCCATCTTTCAAATTAGATGTGATACTATTAGGAAGTATTGAAGAAATTCAACAATATCAGAAACAAAATGAAGTTGCCCTGATAACATTAAACGCAGTCGATTATCTGCAGAATAAAGACAAACTTAATCTTGAAGGAGCTTTTGTACCACTTATTAATGGAAAAGCGGAGATTGAATATATTCTTCTTACCAAAAAGAATTTAAACACGATTGGAGACCTGGGAAAAAGCAAAATCGGTATGCTATCGGTTTTTAATAGTCCAATGCCACATTTGTGGCTTGATGTGATATTGGCTAAAAAGAAAATGACTGAAAAAGAAAAACATTTCATCAAAATAGTTGAAGCTGAAAATGAGTCAAAATTAATTTTATCACTTTTCTTTGGTCAGATAGATGCTTGCATTGTCAAAAAGGAAACATTTGATCTTATGGTAGAGCTTAATTCGCAATTAGGTAATCAACTTAAGATTATTGACACCCTGAAGGGAATGATCGCATCAGTTACATGTTTTCCAGAAAGCTTTAAGAGTAAAAAAAATAGACAAAACATTATTAATGCTTCGAAACAATTAAATAGTTATACAATAGGAAAGCAAATATATACATTTATGAAAATTGGCGGAGTTGAACGGTTTAAAGAAGAAGATATTAGTGAAGTAAAAAAATTGTTAAATGACCATAAAAAATATTGTGAAAATAATTTGAAATGAACTTTTTTCTGAAAAAAAATATTAATGCATGGTATAAAAGTATCCTGGTCAGGACCGCACTTTTATCATGGATATTGATAATTATAGCAGTGATTACTTTCATTTTAGCTACACTACCTTATCAACAGGATATTATTGAAGACAGGATGATCTCTGAAGCAAACGATATTGCAGGTTCAGTTGGCCAGGTTACTGCCTCTGCAGTAATAAATGATGATTTCGGATTTATAGTAGATTACTGCATGAAAATGGTTGATCATAGTCACTCCATCGTCTACATTGAAATTACAAGGCAAGATGGTTATTCATTAATCTTCACTATAAAAGGCTGGAGTCAAAAAAATATTCAGGAGCTTAATCTCTCCTCTAAAGATAAAGCCACTGAAGGGTTTCAATTTAGTAATTTAGTTAACGAGGAAGTGTTTCACTATTCTTACCCGTTTGAGTATTCAGCTATTAATTGGGGCAAAATAAATGTTGGATTGTCTCTTGGAAAATATAACGAGACCATGCATATTCTTTATTTAAGAACAATTTTTGCTGTCCTATTCTCTATATTGATAGGGTTATTTACATCAATTTATTTTGCAAAAAAAATAACAAAACCTATCACTCAGCTGGATACCGTTTCACAGCAGGTAGCAAATGGTGATTTGAAAGCACGTGTAAAAATTAAAATGGGGAATGAATTCGGAAGGCTGGCAAATTCATTTAATAAAATGGCGGATTCTTTACAGAACTCACAGAAGGATCTTGAAGGGAAAGTTGCGGATAGAACAAATGAGCTGGCAAAAATTAATAAAGTCTTAGTTATTGAAATTGATGAAAAGATACAGGCAGAAAATACACTTAAACAGAATAATATCAGGCTTGAAGCGCTGGACAAAATTTCCAGAGGAATCATATCCGCAAAATCTGTTGAAGAGATAATTAAAGAAACCATTAATCATTTAAAAAAATTATTTACATCAATTCATAGTGCACATGTTACTTTATTTTCCGAGCATTTAGAGAATGCAAATATTTATTCCGGGGATTTTAATGAGGATACTCTAAGTTCGGTTTCAGAAACTGAAATTAAATTTCTGAATAGTGATGGATCTTCCCAGGACTTTCTAAAAGAGCCAGTGCTTGTAAATAATATTAAAGACTCGGAAAAAATATCGTGGTATGAAGAACAGTTATTGGAAAAAGGAATTAATTCCCATTTAACTGCTCCTCTATTAATGGATGAACACCCTATAGGTACAATTACAATTGGTTCCAGAGATACAGATGCATTTAACGAGGAAGAAAAGGAGAATATTGTAATAGTTGCAAACTCACTCGCGGTTGCAATTAACCAGGCTCAGCTCCAGGAAAAAATAAATGGGCATGCAAAAAGTTTACAAAGTTCTTTATCTGAAAAAGAAGTATTGCTGAAAGAAATTCATCATAGAGTTAAAAATAATCTGCAGGTTATCTCAAGCCTGCTCTATCTTAATTCCAGGAATATAAAAGATCCGGAAGCACTGAAGATGTTCAAGGATAGTCAGAACAGGGTCAAATCAATTGCTCTTGTACATGAAAGACTTTATCAATCCAAAGATCTTGGCAGTATTGATTTTAAAGGATATGTCGAACGTTTAACTAACGATCTTTTCCGTTCTTATGGTGTTAATCAAACTTATATCGGTTTAAATATTAATATCAAAGACATTTCTGTAAGTATCGATACAGCGGTTCCTTGCGGACTGATAATTAATGAATTAATCTCGAATTCACTTAAGTATGCTTTCCCGGATGCAGAAAATCGTGATAAAAAATGTATGATTAATATCGATTTCACTAAAAACGGGAATAATGAATTACAGTTAGTTGTAAGTGATAACGGGATTGGAATGTCTGATTTAACTGAGGGAAAAAAACAATCCTCATTAGGATTGCAGTTAGTTGATACATTAGTTAATCAGTTAGATGGTAAAATAGAAATTGAAAAAGATAATGGAACAACATTCAGAATAAGACTTAAAGACTCAATAAGTTAATAGAAAAAAAATATGAACTGGGGTCAATACTAATAATAGAATACTAATGATTTGCCGAGAGAAGAATTGAAAACAAATCTCAAACACTAAAGCTGAAAAAATATAAAACAATATCCTTTCGATAAGATTACTTGCTAGCCGCGATATTTCCGGTTATTATTTCCTTTATTCTTCACACACATTTCTTTATTTTTCCAATAGATTTAATAATTATATAGGAATATTGATGTCATTACTGCCTATAACGCTTTATGGCGACAAAATACTCAGGAAGAAAACAAACAACGTCGTCAAAGTTGATAACGAAACTATTGAGCTGATACGCGATATGTTTGCGACTATGCGCAACGCAAACGGAATTGGTCTTGCTGCCAACCAGGTCGGTGCGGACAAAGCAATTTTTGTAGTTGATATTTCAGGTTTGGAAGATTATGAAAACAGCAAACCAATGACGATAATTAATCCGAGAATTGTTGAGAGATCAGAAGAGAAGATCAAAATGGAAGAAGGCTGTCTCAGCATTCCTGAAGTGAGGGCGGAAATCGAGAGACCCAGGGAGATTATAATTACCTACCAGGATGTTGATCTTAAAGAGCATACCATAAAAGCCGGTGACGTTTTCGCCAGGGTTATGCAGCATGAATATGACCACTTGCAGGGAATTCTTTTTACAGATTATTTTACATTTGAAGATAAAAAGAAAATAAGACCGCAACTCGAAGATATTAAGAGTAGAAAAAAAGAAATTGATTACCCGGTTTCCGATGATGTAAGTTACCAACTGAGGTAAAATGAACATTATTTTTATGGGCAGTGCCGACTTTTCAATTCCCTCATTAGAAACTCTATATAAAAGCAAACATAAAATAATCGCTCTTGTTACAGTTCCGGATAAAGAAAAGGGAAGAGGACAAAAAATTTCATCTTCGCCTGTAAAAGAGTTTGGGATAAAACATAATATCCCGGTTCTTCAGCCTGAAAAATTAAAAGATGAGAATTTCATTGAGCAGTTAAAAGTTTTTAATGCTGATCTCTTTGTTGTTGTTGCTTTCAGAATTTTACCGAAAGAAGTTTTTACAATTCCACCCAAAGGTTCATTTAATCTTCATGCATCACTTCTTCCAAAATACAGGGGCGCTGCCCCGATTCAATGGGCTTTAATTAAAGGAGAAAAAAAGACAGGCGTAACAACATTTGCACTTGAAGAGAAAGTAGACACGGGAAATATCTATTTACAAAAAGAAGTTGAAATTGTTGATAAAGATAATTTTGAAACTCTTCATGATAAATTAAGAGAAACAGGCGCTGAAGCAGTTATCGAAACTGTTGATATGATTGAATCAGGAGATTATCAGTTGAAGGGGCAGGATAATTCTTTCGCAACACCTGCACCTAAAATTACTCCCGAAACAGGGAAGATAGATTGGACAAAATCAGCAGAAGAAATTCATAATCTTATTCGGGGATTGTCTCCGGCACCGTGTGCATATTTTTTTCATAATGATAAAAAGATAAAAGTTTATAGAACAAAAGCTCTGGAAAAAGAAAATCCGACACCTGGAAAAATTAATCAATCAAAGAAAAATCTTGTTATAGAATGCGGCAAAGATGAATTGGAAATACTCGAGCTTCAGCTTGAAGGAAGAAAAAGAATGAGCGCCGAAGAATTTTTAAGAGGGTATAGTTTTTAAGTTCTTTTATATCTTCAATCTATTGGGATTTTAAAAACTCAATTGCCTTTTCTCTATCTCTGAAGAGAGTAAAATTCAGACCGCTGTTTCTGGCAGCCGTTTCCACAAAATCATGCGAATGATCCTCCGGTGAAACTAATACTGCAACTATTATAGTAATATCAACTCCTGGAGTGTGTCTCATATCGTGATAGGAAAACTGGTAATTGTTAAAGACCGAATCAACATTTCTGGCATTTGTGCAATCTACCAGGTATTTTCTTATCCCCTTTTCTTTCCCCAATTTTTGTGCATCAATGTTGTCGGTTAATGCACTCTCTCTCGTAATCTCCCCTGTTACCTCAAGAATAATGTATGAAGAATCATCTGACAAGGAGACCCGGGAAAGCATAAAATCCTCCTTTTCCGTTATTTTATTCTCTAATACTTATATTTTATTCATGCAGGTAGATGCAGATATCAATCGTTATTTTAAAAAAAAATTGTTTTTTATTTACCTAAAATAATATAGAAATAAAAAGTATAATTCCAAACTATTTAAGGTTCAACCTTTTTCCCATCGGAACTTTTTAATACCCAGCTACCCTTAAAAAGTTTTGGAATAATTGTTTCCCGGTTTTTGTGTATTCGTCTTTTATTTCATTAAAGATAAAGCGCAAATATTCTGTATCGAGTTTAAGAAGATCAGGATCTGCCTTAATCCAATCTTCAAACATTTGGGGAGTAAGCTCGAAGTGACTTTGTATTCCGTAGGCGTTTGAACCGATCTTTACAACCTGGTTATGGCAAAATTTCCCCGTAGCCAAAAGGACCATATCGTCTGTAAGATCTACAGTCTCACCATGCAAATGAAATACTTTAAGAGTTGAGTTAAGTTCTTTAAACAAAGGATCCTGTTTTCCTTCGTCAGTCAGATCTATTGTAAAATTATTTCCTTCGGGATCTAAAAAGCCGATTTCTTTTACAGGGGTTTCAACAACTTTTCCCCCGGTTGCTTTAACAAGAGTTTGAAGTCCAAGACAAATTCCTAAGTAAGGAGTGGTTGAACTAATTACTTTTTGAATATAAGATAATTCATTTTCTATTTTTTCTGTGGAATCATTTGCGCTGTCAGGACCACCGAGTATAACAACCGCTCCGAAGTTTTCAATCGGCGGTATTTTTTCTCTTTTATCAAGTTCGGTTATGAAGTACCCGATATTTTTTTCTTTTAGTACTTCTTCAAGTAAACCTGGTCCCTCGTTTACGTTATTTTTTACTATAAGGATTTCTTTTTTCATCGGATGATTTAATCAAATTAAATTTGATTTTAATAAATACATTACTTCGAATTAATATATTCTTTTGCTGCTTCGGCAATATTCTGCATGATGTTTATAAATTTATTCCTATCAGGTTCAAGCAGAGTAATTCTGAATCCGAATAGATCCGAGTTGAATCCTGTTGAAAGCGGAACTACGCAAATTCCTCTTGAAGCAAGTAAGTAATAAGCAAAACGTTTATCGTGTTTTGCAGAATCAACTAACGGTTTAATAATTTCTTCAGCTTTACTATTTGCCGGCTCAAGGAATTGTTCCTTATGTAAAGTTCCTTTGTCAAAAAGAACTGTCATATAAAAGGCGCCGTACGCCTTGTGGATAATAAGTCCCGGAATTTTTGAAAAAATAGAATGAGCAAGCTGAGATTTTTCCCAGTAGAAAGAGTTTCTTTTATCGAGATAAGGATAATACCGCGCGTCGCCCATTACTTTGGGTAATACTTTTTGCGGTAAAGTTGTTGAGCAAACTTCGAGCATTTTTGCATCTAAAATTGTTTTTGCATAGCGTGCAAAGTTTGGATGTTTATCACGGTTGTAAAACTCGCCCCAGCCGCAGCGGGCACCGGGCCAGGGAAATTCTTTCGAGATACCACGCAAAGCTATTCCTGGAATATCTCCAATAACCGATGCGAGTTTTTTGTGAACAACTCCTCCATAAAAAAGATTGGAATAGATTTCATCAGAGATCATGAATAAATCAAACTCTTTAGCTATCTCTACAAATTGTCTTATGATTTCCTGTGAGTAAACCATGCCAGTTGGGTTATCAGGATTAACAAGTAGAATTCCTGAAATTTCAGGATGTTTAATTAATTGAGAACGCAGATGTTCTATATCAGGATACCAATTGTTTTTCGGATCGAGACGATAAGTTATATGATGTTTACCCGAATGTCCTGCTTCGGCAGATGAGTGAGTTGAGTACGCCGGGTTAGGTCCAATTACGCGTGCATTTTTGTTTAGGTAGTTATAGATTTTTGAAACTGCATCACCAAGACCGTTAAAAAAAAGAATATCATCAGGAGTTATTTGTGCGCCTCCTTCGATGTTGCGTTCATAAGCAATATACTCGCGTGTTGGGAGTAATCCTTTTGTTGGAGAATATGCAAAACAGGAATCGTCTTTTTTAATAGTCTCAATTATAATTTCTTTTATCCACTTTGGAATAATCTCACCTTTAGCAACCGGGTCGCCGATATTTTCCCAGGTAATCGGAATGCCTGTCTTTTCTATTTTATTTCCTACTTCTACAATTTCCCGGATTTCATAAGTAAGCTCGTCTGCTCCGGGATGTATGATATTATTTCTCATTTAATAGTTTGTTCTCCAATGAATATTGTTTTTCTTTTCCTGTAAGTTAAGAATTGAAGAGTAAAAGTAGAATTCCAATCGGTGAAAAGTTAATTAAAAAATGAATGATTAAGGAAACCGTTTAAACGGTTCACAATTTAGTCGTTTTACATTAACTGCGGGATTTCCCAAAGGGATGGCTAAGCCAAATCCCCGCAGTTAACCTGAAGAAAAAAGTATAATTAACTGTTTTAACAGTTTTAGCTCACTGTTATTAGGTTCAATTAGAATAAAACTTTTTGAAAAACCAGGTTAATCTCCTGTAGGAATTATATCCTTATTTTCTACCATCAGTATAACAGATTTTTGTAAAGCTTCTGTTGGACTTAAAGTTTTCTTGTAATTTTATACTGGGCAAAAACCGACTATTGACCTTTTGCTTCCTGTGCTTCAATTACGGTCACTTCCATTTTATACTTCTTTTTATTCTTTGAAGACGGAATAGTGGAATTTAAATTCTTCCTTGATTATATCCTAATTTGGTACTAATTTGTTCATAATATAAAAAGAGATGTCAATGCCAATTATCAAATCAATATCGAGTCTTCGACACCGCACGCGCGAGATTGCAAGTATTTGCCATAAACAGGACGAGCCTGTATATCTTACAACAAATGGTGAAGGTGATCTTGTTGTAATGAGCATAAATCATTATGAGCGCCTTAAAGCGAAAGCCGATCTTTTTGAAAAGCTTGGAGTAGCGCAGGCACAATCTGCAGCCGGTAAAAAAGGAATTACTCATAAACAAATGATGACCAAACTTCGCCGCAGAATGAATGCAGGCTAAGTATAAACTTCGTTATTTGCCTGCCGCACAGGATGATCTTATTTTAATATTTGATTATATAGCTAAAGACAGCCCCAACCGTGCACTAAGCTTTGTTGAGAAATTGGATAAAAGAATTGGGGGTCTTGAACAGCAGCCGCTTTCCGGAAGAGTTCCGCGTCATGCAAAGCTTCGTGAATATGGATACCGTGTTCTTGTGATTGAATCTTATCTTATATTTTATATTCTGCGTGGGAAAGTAATTGAGATTCACAGGGTAGTTCACGGTTCACGTAATCTCGACTACCTGATTTGAATTTTAATCTCCTGTAGGAATTATATCTTTGTTCTCTACCATCAGTATTACAGTTTTTTGAGGAGCTCTTGTTCTGTGCATAACATTTTTTGTAACAGTTACACCCTGACCCGGATTTAATTCAATTGTTCTGTCTTCTCCCGAAGGGACGGATTCCCGAAGATCAACTAAAAGTTTTCCTTCGAGGACAAAGAAGAATTCATCATCTTTTTCGTGCTTGTGCCAATGGTACTCGCCTTCGATGATTCCAACTCTTACAACACTGCCGTTTACTTCCGTAAGAGTTTGATTGAACCATTTGTCTTTGCACTTCCTTTCACCATTTGAGGAATATCAATTACCTCAAAGTGTTTGAACTTGATATCGAGTTTTGTGTTGTATGGGTCTCGCTTTTGCATATTATTCTATTCTTATATTTAATTGTCTTAATCAATTCAGCGAATTAAAATTATTAAGAAGTATATCAATTTATTTATATGGCAATCCGCCTCAATGTTAGTTTGTCAAACTTCTCACTAATTAAATTGCCTAGGTCTTCAGTTGTCTGTAATGTTAAAATCTCAGCTCTTGTCAACACCAATATTTTAATTTTATCCATAACCATAGCATCAGTAATTGCAGATAATGCATTAAGATTATTTCTTCTTGTTTGTCCAGAAATTCCATTAGAAGAAATAATGATTCCATTATTAGCTCCACTTGTTCGAAGCTTTTGATGAAAATCTCTAATAACGTTCGCCCCTAGAGGTGTTGCTTCATTTTTACATTCGCAGATTATAATTGGATCAAGAAAATCAAAGGCTGAAATTACCCTGTTATTTCCTAAAGCAACATCGAATTCTCTTGCTCCTGTGCTATCAAGAATATCTCTATCCTTAAACCGAATACCTTTACATTTAGTAAATATGTAAATTACTAAATCTTCAAAAATTTCACCTTTTTTGTCGGCGTTTGGGGCGGTATCAGATCTGGCTAGGAAATCTTGAATTTTATTTCTGCTATATTGTGACATTTATTGCCATATTCCATGGGCTATTTCGTTTCTCTTTTGTATTAGGAATTTCTCTAAGCCTTGAGAAGAAATACCTAAGACGAAATCTTCAATATCAAAACATAAGATGAGTGGATATTTTGAAGAGATTGAAAATCTTTTATCATTTTTATCAAGATAAAGGATGATTCCTCCTTTAGCTTCAGTCCTGAAAAGATAATTCTGCAATTGGTACTGAGCATTATTTAATATAGAAGTGTTTAATACACCAGCTTTTATTTCAATTAGCATTGGATTACCGAAATAAGGCGCAAGCCCCTTATTCCTAATGATTAAATCAACTCCCTTCTCGTTTGGAGAATTTGAAATCGATGTATGCTGAATATTAAGTGTAGAAAAAATCCTTTTAATTATTTCAAATATTCTGTTTTCACTAGGTTCTTTCCTTAAGTGCGATATTTCTTTAATTAGGTTATTAGTGTCCGCAATTGATAAAAAGTCATTTTTCTTTTTCTGTTTTTGAGGTTTAGATGTTTTTGTGTTTATGTCAATGATAAAATTGGAAAGAGCTAACTCCATTAATTTTGTTTCTTTTAAAATTAGTTTGGAAGTAATTCTTTCTTTCTAGAAAGAAAGGAACTTTATATTCTTTATCAATAAGAATAAATAATGGCTTTTGTATACCATCTGCAACTCCAAGTTCAAACAGAACATTTTCATTTTCTGAAGTCAGAATAGCGATTACAAAGTCAGATTCTCTTATTTTTCTAAAGATTAAATCAGAGAAGGTTGTTCCCACTGAAAGATCATAAAAAGTATGATGATCAATATTTAAGTTGCTTAAAACAGTTTCTATAATAGTTAAGTCAAAACTTGCTGGAGCAGATATATAGCATTTAAGTCTATTACTACGCATGGAAATAATTCTATAGTTGTTAATTTTATATTTAATTATAATTGTCACAGTCCATGAGAAAATTGGAGGTATGTTTTAGTCATTTTAATTCCCTCAATTATAACATATAAAATAAAAAGACTAATCTCAATCAGAATTTTTGATTTGTGTCCCCTGGTGAAAGGTTATTTGCCACTTGCCATTTCTGTTTTGCCAGAAAGATGAACGCAACGAAGATGTTTTATTTCCGGCAATTTCCTTTTCTGCCTGGTAAGTGGCAAGAACAATTCCCGGTGAAATTTCAACAGCATTAAAATTTTGGATAGTGAATTTTACTTCTGTCTGCATTTGGTATGGATCATTTAAAATATCCTGCTTGTTATATTGCTTTCCTGATTCACCGATCTCATAAAAATCATCAGCCAGCAATTCATTCAATCTTTCTTTGGACTTGCGAACTTCCGGCTGAAGTAATTCGGTTTCAAGATTTTTTATAAGATCTGTAAGTGTTCATTATTTCGCCAATAAGTGAGATGCTGAAACGAGAGTTCAGCATGACTATAAAAAATTATTTCCTTTTTCCAGATTCAGCAGAAATTGTTTGCGCCACATTCCGCCTCCGTATCCGACTAAGTTGACCATCTTTCCCAATTACTCTGTGGCAGGGAATTATAATTGCAATCCTGTTATCTCCATTTGCTTTTGCAACTGCTCTTATCGCTTTCGGATTTCCTAAAGCAATTGCCTGTTCCTGGTAAGATCTTGTTTTGCCGTAAGGAATTCTTTGTAGTTCTTTCCAGACTTTCTGCTGAAATTCAGTTCCATCAAGTACTAAAGGCAAATCAAAATCTTTTCTCTTCCCTTCAAAATATTCTTTTAATTGTTTATTTAATTTATCGAAGTGTTTGTTTTTTCCCGGGACAAATTCAGCATTCAGATATTTTTTTAATCTTGTAATCTGTGTTTCAAGCATTCGCCTGTCAACAAATTCAAGCAGGCAAATTCCTTCATCAACTGCCCCGGCAAACATTGGTCCGAGTGGAGTTAAAATTCTTGTAACGTTAACAATTCTTTTATCTTTGCTTTGAGAAGGAGAAAACCCTGTCGTCTTTTTGAAAGCTTCAGTAAAGCCGCTTAAAGATTCATAACCTGTATCAAATGCCGATTCAAGAATTTTTTCTCCATATTTGATTTGTCCGAAAGCTTTGTTCACTCTTAATAATCTTAAGTAGGATTGAAAAGTCATTCCGTGATGTTTTTTAAACCATCTTCTTATTCGTGCTGGATCAATATTTCTTTCTCTAAGATCAGCGTCTTTAAATTTTGTAATCTTATTTTCTTCAATTTCTTTAATAAGGTCTTTCAACCAGTCAGGAGTTTCACCATTAAATTGCATCGGTTTGCAAATTTTACATGGTCTGTAGCCATATTGCAAAGCTTCTTTTGCTGTAGAAAAGAAATCAACATTTTCTTCTTTAGGTTTTCGGGCGGTACAGGTCGGTCTGCAAAAAACTCCCGTTGTTTTAACCCCGACAAAAAAGATTCCTTCAAAGCTGCTGTCTTTATTCAGCAATGCGTTGTACATCGTTTTTCTATCGGGCATAAATAAATTGTACATTTTATCACCTCAATTTCTTTGTGATAAACTTATAAATAGGAGAGTTCGGGTTCAACCGGAAAATTGACAGGCAATTTCTTACCGGGACGTTAGCTAAAGTAATTCAATTAGAGTTCAATACTCAACTCACAGGGTTCATTCTATTGAATGCATTTTGTAGTTCTTCAGGTCCTGCTTTGGACATTGCTTCGCTAAATCCCAGAGTAATTTCTGTCTTACCACTTTTTAATTGCTCAAAAGCAGTGTTGATAAAATCGCTGACGGGCGGCGCATTATCATGTATTCCTTTTCCTCCGAGATCAGTATTCAGAGCTGGAGGAATTAGTTCAATTACCTCAATATTTCTCGGCTTTAATAAATACCTTAATGAAAGAGTGAACGAATGTAAAAAAGCTTTTGAAGCCGAATAAACTGGTGTTTTTGTAAGTGGAACAAAAGACAAACCAGAGGTTACATTAATAATTGTGTCCAATGATTTCAGGTTGATAAAAAGTGTACATAGGTGAACGGGTGCTTCAATATTAATTGTTATTTCTTCTTTTGAACGTTCAAAAAAATTATTGTCTAAAACTGACATCCATTGCTGAATACCGGCGTTGTTAATCAATATATTTAAATCATTGTGTTCTTCTGAAATCCATTTATAAAGATTCACTCTTTCACCCGCATCAGACAAGTCACAAGTTTTCGTTATAATCGAGGGAAATTTTTGGGATACTTCCTTTAAAAGTGATTCCCGTCTTCCACAAATGATAACAGTATTGTTCTCTTTAATAAATCTTTCGGTAAGCCCTAATCCAATTCCCGAAGCTCCGCCAGTAATTAAAATTTTATTATTTGAGATTTTCATTTTAAAAATTTTCCTGTTTGTTTTGTACAAAAATTCATTGTTCAATAATATAAAAAATAAATTAAAATTCTACTTTGATTAATAAAATCAGTCCTATTTTTATTTTAGTTTTTTTTCAATTCGCTTAATTAACTTTAATCATTCGATACATTTGGTTATTATTATACCTGACTTTAATCTTAATTAGTGTTTTTAAGGGGAAATACTAAAACAGATTTTTACTTAATAACCTAACAGAGTTAATTGGTAATCCTCTTTTAATAAACGGATAAAATTAATTTGGCAAAAAAAGCTCATAAATATTTTCATACCCTGATACTTCTCCTTAAAAAAAGACTGACCAGCGGACAATATATGATATTGTGGAGTTTTATAGTTGGTCTTAGTGCAGGTTTACTTGCTGTGATTTTAAAAACACTTGCGCATTATTTACAGCACTTATTAACTGAATCCTACAAATCAAATAATTTTAATTATATAATAATTCTTTTTCCCCTTGCTGGAATAGTTCTTACAATAACTTATATAAAATTTTTTCTCAAGGATAAATTCGGAAACGGTTCTGCACATATACTCCATTCGATAGCTAAAAAATCAAGCTTTGTTGAAAAAGAAACAATATACTCACACGTGATTTCAAGTGCCTTAACAGTTGGCTTTGGCGGATCAGTTGGTCTGGAGTCTCCGATTGTTGTTGCGGGTGCTGCGGTTGGTTCAAACTACGGCAGAGTAATGTTAATGAATTACAAAGAGAGAACACTCTTACTTGCTAGTGGAGCGGCAGCCGGCATATCCGCAGTTTTTAATGCACCAATTGCCGGTGTAATGTTTGCACTTGAAGTCTTGTTAACCGACATTACTATTTCAGGCTTTATTCCAATTATTATTGCCTCTGCTGCAGGCGCACTTTGTTCAAATATTATTCTGCAGGAAAAAATTCTTCTTTCTTTCAATCTCCGCTCGCCATTTGATTACGAAAACGTTCCATTTTATATTTTGCTGGCAGTTGTAGCAAGCCTGTTTTCTATCTTCTATGCACGATTCTTTTTAAAAGTTGAAAAAGCCTTTAAGAAGGGTAAAAGAAGAACATATCCAAAAGCCATAATCGGAGGAATTCTACTCGGTTTGATAATCCTGGTTTTTCCTCCACTCTTTGGTGAAGGTTATGAAAGTATAAAAATTCTTGCTAGCGGAAGTCCGGAAAGAATTTTAGATAATACATTCTTTTCTTTTCTAAAAGGGAATGATTATTTCCTAATTATATTTATAACTGCTATTGCATTGTTAAAAACGTTTGCAGCTTCAATTACGGTTAGTAGTGGAGGAAATGGTGGAAACTTTGCTCCTTCTCTTTTCGGCGGTGCTTTCCTGGGATTTGCCTTTGCAAAAATACTTGCATTGTTCGGAATAACTATACCTGTTTTTAATTTTATTATAGTCGGGATGGCGGGAGTATTAACAGGAATTATGTATGCTCCATTGACTGGAATTTTCCTTATAGCCGAACTTACAGGTGGATACCAGCTTATTATACCTTTGATGCTTGTTTCCACACTTACTTATGCAATAGTAAAACATTTTGAACCTTATTCTCTCGATAAGAAAGGTCTTGCCGAAGAAGGAAACCTGTTAACTTATAACAGGGATAAAAATATTTTAACAATGCTTGAATTGTCTTCGTTAATTGAAACTAATTTCAAAATAGTTCCTCACGATGCAAATATTAATCAACTTGTTGATATAATCTCTCACTCAAAAAGAAATATTTTTCCGGTTGTTGACGGAGACAATAATTTTATAGGAATTATTTCACTCGATGAAATAAGAGAATTCCTTTTTGAAATGTCTGTCTATAAAGATATGTTGGCAGTTGAGCTTGTGAGCAAGCCTCCGGCAGTAATTGAACTTAATGAGCACATGGATTCTGTCATGGAAAAATTTGATGAAACAGGAGCCTGGAACCTTCCGGTTGTTAAAGAGAAGAAATATGTCGGTTTCATTTCCAAATCCAGTGTGTTCTCAAAATACAGGAACAAACTAATTTCTGATTACTCCAACGAGTAAAAAAAATCCTTTAATCTCAAGACTATTTTTTAGATCAAATAATAACTCATTTTTGGGGATTACTGATTAACTATAATGGTTTAATTTCAACCAATAAAAAGCTATTTTTAAAACGGCAGAAAACTTTTTAATCAATTCGTCAAAAATCTTATGAATTACAAAAACAACATTACAGAGTTAATAGGCAATACTCCTTTAATAAAACTTAACAGAATTAATAAAGGATTAAAACCACAGATTTTTGCAAAACTCGAATCTCACAATCCCGGCGGAAGTGTTAAGGACAGGATTGGAGTTGCAATGTTGGAAGCTGCAGAAAAAGAAGGGAAGATTTCACCCGGCGGAACAATAATAGAAGCAACAAGCGGCAACACGGGAATAGGACTGGCACTTGCTTGTGCTGTTAAAGGTTACAAAACTCTTTTTGTTGTAACAGATAAAGTTAGTTCTGAAAAAATAAATTATCTTAAAGCCCTCGGTGGGGAAGTGATTGTTGTTTCAAATGCTGTTGAGCCTGAAAGTCCGGAATATTATGTAAATGTAGCTAAAAGAATTGCTAACGAAACTCCAAATTCATTTTTTCCATATCAATACTCGAATCCCTGCAAATCCGGAAATTCATTACAAAACCACTGGACCGGAAATCTGGCATGATACAGATGGGAAGATAACTCACTTTATCGCAAGCATAGGAACGGGTGGAACAATAAGCGGAGCGGGAAGATTCTTAAAAGAAAAAAATCCAAATATCCAGGTTATTGGTGCTGATCCGCTTGGTTCAATTTTTAAAACTTATAAGGAAACAGAAAAGCTGATTAAAGGAACTCCTTACTTAGTTGAAGGAATCGGGCAGGATTGTTTACCGCATAATGTTCATTTCCAGTATATCGACAAGATAGTTAATATAAGCGATAAAGATTCTTTTGCCGCAGCAAGAAGGCTTACAAAAGAAGAAGGGATATTTTGTGGCGGAAGTACAGGAACAATTGTACACGTTACTCTTGAAATTGCGAAAGAACTTTCTGAAAATGATGTTATTGTTTTTACTGTTTGCGATACCGGTGAAAGATATTTAACAAAAGCCCATAACATTGAATGGCTTAGAAATAACAGGATGCTTGAAACGGAAATAAAAATTCTCAGGGATATTTCGGATGCAAAGAAACTTAAAGGAAATGAAGAAATTAGTTTTTGTTCATCCTGAAACGCCGGTTAAAGAAATTTTAAAAGTTATGCAGGATAATGGTTATTCTAATATTCCTGTTTTGCAGGATAGAAAACCTGTTGGATGTATCAGGGAAAACAGGCTTATGTCAAGAGTTCTTAAGAACCCAGAGTTACTCAACGCAACTGCAGAAAAAGTCTGGGATGAATGTTTTCCTATTCTCGATGCAAAAGCAGATATCTCTGAGGTAACAGAATATCTTAAGAATAGTCCCGCAATTCTTGTAAGCGATTTTGGAAGAATAATTGATATTATAACTAGGTATGATTTGTTGGAGTACTCTAATTAAATTATTGTCACACTTCGACAGGCTTAGTGTGACGGTGTCATCCTGAGCTTGTCGAAGGATGACAGTTCATGTTTTCCATAAGTCACATTTCGGCAAGCTCAATGTGACATTGCTTGTCAGTCTGAGCTTGTCGAAGACTGACTTTTAAGACCGATGAAGGATTATTTTGTCTATATAGTTAAGTGTTCAGATGGGAGTTATTATACGGGAGTTACTTCAAACTTAGAGAGAAGATTAAATGAACATAATTCAGGTTCTATAAAAGGATACACCAGCGAAAGATTGCCTGTAGATTTAGTTTACTCAAATAGATTTGGAAATATTTATGATGCTATTCATGCAGAGAAACAAATTAAAGGATGGAGCCGGGCAAAAAAGGAAGCTTTAATCAAAAGTGATTTTGAAGCATTAGTAAATCTTTCTAAATCAAAGACTAAATGAATTTGTCACACTTCGACAGGCTCAGTGTGACGGTGTTTGTCAGTCTGAGCTTGTCGAAGACTGACTTGTAAATTATTAAAGAGAAAGAAAGGAATAAACAAAACAATGGGCTTCTCAACAGATGCAATTCACGCGGGACAAAAACCAGATGAAGTTACCGGTGCTGTAATAACGCCGATTTATCAAACATCTACTTATGCTCAGGAAGAGCTTGGCAAACATAAAGGATATGAATACGGCAGGACTCACAATTTAACTCGCGCTGCACTTGAGAATAATGTTGCAACTCTTGAAAAAGGAAAATACGGCATTGCTTTCAGCTCAGGTTTAGCTGCAACAAATGCTCTTACTTCTTTATTAAAAGCTGGAGATCATGTAATTGTAACAAGCAATGTTTATGGTGGAACGTACAGATTATTTGAATTGATCATGAAGGATTTCGACCTGGAATTTTCCTGGGTGGATACTTCCGATACTTCAAACATTAAAAAAGCAATTAAGAAAAATACTAAAATGGTTTTTGTCGAAACTCCGACAAACCCTATGCTTATTCTCACAGATCTCGAAGCTGTTGGAAAAATAAGTAAAGAAAATAATCTTATCAGCGTTGTTGATAATACTTTTGCAAGTCCATACTTTCAGAATCCACTTACATTTGGAATTCATATCGTTCTTCACAGCCAGACAAAATATATAAACGGGCACAGCGATGTTATAGGTGGAATCTTAGTAACAAGTAATGAAAAGCTTCACGAAAGATTAAGATATATTCAAAATGCTGCTGGTGCTGTTCCATCTCCATTTGATTGCTGGTTAATTCTTCGTTCTACAAAAACACTTGCTGTAAGAATGGAAAAACATAACAGCAATGCTATAACAATTGCTGAACATCTTGAGAAAGCTTCTTATGTTAAAAAAGTTTTTTATCCGGGATTAAAATCTCATCCACAGCATCAACTTGCTAAAAAGCAGATGAGCGGATTTAGCGGAATGATCGCCGTTGATTTTGGCGATATGGAAGTTGTAAAAAAGTTCTTAAAAAATATTAAAGTTTTTACTCTGGCAGAAAGTCTTGGGGGAGTCGAAAGTCTCGTTAATCATCCTGCAAGTATGACGCATGCTTCAGTTCCAAAAAAAGAAAGAGAAAAATATGGATTTACAGATACACTCGTTCGTCTCTCAGTTGGAAT
The DNA here is from genome assembly GCA_963727535.1 of uncultured Ignavibacteria bacterium. GTDB lineage: Bacteria > Bacteroidota > Ignavibacteria > Ignavibacteriales > Ignavibacteriaceae > RBG-16-34-14. Next base: position 1,336,001 of record CAVSGR010000006.1, read on the forward strand.
TGAAGATGTTGAGGATTTGATTGATGATATCGAGAATGCTCTTTGCTAACGTTCGAGGCTTTGTGTAGTTGGGGAATTAACCAACTGTCCGCCTGGAACTGAAGCAAATTTATAATTAAAAGTTGATTGTTACACTACTGCCCGGCAGAATTCCGTCCGCTAAATATGAAGTTGGGATATGCACTGCTAATGATTGTTCTTCCGTCCAGCCCAATTGCACAAAACCTTTTGTTAGTGGCTGTTATTTGCTTGTCTTTGCCCGAACAACTTACCAACGAGACAATGACTGGCAGAAACGGGATAATATGAAGGCTGTTTATTTTCTACGCCTAAGATGTCTTTATTTTTTGTGGTTGTTTAGCAGCGTTTATGTTAGTCACCGTTGGATACAGGTCAGTTAACTTTATCAGTCTGGGTGTCTTTCCCCTCTTTGTCAATTTCGCTCTCAATAGATTTCAGAAAATTGTCGACAGCTAAATGTCGCTCGTTACTTTCAGCCTCCGGCCATGCACTGTTGATCGCAATCACAAGTCGCCTTGCAGGGTCGATATGGATCATCTGACCATAAATCCCCAATGCCTCGAAACTATTGCCATTAAAAATCCACCATCCGTATCCATAGCCCCCACCGGGCCAAAGCGGTACCTGTATACGGGTTGCTGTCTTGAACCAATCATTGGGAACAATGGATTCCCCATTGATGCGTCCGTCTTCGAGAACAAATTGTCCGAACCTTGCAAAATCACGGAGCCTCATTTGAAGGCAGCAGCCTGCCAATTCCTGGCCGGTTCTATCCAGGGCCCAGGTGGCATTTTGCTCCATACCGTAAGGAATCCAGATCTTCGAGGAAAGGTAGTGGGATAAGGTTTGATGAGTAGCTGCACTGACAAGGACTCCCAATAGGTGTGTTTCACCTGTACTATACTTAAATTTTTTGCCAGGCTCTGCTTCGGCTGGCAAACTCCGCATATAACTTACTGTTGCATTCATGCCCGGTTCAATCGAATCTTTATCAAACCTGGCAATGTCAGAATTCGGATCAGTATAGTTCTCGTTCCATCGTACACCGGCGGTCATAGTCAATAAATGGCGGATAGTCACTTTTTCATAAGCGCTCCCTTTTAAATCGGGGATGTAGTCCGTTACGTAGTCGTCCACACTTTTTATATAACCATCTTTGATGGCGACCCCCACGAGGGTGCTCGTTACTGACTTTGCAACAGACAGTGACGACCATAGGTTCGATTCGCTGTGCCCAAGAGCGTAGCGTTCCAAACGGATCTTTCCATTCTGTAAAATGAGGAAGCCGGCTACTTTCTGTTCCTTCATAAAATCTTCCAATGCTTTTTCTTTTTCTCCGCCTGGGCTAAATGCGGCAATGGGCAATCCCTGTAAAAGCTTGTGCACTTCGTTCCCCTTCGGCACTTCACGCTCTTTCTGTATCCAATGGGATGAGTTTTTTGAAAGTGAATCCGGGTTAGTAGATGTCCTGTGCAAGAGAAGATGAAGCTGAGATAAGTATAATGACGAGTACGATAATGCTTAGGAATGATGAGGTAACTGGTATGTGCATGATTTGACTACTCGCTTTTGAGTTGTTAAAAATAACATTCACCCGCTTAAAGCGGTACTAATTCAAATATATTGGTAATTGGTATTGAAAACAAGTTGAAGGCTTTTATTTGCAATAGCCACTAACGACTTGAGTATGCGTAGTTGCGGATCTCAAGGCGTTTATCTTTCGATTTATTACTAAACTTTGTACGAAGATACAACCTTTGAATTTATCACAAAACCCGCAATTACGTTTACATTTTGTTAGGGCAAGTATTTTCTATTTCATATTTTTTTCATACCAATGAAGTGTTGTTTTTAAAGCAATTTCAAGGTTTGTATTCTTGATGTTTGGGTACATGTTTTTAATTTTCATATCATCAAGTATAATACCGTTTTCAAACTGATAAAAATTTTCTTTTAATTCTTTAACTTCTGAAACAAATAACGCAAGAATATTAAGTATAAACTTAGGTGCGACTTTTATTTCTGTAGGATTGCTAGCAATATCGCTTACCTTTTCGCTTAATATTTTCAAACTCTTAACTGTTATACCTGCGTAATTTATAAGAAAAAAATCTTTTATATTTTCTTCTTGAGATAATATGTGAAAATATTTTGCAATATCAGGTGTATATGCAAATTGATGAGGGATGTCAGCATTTATTAACCACTTTATAGGTTTGTTATTTACTGCATTTTCAAAAATTGGTTTAATTAAAGCATTTGTAACATTTGGACCAAAAAAATCTGGAAGACGAATTATTATAACTTTACAATCGTTACTTTCAGTTGCTTTTTTCAACATATTTACTAATCTCAACCTAAGTTTCCCCTTTTTTGTACTTGGTAGAGGAACGTACTTTCAGTTATGGGTTTATCAATATTTCCAAATGCATAATTATTTTCTGGAAATAATATTGTTGCAGTATTCTGTTTTGCTGAGATGATTACATTTGAGATAATATTCTCCATTTGTTCTTCCCATAATTGATATGGCACATTAATTCCGAGAAAAATAAATTCTTTATTTGCTGAAATTTCTTTTAATTGATTGAGATTGTTTACATCACCAACTATAATTTCTAATAGAGGATTGTTATTAAATAATTTTATTGCTTTTTCTTTATTCCTTACAAGAATTGTTGTTTTAATGTTGTTTGAGAGTAATTCTACAGTATATGAATATCCAATTCCACCTGTTGCTCCTAATACTAAATGTTTTGTGTCCATAATCCCTTCCTTTTTTTAATTGATTAATTATGTCATAAATATAATTGTAGTACAGGGTTGATTCCATTGACCTACATCAAGAAATCATTTTGAAGATATTTTAGTTCTTAGTCTACTTAGAGTTTCAGGCTTTACATTTAAATAAGAAGCAATTAAATACTGAGGTACTCTTTGTAGTAAATCAGGTCTATTAGAAATTAGTTTTAAATATCTTGTTTCGGCATCATCAAGCATTAAAGATTTTGCCTTTTGGTGCCAATTTAAAAATAGTCCTTCAGCCATAATTCTTCTTATATATTCAGAATTGGGGTCATTTGAATATTCAGATTGTATTTGATTAAAAGGCAGCACCATTAATATAGTGTCTTCTATGCACTTAACATTTTTTTCGGCTGGGATATTCGTTAGGTAACTGAAATAATCCGTAATAAATTCATAGTCTAAAGAAAATTCATCAATTATCTGTTCACCATCTTTATTGTAATAACAAAACATACAACCTTTTACAATTAAACCTAATTCCTTTTTTAATTGCCCTTCTGTTAATAAAATACTCGCCTTTTTTTAAGTGAATTGTCTTAAACTTAGATAAGAAGTCAACTAAATCACTTTCAGGTAAAGGCAAAATTCTTTTAATATTTTTTATGAAATCGGTGTCCATTTTTTTATTTGCCCTAACGGTAAATTGTATGAGTAGTGGCAGATTGCGTGGTAGTTTCCTGTCAAACCGCTATGCAGTTTGAGCGGACTACAAACCTTGATATTTAGTACTTTTCCTGCCATTACTTATACAAAATGTTGGCGGTTCGTTTTTTTTCGCTCACTATTTAATTCGTTTATGTTTTCTATTTCTATATTAGCTGATTTTTGTTGGCTCAAATTTCTTTAAGGTATTGTCAATTAAATATTCGATGCTTGAAAAATTGTTCGCAAGTTTTACGATTATATTTTCAAGGTTTTCATTTTCAAAATGTTCCCAACCTTCCATTAATGTTAATGGTCCAAATTCCAAACTCACATTTTCCCAATTCCGCTCAAATTTCATAAAATCTTCTCTGAAACTGTCGGCAAAAGTCCTACTTGTTATTGAATATCCTTTCAATTCTCGAAGTTTCAATGCGTGAATATTGTAAAATACTTTGTTCCGTTTTATTGTTTCGTCATTTACCCAAATAGCGAAGAAAATTCTTGTCCTTGCATTTATTGGGTCAGTTTTGTCATTCGTCCATTCCGTTTTATACAATTTCAGAACGACAGAGTTTAAAGCAACACCAACATTAATTTCAAGATGCTTTTTGTTCAGCATTTTTTTGTCAATTCGATCAGCCGATTTTCTGAATTTTTCTAAATAATATTCATAGTTCATAATTTCAGATATTTATTTTTTCAATTGTAGTTCGGTTTTTCTTAAATGACCGCCAACGTTCGAGGCTTGCCGCAGGGCTGGTATTTTATAATTGTCCGCCCGGCAACTGAAGCCGATTGAAAAACTGAAGTTGAAGTTAACAACTAAAAGCCAAATAGAATTCGGTCAAGCCCGATATTAGCTGACAGTATTACAACTGCCGATTGTTATTCCGTCCGCCAGCCTTGCGGCAAACCTTTTGTTATGTGCAGTACTTTGATGAATACAAATATTATTTAGAAATTTATTCTATATGCTATTCCATTTTTATTCCGTCTGGTTTGTCCAGATTTTAGACATTTAGCAGCCCACTCAAGCTCAATTGCGATGAGTTTTTTGAAAACTTTAATCAGCCACGACGGCATTGAATTACTATTCGATAATCGTCGTATGTGTGTAGCACATATATAAGAGGCTTGACTCGCCGCAAATGGCATAATTAAATATGGATTGGGTCCGCCTTCTAAATGAAGTGAAGGTAATAGGTTAGCGAGGTCGTGGTCAGGACTTCCGTTTCTTGCATTGCTCCAATCAACAAATATTACCTGCGATTGATTAATGCAAATATTATCGCTGCGAATATCTCCGTGAACAAGAATATTTCCTACTTCTTTTACTTTACTTTCGGCATCAATCAGAAAATCAATAGAGTTCTTAAACCAATTCTCAGAGCAAAGATTTAGTCTCAAAAAGCCGCTGGGATTTTTGGCTATTTTTGCCCAAATATTTGCTCTTTCGTTTTTAAGATTTGGTATAGCAGGATGTTCCGTTAACGGTTGATAGTTTTTGAATACTCTCGAACAGGCGTTCAAAATCACCTTTTCTCCAAATAACTCCTTTGTGACTTGCAGGCCAATAAGCATTACTTAAGTCTTGTGTTATTAAAACAGGGCGGGTCTCGGCTGTGTCAATCCAAGCAATAACAGTGGGAATAAACTCTTCTGTAAATGTCGATAATGCTAAATGTTCGTTACGTAGCCAACTTTCAGTTTCTTCATCTGTCGCCGCTTTTACAAAAACTTTACTTTTATCTTCCAATTGCACAGAAAACCTGTGAGCAGAAGATAATCCGCAATCGGGAACTGTCCATTGAATAGATTTTTTACATAAAATGTCTTCAATCTGTTCTCTCAAATATTGTGGAACCTCAGTCATATTCAGAGCGATTATTCACTGGTTAAGGTTCGTAAATTGTAAGGTCTGCGTATTGCACCTAACATAATTCTTTACGCAATATTGCATAAAATATTCTTTAAATGCTATATTAACTACGGAATAACCTAAAATAAAAAGACATTAAGAATGTATAGACATGAAGAAAGAACGAACTAATTGACAGATATACAAAACTAATCCATCTTAAAAAATTATTCCCCTCAAACCGAAAAATCGTATCACCATCATTTAAGTCTTTTCTTAGACCTATATCAAAAATGCAAAAGTAACTGACGTAAACTCTAAAGTTCTGCTTAGACTATTTTAATAATTTAAAACAAACAGAAGATGTTTACTTATTCATCAATGAAACAGTCGCTCGCTGCTATTCGCTTTTTGTATCTGGAGGTTCTTAAAAAAGAAATTGATTTTGATTTTTTTATTAAAATGAAAAAACCAAACAGCTTGCCCAATGTTCTTACTATTAATGAAGTTAAAAAAATTATTGATTCAATTAATAACTTAAAACACAAAGCAATTATATCAACAATTTATTCCTGCGGTTTAAGAATTTCTGAAGCCGTAAATCTTGAAATTAAAGACATCGATTCATCAGCGATGACTTTAAAAGTAATAAATGCAAAAGGTAGGAGCGACAGATATGTTATGTTATCTGCAAAGTTATTAGAACTTATTGCGGGAATATTTTACAGAATATAAACCTAAAAAATATTTATTCATCGGGCAGAATGGCGGGCATTACTCGGCGCGAAGTATTCAGCAGATTTTTAATAAAGCAGTTAAAATTGTGGGTATAAAAAAAAGAGTTACCGTACATTCTTTGCGCCACAGCTTTGCATCTCATCTACTTGATAATGGTACGGATATTAGATTTATACAAGAGCTTCTTGGTCACAAACATTTATCCACCACTCAAATTTATACTCACATCAATCCGGTTTCAGTTAAAAAAATAAAGAGTCCGTTCGATTCATTTTGATATATTTGATTTAACAGATACACTCGTTCGCTTCTCAGTTGGAATTGAAGATGTTGAAGATTTAATTGAAGATATTGAACAGGCAGTGAAGTAGTCATTTGTTATTGGTCAATTGAGAGTTGCCATGGTTATTTAATTTCCTTTCCCAACCTTACTTCTTAACACATTAATACCATAAACAACAGTTCATCAGGATTCGACCACTTCGTCGGATTATATAACAAGATAGTCGAAAAAGGAAACAACTTATCGTGATTATTTCAGATAAACTAATAAATAATCCGGCACATGCTTTGCCAACCTGTACCAGAGGTAATTATGAAAACAATATTAAATATATGTTTTATTCTCTTTTTTGGTTTATCAATTGCGATTGCGCAAACAGATACTTCAAAGGTTAAAAACAAAGAGGAGAATAAAGAACAAGTAAAAGAAGAAACTAAGCTGAAAAATCAGTCGGAAGAGAACCAGCTAAAGAACAAGATTAAAAAGGGACTTAACCAAAATGAAAAAGGTAAACGAAAGAAAGATGTATTCATAGATAAAGACGGGGACGGTATTTCCGATACAAGGGTAGGAGGAATGAGTCTCAACAAGCTTAGAAAAAGAGTACGTGGCGGCGGACATGGAAATGGTCAAGGGAGGCGATCAGGGAAATGGCGGCAACGGGTCCGGAGGATCAGGTGGAAGATAAATTAAACTCAGGACAAATCATTAAAGTAAACGTAGTCAGTTTCTTCAAGCTTATTTTAATCCTGTTAATTTTTCATTCAACATCAGTTGCGCAGATATATTTCTCTACTTCAGTTGATAGTTATTTCGATGATAATATTTTTAACAATTATCAACAGGAGTCGGATTTCGTTAATACTTTGAGTGGAGAAGTAGGATATGATTATGAAACTGAGAGTAATAATCTTGAAATATACTATATCGGCTCTTTTAACAGGTTTAATACTAATGCAGATAAGTCAGCAGTTTTTCACAAAATCGGGTTGGTAAATACATATCTTTTTTCTGAAAATGGTAATCCACTTAATACCGGAATAAACTACAGCACGAGAATAAACAGGGACGGATATTACATTTATGATTATGACCGCCTTTCTCTCTATGCAAATTATCTGCATTCATTAAGCGAAACAGACAGAATTCAAATTGGAGTAATTGGGAACAGGGTAGTTTATCAAAATTTTTCTCTTTTCTCGCATTACCAGTTAAAAGGCTTTATAAGATCAATAAATAATTTTGAAAGTAGAACTTCAATTATCGTTGGTGCTGAAATAGACCAAAAACTTTATCTTGATAAATTAGAGCAGGATGGTTTAACAGATCGTGTGCTTCAGACGAAACTTCATTTCCAGGTTGGACAGGGAATAACTGATGATATCGGAATTAGCGCTTATGTCTTTTCACGAAAAAACTTAGAAAGCGGGAACCGGTATTTTAGTAATGAAGATTTCGTTTATTATGAAGAGGAAATTTTTAACGACATATATTCGAACGAAGGAACTGAAACTGGTTTAACTTTTTCCTATCTGTTATCATCGATTATTCTTGGGAAAATAGCTGGTAAATATGAGATAAGAAATTATACTAATCTTAACGCCGCACTTAAAGATGGAAGTGAAACGAACGAATTAAGGGCAGATAAACAGTTTTCTCTTGGTGCTTTTTTAGAATTTGGTTTGAGCAATATTCTGAATGGATTGTCTCTTTCAGCGAGCTACAATTATATATCAAACAATTCAAACGATTATTATTACGATTACAACAATAATGTTTATTCAATAACGTTGGGATTTGATTTCTAAAATCAATCCTGATGTTTAATATTATACTTTTTTAATTTATATCTTAAATTTCTTTCCGTTAGTCCTAACAGCTTTCCTGCTTTTGTTTGATTTCCGTTTGCTTCTTTCAATGCATCATAAATTAATTGTTTCTCAAGAGCTTCTATCTGCTCAGACAAAGAACCATTGCCAAGTTCCGGTAAAGATTTTTCTTCTTTAAATCCTTTAACATTCATAGGAAGATCGTTTAGAGTAATTGTTTCTCCTCTTGTTAAAACAACTGCTCTCTCAATAATATTTTCCAGCTCTCTTACATTGCCCGGAAAATTATACTTTATAAGTATGTCCATGGCTTCTTTTGAAATATTTAATTTTTCATGGTCGTTTTCTTTACAATATTTTTCTATGAAATTTTCAATTAATGGTAAAATATCTTCTTTTCTCTCTCTGAGCGGAGGAATTTTAATTGAAACTACATTTAGCCTGTAAAATAAATCTTCCCTAAAACTTCCTTCCTTTATTTTTTGTTCAAGATTTTGATTTGTAGCGGCGATTATTCTCACATCGACTTCGATATTTTCCGTTCCGCCAACTCTTTCAAAACGGTGTTCCTGTAATACCCGCAAAAGTTTAACTTGTATTGATTGAGGAATATCACCAACCTCATCCAGGAAAATTGTTCCGGTATGTGCAATTTCAAAACGTCCTTTCCTCATCTTATCTGCACCGGTAAATGCACCTTTCTCATGACCAAATAATTCGCTCTCGAGTAAAGTTTCTGTAAGTGCCGGGACATTAACAGGAATGAAAGGAGAATCTTTTCTTGGGCTCAGGTAGTGAATTGAATTTGCCAGCACTTCTTTACCGGTTCCATTTTCTCCCGTAATCAATACATTTGCTTTACTATCTGCTACACGGGCAGCTATACTTACAACCTCATCCATTTTTTGTGAATTAGATACGATAGAAGAGATTTTATATTTTTCTTTAAGCTGGCTTTTTAATAACAGGTTTTCGGATTTTAGGTTTTTGTGCTCGATTATTCTCTCAATTAGTAAATCAAGCTCGTCAAGATCGACAGGCTTTGAAATGTAATCGAAAGCGCCAAGCCGCATTGCCTTTACAGCGTCTTCGACAGTACCAAATGCAGTTATCATAACAAAACTTATTTCAGGATTAATCTTCTTTACAGATTCAAGTACTTCAAGTCCTGAAAGATCGGGCATCTTAAAATCGGATAAGATTATATCAACAGCATTATTTCTAATGATCTCAATTCCTTCTTTCCCGGAAGATGCAGAATAAATTTTATAATTCTTTTTTTTAAGATAACCTGTGAGAATATCCCTTTGGGGTGCTTCATCATCAATAACAAGAATATTAAAGTTTTTCATGTTTGTGGCAATGTAATTTTAAATTTTGTTGATTTACCCGGTTCACTAAAAATTTCTATTGTCCCTTTATGTTCGGAAATAATTTTCTGTGCAACACTCAACCCGATTCCGGTTCCCTCATTCTTTGTTGTGAAATAAAGGTCAAATATTTTCTTCTTTAATTCTTCCTTTATTCCCGGACCATTGTCAGTAATCTCAATAGTTAACTGATTATTATTAAGATTATAATCTAATTCTACTATGCCTTCTTTTTCTACAGCATCCAGGGCATTCTGAATAAGATTAATAAGTGATTGTCTTATCAGCTCAGGATCAAGTTTAATGGTAAAATCTTCTTCAGATAATTTATTGAATTTAATTGTCTTCATTCTTGCCTGTTCAGCAAATAATCTGAAAAGATCATCGAAAAATTCTTTTGAATTTACCTTTTTTATTTGAAGAGCAAGAGGCTTGGCGTAGCCGAGAAATTGTGTAATTATTTTATTAATTCTAATTACTTCATCTCTTAGCAACTTTGTAATGCTATGAAATTCTTCCGGGTCATTTTCAACTTTAAATTCCCTGTCCAATCTTTGCGCAATCATACCGATTGCATTAATCGGATTCCTGATTTCGTGTGCAACTCCCGAAGCAAGCTCACCCATTGCTGAAAGTTTTTCTTTCCTCTTTGCCTCTTCTTCCATCTTTTTAGCATCCGTAATATCTTTTATAACAATAGTATAACTATCTTTTTCTGGTTCAACAGTTTTATTTCTTGTGAAATTTAAAAGCAGGTATTTCCTTTCATCTTTTATATGGGTTTCAATCATAAAGTCTTCTAAAAATTCTTTTTTAGTATTAATGAACAAATCAAGATTTTTAGAAATATCTTGCGATAAATTATTGATTTCGATATTCAGAACTTTATCCATTTCTGTATTAAAAAGTTTTTCTGAAGATTTATTAAAAAGGGTAATTAATTTCTTTTCATCAACAACAATTACGGCGTCACCCATATTAGCCAGAACTACCGAGGTAAATGTTTTGAACTTTTTAAACTCATTAGAAACCGATTTTAAATTCTGAGTAGTAAAGATAACACTAAGAACAACTATGCCTATGGCAGCCAGAACAAGCGTGATTATGATTATTCTTCTTACCATTCTATCTTCTACAGCTTTAACATCATCCAGTGACAAACCCAGTCTGAAAAGCCCGATAACCTCTCCATTATAAACGAGACGTTTTATGGTTTCAAAAACTTCCCCATTCTTATATGAATGGATTCTTGTGTAAATATTATCATAATCAAGAGCATTATATAAAAGACTATCCGATTCAATTGAGTTTAATGTATCAACGGCAGTTCCCGCAGCGAGTATTCCAACAGTATCCTGAAGTGCTATATATTCAATACCATGATTATCTGATAAATCTCTTATTATTTTGCCCAAACCGATTCGTTTCCTGAATTCGAGAAATGATTTTGCATCAAGGTTAATTACGATTGCTCCTTTTTTACCCGCGCGGGCAATTGCTACAGCAAATCGCTGACCATCGGTGAATTCAGCATCTTTAATTCCGATTACAAATTCACTTAAACCTTCTTTTAATATTGGTTCAAGTTCTTTTGCCCTGTTAATATTTTCTTCTCCGTGTAAATGACCCGGTTCGGGAATCCGGTTTGAGAGAATACGGTTTCCCGCCTTGTCGAAAATATTTATCCTGTAAAGAGAATTTTCTTTTCCTATTTGGATCAACTTTCCTTGTGTAAGGATATTTAGGCTATCCAATTCCCTGATAAGCCTTGCATTGTTAAATAATCTTTCTGCAATTAGGTATTCAATTTCCTGGCTGGAATTGAGTGCGTTGACGCTGCTTTGTGTTACGGTTTCTATTAAAGAAGTGGATTGTTCTTTTAATAAATGGAATATTTCTTCTTTACTTTGCTTCAGTTCGATGAAAGCCGAAACAACCATTAATGTGCCGACTATTAATGCAATTGTTATTATAATCTTAGGCTGCAGTTTGTTTAAAAAATTCATATCAAAAAATAATCACAATTCAAGCCAATCAGAACTAATTTTCTTAAGATATGATTCAGTTTATTTGATAATGATTCATTATTGATTTCGCCCACGCGGTCGCATCACTTCGTCCTTAATGTCGAATAATCGATATGCACTTTGAAAAAAGATACGTTTATAAAAAGAATTGTATATAAAATTGTATTGGCACAACCATTGACTAAACACAACCAGAGATAATAAATAATCATCAAAAAAATAGGAGTGATAAAATGAAATCGTTAAAAAAAATCTCGCTTACAGTAACATTGGTTACTGCACTGTTGTTTAATTTCACCTTTGCACAGGATGATGCCGTAAAGAACCAGGAGAAAAACCAAATTAAAACTAAGGTTCAGGATCAAGTGCAGAACAAGGTTAAGGTTCAGCTAAATGAACAGAACCAGGTTCATGGAAAACGTTTCGTTGACGCCAATAATGATGGATACAACGATATTGCGCCTGATGCTGATGGAGACGGAATACCAAATGGAAAAGATGAAGATTATTCCGGTTCTAAAAACAGGAAAGGTAACAGCGGTCATGGATTCGTTGATATGGATGGTGACGGAATTAATGACAATGCCATTGATTCAGACGGCGATGGAATTCCGAATGGACAGGATGCCGATTATGTAAGAACGCAGGATGGAACCGGACAACAGAATAGAAAAGGAAATATGAAAAAGAATAATGGAAAGATGTGGGGACCAAATGATGGAACCGGAAATGACGGTATAGGACCAAAAAATGGAACAGGTTATGGAAGTGGAAACGGTTCAGGTGATTGTGATGGAACCGGACCAAAAGGAAGCAAAAGAGGTAGAAAATAATTAATAGCTTCGGTAAGAGAACGGTCTTAACAGATCGTTCTCTTTTTTATATAAAGTTTTTCATGTGTGTTTTACATGGAATTTTTTTAGTTTTGGAGAGAAGGGGAGACGAATGTGTCGTAGTTTTATAAAATTCGTTTTAGAACGCACTTCTTGCAAAAGGAATTTTGCATTTTCCCACTTGTTAGATCATGTCTATAGAATTTCTCTTAATTACTTTTATAAATCTCAGGAGGTAATGATATGTATAGAAAATATTACTTACTAATTGTTTTATTCTTATTAGTTATTCCCGCTGCACTTTTAGCGCAGGTGAAAGCCGGAGGTGAAGCATTGGGAACTCAAACGTATGATAAATACGACAAACCAGAATTCTGTGGAACTTCTTGTCACACTGATTTTTACCAGCAATGGAAACAAGCAATGATGTCGCAGGCATATACACATCATTGGGATGAAATTGAATATTTCAAACTTGCAGTTCCGCATGCCGAAAAAGATGAAAAAGTTGCGGAAGTAAAAGCCGGCTGCAACGGATGTCATACACCGATAGCTTTTCTTGCAGGAGATGTTCCTCCTCCAAAACCGGAATTAAACTCGCGCGCAAATGAATCAGTCTCTTGCGATGTTTGTCATACCATAACTGGTTTTGTTGGTGATACTCCTCATAACTTCAATTGGATTTCTTCACCGGGTAATATAAAATATGGTCCAAGAGCTACAGGAAATTCCCCTGAACATCAGATCCAAAAATCTGAATTTATCCAGACAGCAGAATTTTGCGGTACATGCCATAATGAAAAAAGTCCTTACGGTGTTTGGGTTAAATCAACTCATCTTGAGTGGAAAGAAGGTCCTTATTCAAAGGAAGGGGTACCATGCCAGAAATGCCACATGACGCAGGCAGAAAGTGTGTCAGCAGATGTTGGTAATAAATATCCTGATGTCTGGCAGCATTTGTTTCATGGTGCGCACGATCCCGGCAAAATCAGGGGAACTATTGAATTAAGAATTCATCCTGATATTAGGGAAGCAGAACCGTTGGACATAATAAGATTTACTGTGGCTTTGTTCAATCAAAAAACGGGACACAAATTTCCAACTGGTTCGGTTGAGGATAGAATTGTATGGATGCATGTAGAAGCTGTTGATGCAGAAGGAAAAGTCTTTCATTTGCCGGTTGATAAGAAAGGTTTTGAAGGTGAAGAATATACAATAGGTGCTGATGTACTTGCTTACCAGGATATGGGTATAGCGCTTGGTGACCCGAACTTTAAAGGTGTTCAAAGAGATGGAATTCCATTAGGAGATAGAATTTTTAGGAAGCCGTATTTTGATCCTCAGGGAAGAATGACAATCCAGCAATGGAACACAGCTTCTCAGGGAGTTGACTACAGGATTGGACCGAGAGAAACAAAACTTGAAACATGCACATTTACAATTCCCGAAAATGCTGCACCCGGGACAATGAAAGTAACAGCTGTACTTAATTATCAGAAGCTTATAAAACCAGTTGCCGATTTTCTTGAAGTTCCTGATGATGAAGCAGAAATAATTCAGGTTAATCAACATTCAACTTATGTAACAGTGCTTCCATAGAAACTGGTTATTATTTATTTAAAATAAGAGGATTAAAATGAAAAAAATATTCCTGACAACAGTTTTAACTTTTATTATCATAATAATTATTACAGGAGATATCTTAGCAATTCCCGCATTTGCAAGAAAATATAATACAACGTGCAAAACCTGTCATACACCTTTTCCATATTTGAAAGATTACGGAAATGAATTTGCAGGTAATGGGTTTCAACTTAAAGATAAAGACTCTCCCAGGTATTATGTAAATACTGGTGACGATGAACTTTCATTATTGAGAGATTTTCCTATCGCTGTAAGGCTGGAAGGATATGTTACTTACAACCAGGGAAATACTGAACAATCCGACTTTACAACTCCACTTGCTTTCAAACTTTTAACTGGAGGGACAATTACCAGAGATGTAGCCTATTATGTTTACTATATTCTGGAAAATGGTGAAGCAGGAAAGATTGAAGACGCATGGCTGATGTTTAATAATCTTTTCGGAAGCGAACTTGATATTACTGTAGGACAGTTTCAGGTTTCAGATCCGGTATTTAAAAGAGAATTAAGATTAACACGTGATGATTACTATATATATAAAGTAAAGCCAGGGCAATCCAACGTTGACTTAACTTATGATCGAGGCTTAATATTAGCATATGGATTTGAAAGCGGAACTGAGGTTGTAGTTGAAGTTCTCAATGGCAGCGGGATAGGTGAAGGTTTTGCATCCGGTAATTTTGATAATGATAAGTACAAAAATCTTTTTGGCAGAATATCGCAGGATGCTGGTGAACATCTTAGAATAGGTGCAATGGGATATTGGGGGAAAGAGAAACAAAAAAGCCCCGAAGGAGAATTTGATGAAACTAATGAATTATGGATGGTAGGAGGTGATGCAACAATAGCTTTTGATCCGTTGCAATTGAATCTTCAATATGTTGAAAGAAAAGATGGTAATCCTTTTTTCTATAGAAATGGAGGAGCTTTTTACATTAATCCCCCTAAAGACATAAAAACCCGGGGCGCATTTTCAGAACTTATTTTCAGACCTAATGGAGATGAAAGTAATTGGTATGGCGTAGCTTTATTTAACTGGATTGAATCAGACCAATCTGATCTGAATTTAAAACAGCTGGGAATTCATTTTGGATATTTGTTAAGAAGAAATATCAGGTTAGTTGCTGAATATTCGCAGAATTTTACGGCTGAGTATGGAAAATTCGGAGTAGGTTTTGTAACAGCATTCTAATTTTTTATTCAGATAACACTCTGAATTTTTGTTGTAATTTTTAAAGCAGAACTCCAGGCATAGTTGAAGATAACCCGGAGTTCTGTTTTTTTATTAATAGTATTTCTTTTGGGTTTGTAAAAGAAAACTATTTAATGTATTTTGAGCATATGCTCATAATAAATAAACAAGGGAGATAAAAAATCATGTCTAAAGAAAATTTAATTAATGGCTTAAACGAAGATTTGGCAGCAGAATTAGGAACTGTAATTCGTTATAATTACCAGGCGGGTAAATCTTTTGGACTAGTTGGAACAGAACTAAGAGAAATGCTTGAAGATGAAATAAAAGACGAACTTGGTCATGCAAGATTTCTTACTGACGTAATTACTGACTTGGGAGGTGAACCTGTTACTGTTCCTAAAATTTTTGATAAGCCCGACAATCTCAAGGGTATGCTCGAACTCGATCTTAAAATGGAAGAAGATGATGTTAAAAATTATCTGAAACATTCTAAAGAAGCCGATGATTTAGGGTTTATCGAATTAAAGATGAAGCTGGAAGAAATGGCTGCCGATGAAGCAGGACATGCAAGAGAACTACGCCGCTTAATCAAAGGCTTATAATAAACATGCCAAGACCGAGAAAGCACAGAAGAGTTTGCTGTAATCCTTCTGCTTATTATTTCAAGCCGAGAGGAATTCCTGTTTATGAATTGGAAGAAATAATTCTTGAGCATGATGAACTGGAATCTCTCAGGCTTGCCGATTTACTTGCTTATTCTCATGAAGAAGCAGCAAAAGAAATGAAAATATCGAGAGCTACTTTCGGAAGAATTGTAGAAAGTGCGCGCAAGAAAGTTATTGATGGAATTCTAAATGGAAAAGCCATCAGAATTAATGAAATAGAATTAAAAAATGTTAAAGGAGAAAAGAGAACCAAATGAAAATTGCAATTGCAACAAATAACCAGAAAACCGTAACAGGACACATAGGAAAGTGTAAAGCTTTTATGGTTTATGAAATTGAAGGGGAGAGAATTTTAAACAAAGAGTTTCGGGAAAATCTTTTTACGAATCATAGAATGTCAAACCATAATCATCAAAATCATTCTGAAGGTGGCGGACATAGCCACGCCCATCTGATTGATGGCTTGAAAGATTGTAGTTGCCTGATTTCTAAAGGCGGGGGATGGAGAGTTGTTGAAGATTTAAAGCAGCATAACATAATGACTCTTTTTACAGATGTCGAACTAATTGAAGATGCTGTGAATAAGTTCATTAAAGGTGAATTGAAAAATGAAACTGAGCTGGTTTGCGATCATAAAGAATAAAAGAAATAATCATGAAACCGCAAACTATCTTGAGTGATAAAATATTTGATTTGCAGGAAGAAAGATTTCATCGGAATTAATTTTTGGGAGGTACCAAAACTTGTAATAACAAATTCACTAATACAGGAGAGTTAAAATGAAAAATAATTTTTTTTTAATATTGGTGTGTGTTATTAGTGTCCTTTCTGTTACTACTTTGTTCTCACAGGAATGTATTTTTAAATCAAGTCTTCATTATACTGCTGAAGGAATGGCTTACTGGTATGATAAATCCCAGGGCGGACTTGAAACTATAACAGGAGTTTCATATAACGATCTTGGCTGTAAAAATTGCCATATATCAAACTGCGATGTGTGTCATAAAACTGTGATGGACGGGAAACTTGTTTATTCAAATGAACCTGCTGTGAATCAGGATATGTGCCTGAAGTGCCATGCTCGAGAAGCTTCTATTATGAAAATTAATGAGAAAGCTAACACGCCCGACGTTCACATTGCTGCAGGAATGAAGTGTATGGATTGTCATACAACAAGCGAGATGCACGGTGATGGAGTTAAATACTCATCGATGAAACAGCCAGGAGCGATGGATGTAAATTGCGAACAATGCCATGAAAATATTGCTAAAACAACTTCTCATACAATTCACGGAAATAAGGTTGATTGTAAATCCTGCCATGTTCAGCAAGTTGTAAGCTGTACAAACTGTCACTTCGAAACGATGGTAAAAGAAGGAAAGAGAGTTGCAATTCCTGTTTCCGGCTGGGAATTTCTTATGAATTATAATGGTAAAGTAACTGCTGCAAATATGCAAACATTTGTTGTCCCCGGAAGTAAAACATTTATGATCTTTGCGCCGCAATACAGTCACTCGGTCTCGAAAGAGGGAAAGAAATGCGAAGATTGTCACTCAAACTCCAATGTTGAAAAAATTGGTAAGGGAAACATCAACCTTACCTGGATCGAAAACGATAAGGTAGAACAAGTAAAAGGGGTTATTCCCGTTGTTGAAGGTGTTCAATACAATTCCGTTTATCAGGATTTTAAAGATGGAAAATGGACCCCGATTGTAAATCCGCAGAATCCAAAAGTTCAGTATGTTAATTTTGGAACTCCATTGACTAAAGAACAGCTAAAGAAACTTTTAACTCCTCAGAAAACTAAAAGTAAAAATGAATGAGTAAAAAATAAAAAAGGTAATGTCTCAACTGTAAATGTAACAGATGGGACATTACCAAAATTATTAGATGAACAGGAGAAAGATTGTACGTACCCACCAAAATATTTTTTACCAAAGGAACCGGTAGACACAAAGAATATCTAAGTTCTTTTGAAGTGGCTTTGAGAAATGCAGGAATTGAAATATGCAACTTAGTTTCTGTAAGCAGCATCTTCCCTCCAAACTGTAAAAGGATTTCCAGAGAAGAAGGATTAAAGGAAATTCAACCTGGGCAAATAACTTTTGCCGTGATGGCAAGAAATTCTACAAACGAACCGAATAGGTTAATTGCTGCATCAATAGGAGCGGCGATACCGGCTGATAAATCAAATTACGGTTACTTGTCTGAATATCATCCGTTCGGTGTTAAAGAAAAAATAGCGGGTGATTATGCAGAAGATTTAGCTGCACAAATGCTTGCAACAACTCTTGGTGTAGAATTTAATCCTGAAGCAGATTGGAATGAAAGAGAAGAAGTGTTTAAAATGTCTGATAAGATAGTAAAGACTTTTAACATAACACAAACTGCCGAAGGAGATAAGAATGGTATGTGGACAACTGTGATTGCTGCAGCTATTTTACTTCCATAAGAAAATTATTTTTTTGAAAATGCTTAGAAAATCGTAATAATATTTTGAGGTTTATAATATGGAATTAAAAGCAATTCAAGATTATTACCCGGATGATGTTGCTCATTGTTATGGCTGTGGAAAACTCAATGAACATGGTCATCAGATAAAAACTTTTTGGGATGGTGATGAAACGATTACCAGGTTTACACCTAAAAATTACCACACTGCAATTCCCGGCTATGTTTATGGCGGGTTGATTGCGTCATTAATTGATTGTCATGGAACCGGAACAGCAGCATTAGCATCTTACCGCGCAGAAAAAAGAGAGCCTGGCTCGTTGCCTCCATTACGATTTGTAACCGCTTCGTTACAAGTCGATTATTTAAAACCAACCCCTCTTGGAGTTGAACTTGAGTTGAAGGGAAAAGTTTTGGAATTAAAAGGGAAGAAAGTTGTTTCTGAGGTTACTGTTTTCGCTAAAGGAGTAATTACTGCTCGCGGGAAGGTCGTTGCGGTCAAGATGCCGGAGAAAATGATTAAAGAAAAGTATACCTAATTAATCTGTAATGGTAATGAACATAAATGAAAGAAGACAAGAGTCATTGGTATGATGGATGGTTTTACGATAAATTTATCGCTCCAAATCAGGATAAATTATTCTGGCAAATAAAAAATCTTATAGAAAAAGATTCTAAAGTAATAGATGTTGGATGTGGTACGGGACGCTTTTCTTTTCTGATTGCCGACAAATGTAATGCAGTTTTAGGTATTGATCCTTCTAAACGAAATATTGATAGGGCAAAACTTAGCTTATCTCAGAAACCTAATAACAAAGTTTCTTTTGGAAACTGCACGTTAAATCAGTTGCTTTCTGAAAGAGAAGAACACTTTGATTATGCAGTGTCAACTTATGTTCTGCACGAAATTAATGAAGAAGAGAGAGTTAATTTTTTGGAAAATATCTCTAAGGTTTCTGAAAAAATTATCATTGGTGATTATCTTTACCCAGCCAAAGCCGGGTTATGGAATGCTTTAAACGAAGTTGTTGAATTTGCTGCAGGAAGAAATCATTACAGGAATTACAAAAGTTTTATGGCAAAAGGGGGAATTAAAAAGTTTGCCTCGGAAGCTGGTTTAAAAGTAATTGCCGAAAACAAAAATCAGTCATTAACAAATCATTGGGTCGTTTTGTCAAAATAACATTGTAGTTTCTGATATTTGACGAAGGAAAATAATTAAAGGATATGGAAATTTTTATAAATGTATTGCAAGAGTCGATTAAGGTAACGCTCTTTGTTTTGACCATGATGATTGCTGTTGATCTTCTGAATGTAAAAACAAAGGGCAAACTCGATGCAATTTTAAGAAGCGGTAAAAAATGGAAACAATATTTTATTGCTTCTTTACTTGGAACAGCCCCGGGATGTTTAGGCTCTTTTGCGGGAGTATCGCTATATATTCATGGTATGATAAGTATTGGAGCTCTTACAGGTCTAATGCTCGCTACCGCCGGGGATGAACAATTCGTAATGCTTGCTTTATTTCCTGAAACCGCGTTAATAATGTTTTCAATTCTTTTTGTGTTGGGCATCGCTGCAGGATATTTTACAGACTATTTCATTAAAAAATTCAATATACAAACCTGTACAGATTGTGAAGTCAAACAATATCATCCAGGCAAAGAAGGGTATAAACACTACTTTAAAGATCACATATGGGTTCATATTATAAAACATCACCTTGCAAGAATTTTCTTATGGACGTTCGGTACACTGCTTATTATTGAATTCGGAATGACTTTAGTTGATTTGAAAAGTATAACTTCAGAATATACATTTTTGCTTTTAATTCTCAGCGCATTAATAGGACTTATTCCGGATTCGGGTCCCCATTTAATTTTTGTAATGTTATTTGCAAGTGGTTTGGTTCCTTTCTCCGTTTTGTTGACCAGTTCAATTGTGCAGGATGGGCATGGAATGCTTCCAATGCTTTCTTATTCTGTAAAAGATTCTGTACTAATAAAAAGTTTTAATTTTGTTTTTGGATTAACGATTGGAATAATTTTATTCATAATTGGTATATAGAAAAAATGAGCTTACATCCTGATTGTGTACCTTGTATTGTAAAACAATCCTTACACGCTGCCCGTGTAGCTAAAATAAATGATGAAAAAATTCAGAAAGATGTAATGAAACATGTTCTCATTGAATTGGAAGATATGGATAAATATGAAACCGCACCTCAGCTTTCCGGCAAAATTCAAAGTATCGTAAAATCTTTTAGTAGAATAGATGACCCTTACAAAGAGATGAAAGAAAAAAATTTAGGTAGGGCTTTAAAATTTATTCCATATCTTAAAACGTATATCGATAACTCGGATGATAAACTAAGAGAAGCTGTAAAAGTTGCGATCCTGGGAAACATAATAGATTTAGGAGCCAATCCCGATTTTAATTTAGAAGAAGAAATAAACAGGATAAGTTCCAATAATATTGTGCTCGATGATTATCCCTTATTCAAGGAAGAAGTTAAGAAAGCCGAATACATTTTGTATATAGGAGACAATGCGGAAGAAGCAGTATTCGATAAATTATTGATTGAACAATTACAGCCGAAAAAAATAATTTTTGCTGTGAGAGATATTCATATATTAAATGATATAACTATTGATTTTGCAAAGAAAATAGAGCTGGATAAAATTGTAGAAGTAATATCAAGCGGAAGCAAAATAGCTGGAACTGATCTTAAAGGAACTAATGAGAGGTTTAATGAATTATTTTTCTCAGCCCCATTAGTAATTTCTAAGGGACAGGGGAATTATGAAACATTGTTTAATGTAAAGCGCCCTATCTACTTTTTATTTAAAGTTAAGTGTGATGTTATCGCAGAAGTCTGCGGTTACCCAGTTGGAACCAGTATGCTATTAAGAAATTCAAAAAAACAGGAAAAATAATAGTGCGTAACGGTGTGGAAATAGAAATAGATTTTACAATAAAATCATACAACATTGATACTGCCGGGCATGTTAACAACGCAGTTTATATAAACTGGCTGGAGGATTTAAGAACTAACCTGCTTGAAAAGATTCTTCCAATCGAAACAATATCAAACAGAAATTTTCATTTTGTGGTAGCATCAACTAACATCGAATATAAAAAACCTCTTCACCTTTATGAAAAACCAACAGGCAAAATGAAAGTGGATAAGTATGAAAAAGGGATTTGGTATTTATCTGGTATAATTAAGCTCAATGACAAAATAGTAGCTAAGGCTTTTCAGAAATGTGTATTGATAGATAAGAAAACGCAGAAGATGGTTAAAGACAAAGTTATTCGTGAGCTGATACCATAAGTCAATCAATGTAAACACATCCTATTCTCACATAAAAGAATTCTGATTTTTTTCTTCTAAGATTTGAAAAGAAATTTTTCTTTAAGCATCTCTTTAATAACCAAATTTAATACTTATAAATGGCAGCAAAGTTGATATTTATAAATACTTGAAATTGCTTGTTATTAAGCAAACAAGGGGAGATAAAATGGAAATTGAAAAGAGATTTGAAGAACCGGTTTATCCGATAAGTGTTGCAGCGAAGCTGCTTGGAATTTCAGTTCATACTTTAAGAATGTATGAACGGGAAAGTTTAATAATTCCTTTCAAGAAAGAATCCAATCAGAGGCTTTATTCCCAATCGGATATTGAAAGACTTAATTGTATTCGTCGTGCAATAAATCAATACAAAATTTCCATTGCAGGAATAAAAACAATTTATTCATTAATCCCTTGCTGGAAACTTGCAGGCTGTTCTGAAGAGGACAGAAACCGTTGTAAGGCTTTCACTTCGCATTCAAGTCCGTGCTGGTCTTTTAATCATAAGAATAATTTTTGTGAAGGGAAAGAATGCAGGGATTGTACTGTCTATAAAGATTTTAGTGAGTGCGGAGAAATTAAAGATAGTATAAAAAATTTTATAGGAACAACATAAATGTCACACTGAGCTTGTCGAAGTGTGACACAACTAATCAGCCTTCGACGAGATCAGGCTGACAAAAAATCTTAAAATATAATATGAAAAAAATAATTCTTGTTTTAGCAGTAATCGGAATAATAATTATATCTGCTGTTACCTTTCTTACGACACGCAGTTACGAACCTACTCAGTTAATGAAATTGAATGAAGAATATCCTAAAAAAGATTCTTCTTCTGTAGATCACAGAAAATTTGCAGTACTTCAAAAGAAGTTTCATTCGCCGCAGGAAGTAACAGAAGCGTGCATATCCTGCCATACTAAAAGAGATATAGAAGTTATGAATTCCAATCACTGGAACTGGGAAAGAGCAGAATATATTGAAGGAAAAGGAATTGTATATATCGGGAAGAAGAATGCGATAAATAATTTTTGTATAGGCGTTGAAGGGAATGAACAAAGTTGTGCAAAATGCCATATAGGCTATGGAATGACAAATCAAAGTTTCAGTTATACCGATCCTAAAAATATTGATTGTCTTGTTTGTCACGATAATACCGAAACTTATGTTAAAGGGAACGAACTAGCAGGTTATCCTGATCCATCACTGGATTTAAATTTAATTTCACAAAGTGTAGGAAAACCAAAACGGTCTAATTGCGGTGTTTGTCATTTCTTTGGAGGTGGAGGAAATAATGTAAAACATGGCGATCTTGAAAAGTCTATGTTCGAACCTTCCAAAGATGTAGATGTTCACATGGCAGTTGAAGGTGCAAATATGCAATGCATCGATTGTCATAAAACTGAGAAACACAACATCTCCGGAAAAATGTATTCCCTTTCCTCTATGAACAGGAACAGAGTTTATTGTGAAGATTGTCATACAGAAAGTCCCCACAAAGCAGAAATATTAAATGAACATACAGTTAAGGTTGCCTGCCAGACGTGCCATATTCCCATTTATGCAAAAGTAAATGCAACAAAGATAGATTGGGATTGGTCAACTGCCGGTAAACTTAAGAATGGTGAGCCTTATGAAGAAGATGATGCGGATGGAAATCATACTTATCTCTCAATTAAAGGAAGTTTCCATTGGGGAAAGAATCTGAAGCCGGAATATATCTGGTTTAACGGAACTGCTGATCACTATCTGCTTGGGGAAACATTTAAAGACACTACTGAGCCTTTGAAGATTAATACTTTGAATGGCTCATATAGCGATCATGACTCTAAAATTATTCCAGTGAAGATTCATCGTTCAAAGCAGCCTTATGATCCTGTTCTTAAAGTTTTAATTCAACCAAAACTTTTTGCAGATAAAAAAGGCGAAGGAGCTTTTTGGCAGGACTTCGACTGGCGAAGAGCCGCTATAGAAGGCATGAAAGAAGTTAAAGTTCCGTTCAGCGGGCAAGTTTCTTTTATAAAAACAGAAATGTATTGGCCAGTAAATCATATGGTCTCTTCCAAAGAGCAGGCTGTTCAATGCAATGAATGCCATACGAGAGAAAACAGCCGCCTGGCAAATCTTACAGATTTTTATATGCCGGCAAGAGATTATTCTTCAATTGTTGAAACGACTGGAACATCGATAATCTTATTAACCATCTTAGGGGTTTTGATACACGGAGCTGTAAGAATTTTCTCTTCAAGAAAAATGAAGAAGGAGAGCACAAGTAAATGAAAAAACAGGTTTATATCTATAAAGCTTTTGAAAGATTCTGGCATTGGACACAGGCTATTTTGATTTTGTTTTTAGCAACAACAGGATTTGAGATTCATGGAGCAATTAAATTCTTTGGTTACCAGAATGCAGCTGAATATCATAACATAGCAGCATATTCTTTTATTGTGTTGATAATCTTTGCAATCTTCTGGCACTTTACAACGGGAGAATGGAAACAATATCTTCCAACATTGAAAAATATTAAAGCACAAATTAATTTTTATCTATTCGGAATTTTCAGGAACGCTCCTCATCCAACTAAAAGAACAGTATTAAGTAAATTAAATCCATTACAACGTTTGGTTTACTTGGGATTAAAGATTCTTGTAATCCCGGTTATAGTTATTTCAGGATTGCTTTATATGTATTACCGCTATCCACAAAAGGGTGGAGAGATTGAAGTCTTAAATATTACTTCAGTTGAACCGATTGCTTTGCTTCACACAATGGGAGCTTTTCTTCTTATCGCTTTTCTTGTTGCACATTTATATTTGATAACAACCGGTACAACAATCACATCAAATTTAAAAGCAATGATTACAGGTTTTGAGGAGATTGAAGAGGAAGACAAAGAGCAAGTGCAAGATCAAGAGCAAGAAAAAAAACAAGGACGTGAAGAAAAAGTTTTAGCGGATGACTTATTGAGTTAGTTGTCATGCTGAACTTGTTTCCGCATATTCTAATTAAATCAAGATCCCGAAAAAGTTTGGGATGACATAATAGAAATTAATTTTTAAGGATAAAAAAAAAAAATTTATGAATGCAACAAAATATATGAATCCATATTTAGCAGGATTCTTTTTAGGATTACTCCTTTTAGGGACAATTTATATTACGGGACGAGGGCTCGGTGCAAGTGGTGCAATAAAGAGTGGAGCTGTTGCTGTTGTTCAATCAATCGCCCCTTCTCATACAGAACAAAGTAAATTTTATGAAGAATATCTAACTGAGCATCAAAATAATCCCTTGAAAAACTGGTTAGTGTTTGAAGTTATTGGTGTTGTGATCGGTGCTTTCATATCAGGATTAATTTCCAACAGGTTAAAATTTACTTTTGAGCGTTCGCCTAAAATCCAGGTTAGGACAAGAGTGATTGCTGCATTATTTGGTGGATTATTATTCGGCTTTGGTGCGCAACTTGGAAGAGGCTGCACAAGCGGAGCGGCTTTAAGTGGAATGGCAGTTCTTTCAACCGGTGGAATTATAACTATGATGGCAATATTCGGCGGTGCGTATATGTTCGCTTACTTTTTTAGAAAGTTATGGCTATAAGGGTATAATGTTATATAGGTATAAAGTGTTTCAAGGATAACAATAGAATTTCCACTATACCTTTATTCTTTATACCAAGTATCTATACAAAGAAAGGATAAAACAATGGGACCTTTAGTTCCAGACATAATCGGAAATGAATTAAATTTTATTGTTGCTCTTTTTATTGGAATTGCATTCGGATTTATTCTTGAACAAGCCGGGTTTTCAACCTCTAAAAAATTAGTCGGATTATTTTACGGATATGATTTCACTGTCCTCAGAGTTTTCTTCACTGCCGGAGTAACTGCAATGCTTGGTGTTGTTGCTCTTGGACATTTCGGATTGCTCGATATAAGTCTTATCTATATAAATCCTACTTTTCTTTGGTCGGCTTTAATTGGCGGATTTATTATGGGGCTTGGTTTTGTCGTTGGCGGTTTTTGTCCTGGCACGAGTGTTTGTGCAGCAGCAATTGGGAAAATAGATGCAATGATTTTTATTCTTGGATCATTCTTTGGAGTTTTAATCTTCGCTGAAGGTTATCCAATCTTTGAAAATTTATATAAAGCTGAAAGCTGGGGATATATAAGGATTTTTGATACACTTGGAATGTCGCAAGGATTATTTGCATTTCTTTTAACAGCAGTTGCTGTGTTCGCATTTTGGGCGACAACAATTGTAGAAAACAAAGTTAACGGAAAACCAAACCCGGAATTTCGTCCTGTAAAAATATATGTGGGCTTAACAGGTTTAGCGTTCATAATTGGTCTTTCCGCGTTCTTCCTTCCCGATATAAGGGAAGCTTACCTGAATGAAATCAAAGACGAATCTTATGTTGATTCTTATGAAATAAAATCAATAACTCCCGATGAATTAGCTTTCAGAATTGTTGATAATGATAAATCAATTCAGATTATTGATGTCCGTTCTATGGAAGAATTTAAGAAGATGAGTCTTCCAAAGTCATTATCATTTTCTATGAATGAACTTTTCAACAAAAGTGCTGAAAGAGTTATGACTGTAAAACACAAGAGAAATGTTTTCATAGCTAATGATGAATTGACTTCAAGAAAGGCTGCAATATTAGCGGATAAATTAGGATATGTCGAACCTGTTTTTCTCAAAGGTGGGTTGAATGAATTCAAAAAAGAAATTCTTGAATTCAAAATGCCTGAAGAAATTAAAACAAGAAGAGAGGCTGATACATATCGTTTTAGAGAAAAAGCGAGTAAAGTGATTCCGGTTTTAATTGAAAAAAACAAAAATAAAGTAATTCCTAAGAAAGAATCTAAGAGAATAATTGGTGGTTGTTAACAATTAAAGGTATGTCCTGTTAACAGCACTGTAAATAGAAATAATTATGATTATGTTTACATCAATATATAAACTAAAATTTTTACAGGGGAAACAATGGATACAAAAGTAAAACCTGAAGAAGAATCAAGGGTTGTTGATGATACCCGTTATTCGATGGATACCCATTTAATTTATGGAAAGAATTTCACAAAGAAATGGGATTATTCACATCACGTCCTTCCGCCGATATCATCTTCTGTAATCTATAGATTAGATTCTGTAGAAAGAGGAGCAGAAGGATTCCAGGAGTTTGCGCACTCTCCTGAAACAGGCATCGAACCAATGCCTATTTATATTTATGACAGGCTTGGTGAACCGAATAAAGAAATTCTTGAAGAGAATCTTGCTTACGTTGAGAGAGGTGAGATGGCTGTTACTTTCGCAACAGGTATGGGTGCGATCTCCGGGATTATTGGTGTGCTTACAAAAGCTGGTGATGAAATTATAGCTCATCAAACTCTTTACGGTTGTACATATTCTTTAATCGTAAACTGGTTGCCAAGATACAACATAAAAACCAGCTTTGTAGATCTTACTGATCCACAAAAGATTTATGGTGTCCTGACTAATAAGACAAAAGTTATTTTTTTAGAGTCCCCGGCAAATCCTAATCTCGATATAATCGATATAAAAGAATTAAGGAGAATTGTCGATGAAATAAATCAAACAAGAGATATCAAAAATAAAATAAGAATTGTTGTTGATAATACATTTGCCACACCTTACTGCCAAAGACCTGTTGAACTTGGCGCTGATTTTTCAGTTAACTCGCTTACGAAAGGTCTTGGCGGATTTGGAACTGATATGGGCGGTGTTGTAATTGGCAGAATGGCTTATAAAGATATTCTTCTTTTATACAGGAAAGATTTTGGTGCTGTTCTTAGTAACAAGAGCGCATGGAATATTCTTACTTATGGTTTATCAACTCTTCCATTAAGAATAAAGCAGCAAATGAAATCTGCAATGAGGATCGCAGAGTATCTTAGCAGTCATCCGAAAATTGAATACGTAAAATACCCTGGGCTTCCTTCTCATCCCGGTTATGAAATTGCAAAGAAACAAATGATAGATTTCAACGGAAATTTTGCCCCGGGAAGTTTAATCTATTTTGTGCTTAAAGGAGATTCTGCTCATGAAGGAAAAGAGAATGGAAGAACTTTCATTAACCAGGTTGCAGACAAAGCTTATACTATGACACTTGCAGTAAGCCTCGGCCATACAAGAACTTTAATTGAACATCCTGCATCTATGACTCATTCTATGATACCCGCTGAAAAGCTTCCTGAATCCGGCATTGATCCGGGCGGTGTAAGAATTGCAATCGGCGTTGAAGATGTAAATGATATTCTTACTGATCTTGATGAATGTTTGAAGGTCGTTTAGTCTTATAGGTTAATTAAAAAAAGATTAAATTAGGTCACGTACTAAATGTATATGTGACCTTTTTTATTTTTTATCCTAAATTTCTACATTCGATTTTTAAATTCATTGAAAGGCAGGAAATGAGATTTGCAAAAAAGATAAGTTTGCTTCTTTTGTTATTTTATTTTACAGGTTTTGCACAGGATGAAACTACTGAAGATTCTACAGAAGTTTATATAATTGATTCTTTTGTTCCTCCCGACAATCCTAATGTTTTTAATTTATCGTTCTTTACAAGCAAACCTGCAAAATCTAAAATTATTTTTGATGATCAGCCTGAAATGATTATTTCAGATACATTAGCAGAAGAGCATAAATTAACTCTCGATCTTACAAAGATTCATTTCAGCTCCAAGATTGTTCCTTATGTGATTTTTGTAGAAGATTCTGCTGGAAATCTAAGTCGTAGTGAAAAATTTGAATTTGAACAACAGGAAGAAGTTAAGATACAATCGGAATCTAATTTCCTTTTACTTTGTTTATTCGGGGGAACAGTTTTTCTACTTCCAAATCCTGCAATGGTTATAACTAAAGATGAAAATTATTTTAGTCTTACAAAAGAAATAGCTCTTGTTACTTTCCGCGGCAGTTTCAGGTATCCGGCAGGTTATATTTCAGCAGAATATTCTCATATTTTCAAAGCTCCGAAGTCAGAATTTTCTAAGAATCGGATATAAACATTTTATTGAAATTCCCGGCATTCAATATATTTCTCCCGGACTTAGTGGATTTACAGACTTCAGCGGATTTAATGGAATTAGTCCCGAACTTTCAATCGGTTGGGTTAAGATATTTAATACTTTTACCGTTTACACTCGTTATAGGTTTAACTTTAAGCCTGATGAACCGGCAATATCAATTTTCATGAAGTATCTTTAGGGCTTTATTCAAGTTTCTTCTCTTTCTACTTTTGATTCTTCAGCTAAAAGATCTTTCAGTGTCATTGCTATTTCTGGAAATAAAGAGGACTGATGCGGTATTTACTAATTGCAGCTTTAATAATTCCCGGTATTATCTTTCCGCAAAAAGGAGGAATTAAAGGAAAAATTACTGATGAGGAAAATTCTCTACCTTTTGTAAATATTTTAGTAATTGGTACTAATTATGGCACCAGCAGCCAGGATGACGGAACTTTCGAAATAAAAAATATACTTCCGGGAGAATATGAAATAAAATTCAGTTCAGTTGGTTATGAAACAAAAATTCTCAATGTAAATGTTGAAAATAATCGTGTTACAGAGTTAAATATAAAACTAAATGCGAGAGTTATAGAAGTCGGTACAGTAGAAGTTCGTGATTTTCTTTACCGTGATGATTTGGGGACAAGTATAATAGATTTAAACCCACGTGAAGCCAAAACAATAGCCGGAGCTGTTGAAGATGTTTTAAGATCCTTACAATCTCTTCCGGGAGTTCTGGCTTTAAATGATTTCTCATCACAGCTTGTAATACGCGGCGGTGGACCAGATCAGAACCTAATAATTATGGATGATATAGAAGTTTTTAATCCATACAGGCTTTACGGTGTCATCAGCATGTTTAATCCGGATGTTGTGTCTGGCATAAACCTTATTACTGGTGGCTTTCCGGCCAAATATGGTGACAGGCTTTCGGCTGTTCTGGATGTAACAAACAAAGAAGGAACAACAACAAAAAATTTTAAAGGAAGTATTAATGCTTCCATTGTAGATGCAAACGTTGTTCTCGAGGGAAAAAATCCTTTTGATCTTAAGGGAAGCTGGATTGTTAACTCGAGACGAACTTATTATGATCTTATCATAGAACCATTTGTAAAGAATGCAAAACTTGTTGATGAAAATACATCTTTCCCCAACTTTTATGATATACAGGCAAAGATTGCGATTGGTCCCTACTCAGGTAATAAGTTTTTGTTGAATGGGATTACTTCGCGTGATGCGGTTGATCTGGTTAGTGGAGAGAATAGGCAAAGTCCGGACAGCATTGATTTTTTTAATGTTACATGGAATGATGTTCTGGGTTTTGCATGGCATTATTCTCCCAATAAAAATTTTTTCAATAAATTAATTTTATCCGTGTACCGTAACCATGGCACAACAAATTTTAATTCCAGGATATTAGATCCTTCTTTACAAAGAAGTGTATTTGAAGACGCAGCTCCCGATACGCTTTCTCCATATCTCTTAGGATTTAAGATGGATGCAATTCTCTCCCTTACTAAGTACACGATTGATGATAAGTTTACATATTTATGGAATGATAATTCGTTTGAAGCGGGAGCGGGAATAGATTTTATAAAAAATGAAGTTGATTTTAAATTTAATCTTGATCCCGAGTTAAAAGCCTTCTTTGCTTCTGAACCGCGGTTCAGAGTAGCTTTGGATAATATTAAGAGTTTGAGATATCTAAACAGGTATAAAGTATACGTTCAAAATATGTTTAAAATAAATGATCACTTTTCTATTCTGCCCGGGTTTAGAGCGGATTATTATGACATTCTGAACAAAGGTTATTTTGCGCCAAGAGTTTCACTTTCGTATGCAATTGATCCGGTTACAACTTTGAGTACAAGTTGGGGAATTTATTATCAATCTCCGGGCTACGAAAAACAGATGGATAATTATACATTGTATGATTTAAGTGAAAGATATACTAAAGATCTTGAGGCTGAGAAGGCTATACATTACGTTGTGGGATTGGAACACTGGCTCAACAATGAGTGGAGATTCAGTACAGAAGCTTACTATAAGGATTTTACTGATTTGATTGCACAGAAGGAAGTTACCGGGACAAAATATTTTACTGAACCAGTTCCTGGCAGAGATCTACGTTACAGATCCGGATGGACGAACCCGGTTCCTCTTTCTTCAGATTCTTTAACTCAGATTCCTGTTAATAGCTCAGTCGGGGAATCTTACGGGATCGAATTTTTCCTAGAGAAAAAAAATAGTTCCGACAATGACAAGTTGTTTGGATGGATTTCATATACTTTAGCCTTTGCTGACAGAATAGCTTACGGGGAAAAAACCCCATTTAAATATGACCAGAGGCACACTATAAATATTGTTTTGAATTATAAGCTGAATTCCTGGCTCGATGTAGGGATGAAATGGCATTTTGGTTCCGGTTTTCCTACAAATGAACCCGTAGGATTTAAACCAAGAGTAATTCTCGTTGATCAGAATTTTGATGGGAAACCGGAAACTCCTGTTATCGCAACAAGGAACGATTCAGGTTTGCCCAAGGACCAGCAGGAAGTTATTTACGATTTAGATTTTGGTAATAACAAATGGAATGCCTGGCTTCCGGCATATCATCGTCTCGATATTCGTTTTACTGCTTATGCGGATTACTGGGACCTGGACTGGACATTTTACTTAGATGTAATTAATGTTTATAATAGAGCCAATATTGTAGATTATGATCACTTTGTTTCAGATGATCTGACTTTAGGGAAAGAACCTGTAAATATGTTTCCAATTATTCCTACTCTTGGATTTAGTGTTAAGTTTTAAATATAAAGATCAAAAATTTAATTTTCATTCAACCATTCATTCAATCAATCATTCTTGGATTAAGTTGAATGTGTGAATGACCGAATGTTTGAATGAAACCAATGACAAATAACAATTGACGAATGACTAATTTTTACACCGGAAACTTTAACAGTATCGGAATTAACAAATCAGATTAAATCTTCTCTCGAAGAAAATTTCTCTTTTGTTTCTGTAATTGGAGAAATCTCAAACTTCAAGCCTCACGTTTCCGGTCACTGGTATTTTAGTGTTAAAGATTCTAATGCAGTTCTTTCCTGTACAATGTGGAAAGGATATAACAACTTTGTCTTCTTCACTCCACAAGACGGAATGAAAGTGATTGTCAACGGAAAGATTACTGTTTATCCACCAAGAGGGAATTATCAGCTCGATGTTCGTTCAATGAAACCGGCTGGAGCTGGAGAACTTCAGGCTGCATTTGAATTGTTGAAGCAGAAACTTTCTGATGAAGGATTTTTTGATGAAGAACATAAAAAAACTATTCCACAATTTCCCTCAAAAATAGGAATTATAACTGCAAAAGACAGCGCTGCATTCAGGGATATGGTAAGTGTTGCTGAAAGAAGATTTCCACTTGTTGAATTAATAGTTGTTCCGGCAAGAGTTCAGGGAAATGGTGCTGCTGAAAGTATTGTTCAAGCATTGAAACTACTTAATAAAACCAGTAATGTTGATGTTATCATTGTTGCTCGCGGCGGCGGTTCAATAGAAGATTTATGGGCTTTTAATGAAGAAATTGTCGCAAGAGAAATTTTCAAATCTAAAATTCCTGTTATATCAGGAATTGGACATGAAATTGATTTTACAATTGCTGATTTTGTAGCAGATTTAAGAGCCCCGACTCCTTCTGCTGCAATGGAATTAGCAACTCCAAAGATGGGAGATATAGTAGGATTAGTTTCATATCATTCCGATAGATCGTGGCAAATTATGTCTGAGAAATTCAATGATTTAAGAAAAGAAATTGTTGATGCTTTAAATTCTTATGCCTTCAGAATACCGGAAGAGATAATCAGGAACAAATCACAGAGATTAGACGGAGTAATTTACAAGCTAATCAATAATTTTGATCATAATATCAAACTGAGGAAAAACAGGGTGGAACTTGCCATAAAATCCATTGAAACACACGATATCCAAAAAACTTTGAAAAGAGGATTTGTGCTTGTTTCCCAGGATTCTAAATTAGTGAAGCGTTCTGCCAAATTTAATTCTAAAAATCCAGCAGTTCTGAAATTTTATGACGATGAATTAACAGTTATTAAGAAAAAATAGTTATTTTTAATATATCATCTGGTTCGTATTTGAATGAGCAGGAAAAACGAAAAGAAATCCTTTAAAAACTCCCTTGCACGCCTTGAGGAAATTACAAATCTTCTTGAAAGTGAAGAGATTGAACTGGAAGAAGCTTTGAAGTTATATGAAGAAGGAATTACACTTTCCCGTTTTTGTCTTAATTCTCTTAAATCGGCAGAGCTTAAAGTTACTGAACTAAAAAAGAAAATTGAGGATTTGCCTCTCCAGGAAGGAAATTTGTTTGATGAAGAATAAATTGGGTTTGCTAAAATGAGTGATAAGGAAAAATACGAGGTATTATCAAAAATTAATTATCCTTCGGACATAAGAAAGCTCGATCTTCCTGAACTTAAAAAATTGTGTGAAGATGTTAGGGAATATCTTATAGATTGTGTTTCCGAAGTCGGAGGTCATTTTGGGGGTGGACTCGGTGCTGTAGAACTGACTGTAGCAGTGCATAAATCTTTTAATACTCCCGACGACCTGGTAGTTTGGGATACAGGGCACCAGGCTTATCCTCATAAAATTTTAACAGGAAGAAAAGAATTATTAAAAACCATTCGGCAGTTAAACGGCATAAGCGGTTTTCTTAAAAGAGCCGAAAGTGAATATGATACTTTCGGGGCCGGGCATGCTTCTACTTCAATTTCAGCAGCCTTGGGAATGGCTGTTGCAAGAGATATTAATAAGGCTCATAAAAAAGTTGTTGCAATTATTGGCGATGGCGCGATGACCGGCGGAATGGCTTATGAAGCAATGAATAATTCAGGTTTGATAAAAACTGATATCACCGTTGTTCTTAATGATAATAATATGTCCATCGCTCCGAATGTCTGGCAAATATCAAATTATTTTACAGAAATGATCGCACATCCTGATTACAATAAATTTAAGGGACAGATCTGGGATCTCACCGGAAAGTTGGACCAATTTGGAGACAGGTTAAGAAAAATTGCAGTCAGGCTTGAAGGTGGTATTAAAGCCGTAATCACTCCCGGTATGCTTTTCGAGGCTCTTGGCTTCAGATATTTCGGTCCTGTTAACGGGCACAATCTTCACCAATTATTGAAAATCTTTGATCAGGTTAAAGATCTTAAGGGACCAGTTCTTATTCACGTTATTACTCAAAAAGGAAAAGGGTATAAACCTGCAGAAGTTCATGGTCAAAAGCTTCATGCTTCTACACCTTTTGACAAGTTGACTGGTAAAGCTCATAAATCGGGTGGAGTTTCATACACAAAGATTTTTGGTAAGGCACTTACAGAAATTGTAAAGGAAAATCCTTTAGTTGTTGGAATAACCGGCGCAATGCCCGATGGAACCGGTCTTGATTTACTTCAAAAAGAATTTCCTAAAAATTATTTTGATGTCGGCATAGCTGAAGAACATTCTGTTACATTTGCAGCCGGGCTTGCAACCCAGGGAGTTGTTCCGGTAGTTGCCATTTATTCAACATTTCTTCAAAGAGCTTTTGACCAGATTGTACACGATGTAAGTTTGCAGCATCTTCATGTTGTTTTTGTTCTTGACAGGGCAGGATTAGTTGGAGCTGATGGTCCTACACATCACGGAGCTTTTGATTTAACTTATCTCAGGCTAATTCCCGGTATGGTAGTAATGGCTCCTAAGGATGAATCTGAATTAAGAGATATGCTTTATACTGCAGTTAAATATAAAGATGGTCCGGTTGCTTTGAGATATCCACGCGGTTCGGCACTTGGCGTTACACTAAAAGATGGTTTTGATATTATTGAAATCGGTAAAAGTGAAAAATTAACAAAAGGAGAAGACGCTGCTCTTCTTGCAGTAGGTTCAATGGTTGATTATTCACTTAAAGCAGCAGAAAAACTGGAAACAGAAGGAATCCATTGTGAAGTTGTAAATATGAGATTTATAAAACCTCTCGATACAAAAATCCTTGATGATATTGCTGCAAGACATAGTAAAATAGTTACACTTGAGGAAAGCACTTTGGTTGGTGGTTTTGGAAGTGGAATTCTAGAATACTTTGCAGAAAAAAATTATAAGAACGATGTTCTAAGAATCGGCTTGCCCGATAACTTTGTAGATCATGGTACGCAAAAGGAACTTCATTCTATACTTGGAATCGATCCCGAGGGGATAGCTAAAAAAGTGAAATCCTTTACTGGAAAGAAAACAATAAATCACGAAGTAGCAGTTTAATTAAATCAAAATGGAAAAAACAAAAGTTGCAGTTATAGGACTTGGTAGTATAGCCCAACTGGTTCATTTACCTAACCTTGCTAAAATGAGCAATGTTAATGTTGTTTCTGTTGCAGAAATCAACAGTTCCCGGCTTAATACTATTGCAGATAAGTTTAATATTAAAGAGAGATATTCAGATTATAATGAACTGTTGGAGAAAAGCGAAGTTGATGCAGTAATAATTGCGACTCCAACGAGTGTTCACAAAGAAATGGCGGTAGCTTCTCTTAAAGCAAAAAAAGATATTCTTGTTGAAAAACCTCTCGCACGAACTTATATTGAAGGAAAAGCCATAATAGATGTGGCAAAGAAAAACAAGAAGAAGATTATGGTTGGAATGAACCTGAGGTACAGACCAGACGCAATGATTTTAAGAAGTATTTTAGGCGCGGGAGAAATTGGTGACCCGTTTTATGTTAAGTGTGGATGGATAAGAAGGCAAAGCAGTTCGCAGAAATGGTTCACTAAAAAAGAAGAATCTGGTGGAGGAGTTATTGTTGATCTCGGTATTTCTCTTCTTGATCTTTCATTATGGCTGCTCGATTACCCCGCCGTAACTTCTGTTGCAACACAGTGTTATAACCATTATACCAAGAATGTCGAAGATACAGCATTAAGCTTTTTGAGATGTAAAAACTCTTCAGCGATTAACATAGAAACAAGCTGGTCGCTGCCGGTAGAAAAGGATACTTTTTATCTTACTGTTTATGGAACCAAAGGAGCGGCTTCATTAAGTCCCTTCAGAATTTATAAAAAAATAGATGCGCAATTTATCGATCTTACCCCTTCACAATCGGAGAGTCCGCTGAGCGCTTTTAAAAAATCCTATCTTAATGAATTAAAAAGTTTTATTGGTGCCGTTAGAGGTTTAAACCCTGTCTTTTCCTCCGGCGAACAATCTTTGATAAGATTAAAAATTATTGACGCAATGTATCAATCAACTAAACAAAAAACAGAAATCAGATTATAATTTTATGAAAAAAATATTACTTGCAGACGATGAAGAAGATATAGTAGAATTTTTACAATACAATCTTAAGCAGGAAGGATTCGATGTAATTACTGCTTATGATGGTCTTGAAACTCTTGAAAAGATAAAAGAAACTCCGGATCTTATTCTTCTCGATATAATGATGCCTAAAATGGATGGTTATGAAGTTTGTAAAAAAATTCGTGCTACCAAAGGATTTGAACACACGCCGATTATTTTCCTGACTGCAAAAGCCGGCGAAGTGAATGAAATAAAAGGATTGGAACTTGGAGCCAGCGATTATATTCAAAAACCGATTTCGCCGAGAAAGCTTATTGCAAGAGTTAAAGCAAATCTAAGAGGTTCCGGGAAAGATGAAGGGAAAAAATCTCCACCGAGAGTAACAATCGGTCCTCTTATGATCGATAAAGAAAAATATGAAGTAAGCATTGACGGAAAGATTAAGATTTTTCCGCGTAAAGAGTTTGAAGTTCTTTATTATCTTGCAAATAATCCTGGCAGAGTTTTCGGAAGGGAAGTTTTGCTTAAAGATGTCTGGGGTCCCGAAGTTTATGTAGTTGATCGTACAGTTGATGTTCATATCAGAAAAATCAGAGAAAAACTTGGTGATTATTCCGACCTGATAGAAACAGTCAAAGGGGTGGGATATCGGTTTAAAAGTGTGGAATGAAGTAACAAATAATCTCTCCTCTTCTAAAGTATATCTTAAAGAATTTTTATTCTTTAACGTAATCTTTATTCTCTTCTTCTTCCTTTTTATAAATGACAGAACTATCGTACTCACTCTTATTATTTTGCTTTTGGGTTTAAGCTTTGTATTTCTGAACCTTATAGGTTATAAAAGAAAGAGAGAATTAAACGAAATTAAATCTGTTGTAGCGGGAATAAGAAGAAATTCTTTCAATTATCCTTCTGAAATAAAACTGACTGAAAATCTTCAGGCTCTCGAAGATGAAATTCAGCAGATGTTCGAAAAAGACAAGAATGATATAGAGTATCTTAAAAAGCTTGAAAGAATGAGAACAGAATTTCTTGCGAATGTTTCTCACGAATTAAGAACTCCCATTTTTGCAATACAGGGTTATATAGAAACCCTTCTAGATGGTGCATTGGAAGACAATAAGGTAAACAAATATTTTCTCGATAAAGCAAACCAGCATACTCTTAATCTCAATGTTCTTATTAATGATCTGATAGACATTTCTATGATCGAATCGGGTGAAATGAGAATGAGCTACCGCTATTTTAATATTAACGAATATATAAACCAGATCATCCAGGAAATGATTGCGTTGGCTAATGAAAAGAATATTAAACTCGTTTATTTCCCTGCCAGAGACGGACTGCAGTTGTTTGGTGATAAAACCCGGCTAAAACAGGTTTTTACAAATCTTATTACAAATGCGATAAAATATACCGAAGTGGGAAAAGTTGAAGTTCTCGTAGAAGAAGAATCGAAATTTGGAAAAATTATTATAAGAGATACGGGAATCGGAATTTCTCAGGACGATATTCCTAGAATATTTGAAAGATTTTACAGGGTAGATAAAGCGCGCTCACGTGCAGTCGGAGGAACCGGTTTGGGACTCGCAATTGTAAAACATATAATAGAGGCGCACGGTTCTAAGATAGAAGTTAAAAGTGAGCCGGGAGTTGGAAGTGAGTTTTCGTTTAAATTGAAGAAGTAAGAAACTATATTATTGAGCTTCTCTCAAATGTAGACACAGAAAAAAAGTGATGAAGAGTTCCATTATTATTTCATTGATAATTTTAACTGCTGTTTCCTTTGCTCAGGAAAGCAGCATAATATATATACGGTAAAGTAATTGATAAACTAACAAAGCAGCCTTTGCCTGGCGCTAACGTATTAGTATTAAACACTAATTACGGATCTTCAACAAATGCAAATGGTAATTTTGAGATTGATAATATGCCCGCCGGCGAGTATCAAATAAGAGCATCAATTATTGGTTACAAAAGTGTTACAAAAACCGATATAATGATAATGACCGGTTTTAGTCCCGAGATTATTTTTGAACTAGAAGAAGAAGTTGTTCAGTTGGAAGATGTTGTTGTTAAAAGCGATTACTTTGAAAAAAGTCGTCTTGATGTAACAAGCACAAAGGGATTCAATAATGAAGAAATCAGAAGAAGCCCCGGCGGATTTGAAGATGTAATAAGAGCGCTCTCTGTATTACCGGGAGTAGCTCAGGCAGATGCAGGCAGGAATGATTTAATTGTTCGTGGCGGGGCACCCTCAGAAAATTTATACCTTATTGACGGCTACCAGGTTCCGAATATTAATCATTTC
Source organism: uncultured Ignavibacteria bacterium (assembly GCA_963727535.1). Taxonomy (GTDB): domain Bacteria; phylum Bacteroidota; class Ignavibacteria; order Ignavibacteriales; family Ignavibacteriaceae; genus RBG-16-34-14. The sequence goes on from CAVSGR010000006.1 coordinate 1,374,434, forward strand.
GGAACACAGGGTGCTACTGGCGGTCCTTTAAGTTATATAAATTTAGATTTTGTAAATAATACTACATTTTCCACCGGTGGTTTCTCAGTTATAAACGGCGATAAACTATCTTCCACCCTTTCAATTGATCTACGAAGGGGAAGGCAAGATCGTATTGGAGGAAAAGCCACAATATCTGCTTCCCAGTTTGGATTAAATTTAGAGGGACCGATATCAAATAATTCTCAGTTTATTTTTTCTGCCCGAAGAAGCTATCTTGATTTCATCTTCAAAGCTGCCGATTTTTCATTTGTGCCAGAGTACTGGGATTTTATGGGAAAAACTGACTTTGAATTAGACCAAAACAACTCATTATCGGTTTTAGTTATATCCGCCATCGATAACATAAATTATTTTAACGATACCAGGGATCAGCGCTATGATAATTCGAATATAATCGGAAGTGCGCAATTGCAATATCTTGCCGGTGTTAAATTCAGACATTTGATTGACAACGGATTTATCAAATTATCACTCAGCAGAAATTATGTTGATTATGATACTCAACGGCGCGATTCACTTTTGACACCCGTTTTTACAAATAAGTCCACGGAAATTGAAAATACATTAAATGCAGAGTTAACCTATAAGATTTCCAGCGTTTCAGATTTAACAATTGGTGGCGATGCAAAAATGATTGATTTTCAGGCAGATATCCTTCTTCCAACATATAAAACGACTTTTAATGATTCTCTTCCCACAACGCAATTGGATACAAATGCTACTTACTACAAAGGTGCTTTTTACTTGAACCTTAATTCAGTATTATTTAATAAATTTATTACAAACCTTGGTATAAGAGGTGACTACTTTAATGTTCTTGAGAATAAGTTTTATTTCAGTCCCCGCTTTTCAATATCATATCTGCTTAATGATATAACCCGTATAAATTTCAGCACAGGAATTTATTATCAATCCCCTTCCTACCTCTGGCTTGTTGGTGATGAAATAAATACTCAATTAAAAAATATGCGTGTAAATCAGTTCATCCTTGGTCTTGATAATTACATTAGCGCAGATGCCTTGATTAAGGTTGAGGGTTTTTATAAAAATTATTCTGATTATCCCGTGAGCTCAATTAGACCATATCTTATAATGGCAAATACCGGCGCGGGTTTTAGCGATGAGAATTATGAATCGTTTGGTTTGGAACCATTGGTTTCAGAGGGGACGGGAAAAGCAAAGGGGGTTGAGCTTTCAATCCAGAAAAAATTAACCGATTCACCTTATTATGGAATAGCCAGCATAACTTACAGCATAGCAGATTACAAGGCACTTGATAAAACTGAAAGAACCGGTACTTACGATCAAACATGGATTATCAGCCTGAGCGGCGGTTATAAATTTAGTAATGAGTGGGAAGGCAGTCTTAAATTCCGCTATTCAACGGGACGCCCTTACACACCATACGAAACGGACGGAAAACAAAATGTGTATGATTACAATTCAATTCGTTTTCCAGATAATCACAGTCTTGATATTAGGTTAGATAAACTCTGGTTTTTTAGTGGCTGGACCCTAATAACATACATTGATATTCAAAATATTTATAACCGCAAAAATATAAATAGTGTCAGGTGGGACATTAGAACTCAAAGTCCTGAGCTGAATGAATCAATTGGTATTCTACCATCTATCGGGATAAGTGCAGTATTTTAATCAGAAGAGCAAAAACAACATTGTATGATTGAGCTTGTATCATTAATCAATAAAATTTAGGAGTGCCTTGCCTCCGCCGTTTTTTTTAAGAGTTGAACCTGTTCCCAGATTTACAGATAACTTAATTGAAGAGAAAGAAGATACTCAAACTTTTCAAGTAATTATTCTTAATAAATTATCTGGATTTCCAGTTTAATCATGCAGGCAGCCTTCCAACCAAGCCATTAACCCATCTATGTGCTTTGTGAAAAAATGCTGCGGGTTCTGCAAACATTAAAACACATTCATTATGTATAGCGTCTATACCCAATCCTTCACATAAAGTAATAGCTTCTTCAGATTCCGATCCTTGCTGCATCCATACCTTTTTAATTCCGGCAGAGTAAGCGTCTTTTACAACTTCCTTAGTTGCAAAAGGAGGAACTACAATAACGGCTGCTTCAACTTTTCCTCTCAATGCCAAAAGACTTGGATAACATTTTTCGTTATCTATAAAAGCAGCATTCGGGTTAACAGGGTAAACGTTGTAGCCTTTGGTTTTTAATTCTTTGAAAAGAGTGTAGCCAAATTTCTTTCCGCCCCTGGAAACTCCAACAATAGCAATATTCTTTTCAGATAAGAATTCTTCGATAAGTTTTTTTGAGGACATTTTTTTCTCCCCTGATAAATGAGAAAATACAATAGTAAATATAATTTTTTTATTAGTAATTCTAAAGGTTTTGAACTCACTCTAATCTCTCTCTTACAAAGAGAGAGACTTGTTATCAATAAATCATTTAATTTGATAGTCCTGACAGAAATTCAAATATTAAGTTTATCGGTTTTATAAGCCCTTCTCTTTTTAAGAGAAGGGTTGGGATGAGTTTATTATACAGTAAGAAAATGCAAATATTAAACTAAACAAGCACTTATTTGGAAAAAAAATACACCTTCTTTTAATTGCTTTGAATCCCCATTTTTTTAACTTTACAGTCTGATTTTTAAGAAAAGAGGATATAAATGGTAGCAGTTGTTGAAATTGCCGGACAGCAGTTTAAAGTTTCTGAAAATAGAAAATACAATGTTCCAAGGCTTAAAGAAGAAGCGGAAGCCAATGTAACTTTTGATAATGTTTTATTATTGACAGATGACAAAGGAACAAAAGTTGGTAATCCATCCGTAAGTGGAGCTAAAGTTACTGCAAAGATTCTTGAACACTTGAGAGATGATAAAGTAATCGTTTTCAAAAAGAAAAGAAGAACAGGTTACCAAAAAAGTAATGGTCACCGCCAGTTGCTAACAAGAATTGAAATAACCAAGATTGCCAAAGGAAAAGAGACAAAAGAAGTTAAAGAGAAGGAGACTGAATAATGGCTCATAAAAAAGGTCAGGGTTCATCGAGAAACGGAAGAGACAGTAATGCACAGCGTCTCGGTGTAAAAAGATTTGGTGGTGAAAATGTTATTGCAGGAAATATTCTTGTAAGACAAAGAGGAACAAAGTTTCATCCCGGCGTTAATGTAAGCAAAGGCGGAGACGATACTCTTTTTGCAATTGCTGACGGCGTTGTTAAGTTTGAAACGAAAAGAGGCGAGAGGAAATTCGTCAACGTTTATCCAAAATCTTAGTTCAATGCAAGTGTAAGCTTAAAACTTGCACTTGCTCTTGAACATACTCTTTAAAGTCCCAATCTCTCCATATCAGCTACTAAAGTTTTTACTGCACTAATTGACTTATCAAGTGAAGCTTTCTCTTCCGAATCTAATTCAAACTCAATTATTTTTTCAACTCCGTTTGAACCAAGTACAGCCGGAACTCCTACATAATATCCGTTAACTCCGAATTCACCATTAAGAAAAGCACAAACAGGCAGAACTCTTTTTTCATCAAAGATAATCGATTTTGCCATTGCAATCGCAGAAGCAGCAGGCGAATAGAAAGCTGAACCTGTTTTAAGAAGCTTTACTACTTCTCCGCCAGCCATCTTTGTTCTTTGAACAAGATTGCTCATTACTTCTTTTGCTTTGGCTTTATCATTGTATTTTCTTTCAAGCAATTCCATTACAGGAATACCGTTCACATTTGCATATCTTACAATTGGAACCATGCTATCGCCATGTCCTCCGAGAACCATTGCATTGATATCTTTTACAGATACTCCGAGTTCCCAGGCAATGAAAGATGAAAAACGTGATGAGTCGAGTACACCAGCCTGTCCTAAAACTTTGTTTGAAGGAAAACCGGTAACTTTTTTAAAAAGAGTTACCATTGCATCGAGAGGATTTGAAATAATTATAACAATAGCGTTCGGTGCATATTGTTTAACATTCTCTGCAACAGATTTCATAATTTTTGCATTTGTTGTAAGCAGATCGTCCCTGCTCATACCGGGTTTGCGCGGTAATCCTGCTGTAATAATTATAAGATCAGCACCGCTAATATCTTTATAATCATTTGTTCCTGTTACATTTGCATCAAAGCCGTCTACTCTTGAAGCTTCTGCTACATCGAGAGTTTTTCCCTGCGGCAGGTCCTCAACAATGTCAAACATTATAACGTCGCCAAGTTGTTTTGAAGCAGCCAATTGAGCGAGTACTCCGCCAATTTGCCCTCCGCCGATTAAAGCAATTTTTTTTCGTGACATTTTTTCACCCTTATAATTTTTACTCTAAATATTAAACGTAAAATAAAAATGTCTTGTGCGATATGCAAAGGTAAAGCGCAAGAGCAAGTTTCGTTCTAAATTCTTGACTTACACTTGAACTTGAACTTGCTCTTGAGCTATCTTTAGTATATGAAAAAGATTACTGTTATCGGTGCCGGTAATGTTGGTGCAACAACTGCACAGCGACTTGCAGAGAAGGAACTCGCAGAAGAAGTTGTACTACTTGATGTGGTTGAAGGAATTCCACAAGGTAAAGCACTCGATATGCTTGAGAGCGGACCGGTTGAATCTTTCGATACTTATATAAAAGGGACCAATGATTACAATGACACGAAAAATTCTGATATTATTGTAATCACTGCAGGTCTTGCAAGAAAGCCGGGAATGAGCAGGGACGACCTCCTGATGGCGAATGCTGATATAGTTAGGTCAGTTACAGAAAAATCTGTCGAGCAATCTCCACAGGCGATTATTATTGTTGTTTCAAATCCGCTTGATGTTATGACTTATGTTGCTTTTAAAGTTAGTGGATTTGAAAAACATCGCGTGATGGGAATGGCAGGGATTCTCGATACAGCACGCTTCAGAACATTTATTGCAAATGAACTTAAAGTTTCAGTTAAAGATATTGATGCTATGGTGTTGGGTGGTCATGGAGATTCAATGGTTCCTTTGGTTCGTTACACAACTGTTGGAGGAATACCTATTACCGAATTTCTTAGTAAAGATAAAATTGAAAAGCTGGTTGAGAGAACACGTAAAGGAGGAATTGAAATAGTAAACTTCCTAAAAACCGGAAGCGCCTACTATGCACCCTCTTCCGCAGCAGTTGAAATGGTTGAATCAATTGTTAAAAATAAAAAACGCATTTTGCCATGTTCTGCTTTTCTAAACGGGGAATATGATTTACAAAATGTTTTTTGTGGAGTACCGGTTAGATTAGGAACAGAAGGAATACTAAATATTGTTAAGCTAAATCTTTTACCTGAAGAATTAGAATCACTGAAAAAATCAGCTGCGGATGTTTTGGGGAATATTAAAAAGCTTAAGTTCTAGCTATTTAGTTTTTAATGTTAAGATGGTTTCGGTTCCGGTGGGAGTTATGTTGTATTTCAAATCGTCCATATAAATTCGCATAAGATACAAACCTCTTCCCGAATCTTTAAGAAGATTTTCCGGTTCTGTTGGGTCCGGAACTTTGGTAGGATCGAAGCCTTTTCCCTCATCTTTAACTTTTATAGTTATATATCCATCACTAACAATTACATCGAGCTCTACTTTTTTATTAATATCGCTTTTATTGGCGTGAATAATTGCGTTGGTAGTTGCTTCAGTAACCGACAGCATAAGTCCCGACATTTTATCTTCATCAATTCCAAGGTCCATTCCAAAGTAGTTGACGAATTCTTCTACTGTGATAAGATTGTTCGGGTCGCTCTCAATTTCCAGATGATAATGATTTTCAGCCAAAAGTTACCTGAGTTTTGTAGTAAAAATAAGGAAAAATATTTCTAATTCAATTAAAAATTCCAATTCATCTGCATCGTGAAGTTTGCCTGCTCTTGCCTGATAGTATTATTAGTATTGATAAACTCATACCAACCGTATAATCTGAAATAGAGAGTCTTTCTAATTAAAAAAAAGATTTCCATTAAGGGACCAATACTAATGTATTTTGAGTCAGGGATTTTCTCTCTCACTTTATAATTGTATGCTTTTAAAGAGAAATATCTTATACCCGAAGCTAAAAGTATGCCGTTCAGATTATATGTGATTTTGGGTTCTGCATAAATCTCTTCTAAATAGCGTGTTGGTTGAGCAGAAAATGATGACCATTGAAAGTCACCTTGCTCTGAAAGCTTTAAATATCCATCACTCTCAAACGATAAATCCTTAAATATCTTAATAGTTGAAGAATCAGTTGCAGTAAATTGGCGGAATGAGAAACTTTTGAAATTCGGATTTAAGTCTTCAAAATCATATACTGTATAATTGGCAGATACTTCGAAAGTGTTTGACGAACTGATATTTTTACCTGTATAATTTCCGCCTGCTGCAAACTTTAGGACCCTGTTTATATTGTTGTTAGAGCTCTTTTCAGAAAACAGATAGACAATATGGCTGAATGTTCCTTCTGTGCTAACAAAGGCTTCAAAAAATGGTGTAAGAAACCTTGAATATTTTAACCGGAGTATCGAAAGTATTTCGTCCCTGTCGTCAAAATTTTCCTGACTCGGAGTATCATATCGCAATTTATTCTGTAAAAAACTTAGAGACAATTTATCCTTTTTTGAGAGATTAAAATCACCCGATAACGATAAAGATGCCCTGGATGAATTGTTGTTTTTTTGACTTTCCTGGTTCGATCTTTCTTCAAAAAAGAAATCGCTATTCCCAAAATTTTTAGTAATATTTTTTTCGTCTCTTTCTGTAAGTAATCCTCTCAAATTTCCCGTGAAGAATTTTGATTTATAACTAATCACAGATTCAAACTCTACTCTTAGTTCATTAATTTTTGTATCATAAACAGAGCTTGAAGTGATAACCGATGGCATATACCGTGTATCTCTGTCTATATCGCGCCAGCTTGCCCTGCCTCTTGTATTAAGTGTAAAGATATCAAAGAAATTTCCGAAGTGGACATTATCTTCGAGAGAATATGCTGTTTCAATTCTACTCTGGATATTATTGACAGTGTTGAACTCGCTTGCAATTTGTTGATCTGCCACGTAATAAAAATCCTTCCTGTTTTGTGTAAATCGTGCGCTTAATGTGTTGGATACATTATCTGCAAAATTATTATTAAGAAGGAGATTTAAATATCGCAGGAGATTTTTTCTCGGAGAAATATCTTCATTCCTGAGTTTTAGTTGGGCGCTCAGACTTAAATCAGATAAATCATTTTCATTTGTTGATCCTTCAATCCCATATATCAAGCCGTAATCATTTTCTCCGATCTGGTGGTTATTTGAATATCCGATGAAAGGAGAAAAAACCATATTAGGTTCCGGCGTATAAAGAGTGAACAATGAAACATTAGATACTGATGCCTGGTTAATTTCTATTTGTCTGCTGTCGGACAGAATTTTATTTTCAACCGAAATTCCTGAACTGATGACATCGGATATTTTATATGCTGTCGATAAAGAGAAATTTTGTTCGTCTCGCCTGTTGTTTGTACTTGATCTGACAAGCTTGGAATTGAAGTTTTCATAGACTCTGAAATTAAAATCATTTAAAATCCTGGTTATAGAGAAATCCTGTATTTAACGAATATGTATTAAGTTGTTTATCGAGATATGTGCTGAGAAGATTGATAGATTTAGAAAGTGGTATGAAATCAAGACTGTCTGGAGAACTTTGAGGAAATATTAAACAGTTATTGATGATTGCCAAAATAAGAATCAATAAAAAACTTCTGAAGCTGCTTAAAGTATTTTTATTTTTTCTATGCATCCTCACTCTTTAAATATAACACTATATTGTTTTGAAATGCTATTTGGATCCTTGCTGTTGCCGGAATATGTAGCGATTCTCCAATAATAAGTTTTGTTAAGTTCTAAAGTAGAAGGGTTGAAATCAATTTTCAAAGTGTCATCTGTTATATTTGTCTCAAGAGTAGTGTTCCATATCTCATCAAAATATTGATTGGTCTGTAAACCGATTCTATAAGTAGCGGGCACGTGAATAGCTTTGATCAAAAATTGATTAAAGGGCTTAACAGTTGAGTTGTCTTTAGGATAAATTACTCCCGGAATTTCAAGAACAAGATCATTTACTTCGGTGCTTTCATCACTTATAAGATTGCCTTTATCAACAGCTCTTATTTTATAAAAATAGTTTGTGTAAAGGTTAATATTTAATGTGTCCGAAAAATTATTCCCATTTGTAAAGCCAATAATATTGCTGCTGTCTGATGTGAACCCTTGAGAAATGCTTCTATATAGATTGTAACCTTTAATATCACTTTCATAGCCCTGGGACCATTCGATAAAAACCGAAATATCATCTTCCCAATTCCTTGCATTTATTTGCAGTCCTGAAGGTTTTAGAGGTTTGTACCTGTTTATAGGAATTGCAGAAACTTCATTAGAAAACCCGCTTTCCGCGTTCCAAATATTTACTGAGGTTATTTTATAATAATAGGTCACGTTATAATCGAGAGAATCATCTAAAAAATAACTATCACTAGTATAATCAATTTTTTTTGATTCTGTTGAATCAGTTCTGCGATAAATATTATATCCCTTAACATCACCTTCTTTGGTTGAGGACCAATCAATTGTAACTTCTCCGTCCGAAGCATAATAAACATATAATCCGGTGGGAACAGCAGGTGGAATATTCGAATCATCCACTGTTTCGGTTGGACGTTCACAGCCGTTATAAAGCAGAAGTGATACAAGTAATGCTGAAACAATTCTAATTCTTTTCACTTAAGAACAAAAGCAATTGAGTTTAATTGCAAAATATGGAGTTTGTTATTTATTTAAAAGTGGAAATAATTTCGTGGAAAGCTCGAGTTGAACAACTTAGGGTAATCCATTTAAATTGACAATCAGGCATTTTTTGGATAATTTTGATCTAGTTAAAAACAATTTTCGTCAATTAATGATCCTTGAATATCTCCCAATTTTAGCGGTTTTTGGATTTGCAATAATATTTGCAGTAGCAACTGTTTTTTCATCTGAAATTTTTGGTCCTAAAAGACCAAATGCGGAAAAACTTTCAACTTATGAAAGCGGGATGAAACCGGTTGGGTCAACAAGTGAAAGAGTTTCGATAAAGTATTATCTCATCGCAATGTTGTTCATTATTTTTGATCTTGAGGTCGTTTTTGTTTATCCATGGGCAGTTCAATTTAAAAAGTTATTTAATGAACAGGGTGTCTCTGTTTTTGTTTTTATGGTTATTTTTTTAGTCGTCCTTGAGTTAGGCTATTTGTATGTGTATAAGAAAGGTGGTTTTAAGTGGGATTAGAAGCTAAGTTGACGAAGGATGGTTTTTTTACAACTAGTGTTGATGCACTGGTTGCATGGGCAAGAAAAAGTGCAGTTTGGCCGATGCCTATGGGAATTTCGTGCTGCGCAATTGAAATGATGGCATCCGGCGATCCTAAATATGATATTGCAAGATTCGGTTCCGAGGTTATGCGTTTTACACCGCGTCAATCTGATTGCATGATTGTTGCGGGAACAGTTACATATAAAATGTCACACGTAGTAAGAAAAATTTATGACCAGATGCCCGACCCCAAATGGGTTATTGCAATGGGTGCCTGCACTTCATCAGGTGGAATGTACAGATCATATTCGGTTGTGCAGGGAATAGATCAGTTTCTCCCGGTTGATATTTATCTTGCCGGTTGCCCGCCGCGTCCTGATAATCTTTTAAATGCTCTTATGCAGATACAGGAAAAAATCGGCAGGTCAAAAGCAAGAGACTACCAGGACAAACCACTTCCGGAGTTGCCGGTAATACAAAATAACTGATATGGATTTAAAAGAACTCGTTACTAAAAAACTCACGGAAAAATTTCCGGAAATTAAATTTGATATTTCTAATTATAAAGATCAGGTTGCTGTAACTTTTGATAAACAGCGTATTGTTCCTATAGCCGATTTTTTGAAGAATGATGAAGAATTACAGTTTAAATTATGTGAAGATGTAACTGCTATCGATTGGGCAAAAAGGAAAAATAGGTTCACCGTTGTTTATCATATCTTTTCTCTAAAATTGGATTCACGTCTTAGATTAAAAGCAGATGTCGATGAAAATGACCTGAATATTGAATCTGTTTCCTCAATCTGGAAAACTGCAAACTGGCATGAGCGTGAAACTTATGATATGTACGGTATCACTTTTAAAAATCATCCTGACTTAAGAAGAATGTATATGCCGGAAGAGTTTGAATATCATCCTTTGAGAAAAGATTTTCCTTTGATGGGCATACCCGGTTCGCTGCCATTACCAAAGAAAGAAAACTGATTTAATGGAAAGAATAGCAAAAGAAGAAGTCCCTTCCAAAATACTCCAGGCACTTTTAAATACTGATTCAGATATTTCTGTTGAAGATACTCTTGAAAATGAAATGATTTTGAATATGGGTCCGCAGCATCCTGCAACTCATGGTGTTTTGAGATTGCTTTTAAGATTAGATGGCGAAACAGTTATAGCTTGTGTTCCTGAACTTGGCTATTTGCATCGCGGTTACGAAAAGATGGCTGAAAACATGAGTTATTATGAATTCATTCCTCACACCGATCGTCTTGATTATCTTTCCCCGATGGCTAACAATGTTGCATGGGTAATGGCTGTTGAAAAACTTGCAGGAATTGAAGCTCCACCGCGTGCACAATATATCAGAATGATGATCTCTGAATTAGCAAGAATTGCTTCTCATCTTGTTGCTATTGGTGCTCTTGCAATGGATGTTGGAGCTTTAACTGTTTTTCTTTGGACATTAAGAGAAAGAGAAAAAATTCTCGATATATGGGATATTCTTTGCGGTGCAAGATTTACAAACAGCTATACTCGTATCGGCGGAGTTGCAAATGATGCTCAGCCGGAGGCACTTGCAAAAGTAAAATGGTTTATTGACCAGTATGAACCGAATCTTGATGAGTGTGAAAAACTCATAAATACGAATCGTATTTTTATCGAGCGTTTGGATGGAGTTGGCGTTATCTCAGGCGAAGATGCTATTCAAATCGGATTTACCGGACCGAATTTAAGAGGAAGCGGTGTTGAACTTGATCTTCGTAGAGCTACACCTTATCTATTCTATAATGAAATGGATTTTAATGTTCCGGTTTATAAAGAAGGGGATTGTTTAGCAAGATATTTTGTAAGAGCTGATGAAACAAGAGAAAGTATAAAGATTATTCGGCAGGTTCTTGATAAAATGCCGCAGGGAGAAACGATGGCAAATAGTCCCAAACGTGTTCTTCCTAAAAAGACTGAAATTTATAGTAAGATGGAAGAACTGATTCACGATTTTATGATTGTTAATTTTGGTATCAATCCTCCTGTTGGAGAAATTTACAGTGCTGTTGAAAATCCTAAAGGGGAGCTTGGTTTTTACATGGTCAGCAATGGTGAAGGTCATCCCTGGAAATGTAAAATTCGTTCTCCCTCTATGGTAAATCTCCAGGCATTGCCTATGCTCGTAAAAGGGCATATGATATCTGATATTGTTGCAATTATTGGAAGTATAGATCCTGTAATGGGTGAGGCGGACAAGTAGGATGCATGAATGGATGTCCGAAGGACTCCTTCGGAGAATGCATGTAAAATTCATGCATGCATGTAACAATGCATTCATGCTTTAAAATAATTAATAATAATTATTGAGAAAGATGGAATTCAAATTTACTGAAGAGAATTTAGAGAGAATAGAAAACGAGATAAAGAAATATCCTGTTAAGCGTCCGGCAGTAATGGCTGCATTGTGGATTGCTCAGGAACAGAATGGCTGGATATCGGGAGAAGTTATTAAAGAAGTCGCTTCCATTCTTGAAATGACATCCGAAGATGTTCTGGGTATTGTTTCTTTTTATACAATGTATCACCAGAAGCCGATGGGGAAATATCATATACAGGTTTGTACAAATGTTTCCTGTATGCTTAAAGGTGGTTATGACATTTTCGATCAGGTAAAAGAAAAATTAAATATTGATAATATGCAGGTAACGGAAGACACTATATTTTCTCTTGAAGAAGTTGAGTGTATGGGTTCCTGTGGTACAGCTCCAATGATTGCTGTAAATGAAGATTACTATGAAAATCTTGATAAAGAAAAAGTTGATCAGTTGTTGAACTCTCTGAAAGAAAAAAATTAGAATGGAAAAAATAGTTCTCCCCGATATAAAAGATTTTCATAAAATTGATGTTTATGAAGCTAACGGTGGTTATTCTGCTGCGAAAAAAGCTTTTGGTCAATCCTCTGATGATATAATTGACCAGGTTAAAAAATCGGGATTGCGAGGCAGGGGAGGAGCTGCTTTTTCAGCAGGGTTAAAATGGAGTTTTATGCCCAAAACTTCAGCCAAGCTCAAGTATCTTTGCATAAATGGTGATGAAAGTGAACCGGGTTCATTTAAAGACAGGCAGATTTTTGAATTTAATCCTCATCAACTAATTGAAGGAATTTTAATTGCTGCTTATGCAATCGGTGCAAAATCTGCTTATATCTATATTCGGGGCGAATATCATAAATGGATAAAGTTATTAGCCATAGCTTTAGAGGATGCTTATGCGCAAGGTTATGTGGGCGAGAAGATGAAACAAAAATTCGGAACCGATTTTTATTGTGATATATATATTCATAAAGGTGCAGGAGCTTACATTTGTGGTGAGGAATCTGCATTAATGAATTCTCTTGAAGGGAAGAGAGGTTATCCAAGAGTAAAGCCTCCTTTCCCTGCACAGAATGGTTTATGGGGATGCCCGACAACAATAAATAATATTGAAACACTTACAAACGTTCCCCCGATTATAAATAAAGGATGGCATTGGTTTTCTGCAATTGGAGAGCCAAAACATCCGGGAACTTTACTTTACGGAATCAGCGGACATGTAAATAAACCCGGTGTCTATGAATTACCGAGCGGTACTTTGTTGACAGATCTTATATATAAATATGGCGGCGGTGTACCGGGAGATAAAAAAGTTTTATGTGTAATTCCAGGAGGTTCTTCTATGCCTCCTATAAGAGGTGACCAGATAGAAGGCGTTAAAATGGATGCGGAGTCTTTAAAGACTGTTGGATCTGCAATTGGTACAGGGGGAGTTATGGTGATGGATGAAGATACCGATCTTGTTAAAGTTTTAGCACGTATTGCAAAGTTCTATTATCACGAAAGCTGCGGACAATGTACACCTTGCCGTGAAGGAACAGGATGGATGTTAAAAATTCTTAATAGGATTTTAGCTGGGAATGGTTCTATTTCAGATATCGATTTACTTATATCCGTTGCCAATAATATCGAGGGAAATACAATTTGTGCACTTGGCGAAGCTGCAGCCTGGCCGGTTAAATTTATGGTTACACGTTTCAGAGATTATTTTGAAAAGAGAGTTAGTAAAGAAGTTGTTCTGCCTGTTGCAAATAAAGTTCACTCAATGAGGGGAACCGCTATACCTTTAGCAGATGTAAAAAACTAGAGAGTCTAAAAAGTCCCGAACTGTGAGAGTAGCCAAAAAGTAAATTTTGCTGTCATTCTGAGGAACAAAGTGACGAAGAATCTTTTTGTTCTATAATGAAATGAGACTCTTCACTTCCTGCCTTGCCGGCAGGCGTTCAGAGTGACAGGTCTTTACTTTTTAATTACCCTCGGTACATCAATCTAACTTAAGAAGCTGTAGCTCTCATTCCCAATTCTTTATCAAGCATAAGTAAACCATTCTTACTATCACCAATCAGTTTCATTCTGTCTAATAATTTTGATGCGGTTGATTCTTCTTCAACCTGTTCACTTACAAACCACTGCATAAAATTATTTGTTGCATAATCTTTTTCAGCAAGTGAAAGTTCTACTATACCGTTGATCGATTTAGAAACAGCAACTTCCTGGTTATATGTTTCCTTAAAAACTTCAATTGGAGTTTTCCACCCTGCTTTTGGCGGATCTACTTTCAGAAGTGTAACTTTTCCGCCCCTCTCATTTATGTAATCAAGAATTTTCATTGCATGTCCGTATTCTTCCTGCGATTGAAGCCTGTACCAATGTGCAAATCCATCGAGACTTGCTGATGTAAAATGTGTCGACATAGCCAGGTAAGCATAGGAAGAATATAGCTCTTCATTGATCTGCTTATTAAGTGCTTTTAGAATTTTTTCCTTAATCATAGTATTCCCTGTGTTTTTTTGTTAATTGATGCCTGAAATTTCCTTCCTTAATCTAAGAAAATGAAATTATCCCATCAACATCTTTAAGGAAAAAATAAAGGAAAATTAATGTGGCACTTGTGTTTTTTTTGCAGATCTGTAATTAGGATTGAAATAATTAAAATCTGTGCCGGAAATAATTCCATCAAGATTCCAATCGGTTTGTTCATATCCTGAAGCGGCTTGTCTGAATTTTGGGTTGAACAAATTAAAATCTGTTCCTGTAATTAATCCATCGGCGTTTGCGTCGCCTGCTATCATTCCATAAATGCCGGGAGCTAAATATATCATTGGTGAATCTTCCCAGGCTTTAGATTGTGCAGAAGAAAAATCATATTGAGAGCTTGTTACATCTAAAGGAATACTGCTGGCACTCATAATTGCCAAGTGATTTCGGTGATAGATGACTACAAAATAATTTCCGGCAGCAACATCGAAATGAACATTTGATGTTCCATCTAAATCAACAATCTTTCCGTTGCTTAAAAGAAGTGCAGCTTTTCTTGCTTTCCTTGTATCCAAAGAAGTGCCTTCTCTTAATTCCAATAAAACCCAATCAACTACACCCGGAGGAACAGAAGATAAATTTTCAGAGCCATGATAGTCCCAAGGAAGTGATGAATAAGGTTGATCCACAGGAACTAGTCCTTTACTTAATAATGTCGTGTTCATGGCTCCGCCTGAATAGGGACCCTGAAGAAAAACTTTTGCATCGAGTGAGAGCAAAACAATTGTTTGTCCGGAAGTAAAAGTTGACGGGATAACCTGGTTATTTAAATCATAAAGAGTAACGGACTCTATTTGAATAATGCTTTTACCTGCTGAGATTACATTAAACTGCGCTGTGAAAAGTTGTCCTGATCCGCTTGGGTAATTTCCTGAACCGAGTATTGCCTCTGATACTGTGACAAAGTTAGTGACATTATCCAGAGTTGGTTGAGTTAATAGAACAGTACTGTTTGATCCATTAGTAAGAAAACTGCTTTTTGTAACATTTGACAAGCTAACAATCGAATTATCAAAATTAAATTTAATGCTATATGATTTTAAATTGCTCACATTACTTATTTTAAAATTTATAGAGACAGTGCCGGTCGATGAGGTTGTTAAAGAAGGAGGATCGACATAAACATTTGTAGTAGATGTGTAAGAGAAAATTTCAATTTGAAAAAGTATAAAAAATAAAATGCAGCATGTTCTTGTGTTTATAAATGTCATTATTTGTTCCTCGTCATTTAAGCAATATTATTTTTTTATAATAATTTTTTTCAGTTGTAATTATGTTTACAATGTAAAACCCACTTGATAGAGTAATACCTCCATTATCAACACCGTTCCATCTCAAAAAGTTTTCTCCACTTGTAGTTCTAAACAATTTTGCATAAACAGTTCTGCCTGTTAAAGAATAAATTCTCAACTCTGCTTCCTCATTCCTGGTAGAAATGAATTTTAAAATTGTAGAAGAATTAAAAGGATTCGGGTAATTGGTCAACAAATCTTCTGTTGATGCTGCATAAGCTGATTCTTTTGAAGTTGAAATATTATCCACTACTATAGAACCATCTATTACGTCTACTTGTATACTTGCATTCGAACTGTCGCGAAAATCGTGATCAGTGATCTTAAGTGGTACTTCACCATTATTTTTTCCCTTAAGGAAAATTACTGCCAGAGAACCGGAACCGTTTTCCGAGTCTGTACCTAAAATTGCCTCATCTATTTGCAATGTACCGAGTAACGTATCAACCAAGGGATAAAAGAATGTTTGCTGGTCTGAAAGGAAATCTCCTTTTTGAATAGATTCATATTTTACGAGTTCAGGATTATAAGATATTTTAATAGAGTATGCATGTAAGTCATAAACGTTCTCTATGTATAAATTGATTGAGCTGATTGAATCAATTCCGACTGACTGTACTTGAGGAAGAATTTTAAGTACAGCCTGGGCGTAAGTATTCAATGCAAATAAAATAGTAATTGATAATATTTCCAATCCGGTTTTCAATTCTTCTTAGAAATTCAGCAGTTTATTTTAATACAATCATTTTTTTAATCTCTGAATAATTATTTGCCTGTAACCTGTAGAAATAAACTCCACTGTTTAATCCAGCCGCATTAAAGTTTAAAGTATAACTTCCGGCTTCCTTAAACTCATTGAGAATTGTTCTCACTTCTTCACCAAGAACATTATAGATAGTTAAATTAACATTACCTGCGTCCTTAATTGAAAAAGAAATTTTTGTTTCCGGGTTAAAAGGGTTTGGGAAATTTTGATTAAGACTATAAGATACCGGCTTTGATATTTCAGCAAAAATTTCATTAGAATAATTAAAGCTTCCATCTATATCTATTTGCTTCAATCTGTAAGAATATTTTCCTGATGCTAAGGTGTAGTTATCTGTGAATGAATAAGCTTTAGGAGAATTACTGTTTCCACTTCCAGGGACAGAACCGATTTTTTCCCAATTACTTTTGGCAGATTCAAATCTCCGTTCTATGTCGAAACCGTAATTATTTACTTCGGTAGCAGTACTCCAGTTTAGTAAAACTTTGTTTCCTTGAACGCCTGCCGAAAATGATATTAATTCAATCGGAAGACATGCATCAGTTATATTTATTGGAGAACTTAACGTTTGATTATCTATGTCACCTGAACCATCGCTGTTTGCGTGAGTTGTAAATAACCCAATCTGGTTTGTTGTAGGATCTATTGTTAAATCTACGCCACAACTTTCAACTAATATTAGAAAATTCAATGTAATAAAAGTCTCATAACTAGATGTAATATCGTAACCATCTTCTTCAAATGTTCCAGGGCCTACACTTCCGCTCGTGACACCGAATCTTATATAACCAGTATTTTCTTGTGCAAAAATATTATAACCTTGTGAGGGAAGTATTACTCCAGCAGTTGCTCCAACATAATCGATTTTAGAATCGTCATAAAGAACATCAATAGTAATGGTGCCTATAGTATTTGCGGCTGGCAGGTTAGTTCCCTTTAACTGAATAGCCACATCAAAATTACCACCCGAAACATGATCATTATTTGTAACAACCAGTTTTTGCTCAATGGTAGTTTGAGATCTAAGCGGAGTAGAAAAAACAGATAAAAATATTATAATGAAAAATGAAATTATAACTTTTGGACTCATCGTACCCTCCCGATTAATTATTTAAAAGTGACTATATATCTTGTAAAATTTTTAGGGGACATTAGTTCTTCTCCCTGCGCGAAAATTCGGATTAAAAAAGTTGAAGTCTGTTCCGTTAACTTTTCCATCCAAGTCCCAATCAGTTATCAAGTATCCTCTCGCGCCAATCCTGAAAGCAGGATTATAAATATTGAAATCACTTCCGGTTATATACCCATCTAATGCAGCTTCTCCAGTTACTAATCCCAACACTCCTCCGCCCAAATCTTTCATTGCGTTTGAACCAAATGCTTTTGAATTAGAATCAGTGAAATCATATAAAGTAGAAGAAGCGGATATATTAAGGGGAACTGAACTCATAATTGCCAAATGATTACGGTGCCTGACCACTAAATAGTAAGGACCTGCTGTTGAGAAAAAACTTACGGGACTTACTCCGTCGAGATCTACAACCGAGCCGTCTGTTTTCACAAACACCGCTCTTCTTTCAACAATTGTATTTGATGCAGTTCCTGTTCGTAATTCCAACAGTATCCAATCCACTATATTGGTGTCTGATTCAAAAAAGTTTTCGTTAACAGCTTCTCTCCCATTATAATTCCACGGTGCTGATGAATATGGATGTATATGTGGAAGCAGTCCGTGAGTATTCAGGTGGTTATCCATAGTGCCGCCACTAAAAACTCCTTCAAGGAAAATTTTTGAATTAACAACTCTCGAAGTAATCGTAATTAAAGCAGAATCCGTTTCTGCAAAAATCTCGGAATTGTTAATATCTCTCAAGCTGAAAGAACGTATCTTTACAACAGTACTTCCTGCTCTAATTGGGATAAAGGTAAGATTAAATATTGTTCCTGAACCATCTACAGAACTTCTGCCTAAAATTGCCTGGTCAACAGTAATTGAGTCGGCAATGGAATCGACAGGAGGATAAGACATAAGTTGAACGTTATATCCACCGGAATTACTTTCTAAAAAGTCTCCCGAGGAAAAATTGCTTAAAGTTAAAATTGAATTATCATATTCAACTACAATATGAGCTGCGAATAAACCTGTTATGTTATTTATTTTTACCTGAAAATTTATTGGATCATTTGATGAAACATTATACGATCCAGGGGAAAAAGAAATAACAGGATTACTTTGACAAAAAGAAAGTATCGATAACGTAAAAACAACGAGTGCAATTTTTTTTAGTGAAATAATCATAGTTTCTCAGAATAATATTTTTTGCAACAATTCAACCGGCAGGATTTAGTACCTGCCGGCTGAACGTTTTTTAACAGCTTTATTTAAGAAGAACTAGTTTTTTAACATTGATGAAATCGCCGGCTTTCATCTGGTAGAAATAAATTCCTGATGAAAGTGAAGCGGCATTCCAATCAACAGAATAAGCTCCGGTTTCCTTTACTTCATTTACCAGGGTTGCTACTTTTTGACCTAAGGAATTGAATACAACAATTTCAACTTGAGATTGTTGCGATACCTGGTAATCAATCCTGGTAACAGGGTTAAAAGGATTCGGATAGTTCTGTGATAAGCTGAATACAGTAGGAACAGCATTTTTATCACTGGTTACTTTAACCAGTAAATTATTGTTGCCGCTATTTCTTACAACTGCACTATTGAGATTGACATTTGCTTTCCCTTCAAATCTCAGAACACATAATTGTCCGTCTTCATTAATAGTCTTGGCATCAGCTCCAACAATTGCAAGATCAACAAAGATGTTCTTGTTGTCGGTTCTATTTAAGAGAAGGGAAGGATCATTAGAACTCTTAAGTAAATCTCCCTTGTCAACTCCAACCAGCTTACCAAATTGACCGGAGAAACTCATAGTAATAGCTCTAACATCCTGCACAGCGCCGGATATTAAGACAGGAACGAGAGTTTCATTACCGGAAACAATAGGATCACTAATTTTCAGTTCAACAGGTTCTTCCGGAACCGGGGCAACTTTGGGATATATGTAGTCTCCACTTAATCCATAGCTGATAGCAAAGATTACAAGGTCTTCAAATTGAATCTTACCATCAACCTGTGGGAGTGTATAGACTGTATTATCCGCAGTTGGTCCAACATCATACTTAACTTTGTAATTTACCATACCACCACTGTAGCCGGGAACACCGGACCAATAAGAGCTGGCCCAGAGATTTAAGTCATCAAAATTAACCAGGCCATCACCAGTGGATTCTACAGGACCTGCAGATGCCACATCACCAAGGTAAGCTTTAACCTGTGCACCATTACCAATTACATAAACACCGTTTTGTCCACCTGAACCATCAAATGCTCTGAAATCCATTCCGGCAAAGTTTATTGCATCATAACCGGGTTTGAGTAAGTTGAGAGTAAGTTTTGCAATATAGTCACCGGCAGCAATTGAGAAGTTATTGTTATCTGTGCGGCTTGCGTTGATTGTAACCTGAGTAGTGCTGCCTAACTGATTCTGGAAGAAAGTGAGGTTATATGGGCTAAAGATTCCATCATTAACAACACTGCCAAAACTGAACATCGAATTATCCCACTGAACAGTAACATCACAGGCTCCAAATACAGAACCAGCTTCAGGGACAATGTAAAGTGTGACCGGAGTTGTGAAATCCCAATCATTAGGATCATATGCGGTTACACCCCAATCCGTATTTGGATAAATAGTAGCTGCTGCTGCAGTAGTGGATGTACTGAGATAAACATTATAAGCTGTAGCAGGGGTGTTTATGAATGTAAACGGAGTGAAATGATTTGTAGTGAATGAGAAAGAGGAATGTCCACCAAAATCAGGATCACTTGCCATATAAGTTCCACCTGCAATAGCTAACCAACTGCTTCCATTATAGTACATAACAGTTGTTGTTGCATCAAAACCTGAGATTCCATCTACATCAACTTTTACAATAACATTAAAAGTAAAGTTTGCCATTGTTGTGCTAAAGTCTAACCATAAACCAACATTGGTTAAGTTAGCTGGGAATCCCGCAGGAGCTTGATTATATCTTTGGATTGTTACATCTCCGCCACCTGCTGGAACTGTAGTGAAGTTTAGAATAACACCCGATCCAGTGAAGTTATATGTCCCCGTTGTTGGTACATTAACTGTCTCCGCTTTACCTATCCACGGGTCATAATCTACGTCTCCGCTTATTAAAGCTTGAATTTCACTTTCTACTGCTGTGCCCCACCAGTTATTAATTGCATTTACTGAAATACCGGTAACATTTCTTACTCCGAACCAAACATTAACAAAACTGTTATTATTAATTGTTACTGTAGAAGCTGATGAATTGTCTTCAACTTCAACTCCGACAGCATCAGGATCACCTGGTGATTTATGATCAATAATATCGTGTATGGTATTACCGGATACATTTGCATTAGGTGTATTGCCTTCGAGCCCTATAGCGTGTGCCCATAAACCTTCCAAATTACTTATAGTATTATTCAGAATCTGAGGGCTATCAGTTTTACCAGTGGATGCTGTAGTATGATTAAACAAAATACCATAAGCACCACGACCGCCATTTGCAAAATCTAAAATAGAACTTGTTATATATGAAATATTATTATTTTGAATTAGTACATTGGTAAAATCAAAATTACCGGGTGAAAACCCAAGTACAATTGCATCAGCACTCTTGAAATTACCACCAGCTATATAGCTAAACGTATTGTTTTCAATAAGGATATTATCAACTGCTGCAGCGCTACACTCTACTGCTATACCATAATTTGTTCCTGACCCTGAGGCATCTGAAGTACCTATATCCGTAAAAATGCAGTTCTGCACGGTAAGTCCGCTATAATCTTTAGCATACATTCCGTGTTTACCGGTCGGATTATTAATTGTAAAGCCATCTACTACAACGTTATTAGCTGATATAGTAATTGTTGTTGTATTGCCTGCTATTATAGTAGCAGCTGCACCTAAAGTAGATTGCAAAGTTAAACTTGTAGTAACATCCACATTTTCATTATAAGTTCCTGCAGCTACATTAACTACATCTCCGTTTGCTGCAGCATTTACTGCACTTTGAATTGTAGAAAATGTATTAAAACCGTAAGCAACAGGATCAATGCCAGTTCCAATTCCGTCAGGGTCCGTAAAACGATCAGGAGTTCCCCAATCATCATTTACAGCAAACGAAGTAATGGTTCCCGCTGCGGAAACATTGTCTATGTTTGTTGCTGCTGAACTTGGTCTTGACTTGTGAGTAGCCTGTGTTGAAAGTTCATTTAGTCCACGTATTCCTGTTTCACCATCAATTGTATTGTTTACATCCCAGTTTATAAAAACGTGTGTTACAACCGCAGAGTATGTAAACTCGTTTATTAGGAATATTCCATCACTTCCACCGACATTTGAGCAAGTACTATTAGTAAAAGTGTAATGGTCTCCCTCAGAATTACCAGCGCTATGATTTGCAACATATATATTATCGACATTAGTAAATGTATTATTATCAATGGATAATTGGTTAGTTAATGAGCTCAATTTAAAAGCGTAATCAAAATCATCCCCAGCTCTTCCTAGAAAAGTATTATTGTTCAGATTAATTACCTGGGCGTTATCATCAGAGTGAGAATTCTCCCAAATACCATAAGTCATATTTGCAGGATCGGAACCTGCTTCTACTTGAAATGTATTACCGGAGATTGTTAAGCCATTATATCCATTTGGATTGGTTGCACTTTGATATCCATAAGACGCTCCTGTTGCTGGTCCGGAATATCCATCCGTTCTTGTTCCATCTGCTTTGAATTTGAACATATTATTTATAACTGACTGGTTAGTCCCACCACCTAAATATACAGCAATATTCTGAATCCAGTCAGTAGCATCACCATTATCGCCTGCAATAGTGAATACATTATTTTGAATTGTTGTTCCATCGGCAGGGCTGTAACTATCCCATTCAAGCGTAACGCATCCTTCAAAATTATTAAAATGGATTTTCTCAACTGTCAGTCCAGAAATACTGACATCACCTGGGTGATAAAAACAAGAACTAAAGATTAACGCCCCATCGTTGATATCGCCCGGACTAATAATTTCTGCATTAGCCGTACTGGAGGTAATTTTCAGGTTATTAACATTTGGTAAGCGAATACCTCTTATATCTCCTGAAATGCTTCCTATAGATGAAGCCACATAGCTGTTATAAGCATTTGTTTCTGTCCAATCAAAAGTTCCTTGGAGATCAATAATATCTCCAGACGAAGCAGCGGTAACTGCATCTTGTATTACTGTAAAGTCATTATTGCTTACGGAAGGTGATCCCACCGGCGTAACGACTGTCTGACTAAATGCACTAATTGATAATGCAAATAGAAAGAAAAAAATTAATCGAATATTATTTTTCATAGAACTTACTCCTTAGAGTTATATATTTGTGTAAAAACTCTGCAGTATTTTTTAACCTGCAGAAATTGATTACTTATCATGATTGCCAATCGGATAGTAATTGACGACTGCAGGTTTTTCTATGGTGGTTTACTGTTTTTTCCCATTTTGCCCTCTCAAATATTTATTATGTTAATCCGTAGTATTAGAAGAATACTATATCACTAATTATCCTTTTTATATTTGGCATAATTAATTTTTTACTCTCAAGCTCTAATATTCCTTCGATATACAAAGATTTTTTTTCGGGAATAAACCGACCCGAAGTTTTAATATAATCAGAGTCGACAGCTATTATTTCTTTTACTTTCTCAGTGAGTAATCCAAATTGAATATCAGCGTATTCTACAATTATTACTCTCGTGTCAGAATCTATTTTTTGTTCTGTTTTATGGAATATCTTTTTCAGGTCAATCAAAGGAATGGATTTGCTTTCAATACATAGGAGGGAATACTTTTCTCCATCTGTTAATTTCACTTTGTAAACATTATCCGGTTTAATAACAGATGATACTGTTGTATTACTTAAACAATAATCAACATCTGATATAGAAAATATCAGTAAGCTGCTAAGATTTCCTACTAAATTTGTAACAATATCCACTAAGCCCTCTCTGTGGTCAGACGATTTAATGCAATTGTAATGCCGGGCAGAATGCTTTATTTATAAACTGTTTTGGGAGGACATCCTAAGATTGATTTAAAATTTCTTTAAACAGGATTAAAGAATTTTTAATACCATAAATTAAAAGATGTTAAATGGAAAGTAATTTTATTTTGATGGCTTAAGATTAAAGTCAGTAATTTTTTTGTCTAAAGTAGGTTTGGAAATTTTCAGGATATCGCATGCTTTGGTCTTGTTCCAGTTTACATAGTTTAATATTAATTCAATATGATTTCTAGCTATTTCGTTAAGAGATAAGTTTTGAACAGGTTTGATTTCATTCCCCTGGGAAGGACTTGTCCTTAATAAGAGATTTTCTGCTTTCAGTACATCGCCTTCCGTTAAAACTACAGCCTGCAAAAGTGTATTTTCTAATTCTCTTACATTACCAATCCACTTATAGTTTTGAAGCATTTCCATTACTTCAATCGGAACCTTTCTTACATCTTTGTGCAAATTTTTGTTTATTCTTTTCAGTAAATGTATTACGAGATTAGGTATGTCTTCTTTACGTTCTCTTAAAGGTGGAGCATCAATTGTAAAAACTTTTAAACGGTAAAAAAGATCTTCTCTAAATTTCCCTTCGTTTACATACTCTTGCAAATTTCTGTTAGTTGCAGTTACAATTCTGGCACCCATAGGAATTGAAATTTCACCACCAACTCTTTCAAATTCTTTTTCCTGCAAAACTCTCAGTAATTTTACTTGCAGGTTAGTAGATATTTCTGAAATTTCGTCTAGAAATATTGTGCCTTCACCTGCAAGTTCAAACTTTCCTTTTTTATCTTTTATTGCTCCTGTAAATGAACCTTTTACATGTCCGAACAGTTCACTTTCTAGCAGAGATTCTGAAAGAGCAGTACAATTAACTGCAATGAAAGGTTCGTTTTTAGTAATACCCGAGTAATGAATTACTTTGGTTATCAATTCTTTTCCTGTTCCGCTTTCTCCTTGTATAAGAATGCTAACCCGATTCATTGATACTTTCCCAATCTTTTTAAGGACGTCTTTCATCAGAGTAGTTTTTCCAATAAGGCTGTTCTCAAGTTTATATTCATCGGAATCTTTGGAAATTGTAATTGAGAGATGTTCGCTGATTTTTTTGCTTTCGAAAGCTCTTTTTATTGTTACCTTTAACTTTTCAATGTCGAGTGGTTTTTCGATATAATCATGAGCTCCTTGTTGTATAGCCTCAATTGTTGAAGAAGAATCTTCGTATGCAGTAATCATAATGAAAGGTAGGCTGGCATCATATTGCTTAACTTTTTTTAAGAGTTCGATCCCATCCATTTTAGGAAGTTTTAAATCAGATATAATTAAATCGGGATGAAATCTTTCTATTTGCTCTATTCCGCTAAAAGCATCATGTGCGGTAAATATTTTATATCCTGCCTGAGATAATCCAATTTTTAATGATTCCCTAATGGACTCATCATCGTCAATTATTAGAAGCTTTTCCAATTTTTTTTCCCCTGGATTTAAGAACTATTTCGAAAGTTGTTTCTCCCTGTTTGGAAGAAACTAAACTAATTGATCCTCCGTGGTTGTCCACAATATTTTTAGCTATTGGCAAACCTAAACCTGTACCTGATAGTTTGGTTGTAAAAAAAGGTTCGAAAATATTTTTTGCGTCTGTCATTCCACATCCGTTATCTTTTATGTAAATGTGACAATATTCTCCCTTGAGTTCGGAATTAATTTCAATTGTACCTCCAGTCTTCATGGATTCTATAGAATTCTCAATCATATGGATAAAAAGAGAACGAAGCTGTTGAGCATCGCCGTATATATAATGCTCCGATGTATTATTTATTAAAGTCACTTTCCGTTCGTATAGTAAGGGCTTTAAAAACTCATGGATATTCTCGATTTTCTTAAAAAGGTTAATTTCCGGCGAAAATATTTTCGTAGGATTTGAAAATTGTAATATATTCTTCAATACATTTTTCAGTCTAGCTATTTCTTTCTGAATGATAGAAATAGATTTTTTTGCATTAGTATCAATTGAATTGTTCTTTTCAAGAAGATCCACGTTTATTTTTATAGAGGTCAGGGGAGTTTTAATTTCGTGAGATATATATGCTGTCATTTTGCCTATTGTTGCAAGTTTCTCTGATCTTTGTAATTCTTCCGTTGTTTTTCTTAGGTCAGTAATATCTTCCTTCACTGCAATAAAATTTATTATTTCGCCCTTGGGATTTTTGATAGGAAAAATAACTGCAAATTCTGTATATAAACTTCCATCTTTCTTTTTATTAAGAAACTCTCCTTTCCAAACTCCTCCGGAGAGAATAGTATCCCATAGTATTTTATATTCTGCCTGAGTTTTATTCCCCGATTTTAGAATTTTAGGATTCTTTCCGAGTATTTCATTATATGTATAGCCGGTTAGTTCAATAAATTTTGAATTTACGTATTCAATATTTCCTGCTTTATCAGTGATTATTATTGAAAGAGGATTTTGCTCAACAAAGGTTTTATAAGTATCAGCTGGTAAAAAATTTTTGAATTTAGGAGACATTTATATAAACCTTGAAAAATATTCTAATGTCTTCTTTCAAAACGAAATAATTAAACTTATTAAGAAATTCTGCCTTAAGAATTCCCCCAGAAAAAGGATTATTTAGTTTCCCATTATTACTAGGAAAATTTTCCATTTTAAAATACCCCTCACTAAGAGTGAAGTATAACAAAATATTTCCTATTTTTCAATTTTCTTACCTTTTTATTCGTATCACGTTTCCTTATATTTGCACTCTAAAATGCCAAAAAATACTAGAAAACAGGATATGATAAACTTAAAATCACTCAATGAAGAACAAAAAAAGGCTGTAAAACAGTCTGAAGGACCGGTTATGATAGTTGCGGGTGCCGGTTCTGGGAAAACACGTGTTCTCACTTATAAAGTTGCATATCTTATTGATAAAGGAGTAAAGCCTGAAAATATTCTTGCTCTTACCTTTACAAATAAGGCTGCAAGGGAAATGAAGGAAAGAATAAATGAACTGGTCGGCAGTAAGGCAAGCTCGATCTGGATGGGAACATTTCATTCTATTTTTGCAAAAATTTTAAGAATTGAATCAAAGCAGATTGGATATGAAAGTAACTTCTCAATTTATGATGCTGAAGATTCACATTCGCTTGTACAAAATATAATTTCAAATTTTAACATTGAGCTTGAAGCAATTACTTCTAATGCAGTAAAACACAAGATAAGTTTTTTCAAAAACCAAATGATCCTTCCTGAAGAATTCAAGAAAAAACATGTTCATTCTTTGGTTGATGAAAAAGTTGCCGAGATATTCGAAGAATACCAGAAAAGATTATATGAAAACAATGCGATGGACTTTGAAGATCTTCTGCTTAAGCCGGTTGAACTTTTTAATAAGAAAAGCACAATACATCAGAAGTATAAAAAGAAATTCAAATATATTCTTGTAGATGAATTTCAGGATACAAACAAAGCACAATATGAAATAATAAAAATGCTTGTTAATAAGGATGGGAATATTTGTGTTGTTGGAGATGATGCACAAAGTATCTACAGTTGGCGGGGGGCTGACCTTGGGAATATGCTCAACTTCGAAAAGGATTTCCCCAAAAGAAGAGTATTTAAACTGGAACAAAATTATCGTTCAACAAAAACTATCCTCGTAGCCGCTGATTCAATAATAAAGAATAATAAATCTCAATTGGTAAAAACTTTATGGACGGAAAATAATGATGGAGAGCTCCTTACATTAATTAAATGTGCCGATGAAAAAGATGAAGCATTCCAGATTGCAAAGTATATAAAACAGGAGATTTCAAAGAAAAAACTTTCTCTTAAAGATATTGCAATTCTTTACAGGACAAATGCACAATCGCGCGCACTCGAAGATATCTTCAGAAGAGAAAAAATTCCTTACAGGATAATTGGCGGAGTCGAATTCTATAAACGAAAAGAAGTAAAGGACATAGTTGCATATTTGAGAGTCCTGTCAAATTTTAATGATGAAGAAAGCTTGTTGAGAATAATGAACTTTCCTCAAAGGGGAATCGGAAGCACAACTATTAGAAGAATGATTGCATTTTCCAGGAAACATAACATTTCACTCTTCGATACCATGGGAAGGATTTTCGAAGTAATAGATATTAAGGAAAGAATTCAGAAAAATGTTAAAGCTTTTAAATTACTGCTTGAAAAATATACTGATCTGAAGGACAAATTATCATTAGGTGAGCTTTCCCGTGCAATGGTAGATGAATTGAGAGTTCTTAAAATCTTTAAAGAAGAAGGTACTCCTGAATCACGGGCACGTCTGGAAAACATAAATGAATTGTTAAATTCGTTAACTGAGTTTTCAAGTTCCCATAAAGATGCGAAATTAGAGGAATATTTAGAAGAAGTTTCGCTCGTTGCAGATGTTGATACTTACGAAGGTACCGCCAATTCTGTAACATTGCTAACTGTACACAGTGCCAAGGGACTTGAATTTCCAATAGTCTTTATCTCTGGTTGTGAAGAAGATATTTTTCCTCTTTCAAACCGCTTTAACTCTGATGCAACTGTTGAGGAAGAAAGAAGATTGTTTTATGTTGCTATAACACGTGCCCAGCAAAAAGTATATATTTCTCATGCCAGGTCAAGGTACCGTTTTGGTGAAGTTGCATATCAAAGCCGGTCAAGATTTATTGATGAATTAAAACCCGCGGTGCTTAAAGAAGTAAACGGAAGTATAGGAAGAAAGTCTTCACAAAGGAAATCTAAAAAGGAAATCTACTATGAATATTTCGAAACCGTAGATTACGAGGATTTTGATCAGGATAATAAATTTGTGAGACCGGGTAGCAGGGTAATGCACGAAAAGTTTGGACTTGGAAAAGTTACACAAGTTACAGGAGCCGGGGAGATGCAAAAGGCTACTGTAGTTTTTGAGGGTAACAACGTTAAACAACTAATGCTTAAATTTGCAAAATTAAAAATTCTGTAAGTTAAAAATAAAAACAAACCAGTCAGATGATAATATATTTTATGAAGGAGATAATATAATATGTCGATAGCCCCTAAAAAACTTGCGATTCTTGTTGCCGGGGGACCAGCTCCCGGAATAAACAGCGTTATTGGTGCAGCAACTATTCGAGCCGTTGTTGAAGGTATAGAAGTAATTGGTGTAAAAGACGGCTTTAAATGGATAATGGAAGGAGATATTTCCCACACAAAAGAATTAACTATTGACAATGTGAGCCGTATACACTTCAGAGGCGGTTCATATATTGGAATCTCACGTTCAAATCCTACAAAAGATAAAAAGCTTCTTGAGAATACAGTTACTTCGCTTTTAAGATTAAACGTCGATAAGCTTATAACAATCGGTGGAGATGATACTGCGTTCAGTGCATTAAAAGTTGATGAGATGGCAGGCGATAGGATTAAGGTTGTTCATGTTCCTAAAACAATTGATAACGATCTTGATCTTCCACATGGCATACCAACTTTCGGTTTTCAGACTGCAAGACATATTGGTGTTGAAGTTGTTAAAAATCTTATGGTTGACGCTAACACAACTTCAAGATGGTACTTTGTAGTTTCTATGGGAAGAAAAGCCGGACATCTTGCACTCAGCATTGGTAAAGCTGCAGGCGCAACTTTAACTCTTATACCGGAAGAATTTCCTGGCAATGTAATTAAACTTTCACATATGGTTGATGTTCTTGTTGGCGCAATTATTAAAAGATTGAGCTATGGAAAAAGTGATGGTGTCGCTATTCTTGCAGAAGGTCTGGTTGAAAGATTAGATACAAGTGATCTGGAATCTTTAGTTGATATTGAAAGAGATGCTCACGATAATATCAGAATCGCTGAAATTAATTTTGGTGAAATACTTAAGTATAAAGTTCAGGAGAAATTAAAGGAGTATGGACTTAAAGTTACTGTTGTTGCTAAAAATATCGGCTATGAATTAAGGTGTGCTGATCCCATTCCGTTTGATATGGAATATACACGTGACCTTGGTTTCTCTGCTGCTCAATTTATAATTAATGGTGGTAGCGGGGCAATGGTCTCGATTCAAAACGGCTATTTTGTTCCACTTTATTTTAATGAGATTTTGGATCCTAACACCGGACGAACAAGAGTCAGAATGGTTGACCCAGGATCGGAGACTTTTTATATAGCAAGAAGATATATGCTTAGGCTTAACCAGGCAGATTTCGAGGATCCACATGAATTAGCCAAGTATGCAGCAACCTGTGGAATCTCTCTGGATGAGTTCAGGAAACAATTCTATTATCTTATAGAAAATGATTTACTTTACAAGTTTTTAAAGGAAGGTAAAATAAAACTGGCAACTGCCGATTCTAATGCGGTTTACAAACCTTTGCCAAAAACAAAAAAAGAAGAGCCTAATGATATTAACAACCTGATAATGGACCAGATTAAATCACAAGGCTAGCTGTTTTGCTTTCGTTCTGATTTTATTACTTTGTAAAAACAGAAGACTGTTAATACAATAATACAGCCCCAGGCTAGTCGTGATAAATATTATGCCTCCGGTATTCATCTTTCTCCTTTGATGATTAAATCATTTTAAAAAAATTAATTATCAATACTGCTTTCTTCAGAATGAGCGCTCCACGCTTTTTTAACCATGAAGATCAGACCAGCCATTATGAGAATCATTAGAACTCTTGCACCCCAGATATAGGGGACAGATTCAGGTGCTACATTTGATAACATCAATATTGGCAATGCATCATTGACAAACCACCATACCATTACTATGAAAAGTACGATAGGCGTTAAATATTTCATTATATAGTAAAATATTTTTGGTATTGCAAAGTCACCTCCTGCATTCATTTCTTTCCATGCTTTATCTGCCCCAAAGACCCACATAAACAAAATTGTTTCTACAAGAGCAAAAACCACAAGACCAAAGGTACCCGCCCAGTAGTCCATTTCATCAAGAAAACCGAACTTAAGAAAGAACACAACAAACTGAACAGCAATTAAAACAACTATTGCTAAAGTAGTAACAGCTTTTTGCCTGCTCATACCAAACTCATCTTCTAAGAAAGCAACAACAGGCTGACCCATCGCAACTGAAGACGTTATTCCTGCAAAGAATAAAAGCAGGAACCAGAGAAATCCAAAGACCTCTCCCAGCGGTATTTTCTGAAAGATAAGTGGCATTGATACAAATCCAAGATCGAACGCTCCTCCTCTTGCAAATTGTTGAGTTTCGTTTAATCCGAAGAATGCCACAGCAACCGGAATAGCAATACTTGCGCCCAAAATAACTTCGGCAAATTCATTTGTTGCCGCAGTTGTTAATCCTGAAAGTGCTATATCATCTTTCGGGGTAAGATAACTTGCGTAAGCGTGAATGGTTCCCATTCCGACCGAAAGAGTAAAAAATATTTGTCCTGCCGCAGCTAACCAGATAGTAGGATTACCAAGTTGACTGAAGTCGGGATTCCATATAAAAGCGAAACCGTTCCATACAGAGTTTTCCGGAATAGAAGGATCTGGAGTGCCAAGTGTAATTATTCTAATTGCTAGAATAAAAGCGAATAAAAATAATAAAGGCAAAGCAATTTTAGCAAGCTTCTCAATTCCCTTAGAAATTCCTCTGTACAAAACCCAAAAATTCAAAATGAATGTTACGATCATTAAGCCATAAGCGGGAAGTAAACTTGAAAAATATTGGTTAACTTCTCTTCCCTGGTAGCCATAAAGAAAAGCTCTCATAGTTTCGGCGGTGGTTTCACCAAAGTACATTTTCCCAATTGAAAAAAAGCTAAAGCCTAAAGTCCAGGACTCGATATACGTGTAATAAATCATGATAGTCATAGAAATAAAGAGACCTAGTGCACCAAAATATTTTGCAAGTTTATTTTTCCAGATTACATCGAACATTCCCGGTGCGCTTCCGTGTCGGTATCTTCCTCCATTTCTTCCAATTCCCCATTCGATCCACATTAAGGGAATACCGAGAATTAAAAAGAAAATGAAATATGGAATCATAAAAGCTCCACCTCCGTTTTGGGCTGCCTGAACAGGAAATCTAAGAAAATTTCCAAGCCCGACTGCGTTTCCTGCAACGGCAAGTATTAAACCTATTTTGGTTCCCCATTTTTCCCGTTCAACGTTGTTGGGCATTTAACCTCCACATTTTCAAGTGAGAAAAGATAAAAACAAAGAATATTGAACAAAATATTAAAACTTTAGCTTTTAATATCAAATAAATTTTACGGATTAATAAATTATTCTTTGTAAATTTAGTTGCGTTTGGGAAGCAAATATCTATTTTATTGTTCGAGAAAATATTGTTAAATTTGTCTCGATTAAAAGAAGCAAGGAATATTTGTTATTATGCTGAAAAATTATAAATCTAATAAAGATGAAACAGTACGGATGTTTAAGAGCGATTTTATGGAAGCTCTTTCAAAAGTTCATCCTGCGGTGCCATTGGTAATTTATCTTCCAGTCATATCATATTTTATGTATAAATCTATTGTTACCTACGAGTTTTCATTCATAACTATTTTTACACTTGTTTTATTGGGCATTATTGTTTGGTCACTTGCAGAGTATACACTTCATCGTTTTGTTTTCCATTTTCAACCCAAATCAAAGTTTGGAGAAAAATTGCATTTTATTTTTCACGGTGTTCATCATGATTATCCAAGTGATTCGCGCAGACTCGTAATGCCTCCGTCTGTTAGTATGCCCTTAGCTGTTTTATTTTATTTTTTGTTTGAATTAATTTTAGGAAAAGATCTCGTATCTCCATTTTTTATAGGTTTTATTGCCGGATATCTTTTTTATGATATGACGCATTATGCAGTCCATCATTTTAATATAAAAAATAAATTCTGGCTTGTCTTAAAGAAACATCATATGAGACATCATTTTCAGGATGCTACAAAAGGATTTGGAGTAAGTTCTCCGGCATGGGATGATGTATTAAGAACAAATTTTAATAAGACGCAGGAAGATGTAAAAGAGTTATTAAATCTGAAACATTTGCCAGCTCAGAATAAAGACTAGAAAGATAAGTTTGTTTGAGGTGTTTTTTTTTGATTTCGCAGTTAAGATTTCTAATCTTTTCTCTTTTTATAGAGATATTAATCAAAAAATCTATAATTAATATTGTGTAGCATTATAGTACAAATTATAATGTTATATTCACTTTGCGACTTTCAATTTACATTAAAATCTGGGATAACAAGGTTGTATGAATCATTCCGTCCGGCATAATATTTGGCTCAAACCAGTCAATAATCCAAATAATTATATGAGGAAAAAGATTCAGTTGGTACCCTCTGGAATATCCTTTATAGACGAAACCTGGGGTGGGTTCTATAGGGGAGGAACATATTTACTTGTTGGTTCCAGGAAATCGGGCAGAACTTTGCTTGGTTTGCAGTTTACAAAGGAATGTGTAGAGCAGCAGGAAGTGTGTCTTTATTTTACTAGTATGCGCCCAAAAGATTTGATGATTAATGCTTCTGCAATAGATTTTGATCTTCAATCATGTATGAGTGAAAACAAAGTTGTTGTCGTTCGTGTTAATTCCCCAGTCGATGCAAATTCAGAAACTGAATCAGATGAATATCTTTCTGAATATCTAAGAGATATTGTTCCCGTAGTTGAACAGTATCAGCCTGCCAAATTAGTCTTTGATGAAATGACACCATTTATTGGATTTAACAATATTGAAAAACTTAAAGAAGCTTTCATAAGGACTTGTGAAGAAATTGAAGAATATGGAATTACAAGCTTGTTTATTATAGGGGAGCCAGCGACACCATCTGCAGGAAAAATAGTACATTCTTTATCAGAAAATTCAACAGGAACCATTCATCTGCAGAAGAATGAAAATAGTGAAGACAGCTTTTATACCGAAGGGACAATAACTATTACGCCGAATGTTGGTCACACTGAAGGACAATTTAAAACGGATTTTCATATAGAACCTAACAAAGGATTTGTTACCGCCACCGAATCTTTGCAACATCCTTCTGAACAAATGAATATTCCCGAAACAAAAGAGGAAAGCCAATACAAATCTCTTTCAGAGATCGAAACCAAAACTGAAGACTTTTCTTTTACAAATTTTTATAATTATGATGATTTTTATTTAATTCTTAATAACCAAATTGCTTTTTATAAAAGCACAGGGCAACCTTTTGTGCTAGCGTCATTCAAGCTTGAAGAGACGGCAATAAATCAGGGGCTCTTAACTCTTACACAATTGAGAAATGCAGCCAGGTTATCTACAAATAAAAAAGACAAAATATGTATAATTGAAAATAGAGTTGTTGTTCTTATCACAAAAGAAGACCAAAAGAATGTTAATAATTTGATTGCCAGAATAAAAGAGAATTTACCTAATACTGATCGTGAATATTTAAGTAAAGTTTCACAATATATTTCAGTTTATACTCAACAGGTTAATGATTTCATAAATAATGCTGATGACTTATTGAAACAAACATCTGCTAAAGTAGTTAGCTAAACCTATCCTGACCATCTCTTAAACCTGTGCTATAATGATACAAACTGCGCCATCTATCTAATACTGTTACAAACATGTATTCATAATAAAATAAAAATGTAACTGTGCTAATGGCACTATAATTGTCCATTTTTAAGCGAAAATCGAGGGCAGAAGTGATTACAATAAAAGGATTTGTAAGACAGGCGAGTTTGTTTCATTTACTTTTTTTGTAGATTAAATCGAGCCAACCATCTGCTGCTTTTGATTTTTATTAAGAAAGAAATGCAAATGTTAAGATTTAGAATACTGGAAATAAAAAATTAAATGGAATCAATTCCACTTTTATATCAAATAATTTTTATTATTATAGCTAACACTATTGTTGTATCAGTAGTTGCTTATTTCCTTTGCAAAAGGAAAGTCAGGGAGGAAATTAAATCTTCAGTCTCACAGACTAAGTTAAGTGAAACAGGAAAAATCAAACAAGAAACTTCAGAATTACAGAAAAGCGAAACAGAGGTTCTCAAACAATTCCAGAAGCCTGTTTCTAAAGTAGAAAACAAAAATGTTCCCCCGGAAAAACAAGTGAAAGATAAGAAAAAGCAAAAATATCTCAGATATACTCCATCGGGATATATTAACATTGAAGAAGATAGAGACAAAAAGAAATCAAAATGGCGTTAAAACATGTTACGATTTGTTAAAATATTACTAAAAAAATATTCTCATTCCGGATTATAATTATATGTCGACTGTTAGATTAAAATTAAATAGTTATAAAGAAGCAATATCCAATAAAAATTTAGTAGAGATAATCGATAAAGTTATTTCTATTTACCCGCTTACTTTTGTTGATCTTGAAAGATTAAGAAAAGAAATAGAGCGGCTTGAAGAATTATTCTGGATTAAAGATGAAGAAGGAAAATATCTTATTGTTAATAGTCGGTTTTCTTCAAGTTTGCATTTTGCCGCTTCACAAATAGAAGGGAAGCCTGTAGATAAATTCATTCCTGGTTATCTCTTGAACTTTAACAAAGCATTGGATGATTATATCAAGGAATCCAGAAATGCATTTATTATTGAAGGTTTTCCTTTCACTGGAGTTTCAGCAGAGGAAGATTATCAGACAATTGAAATTCCGGTTATAGGTGTGGAAGGCAATGTTGTAGGAATAGTCGGAGTTGCACAAAAGATTGTGTTACAACCCGCGGAAAGTGAGAATACATCTGAAGTTATAAAAGATTCTGACCAGCCGGAAGATAATATTAAGACATATGATTTCCTTATAGAGAATAATCCCGAACCGGTTTTTATCTATGACAAGACAGATCTTCGTTTTCTTGAAGTAAACAATTCGGCACTTAAATTATATGGCTATACAAAGGATGAATTCTTACAGCTTGATTTGACAGATCTTTATGCTCCGGATGATATTCAAACTTTACTGGATAAGAATATCGAGGAATTTGGTAAGGTTTATGTCACTAAGCCCTACAGGCAAAAACGTAAGGATGGAACAACAATTTTTGTCGAGTTAAGTAGAATTAAAATTAAATATTATGACAAAGATGCTCTATTTAATGTGATAAGAAATGTAACAGACAAGCTTAAACTTGAAAAAGAAGGTCAACATTATAGTGCAGTCTACAAGAATGCAAGTGATTTATTTTTTATAACAGATAGTGAAGGATTCATAAAATCAGTTAATGATTCAGCAGTTGAAACTCTAGGTTATTCTCCTGACACTTTGAAAGGATCGTCATTTGCTTCTATGGTTATTGATGAAGACAGAGGGAAGATAAACTCTTCCGTTTTTAAATCTCATTCAAAAGAAAAATTATCATTAGATACTTCTTTAAAAAAAGCAGGAAACGAATTTTTAGAAGTTCAGTTCATTTCAAGTCCCGTTTTTGATTACAAGGGTGAAGTTGATTCATATACAATAATATGCACTCCGAAACGTGAAAAAGAAATTAGGGAAGTAATAAAAGAAGTTATTAAGGAAATCCCGGTGGAAGTCACTACAACCACGGAAGATTTTTTTAAGGTTGCACCAGAGGCTACTTTTTTATCAGGAATTTTTCACGACCTGTTGACACCAATAAATGTAATTCTCGGCTTTGTTCAGGAATTAACAGAAGATATTGAACATTCTACTCCTGAACAGAAAGAAGCAGTTGAAATTATTAATCAGAACCGGTCAAATCTTTTGAGTTCTATGAACTCAATAATTGAACTTACTCAGATTGCTAAAAATCAGGCAGAATTGAAATATGATTCTTCTAAACTTATTCAAATAATAGAAAAGTTAAAGAATGAAAATAAAACTGAAAATGTTGAAATAGATTTTGGAAAAATTTCAATGTCACTTGAAATAAAAACTGATTTACAGAAATTCCAAAAACTATTTGGTTTGATTATAAATATCATTTCAAAGGTTAGTGGCAAGAATAAAGTATATTTGTCGGCTTCTCCTTTTACAAAGGAACTTTTTATTGTATATGTTAGAGATGAATATTCTTCAATGACGGAGATATTTGCAGAAAAGTTAAATTCTATTTTTACCAGTGAGAATAGATTTCCCGGAAGGGCGTCAGGAATTTCTTTATTAACATTAAATCTCTGCCATAGTTTAATGGAACTTTTAAGAGGAGAGTTTAAAGTACTTGACGAAAGGGAATCGGGATTTATTTTCCCTTTAGATTTAACAAAAGGATTAGAGTACTCTGATGAAGAGGTTAAAATTGACGAGACTGTATTAGAAGATAATGATGGGGAACAGCCAGACATTAAAGAAGAAAAATTGGAAGTGGCCAAATTTGAAGAGGTAACTTTCCCTAAAGAACCAGAAATCAAAGAAGCAGTAATTACTAAACAGTCTGTTGAAATTTCAGGTTTAAGTTGTCTTTATCTTGAGGATCAAACCGACTCTCAAATGCTATTTTCTACTGAGATGAAAGATCTGAAAGAAATTAATTTTGCTT
The DNA here is from genome assembly GCA_963727535.1 of uncultured Ignavibacteria bacterium. Classification (GTDB taxonomy): domain Bacteria; phylum Bacteroidota; class Ignavibacteria; order Ignavibacteriales; family Ignavibacteriaceae; genus RBG-16-34-14. The sequence continues at coordinate 1,411,359 of CAVSGR010000006.1, forward strand.
CTAGCTTTGAACAAGCATTACCGCTTCTTAAAAACAAGCGTTTTGATTTTATTGTTATGGATATAAATCTTGAAGGCGATTATAACGGTCTGGACATACTTAGAATCATAAGAACAATGCCCGGTTATGAAAATATTCCTGTATTAGCAGTAACAGCATATCTTTTACCAGGCGATAAGGATAAGTTCATCCAAGCCGGATTCACTGATTTTATTTCTAAACCAATCTTTAGGGAGAAACTTATTGACTCACTTGAGAAGATTCTGATATCACAGTGATTTACAACAATTTTAATTGTACTAAAGATAGTCAGCACGAATATTTTTTTATTTAATTAGAATTATCTAATCGTTTTAGTAAAAAGAGAAACCGTCATTCCCCTTTGTCTCCAACCTGCAAAAACATACTCCAGTAAATACCCGATGCATTAAAAACTCTTTCGTGTACTCCTGTATTCAGTTGTTTGTTATTAAATATATTTGAAGTATAAATCTGATTCATGTTGGTAGGTTAAATGGATATTTAAGCACGTAGGGGCATATAGGTAATGCAAAATAATAATGATGTTTATATAGTTATAGTAATGCAATCGCTAATAAATAGTGATAAAATTAAAATCAAATATTGTTATACTCTCTATCTTTCTTGGTAGATTTAGTAGTTTCATCTAGGCTGTCAACAATACTGCTATAACCGGGATATCTCAATTAAGATAACCCAACGGGATCATGACATATCAGATGATTTCCAATAATTAAATTGATAATAATTTGATTACAGACAAAATTTGAATAGAAGCCAGATAAGATTTTAAGACATTCCCATCGTCCTCTAAATATTTTTTAAGTTGAATTGTGTGTTCGATACGCTTTTAAAAAATAAACATTTGGGGCTGAGAGAAATAATTCAAGGAAACAAAATCAGATTGTAAAATAAGACTAAAAAATATATAGCTATAAAAATGAGTAAATTATTACTACGTTAAAGTTTAAGAAAATCCGTGAAATGGAAAGGCTTCAAATACTTTTATTTAATTAGAACCAATCTCTTAGTCTTAGCAAAAGAGGAACCATCGTCTCCCTTAGCCTCTAACCTGTAGAAATATACTCCACTTGAAAAGCTCGATGCATTAAATACTTTCTCGTGTACTCCTGCATTCAGTTGTTCATTATTCAGTATATCTACTACTTCCTGTCCAAGTGTATTATATAACTTAATACTTACCTTTGCATTGGTTGGAAGTGCAAACCTGATTGTTGTAGATGGGTTAAATGGATTGGGATAATTCTGGTCCAGTGAGAAGTTTTTTGGTATCCCAATATTAACCCCTATTGAAGAGGTGTAACTGAAGGAACCATTGAAGTCAACTTGTTTTAACCTGTAATAGTATTTACCTGATAGAATAGAGTTATCTATATAACTATAGACAGATTGATCAGTAGTGGTACCGTGTCCCCGGATAAAGGCTATTTCCTTAAATGAGATATTATCGCTGCTTCTTTGGATACTGAAGCCGGAGTTATTTATCTCAGTAGCGGTTTGCCAATTAAGGACTACTTTTCCATCAGATGTATTTGCTGTAAATGATGTTAACTCTACTGGTACCGGCAAAGTTGTTTCATCTCCAAAATTTTCTTCGTTCAACAAAGTTGATTCGTCATCAGCGAAGAAAACACATGCAGGAGTTTCCCAGTTTAAACTAGCAGAACTATCTGCATCTACTGTAGTAAAATCTATTGTGACTACATCTGTCCAGTCAGGATACTGAGCCACCAATGTTCCATTATTTAAATTATTTAGTTCAATATTAATGCCTATTTCGTTTGATGAAGGTCTAACAATTTTTCCAACCTCATAATTCCCGCCGCTGAAGTTGTGAAAAATGTAATTTGTATCTTGAGCGGGATTTAATGGATATGAAATGCCCCCTACAAAATCGAATCTTAGATTTGAGGACCCGAGATGACTATTTGCAGTACTTGAACTTATTTGCACTTTGACTGAATAGTTTATTCCGTTGTTTATCATAACTACAAAACGTCCATTAATATTTGTTTGAGCAAAACATAAAGAATACAAGGACAAAACTAAGCAAAATGTTATGGTTTTTAATTTCATAATAAGCTCTGTTACTTTATCTGGGAATCTGTTCCGTTATTTGAACGCCAAAATAAATTTTTATCGATAGCGTTTACATAGCCATCTAAATTATAATCACCTTTTAAATATTGATCGAGACCATTTTCCGGTCTCCAGGCGAGGTTTAAATCTTCTGCATTTACGAGTCCATCAGAATTTCCGTCACTTGCTATCATTCCCCAAACATTTGTAGGAGTAGAATCAAGTAATTTTGCACCGAAACAACCACCGTAAAACTTGCTGCTGTCGGTTGTAAAATCATAAGTGATAATATTGTTTATTAACGTTATAGGAGTAGAGCTCATTACTGAAAGATGGTTTCTATGTTTTAAAGCAACATAGTAATTACCCGGTAAGATATTGTCGAAGCTTACAGGGCTTGTCCCATCAAGGTCAACAATATTGCCGTCACTTTTAAGGAATACAGCTTTTGTTTTTACAGTAATTGAATCATTCTCTTTTAATCTTACTAATATCCAGTCTACTACTCCCGAAGGGACTTCACTTACGTTTTCTGTTCCACTATAGTTCCAAGGCGATTTATTGTATGGTTGTGACCTCGGTATTAGCCCTTTTGAATTAAGTATCGTACTCATTGTACTACTTCCTGTATATGGTCCCTGTAAAAATATTTTTACAGAAGCTACCAGCGGAGTAGTTGTAAATTTCCGAATATTGGACCACCCGTAACCTAAAATTCTTACCCTCCAATAATATTCTTTCCCAAACTTTAAGCTCGGGGGTTGAATTGAAGTTCCTGAAAAATTTGAGTTTTCATAAAATATATCTGAAAAATTTGTATCCGAAGCGACCTGTAAATCATAAATAACATTCGTAACAGCAGCTGCAGGGGGTGGCGTCCAGCTAAATGTAAGATTAATTGCTTGATTTGTAGCATCATCAAGGGGAGAAGCTAAAACAGGCTGATAATAATTTTGGATAGCGTTGAACCATGTGTCTGCCATTACTTGATATCCGTTAGTATTAGGGTGCAAAGTATGTAAGTTACTTGATGGCTGATATGTGAAATTATTATTTGAAAGGTTATAATAATAATCACCTAGAGAAGTGTACATATCTATTAAAGTGATTTTTTCCTTCTGAGCAGTGGGGAGGGAATTTAGCATACTTGGTAGCAAACTATTGGTTGACACTGTCTTATCGTGGCGATATTGGTTATCGGCTCTGTCAATAATATTTCCTATAAAAATTTTAATATTTGGATTAAATACGTAAATAGAGTCAAGAAGTTTTCCAATTGAGGAAGCAACTTCTGAAGCGGTTTTTTCCCAAGGGCTATTTTGTGAGGATAAATCGTTTGTTCCTATAAGCAAAAGTACAATATCCGGTGGATTGTTATTTAAAAACCCTTTTAACTTAGTGCTTAGCATAGCACTTGTATCATAGGCAGGGGAGCCAGATACCCATCCCGGATGTCCTTCATTATCGCGGTCAAAGTCATCAGGCAAACCTCCATTTAAGCTGCCGACAAAATCAACATTATACCCGGCATTTGTTAATTGTAAATACAAAAGTCTCCGGTAACCTGAGCTGTTTGAATTGTCTGGGTTCGTTCCCCAGGTGATAGAATCTCCTAAGGGCATTATTTTAATGACCGGGCTAGTTACCTGTACAGATTTATTAATTTGTTTGTTTTTTTCTATAATAATTAAAGCAAAATTTTCGTCGCTGATATCATAGATAAGAAGGTTCGAGGTATCGCTTATACGAACCAATACATATGGTGTTTTTGCATTAGCTGCAATCCACCGATATTCTCCTAAAGTAGCATCAACTGATTGTGTAATAATCCCCCAGCTAAGCCCATTATCAAGGGAGTATTCAATTTTCACTTTATCTATATCTTTACTTTTCCATTTAATCAGGTAAGTTGAATTAGCCTGCCATTTCTCTCCGCCATTGGGGGAAATAACAGTAATAGATTGCGCAGGTACCTCTGCAAAACTCCCTATAAGGAAGCAAAATATAACCTGGAGAATTGTAAATTTTAAAATATTATTATTGATTAATATTTGCATATATCTCAAACATAATTTCACTTAGTTATTCCGAGGTCACAAAAATATTATAGAGTAGAAACGGTAGAATCAACAATTGAGTTAATTGGATTTCCGCATTTGTTTTTGATCACTTTTTAGAAACAACTAATATGCCATTAGATTATGAGGACTTTATATTTAATCATAATAGAATATTTCTCATATTGAAATTATTTCGAAGTAAATGTTGAAATATGAAACAAGGTCCCTCGATAGCAGAATATATAAATATCTTATTTCCAGAATTATAAAAAAAGCCGGCAAAGCAAATAGCAAAGCCGGCTTTTTTATTTTCTTATTTTCTATTGTCCTATTTAATTAGAACCAATCTCTTAGTCTTAGCAAAAGAGGAACCATCGTCTCCCTTAGCCTCCAACCTGTAGAAATATACTCCACTTGAAAAGCTCGATGCATTAAATACTTTCTCGTGTACTCCTGCATTCAGTTGTTCATTATTCAGTATATCTACTACTTCCTGTCCAAGTGTATTATATAACTTAATACTTACCTTTGCATTGGTTGGAAGTGCAAACCTGATTGTTGTAGATGGGTTAAATGGATTGGGATAATTCTGGTCCAGTGAGAAGTTTTTTGGTATCCCAATATTAACCCCTATTGAAGAGGTGTAACTGAAGGAACCATTGAAGTCAACTTGTTTTAACCTGTAATAGTATTTACCTGATAGAATAGAGTTATCTATATAACTATAGACAGATTGATCAGTAGTGGTACCGTGTCCCCGGATAAAGGCTATTTCCTTAAATGAGATATTATCGCTGCTTCTTTGGATACTGAAGCCGGAGTTATTTATCTCAGTAGCGGTTTGCCAATTAAGGACTACTTTTCCATCAGATATATTTGCTGTAAACGATGTTAACTCTACTGGTACGGGTGTAGTTATCTCAGCTTTATTACTAAAGTCAGAAACCAATTCTGAATTATAGCCATAGACTCTGTAAGTATAAGTTGTCGTATCACTTACCGTTGTGTCAGTATATGCAGTGATATCTGCACCGACCGTATCAATATTAGTGTATACTGTTACTGCATCAGAATCTCCGACTGCTCTTTGGATAATAAATCCTAGCTCATTTGAAGAATTGTCATCCCAAGTTAGATCAACATTAGTAGTATCGGCTACGTTTTTAATCGCAACCAAATTAGTAGGAGCACTTATAAATTTATTGTATCCATGACCTACTTGTCCATTATCGTAATGCTCTTGAATCGCAGACTGCGAAAGTGCAACATTGTACATTGCTACTTCATCAAGGTTGCCATTAAAATAATAGTAAGGGGCAAGATTAAGGTAGCCAATATTTACAGCCACACTTCCCTCAAATGTAGCACTGTAAGCATGATCTGCCGAATCGACCTTACTTCCATCAATATAAAGATAATTTTTGCCTAAACTACCATTTCTTACAGCTGCAACTAAATGCCAACTGCCGTCGTTAACGACTGGACCTTTATCTCCAATTAAAACACCATCATTATTCATATCAATCAATTGAAACGAAGCTTTTCCATCAGGATTAAATCCTACCCACCATTGAAGGTTAGTCGAAGCATCATTCCTTCCGATTGCTATATTAAGATCAGGGGGTGTAGCAGTAGTTTTCATCCAAAACTCTAAGGAGAAACTTTCATTAGGTTCCCAATCAGAAACATTATCATCCGGAATGTCAATTTTTTCCGCACCGGAAAAGTTTTGCGCATTGCCTACAATTCCTGTTACTTGCGATGGGGTTGCACTGCTTGTGGCATCAGTAAACCCAAATGAGTCTATATAAGGTGGAGCTGATTCTTCAAGTTTGTAATAATGAGTCATTCCTTGTGGTGACCCCACCAAGCTGCCTGCAACAACTTCCAAGGTTGCTTTACCGGTATCACTACCACTTGAATTAGTTACAATTACACTATAAATATTACCATTATCAGCCAAAGTTAAAACGGGAGTGGTATAAAAAGTATCTGTAGCTCCCGAAATATCAATCCCGTTCTTTTGCCATTGATAAGAAAGAGTTGTATTACCAATTGCTGAGGCTTTAAAGGTTGCTGTGATTCCTTCGGGTACCTTTTTATTTTGTGCTTCTTCAGTTATAAATGGTGCTTCATCAACAGCAACACCAATTGAAAAGTTATGTGAAACTTCAATTGAATCAAGTGCACTATTGATAGATAGCGGCTAAATAAAATATTCCCTTAAAAGGATATTGTGCCGCTTGTATAATTGCTGCTAAGGATAACCGAGCATTATATTCCAGTTAGAAAAATCTCCACCAATAAGTTTTGAATATACTTCAATTCCATTCTTGTATATTTTAGCAACGCTATCTCTGAATGTAAAAATAAGATGAATGTAACAGTGCCAATTCCAGAAGTATCTAGGGTTCCTGGAATACCCTGTTACCGTTTGTGTTTGTTGTTCTAGCTAACGAAATTATATCCGTCAGGTGGATATAGTTTCAATATCCAAAACTAAATCGTGAAGTACAAAGAGTTAAATTAAATAATTTATTGAATTTCGAATCTTTAGAGGCCTTATCCATAATTCAACAGAAAACTCATTGCTAGCTTTGAGAGCATCAATTACTTTTAATGCACTCGATGAATTAATTAATGCCGTATCTTTAACCAAGAGACCAACCGGATGACCAAGAAACAGCAGAAGGATTACTTATAGTCAAATCTAATGGGCTTCCAAAACCGGAAGCATCATGTATTGTTGTTCCACTGGCATCATCAAAATTGTATAAAACAGTTTGTCCACCGGTTACTCTACTTCCTGTAGCAGTAACATATAATATGGCAACATCACTTGTGTCGTTAGGGTTAATACCATCTGAAACTATTACCATATATTCGGATCTCCATCTGATGCTAAGATCGTAGCTGGAGTAGTGTAGTTTGAATCTGTTGCACCACCAATCGGCGTATTATTTACATACCATTGAAAGCTAGTTCCACCTACTGTATGCACAGAAAAAGTAGCAGTGCCACCCTGTATCGTTCCTCTCGAAACAGGTTGTTTCGTGATTATTTGTGCTTGTGCAAAATTTATAAATGAAAGTAAGAAAAGAACTGAGCTAAGTAGTAGAATAAATCTTTTACTCATTATTTATATCTCCCTAATTAATTAATATTATTAGTTGAAACTCATAAATTGAAGTTAAGCTGTATTTATCACAAGATTTGTACCATTTAGAGACTTTAAAAGAAAAACTTTCTATTTCAATGTAAATATATGAAAAAATCAATATTAATGTCTCAACATAGAACAAAAGGAAATTTTCTGCCTATCAAATAACGTAAAATGTTATTAATAGCTCGTAATATTTACGCAAAAAACATATTGTGGGAAACAATTAGTCTGTTAATTTTTGATTAAGAAATTCAAAACTGAAATTCAAAAAAGAGAAGCGTATACAACTCTCATAGCTTAATTCTTACAATTGTTTTTATTAAGAAGAAGGAATTTTCATTTGTTAAATTTTTAAGTAGTTACTTGTTTGTTTAGTAATATAGTAGCATAAAACAAAAAGATTTTATTCTCAAAATGGAATTTTTTTTGATTTCAAACGTAATTAATACAGATAACTACTTTATTTTTTCTTATTTTGAGGACAAATGATTAGTCTCAAAATGGCATAGTTTATGGGTTGTAACCAGAGCTTGTCAAAAGCATTTTGTGCAATATATTTAAATGAGATAATTATTATCAGCAAATAATTTGTTAATGGATATTTCAATAGTAGTACCTGTTTATAATGAAGAGGCATCTGTCGAGCCGTTGTACAGACAGATAGTGGATGCTTTAGCTCCCTTTGAGTACAAATATGAAATTATTCTGGTTGATGACGGCAGCAACGATAATACTTTTAATAATGCTTCTGAGCTTGCAAGAAAAGATAGCAGACTAAAAGTTGTTAAGCTTAAGAGAAATTATGGACAGACCATAGGGTTACATTCCGGATTTCAGGTTACTAAAGGAAGAATTGTCATTACAATGGATGGCGATTTACAAAACGATCCATCAGATATAGAAACTATGGTAAGAAAAATAGACGATGGATTTGATATTGTTCTTGGATGGAGACACAATAGAAAAGATTCTCTGATCTCCAGAAAGATTCCTTCAAAAATTGCAAACTGGCTTATAAGCAGAGTAACCGGTATTCCTGTTAAAGATAATGGATGTGCTATCAGGGCTTACAGAGGTGAGGTTGTAAAAAAATTTCCGATGTATTCCGAAATGCACCGACTTATGCCTGTGATTACTGCTTTATCGGGTGCGAGGTTTGCACAAATTAAAGTAAAACACCATCCGAGACAATTTGGAAAATCTAAATATGGACTTTCGAGAATTTACAAAGTATTGATCGATATGGTTGCTTTGAAAATTATTTTTTCATTTTTTCATCTGCCTTTGTACGGGTTTGGCATCTTTGCAATTTTCTTTGGAATTTTAGCATTAGCTGTTTTTGCTGTTGGTATTGTAAATCTTATTATGTTTCCGGGACATTCATTAGTTACAACTATGGGAAGTAGCATCCTGCTGGCTTCTCTAAGTATGTTCCTGGTCTTTATGGGATTGATAAGTGAAATGGTTTATAAAACCGGCGACATTAAAATTGAGAAACTATTAAGAAGAAAGAAATAATCATTCGATCATAAAAAATTATTAATGACCGGAGCAATTTAAAATGAATAAAAAAATCGACGTATCTGTAATTATAACTGTTTCAAAGAAACAAAACAGGAATAGTGTCGAAGAATTATATAACACTTATAAGACAGTTTTAGAACAATCAAAACTAAGCCACGAATTTGTTTACGTTACGGATGCAGGTCTTGGTGATTTATTAAGCTCTTTGCAGGATTTACAGCAGGGAAATGAAGACATCAAAATTGTTAAACTTGCAAGATGGTTCGGAGATGCTACAGCTTTAAATATCGGTTATGAAGAATCTTCAGGGCGATTGCTTTTAACACTTCCCGCTTTTCAACAAGTCAATGTTGAAGAAATTTTGAGAATAATTAATTCTTTTGCAGATACCGATATGATCATTGCCAGCCGAAAACGTGAGAAGGATAATTTCATCCAGCGTTTTCAGACAAGAGTATTTCATTACATAGTTAAAGTAATGTTTGGGATGTATTACCATGATCTGGGTTGTAGGGTAAGGCTTTTTAAGAGAGAAGTGCTTGAGCATGTTCATCTTTATGGAGATCAGATACGCTTTCTTCCACTGTTGGCTGATAAATATGGTTTCAGAGTAAAGGAGCTTGAGGTAGAACAATATCAATCTGATGCTGATCATACTGTTTATTCGGTAAAGCATTACACTGAAAGGTTTGTTGATCTTATTTCAATATTCTTCTTAATAAAATTCACAAAGAAACCACTTAGATTTTTTGGGGTACCCGGATTTATTATTTTCAGTATAGGATCTCTTCTCGGGCTTTTATTATTTTATCAAAGAATGTTTTTAGAAATGGGGTTGGCAGACAGACCAATCGTATTGGTAAGCATTTTACTTATAGTTTTTGGTATTCAGCTTTTTGCTATTGGTTTGGTGGCAGAGATAATAATATTTACACATTCCAAGGATACTCAGGAGTATATAGTTGAAAAAGTAATTGGTGGTGAACGAGAAGAAGTTGAAAAAGTTCACCTACCTCCCGTAGAGCAAGAAGTATAAATATAATTTGATTTTATCTGCCCGGCTGTTCCGGGCTTTTTTGTTTTTAAAGAATCTTTCTCTTAATGTTATTTTATAGATGAATTAATGAAAACTGGAACTAATTTCAACCTTAATAATTTGAATCTTAACCTCCGAAAAGCTATTTTTTACTATGATTTAGTTTGTTTTCAGGCGGGGTGTAGCGCAGCCCGGTTTAGCGCGCTTCGTTCGGGACGAAGAGGTCGAGAGTTCAAATCTCTCCACCCCGACATAAAATTCTAAATAGAATTATTGGCTTCACCATTTTGATTTCTGAGACTTCACCGATCATTTTTCTTTACCCGATTAAATTAAGATCACAGTAAATTACAAAACGATATTAAATTTTGTACCTGCTTTTAGCCAGCGACCAGGCATCGGGACGCCGCCAATTTCGTGATGGGTTTTGTTAAACAGGTTTGTTGCGTTTAAAAATATTTCAAGGTTGTTAAATGTTTTCGAGATTTTTGTATCAACAGTGAAGTTGTCTTCAAAGTTCACCCTGTTTTCATATCTCAGATTTATGCTTTGCTTTATTCCAAACCATAGTTCATCATTAATGTTTATTGTTACCTGGTCTCTTAGATAATCAATAACATATAATGAGTTGTATTCCGCAGTTTTTTTGTCTGAGTTTATATAAGTGTAACCAACACTAATATTGCTTACTGGAAAATCTTCAATAAAAGCTGATGGATTAATTCCAACATTTATTTCAAACCCGGTTGTATTTACTTCTGCAATGTTTCTTGCTGTCCACGCTAACGAATCTATCATCCGTGAATAATCAATTATGTTTATTCCTTCTTTTCTGAATATGCTTACTCCAGCATTTAATTTTGCGTTAGAGTAATTTATTCCGGTTTCATAATTAAGGGTTTCTTCTGGCTTCAAGCCAGGATTGCCGAGTATTGTTGGTGATTTATAAAAGAGCTCAGTGTATGTAGGTATGCGGAATGCTTTGCCTATCGAACCATGTAATCTTAATTTTTCGGAGAGCCTGTAAGCAAGATCAATTCCGGGCCAGAGTTTCCAGCCGATATCAGAGTAATTATATTCAAAACCACCTACCACAGCAGTTAAGTTTTGAACAGGTGAAAAATTATACTCAGCAAATACTCCTTTTTTGTATCGTCTATGATTTCCCAAATTTGTACTCGTCAGTTTGTCTTCGACGTATTCTCCTCCAAGGGCGATAGTACCGGTACTGGTGATAATAGATGTTTGTAATTCAGCACCGTGTGTATTTGACTGATGAATGTTTTCATAAAATGAAGGATTAGTATAATCAAGTAAATAATCATCATCATTTCTGCGCCAGTAAATTTTAGGAGAGAACCTGATTATATCACTTCCTAATTCTCCGCTAAAATTTAGAAACTTTGTGGTTGTATGTTCCCATTGATTTGGAAATATATCTGAGTAAAAAGTATTTGCACCGAATTTCTTATCGTTATAACCGAAAAAAAGATTCAACACTCCAAGGTTTAATCTTAATGAAGAGTTATAAGCAAAATTTGAGATCTTAAAATCAGAGTCGTGAATGTAGCCGTCTGACTTTTGTCGTGAAGCAGATATGTGATTGCTTAAAATTCCAAGTGGATATGATAAGCTGACTGCTCCATCGTAATAACCATTTTGTCCTCCTGTGGATTCTATAGAAAGTGACTTTTTATTTCCTTTTTTGGTTATGATATTTATTACTCCGCTGAAAGCATCAGGACCGAAAATATGTGAACCTTGTCCTTTTAGAATTTCAATTCTTTCAACATCATTCAAAGATAAGGGAATATTCAGGTTATGATGAGCAGATTGAGGATCACTCACTTTCACTCCGTCAATCATAACCAGTGTTTCTTCAAAGGATCCTCCTCTTATGCTGACGTCACCCTGTACACCGTCCACTCCTCTTCTCTTTAGTTCAATTCCTGAAACATATTTCAGCAAATCCTGTATACTGCTGACGGGCGCTTGCTTTATTTCATTTGTATCAATTACAACTACGCTCCTGGTCAGATCAGAGTAGTTTAAAGGAACGCGGCTTGCAGTTACGATTACTTCGTCAATCCGATACGTGTTTTTTTCTTGAGCTAATATTTTAACGTTGCTTAAAAGAAAAAGCGGAATAATTATTTTTATTAGCGTGATGATATCAAAATTTTTATTTGCAATAGGAACAAGTTTCATATTTCTTTTAAGATTTTTTTCAAATAGGTAAAAGATTTTTTTTGAATTTCAAAAGTATGGCTTGGAAGGTTGGATTTCAACTTAGAAAAAAAATTTAATGTACTTTTCTTTTAAAAGAAAAGCGCTAAAAGTATAAATTTCTTAGATTATGCTGATATTATGTGTAAGCCTATCATAATTTGTTAAGACTTTAAATCCTCTTCTTTACAATTCAATTAAATTACTTTAACTTAACAGTAATAAATTTTGATTACCTTTAATTCTATCCGGCGAGATAGGGAAGGAAAAAGTTGAACACGAAACTAAATATTAATTACTATAGGAATCCTCCTCGAAAGATTTCGGGGAGGATTTTTTTGTATGAACATTAAGTCAAAAGTTATTGATGAACAAGGTTTGATGAGAATAATCACCCGGTTTTCTCATGAAATTCTTGAAAAAAATAAAGGATCGAAAACACTTGTTCTGCTTGGTATGCGAACAAGAGGGGAGTTCCTTGCGAAAAGAGTTTTCTCATCAATCAAACAAATAGAAAATATAGAAATTCCTTTTGGAATTCTTGATGTTACTCTTTACCGCGATGATTTCAGAACAAGATTGAAGCAGCCTGAGGTATCCTTTTCTAACATTACCTTCGATATAAATGATAAAGATATTATTCTTATCGATGATGTCCTTTATACAGGCAGAACTGTTCGTTCAGCACTTAATGCTGTAATGGATATGGGAAGGCCGAATTCGATTCAACTGCTTGTGCTTATCGACAGGGGACACAGGGAACTTCCGATAAGAGCAGACTATGTTGGTAAGAACATTCCAACATCTAATGACGAAGAAATTAAAGTTAAGTTGAAAGAAATAGATGGCGAGGATGCTGTCTATCTAATTGAAGCTGAGGAAAAATAAACTAAAATTATATGCCGTTATCAAGCAGACATTTACTCGGGTTGCAGGGGGTTCCTAAAGAAGATATTTTTTTAATTCTGGATACTGCAACCACTTTCCGTGAAGTCCTGGACAGACCGATTAAAAAAGTTCCCACACTCCAGGGTAAAACCGTTGTAAATCTTTTTTATGAAAACTCCACACGCACGAGAATATCATTTGAACTTGCTGAGAAAAGACTTTCCGCCGATTCTGTTAATTTTTCGTTATCTGCGAGCAGTGTTAGTAAAGGAGAAACTTTAAAAGATACAATACGCAACATTGAAGCGATGAAAGTTGATATGGTAGTTGTTCGACATTCAGTTCCGGGTACGCCTCTTTTCTTAACAAAAGTTTGTGATTCAAATATTATTAATGCTGGCGATGGTGCGCATGAACATCCTACGCAAGGTCTCCTTGATATGTATTCGATCAGAGAAAAGCTTGGAAAGCTTGAAGGAGTAAAAGTTTGTATTGTAGGAGATATCGCTCACAGCAGAGTTGCCTTATCAAATATTTTCGGGCTTAAAGCTGTAGGCGCAGAAGTTTCAGTGTGTGGTCCTTCCACAATGATTCCCAGAAATATTGAAGAACTCGGAGTGAAAGTTCTTTATAATATTGATGAAGCCATTAGAGAAAATGATGTTCTTAATGTTCTTACGAATTCAGCTTGAAAGAAAAGCCCGTGAATATTTTCCTTCGATCAGGGAATACTCAAATTATTTTGGAATAACTGAAGACAGGCTTGAAAAAATCGGTAAAGAAGATATTTTGATTCTGCATCCCGGTCCGATTAACAGGGGAGTTGAACTTTCCTCAGGCGTTGCGGACGGACTGAAGCAGATAATCCTGAAGCAGGTAACAAATGGTGTTGCTGTAAGAATGGCTGTTCTCTACTTGCTCGGTACAATGAATTAAAGGTGAATTAAATGAACGTAGTTTTAAAGAATGCAAATATTCTGCATCCCGGAGAAAATATAGATAAGAAAAATGTTGATATTCTTTTATCTGATGGCGTCATTATCAAAGATCGGAAATTTAAAGAAAGAAGATTACGGTGAAGCAAAAGAATTCGACTTACAAATATTTATGTTGTGCCGGGATTATTCGATATGCATGTTCATCTCAGGGAACCGGGCAGGGAAGATGAAGAAACAGTTGTAACAGGATGTAACAGTGCAGCTAACGGAGGTTTTACCGGAGTTGCCTGCATGCCGAATACCGAACCTGCAATTGATTCTGCCGAAGTAATTTGATTGATTAAGAAAAAAGCTCAGGGACATCTTGTCGATGTTCACCCGATTGCAGCTGCAACAGTTGCACGTAAAGGCGAAGTGATTTCTCCGATGGCGGAACTTTTTGAAACCGGCGCTGTCGGTTTTTCCGATGATGGTGTTGCTATAAAAACTTCTGCGATTTTGCGGAGAGCGCTGGAATATTCCAGGATGTATGATACTCCGATAATTGAGCATTGCGAAGATGAATCGCTTGCCGGCGGGTCTATGAATGAAGGATTGAACTCGACTACATTGGGATTAAATCCAATTCCTTCTGTTGCGGAAGATTTAATTGTGATGAGAGATATCTTGATGGCTGAATACACTGGAGGGAAAATTCATATCGCTCATATCAGCACTAAAAGATCTGTCGAGATGGTTAGGGAAGCGAAGAAGAAAGGAATTAAAGTTACTGCCGAAGTCACTCCGCATCATTTTACTTTGACAGATGATGCAGTAAAAACTTATGATACAAATACGAAGATGAATCCTCCTTTAAGAACAAAAGCGGATGTTGAAGAAATTATTAAAGGATTAAAAGACGGAACAATTGACTGCATTGCAAGTGATCATGCTCCTCATTCGATTGAAGAGAAAGAGAGTGAATTTGATTATGCACCGAACGGAATTATCGGACTTGAAACAGAAGTTGGTTTAGCTTTAACAGAATTATATCACAAAAAAGTTTTAACATTGAACACAATTGATTGAGAAACTTGCAATTAACCCGCGTAAAATTTTGAATTTACCTGTTCCAAAATTTGAAGATGGAGAAACAGCCAACTTTACCTTAATTGATCCGGATGAAATATGGACAGTTGATATATCTAAATTTAAAAGCAAATCTGTAAACTCTCCTTTTGATAAAAAGTTTTTAACCGGCAAAGCTGCTGGGGTAATAAATAATAAGCAGATGGTTTATAAAGGGGAGAAGGTTAGTATTGCTTAGTACTTCCTAATCTGAAAACATTTCTGTAAGTGTTGAAATTATTTTATTTTGAACCGGTTTGATGAATGCTGCATATCTTTTTAATTAACCTTGATTTATCTACTGTTCTAATTTGATCCAAAACTATTTGTCCCTGTTTTCCTTCCACTTTACAAGGAACTCTTGTAGGGTAATTCCTTAGCTTTGATGTTAACGGTGCTATTATTATGGTAGAAATATGATCATTCATATAATTTGGAGAAACTATTACATACGGACGTGTTTTTATTTATTTCACTGCCCACTGTTGGGTCTAAATTAATTAAATAAATTTCAGAATCTCTGAAATTCCATTTACCATTCCCACTCTTCTTTATCCCAGGAAGTTGAATTTTCAATATAACCCTTATCTAAGAGAATATCATCGTTGCTTTTTGACTTATTCTTTGAAATGCTAAATTCCTATCTTTTCTCTTTAAATCAAATCTGGAAACTGGATCTTCAAAAACAATTATCTTGTCATTTATGTTAACATCAATTTAAATATTAGCTAGGAAAAAAGCTAATGCAAGTGCACTTTACTCACCTTCACTAAAACTATTTCAAAAACAAGCTTCTTATGGGTTTTACTACAGAATATTACATGTTTTAATGTAATTTCCTAAATCATACCTAATGGAAGGTTCTCTGCTTCGAATTACTTTTACACTCTCCAAATTTTTTATTTGGACATAAGGTGCTAATATATTAAGATATCTATTTATAGAGACTTAAGTATGTATACAACAAACTGTTTGAATAATTTACCAATTGATTTTGCTTTAAATAATTTTCATTGTTTTGCATCTCAAGTCCAATTTTAAATATTATATACTCAGAGAAATCATCCATGATACGTTGCTCGGAGCACTTACTTTTAACCTTTAATTTTTTTAGATTCATTTCGCAATGTAGACAAGTCAAATTGACTTTTATTTTTTAATTCAATGAAATTTCGATGGAATTAAACTACACGTTGATTAATCGGACTCCATACTTTGATTTAAGATATTCACTTTTTCTCCCAAAGATTCTTATAATGTTAATCGGTTTACTTTCACAGAATTTTATAGCTTTTTGATTAAAAAACATATAGTTACACTATTGAAAATGAGTTTATTAAGTCCTCTTTGCTTAAGAAAATATTTGAAATAGCCAATTTCTGTTAGCAAATAATTTCGCCAATTCTCTATCAATAGATTATTCGTATAAAGTTTGTTCGCATATTATAAATGTATCTTTCAATACTAAAATTTTGTCACCGAGAGTCTCATACTTCTGACCTCTGAATTCATCTCCTTACTCCACATCAAAATATTGTTTATAAAGACTAATATGTCAATAGTTTCATCTAATGTTTCATAAATAAAGTACACATTCGATCATTTTTATTGAATTATATCCTAGTTTAATTCATGCTTCAGCTTCATCTTCCATTTCAAACCATATCAGATATGCTTTGATTTTATCTATAAACTTTTGAGATATACTATCTATTGTTTCTTTGTTATGAGTTTTACAACAATTTCATATTCCATTGGTAGTAATATCTCCTTCTTTTTTAACTTCAACTCCTTTGTCTTTACTATGATCAGCATTATCATAATATAATTACAATTTGTTTATTTAATTCGCCTACAAGTTTTTCAAGGCCAACCTCTGTGCCCTGAGTCGCTTTATATTTTGCTTGAAATTGTTTTTTGACTTCTTCTCTTCCCATATTTTTTATATTATTTTTTATTGTTTGTCTCAATTCTATCTTTCCATTAACATCAATAGTAAAATCGTAATACCATTCTCCATCACGACGTATTAGTTTATTAGCAATTAATTGTTCTTTTATTACGTCAAATACTTCTTCTGGTACCAAATTTCTAAAAAGTGAATCAAAGACGTCAGTGTTTATTCAGAACGTAAAGTATTTAATTCTTCTTCTCGTTTTCTTGATTGAGCGTCTTCAATTCTTCTAACAATAAATATTGATATAATTATTGACGCTGCAAGAGTATATAAAAAGCTGCTTAGGTATTCTGAGGATATCTTTCTCGATAGGGTATTCAATAGAAATTAATTCTTGAATATTACCGTTTGCAGTCATAGTTTTAATGGTTTTTGTTTGCAATGAGATTTCAGATGCAACCCAGTCTATAGATATTCCACCTATTACTAGTACTATACAGATTATAATAAAATGAAGTGTATTAATTTTTGTTCATGATACTGCTCTTTTAATTCAAAAAAAAATTATTATCACACAAAGTTTTTTAAGGGTTGGACTTGTTACAAATTACTGAATGAGAGAAAGCCCATTTTTTATCCTTTTCCCCAACCCAAATAAAGAAGAAATGGGGGTTGTTAATTGTTGAGATAAACTTAAAGTAATTGGGGAATTATGTCAACAGTGAGACGGCAAAAGGCAGAACGGATGGAAGATGGATGATGTATGATGGAAAATGTAAAATTATGATGGAAAATGCAGGGGGCAAAGAGCATAGCATTAACAATCTCATCATCACATTATCTCATAACTTCTCGAATATTTCTTTTCTCCTTAGAAGCTGATGTCCTTCAAAGACCGTTAGTATTTCTATTGTTTTCTGCTTTCGATAATAAACTATTCTGTAATTTTTATATAATATTTCTCTGATTTGTTCTATGGCAAGCTCCGGTACTATTCTCCCTTTATCCGGATTATCAGGAATTGTTTTTGAAACTGATATTAGCTTATCTATAAATTTTATTGCAGCCTGAGGATTATCGCGTGTAATGTATTCTTCAATTTCCTGCAAACGGATCAAAGCTTCCTTTGTCCAATACAGCTTCATTTATCCCGGGTAGCCCTCACTTTCTTCAACTCTTTTTCTAATTGAGATGTTGTATATTTTTCACCCTTTTCCGAATCAGATAATCCTCGTGAAATTGAATCAATGAATAATTTGGTCTGACATAATTCATCAAATTCCGAAGGTGAAATGAGTACGCCCGCCGGTTTTCCATTCTGAGTAATAATTAGAGAATTTTTCTTTTCCTGAATTTCTTTAAGATACTTAGCCAGACTCGATTTGAATTGACCAACAGGAATTATATCGGTTGCAACTGCTATGCTCTTCATTTTAAGTCCTTTTTAAGTCTTAATACAGATCATAATTTAGTCCAATATTATGACTTTATCAACTGTAATTATCCAGATAAACGCTAAAATTCTTTTTTCACTTTCGGGTCTGCGTAATTTCTTTCAGGCATAATGCAAACCCAATCAGGTCTTCCGGGATCACGGTCGTAAGGATAGCCGCCAAGTTCTTTATAAAGTTCAGAGTATTGTTTTAGTTTATCATAATCTAATTCTACACCAAGCCCGGGACCTTGCGGCAGTTTCATTTTCCCATTTTCATATTTTAATTTTCCACCTTTAATAATATCATCTGTAAGGTGATGATAATGTGCATCTGCGGCAAAACCGAGATTTGGAAGTGCAGCACCGAGATGCAGCATTGTTGCAAGCTGTATTCCCAGCTCACCCGATGAATGCACACTCGCACCCCACTGGAATGTTTCCAGAACCTGTCCGGCTTTGTATGCTTGTCGTAATCCTCCCCAGAAAGTTGTATCGAGAAGAATAACATCAACAGCTTCAGTTCTTATGCAGGAAGCAAGCTGTTCAAAATTTATTACAACAGTATTTGTAGCAGTTGGTATCTTAACAAAATTGCGAACACGCCGCATTCCTTCCAAACCGAACGTCGGATCTTCAAAATAATCATTATTAATATCTTCAATAGCTTTTCCAACTCTTATTGCTTCTTCAACACTCCAGGTGCTGTTAGGATCAAGACGGAAAGAAGAACCGGGAAAAGCATTAGCAAGAGAACGGTAAACTTCAATATCGTGGTCGGGAGGGAAAACTCCTCCTTTAAGCTTGAAAGTTTTAAAGCCGTTTACTTTTGCAAGCTCTTTTGCGTGTGCAGCCATTTGTTCAGCCGAAGCTTCGCCGCCTTTACCTGTTTTTCTTATTATTGTACCTGTAAAAGAGATAAGCCGCAAAAGGAATTTCATCTCTAACTGCGCCTCCTAAAAGATCACAAGCTCTTATTCCAAGTTTTTTCCCAGCAAGATCCATACAGGCAAATTCTATAGCTGCGTGAATCTGGTAACGATTATTATAAAGTGAGGCAACCGGGTTCATAATTTTCCAGCGAAGCATTTCAAGCTGCAAAGGATCGTGCCCAACGAGGTAAGGCTTTAATCCTTTTATTGCATCTTCTGCAGAAGCACCTCCTCCGCCCATTTCGCCATAGCCAATTAATCCATCGTCAGTGAATATCTCTACAATTGTTCTTACAAATCTTCCCCAGTGAGCGCCGTTCGCATGACGTAATGGAGCTTCAAGAGGAACAGTTACTGTTGTTGCTTTTATATCTGTTATTTTCATTTTGTTTCTTTTTTGACTTTCAAAAATTTCAAAGATGGTGAGTTTTAATATAATATTTTAATAACGAATCTTGTAACAGAAACCTGATGCCGGATACCAGATACCGGATAAGCTCGGTTCACAAAAGTTCAATAATACTCTATACATACTGTATATGAATCTGGACACCAAATCTTTCAAAAACACCTCAAAATCATAAAAAAACAGCTATTCTTGGTGGCATCTCATTTGGCTTTCCTTAAATAGAAATTGAAGAAAAAAGGATGACGAAAATGAAAAAGATATATGTTTACTTCTTGTCTATAATTGTGGCAGGTTTATTTGCTGCCTGTGATTTAAATGATCCCAATTTATTCCACGATTATAATCCACCTTCTCCGCCTTCGGGAATTGTGGTATTAAATGGTGATAACAGGGTCGATCTTTACTGGGATGATAATTATGAAGACGATCTTGCTGGCTACAATATTTATTACAGCTACAGTTATGATGGCGAATACAAGTTGCTTGGTTCTACGCAGTCAGATTATTTTACTGACTGGGGACCTGCAAATGGCGTGACTTATTATTATGCAGTTACTGCTTACGATTATAACGGAAATGAAAGCGATTTAAGTTACGATGTTGCCTACGCTACTCCGAGACCGGAAGGTTTTAACCAGGCAATTTTTGATTATAACAGATTTCCTGATAATTCCGGATACTCGTTCGCAAATTATGCAGTTGTTCCTTATGACGACCAAGGCTCAGACTTCTTCTTTGAAAATTATAATGGAGATTTTTATCTCGATGTTTGGGATGACAGCGATATACAGGACATGGGGCACACAAGCGACATTTATGATATTACGTATGCTCCTACTTCCGGCTGGAATCAGTATAAATATGAACAAGCAATAGTTGGACACACTTATGTTATCTGGACTTGGGATAATCATTATGCTAAAGTAAGAGTGAAAAGTATAACAAATGAAAGAGTTGTTTTCGATTGGACTTATCAGATTGCTGAAGGTAACAAGGAGCTTAAAGTAAATCCAAAAACAAAGAGAGAACCTTTACATAAAGAAAATTTATCTGCAAGACATTTAACAGGTAAGTAGTAATGCGATAGATTTCGATTTAATTATTCTTTAAATTTGATTACATAATGAATAAAGTTAGTAGTACGCTGATAATTTTGATCTTCGTATTAAACATTTTCCTGGGCGGGTCTGTTTCTGCCCAGGGAAAAAATTTTTTAAACAAGTTTGACTCAAGCAAAAATACTGTCTCTCCTGTACAAACAATATTTAGCAGAATTGAATCTGCAATTTCACAGGGAAATGTAGCTGTCCTATCATCTTATTTTGGTTCTCAAACTTACCTGAGTTTATCAAATGGAATCAGAGGTTACTATTCTTCGAACCAGGCTTATTATGTATTAGAAGATTTTTTCAGGATGTATAATGTTACTTCGTTCCGTTTTAATAATCTAAATACTGAAGAAAATGTTCCTTATGCAACAGGAGTTTACAATTATGAATTCAGGGGGAAAAGAAATGAGACACAGGCTTATATATCACTTAAGAAATTGGGGCGCAGCTGGAAGATAACTCAAATAACAATAAACTAATGTCCGGAATAATTTTAAGGTATTTAAGAGGCGATGGAAAATATTTTACTATCGTCTTTTTTATTTTAATACTCGTTCTATCAATTGGAATGATTACTCCGGTAATTATTAGTCATAATGAAAACAACTGGGGGACTGAACTCAACTCAAAAATTCATAATATTGAAACAACTGCCACAAATCTTTTTAAAGATAAAGAAACACAGCTTCTTTTAACGCACAAAAAATTGAAACAAAATCTTTTAGTAACATTAAGTCCGCCTAACACTTCTTACAGGGGATTAATCAAACTTGTGAATGAAGAAAAATACAACGATTACTCTGTTGAAGTTTTAGCTCCGAATGGGAAGATAATTGCCTGGAATGCAAACATTGCAATAAAAGAAGAAAATATTTTCCCTCTAACTTTTCCTCTAGGACAAGTATTCTTTCACAACACTGAATTGGTGACATATCTTAGCGTGATCGATACAATTTTAATCGAGCATGATGCATTTTACCTCGTTCTTTCTTTTCCATTTGAAAAACATTACACTATTCAGAATTCTTACTTTAAGAACATCAGTTTTATTAATGATCTTTCCAACAGATTCTATACTCAGTTTAACATCGGTTTTAATTCATATTCTGAAAAATCCAAAGACGGCAGAAAATATTCTTTCGATTTGTTAAACAATGGAGATAAGAAAATCGGGGTAGTAAGTTTCATTAAACCTTCACTTGCCTCCTATATAAATTCTATAAGTAATCTGGCTGATGATTTCCAGGCTGTGCTTGTAATACTGGCATGCCTGATTGTTGCGTTTGGCTTCAGAAAAGATTTTAAAAACATAAGGTACAGAATATTCAGATTTGTAATACTTTTGGTTTATATGTCGGTCCTTAGATTACTTCTTTATTCTCTTGCAATACCAGCCCGATTTATGGAAGGCGAACTTACCAATCCGGCATATTTTTCATCAGCCTTTGGAGGCGGTATTGTAAAATCTCCAGTTGAGTTATTTATCACTTCGTTATTCTTTCTGATTATAGGAGTTTATTTGTTCAGAAATATTCTTCGTTATTTGAAAGATGAAAATGTTAAAAAAAATAAGATTGAATTTTTCCAAGTAATAAAAATCATATCTCTTACAATTATTTTCTTTTTATCTGTAAGAGCTGTTGCTGCAACGATGAAGAGTATAATTTTCGATTCAGCTATAAGATATTTTAAAGAGCCCGATATTATTCCCAATCTTCCGGCGCTATTTATGAATTTGAATATATTTATTTTCGGTGCGGGAAGTGTACTGTTGTTGTGCTCTTTTATAATGCTTATAGTTTCCTTTTTTATACAGCTCAGTAAAAAAGATAGAGTAAGAAGTTTTTTTATTGCATTCTTTGTCTTTGAAATTCTTGGACTTGCTTTTTTTCTTATTCAAAATGAGCCTCTTGTTACTCCTCTTATTATGTTTATAGTTGTAGGATCTATTTTTCTTCTTTCATATCATTTTTATAAAAAGGAAGAAAGCCCTTACAATTATATTTATGCAACTCTGGTTGCTTCATTATTAACAATATTACTATTAAATCATTTTAACCTTCAGCTCGAAAGAGATTCGTTAAAAACTGTTGCTTATGAAATTACCAGACCAAACGACAATCTTCTGCATTTTCATATAGAAGAAACTTTAAACGACGCTGCATCCAATCCAACTACTGTTAATTATTTTTTAAGAAGAAATGCTAATTACGATGCAGTTGCGTTTTTAATCTGGTGTAACAGTTCATTGCAGAGAGAATCTTTGCATTCTTCCGTTTCTCTTTATAACCGTAACATGGAATTAGTCGGTAATTTCTCAATGGGAATTGATCATCCTGAATTTTCTAAGTCAAAATTTATTGGACTGAAACCTGGGAAATCAAAAATATTTATACCTGAAAAAACATCTGAGAATTATGACCAGGTTTTTACAGGAATAATCCCTGTTTCGGTAAACGAAATAATTGTAGGATACGTTTCCGCTACAGTTGCTTTCGATTTGCAACTAATGGGAAACACTGGAATTCCTGATTTCTTAGAATCTAAAGAAAATATTTTAAGTCCTGTAGTAGATGTAAAGCAGCTAAAGATTTTTGAGTTTACCGATTCAAGAGTAAGCAGAATTTACGGAGATATTTATCCTTCCCGCGATAATGTGCAACCGATCTGGAATGTGAAATATTCCCAGGATAATGATACATGGTTAACTCTAACTTTAAATGATGAGCAATATCTTACGTATCTTGTAAAAACGGTGAAAGGAGATAACCAAAAAATAATTGCGGTTCTTTTGAGAGAGAAACAGTTTACCTGGAATCTTTTCAACTTCTTCAAAATTTTTGTTATTCACAGCATCTTTATTTTAATTCTTTTCACTTTCATTTTTGTTTCAAGAATAAAGAAAATAAAATACACTTTTAAAGCACAGGTTTTAATAGCCTTTCTTCTTATCTCGATAATACCGGTTGTTTTACTCGCTATTTATAATAGACAGGTTGTAAAAGAAAGAAGTCAAACTGCCGTAGTTGATGAACTGAGTGAAAGAACAAATTACTTAGAGAACCATATTCATGTTCAGAATGAAGAACATCCCGACAGAGATATAAAATCTTTATTCAGCGCAGCAGGAAAAGAGCTTGGCATTTCATTCGGCGCTTATAAAGTAACTGACCAAACATTCAATTCCAGTGATCAGTATTACAGCTCAGGGCTATTTCCTGAGAAGATGAATCCGCAAGCTTATTATCATTTAAATTATTTGAGCTATAGAGAATATTTGACCGAGGAAAAAATAGAAAATTTTGAGTATGATTCTTTTTACAAGAAGATCACCATCAACAATAAAGATTTCATTATAAACGTAAATGATGCTTTTAACAAAGTCGATGTTATTTTTTCTACTCTGGATATGGACACATTTTTATTTGGTATTTATTCCCTTGCGGTACTCATAATAATTATTATGAGTACTATTCTTGCGAATAATATTTCCGCGCCGATAAGAAGATTAACAAAAGCTACAGTCGCGATTGCGCAAGGGGATATGAATGTAGAAATTATTCATAAGGAAAAAGGTGAAATAAGAGATCTTGTTCAGAGTTTCAATTCGATGACAAAAGAGTTACAGAAAAATCAAATTGAACTTGCAGAACTCGAACGTGAAAATGCCTGGAAAGAAATGGCTAAACAGGTTGCACATGAGATTAAAAATCCTCTTACACCTTTGAAACTCTCTGTTCAGCAACTTATTGCTACGTTTAGAGATAAGTCGGATAAATTTGATTCGGTTTTTGAAAAGGTAACACAAACAATTTTAGCACAGATTGAAAACCTGAGTTCTATTGCAACAGAGTTTTCCAGGTTTGCAAAGATGCCAAGCTTAAAACTTGAGCCAACGGATTTACTTCCCGTACTTAAAGATACGCTTAATCTATTTGCTGAAGAAAAGGCGAATATTAAATTAAGTAGTGAAATTGATATAGCAGTAATAGAAACCGATCTAAATCAATTCAGAAGGATGATAATTAATCTTATAAGAAATTCAATTCAAGCTGAAGCCGCAGAAATTTCTATCCAGATTAAATCGATTGACAGTAATTTTGTTTTATTGTTTTCAGATGACGGGAAAGGAATATCTGAAAAAGATAAAGACAAAATTTTTGAACCGAGCTTTACTACAAAAAAGAAGGGAATGGGAATAGGGCTTAAGCTGATTAAAAGATTTCTCGAAGGAATTAATGGGAATATTATTTTACTTGATACTTCGGAAAATGGAACTACATTTAAAATAACTATTCCGAAGCTTGTTAAATCATGAACCAGGAGAAAACAATTTTAACACCTCATCAGGCGTCCGCATTACATTACAAAAATCATATCTCTTTAACTGCAAATGCGGGCTCCGGTAAAACTTTTGTTTTGTCGCAAAGGTATCTCGAAATTGCTATTAATGAAGAAATTCCTCTAAGAAATATTGCTGCAATAACTTTTACTGATAAAGCTGCGAGCGAACTTTATAAAAAGATAGCCGGAGAAGTAGAATACAGATTAACGCTTTCTCCCGACGATGAATTAAGAAAAAAATTAGAAAGAATTAGAAGACAGCTTGTCTCCGCAAACATATCGACAATTCATGCATTTTGTGTTAATATACTAAGGGAATTTCCCGTTGAAGCTTCTCTTGATGCAAACTTTCAACCAATCGATGAAAATCTTTCAAACGAATTAGTTGAACTTTCTGTTGAAGAAGTCATAAAATCTGCGTTTGAAAATTCCGGGGAAATCAAAGAGCTTAAATATCTTATAAGAATTTTTGCATCGAGAAAGGTTTTTGCTGACGAATTATTCTTTCTTATCAAGAACCGGAAGAACGTAGCAGAACTTGTCAATAAAGTTTATAATAAATCTGAAAAAGAAATCTCCGAACATTTCTACAATTCATTTTTAGATCTTGCAAAAAAAATATTTCTGAAGAAGAAAGATTCTTTGATAAAAAATTTAAAAGCTATAAATGATGCTGTTCTCGCAAAATCCCTTTTGAATCAGACTGCAAAAATGGCTCGGAATCTGCTTAATAAGCTAAATAATGAAACTAGCGCTGAAGATTTTCTTTTAACTCTTGCAGAGATCCGTGAACTTGTTTGTACAAAAAGCGGGACAATAAAAATCCGTGGTTATGCAGAAAAAGATTTAAGAAGAAGCATTACTGAAGAAATAGACGAACTTGAAAAGCTCCTAAAAGAAACTGATGGAATTACGATTCCTTCCAATCATAAAGAAATTGAAACCGAATTAGCAAGACTTGGAAAAACCGTAATCAAATTTTTTAATAAGACTGCTGCCTTGTATGAACAAAAGAAAAGAGAAAACGGGTATGTAGATTATGAAGATATTCTTCTTTACACAAAAGAAATTTTGAAGAATAACTACGTTCGGGATTCGTTATCTGAAAAATATAAATATATAATGATCGACGAATACCAGGACACAAATGAAATTCAATACAAAATATTTTTGCCAATTTTAGATTACTTGAAAACCGGAAATCTTTTTGTTGTTGGCGATGAGAAACAGAGCATATATATGTTCCGTGATGCCGAACTCGAAGTTTTTGCTGAAACAAAAAGGAATATTCAAAACACTTCGGGTTCCCAGTATCTTTTAAGTTTGCCTGATAGTTTCAGGATGGCACCGGCAGTTTGCTTATTTACAAATCTTCTTTTTAAAAATCTTTTTTCACAGCCAAATGGGATGTACAATGAAGTTGAATATTCCGAACTTATTTGTGCAAGAGAAGATGATATTAAAGGAAAGATTGAAATACTCATTGGGGACGAAGATGAAAATTCTCCAGACACTGAAGCCGAATTGGTTGCCAAACGCATTATTAATTTACTTGATGAACAGAAAGAAATTACCTGGAGTAACATAGCGGTACTTGTAAGAAAGAGAAAATCATTTAAGGATTTAGAAAAGGTTTTTTCAAAACATAGAATTCCTTTTAATGTTGTAGGCGGAACAGGTTTTTACCAGCGGCAAAGTGTTTATGATGTGTATAATTATTTTTCTTTTTTATTAGATAAAGATAATGATACTGCTCTTGTCGGAATGCTTAGATCACCCTTCTTTAATTTTTCTGACGCACAAATTTTTGAAATATCACGGTATAGAGAAATTAAATATTGGGAAAAACTGAAAAGCTTTTGTAAAACTCACTCAGAATCAAATTTTATTATCGATTCCATAGAAGAAAACCTTACACTGTCTAAAAGTTATGATCCGACAAGCCTGTTAAGAAAAATCTTCGATGAAACAAATTATCTTGCTGTTCTTACTTCAAAAATAAACGGACAGCAGGAATTAGCAAACATTGATAAACTATTAAGTCTTACGACATATTTTAATCAACAGGATTTTAGATCTTTATACGATTATGTTAGTTTTCTTAAGGAATCCATTGATAAAACTGGTGACGAATCCCAGGCTGCAGTTGCTGAGGAATCGAACTCGATAAAAGTGATGACAATTCACCAGGCAAAAGGATTAGAGTTTAAAGCTGTATTTCTATTTAATTGTGATGGAACTTCTCCGGTTAGTGCTGTTCGATCTAAAAATATAACTGTAAGTAAAGAGATTGGTCTTTTAACAAAAGTGCCTTTGAATGAAAATTATTTTGCAGATTATGAGTCGGCGCCAGTTGTAAATATTCACAATCATATTGCAAGAAGAAAGGACCTTGCCGAAATTAAAAGACTTTTTTATGTGTCTGTTACCCGTGCAATGAATTATCTTTTTATAACAGGAACTCATAAAAAAGATTTTCGTTACAACGAATATTCTTTTTTAGGACTTTTGTTGGCAGGATTAGGAATCGATCTTGATTCCGAATCTTTCGAACTTTCTTCAAATCTTAAATTCCTAAAAAGAAAAACAGATGAATTTGAAACTACATCTGAAAAAGTTTCCATATTTATTCCTATAATAAAAAAAATAGAAGGATATAAGAGTCACGATAACTCTTTAATTATCAATAAATTACCGGATAACCTGGAACTGGAAGATGTAAAAGATTTTCCTAAAGGAGAAATAATTTCTGCAACCAAGGTTTCGATCTTTCATCAATGTCCGCTTAAATACAAACTTACTTATGATTATGGCTTTTCAGGTTTAATGAAACAGCTTAACAATAGGGAACTTGAAAAAAATAATGAGAAATATGAGTTTCAGCCTTTTGAAAATAGAATTGAAACTAATTCTGATGAAGAAGAGGAAAAATCTTTATCTATGTTTGGCGATTTAAAGGGAAGAGTAATTCATAAAATTCTACAGCAGGAAATCGATAAAAGTGATTTAAAAGAAGCCGCAGAAAAAATGATAAAAGATGAATCAGATATTTTCAGTTATGATAGTAAATTATTCGGCGAACTAACAACTGAAATTGTTTCCGACCTTTTAAATTTTTATGAGTCAAAAAGCTTTACAGAAATAAAACGGGGCAAGAATTATCACAGCGAATTTGAGATTTATACAAAAGAAAGCGATTATTTTTTATTCGGAATAATTGACAGGCTAATAATTGATGGGAAAAAAGCAATAATTATAGATTTTAAGACAGATAATTTGTCCCAAAATGAAATCGAAAAAAGATTCAAATCTTACCTAACTCAATTAAAATTTTATTCCTATATTGTTAGCCGATTATTCAGGGCTATTGAAGAATTTCATCTTAAAATTATTTTCATAAAACACCCGGAAGAAAATGCGAGTCTGACCATAAAGAGGGACGACTTAACGCAAGTAAAAAACGAGATTGATAAAATGGTAAAAGCTATAAGAGCAAATACTTTCGGGAAGAATCTCAGTCATTGTCCTGATTGTGTTTTTTCAATTAATCATAAAAATTGTATAGTAAATTAACCTGGACTCATCATTTATGCAGAAAACAATTTCACAAATAAGAGATATAGAAGTAATCGAAAAAGAGTTGATTGATAATCCTATCGGTGTTCTTGCAATGAGTTTAAAGGATGAAAAAATCTCACAGCAGGCAATTACATTTCTTTACCAGGATAAAAATATTTATTTTTTCTTTAACGAAAATGATGAAGAATTTGAAGACATTAAATTGGAAAGCAGTGTTTGCTTTACAATAGTTAAGAATGACAAAATAAAAAAAACAGTCAAAGCAGACTTTATCTCTGTGTATAATATCCTTTCAATTACAATTACTGGATTAATAAAAGTAGTCGATGAACCGAAATTAGCCGGTTCGCTGGTAGAGAATTATATTTCTAAATACTCAAAAGTGGTTGATAAGGAAGGGAAACCTGGTTTAACGAAGGTTGTCTTTATTGATACAGAAGAAATACAGGCATACGAAGAAATGGGAGGTTGACTTGGAATTTGCCTTTCCAAGATTTATTCCCTTTTATTATAAATATTTTGATAATTTTTTCCCACTTGAGTTCATTCAAATAAAATCTTTCCTTAAATTTTCTTTACAAAAGATGTATTCTATTTAAAACAGAAAAAACGGTATTGTTTCATGCTTAATTATGTCTGGATAACTTTACTTTTCCTGGGAATTGTTACAGGCTTAACAACAGACATTATTAACAACAGTAGTAATAAATATAGAAACAATGAATCTCTTCCTATTACTATTTCGTTTGCTCAGCCTTTTGATCCCGCTGTTAAAAAATCCTATGATGTGAATCTTTTAATTAGTAAAAAAGATTTTAATTCTTTTTATGATGAGAACGTTTCTTCCGACTTAATTGTTCCGGCAAAAGTTTCTGTAAATCCTGATCATAAAAAACTATCTATAATCTTTAAGACAGGTAAAGAAAGTCCAAAGGTATTTCAGGAAATGTCTTCGGCGAGTGGGGAAGGAGATGATTTATCAGGAATGATTAATAATCTTTCGCTGGTTTCAGATAAGAATGCCAGAGCTGAAATGACACTTGAAAAAGTTTCTTTTCTTAGGATGAAGAATATTACTAATACAGCAATTGATTATGCAAAACTTTCTGTAAACATTGCTTTAGGTTTAATCGGAATTATGGCACTCTGGCTTGGCATTATGAAAATTGCCGAAGCTGCAGGATTGATTGGAATTATTGCAAAATGGATGAAACCTATGACAAAAAGATTATTTCCCAATGTTCCATCCGACCATCCGGCTATGGGTTCAATAATAATGAATATTTCTGCGAATATGCTTGGTTTAGGAAATGCTGCTACACCTTTCGGACTCAAGGCTATGGAAGAACTTGATAAACTTAATCCTGAAAAGGGAACTGCAACAAACGCTATGGTAACCTTTCTTGCTATAAATACTGCAGGGCTAACTCTTATTCCTGCAACAGCAATTGCAGTGCGAGCTGCTGCGGGCAGTTCCGATCCGGCAATAATTATTGGAACTTCTATATTCGGTGCTTTATGTGCAACAATTACCGGAATTATTGCTGCAAAAGTTCTGGAAAAATTTCCTTTTAAAAAAGGAAGCATGTCTGAATCAATTAAAAAACATAAAAAAGAAATTTTAATTTTTGTCGGATTAGTTGTAATTGCTTTGTTGTTTCTTTTTACAGGAATAGGAAAGTCTGTTGGATCTACGTTAAGGTTTTTAAACCCTGAATCATTTAAAACAGTAATTGAACTTATATCGACTTTAGCAATTCCGTTGTTGATATTTGTTTTTGTTGGCTACGGTGTCTTTAAAAAAGTAAAAGTCTACGAACAATTTATTGAGGGAGCTAAAGAAGGATTTAATATTGCAATCAAGATTATACCTTATCTTGTAGCAATGCTTGTAGCAATCGGTATTTTCAGAGCCGGCGGCGCAATGGATTGGCTTGTAACAATTATGAAACCCATTACTGATTTTATCGGAATGCCGGCAGAAGCTTTGCCAATGGCGTTAATGCGTCCACTTTCGGGAAGTGGTTCACTTGGAATTATGACTGATATTATTTCTGTACACGGACCCGATTCATTTATCGGTATTCTAGTTTCAACATTTTTCGGAAGTACAGAAACTACTTTTTATGTGCTTGCAGTTTATTTTGGAGCGGTTAATATAAAAAGAACAAGACACGCTGTTCCCGCCGGTTTACTTGCCGATATTGCAGGAATTTTGGGAGCTCTATTCATTGTAAAACTTTTATTCGGATAAATAATGAAAGTCTTCATAACAAGAGAAATATCTGAGAAAGCTGTTCATCTTTTAAGAAAAGAAAAATTTCAGGTAGATGTTTATAAAAAAGATGAACCTATCAGTAGGAAAGAATTAATCAAAAATATAAAAGGTGCTGATGCTGTTATAGCACTTTTAACCGAGAAGTTTGATAAAGAACTTATTGATAAAATCCCCAATTGTAAAGTAATTGCTAATTATGCAGTTGGATTTAATAATATAGATGTTGATTATGCTGCGCAAAAAAAGATAATAGTTACAAACACGCCGGATGTCCTCACCGATTCAACAGCTGATATTGCAATGTCTTTAATACTTGCATGTTCAAGAAGGTTAATTGAGGGAGAAAGATTAATAAGGCAGGGAAAATTTAAAAGCTGGCAGCCAAATCTTCTTCTTGGAATAGAATTAAAAGACAAAGTAGTAGGAATTATCGGGGCGGGAAGAATAGGTACTGAAACTGCTGTAAGAGCAAAGGCTTTTAAAACAAAGATAGTTTACTTTTCAAGAAGCAGAAACTACGATCTGGAAAAAAGAACTGGTGCTGTAAAATTGCCGTTAAATAGTTTGCTTAAAAAATCGGATATAGTTTCTATTCATCTTCCTCTTAACGAAAAAACTTATCGCCTTTTGGATAAAGAAAAATTATCGTTATTAAAAAAATCTGCCATTATTGTAAATACAGCACGCGGGGAAATTGTAGATGAAAAAGAATTAATAAAAATTATCAAACAGAAGAAAATTTTTTCTGCCGGCTTTGATGTATACGAAAACGAGCCCGCTATTAATCCCGAACTGTTAAAACTCGATAATGTGGTTTTGCTTCCACACATAGGCAGTGCGACCGAAGAAGCGAGAACGGCAATGGCTTTGCTTGCTGCTAAAAATGTGATTAATGTGCTAAAAGGTAAGAAACCGTTGACTCCTGTTAACTAAATAAATTAAAGTAAAAATGATTTAACTGGAAAATTTCAAATTCCGAATGTTGAATATCTATTCATTAATAGGTAATTTAACTTAATGGAGAACTGCTAATGAGAATCGGGATTCCCAAAGAAAATCATAAAGAAGAAAGACGAATTGCTTTAACACCGGCTGGCGTCGACGCGCTAACGAGAGGCGGACACACAGTTTTTATTGAATCAGGTGCTGGGGCGGGCAGTAATTTTAGTGATGGAGATTTTGTAAAGACCGGCGCTACAATTGTGTATAGTAAAGAAGAAGCTTATAATCTTACTGAGATGGTTGTTAAAGTTGCACCGCTTACCGAAGATGAAGTTGATATGCTCCAGGAAAACCAGGTACTATTTTCATTTCTACATCTTGCAGTTGGGAAGAAAAAAATCATCACCGAGTTACTAAATAAAAAGGTTACTGCAATAGGTTATGAGTTAATTGAAAGTAACGGAGGACTTCCCGTCTTACATTCGATGAGTGAAATAGCGGGGCAGCTTGCAATACAGGTTGCTGAAAGATATCTTGAGAGTTTTAACAAAGGAGGGCGGGGCGTTTTAATTGGAGGAATACCCGGAGTAGCACCTGCGGCGGTAGTAATTTTAGGTGCAGGAGTGGTTGGGAAAACTGCTGCTAGAGCTGCACTAGGAAGAGGTGCACAAGTAATTGTTCTCGACAATGATTTACACAGGCTGCGTAACTTTGAAACTGAATTTCGAAAAAGAATTACTACGGTAGTAGCGAATTCTTATACTATTTCACGTGGTGTCAGGTTTGCCGATATTTTAATCGGAGCGGTACTTATAAAAGGAGAGAAAACTCCACACTTAGTTACTGAAGATATGGTAAAGAAAATGAAAAAAGGTGCTGTAATTGTTGATGTGTCAATTGACCAGGGAGGATGTGTAGAAACAAGCAGGCTTACAACAATTTCGGATCCTGTTTATACGATGCACGATGTAATTCATTATTGTGTCCCTAATATGCCTGCACTCGTTTCCAGAACTGCAAGTTATGGGCTGAATAATGCTGCATTCGGCTATGTACAGAATATTGCTGAGAACAGTCTCTCTAATGCTCTTTTAGAAGACCATGGTTTAGCTAAAGGAGTTTGCACTTACCAGGGATATTGTTCTAATGAACCGATTGCTAGTATTTTCAATGTCGAGTTCAGACGCTTAAGAGTTTTCTCTACTAACTGACAGAGGGGACAATCTTTTTTATTAATCGTCTAAAGATCATTTAGTTGATCTTATTCATTTTTATTGGGAAAATATGATTGCAGTTATCGGAGACATTCACGGTTGTTTTTATACACTCAAAGAATTAGTCTCAAACATAAAAGTTAAATATCCAAACATAGAAATTTACAGTGTCGGAGATCTCGTAGACAGGGGGAATTTCAGTTATGATGTTATCGAACTTATAAAAGCGGAAAATATAAAATTCACTACCGGTAATCATGACCTGATGTTTTATCATTTTGTTCACCACCCGGCAAGTGAAATGGGAAGAATATGGATATACAATGGTTCGGAACCGACCGTTAACTCATATGATGATAAAGTAGAAGAGATGCATAAACATCTTGAGTTAATAATTAAGGCCCCACTTTTTTTCGATCTTCCCGACTGCTTTATATCTCACGCCGGCATTTCTACGTATTACAAATCCCGTCTCCCAAGAAAAGTACTTAGTAATGTAGAACAGGTTAATAAAATTATGACCGAGAATATTATGAATGACCATGGAATTCTTTGGACAAGGGATTCACTTATGAATCTTGGTAAGTTACAAGTGGTTGGTCATACAAGGCAGAGGGAAATTCATCACAAAGAAAAAAATAATGCTGTATACATAGATACTTCTGTTTATACAGGAAATAAATTAAGTTCAATTATTGTAAAGGATAGTGAAATAATTGATATTTTAGATGTTCCTACCGATAAAAGAGACATCGAATAATTTTCATTCTTTAAAGCCTCTCTGAATGATTTTTAGTATTTTGCCCCCACATTTTTTATCACAATAAATTATTTATATATTTTAGTGAGTAATGTAAAAAGTGGCTAAATTGTCTGCTTTTTACTATTTCACAATAAGATATGGCTATGCGACAAAATTTTTTACTGTTTTCTAAATCAATATATATTGCAGCTATCTCATTTTTATTTTTTATTAATTTATCCTGCAATGCCCCAAGGAACAACCCTTTCGATCCTTTGAATCCTGATTATGAATATGGAATTATTGAAGGCACTGTGCAAACGAATAGCGTTCCAAGAACAGGAGTTGAAGATGTTAATGTACTCTGGAAACCGGAAAATATTATTACTAAAACAGATGCCGACGGGAAATACAGATTTAGTAATATCCATACAGAAGACGGGGATTTGATCTTCTATAAAGAGGGATTTAAATCAGATACTCTTGTAATAAGCTGGGGAACCTCTAAAAGGGAGTTTACTCAATTATATCTTAACAAGATTCCTGTGCTGGATAGTTCCTTGATATATTCAACAGTAGTTAACCAATCCCAAAGGTATGAACTTTTTGTAAAAACCTGGATAACAGATTTTGACGGTTACATAGATTCTGTTTTCGTTTATAATTCTGAGCTTGGTCTTAAAAAGTCTCTCGATAATAATTACGAGACAACAATAACTCAGGATGAAATAAATGTAACTGATATAGAACAAGTGGTTGGATTGAATTTATATATAATTGCCAAAGATAAAAATGATAATGAATATACAATCGGTAGTGGAAGAATAGCTCGTATTATAAAAGACGAAGTTACAGGACTTGTGCCGTCAAATGACGCCGCAATTACACAACAACCAATTGATTTTCAATGGAGTAAATTTAACGCAGGATATAGCTTTACATTTACTTTGGAGGTTTATACAAACGAAGCTCAACTTGCGCGAAGTAAGGAAAATATATCAGCTGATTCCACCTCTTACTTTATGACACAGAATTTGCCGCAGGGGAATTATTACTGGGTATTATGGATTATTGACAAATATCAAAACCGTTCCAGGTCAAGGCAGGCAACTTTCCGAATTCAATAAGAAAATTTTGTTATCTTTAGGCTAGAAACAAAGGGCATAAATGAATTTTTACGAACCGGAAACAATAGAAAAAATCAGGCTGATATCGAAGGAACAGTTTGATACGCTTTACCAGATTAGCAGAATTTTAAACTCCGTTAATTATACGGAAAAGCTTATAAGTGACACCCTTGATCTTGTAATTGACGTAGTAAATGCCGAACGCGGACTTTTCGTTCAATACAACGATATCAAAAAAGAATTCAGCATTATTGCGGCGAGAAATGTTCAGAAAGAAAATATTGAAGATCTTTCAGAATTTTCGTCGGGGATTTTGCAGAAAGTTGTAGATACTAAGCAGCCTTGTTTATATCATGATGTACAAAGTGATCCGAATGTTTCGCAATTCCAAAGCGTTCAGCTTCAAAATATAAAATCTGTTCTGGGAGTTCCGATTATAAAAAATGAAAGAATATGGGGTGTAATTTTAGCAGATAGCAGGATGAACAGGAAAGAATTTAATGAAGAAAATCTTACTTTCCTCGATTTTTTCTCGAACATTGTCTCACTCGCACTCGATAAAATAAGCAAACTTGAAACACTGGAAAAAGAAAACATTCTTTTACGTAACAGGATTGATTCAGAAAGAAAAATTCCCAAGCTGATAGGGGAGAGTGTTGTTATGAAAAGGCTTGCTCTTCTCATAAATAAAGTTGCACGTACAGATGCAACAGTTTTACTTCTTGGAGATAGTGGGACAGGTAAAGAATTAATAGCGAGAGCAATTCACGATTTAAGTGAGAGAAATGATAAACCATATCTTGCTCAGTTCTGCGGCTCTATTCCCGATACATTGCTTGAGAGTGAATTATTTGGATTTAAGAAAGGTGCTTTTACTGGTGCTTCTTCAGATAAAAAAGGACTTTTTGAAGTTGCAAGTGGCGGCACATTCTTTCTCGATGAAATTGCTGATATTTCAATGGCACTACAGGCAAAATTATTAAGAGTTTTACAGAGTAAAGAAATAATGCGCCTTGGAGATACAAAAGTTATTCATATAGATGCACGTGTAATAGCTGCGACCAACAAAGATCTGAGTCAGCTTGTTAAAGATGAAAGATTCAGGGAAGATCTTTTTTACAGGCTTAATGTTTTTCCTATCAAAGTTCCACCTCTCCGCGAAAGAGTTGGAGATGTACCTCTATTAACCAATTATTTTATTAAAAAATTCTCTGATAAAAAAATTTATATTGAAGCAGATACAATGAAATTGCTTGAAGAATATAGTTGGCCCGGGAACGTAAGACAGTTGGAAAATGTAATACAGAGAGCCATCATTCTTTGTGATTCAAATAAACTGCTGCCTGAACATGTCATTATGGAAGAAGATTCAAATGATGCAAACTTTATGGGGACCTTGAGGGACTTTGAAAAAATTCTTCTTTTAAAAAGACTTAAAATGTATAATGATAACCGGACAACGACTGCCAAATCACTGGGAGTTTCCGTCAGGTGGGTACAGCTTAAGTTGAAAGAGATGAATACAAACAAATAATGAAATGCCAAATAACAAATCGGATATCCTGTTTGATAAGTTCGAAATTATCGATACACTAAAAAAGGATCAGCACACTTCTGTTTATTTAGCCAATCATATTTACCTCGGCAAAAAAATAATTCTAAAGACCCTTTCTACAAAAGAATTACCGGATCAAACTTTCCTGGAACGATTTAGAAGAGAAGCAAAAATCCTTGCACAACTCGATCATCACAATCTTATAAAAGTACTTGATTTTGGAACTGCAGGAGATAACTTTTATATATCATTCGAATATTTTGAGGGGAAAAATTTAAGAAAAGTAATAAATGAAGATAATCTTTCTGATAAGCAGAAAATCCATATTTCCATACAACTCTTGGAAGCGTTAAACGCTGCTCACAAAAATGGGGTTGTACACAGGGATATTAAACCTGAAAATATTTTGGTAAATGCTGAACTGGAACTAAAAATTGCGGACTTCGGTTTAGCTCTTGCAAGAGATGATCTTTTCTTGACTCACAAATCTACAATTGTCGGAACTCCGGGGTATATGTCGCCGGAGCAAATAAGAGGAGAGGAGCTTACTCCACAAACAGACCTTTTTTCGTCTGGCATCGTTATTTACGAATTGTTTACAGGACAAAATCCTTTTATAGGAAATGATATCAACGATACTATCAATAGTGTTCTGAATTATAATATTGAAAAAGATGTTAAACAAATTTCTTCTTTACCCCCTGAAGTTCGTGACCTATTATCAAATTTATTAAAGAAAAATCCCAACAAAAGAACAAAGAACGCACTCGAGGCTTTAAGCTATTTTAAGATTGTCGGAGATGAGACTCCTAAAAAAGTTGAAACGACACCAACCAGATCAAATAAAACTAAAGCTAGAATCTTATATATATCTGCGGCTATAATTATTATTATTGCCATAGTAAGATTTTTTACTCTATCGGAGAGCGATAAAAGTGTTAATGAAAAACCACAGCAGAAAATTTCCACTGCTGATTCAAATGAAATCTCAGCTAAGAATGATAAGATTAATGAAAAACCAATTGCAGATGTTGAAACCCCAAATAAGTCCGTTACAAAAAAAGAGAACAGTGTTGAGAAAGTCACTTATGGTGATCTCTTTGTAGAAGCAAATCCCTGGGCGGAAGTCTATATTAATAACAGGAAGATTGAAACTACTCCTTTAGAACAAAGTATTCAACTTGAAACAGGGAGGTATGAGTTAAAATTAGTACACCCGGATTTCCCCCCATATTATGAAAATATTTTAATCAGGCAAAATAAACTACGTTCAGTAAAGATTAATTTTTATGATAAGGTTGGATATCTCGATTGTAAAATTTATCCTTGGGGAAAAATATTTATTGATGGAAACTATAAAAGTACGAGTCCATTATTAAAACCGATTATGCTAATGTCGGGGGATCATAATTTGTCAGTCCGTAACCCGGGTTATCAAAATATTGAAGAAAAAATCACAATTAAGCCAAAGGAAACACTTACCATAAAATATAATTTTAATGAGCTGAAGAATAACCAATAATCCTCAAGTTTAATTTTCCCATCTAAAAAACTTATATTACCCTATAATAATCTACTTTATTTGGAAGCATGAATAAATTTTTAATAGTAGTAATTCTATGTCTTATTTCTTTGCCTGCCTTTTCACAGGATAACAAACAAGATTTGAAAGACCTGTCTGAAAAATTTGGTAACTTCGAATATTCCGAAGTAATAAATGAAGCATCGCAGTTAATAAAAAGTAAAGATCGTTTTAATGACAATGAATTAATTGAAATCTACAGGATGCAGGGAATAGCTTACTACACTCTTTCAGATGAACAGGACGCACGGGTTAGTTTTACTGAAATCCTTAAAGTTGATTCTTCTTTCGAAATGAACCCGTCAAATACTTCTCCAAAGATAATTTCGTTCTTTGATAAGATAAAAAATTTATATTTGTTAAATATGGATCACAATGAAGAACCGGAAATTGTAAAACACGATACTGTTTACGTAGAAATTCCTGTTACTATAAGAGATACTGTTAATAAAGAAATTCTAAGGCAGGCTTTATTACGTTCTGTTTTTATTCCCGGTACTGGACATCTTTATTTGGAGAGTAATTTTAAAGCCTGGGCATTAACAACACTGTCTGTTGCTTCAATAGCTGCTGGGATTTATTACATTATTGATACGAATAAAAAGGAGAAAGAATACCTGCAGGAGACGGATATAAACAATGTTGCAGGAAAATATAATGATTATAATTTTGCTTACAGAATGAGAAATTTTGCATTCATTACTTATGCTGCTCTCTGGCTTTACAGCCAGTTTGATTTACTTTTTCTTTCCAATACAGGGGATTCAACGGTCATTTCTTATATACCGGATTTTGATTTTAAACCTAACAATAGTTTTTCCTTAAGCTACCGGATTAATTTTTAAAACATTTTTTTAGTTTAAAATTAAAAAGGCGGGAAACGTTTCCCGCCTAATTCGATAAAGTTTGGATCTATTAATAATCCATTCCGCCCATACCACCCATTCCTCCCGGAGGCATAGCTGGCATAGCCGATTCTCTTTCTTTCTTCTCGTATACAACAGCTTCTGTTGTAATTAAGAGGGAAGCTACAGAAGCAGCATTTTCTAGTGCTGTTCTTGTAACTTTAGTAGGATCGATAACTCCTGCTTTAATTAGGTTTTCATATTTTTCAGTAGCTGCATTAAAGCCGTAATCTTCTCCCTTATCCTTTCCTTCTATAACTTTCTGCAGAACAACAGATCCATCGATACCAGCATTGTTAATAATCTGTCTTAACGGCTCTTCAAGAGCTTTCTGGATTATTTTAATTCCCGTAGTCTGGTCCAAGTTTTCACCTTGGAGCTTATCAAGAATATTGATTGCACGAACAAAAGTTACACCACCGCCCGATACGATGCCTTCTTCAACTGCGGCACGTGTAGCGTGTAAAGCATCTTCAACACGGGCTTTCTTTTCTTTCATTTCTACTTCTGTAGATGCACCGATCTTTAGTACGGCAACACCGCCGGATAACTTAGCAAGTCTTTCCTGCAATTTTTCTTTATCATAGTCAGAAGTGGTTTTGTCAATCTGAGCTTTTATTTCATTTATTCTTTTCTTTATATCTTCAGTTTTTCCAGCACCTTCAACGACGGTTGTATTATCCTTATCTATAACTACTTTTTTAGCAGTGCCTAAATAAGAAACAGTTGCATTTTCTAGTTTAAAACCGCGTTCTTCGGAGATTACAGTACCGTTTGTCAATGTTGCTATATCTTCGAGCATCGCTTTTCTTCTGTCGCCGAACCCGGGAGCTTTAACTGCGGCTATTTTTAATGTACCGCGGAGTTTATTTACAACAAGTGTAGCAAGTGCCTCACCTTCAAGATCTTCTGCTATAATAAGCATTGATTTTCCCTGTTGAGCAACTTTCTCAAGAATCGGCAGAAGGTCTTTCATAGCTGAAATCTTTTTGTCGTGGATCAGGATATATGGATCTTCAAGAACTGCTTCCATTGATTCGGCATCAGTCACAAAATAAGGTGAAAGATATCCACGGTCGAATTGCATACCTTCTACAACATCCAAAGATGTTTCAGTACCTTTTGCTTCTTCAACTGTGATTACACCATCTTTACCAACCTTCTCCATCGCATCAGCAATCAAATTACCGATTGATTTGTCATTGTTTGCAGAGATTGAACCAACCTGTGCAATTTCATTTCTTCCCTCAACATCTTTGCTTACGGTTTTAAGGTATTCTATAACTTTTGAAACAGCAAGATCAATTCCGCGTTTTAAATCCATTGGATTTGCACCAGCGGTTACGTTTTTTAATCCTTCCCTGTAAATAGCTTGTGCTAAAACTGTTGCTGTTGTAGTCCCATCTCCGGCTACGTCACTTGTTTTGGAAGCAACTTCGCGAACCATCTGCGCTCCCATATTTTCTACCGGGTCTTCAAGTTCTATTTCTTTAGCAACAGAAACACCGTCTTTAGTAACGGTCGGTGCACCAAATTTTTTATCCAGCACAACGTTTCTTCCTTTTGGACCAAGAGTTACCTTTACTGCGTTAGCAAGTTTGTCAACTCCCTTTTTCAGTTTATTACGAGCTTCGCTATCGAATTCTATTAATTTAGAAGCCATTATTTTTATCTCCTTTTTTTATTTCAAATTTTATTTACAAGAGTAGCGATTAACCGACAATTGCGAAAATGTCACTTTCTCTCATTATTAAATATTCATCGCCTTCAACTGTAATTTCTGTTCCGCTGTATTTACCGTATAATACTTTATCTCCAACTTTAACGCCCAATTTTACAGTCTTTCCGTCTTCTGTGACTTTGCCTGGACCGGCAGCAACGATAGTTCCTTCAATTGGTTTTTCTTTAGCGGTATCTGGCAGGATAATTCCGCCTTTGGTCTTTTCTTCAGCCTCGCTGGGTTTTATGATAACCCTGTCGGCTAAAGGGGTTAAATTCATTTTACTCATTGTTAACTCCTTTTTTTATAATAAGTTGTGTTAGAATATTAGCACTCTTAAATGACGAGTGCTAATATAACATTTAATAAAAATCTTGTCAAGATTCTCAGGAGGCTTAAAGCTCTATTTTATCCTTAAAAGGAGGTTTAAATAATTTTTATTATTTATCTTATATAATTTGAAACTCAAATGGAAAAATTTTTAATTAAAAAAGAATTAAGGCGGCTTTGGGGAATAATCAAAGATCTCGATAAAAAAGTAATTATTATTTTTCTATCGATTGCTGTTCTTCAAACTATCTCTTACTATTATACGTCAAGATTATTCTTCAGACATTATCTGTTTCAATATTTTCAATCTAACCCGGATGTATTTTTATTAGAATATTATTACTGGTTTATAGGGGACTTCTTTACACTCTTTGTCCTTCCGGTTTTACTCATAAAATTTTTATTGAAGGAAAACGTTTCTGATTACGGAATTTCTTTGGGCGACTATAGGGCAGGTTTAAAAATTACTTTTATCTTTTTGATGATTATGCTCCCTGTAATCTGGATTGTTTCATCTTTATCTGAATTCAGCCGAACATATCCTCACTTAGCGTCAGCACGGGATTCCTGGGGAACATTTTTTCTTTTTGAAGTAGGAATACTTGTTTACATGTTTGCATGGGAATTTATCTGGCGCGGTTTTGTTTTGTTCGGGCTGAAAAAACAATTCGGGTACTATGCAGTATTAATTCAGATGATTCCTTTTTTGATATTACATAATGGTAAGCCGGCTCCGGAAACCTTCGGCGCAATCATCGCCGGGATAGCTTTGGGGATTTTAGCTTTAAGAACAAAATCAATTTTTTATTGCATAATAACTCACATGAGTGTTATGTTTATTATTGATTTAATATCGGTTCTTCGCTACAGGGCAGACGATTTCGGTCTTGGCATTAATTCTTTAATCAATATTTTAAAGACAATATTCTGAGGATTAAAAATGCGATTTTCACTTAACATAGATCATATTGCTACAATCAGGAATGCGAGAGGAGAAGCTCAGCCTGAGCCTGTTACTGCCGCTATGATTGCAGAACAAGCTGGCGTCGATGGCATAGTTGTTCATCTAAGAGAAGATAGAAGACATATTAATGAAAGAGATGTAAGACTTTTGAGAGAATTGATTACAACCAAGCTTGATCTTGAAATGGCTGCCACAGAAGAAATAATAAAAATAGCGTGCGATGTTGGTCCTGAGTTGGCAACATTAGTTCCCGAAAAAAGACAGGAACTCACAACTGAAGGTGGTATTAATGTTATTGACAACATAACTCTTTTTCGCGACACAGTCAGATCTCTTCACAATGCAGAGATTGAAGTCTCACTTTTTATAGAACCTGACATTGATCAGATTGATGCTGCATCTGAAATAAACTCAGATTATATTGAACTTCATACAGGAGTTTTTGCAAATGCAATATCAGAAGAAGAACAGTTCGATGAGTTAGAAAAAATCAGAATTGCTGCTAAACATGCTAAAAAATTAGGACTTGGAGTTAATGCCGGGCATGGTCTTAATTATCAGAACATTAAAGTATTCAGAGAAGTTTCAGATATAGATGAAGTCAGCATCGGGCATTCTGTTATTGCCCATGCTGTTTTTGTAGGCTTAAAAGATGCTGTGAAAGAAATGATGGAGCTTATAAAAGGTTAGAAATATATCCAAAAGTTCTTGAGACCTAATCATTACTAAATCATCAGTAAAATTTTTCTTATTCTTCAAATTTTTTAAATATTACGGAAGTATTGTGTCCGCCAAATCCAAAAGCATTACTTATTGCAATATTTATCTTCTTTTCCAGAGGTTTATTGAAGGTATAATTTAAATTACATTCAGGATCGGGATGTTCAAAATTTATTGTTGGAGGAACTATATTATTTCTTATTGCAAGAATAGATGCAATTGCCTCAACTCCACCTGCAGCACCCAAAAGATGACCCGTCATACTTTTGGTTGATGAGACATTTAATTTATATGCATATTCTCCGAACAGAGATTTTATTGCATTTGTTTCTGCAACATCACCTGGAGGTGTTGAAGTGCCATGCATATTAATATAGTCAATATCTTCAGCTTTAATACCAGCGGTTTTAATGGCCATCTTCATAGCGATAATTGCTCCCGTGCCTTCGGGGTGGGGAGCTGTAATATGAT
The DNA here is from genome assembly GCA_963727535.1 of uncultured Ignavibacteria bacterium. Lineage (GTDB taxonomy): Bacteria > Bacteroidota > Ignavibacteria > Ignavibacteriales > Ignavibacteriaceae > RBG-16-34-14. Next base: position 1,454,674 of record CAVSGR010000006.1, read on the forward strand.
GAGCATCAGCAGACATTCCAATTCCAATTAGTTCAGCATAAATTTTAGCATTACGTTTTTTTGCCGCTTCCAGTTCCTCAAGAACTAAAACCGCACCGCCTTCTCCAATAACAAATCCATCGCGAGTAGCATCGAAAGGTCTGCTTGCGGTTTTAGGAGAATCATTTCTTGTTGATAAAGCTTTCGAAGCATTAAATCCTGCAATACCAATTTCTAGAATTCCAGCTTCACTGCCGCCCGATAATATTCTATCGGCTAACCCACTTTTAATTATTAAATAAGAATCAATAATATTATTATTTGATGTTGCACAAGCTGTAACAATACAATGATTGGGTCCCCTAAAACCGTATTCAATTGCAATTAGTCCCGCTGCAATATCGGGAATCATCATGGGAATAAAGAAAGGGGATACACGGTTTGGTCCTTCCGTATGATTAATAATTGCCTGTTTGTAAAAAGTATTAAAGCCTCCGATTCCACTTCCAAAAATAACGCCTGTCTTTTCCTTATCTTCTATTGACATACTTTCCGGTTTCAGTCCCGAATCTTCGACAGCCATTTTTGCCGCAGCAAGAGCGTATTGACTGAAAGGATCTAGTTTTCTTGCTGATTTTTTATCCATATAATTATTAGGATCAAATCCTTTAAGCTCACAAGCAAATTTTGTTTCAACTTTTGACGTATCGAAATGTGTTATAAAATCGCATCCGCTCACACTATTCATCATGGCATTCCAGAATTCATCAACAGATAATCCTATTGGAGTTACTGCGCCCATTCCTGTAATTACAACTCTATGTTTGTCTTGCATTATTTTTCCTTATTGGTATAAGAATTCAGGTTTTTACGTTGATTAAGATAGAAAAATTATGAGAAAAGATGAAAAAGAGATTTTCAGAACTTATCCTCTTTTAGCCTGAAAACCAACCAATCTTTCATCTCTTTTGCACCGAGTTTTTTGTAAAATTCAATTGAAGGCTTATTCCAATCTAGTACGACCCATTCGACTCTTCCGCAATTTCTATCTTTTGCAGTTTCAATTAGTTTCTTTAATAAAGCTTTGCCAATTCCTTTGCCACGGAATTCGGGCTTTACGTAAAGATCTTCAAGATAAATTCCGGGTTTTCCTAAAAAAGTTGAAAAGTTATGGAAGAAAAGAGCTTGTCCGACAGGAATTTTATCAAATTCTGCAACGATGACTTCTGCATATTTTCTTTTTCCAAAAAGATTTTCTTTCAGGATTTCTCCGGTCACCTTTACTTCATCAAGAAGTTTTTCATATTCTGCAAGTTCTTTTATTAAGGAAAAGATTAGGGGAATATCTTTTTCTTCTGCAAAACGCAATGTGAGATTTGGGTTATTGTTTATCATCCTTTAACTTTTTTCTGTTAAGTAAATAATTATTAATACTTAATACGAGTTTTGCAAATAAATACCCGAACAAAATACCAAATACTGCGCCCGCAAGAACATCCGAAGGATAATGCAAACCCAAATAAATTCTGGACATTGCTATAAGTGTTGCTGCACTAAACAAAATCCATTTGAGATTTTTATAGAGCAAAAAGAAAAAAGTAGCCGCCGCAAAATTGTTAAAAGCATGGTTCGATGGGAATGAATATGTCCCTCCGCAACCTGCTGGAGTGAATAGATCTCCAAGTGCATTACAAGGTCTGGGACGTAGAAATATCTCTTTTAAAACTCTGTGACTAAACTGATCAGTAACTATTATTAATAAAAGTACTCCTGCAACTGCCAGCTTTCCTTTGGTACCTCCTTTGAAAAAGCAAATTCCCAAAAGAATTATATAAGCTATATACCAGTTGTTTACACTGGTTATCAATAGAAAAAAAGAATCAAGCACTTTGGAAGATAAAGTGTGGTTAAAAAAATAAAGTATGCTTAAGTCAATTGAGTAGAAAAAATCAGCCATAATTTATATCAGTAAAAAACTCTTCAAATCTATGTAAAAAAAAGTAATAATAGCATTAGTTAAAGTTAAAATATTATTAGCCTAACTCGAAAGAGTTCAAATAGTCAACTTTTTTTTAATCATTTAATATAATGCAAAAAGTGCATTTCTGGCACAATAATGGATAAAATTGAAATAATTTTTCATACATAAACACGAAAATATGCAGCAACCAATTACTGTAGCTGATTTCATATATAAATCAAAGAAAAACATTTCAGAAAAAAGCTATAAGCAAGTAAAAGAACAATCCCGCGAACTTTTATTGCCTCCTTTAAAAATCATGGCTTTGCTAATTGCAATTTCAGGATTGTTTGCTATGATCTTTGAGGTCAGATACTTCTCACAATTTTCTGTACAGGTTTATTTAACCAGGCTTTCCGCTACACTTATGTCTTTCATAGTTCTGGTTGCTTTGTATACTGATTTAGGTAAAAAGATACCTGTATTACTGGTTCATGTTCTGTTGATTACAATTATTGCTTCAACAGGATATATGATATACCTTCTGCCAAAAACACTTATTGTCAATTCTCAGATAGTCGGGTTGATGATATTTACTTCAGCGCTGTTTCTAAGCTGGGACGTAAAGAATCAAATATTAGTTGCGATTTACTATAATGTTGTTTTTGCTGCTGCAATTCTTATGAATGGACACAGCATTTATTTTCTCCCCAACATGTATGAGTCTGTTCTCTTCGTTATATTTTTAAGTATAATTTCAGTGATAGGAAGCGCAGTTAATTTTAAATTAAGAATGTTGCTTGCTGAGAAATCGTATTCGGTTTTCCTTTCCGAAAAAAAGTTCAAGTCTATTTTTGATAATTCTGTAGAAGGAATTTTCCAGTCTGGAATTGATGGCGGATTTATTACTGTTAATAAGGCTCTTGTTGAAATCTTAGGTTATGATGATGAGGAAGATCTTTTAAAAGCCAATATCACTAAAGATATTTATAAGAACCCCGAAGATAGAATTAGGCTGATCCAGCGACTTCAGTGGCACGGTGAGATAAAAAATGAACGAGTTGTACTTTTAAGAAAAGATCAATCTGAAATAATAGTCAGGCTAAATGACAGATTTATTAAGGATGACGAAGCTATAGGACCCCATTTTGAAGGGAATATGCAGGATATAACTAAGCAAGTTCAAATGGAAAAAGAACGGGAATTAGCTGAGGAAGAACTGCGAAAAGAAAAAATTAAATCGGATCAGCTTGCAAAAGAAGCTGTACAATCAAGTATTGTGAAAAGTCAGTTCCTCGCTAATATGAGTCATGAAATAAGAACTCCTATGAACGGTATTATAGGATATCTTTCGCTCATCGAAATGGATGCATTTGAAAGTGAAGATGAGATGAATCAGTTTGTCGTTAGTGCCAAACAATCTGCAGAAGCGCTTCTTGATATTATTAATGATCTTTTAGATCTATCGAAAATAGAAGCCGGAAAGATGGAGCTTTCGAATGTAGATTTCAATCTCTCAGATATAATTGATGAGTCTGTGTCTGTAGTTTTGATGATGGCAAAGGAAAAGAAACTCGAAGTCTCAAAAGAAATTGCTGAAAATACCCCGCTACTTTTAAGGGGAGACGGTAAGAGAATAAGACAAATCTTTACCAACTTATTAAGCAATTCTGTTAAGTTTACGGAGATAGGGGGAGTAAAAGTAAATGTGGAAGCAAAATCGTTAGGGAATAACCAGTGCGAAGTTAAGGCTTCAGTGGAAGATACCGGCATTGGAATTCCCACAGACAAACTCAGGTTTTTATTCAAACCTTTTTCACAGGTGAAATCTTCACAAACAAAAGAACATGGTGGTACCGGGTTAGGGCTTGTTATCTCAAAAGAGTTTGTTAATATGATGGGAGGAGATGTCTGGATTGAAAGTGATTATGGTAAAGGTACAAAAATTACGTTTACACTTAAGCTTGATCTGCAGAAGAATCAGCAATTATATAAGGCTAAAAATCTTAGCGAGAATTATGAAATACAGGTTGAAAACACCGTAACTAAAACGAAGCAGAAAGTTCCGGTTACAGAAGATATAAAAATTTTGAGGGGTAAGCATAAAATCCTTCTTGCAGAAGACAATAAGATTAATCAAAAGGTTGCAGTTCGTATTCTAAATGATGCCGGTTTTAGCTGTGATACTGTATTAAACGGCTTGGAAGCTTTGAAAGCTATTCAGGAGAAAAATTACAGCTTGATCCTTATGGATGTACAAATGCCGGAAATGGATGGTTTTACTGCAACGACCGAGATTCGTAAACTGGGTGGTAAAGTTGGAAGCATACCAATTGTTGCAATTACAGCTCACGCTTTAATGGGTGATAGGGAAAAGTGCTTGAGTATAGGTATGGATGATTATATAACTAAACCTATCGTTGCAGAAAGCTTAATGAAATCGATTGATAAATTGTTAAGTATTGCTCTTAAAGAAGAAACTGAAGTTAAGGCAGAACCGAAAACTGAAACTACAAACGAAATGGTTTTTGATTTTGATCACCTTAATAAAGTAAGTATGGGTGATGAATCTTTCCAAAGAGAAGTGATAGCCTCTTATGTTGATGATGTTTACACAAGATATCATAATCTTGAGCTACATGTTGCAGATAGTGATTTTAAAAAGATTATTAGTGAAGCACATACAATTAAAGGTGCAAGCTACTCTGTTGGCGCTAAAAAGATTGGGGACGAAGCCCTTGCTGTTGAGATCTCTGGTAAGCATAATGATCTCGAAAGCGCCCAGGAGAGGATCAAAAAACTCGGCGAGGCTTTGGATGAAACAAAAGAAGTTCTGGCGGATTTATTACAGCAAGCAGTTAAAGAGTAAATAAAAAATAATCTTAAATACCCGTTAACACTGTCTCAATTCTTTCAAGCGCCCAATCAATTTCTTCTTTTTTAATTACTAATGGCGGGGCAAATCTAATAACATTTTCATGTGTTTCTTTGCAGAGAATGCCTTTTTTCATTAATGCTTCACAAAATCTTCTTGCACCTTTTGCTTCAGGTTTTAATTCAACACCGATAAATAAACCTTTGCCGCGGACTTCTTTAATATAATCTGAGTTAATCTTGTTTAACTTTTCCCGAAAGTATTTTCCAAGATTATAAGAATTATCGATAAGATTTTCTTCTATCAGGACTTTAAGACTTTCTCTTGCAATTGCAGCACCAAGAGGATTTCCGCCGAATGTAGAACCATGATCTCCGGGGTTAAATACTCCAAGTACTTCTTTGTCCGATAAAACTGCAGAAACAGGATAACATCCACCCGATAATGCTTTGCCGATAATAACTACATCAGGTCTTATTCCATCATACTCAAAAGCAAAAAGTTTTCCGCTTCTTCCCAAACCGGATTGTATTTCATCCGCAATGAAAAGTACGTTATTCTTTTTACAAATATCATAAGCATTCTTTAAGGTAACCTTCAGGTGGAACTATAACACCACCTTCTCCTTGTATTGGTTCCACAAGAAATGCAACTGTATTTTTTGTAATTGTTTTTTCAAGAGCATCGGAATCACCATAAGGAATCGATTTAAATCCCGGTGTAAAAGGTCCAAAACCATCTTTGTATTGTTCTTCAGTTGAAAAGCCTACAATTGTTATTGTTCTTCCTGCAAAATTATTTTTACAGGTTATTATTTCAGCCTTATCCTTTTCAACTCCTTTAATTTTATATCCCCACTTTCTGGCAGCTTTTAGAGCCGTCTCCACAGCTTCTGCACCTGAATTCATTGGAAGGGATGTTTGGTATCCTGTTAATTCACTTAGTTCTTTATATAAAAAGGGTAGCTGATTATTTCTGAATGCTCTTGAAGTAAGAGTGACTTTTTCAGCCTGATCTTTAAGAACTTTTACAATTCTTGGATGACAATGTCCCTGGTTAACTGCGGAATAAGCAGCGAGGCAGTCAAGATATTTATTCCCTTCAACATCATAGACCCAGACACCTTCTGCTTTTTCAATAACTACATCAAGCGGATGGTAATTATGAGCGCCGAATTTTTCTTCCAGTTCTATGTAGTCCTGCATTGTATTTTCTATAGTCAGCATAAATTCTCCTATATACTCAAAGTGGGTTTTGTGACTACCTAATTTATCAAAAATGAAGCAGATAATAAAAGACTTAATAAGGGCTTAACAATAGTCCCTTGAATATTCATTTTTCCTTGCATAATTTAATTTTATGGAAATACTTACAGACTCATTTGTGGTTAATTCTAAAGGAAAGACTGATATTATTGATATTACAAGTAATGTACAGGAAAAGATAAATTCGTCCGGCTTTTCCGAAGGAAATGTCCTGGTTTTTGTTGGAGGTTCGACAGCCGGAATTACAACGATTGAATTTGAGCCCGGCTTGAGAAAAGATTATCCTATTTTTTTTGAAAAGGTTATTCCATCGAATATTAATTATCATCATGATCAAACCTGGCACGACGGAAATGGGCATTCCCATGTCCGCGCCTCACTGCAGGGGGCTTCGCTCACTATTCCTTTTTCCAATGGAGATTTATTGCTGGGAACCTGGCAACAGATAATCTTAGTCGATTTTGATAACCGCTCACGTAAAAGAAATATTATTGTACAAATTATAGGTAAAAAGAAAAATGAAGATTAAATTTTTTGTTCTTCTGTTGTTGGTTACTGGAATAGCTTTTCCTTGGGGAGACAAAGGACACAAGCTAATTGCAAACAAAGCTATTGAACTACTAAAAGAAAAAATAAATAATATCGGACTATACCAGGATTATATTACGGAACACTCTGTTGATCCCGATTTAAGAAAAGGACAAGACAAAACCGAGGGACCTAAACATTACATTGATATAGATTTTTATAAAGAATTTTTAAATGGAAAGATGATACAAGACAAAGATAGTCTTGTGGCTATCTATGGTGATAGTGTTGTCACGAAAATAGGTTTACTTCCATGGGCAACCCTTACAACGTTTAATAGTCTTACCGAAGCATTTAAAGAAAAGAACAAAGATAAAGTTTTGTTATATGCCTCGGACCTGGCTCATTATGTTGCTGATGCTCATCAGCCGATGCACACAATGTTAAACTATAATGGACAGTTAACAAATCAGAAGGGTGTTCATGCCCACTATGAAATAAATATGATTGATAAATATCTGGATGAGCTTACAAACGAAACAAAGGGATACGAAATTACTTATGTTAAAGATCCATCAGATTATATCTTTAGCTACTTATCCGATTCAAATTCTTTAGGTGAAGCAGTTATGGCTGCAGATAAATATGCTACTTTAAAAGCAGGCTCAACGAGTGGGGATGAATATTTAAAACTTTTCTGGTTCAGGACAAAATATATTACCGAGATACAATTTGAACAAGCATACAATGCACTTGCATCACTTATTTATACTGCCTGGATTGATGGGGGAGAGCCTCCAATTAATGAAATAAACTGAGATTGAATAAGTTTTTATAAACCAAGCGAAAAATTTTTCTTTGCTACTTCAGAAAGAATTATAGCAGAAGCTGAAGCAACATTTAACGATTCTGCTTTACCGAATTTCGGTATGGTAATTTTATGATCTGATCTTTTCAATAATTCTTCCGAAGGTCCCGCAGATTCATTACCAAAAGCAATTATCTTTTTTGAAGGAATATCAAAATCATAGATATCTTCACCCTGTAGATCTGCACATAATAACTTATATCCCTTTTTCTTCAGGGTTTCCAATGTGTTGTTCTCAACATCTTCAATTATATTGATATGAAATATCGAGCCCATACTTGAGCGAATAACTTTTGAATTATAAACATCGACTGTGTTATCACTTACAAGCAGAGTTTCAATTCCAAACCAATCACAAATCCTGATTATCGTACCGAGATTTCCCGGGTCAGCAATATTTTCTGCATAAACTATAGTGTCTGATGTTATCTCTTCAAGCTTTTTATTTGCAGGAATTCTGAACACAGCAGTAATTCCCTGCGGCGTCATTGTGTCGGTTAATCTAAGTAGTTCTGATTTTTTTAATACTTCTACTTCAATACGCTTAAATAATTTTCGCGATCTTGAGTTTTCAAAAAATTTTTGGGATACGAATATTTTTTCGCAGAAGAAATTGCTTTCTATTCCTTCCTGAACGGATTTCTTTCCTTCAACAAGGAATTTCTTTTCAATTGACCTATATTTCTTTCTCAGGAGAGAAGAATAATATTTTAATTCTTCGTGTGTCATATAATATCACTGTAATTTTGAGTTGTATTATTGTTTTGGTCGGTATCGAGCTTTTTTAGATACTCCCACGAAAAAATGCCGGTATCATGATTATCTTTCCAGGTTATCTGTATTGCATATCCGCCAACAGTATCGATACCTTTAATTCTATACATATCCGGGTTTGATGATTGTCGTTTTGGAGGTCGGTAAGTTTTGAACAGAATAGTTTCCCCTTTACAGTCTGCACATGGGCATTCGTCACGCAAATATTTTAAGCTTATTGCGCTTTCTGTCTCATCATCCCATTTAATAAATAGTTTTTCTTTATTCAGAATTTTTATCTGTAGTGCCTGCATCAATAATAACTTGTTTTTGTAGAGCCAAATATTATTCAAAAGTTAACATAATACCAACATTATTAGCCTGTTCCGAAAAATAATCTCATAAAATTTTTATATTTTAGCACAGCTTGGAGTGTCAGAAAACAATAAGGATTATGGATTCACAACTAATTGAGATAATATTTTTCCTGGTTTTTATCTTTTTATCAGGATATCTATCTGCTGCTGAAGTTGCTATTGCCTCATTCGGATCGCAGAAGCTCGAGGAATTAAAAGAGAAGAATGACAAATCATTTCCTCTGTTCGAATCGATAAAACAGGATGCAAATGCTTTTTTTGGAACAATTCAGATATCCACTAATATATCGTTAATAATAGCTTCCATATTGGCTTTTATAATCGCAATCCGGTTAGTAAATCCTTTATTTTCAGATTCCGAGATTCCTGTGCTTAATCTCTATTCCAAACTTCTATCAATTGTTGTGGCAACTATTGCAGTATCTTTTTTAACAATGGTATTTGGAATTCTAATTCCAAAGGTGCTTGGATTTAAATATGCAGAACCGATAGGTAAAGCATCTATAAGACCATTAATTTTATTGACTGCTTTATTTAAATATCCTGTCCGGCTTGTTACGTACGCCGGAAATATTCTTCTTGCCCCTTTTAAAAGAAAAGACGAGCTTTTCGCAAACAAGGATTTCGGAAGATGAGATAAGGATACTTATTTCTGAAGGAGTAAAATCAGGTTCGATAAATGAAACTGAAAAAGAAATTATCGAAAATATTTTTGAGTTCAATGATCTTAAAGCGAATGAAGTAATGATACCGCGTACAGAAATGATTGCAGTTGATATAAATGAAAATGAGGAAGAAAATGCTAAAAAAATTATTAGGTCGGGACATTCTTTAATTCCTGTTTTTGAAGAATCACTCGACAATCTGATTGGCGTTATCCATACAAAAGATTATATGAGATCATTTGTTGAAGGAATTCCTGTTTCTATTAAAGGATTGATAAGACCAGCGTATTTTATCCCGGAAACTAAGCTTATTTCCGAAGTATTAAAGGAAATGCAGAAAAGAGGGGAGCGGATTGCTGTGGTAACTGATGAATATGGCGGCACTGAAGGAATAATTACAATGGAAGATATACTTGAAGAAATTGTTGGTGAGATAAAAGACAATACCAAATCGGAAGTTAAAGATTTTACCCGTCTGCCGGATGGCAAATATTATATTCTCGGTTCAATGAGTATAGATGATTTTAATGAATCATTTAATATTAATCTTCCCGTATCTGAAGAATATAATACAGTAGCAGGTTTTGTTGCAGATAAAACCGGGAAGATTCTAAATTCAGGTGAGGTATTTAAATTTGAAAATCTTGTTTTTGAATTAATAAAAAAGATCAGGCAGAAAATGGTTCAGTTCAGAGTTTATTCTGAAGATGAAAGTTTTGCAGAAAAGTCATAGAACCTTGAAGATTAGATTCCACTTGCAAAGGTTATTAATTCCTGCTAATTTTGAACCTCAAATTTGAATGTTAGGTTAAATATACATCCTAAATTATTATTCTAAATTGATATGCTGGTGTAGCTCAGCTGGTAGAGCAGCTGATTTGTAATCAGCCGGTCGGCGGTTCGAATCCGTCCACCAGCTCCATTTTAGTCAAAAATTAAAACTTTTCGTTTGACTTTTTAGACTTACCTTCGAATTTTAACCTAATTCTCTTGACTCTTTTTAAAAGAACAGACATAAGAATTTTTATTAACTTGGATTATTTAAGTAAAAGCATTTTCTTTATTTGCGTAAAACTTTCAGTTTGAAGCCTGTATATATAAGTCCCGCTTGTTAAGTTTTCAGCATTGAATATAACAGCGTGAAGTCCTGCTTCTATATCCTGCTCAATCAAACTTTTAACTTTCTCGCCGAGTATGTTAAAAATGTCGATCTTTACCCTCGATGCCACAGGTAAGGAAAATTTGATATTAGTAACAGGATTGAAAGGATTCGGGAAGTTTTGATAAAGTTCATATTTGTTAGGTATAACTTCTATCTCTATGTAAGTAGAGATACTATTATGAATAAAATTGCTTACACTAGTAGCACTACTACTCCTTATGTTTACTTCAGTTGCATCACTACCGGCAAAGTCCCAAGCTACATTTGCTATCTGAATAGAAAATGGGACAGTATTTGTAATTCTAAATCTTCCAATTTTAACATTTGAAGTTGAAACATAATCATACCCAGGATTACTACCCGCAATAAGATTCTGTGTCCCTCCATCATCGGTAATTCCAATCCCTACATTAGGTGGATTGGATAATCCTGAACTTCCTGAAAGATAGCTGAATGACAAATTTCCTCCATTTGCTATTCCTTTATTAAATGTAAATACTAACTGGTATGAGGTTAAATCTATTGTACCTAATGTGCTCTTTACAAAAACATCAAATTCGTATTCTGTTGTGCTTGTTTGAACATCATTTGTCAGGCTCATCTGGTATTGTGCAAACGAGTTGTTAAAACAACCTATAAACAGAATTATTATAAAAAGTTGAATTTTTCTCATATCTAATATTCTTTTTAATATTCATTTATGGAACTTGTGAAATGCTAAATAAATTATTTGATACTGGATTGTAGTCCGTTACAGAAACCGAGCCATTCATATTATGATCTCCAAGCTTATATCCGATTTGAAATAAATTATTCGATACAGCATTAAAATCACCAAATGATATTGATTTATTGCCATCACTGTTTCCTGCAATCATTCCCCAGACTCCACTTCCTATTTCTTTTGCTCCAATGCTGCCACCTGCAAACTGACCGCTACCTGTTGTGAAATTATAAGTGAGAGTATAATCCCCCAGTGTAACCGGACTATTACTCATAACAGCAAGGTGGTTTCTATGTTTGACTACAATATAGTAATCATCAAAAGGAATTCCGCTGAAATTTAATTTACTGATTCCGTTGATATCAACTATTTCACCATTATTTTTAATAAATCCAGCCCTGGAAGCAATTACCGTACTTGCATTAGTCTTATCTCTCAATTCAACTAAAACCCAATCTACGATATCACTTGAAGGAATACTACCTACGGTTTCACCCTGTGAATAGGGATCCATAAGAGGCAAATACTCTCCACTATTAAGCGCAGTACTCATAGCATTACCCTCATCATCATAAGGTCCCTCTAAAAATACTTTAACATCAACAAGTAGTGGCAAAACTGTTCTTAGAGAATCGAACCATAGATCCGCCATTACCCCATAACCGGCAGTATTAGGGTGCAAATCATATAAATTTCTATTTGAGTTTGGACGACTACCTGTCCAGTATGTAAAATTCTGATTTGAGTTAACTGGTGTACCAAAATAAAGTTCTAAAGCATTATACATATCTACAATAATTATACTTTGGTTCCTTGTACCTAATAAAGAATCAATTTTAATTTCCAATGTATCATTAAAATTCTTTGTTATTGTGTGGCGAGTTTCATTATCATTTCTGTCGATAATCTTAGCAACAATCGTAGTTATACTATTATTAAAAAAATAAATAGTATCAAGAATATCTATGACTTTGTTGGCAAGAGATGATCCCTCCTCAAAATCTGAACTGGAACTAATATCATTCGTCCCAATATGCAAAAGTATAATATCCGGAGGATTGTTCATTAAAAATTTCGTTAATGAATCCAACAAGGATAAATTTGATGCAAAAGGATTATAAGCTTCCAAGCCCCCATGCCCCTCATGATTAGGATCGGTGCCATCACCCGTTACACTGCCTACAAAATCTATAATGTAACCTGCAGATATTAATTGATTATATAGAAAATCTCTATATCCTACACTATCGGGATCATCTGGATTAACTCCCCAGGTGATGGAATCACCCAATGGCATTATTTTAATAGTATTGCTTTGAGCAGAAATTTGAACAACCCCACCCAAGAACGGTTCTTCTCGTGCCGAAAACTGTTCCCATTCCGGCACCGCCAAAAGTAACGTAATCATTAATAGGGAAATCTTTTTTTTGATTAAATTGTTAAAAGTAAAAGTTAGCCCCAGACGGTGTGAATGATTCACCATTTTATATCCTTCAGGAAATCCTCTAATAAAAGATCGAATTTATGAACGAAATAAACACTAGCTTAGTATAAAAGAAGTAAAGAAAAAATGGTCCAAAAGGATGAAAAAGGATCTACATCTTTTTGTTGGGGAATGATTTTTGAATTTTTGGTAGATTAAAATTATAGTTTAACCTTCACTTAGTGCAGGGCAATAAATTGAGTAAACAATGAAAGAATTAAAAGTTATTTTCTCTTTAGCATTTTTATTACTAATACTTGAACCTTTAACATTATTCGAAATCTGTTTGTTAAAGTATACTTCTATTTATGCACAAACAGTAGATCAATGCTCTCAACAGTTAATCAATGCTGAAGAAGAATATCACTTAGGAAAATGGAACGAATCTATTGAGTTAATAGAAAAATGCTTGGTGGAGCCAAATCTTTCCGAAATTGAAAAAGGGAAAGCATACAGAATTTTGAGTTTAATTTATATTGCAATGCAGTCAGAAGAAGAAGCAAACAATGCTGTAAAGAATCTTCTTATAATGGTTCCTAATTATAAAATACAGCCAGATATGGATCCTCCATCATTACAAAAATATATTGATGATATAACACACACTTTAACACCTGAAATCGACTTTATTTTACCGAGTTCTATAGAAAAAAATGCTGATGGATTCACGATGTCAGTTCAGGGTTCAAACTTTGTTTATGGCTCTAAGGTTTTGATTAACGGAAAAGGGAGAGCAACAACTTTTATAAGTGACACCATACTGTTGGCAAAATTCTCTGCAAGCGATATGCTAATTGATGATGGATATGAAATCACTGTCTACAGTCCGATATTAAACGGCAGAGAATCCAATCCAAAAAAATTCGTGGTTGAATCCTCATCAGTTTCATTGTGGGAATGGTTTGCTTTGGGAACCGTAGCAACTACTCTTGTGGTTATAGCAATAAATTTATTAAAACCTGATCCAGATCCAAAACCTATAGCAGAACCTCCTGAAAGGCCTTAGAAAATAGAATAGATACATTTTAATGATATATGATTTTTAATAGTGTCTGCTTGAAAGATGGTAAGAAAATGAAAAAATATTTACTTCTGGAAATGATTATTGTTTCATTTTTGTTTTTAAATAATGATTTAATGGCACAAACATTAATAGTCAACCCATCACTTCAGATAGTACAGGATGAATCTGGTCAAACAATATTTATAGTAACGTCATATATAAATTGGACAGTCAGTGATGATGCAACCTGGTTAACAGTTAGTCCGACAAGTGGATTTGGAAATGATACACTAATTGTAACATTTGAAAGGAACCGATCACGTAATTCAAGAAATGGGACTATAGAAGTAACTGGTGGAGGAATAACCAGAACAGTTACAATAACACAGGTAAAAAAAGATGCTAAATTAAACTTAACACTCAAACAAAAAAATAGAGCAGTAGGAGATACAGCAGGAAGCACAACATTTGATGTAACATCGAATGTAACCTGGATGGTAAATGATAATGCAGAATGGCTGACTGTGATTCCTGAATTTGCCACAAATAACGATGTACTTACTGCTACATACACAGAGAACACAACAACAAGTCAAAGAGTAGGAACGATAACTGTAACAGGTGGAGGGATAACAAGAACAGTTACAGTAACACAGGCAGCAGGATCAGCGATATTAACAGTAACACCATCAACCCGATCAGTAACAAATGCATCGGGAAGTACAACATTTACAGTAGAGTCAAATACAAACTGGACAGTTAATGATGATGCAGAATGGTTAACAGTTAGTCCGACAAGTGGAAATAATAGCAAAACGCTTACTGCTACATTTACAGAGAACATAGCAACAAATCAAAGAGTAGGAACGATAACTGTAACAGGCGGAGGGATAACGAGAACAGTTATAGTAATACAGTCAGCAGGATCAGAAATATTAACAGTAACACCATCAAACAAATCTGTAACAAACGCATCAGGAAGTACAACATTTACAGTAGAATCAAATACAAACTGGTCAGTTAATGATGATGCAACCTGGTTAACAGTTAGTCCGGCAAGTGGAAATAATAACGAAACACTTATTGCTACTTATACAGAAAATACGACAACAAGTCAAAGAGTAGGAACGATAACTGTAATAAGTGGCGGGATAATGAGAACAGTTACAGTAACACAGTCAGCAGGATCAGCGATATTAACAGTAACACCATCAAACAAATCTGTAACAAACGCATCAGGAAGTACAACATTTACAGTAGAATCAAATACAAACTGGACAATTAGTGATGATGCAATCTGGTTAACAGTTAGTCCGGCAAGTGGAAATAACAACAGAACACTTACTACTAGTTATACAGAGAACACGACAACAAGTCAAAGAGTAGGAAAGATAACTGTAACAGGCGGCGGGATAACAACGACTGTTACAGTAACACAATTAGCAGGATCAGCAATATTAAGAGTAATACCATCAAACCGATCCGTAACAAATGCATCAGGAAGTACAACATTTATAGTGGAGTCAAATACAAACTGGACAGTTAGTGATGATGCAGAATGGTTAACAGTTAGTCCGGCAAGTGGAAATAATAGCGAAACACTTACTGCTAGTTATACAGAGAACACGACAACAAGTCAAAGAGCAGGAACGATAACTGTAACAGGAGCCGGTATAACAATAACAGTTACAGTAATACAATCAGTAGGATCAGAAATAATAACAGTAACACCATCAAACCGATCCGTAACAAATGCATCAGGAAGTACAACATTTATAGTGGAGTCAAATACAAACTGGACAGTTAGTGATGATGCAGAATGGTTAACTGTGATTCCTGAATTTGGTATAAATAAAGATACACTTATTGCTACTTATACAGAGAACACAACAAAAAGTCAAAGAGTAGGAACGATAACTGTTACGGGTGGCGGGATAACAAGTAGTCCAACAAGATCGGTTACAGTAATACAATCAGCAGGATCAGAAATATTAACAGTAACACCATCAAACCAATCCGTAACAAACGCATCTGGAAGCACAACATTTTCAGTGGAGTCAAATACAAACTGGACAGTTAGTGATGATGCAGAATGGCTGACTGTGATTCCCGAATTTGGTATAAATAACTATACACTTACTACTACTTATACAGAGAACACAACTATAAGTCAAAGAATGGGAAGGATAACTATAACAGGCGGCGAGATAACAAGAATAGTTACAGTAACACAATCAGCAGGATCAGCAATATTAACAATAACACCATCAGCCCGATCAGTAACAAATGCATCAGGAAGTACAACATTTACAATGGAGTCAAATACAAACTGGACAGTTAACGATGATGCAGAATGGTTAACAGTTAGTCCGACAAGTGGAAATAATAACGATACACTTACTACTACATATACAGAGAACACAACAAAAAATCAAAGAGTAGGAACGATAACTGTTACGGGTGGCGGGATAACAAGTAGTCCGACAAGAACAGTTATAGTAATACAGTCAGCAGGATCAGAAATATTAACAGTAACACCATCAAACAAATCAGTAACGAATGCATCAGGAAGTACAACATTTACAGTGGAGTCAAATACAAACTGGACAGTTAATGATGATGCAGAATGGTTAACAGTTAGTCCGATAAGTGGAAATAATAACGAAACACTTACTGCTACATATACAGGGAACACAACAATAAGTCAAAGAGTAGGAACGATAACTGTAACAAGTGGCGGGATAACGAGAACAGTTATAGTAATACAGTCAGCAGGATCAGCAATATTAACAGTAACACCATCAAACAAATCAGTAACAAACGCATCAGGAAGTACAACATTTACAGTGGAGTCAAATACAAACTGGACAGTTAATGATGATGCAGAATGGTTAACAGTTAGTCCGATAAATGAAAATAATAGCGATACACTTACTGCTACATATACAGGGAACACAACAATAAGTCAAAGAGTAGGAACGATAACTGTAACAAGTGGCGGGATAATGAGAACAGTTACAGTAACACAGTCAGCAGGATCAGCGATATTAACAGTAACACCATCAAACCAATCAGTAACAAATGCATCAGGAAGTACAGCATTTATAGTGGAGTCAAATACAAACTGGACAGTTAGTGATGATGCAGCCTGGTTAACAGTTAGTCCGACAAGTGGAAATAATAACGATACACTTACTACTACATATACAGAGGACACAACAACAAGCCAAAGAGTAGGAAAGATAACTGTAACAGGAGCCGGGATAACAAGAACAGTTACAGTAACGCAAAGCGGTTCACCTATTACATTAATACATCATTACAGCTTTGATGATATAGATAAAATAAGCAATTATCAAATGATTGGTTTACCGGGTGCAAACAATGTATTAATCAGCAGTATCATGATAGGTTTACCTGGGAAAGAAGGTGATTGGCGGGCATTCTGGGATTCCGGAAATTTACCTTTAACTGAATATAATGGGAATGATGAATTTTATTTTAAACCAGGTAGGGCATTCTGGATAATAAGCAGATATATAATTAATATAAATCTATCAGTATTTCCAGTTTCATTATCTGTAGACAGCACTTTTTTAGTTCAGATACATCCTGGGTGGAATTTGATCTCAAATCCCTTTGACAAAGTTTTAACCTGGAACAGTGTTAACAACGTAAATGGTGGAAATCTGCAGCCAATCTATTCTTATCAGAATGGCTATTATATTAATACACCAATCTTTGAGCCATACAAGGGATATTATTTCTTCTGTAATGATAGCTTAACAAGTCTTAAAATACCATATTATTCGGAAAATGTTTTGCCTAAGAAAAATTACATTAATTCAAAAGAATTAGAAATTGCATTGACATTAAATGGAGTTTCCAGATTTGAAATAAGTGCTGGGATTGCGGAGGATGCTAAAAGCGGTGTTGATTTACTTGATATCTTTTCGCCCCCTTCACTTTTCTGTGATGTTAATATGAGTTTATTTAGCGATGAAATTGAAACAGAGTATAAATATCTTCAGAAAGAATTCAGGCCTGAAATAGGTGAAGGACAGAGCTTCAACATTTTAATCAAAAACATATCAAACGAGACATTGGAGCTTGTTACAAAAGGATTGGGAAACTTCAGTGAATATGAATTGTATTTATTGGATAAGAGTCTCGCGAAACTTTATGATTTAAGAAAACAGAAAAATATAGAAATACCGAAAAACACATCCGGAAAAGGATACGTATTATATATTGGAACAGAAGAATATATAAGTCAAAAGAAAGTTAACTTAATTCCCCTCGAATATGTTTTATTCCAGAACTACCCAAATCCTTTTAATCCGAGTACAACAATTAAATATTCAATACCAAAACAAGCTAATGTAATGCTTAAAATATATGATCTACTCGGAGAAGAAATAGAAACTTTAGTTAATGAAGAAAAATCAGCAGGGAATTATGAAGTCCAATTTGATGGAAGCGGTTTTTCAAGTGGGGTATATTTTTACCAAATGCTATCTGGTGAGTTTACTGATACAAAGAAATTTGTTTTGTTGAAATGAAATAAAGACAAAGGATTATTCTTGGTTCAAAGTTGCATTATCAATGTTATAAAAAGTTTTCCTTGACACCTTTCTAATATATTTCTACATTTCTTTTGAGATTAGTTTAAGTCTAAAGGTTCTCGTATATCTCATAATCAGCGGGTCGGTGGTTCAAGCCCATCTGGGCCCACTAAAAAGCTTCAAAGCAAATTGTCTTGAGGCTTTTTTATTTTGTGAAACCGCAAGGGTCCCTATGACTTTGTACCGAAAATGTACCCATTTTGTACCCACTTTTTGCAGATACAATCCTGTATTTAATGGTTGGTTAATATTGTAAGTTAGAATCAATTGTATTTAAGAAAAACTTAGTGATTGCTTTGTTCTTTAGCAACAAGTAAAAGTAATTTTTCCAGGTTGATATATTATTGCAAACTCTTTCCCTATTTCAAAACCTGAATTAAGCAGCATATTCATTTTTAATTTTTATCTGAGGAACATCTTTTGAATCCCTCTTATTTGGATTATAACTTTTATAAACTTTCATACTATCCTCCTTAAGTTGAATCATCACACAAAGGCACTATGCCCCGTAACTAATTTTTATTTTGATTTACTTATGCAGTCAAGGTGAAAAAGACTGCCGATAACAATAGATATTAGTCAAACAAAGAAAAAAGGACTTACTAAAATCTTTAACTCACTTGATCCGTTTGTGCTTCATAAGAAAGTAAAAAATAATATCAGAGGGATACTGAATCTTTATTGACCCGAAACTGTTAATCTACTTATCCACTTGTTAACAAAGAAAGAAAAAAAATAGAAAAAAAAGAAAGAAACTATTATTATGGCTATTATTTTTTACTATTTACCTTTTATGAACCCATTTATTACATATCTTTTTTCCTTTTCCTCCGGTTACCTTTTATTATGACCCAACACGATAGCACGACAGAAACAGTTGAGATGAATAATGTGTCTACCCAATTGAGAGATTGGTTTTGAAAGCGCGGAATAAGAATCTTAACGCATGTGCAAATTAATTACACACAGAGACAAGTATTATAAAAGCATTTATTTTATTTTGTATAAATATTTTTTAGTAATAGTGAAGCTTATGAAAAAATTTCTCATTATTATTCCTGCAATTATTCTATCTATATGTGTAAATAATTATGCTCAGGATTTAACAAATTATGTTGACCCGTTTATAGGGACAAGCGGACATGGTCATACATTTCCTGGAGCAACAGTACCATTTGGCATGGTGCAACTAAGTCCGGATACAGATATTCAGGGATGGGACTGGTGTTCAGGTTATCATTCCTCCGATAGTTCGATAATGGGCTTTAGTCATACGCATATAAGCGGATCCGGTGGTGCTGATTACGGTAACATTCTATTAATGCCGACTGTTGGAAAACTTCAATTTTCTCCTGGAAGTAAAGATAATCCGGATGAAGGTTACAGAAGCAGATTCAGTCACAAAAATGAAAAAGCTTCTCCGGGCTATTACAGCGTATTTTTAGATGATTATAAAGTTCAGGTTGAACTTACTGCAAGTACTCGAGCAGGTTTTCACCGATATATTTTTCCCGAATCTGATAGTTCAAATATTATTGTTGATTTGAATCATGGAATAAATGACCACGTTACAAATTCCGCTTTATATTTTGTAGGCAATAATACAATTGAGGGATTTAGAAGGTCCACAGGTTGGGCTATTGATCAATATGTTTTTTTTGTGATGGAATTTTCAAAACCGTCTAAAACTTTTGGTACTGTAAACAATGGAATTGTTATAACTAAGGGGAAACAAGCCGAAGGTAAAGACATACAAGGTTATGTCTGTTTTAATACCAAAGATAAAGAGCAAATCCTTGTTAAGGTTGGAATCTCAGCGGTGAGTATTGAAGGAGCCAGAAAGAATCTTGAAACAGAAATTCCAGGATGGGATTTTGATTTGGTTCATTCAAATGCAAGTAAATCCTGGGAGAACGAACTTAGCAAAATCAAGGTTGAAGGAGGCAGTAATGATCAGAAAACAATTTTTTATACCGCTCTTTATCACTGTATGATTCATCCAAATGCTTTTTGGGATGTTGATAGCAACTATCGCGGAATGGATAAAAAAATACACAAAGCCGGTAGTGCTGGTTATTATACTCTTTTTTCACTTTGGGATACTTACCGTGCTCTTCACCCGTTAATGACAATTATTAATCCTGAACGAGACGGAGCTTTCGTAAACACACTCATTCAGAAATATAAGGAAAGTGGTCTCTTGCCGAAGTGGGAACTAGCTTCAAATGAAACCGGAACTATGATTGGTTATCATTCTGTCCCCGTAATTGTTGATGCTTATATGAAGGGCATTCGCGAATTTGATATTAAAACAGCTTATGAAGCAATGAAACACAGTGCCGATCAGAATAATCAGGCGTTTGAATCCTACAAGAGCTTGGGGTATGTGGCATCGGACTTAGGTGGAAAAGGATCATTATCCAAGACACTTGAATATGCTTATGATGACTGGTGCATTGCAATAATGGCAAAACAATTAGGTTACAAAGAAGATTATAAACGCTTTAGTAAAAGAGCAGAAAATTATAAAAACGTTTATAACAGTTTAAATGGTTTTATGGAACCGAGAAGTTCAAATGGAAACTGGGTGTCAGATTTTAATCCTTATGAAGTCACAAAAGATTATACTGAAGCAAATGCATGGCAGTATTCGTTTTATGTTCCCCAAGATATAAGAGGTTTAATAGATTTGCATGTTACTAAAGAAGAGTTAAACGACATGCTGGATAAGATGTTTAGTGATACAACTAAATTGGGAGGTATCAATCAACCGGATGTTTCTGGACTTATAGGACAGTATGCTCACGGTAATGAACCGAGTCATCACATGGCATATTTATATAATTTTACAGGTGAACCGTGGAAGACACAAAAATTAGTTCATAAGATTTTGGATGAAATGTATACGACGAAAAGAGATGGTATAAGTGGTAATGAAGATTGTGGACAATGTCGGCATGGTATGTTTTAAGTGCAATGGGATTTTATTCATTTTGCCCGGGCACTAATGAATATTTAATTGGAAGCCCGATTTTTGATAAAGTGACAATCACAAATGGTAATGGGAAAAAATTTATTATTAAGGCTGAAAATGTTTCTCCTTATAATATCTATAGTCAATCTGCAACACTAAATGGAAAGCGGTATTCAAAAAATTATTTTTTACATTCAGATCTTACCAATGGTTCGGAAATAGTTTTCGAAATGGAAAAAAATCCCGATAAAAAATTGGGAAAAGGAAGTAATAACATTCCATATTCTTTTTCAAAGAAAGATTTTGCATCTCCTCCATATCAAAAAAAGGATATACCACTTTTCAAAAAGTCTGCTATTGTAGATCTTGCCTGCCGTTTACAGGGATCTGTGATTTATTATACTCTGGATGGAACGGAACCAGATGAAAAATCAAACAAGTTTTCAAAGCCTTTTACTATTTACAAAACGACCAATATCAAAGCCCGTTCTTATAAAGAAGGTTTGGACCCAAGTAATGTAATATCTTTCACTTCTGAAAAACTTACTTACCAGGCAGGCGAGCATCCCCAAAATCTCGTTAATGGAGTTAAATATTTTTATTACGAAGGTGTGTTTAGTAGTGTTTTCGACTTTGTAAAATTAAATCCGATAAAATCGGGAGTTATTAATTATCTTAATTTTACGCCGGCACAAGTTGAAGATCATTACGGGTTCAAATACGAATGTTATATTAAGGTGCCGAAAGATGGTATTTATAAGTTTTATACAAAGTCAGATGATGGTTCTGTTCTGTATGTTGGAGATAAATTGGTAGTCGCTAATGATGGAAGGCATGTCCCGATGGTATCGAGTGGATCTGTAGCCTTAAAAGCAGGTCTTCATCTAATGAAAGTTTTGTTTTTTGAAGATAAAAGTGGACAAGAGTTAGAGGTTGAGTATGAATGTCCGGGAGTCGATAAACAAATTGTTCCTGAAAATATTTTATACTATACAAAAAATTAACAAGGAGATTTTAAGTTTCTTTACCCTTTTTGTTAAAAACACAAGAATAATAGAAATAATTTAGATGAAATTTATAAACAGATTTTATTCTAAAATACTTACTAGCAAAAAACCCGCAAGCATTTTATTCCTTCCCATAGCTTTTATTCTTTTCTCCAACCTTGTTATTGGACAACAGTTTGCTGACAATTCTAGTTGTGAAACTTTTCCCTCCTTAAAAATAAAAGGAGAAAACGGTAGTGTTTATAATTATTCTTTCCAAATTGCGATGGGGGACATTTTCTCAAACATACGTCCTTATAATTGTAAAATGTTTGATGAAGAAAAATCATGTTTGTTTGCAGGAATGGATTATAGAAAGCCATGGACGAGAGATGCTGCGTTAAATGTTTGGAATGGTGTTGGTTTAATTTTTCCTTCCATTTGCAGAAATACCTTGATTGCTCAACTTGATAGTGTAGATGGTAAAGTTTTAATAACAGGTCAATATTGGGATAAAATTATCTGGTGCATAGGCGCATGGAACTATTATCTTTATACTGGTGATAAATCTTTTTTACAACTTGCTTTCGATGCCACACTAAATACTTTAACAGAACTCAGACGAAATGAATTTGATCCTTCTATAAATTTATTCAGAAGTCCCGCAGTTTATGGAGATGGTGTAGCTGCATATCCATACTATTATACAACTTGTGAAGATTCAACTAAGAACGGAAGTTTTAGTGGAATACTGGATTGGTTAAAATATAATCCCGATAGGAAATATCCGATAGGGAAGGGCTTGCCAACGGTATGCTTTATCAACAAATGCAGTTTATTATGAGGTGTATAAAGTACTTCCTCAGATTGCTAAAGAATTAAATCGTGATGTTGATCCGGAATGGGAAAAAGAAGCAGAAAATATTAAAGAATCAATAAACAGATTTTTCTGGGATAGCAGGAAAAGGACTTATCGTTATCTGGTTGATCCCAATGGAGATGTTAATGCTCAGGAAGGCTTGGGAATTTCTTTTTCTATTTTATTTGATATAGCTGATAAAGATCAGGTTAGAGACATTTTAAAAAATATTTATATAGCTCCAGCCGGAATCCCCTGTCTTTATCCTTCCTTTAAAAGGTATCTCAATAATAAAGGAACCAGTTTTGGCAGGCATAGCGGAACAATATGGCCTCATGTCGAGGGATTCTGGGCAGAAGCTGCCGCAAAATCTGGAGATGCAAAGGCTTTCAAATATGAATTTAAATCTTTAGCTGAACATGCACGGAGAGATAAACAATTTGTTGAAATTTATAATCCCTTAACCGGTGAAAAATATGGGGGGATGCAGGAACCGTTACTCAAAGACGGTAAAGTTTGGGAAGCCGCAAATCGTCAGACATGGAGTGCTACTGCATATCTTAGAATGATTTTAATGGGTTTGTTTGGTATGTCTTTCAATGCAAGTGGAATAAATTTTAATCCTTTGGTTCCTTTAACAATGACGGGATAGAGTTAAAAAATCTTCGTTATAGAAATTCTGTTCTGAACATTTATATGAAAGGCAAAGGAAACAAGTATTAATAATTTTACTATAAATGGTAAAGAATCTAAACCTTTTGTTAGTTCTCATTCAAGAGGTGTTCAGAATATTATCATAAACCTGGAATAAAGCAATCAAATTTATCACTTTACTTTACTAATAAAATTAAAATAAAATGGTGTTAGCATGAAAAAAATATTTTTTATATCGATTTTTTTCTTTTCAATTGGCAACTTTGTACTTGCCCAAAGTATAAATCTTATGACATATAATCTTCGCTATGACACTCCTAAAGACAGTGCTAACAGCTGGTCTAACAGAAAGGAATTTTTACTAAGCCAGGTAAAGTATAACGAGCCTGATATTCTTGGAATTCAGGAAGGCTTATTCCACCAGGTAAAATGGCTTGATGAAAATCTTAAACAATTCACTTATGTTGGACGCGGGCGAAACAGAGAAGATGACAATAATGGTGGCGAGTTCAGTGCCATTTTTTATAACAAGGAAAAATTTGAGGCAATCGAAAACCATACATTCTGGCTTTCAACTACACCGGATGTTCCTTCGAAAGGATGGGATGCAGCATTAAACAGGATTTGTACATATGTACTTTTGCTCGATAAAGAAAACGGTAAAAAGTTTTGGGTTTTTAACACACACTTTGATCATATTGGAAAAGTGGCCAGGGAAAAGTCAGCCGAGCTTATTCTGAAAAAGATAAAATTAATAAATTCGGATAATTATCCACTTGTTCTTTTGGGAGATTTTAATTCTGGTCAGGATGAACCGCCCATTAAAATAATTTCCAAAGTGTTAAATGATTCAAGGAAAATATCAGAGAGTAAACCGTTTGGTCCTGAAAAAACTTTTTGTGGCTTCAATGTTTGTCAACCTCCGACTGAAAGGATAGATTACATTTTTACTAACGAAAAAATTACTGTAAAAAAATATGCAGCATTGTGTGATGTTATTGATCTAAGATATCCGTCAGATCATTACCCGGTAATAATAAAAATTAAATTATAATGATATAAATACTTCTAAGCTCGAAGGTAATGTCTTATGGAGATGAAAAATCATTTATTCCAGCCATAATAATGGTTCGTGAACAAAAACTGAGCTTCTTAATTTTTGAGAATTGCTTTCCTTGTATAAAGATTTCCAGAGATCGTAATATTTTTTATCACCGTATGCCATATATGCAAACAGGAGTGAATTTTGTCTGCGCGGCCATTGCCTAAATCCGGTAACATCCGGTTTATCTGGCCATTTACTTTTATCTTTTATATATGGAAACATAAAATCGATTGCTTTTTGTATTCCAAGACTATCCTGGTAAATATAATTCCACAAATTATCATCCTTTGTAGAAGCTATCTGACAAAGTGCAGCCATAGCTTCAAGATTTAACAAAGAATATGCGTAAGGTCTTGTTCTTGATAATTCCTGTGGAAAACTTCCATCAGCTCTCATTTGTCTTGGCAGAAGAAAATTTTTGTATAAATTTCTACAGAAGGTAATATTGGCAGTGTCACCGATAAATTTTGAATACGTTGCAACCTGCAACGCCCATACTGTGCTGTGATTATTTCCATGATCGCGTTCGTCAATGCCATATTTGTGAGTAGTAAGCCAGGTTGTAAATTCTCTGAACCAATTCTGAATTTCATTCAATTCTTTACCGGAAAGTTCTCCCTCGTGTTTTAAAACATCGCATGACTTTGCAACTTCAATAAGATCCATTGCATCTATTATTCCGATTCCTCTCCCTGTAACTCTTCCGTGAATAGCCTGTGCAAACAACATATTGGGGTTCATTTTTGTTTTAGGATTCACAAACCAACCTAATAAATGCATCTTAGCTGCACTTACATATTTTTTATCATTAGTGATAAGATAAGCTGCAACTAATGTAGGAACAATTTTATCCAACCTATATAAGAGGTCTCTGTGTATAGTAAAATTGTTTGGGTTTGTAAATCCGTCCCTCCTGACATATGGACTATTCGGGTTAGTACTGTCGGGCCACCAGTAAGTGCCTTCTGAAAAATAATCATGAGGTCCACCTGCCGAACGTTCACAACTTGCGTCGGTGACTGTTTTAACTGGTTCATTTAAATATGTATTTGCCCCGCTTATGAGACTGTCTCTTTCAAGAGCTATAACATCGTTCCTAATGTTGCTTGAATCGGATGAACATGAAAAAAATGATACTAATACTAAAAATGTGATAAGTACAAAAAGTTTATTTATCATAAAGTTTTGGTTTGCTAATTGTAATCTCTTTCCAGTTTGTTAAAATCGAGATGTAAAAATTTATTATTGTATTTGAATTCGAGAGTTTCTGCTTTTCGTTTTGCTTTTATATAAGGGGAATCGTATCTGTTATAATTGGTATTGATTATTTTTTTGTTGATTGTAAAGTCATCACCAAATCTTAAGCTAAATTCTTTTCCCTTAGATTTATAATTCAATATAACGTTTGAGGTATCGAATGATATTTTGTTTTGTAAAATTCGTTTGCAGAAATTATTAAATGACCCATCTTCATCTTTTGAACCGGCTTCTGTAATCCAGAAGGTTTGTTTGCCTTTTTGAAATAAGTCATCAGTTGTATTTTCTCTCAGGGAGAAATTATTTTTACCAATAAAAACACAATATGCATCATCTTTTTTTCCGAAGGCGTAGTTATCAATTATTTTTGTCGAATCAAATTTTTCAGTAGGGAAGTAAGCATGTGTATAATATAACAGCTTTTTTTCCATGTATCCTTTTTTATCAGGAAGATTATATATAGCTAAACTTACTGAACTGTCCTGCACAGCGTGGGGCAAATGTCCGTAACCTACCCAGTAATTCGGTGATTTATTTTTTGAACCGGGAGGATAAGCCGGATGAGTGTGAAATATACTGAATGAATTTCCGAGATTCATTCCACAAATATGATTTTGATTAGCATAACTTCCCGGAAAGTAATCCTGCACCGTGTATAAAGAATAATATTTTGTCTTGTAAGTATATGTGTTTGACTTCTGTATTGCCGCACCATCAGCCGGAGATTTTAAGATTTCAGAAATCTGTGGTTCAAGGTGAAAAAGCTTTACAATGGTTATATCAATAACTGAAATAGGAGTTAAAAATGCGTTGGAAAACATCCTGTTTTTACGAATGTAAGACATTGTATTTCTTATAATTTCAGGATTAGTAAATGCTTCCATTCCCCATTGCATCATTATACTTCTATTGTCAGTTCCGAAATATCCTTCGGGCTTTAACTCATCAACATTCAAGCCGTTGCATTGTTTAATTACCACGTTATTCTTGTCTTTTCCGATCTCAAGTATAACCGGAGGGACTTTATATTTCTTGCTTGTTGTTAGCCCAAAAGTCATATGCCCTTTTGAATAAGGAATTCCCTCCCAAAGGTATTTTGTCAGACCTCCTAAAACAGCATATTCGCCTCCTTTACGCGAACGTTCGTATGCTCTTCCACTTGAAGATACAAACATATTGTCTATACTCTGCGAAGCGATATCGTACATCAACAAATCCATTATAATCATGGTTTTGGTTGATATTGAATCGTTCTTTGCAAAGTCTATTAAATTAATCATCCCACCTATGTCTTCGCTGTAATACACATTCGAATAAAATTCTGAAAAACCGTAACGCCATCTCATCTCAAGCCAATCATTAATTCTTACTTCAGCTTTCTCCATATGTTGTTTCCCGGTAAGGCCGTCATTAGTAAAAACTTCATCGGGATATAATTGTCCGAGTAAATATTCTCCTGACGTAAAAAGTATCTGATGGTTTTCACTCCAGTAGCACATCGAATTTTCTCCTGGTTCATCCATCCAGTATCTGAAACCCAGGATGGTACTTTTTACTTTAGGCATAATACTATCGGGTACAGCATCAGGATATTCATAAAGAATCCTGACTATTTTAGCTAACCTGAAATCAGAAACATCATATTGAGAATCAATGTAAGAGAGTGCTTGGGTTAACTGTTTCCAATCGATTCCCTTTTCTCCCTTTACAATATCAAAGTATAAACCATTTATTCCACGCGCTTTTTCCGGAGGAAGCATTGGATGAGATTTATAACCTGAGATTCTTAAATAGTCGAACAGTAATGATAGTGGAATCAACAGTAAAAGAAAAAATGCATATTTTAATTTGAATTTCATTTATGCCATATAAATTTTAGTTAAGCAATTATACCTAACAAATTCATGATCGCAAAGTGTAATGAAGAATAATAAACCGGCGAACCAGTAAAATATATTCTCAGCCAATTTAAACTTGTTTTCTATATAAGAGAGAATTAGCAAATGAATAGAATTATGATTAAAAGATTTTTATTATTGGTAGAGTTTCATTCCGGCAAGAAGAGATAATATAGAAAGGTCTGCCGTTACATTAAAAAAAGTGTCTAATTTAAAACTTTATAACCAAAACTTTTTCCAATTTCCAGGCATTCCTGGTAGGGAAGAATTCCTTCGGAAGAACTAGCTGCAAAAAGATTTGAAGCGGCTACGCATACACCGAGTTCCAAACTTTTTTGAAGGGGCCATTGTTCATGGACGCCGGTCAGTACACCGGCCGCAAAGGCATCACCAGCGCCAACAGAGCCGACAATTTTTTCAACCGGCACATTAACACTGCCCTGATAAAAAATATTTTGCTGCTTATCTACAGCAATTGTTCCTTCAGGGAAATGCAGAATAACTACCTGGTTTACGCCCGTATGTAGTAGCTTTTGACAAACTTCAACACAAGCTTTCTTATTAACCAAACTATCAGCTGTTATTTTGATGCCTGTTATCTTTTCAGCCTCAAATTCATTGACAAAAAAATAATCGATATAAGGAAGGGAGGGAGATACGACCTCTACAAAACGATCACTATTTTCACTTACCAAATCGGTGGAAGTAATAAAATCTAAAGCTTTTGCCTGACGAAACAATCTGGAAGCTCCGGTGATTCCTTTAGAATCAAACCGATCCAGTTGATCCAGTAGCATAAGATAACCAAGATGAAAAATCTTAGCGGTTGATTTTTCAAGATCGAAATCTTTTTCGCTTAATAAAGCATTGGCACCGCGATGATGAAAGAACGTACGTCTTCCATTTTCTTTTACAGTAAAAACATCCGTGTATGAAGTGACTGCCTTCGCGGTTTTGTGAAGCTGATCTGTTTGAATGTGATGCCTGCGGCAATCGGCAATGATCGTTTCGCCGCGTTCGTCTTCACCAACTAAACCAATTGCCTCAAGGGGAAAAGTGACTTCCATTTTGGCAAGGTCTTTCAACAGGTTGTATGCACAGCCACCGTTGCTGGCAGATTCGTTTAGAATATTTGCCAGGGATTCCTGTGCAGGATAAACATTTACTATTTTGACAATGTCAGTGATCCAATTTCCGCCCGAAATGATACCGTTTCGTCTCATACGTTATTCGTTCAATAATTTAATCAAGACCGGTTCATCTTCATCGATGTTCGGATAACGGCCAATATCCTGATCACTAAAAAAATTGTCATGCTGATCGTCGTTGGCGGTAGAAACTTCTCCGATAATACATTCTTCTGTTTCCGGCCAGAATTCATGCCAGATGCCTTGGTGAATGGTAATCCTTTCGCCCGCTTGTAAATTTACGATGTCACCAGAATGTACTTTTCTGAACTGCCCGTTTATTTTGATTTCGAAGTTTGAAATCGTTTGTATAACCTTACCTTTATCCCACAGTTGAATTGCCAGCGCTCCCGTTCTGCAGATAATGTCTTCCTTTTTTTTCTTGTGATAATGAGCGGGTGTCCTCTGATTTTTTTTTGCATACATCAGTTTTTCACAATATTCCGATTCCTCAGCCAGATTAATTAATACCAAACCATATTCATTGAATTTGCCCAGACCGAAATCTGTTACATCCCATCGGAAATGAGGCAAGATTACCCAGTGATTTTTTTCGAAGAAGGCTTTGGAAGCTTTCAATGCGGCATTGATTTCAGAACGTTTCATAAATTTTTTTTATTGTTGCTTAATGTTAACTACAGTTTTATCTCGCTGTGATTTTAATGCAGCTTCAAACAACCTGTGACTCAGGACGGCTTCCTCTGGTGTAACACAATGAAAACGGTTATTCAGAAAACCTTCTCGTTCGGAAACAAAAGCTGCCAGCATTTGCTGAAAGCAATCGGGGAAACCGGGTTCGAATATCCCGCCTGTGATAGTTGCGAACGGACCCTGAAAACCTAAGTCGGTTTTATTCCAAAATTGCTCTTTCCCGCGCTGAAACAACCATAGGGTCTTAGGTTCTTTTGTACTATAACGAACCCCTCTTTCTGTACCGAGAATTTCAATGAACCAAGTATTAGTTTCGCCGGGAGCCATTCGTTTCATTTCAAATGTTGCAGGGACAACATTGCCATCGATATCTACATCGGTATGGAGGACAGCATTATCCCAGGTATCACATAAGGTCATTCCCCCTTTTCCATCTGGACGTTCATTATATATTTTCTGAAGTTGCGCATAGACATTCTTTGGTTTGAAACCAAGTCGGAATGGTACGTGGACGGCGTGCATACCCAGATCACCCATAACACCAATGGCTCCACAGAATTTTGTTTGTCGTTTCCAGTTGATTGGTTTTGCGGGATCTAAATCGCTGGAATGATGGAAACCGGAGCGAATATGCAACAGCTTTCCGAAATCTCCCTGTGCATACTCATGTATTACTCGTTGCACACCAGGTAAGAAAGGAAATTCAGAACTGCATCGTACAAAACGATTATGCTTTTTTGCTTCGGCAGCTATATTCAATGCAGCTTTCAAATCTATCCCAAAAGGCTTTTCAGCAAGAAGATCTTTACCAGAACGCAGCACGTCAATATATAATTCTTCATGGAGGTAATGAGGCACAGCCACATAGATAACGTCAACTTCCTTACTCTCAAGTAATTCTTTATGATTTTGTGTGATAAGTTTTATAGAGTCAATCTGTTTATACCATTCAAGAACCTGAATATTAAGATCGCAGACTGCTGTCAGCTTAGCAACTACAGGAAAATCATTCAACACAAACCATCTCCCCAGAGCACTGGCTGCTTCCCTCCCCATCAGTCCTCCTCCAATAATACCGAATTTCACTTGTTTAGACATAGATGTTATAATTTTGTTACCCCTGAATTAATTTAATAGCTTCCGTTGCTTTGATATTATCGTGAACAACAGCCATCAGGGCTTTCGTCATCCCGGCAGGATTCGGATGTTGAATAATATTTCTTCCATACACAATTCCATCAACACCTTGTGTCATGAGTACTTCAGTGCGATTTAAAATTTCTTCGTCTGATGCTCTTCCACCTCCTCGTACGAGAACAGGAATTTTTCCGGCAATCTCCACGACACGATGGTATTCAGTTGGATCGTCGGTAGGATCTGCTTTGATAATATCCGCTCCCAACTCAACAGCTTGTCTTACTAAATGAAGAATTTTTCTGGGATCGCCGTCGACCATGTACCCGCCTTTTTCGGCATTTGATCTGAATACCAGCGGCTCAATCATCATAGGCATGGAATACTTTTCAGAAGAAGGTTTTAACCTAAGAATATTCTCGATACATTGTTTGGTTACTTCAGGGGCATCAGGAATACTGAATAAGTTGACACACATACAGGATGCGTCGGCTCTCACTGCCTGTTCGACACAATCTTCCAGCATCAGACTGAAAGAAGTCGTAGCCAGCTCCTTGCCGTATACGTTGGCTACATCTGTTCTCAGTACAAGTGCCGGCTTTTGTTTACCCCGAATATTTTGAAGATAGTGGACTTGTCCCGTAGTTAATTGAATTGCATCTGGATTAGCTTCTACTACAGTTTTGATAGCTTTGCCTATATCTTCGATGCCTTGAAGAAAAGCAAACTCTCCGAAAAATCCATGATCGATAGCCACATCGAAACACTTATTCGATTTGGAGTTGAACAGCCTGTTTAATCTATATTGCTTCATATTAAAACTAATAAAAATGATTTAGACTTGTTGAAACAAATAAGATAATATATTTTAGATTAACATTAAAATATTTTCTTTTATAAAAATTATATTGTTATTTTCCCTTCCATTAATTTTATACGAAATTGGAAAAGATAGAATTCATTTGTCGCAAGTTGCCCGGGCTTTTCATAAAGATATAAAGAAGTGAGTTGATACTCAGAAAATAATTTTTGCACTAAGTTTAAAAGTTCCTAAACAATTATAATTATTAGTGGATAAAACAATGGCTATAAAATTAAAACTGCGATATTTCCCTTTATTTTTATTGTTACTGTGGTCCGTCTCATGTGTAGCGCAAGACAATACACTGATGAAATCTATTAAGGACTTTGGCGTATCGCCGCAAAACAGTGCTGAAGAAAATAAGATACATCTTCAGGAAGCAATTGACTGGGCTGCTCCGCGCGGCGCTGCTTTGTTCGTTGAGCCTTCACCTGAACCATACCCCGTTGAGGGAGGTATTATTCTGAAACAAAATGCTTCTTTGATTGGAGTCCAGGGACCGCTGGGTTCTACTTGTGATACCTCGAAAAAACATCCGGTCGGGAGTGTCTTTCAGATTGAAGACGAAAAAAATGTTTTTATTTCAGTAGAAAGTTCTACGCAAATTCGGGGTATTCAATTCTGGTATCCCAAACAAACAACCTCCGATCCTTCAAAAATAATAAAGTATCCGCCGACGATACAATTGTCTCACGTTCGTGGTGCAAGCGGAGTCACTTTATCCTCACTTACATTTTACGGCGAATATACGGCAATGGATCTTAACGGGGGCAAAACATTCCATTGCGCACTGCTTACTATTGAAAATTGTCATGGTTATCCACTAAGCGGAGAATTTGTAAAGATTAGTTATTGTTATGATATTCCGCGTATCTTGCATTGCCACGTAAATCCTGCGATGATGGGCCCTATAGGTAGAAGATTTTCAAAAGAAGTCATTGATGCTGTTGTTTCCCAAAAAACATTTGCCTATACAATTGATAAAACTGATAATGCTGTTGTAATGGATATATTTACTTTTGGAACTTATGGCGGAATCTATTTAGGTAGTGACACATACGGTCAGTTAACAAACTTTAATTTTGACTGTGTCGCAGTTGGAATTTATAAGCTCGGTAATAATTCGAAAAACCGTAATTGGCAGATTTCACAAGGTTCCATTATTGCAAATACCGGTGATGACACTGTTAATGTTCATTCCATTGTAATTGAAGGTGAAGGGCATACATCGCTTGTCAATGTTGAGGCTTTTTCTGGTACTAACAGAGCATTATCCACATTTGCACATTCACAGGATTATTTGCTTGTAAAGGGTAACGATAAACTAACTATATCGTTATACGGCTGCAGAATGTGGGGGTATCAAGCCGATGCTCCTATTAAAAATGAAGATCCGAATGCTGTAATACAAGCAACGGATTGTATTGATAAAAATTTAAAACCATTTAACTTGCATTAGAATTTATGGTGATAAGGCTTATACAAAAGGTTTCGTTAAAGAATCATTACAATTCATTGCAAGACTACAATTGTTAAATCAATAACGTAATTACCTTCTTTGGATTGCAAAACGACGCGCTATAAACTTACTATCTGGCAATAAAATAAATTTCCACCAATTTAACCTTAGGTTTATGAATATTATTGTAAGTAAGGTTGAATATCTGGCCCTGTCTTTACGTGACAAAAACTCCACATTTAACGTGCAAACTAAAAATTTAAACGCAAAATCAAGAATAATTCTTTTAATTACTTTATTATAGATAGATTGAAGCAAAGTATTATCAATAGATGTCTATCAGAATGAATAAATGAGTGGAATTGCATTTACTTTTGTCAAAAATTTTGGAACGAAGATATTACTTCTACTTTTCTTTATCTCAATCAAAAATTTCCCACAAAATTACTCTACCTGTAAGAGTTTTGATGAAATAGTTAATCTTAAAAATGGAAAATATCCTGAGGCTAAACGGATAACTTCTCAGGGTACTCTTGGGCAACCAACATACAATGGGTTTTTCTTTTATAACTGTTCACCTTATGACGGGATACAGTTTGATCCGACAGGACGCTATATGCTTTGCATGCAGGTTTCAATAGAAGGGAGAATAGTTGAACCAACTGATACTGCTTACATCGGGATAATCGATACAAAAGATAATTATAAATGGACAAAAGTCGGAAAATCTACGGCATGGAATTGGCAGCAAGGCTGCAGACTCCAATGGATTCCGCGCTCATCGGAAGAATTTTTCTGGAACGATAGGACAGATGACGGTAAATTAGTATGCAGAATTTATAACATCAGAACACACAAGGTTCGCACTTTGCCTTTCCCAATCTATACTATATCTCCGGACGGTATTACAGGGCTAACTCATGAATTCGAAAGGATGAAACACGAAGGAACCAACTATGAGGGAATTAAAGATAAAGATGCTCTTAGTTGGGCGCCTGAAGGAACAGGCATTTATAAAGTTAATATAGTCACTGGAGAAACCAAACTTATTATTTCGCTTGCAAGGATGGCTGATATCATGTTTGGTAAAGATTATTCTAAGAACATTAAAGGTACACTTTATTTTTTTCGCGAAGGTTGGAATCCATCAGGTACGCGTTTTATTGCTTTTGTAAAAGATGTTAGAAAAAATGGAACCAAAACTTACGGCTACACGATGAATGCAAATGGAAAAGATGTAAGGTTTTTCTATTCCGAACCGAGTCATCACTATTGGATTGATGATGAAACAGTGCTCGATAACGGTGTTCATATTAATCCTGAAAATAATGAAAAAGTAAGAGGATTTTTTGTTTTTAAAGATGATGGAACAGGTAAGGCCAAAGGAATGTATTGGAAGGCTCCCAATGGTCATGACAGTTTTCATAAAAATGGAGACTGGGTTTTAGCAGATACATATAATCTGCAAGGCTATCAGTATCCGTATATGTTTTATATTCCTACAAAAACATTTGTTCCCCTGGGTAAATTTAAGTTTATGTTTATGGGCAAATTTTATCCTGAGAATGCCGGCATATTTAGAGTTGACCTTCATCCCAGGTTCAGTCCTGATGGAAAGACAATTTCATTCGATTCCACACATGACGGACTTGGAAGACAAATGTACATAATGGATGTAAGTTATATTATAAATAATCCACCATTGAAGAATTGAAAAAGTAGTATAGGAACAATTAGATATTTACTTTCAGATTAGTAGATTAACTAACAAAGAGGTATTCAATGAAAAGATCGTTACTTCAAAATGCAGGTATTATTTTTATTGTACTAATTACATTTTGTATTCCATTGCATTCTCAGTCAGAAAAGTTTAATGGTTTGAATACAAATCTGGAAACTCTACCATATTTATCTGATGCTGTTACGCGCTCGATAAGCCCGGAGAATCCTACAGGGGAAAAAGGTAAAGGGGGTATGGCTACATTGGAAAACGGAAGTGCCAAAAAAGCTGCGAGAGATTTAGGACAAGGATGGAAGGTGAATCCATATATTCATATTCAACCCGGCGAGACCGCAGTCATTGCTGAAATTGACGGCCCGGGAGCGATCCAACACATTTGGTTTACTCCATCAGGAAATTGGAGATTTACTATTTTGAGAATTTATTGGGACGACGAAGAAGATCCATCTGTGGAAGTCCCGGTGGGTGACTTTTGTGCCGCTGCGTACGGATACCATCCAATAACATCTTTGGCAATGTGTTTAAATCCCAGCAGTGCATTCAATTCTTATTGGGTAATGCCTTTCAAAAAGAAATGCAAAATTACTATGGAGAATATTGGGGATAAGCAAATGGCATTATACTATCAAATTGATTATACATTGACGGATGTTCCTAAAGAGGCTGCGTACTTCCATGCTCAGTTTAGAAGAGTAAACCCACTTCAGTACAAACAAACGTACACAATTGTTGACAGCATTGTTGGCGAAGGTCAATATGTAGGTACGGTGTTGAATTGGCAGACAAATAATAACGGGTGGTGGGGTGAAGGAGAAATAAAATTTTATATTGACGGGGATACAGAGTTTCCAACCATTTGCGGCACCGGAACTGAGGATTATTTTTGCGGCTCGTATGGTTTTGTCACAAGAGGTGATGATGGTAAACAGCATTTCAATGATGTTTCAACACCTTACACTGGTTTTTATGAGGTCAAATCAAATGAAATTCTAAAGGGCCAGCCCCGGTATGAAATGTATCGTTGGCATATAGTTGATCCGATACGATTTAAGAAAAATCTGAGAGTAGAGATTCAGGCATTAGGATGGCAAAGCGGGGGACGATATTTGCCTCTCCGTGATGATATATCATCAGTGGCATTTTGGTATCAAAAAGAGCCGCATCATAAATTTCCACCGCTGCCGTCAAGGGACGAATTGGATATACAATAGAAAAGTAATATGAGTTCAAATTAAGTATAATGAGAATTAACGATCCACCTACATTTTTGTTTACGAATTACGTCTTTTGCTGTCGAATTTTTTTTATTGCTGCGTATTTCGTCCTTACACCTGAAGTTTTAACCGCGCAGGCAAAGTTTCTCCCGGCAGATGGAAAAGAGGTGATTTTTAATCATCTATTTGCTCCGCAGGAAGGGCTGGTAAGCAGATATGAAAAACCTGAGCGTGAAGAAATTTGTTTAAATGGCTTGTGGCAATTTCAGTCTACTGGGAATTTGAAAGTCCCAGGGGATACAATTCCGGATATTGGTAGCTGGGAACAAATACAAATAAAAATTCCATCACCCTGGAATGTAAATGGTTTTTTTGAAGGGGAGCACGGTGGTGATTTTCGTGCTTATCCATCCTATCCTAAAGCGTGGGATAGTGTGCGGGCGGCGTGGATGGGAAAAAAGGTGAATGTGCCAAAAAATTGGAACGGCAAGCGAATCATCTTATATTTCAGTGCGGTTGCTGGAGAGTTGACTGTCTTCGTAAATGGTAAACGAGCAGGTGGGGGCTTTAAAATTTTCCTTCCGCAGACATTTGATGTGACCAATTTGATTCGAACCGGAGCGCCCAATCAAATTCTTGTGAAAGTTATTGCATCAAACGTTTTTGATAAACCCGGCTTGTACGGGCATCGTGAATATTTGTCCGGATCGTTTTGGGGTACATTTATCGCAGGCATTTGGCAAGATGTATTTTTGATTGCTGAATCTCCAATTGCTGTCAGTGATGTATTCGTACAGCCCTTGGTGAATCGCGATGAACTGGATGTTGAAGTAACAATCACCAACCAAAGTTTAACAACTGCAACAATACAATTGTCCGGTACTGTTTATCAATGGATTAATCAAGCAGACACATCAATACTTGATTTTCCTGAAGTCAAATGGAGGCTCAGTTCAGCACCAAATCTGAAACTATCTGTTCAATCTTTGACACTCACGTCAGGTGGTTCTGAAACTGTTACATTGAAAGCTGCAGTAAAAGGGCATTTGAAATTGTGGAGTCCCGATTCGCCTAATCTTTACGGATTGATTTTAAAAGTTTCCGACGGTGGCAAAACAATTGATACAAAGTATCAGCGTTTCGGCTGGCGGCAGTGTACTTTGAAAGGGAAAAATTTTTTATTGAATGGTCGACCGACTGTATTGCGGGGCGACTCATGGCATTTTTTAGGCGTACCACAAATGACTCGCCGCTATGCCTACGCGTGGTATCGGCTGGTTAAAGATGCGGGTGCAAACACAGTTCGCTTGCATGCTTCAGTCTATCCGTCATTCTATCTCGATATGGCTGACGAAATGGGTATTTTAATTATAGATGAAAGTGCCATTTGGGCAAGTGACGGTGGTCTGAAGGTCAATAGTGATGTATTCTGGCACAATTGCAGGAAACATATCGCTGGATTGGTTCGGCGTGACCGCAATCATCCGTCCGTATTTGGTTGGAGTGTATGCAATGAAATTTTGCCGGTAATGCGCGGGGTACAGCATACACCAGATAGCCTCATCAATCACTGTCTCAACGAAATTTCTGTTTGGGAAAATATTTGTCGATCGAATGATCCAACGCGTACGTGGATATCCGGTGACGGTGAATGGGATGCTGAAGGACGTTTGCCTATTATCAATATTCATTACGGTAGGGAGATCGGCATGCAGCGTGCGGCCGAATCTGGGAAACCCTGGGGAGTGGGTGAAAAGAGTATGGCATACTATGGAACACCCCGGCAGGTTTCGCAATTCAATGGGAACGAGGCGTATGAATCGGATTTGGGCCGAATGAAAGGGTTGGCTTACGAATGTTATAGTCTGCTGAGTGATCAACAGAAATACGGCGCAATCTACCAGAGTGTTTTCAATATTGTTTGGTATGGTCTCCAGCCCCTGCCATTGGGCAAACATGATATAACTAAACAGATCAATTTAGGTGACGGAATTTTTTTTAGAAAATTCAAAGAGGGTATTCCTGGAATGCAGCCGGAAAGATTGGGTCCGTACGTCTCAACATTGAACCCGGGCTACGATCCGACACTGCCATTGTATCGCCCCTGGCCTATGTTTGATGCTATCCGCGATGCAAATCTCAAGAACACTCATTCACCTTGGTCCATCCGTCCGGATTTAGACGTTTCAAAACAAATTGTACCCTCCGTCAATCACAGCAGTGCAACTGCAATGTATCTACCAGAAAATGGTGATCATCTCGCAAAAGAATTGAGAAAAGCTGGAGTCGAAATATCAGCATACACTAATAGTGTAAAATCCGATATGCTGTTGGTGGACGGTTCGATTGAGGAGACATCTGTAGAGATTTTCGATTTAAAAAAGGCGGTGGATAGAATACTTGCGGATAGCGGCACGGTTTGGATTTGGAATGTCACCCCGAATGGTGCTGCCCCGATGAGCAAAATATTGGGTGCGAAAATTTCCGTTACTCCGCGCACAGCTTCTTCGTTTGTGGTCAGGCAAAAAGATTCTTTAATTGTCGGTCTGAACAACGCCGCTCTGTATTTTTCAGAAAATGACAATTGGCTCCAAATGTCGTTCAGCCTGAGCGGTAGTTTCGTAGAAAAAGCAAAAACAATTTTAATTGCCTGCCCGGCGGATTGGCGACAATGGAACTACAAACCAGAGCCGGTTAAGACTGCGGCACTTTTTCGTTCTGAAGTAGAACGCGCCGCTCCGCTGACAGCAATTGCAACTCGCCGAGTAGGAAGTGGACTTGTAATTCTTTGTAACCTCAGTCCAGATATCAGGTCGGCGAAAAAGAAGAATGTCATTGTAAAGCTCTTTAAAAATGAAGGTGTTTCGATTAACACTCTCAACGTTCAAAGAGAATACATTGATATAAATGGCCAGCTTATTCGTGCATTAGTTTGTGGCAGCTTCGGTGTTACCGATGTCCACGATGCGTACACTGGTAAACTACCGGCAGGAGAAATCAAAGAAGATAGGGTGTTGAAAAATCGACAGTGGAGGGCCGTGGATGCGAACGAAGATAGTGTTTTTGATTTCAGACATGGTCTCATCCAGGGTTCGAAGGAACATGCGTACGCATACATGGCTGTCTGGATTAAATCGTCGAAGCCACTTAACGACCTGCTTTCCGAGCCGGATTTACCTACTTTG
The DNA here is from genome assembly GCA_963727535.1 of uncultured Ignavibacteria bacterium. Classification (GTDB taxonomy): domain Bacteria; phylum Bacteroidota; class Ignavibacteria; order Ignavibacteriales; family Ignavibacteriaceae; genus RBG-16-34-14. The sequence continues at coordinate 1,494,107 of CAVSGR010000006.1, forward strand.
TCATTTACATTTAGCAGCGATGACGGCTGTGAAGTATGGCTCAACGGTACGCTACTGGTTAGTAAAGAGCGCATCGGCTCATTGAGATCGGAAGAATCTTCTATTACTCCAGTGCTTCTTAGGCTTGGATGGAATCAACTTGTGATTAAGAGTGTGCAGGATACTGGCGATTGGAAATTTACCGGAAGGTTCGGTTGTTCGGACCCGGGTTTCCTATCGGAACTTCAGTTTACCACAGAAAAACCGGTATCAGAATAAATTAGTTTCAGTAAGGAAAGATATGAATTCAAATAGTAGGCTGACTAGAGCGATAATTACTGGGTTACTGCTGATTGTTCCGCTTACTGGATTGGCGCAGGATTATTTTCACATATCAAAAAATGAAGTTATACTTAGCAACGGAACATTCTTCAGAGATATAAAAATCGCAAATGACAGTATCTATACCGCACGTTCCTCCATTAATGAAAAAGAAAAACTCTTCATTATAAAGAGCAAAGAATTCTCGTTTCTCCTAAATGATTCACTTGTTAACGGGTTCACAGGATGGAGGTTACTGTCTACTCAGGCAATCAAAGATAAGCATTCGGGAAATGGTGTATGCATTACCATTCAAGGGACAAGGGATTGGAATAACATTACTCTTGAGCTGAATTATTTAATGTACCCCGGACTAGCATTGGTCCGCAAATGGATCACTGTCATCAATACGGGAAATAGAGAAATCAAAATCGAAAATCTCAACGTAGAAGATCTTCAAGTACGACTTTCTTATGCACACTCGATTGTATATGAAAATTACGGACGGATGAAACACTTAGGCAAATTTGTCGGAAATTGGGATGATCCGGTTGTTGTTGTACACGACGTTAGAGCACGACGTGGGATGGCGCTTGGCAATGAGGCTCCAGGAGTAATGAAGCGAACGGCATTCCATACTGATGGAGAAAATATCGAAATCGGATTGACTCACATCGGACAAAGTTTCCCATTCCGAAAGTGGATAGAACCGAATGAACGCTGGGAAAGCCCTAAGACGTTTGTTGCCATGTATAGTAATTCGGACGACGGGTTTGAGGAAATTAATAATACAATAAATGAATTTGTCGTCAAATATTTGCAGCCCAGGATAATCAAGTTAAAAAACAAACCCACCTTTGTATATAATACTTGGAATCCTTTTAGATCGGCTGTCAATGATTCACTTATTCATACGGTTGCTAAAGCAGCAGCGGAATGCGGAATACAGGAATTTATAATTGATGATGGCTGGCAGATTAATGAAGGTTCTAAAACAAACGATAAGGGTTGGGGACATAATTACGGCGATTGGTTAGTAGATAAAAGCAAATTCCCCAATGGTTTAAAATCAACCTTTGATTATATCAAGTCACTTGGAATGAGACCGGGATTATGGATTAGTGTAGCAACAGCAACAGGTGATTCAAAAGTTTTTCAAGAACATCCTGAATGGTTTATAATCAATAAAGATGGTCAACCTGCAAATTTACATACTGAAAAACCGGATCAGGTTTATACCGCCTGTTTAGGAACAGGCTGGTTCGATTATATTAAAGATAAGATTCTCAATCTTGTAAAAAATTATGGATTAGCATATGTTAAGCTCGATTTATCAGTTGTTACAAGTGCTTATGTAAATAATGATGAAGTTTCTGGTTGCTATGCTTTAAACCATCCTTTTCATAAAGATCATAACGAATCTTTTCTTGTCATTTATAATAGACTTTCAGAATTAATAGATGAATTACATAAAGAAGCCCCGGATTTGTTTGTCGATTATACTTATGAAACAGCCGGTAAATTACAATTGATGGATTATGCAATAGCAGAACACGCCGAGGGAAACTGGTTATCGAATTTTGAAGAACCCTTTCCGCTCGGAGCCTTACGAGTAAGGCAAATGGCCTGGTGGCGAACTCCTGCCGTACCTGCAAGTTCACTTATAATTGGTAACCTGCCAATGGATGGAGAAAAATTTGAGTTTAGTTTAAAATGATTAATTGGTACACTCCCGATAGTTTTAGGTGATCCACGTAAGTTATCGGTTGAAAAAAAAGCAGAGATAAAGAAATGGTCTTTATGGATGCAAAGGATGCAAAAAAAATATAACTATATGAATTTCAGAAAAGATTTGCCTGGATTTAGCGAGCCGCAAGAAGATTCTTATGATGGCTGGATGAGAATTAATTTTGAGAATAACAGCGGTGGAATTTTTGGAATCTTCCGGCAAGGTGCTTTAGAAAAAACACGTCAGGTATTTCTAGAAGATCTTAATCCCGACCTTACCTATATAATCAGGCTTGCGCCCGATGGAAAAGAAGTTTATAGAGCAAGTGGTAAAAAGATTATGGAAGAAGGATTCCAGGTAAAGATGGATACTTTATACGAAGGAAAAATTTTCGAAGTTGGGTTAGAATAAATCAAAGAATTTTTTAAGGTAAATTTTATGTTAACACGATATATAAATCTTACAAAGCTTTCAACAATTTTTATTTTTTTCATTTTTGCTCTGTCTGCAGAAGCACAGGATCTGACACAATATGTTGATCCATTTATTGGAGTAAAGGGAAAAGGTAGTTGCGTAATTGGACCCCAATTACCTTACGGATCTATAAACCCGAGTCCGGATACTCCTAATGGTCATACCGATGGTTATGATTTTGAATCGAAGATTCGGGGATTTAGCCAGCTGCATGTTTCAGGAACCGGGGGAGCTGGTAAATATGGTCAGTTTCTTTTATCTCCACAAATCGGAATTAATATTTTTGAAGATGGACATGACTCTGAAAAATCAGATGAAGTTGCCGAAGTTGGTTATTATAAAGTAAAGCTAAAAGCTTATAATATTCTTTGTGAATTTACACCTACAAGTCATGCAGCAATTTACAGGTTTACATATCCTCAGTCAGATAGTGCTTCATTGTTAATTGATCTTGCACATAATATTCCCGGAGATATTGCTAAACGGAATGGAATTTCGAGAGGGGGTTACGCAGATAACGGGTTTGTAAAAATTGATACTGCCAAACGATTAATAACAGGATGGGGATACTATTGGGGAGGTTGGTCCGGTGAACCATTCGGTGTTTATTTCGCAATGAAATTAAATAAACAAATTAAAAACTTTGGAATCTGGAAAGACATTGTAAAATATAATGGGAGTATATTCGAAAGGATTAATAAGAAGAAAGAACGTGTGGGAGCATACATAAAGTTTAATACTAAAAACTCAGAGCAGGTATTTGTAAAAATAGCAGTATCGATGAAAAGTATAGAAAATGCAATGAACTATCTGAAATCTGAAATCCCTGCGTGGGATTTTGAAACAGTACATTCAAACGCAAAAAAAATATGGAACGAGGAATTAAGCAAAATTAGAGTTGAACGTGCTTCAAAAGAACAAGAAACAATTTTTTATTCAGGTTTATATAGAACTATGATGATGCCGAGAAACAGGACCGGAGATAATCCTAAAAGTGATGATGATGCTCCTTACTGGGATGACCATTATTGTGTATGGGATACCTGGAAAACAGATTTCCCACTTCATGTACTTATAGATGAAAATTTTGTTAGAAGTAATATCCGTGCATTCATAAAAAGGTATAAACAAAATGGTCGCGTTCTTGACGCATTCATTGCAGGAAACGATAAAGTGTACGGTTGGGGCTTAGGAGACAATAGAGGATATTCGAAGAATCAGGGTGGCGACAATGTTGATAACATTATTGCTGATGCATTTGTAAAAGGTGTTAAAGGAATAAACTGGGATGAGGCTTATAAGATTTTAAAGCATGATGCAGAAGAAGAAAGAGCTGATTCTTATATAGAAAATGATAGAGGCTGGATTCCTTATGACACTTATGAGTACGGACTTGTCGGTTCTAAGACAATGGAATTTGCTTATAATGATTTTTGTGTCTCCCAGGTAGCTAAAGGGCTGGGGAAAAATGAAGATTATCAAAAATATTTAAAAAGATCGGAGAAATGGATTAATCTTTGGGATAACAGTCTAACAAGTGATGGGTTCAACGGATTTATCTGTCCCAGAAATATTAATAATAAATGGATTCCCTTCGATCCTAAAGAAGAATCTGTTAAAATCAGTTCAAGAATTTCCGGCAGAAGTTTTTATGAAGCGAGTTCGTGGGAGTATTCATACTTTGTTCCTCACGAAATAAACACCCTGATTAAATTAATCGGAGGAAAAGAAAAATTTGTTGAAAGATTACAACATGCTTTCAACAACAATATGATTAACTATGGAAATGAACCTTCATTTCTTACTCCATTTTTATTTATTTATGCAGGCAGGCCAGATTTAACGAATTACTGGGTAAGAAAAAATTTTGAGAACTATACGTTGGAAGGATATCCGGGAGATGAAGACAGTGGAGCTATGGGTTCATGGTTTGTTTTTTCTTCTATGGGATTATTCCCCAATTCCGGTCAGAATGTTTATTTGTTAACTGCACCCTTATTCCCCAAAATTACTATTACCAGAGAAGCCGGAGAAAAAATTGTGATAATCTGTGAATCGTCTTCTAAAAAAGATATTTATGTTAAGTCCGTAGAGTTAAACGGAAAACCGATTAATAGAGCATGGCTAACTCATGATGAGATTAGTAAAGGTGCAACAATTAAATTTATAATGGATTCTAAAAAATCAGATTGGGGAAAAGAAAATCTTCCACCTTCATTAGGTGAATAAAAACCGGCTCAATAACTCTTTGTTTGACGAGGTAATTTTTGAAATTTTTAGCAGGTAGTGTTTTATTATTTATAGTTAGACTATTTCTTATTGCAATAATAACTTTTCCTGTTGCTGCAACTTGTAATGAATTATCTGATGTTAAGGAAATCCGAAATTTTCAAATAGGAAAAATTCTTTCGTATACAAGTAATAAAGAGGAATTAAATCTTCTTTGCCAAATTAAAAACTCGGATGATACCGCCAGAATACAGATAAACTTTCCTTTTATAGATGCAGTTAGGGTACAAATTAAATTATTTGGAAGTGAGCCCGGGACTGCTAATGGAGCGTCATACAAAATTATAGATAAGCAGAACTCGATTATAATTTCAACTGATAGCCTGTCTGTTTGTATTCGAAAGGATCAGTGGAGGCTTACCGTTTTGAAAGGAACGAGGAAAATTTTTGCAGAACGTTCAGAATTATCCGATTCGAATAATATTAAGGAAATTTGCTTAATAAATGAAATGTTTGATGACGAACATTTCTTTGGCTTCGGTGAAAAATTTAATGGTATAGATCAGCGGAGTTATAAAGTTGTTATGGAATTGGACGATGCCTATAAGTCGATGGACAATAAAACTTACAAGTCTATTCCATTTTTTCTTTCTTCAAGACGTTATGGCATTTTAGTAAACTCTCCTAAGAGAATAATATTTCATATGGGAGATTTAAGTACTAAGGAATACAGTTTTGAAAATCCCGATTCATCGATAGAGTATTTTATATTTACGAATAGTGATCCTCTTGAAATAATTTCCCAGTACACATCAATTACAGGCAGGAGCAGATTAGTTCCTAAATGGTCACTTGAACCATGGCTCTCCCGGCGACAAATGACAGGATGGAATAATCCCGCCAATGCTGAGAAAGATGTTGACATGATGATAAAAGATGGTTTTCGGTTGGGAGTAATTTTATGGGAAGGAGTCAGCAAACTTTACTCAAGCAACAGGTATGTTTCTCAGATGAATAAGCTGTCTGACAAATGGCATGAAATAGGGATCAAACAGGTTTGCTGGGGTCATACTGGTCATATACCTGAAAACAAAATAGATTGGAGCCATGTTGATAAAAATTATTTTTTAAGAGCTTCCGATGGTTCTTTTGAAATGGGTGCGAGGGGAAGAAATCATGTATATATAGATCCAACAAACCCCAAAGCCATGCAATGGTATAAAAATACAATTTATAAATATAGGTTCAGAAGTAAAAATGGAAAGTCAACACCAACCGCATGGAATCTCGACGGAATCAAATTAGATTTTAGCGAACTATTTCCTAAAAATGATTCTAATATTTTGGGAATAGATAAATCTATTGGTATGCATAATCAGCATGCGGTTTTATTTTCCAGACAAATATATGATTGGTTGCAGAAAATTCGTCCCGATGGGGGAATAACCTGGGTAAGAGGAGGCGGTATAGGGTTACAAACTGTTGGCTTTGTCTGGGGAGGAGACCGCGGTCGAACTTTCGAACAAATGAGGGGAACTATAGCAGCCTCCCTGGCAGTCTCCATTTGTGGAGTTTCGTTAACTGGACATGATCTCGGAGGGTATAGAGGGGATGATTCTCCCGAAGCAAGAAAAGTTTATATAAGGGGAGTTCAATATGCAACATTTAGTCCGGCTTTTCAGGATCACGGCAGTGCGCCGGCACCATGGGAACAAGATAAATATGGGATAGATAATTATAGCTTTTATTCAAGAGTAAGATATAACCTGATTCCATATCTATATCATTATGTTAAAGTTTCCCATAGTACTGGTGTACCGATAATGAGGACTCTGTACTTACAAAACCCTGAGGATGATAAAACTTATAATATAGAAGATGAATATTACCTGGGTGAGCAAATGCTTGTTACTCCTATCATTACCGGATTGGACAAAAGAGAAATTTATTTACCAAAAGGAAACTGGATTGACTTTTGGAATAAAACTCATTTTTCCGGTGGACAAAAAATAAACTATGATGTATCATTAAACCGTATACCTGTTTTTGTAAAAGCCGGAACAATTTTGCCGCTTGCTCTAAACGATTCATTGCAAATTGGCGGACTTTTTCCAATGGCAAAGAAAGACAGTTTGTTGTTAACATTTCGCTTATTTGAGGGACCTGATTCAGAATTGAAATTCTTTGGGAATGATACAATCATAATTAATAAAAGTAAAATAAAAGATGATTTGATTGTAAACGTAGATAACATAAAAAATAATTTTGCTTTAATCATAGATGGATTGCAACCTGAAACTATTGTAGTAAATAAAGAAAATCTGGATAGGTTAACCGTTGATAATTTTGCTGAATCAAAAGCCGGATGGTATTTTAATGATAAAAACAATCAAACTTTTATTAAAATAAAATCACAGTCAGGCGAAAAAAAATATAGAATAAACTTAAGAAATATTAAAAAAATAATAGCTGAAAAAAGCGATTCGATTAAACTAAAGATACCTGAAATTATTCAGGCAGTTGGATGGGATAAATCTGCAAATATTTTTTTCAAACCTGTAAAGAATGCGGAATCGTATATAATTAAATACTGGTCTAATCAGGATGATCATAAAACCGAAATCCGTGATATTACCAGTAACCCCGTAACAATTTCAAATTTGGATAACGGAAAGGAATATAATATTACAATTTCTGCTGTATGCGAAAAACAAGTTAGTCAGGAGTCTGCAGCTACATCAGTTTACCCATCCAAACATATAGCATTTTTTAAAGTTGATGATAAAAATGGTTTTATAAACGCCGAACATTTTTTAAAAAAGAAAGAAGTAGACGATTCAACAGAAAAATATACTTATGGTTTAATGTCTGCCAGGAAAAATCATTACATAGTATGGCTAAAAGTAAAAAGGAATGAGGAGCATCATCTTTATTTTCGTTGGTACACAATCGGTAAAGTCGATCTTACAAAAGGGAAAAACTATTTCAGTCTTGCTTTGACTAAAAATTTTTCTATAGACAAGTTATATTTTACAATAAATAAAAATAATAGACCGGCTTTTAAGGATGAAATTGAAGCTTCCTTTGAGGAAGGAAATATTCAAATCAATAATGAAAAATTAATAATATATAGATGAACATTACTTTTGCAGGGAATTTATTGTGAAGAAAGAAGTCTGAAAAAAATATGAAAAAATTCAAGGATGATAAAAGAATTGTTATGACTTTGGATGCAGGCGGAACGAATTTAGTTTTTTCTGCAATACAAGGCAATGAACAAATTATTGATGATATTAAACTCCCGTCGTCCCCGCTTGATTTACAAAAAATGCTCAAGCTAATTGTAATTGGATTTAATGAAGTAAAATTTAAATTAACTCAGAGTCCGGTAGCAATTAGTTTTGCTTTCCCGGGCCCTGCAGATTTTCCTAAAGGCATAATCGGTGATTTACCTAATTTGTCGGCCTTTAGAGGTGGTGTAGCCCTGGGTCCTTTTTTAGAAAATGAGTTTGGTTTACCTGTATTTATAAATAATGATGGGGATTTATTTGCATACGGAGAAGCCATATTTGGATTCCTTCCCGAAATAAATAATAAAATGAAAGAAGCTGGCAATTCCAAAAGATTCAAAAATCTATTGGGTCTAACAATAGGGACAGGTTTTGGCGGCGGAATAGTTAGAGACGGTAACTTATTCATCGGTGATAATTCAGTAGCAGGCGAAGTTTGGCTGTTGAGAGATAAACTTTCTCCTAAACTTAACATTGAAGAACATGTGAGCATACGCGGTATAAAAAAGATTTATTCTGATTTAGCCGGAATTTCTATGGAAGATTCACCAGAACCGAAAATTATATATGGAATTGCCAACGGTGAATTGGAAGGAAATAAAGAAGCCGCAGTTATAGCATTCAAAAATATGGCAGAAGCTTGCGGAGATGCAATTTCAAACGCCATTACTTTGTTGGATGGTTTGGTAGTAATCGGCGGGGGGTTATCTGGTGCAGCAGATTTATTTCTACAAGATTTAGTAGATGAAATGAATAATAATTTCATTCGGGAAGATGGTTCTAAATTTAGAAGGTTGATCCAAAAAATATATAACCTTGAAAACAAAGATGAGCTCAACAAGTTCTTGGAAGGTTCTGTAAAAGAACTAAAAATATTTGGAACAGATAAAATCATAAAATATGATTCCGAACCCAGACTGGGAGTTGGGATTTCCCAAATCGGAACCAGTAAAGCAATTTCATTAGGTGCTTACGCTTTTGCTTTAAAACAGCTCGGGTAAGCATTTCACTTTATAGAAAAGGGATTAAATATTGAAGAAGATAATTTCCTGTTGTTGTTTCCTTTTACTCTTTTATGGATGCTCATCCAGCAAAAAAATAATTTCTAATGAAAGTTTTATTAAAGTTCAGGGCATTCATTTTATTAACAATGGAAAACCCTACTATTATCTTGGTACTAATTTTTGGTATGGTTGTTACCTGGGAGCTTCTGACAGCACCGGGAATAGAAAAAGATTAATTCTCGAGTTAGATAAATTAAAATCATTACACATTGATAATTTGAGAATACTTGGGGGTAGTCTTTTATCGGACTATGAACATGCATTAAACCCTGCGATACTTATAGCTCCCGGGAAGTATAACGAGTCTTTATTGGATGGATTGGATTATTTACTTGATGAGATGGGTAAGCGAAATATGCGTGCAGTTATTTTTCTAAATGATTTTTGGGAATGGGAAGGGGGAATGACTCAATATAATTTGTGGACCGATAAAGGAAAGAATGTCGATCGGACTGAATTCAAAAAAAATAGAAAATTATTTTACAATTATTCCGCTTCATTCTACAGGAACAAAGAAGCAAATAAATATTATCGCGAATTAATAAAAACAATCGTAACAAGAAAAAATAAATATAACGGACTTTATTACTTCGAGGATCCAACAATAATGTCCTGGGAATTAGCTAATGAACTTAAGCCGGGCAAAGGTGAAGATGCTCTAAAATATATTGACAGCTTCTATAGATGGATTGACCAAACAGCCGCATTTATACATTCAATTGACCAAAATCATTTAGTAACAACAGGCAGTGAAGGAATCAGAGGTAGCTTAGGATCGAAAGATATATATGTCAGAGCAAACAAAACACCATATATCGACTATTTGACTTTTCATTTGTGGGTTAAAAACTGGGGATGGTTTGATCCGATGAATCCTCAGGAAACATATACGCATAGTGAAGAATTGGCTGTTCATTATATTAATGAACATATTCAAATTGCTAAAGAACTTAATAAACCAATTGTCTTAGAAGAATTTGGAATTACAAGGGATAACCAGAATTATTTGAGAGGAACCCCCACAACGATAAGGGATAAATATTTCTTAAAAATTTATGATATAATATATGATAATATAAAAATGCATTCACCTCTTGCCGGATCAAATTTTTGGGCCTGGGGAGGTAGTGCCTTTAAAAATCATGACGACGCTGTTTGGAGGAAAGGAGATCCTTTGATGGGGGATCCCCCACACGAACCACAAGGATTATATTCTATTTTTGATACAGATTATAATACCATGGAAATTATTAGAGAGCATGGAGAAAAAATTATGTCACAAATGAGCAAATAATTTATTCTATCAAAAATCAATTTAAGTCTGAGACAGTGCCATAATAATTCTCTATTTATCACTTCTAATTAATGTTTTGTTGTGGACAAAAATTATATATATTATGTGCAAGAAATACCATTTTACATCATAAGGTAAAAAGCACAAACATAATAATCATTTTGATTTTCTGTTTGTTATAATCTTTTTTATGACAAAATTTTTGTCAGAAATAAAATTATTATACAGATATATAAGGCAAGGCTTATATATTTATCCCAGGCTTGAGAGAAAAATAAGTTTTTATCTTTTTAGTTTACTTTCAATTCTTATTATTCCAAACTATTCCTCAGCGCACAATAACAAATTCACACCTGAATATGTTGAGCCTATTAATGAACAATGGAGGTGGCAGAATTTTCCGGAACTAAGTGGTAAAGGTACCAGGTGCGTAGTAGAAGAAAAAGATGGTACCTTATGGTTTGGTGTAAATGGTGGAGTTATAAAATACGACGGAATAAACTGGAAGTTTTTTTCGGTTAATAAAGATTCTTCAGACACACCTGTCATTTCTTTATGTGTTAATAGTGAAGGTATTATTTATGCAGGAACTACTGATGGGATATATCAATTTAAAAACAGAATGTGGAATGCCATTTCGGTAAAATTAGATTTCGGAGACCCGGTTGATTTTCCACATAACAAAGTTCCGATGCTTGCGACAGAGGACGGCAGCGTTTGGATTGGAACACGCCAGGGTGCACTTCGTATTAAGAATGATGAGATGACCCTTTATAGTGACAAAGCAATTTATAATAATTTTCAACAGGCTCTTCCCACATTTGATATTTATAGTATTTGTAAAGAAAAACCAGGAACAATCTGGTTTGGGTTACGCGATGGCAGAATTTATAAATGTCAATTTCAAACTCCTAAAATGATTTCAAAACCATTGTGGCATAGAATAGATTTAGCGAAAGATTATATTAGGGCTGATTTCCCGATGATAAAAATAAATTCACTGGGAGAGGTTTTTATTGTGAGCGGTATGAGTGGAGGTGGAATAAATATTTACAAAAACAATAAATGGGAACAGCAAAACTTTAAATTAAAATTTGGAGTTGATGATAAACATAATGATGTTTTAGAATTGAAAGATGGTTCGGTATGGATTGCAGGTCTGGGTAGGGTCTTTATTTATAAATCGAATAGATGGAAAATGTTCGAAAGTCCTGCTTTACCATTTCCCCCGAATCGACTTGCCTTATACCAAACAAATAATGGAAACCTTTGGGTGATTGGTCTAAGTAATGAAGTATGGAGGATTGACCTGTCTTATCAAAGGTGGAGGACATATAAGAACCTTATTTTTCAGGTTGAAGGCAGGAACGGTGAGAAATGGTTCATAAGAGTTGACGGGACAATTGTCAGATGTGATTCTTCCATGCAGAAGTGGACAATTTATGACCAAAGCCATGGGCTAATTGATTTCCCGGTTGCTATTCTTATAACAAAGGATGGAGGAGTTTGGGTGGCTGGAAGTCACAACCAAACTGCAGCCACGGCATATTTTGATGGAAAAAGATGGGTAAAGCAATTGCATCCTAAATTAGGATGGGGAATTGACCGGAGAGCAGTATTTGAAGCCAATGATCATTCATTATGGTTTGGTTCCTGTTCTGATGTTTTATACGATAAGGGACAGGTTGGTGGACTAGTAAGATATACAAACGTTGAGCCCTCAAATATTAGTAAACTTCATTTTGAATATCACTATGCGGTCAGCAACAGTAAATTAAGGAGTGTATACGGAATTGGAGAAACAAAAGATAGTATTTTATGGATAGGCCAACTCGGGTTTTATAGTTATAACCAGACTACTAATGCTTGGAAAAAGATTACCGAACCTTCCGGGCTGGATGAAAACTTTGTTGATTGCATCAGTACATCCGGTGCCGGAGATATCTGGGTCGGGACAAGAACCAATGGTTTATTCTGGTTAAGCAATAGTACTAAAGTTTGGAAGCATTTTACGACTAAAAATGGTTTATCAAGCAATACAATAATAAATATTCTTGCAGACTCCAGTGATAATGTTTGGGTTGCTACAGACAGAGATATCTCATACTTCGACGGTGAAAGTTGGACTGAAAAAGCTTTTCGTGGTTTCTTCAAGCCAAAGATGGATGGTATTTCTATTAGATCGACTAAGGATGGTAGAATATGGATAGATCAAAATCCCCCTGTTTGGTATAGAAGGGCATTGTATAAAGAAGGTCTTCCGAAAGAATCATTAGCTGAATTTAAAACTGTAAGTTATTCCCCCGACAAACTTCCTCCTGTAACAATAATTACCTTTTCTCAGGAACAAATAGCTCAACCGGGGAATGTTATATTATCCTGGTCAGCAATCGATCCATGGAAATATACTCCAACGGATCAAATTCAATATTCTTATAGAATAGATAAAAATCCATGGTATCCATATACAAATAAAACAAACGAAATATTTTTATCTCTTCCAAATGGATATCATACTTTTGAAGTAAGAGCACGCGATAGGGATTTTAATGTTGATTTAACACCGGCAAAGGTCGAGTTTTATGTTATTCCTCCTACCTGGAAGCAAGCATGGTTCATATCTCTAATTTCATTCTTCTTACTTATTATAACTTTCTTTATTCTTTATCTTTATCAGAGAAATAAAATAATTCACCAGATTTCTGAAACTAAAAGCCGTTTGTTTGCTAATATTTCCCACGAACTTCGTACTCCTTTAACTCTTATAATTGGTCCTATCGAGAAAGCTTTATCTCTTCCCATGATTAATCATGAACTTTCTAAGTTATTAAACCTAGCTAATCGTAATTGCTATCGTTTATTAAGATTAACTAATCAGGTTCTTGACTTTAGAAAAATTGAAGCAGGACAATTGAAATTTGAGCCTATAAAAGGCGACATTGTAGAATTTTTAAGAGAAGAAGTTACAGTATTTAATGAAACAGCAGAGTCTAGAAAAATTAATCTTAAATTCGAAACAGAGTTTGAGAAACTAAATATTTGGTTTGATAAAGACAAGATAGAAAAAGTTATTTTTAATCTTCTTTCAAATGCATTAAAGTTTACTTACTCCAATGGAAGTATATCCGTGAAAATTTTGCGCCAACCGGGTGGCAAAAAAAATATTATTCCCGGTTTTCGAAAACTTATCAGTTTTAATGAGTGGGTAGAGATTGTTGTAAGTGATACAGGGATTGGGATCTCAAAAGAAAATTTAACAAAGATCTTTGACCGATTTTATCAAATTGAAGGACATTCGAAAGCGGCTGTTGGTGGAACAGGCATCGGATTATCTGTTGTAAAAGAATTAGTTAAAATCCATCATGGGGAAATCGATGTTGAAAGCGTTGAAAGAGAGGGAACAACCTTTAAAGTCAGAATTCCATTAATTGAACAAGAAATTTTCGAAGAAGTAAAGACAAGAGTAAAGGTAGAAGAACAAACAGTTAATAAGCCTAAAATTGTTAGTAAAGAACCACCTGAATTGGAAACTATGTTAAACAAGCTTGACAAGAGTAAAAGCAAAATATTGATTGTAGAAGATAATGAGGACATGCGTAAATATATCGTAGGGGAATTAGAAGACGATTACCAGGTCGTAGAAGCGGTTGATGGATTTGATGGATTTCAAAAAGCAATTAATTGTTGTCCGGATATAATAATAAGTGATATTATGATGCCGCAAATGGATGGAATAGATTTTTGTAGAAAAATTAAGGCAGATACTCAAACGGATTATATAGCAGTTATTTTATTAACAGCTCGATCTTCTGATGAAAATAAAATTGAAGGTTTGGAAACAGGTGCCGACGATTATATAGTAAAACCATTTAACACTAACGAATTACTTCTCAAAATACACAACATCATTGAGAGACAGAAAAGGTTTCGTGAAAGACTTAATAAGTCTTTACAGCTTGAGCCATCAAACCTTGCAATAACATCTGTTGATCAGAAGTTTTTAAAGAAGGCAATAAGTATTATCGAAGAACACCTTGATGATCCTGATTTTAATGTGGAAGCCTTTAGCAAACTAATAGGCATGAGTCGTGTTGGCTTATACAATAAATTGAAATCATTAACAAACTATTCCGTGTTGGAATTTATTTTTGTAATCAGATTAAAAAGGGCCGCTCAATTATTAAAAGAATCCGGTTTGTCTATAACTGAAATCACTTACCAGGTTGGTTTTAAAGATCCATCTCACTTTAGCAAATTGTTTAAGAAACAATACGGTATGTCTCCAAGAGCTTTTATAAAGGAACAAGTTAACTAAGAATATTTTGGCACATCTTTCTTAATCTTTTCTTCAAATTCACCTCTTTTACTCTGAAACCAAAGAATTAAACGCTTAGACCAGCACTATAAATCTGATTAGCTTATTATAATTTTCATAAATCCGGTTTCATTCACCATGGCCAATTTTAGTTAATAAAAAAGTTAGAATACATAGATTGAAAGATTAATAACCAGTAAAACGTTTATCTAGCTTATAGGAATCAACAAAAAAAATAAATTTTAAATGGTAAAGGGGAGGATATTTAATATATGGTTAGCAAAAGTAGTTTATTTCAACGTGGTTTAGTGTTAGCAGGTGAAGTTCTCATTTATTTATGAACAAATTATAAAAAGAAGGATATGAATACACCAACACAGCCTAATCAAAATGTTGCCCCTGCCCTGTCTGTAAAAAATTTTAAGACGGCGTTTATCCTTATGAGCTCGCTGTTTTTTATATGGGGAGCAATTGTTTCACTAAATGATGTTCTTATACCACATTTGAAAAGCTTATTTAATATGAATTATACCGAAACAATGTTAATACAGTTCTGCTATTTCGGTGCATATTTTACTATGGCAATTCCTGCCAGTTTTGTAATAGGAAAGGTTGGGTACAAAAGAGGGATAGTTTTGGGTCTGGCAATTGTAGGAATAGGCTGTCTTATATTTTTACCTGCTGCATATATGATTTCATACGGTTTATTTCTATTTGGTTTATTTATAATGGCGACTGGAAACGTATTTTTGCAGGTTGTTGGTAATCCTTATGTCTCGATTCTGGGTCCACCGGAAACTGCCTCGAGCCGTTTGAATTTAGCACAAGGTATAAACTCTCTTGCTACAACAATAGCTCCTTTATTTGGTGCATATCTAATACTAGGTAATTTTCATAGTAATGCCGAGCATGCTGCTTCAGTTCGCGGACCTTACATAGGTCTGGCGATTTTGTCTTTTCTGGTCGCAGCAATCTTTGCTTTTATAAAACTTCCAGAAATTAAAAATACAAATTCAAAAAAACCTGAAGGTAATGTTCTTAGGTATCGTCAATTGCGTTTAGGGGTTATTGCATTAACTCTTTATGTCGGTGCTGAAGTTTCAATAGGCAGTTTTATAGTCAGTTACCTCGGGGAACCGAATATTGCCGGATTGTCTGTTCAAACTGCTGCAAAATATATTCCTCTTTATTGGGGTGGTTTAATGATTGGGCGTTTTATCGGATCAGCTATTTTACAAAAATTTAGCGCTCAAAAAGTTTTGGTTTGGGCTTCGGTTTTTGCTTTCATATTTGTTGCAGTCACAATTCTTACCCAAGGTTTTGTTTCAATGTGGTCGATGCTCTTGGTTGGCTTGTTCAATTCAATAATGTGGTCAAATATTTTTTCTCTATCGATAAACGGATTAGGTGATTTAACAATTAAAGCATCGGGCATTTTGGTTATGGCTCCAGTAGGAGGAGCTGTTTTGCCTTTATTACAAGGTGTATTAGCCGATATAAGTACAATAGGATTACATTATTCATATATACTTCCTCTTTTGTGTTATTTGTTCATTATGTTTTATGGAATTAGCGGATATAAACCAGCGCCAAATGAAGTAGCCTGAGCTGGTGATATATAAATCTTATCGTTTGATCAGAATAAAATAATTTTGATAGAAAAAATGGAATGAAGAACGTTGACTGGTATTAAATCGATTGATGGAAATAAGTACGATATAATTTTGCTAAGTTCTGTAAAATCATATTTTGGTAAATATAAACTGTTGGTAACTTTATTAATTATGTTACCTTTGTTTAACCAGTTTGCTCAATCGAAGATGGATTTGAAATACATGCAAGATACACATGATCTTAGTTTACCTGATTGGGGACCTTATTCGAAACGTTATATTGGTATTTCGCACATTCCTGATGAAACAAGTGGAATGCGATTTGATTTAAGTGTGTTCCCCGGATTTTACAGAAAAAAAGTTTTTGTCCCTAATGTGTTATTTGAAAGTGACTACCATCCTTGGGAATCATCGCCTAATTTTGAATACTTTAGTTTCCGTCATGAAATGGTTTGGAAAGATAAGGTCTATACAGACATTTCTTATTCCACAATGACAGAAAAATCAAGACTTATCCGGATTGACTGTGTAAACAATACTAAGGATAACCAGAGTATGGTTCTCCATTTTATGGCATCAATGAACTTTCCACCACTGAAAGAATATAGTCCATATAATAGTTTACATCCCGGGATAATTAGCTTACCTGGGTCAGCCAAGTGGGTAGATGCACTTAATTATGAGGATTTGAATTTTGCAAGGCCACGACCTCAGGATAACCTTGTATATGATGGGAAAATGCGAGGTGAGATTAGAGCAGATGGTTTTGTAAACGGATCTGGAATAGGAATGGGCTTTGGAGCAGATAAAGGTGATGAGGTTTTATATAAGATTACAATTGCTAAAACAATTAATAACGCCGTTCTTTACATACGATACAACTTAGACAAGAATAAACAAGCGTCATTTAATATTTCGGGGTTAATAACTGAACAAGTTACTTTGAAGGCAAGTCGCAAAGGTTTTTCTTCAAGAGTGTTAAGTATTGGACAAATTGTTCCGGGTACTTATAATCTTGTTTTAAGATCTAACGGTAATAGTGAAATTGAGTTAGATGGCTTTACAGTTGTAGATTCGACTCAAGCCGATCAGATTAAAATTAAACGAAAGGAATGGAATCCTGTTCCTCAAATTATTAAAGGTCCGGTTAGCAACTCTCTTATACTGAAATATGACGACGTAAATTTATATTATGGATTATTGTGGCAGTTTAATTTGTTTGAAATTCGCGAATGGTATTCACGCGACATCGGTGATTATTTTAAGCAAATGGCAAACGACCATGTTCAAAAATTTTTTGATAATGGGGGTGGAGGCCACTTTACTAATGTTTTTCTAAGGCCAATTAATTTGACACCGAACTCATCAAGGGTAATATATGCTGTCGTATGTGAGGGTACGGAGGCTGAAGTAAAAAAAATTCTGGAAGATGCTAACCAAACTCAAAATCAATATGAAAGTATTTACGATTCAGCAAAAAGTAAAGTCTTTAATCTGGATTGTAACCCCGCCGGGGAAAAATATAAATTTAGTATTGAAAGGATGAGTGCGACAACTGCAGATAATGTTGTTTATCCGGTTTATACACAAAAGCAGTATATAAAACATAGTACTCCGGGAAGATGGTGGGATTGTCTTTATACATGGGATTCAGGATTTATCGGTTTAGGTTTTTTGCATCTGGATTCGAAAAGAGCAATCGAAAATTTAAATGCATATCTAACGGAACCCGGGGCCCAATCTGCGTTTATACATCATGGAACCCCTATTCCGGTTCAGCAATACTTATTGTTTGAGTTATGGAATAAATTGCAGTCCAAAAAACTTCTTGAATATTTCTATCCACGGTTAAAACAGTATCATGAATTTTTAACGGGAAATTTAGGAAGTTCAACTACAAGAACATTAAAGTCTAACTTACTTAAAACCTGGGATTACTTTTATAACTCCGGTGGTTGGGATGATTATCCACCACAAAAATATGTACATGACAAAAAACTTGAATCTTATGTAAGCCCGGTAGTAAATACAGCCCAGGCAATAAGAACTGCGAAGTTACTTAAAATGATTGCACTTTATTTAAACAAGAAGAACGACATTAAAGAATATGATAATGATATTAAAATGTTCAATAGTGCGCTCCAGAAATTTTCGTGGGATGATAAATCAGGATATTTTGGTTATGTTGTTCACGATAAAGATGGCAACCCGCTTCATATATTAAAGTATAAAGATGAGTTGAATTACAATATGGGATTAGGAGGAGCTTATCCTCTGGTAGCAGGCATTTGTACAACATCTCAAAAGAAAAAACTTCTTGAATATTTGAAATCTAAAAAGCATTTATGGTCCTCAATGGGTTTATCTGCAGTAGATCAATCAGCACCGTATTATAAAACCGATGGCTATTGGAACGGCACTGTTTGGATGCCTCATCAATGGTTTTATTGGAAAACTATGCTGGATTTAGGCGAATCTGATTTTGCTTATAAAATTGCTATCACTGCTCTGGACACCTGGAAACATGAAGTAGAAGCCACTTATAATTGCATGGAACATTTTGTAATTGAAACAGGACGAGGAGCCGGATGGCATGTATTCAGTGGACTTTCTACACCGGTACTTTACTGGTATTCAGCATATTTCCGACCGGGTAATTTCAATGCAGGTTTTAATGTTTGGATAGAGAACAAAAAGTTTAATAAAGATTATAACAGATTATCTGTTGATTTAACAATCTTTGCAGATGACATTTCTACTACTTCATTGGTTGCTTGTATGAATCCCGGTTTTGAATATGAGGTAACCTGGAACGGTAAAATTATTCCATCGAAGTCTTTAGCACAGGGCACGTTGAGTATAGATATACCTGTCAGTAACATAAAAAAAGGGAAGCTTGAAATAAAGAAACTTTAATAGGCTTTCTCTTTAGGTGAAGAAATAAATTTGATTGTTGAAAACAATTGAAAATAAATAACCCCCAAAATACTTTGTTCTATTTTTGTCATGCCAGATTTTTCATTTAAGCTATAAACTTAGCCGGTTTAATAAATTAAAATATGAAAACAACCAAAATTTTTGTTGCATTCTTATTTGTTATCACAGTTGCTTGTGGATTTAGTTGTGGGGATTCAAACATAAAGTCTATAATGCTAACTTCTGGTAAAAAATCCAATTGGTTAATGATAAAAAAAAGTAATATGAAAGGAAATTTATCAGAAGCTTCAAGTCAAAATTATGATATTAAAAATTGGCTCCCTGCTACTGTGCCTGGAACTGTATTAAACAGCCTTGTTGAAGATAAGATCCTTCCTGAACCCTACTTTGGATTGAACAATAAAATCAATGAAAATCTCATTCCTG
This sequence comes from uncultured Ignavibacteria bacterium, assembly GCA_963727535.1. GTDB lineage: Bacteria > Bacteroidota > Ignavibacteria > Ignavibacteriales > Ignavibacteriaceae > RBG-16-34-14. The sequence continues at coordinate 1,513,778 of CAVSGR010000006.1, forward strand.
ATATAAGCAACGTAGGGCGGGAATATTATCACTATGTCTTTAGGAAGGAGTTTTTGCTTCCAGATGAAATAAAGAATAAAAATCTTTGGATAAAATTTAACGAGATCAATTATATAGCGGACATTTGGCTTAACGGAAGAAATATTGGGAAGATGAAAGGAATGTTTAACACAAAAACATTTAACATAAGTAAAGATGTTAAGTTTGATGAACCCAATATTTTATTGATTGATGTTGAACCTGTTGAAAATCCCGGCAAACCTGAAGCTTCAATAAATAAAGATAATGTTGTTGTCAAGGAAAACAGAAACGGCGGAGACGGAGAGATAGGACGGGACGTTACAATGTTAATGTCTGTCGGGTGGGATTTTACTTTTCCGGATGGAATACGCGATAGAAATACCGGCATCTGGAGAGACATCGAAATTTATTCCACAGGGTCAGTTGATTTAAGAAATATTTTTGTCAAAACCGATCTTAATCTTCCCGACACTACTGTTTCTTTTCAGACAGTTTCTGTGGATTTAGTTGATGGGTCAAGCGAAACTAAACAGGGAACTCTTGAAATTTTAATTCCGGAATATAATGTTTCTATTTCAAAACAAGTAAAAATTCTACCGCAAACCGATTCAACTTTTGTCTTTTCTTATGAAGATTATAAATCACTTGTATTTAAAGACCCAAAACTCTGGTGGCCGTTTAATCAAGGTCAGCAGAATCTGTCATCAATATCCGTGAAGTTTATCGATGAAGTAGGAGAGATTAGTGATGTGGAAAAAACAAGTTTTGGTATCAGAAAAATTACGAGTGATTTAAATAGTCCTGACAGTAGCAGAATATTTTATGTTAACGGAAGACGTTTTTTTGTTAGAGGAAGTAATTGGATTCCTGAAGCAATGTTGCGAACTTCTAAACAAAGAACAAAAACTGAATTGGAGTATACAAAACAAACGGGAATAAACTTTTTAAGACTTTGGGGTGGAGGAATAAGTGAATCCGATTACTTCTTTTCTCTTTGTGATTCTTTGGGAATTCTTGTATGGCATGAGTTCTGGTTGACAGGCGATACCAAAATTCCAGATGATCCGGAACTTTACAGGCAGAACGTTAGGAGTACAGTTAAGCGTATACGCAATCATGCTTCTTTAGCTTATTATGTCTCATCTAATGAAAAAAAAGATATAATAGAAATTAAATCGATACTTGATAAACTTGATGGAACTCGCGGTTATCAACTTGAATCTGAATGCTGTGGTGTTCATGATGGCAGCCCATATAAATATGAAAATCCCATGCAATATTATGATAATACCGCTTCATCAAGAGGAAGCAGAATAGATGGTTTCTGTCCTGAATACGGGACACCCTGTTTGCCCACGTTAGAATTTTTACAGGAAATAATGAATAAAAAGGATATATATCCTCCAAACAAAAAAGTTTGGGATTATCTGGACGGTAATGGTTTTCATAATATGACGACAAAATATTTCAACGCTATTTCACAGTACGGGAAACCCAAAAATATTATAGACTTTGTAGAAAAAGGTGAAATGGTTGGTGCAATTGCTTATAAAGCTCTATGGGAATGCTGGAACTATAATAAATTTGAATACGGCGATAGATTTGCAAGTGGAGTTTTATTTTGGTACCACAATAGTCCAATAAAACAAGTGTGTGGTAGAATGTGGGATTGGTCGTTAGAGCCAACTGCAGCTTTTTATTCTGTTAAGAATGCTCTTGAGCCTCTGCATATACAATTTGATTATATAAAAAATACAGTTTCAATTATAAATCAATATCCCCGTGACTTTAAGAATTTAACTGCTGAAGCCGAAGTTTATGATTTCAATAGCGAACTGGTTTATAAAAAGAAAGAATCATTAAGTATTTCTGCCGGTGAAGTAATTAATAATTTATTTAAAATAGATTTTCCTTCGGACATTACTCAAATTCACTTTATTGTTCTTTATCTAAAGGATATAAATAATAAAGTAGTAAGTAAAAACTTTTACTGGCGTTCCAACGATAAATATGAAGGACCATGGACCACAACTGGTCCGGCTTATTCGGGTTTTGAGAAGATAAATGAATTACCTAAAACCAAATTAACTATAGACGTTAAAAAAGAATCATCAAAAAAAATAATTGTAACAGTAAACAACGAGAAAGAACGTATAGCCTTCTTTATAAGACTAAAGGTACTCAATAAAGATAACCAGTTGGTTAGGCAGGTGATATATGAAGATAACTATTTCAGCTTATTGCCGTATGCTTCCCGGGAAATCAAAATAGATCTTGAATTAACAGGTTTGAAATCAGGAGATGTAAAAATTGATGTTGAGGGTTTTAACATCTGAAATGAAATATAAAATAATATTCTGTTTTCCGATTACTCTTTTTTTATCGATACAAATTTCTATCCTTGCCGAGGAAGAAACGTTTAATATAAAAGAAAGTAAGGAAATTGTTGTTGATAATGCTATTCTTAATGACGCTGTTATACAACTATGCTCCAACGATTTGGATTCGGCAGTAGTAAGAAACTGTGGCACCATTCCTTCAATTAGATCGACACAAGATATTATTCCAAACAGTATTTGGCTTATTCTTCCCGGCAATAAAATTTCTAAAAGACCTGATAGTTTATCAAAATTGCCAGAAGAATCTTTTTTTCTGCAAAAGAGAATAGTTAACGATTCTCCAATTTTAGTAATAACCGGCGGGAGCATAAGAGGAATTTGTTATGGTGTCTATTATGTAATAGAGCAATTAAGTATAAAGAACTATTCACTTTTTAAGGGAGAAAGCTTTTACAGAAATCCTGATTTTAAATTTAGAATGATTACTCAACCATTTGAAGTAACGGGATTTGCCGACGTGGCTTATTTGCCAAAACCTATTATTTCAGAAAAAAAATATGGAGCAATGCATCCTTATGATGGTAACGGGTATAGACTTGAAGACGAAGCCCAAAATATTCTTCGTGCCGGTTTAAATATAATTTACTTTGATAGTTATCCGTTTGCTACAACCTATAGCAGTATTTCAGATACTATTTTTCCAGAAGGTGGTGGTGGCAGAAAACTAGTTGATGAATGCCGCAATAAGTTGAGAGAAGTAATTTCGGTCGCAAAAAAATATCATCTTAAGGTTTGTGTTTATGGTGATGTGTTCGTTTATCCAAAATCATGTGCAGGTATGGATAAGTGGAAATTACTTGAATTATCTCTTAACGAAATACTAACCGATTTTCCGGGAATCGATTATGTCATATCGAGGTACGGAGAAAACTACTCATACTTTAATCCATATTTTACTGGAGCCGGACCGAAAGATGATGAAGAATTAGTAAAAGTAATAGACCTGACTTACGATATAGTTGTAAAAAAATATCATAAAATATTTATTCCCCGTACCTGGAGCTTAGGCAATGATGTATGGGGTGCGAACCGTAAACTCTATGAATCTATAACCAGCAGAATTAATGCAGACAGCAATATTTATTTTTCAGTCAAAAACACTCAAACAGATTTTTGGAGATATAATAAGTTCAATCCCGACTTAGGTGCCGGCAATAAAAAACAGGCAATTGAATACTTGTGCCAGGACGGATATCATTTTAAATGTTCAGTTCCTTATTATGAAGTTATACGCATGGCAAGAGGAAGTAAAGAAATTGATTCAGTTGAAACCGGGATGAAAAAAGCAAAAGTGTTAGGCATAAATTATACCTGGGGGTGGCTTTCAGCGGATGGGTGGTGCGGTCCATATATTAAAAGAGAAGAGTGGCTGAAAGCAAATATTTTTGGATATACTCATTTAATGTGGGATGTTAATGAAACTCCTGAGGAGTTAGCCAGACGCTGGGCGTGTATAGAATTCAATGTGCCTTATAATTCTAAAGCAGCCTCCAATATTGTCGATATTTTATTAACGTCTGAGGATATGATTTTAAAATCAATTTACTTCAAACATTTTAGTTTAAAACATAACGGTTGGGTTCCTGCTCTTATTTGGACACGCGATGATTTGCTTGGCGGCGGAGAGAAATCATACAAGAACCCGGATTGTAAATATTCCAACAGACCTGGAAAACTGAAAGAGATTTTTGATTCTGAATATGTGAATGAGGATTGTCTTGAAAAACAACAGGCATTAAAAATAGCAGAACAAATGTTGGTCAAATTTAAAGAAATAGAGCGCGATTTACCTGATAAGAAGCAAGCTGATGAAGTATATAATACCTTACTTTCCACAAGGTTTCTTATAGCAACAATCTGTTACTACGTTAATGGCATCTTCAGATATTACAACGGGGAATATGATAAAGCCTTAAATTATCTTTTGTTGTGGAAAGACACCTGGTACGATTATAATAATAAAATATCATTATTACCCGGAGCACCTTCCCCGATGTTAGATGGCGGCATGGTCGTAAACATGCAGTGCAGCTATTAAAGATATCAAACAAAAGGACTTCAAATAGAATACAAAATGGTTAAAAAAATGTTAAAAAAATTTTTTACAATTCTGTTTTCTTCATTGCTATTATTTTTTGGTTGCAAAAGTAATAACAATGATAAAGCGGAATTTATAAATAGCAGCACTAATGTAATTGGCAATCTGGAAGATGGTTTTAGAAATCCCCCGGATTATGCTAAGCCAAGAGTATTTTGGTGGTGGCTTAATTCAATGGTTACCAAGGAAAGCATAACCAGAGATCTTGAAGAATTAAAAGCAAAGGGATTTGGAGGAGCGCTGATAGTTGATGCAGGTTCATCAAATTATTCAGTCGCCAGGAAAACTGAAGCGGGGCCTGTATTCGGAAGCCCGGAATGGAAAAAACTTTTTGACTTTGCACTTAAAGAAGCAGATAGGCTCGGTCTGGAATTAAGTTTCAATATTCAAAGTGGATGGAATCTTGGCGGACCGACGGTTAAACCGGAAGATGCAATGAAAAAAATTGCGTGGTCGCAAATAGAAGTTACAGGACCGGTACAATTTTCTGATACTCTTCCTTTACCTAAAGGAGAATATTTTCACGATCTTATAGTTCAGGCATTCCGAATAAAAAAAGAAAATCCTAAACCAGTATCTTTTAAATTGGAGACATAAGACTCTTAACGATAGATTCAGAGGTTTTGATGTTTATCCTCTTTATGAACTAAGAGAGCAGGCAGATTCTTCAATCAACGATTATGATCTAACGACCGATTCACTATTGGATATTTCAAATAACCTGGACACAAATGGAGTTCTCACTTGGTCTGTGCCGCCTGGTGTTTGGACAATACTTAGAATTGGATATGTGCTTACGGGAGCAGAGGTAAGTACTTCGAGTGACGCTTACAAAGGACTTGCCTTAGATTATCTGAATACAAAAGCATTAAAAAACTTTTTCGCAGAAGTTGTTGACCCCATTCTTAAAAGTGCAGGTAATGAAGTTGGAAAGTCATTAAAATATTTAACTACAGATAGTTGGGAAATGGGGCAGGTAAACTGGACAAAAAATTTCCGAAGTGAGTTTTTAAAACGCCGTGGCTATGATCCTATTCCATATCTTTCTGTTATTACAGGACAAATTGTTGATAACAGGGAAATCTCAAACCGATTCCTTTATGATTTTAGAAAAACCGTTAGTGATTGTATTGCAGATAGAATGTATACTGAATTCGGAAAACTGGCTCACGAAAGAGGGTTGTTGTTTCACCCTGAGTCCGGTGGACCACATGCAGCTCCTATAGATGGACTTAAATGCCTGGGCAGGAACGACATACCTATGGGAGAATATTGGGCTCGTTCAAATACTCACAGGTATACAGATGATCAGAGATTGTTTGTTAAACAAAGTGCCAGTGCAGCACATATTTACGGTAAAAGATTTGTTGCCGGGGAAGGACCAACAAGTTTAGGTCCACAATGGGAACGATCCCCAAAAGATTTAAAGGGTGTTTTTGATAGAGTTTTATGTGAAGGACTTAATAGAATTTTCTGGCACACATTTACAAGTTCACCTAAAGAATTTGGTCTGCCAGGAAATGAATATTTTGCCGGAACTCATTTAAATCCCAATACAACTTGGTGGAATCAGTCACAAGGACTAATTAATTACCTGTCGCGTTCATCATTTTTATTAAGTCAGGGATTATTTCAGGCTGATGTTTGTATCTATTATGGTGATGATGTTCCAAATTTTGTTCTAAGAAAACATATAATAAAAGATCTTGGTTTTGGATATGATTATGATGAATGTAATGCTGAAGTAATCTTAAACAGAATGTCGGTTAAAGATGGTAAAATATATTTGCCGGATGGAATGAGTTATTCAATACTCAGACTTCCTGACCGAAAGGCAATAACACTTGAAGTATTGCGAAAGATAGAGCAATTAGTAAAAGATGGGGCTACAATAGTCGGTCCCAAACCAGGTAAATCAACAGGATTAAAAAATTATCCTGGAACAGATAAAGAAGTTCAAAATATAGCTGATAAATTGTGGGGAAACTGTGATGGTAAAAATGTTTTAGAAAATAAATATGGGAAAGGTCGTGTATTTTGGGGAAAATCCATGCGTGACATCCTTTTAGATGATGGCATTCAACCTGACTTTGGTTTTGATAGCAGTCAGGACAGCACGGAATTAGAGTACATACATAGAAAAGCAAGTAGTGTTGATATTTATTTTGTTGTTAACCGTCTTGCCCGTCACGGAATTTATGATACGAAATACCGTTACTTAACAAATTTGCCGGATAGGTATGAATGGGTTGACTGCCGTTTTCGTGTTACAGGGAAAATACCGGGAATCTGGAACCCTATGACTGGTGAGATAGAAAAAGCCGCAGTTTATAAAGTAGAAAATGGGTACACAATTGTTTCAATGCAGCTTGAACCTGAAGGTTCCCGGTTTGTTATTTTCCGCAATAAGAAAAATGAAAATCATATTGAATCTTTCAGAGAGAATGATTCTTCATTATTTCCAATATCAAATAAGCAGGCAAAAATTTTTCCTCCTGCCCGGCTAATACGAAAAAATGATTCATTGATGCTGGAAGTTTTTAAGCCAGGCACATATAGTTTTATCAATTCGTTGAAAAAAGAAACATCGATTCAAATAAATAATATTCCTTCTGACTATAACTTTACCGGAGATTGGAAAATAGATTTTCCAAAAGGCTGGGGTGCACCTGAAAATAAAACAATCTCAAAACTTGTTTCTTGGACAGAGTTTAACGAACCGGGGATTAAATATTTTTCCGGCACTGCAGAGTGTAGTAAAATGTTTGTGTTAAGTGAAGCAGATTTGAAAGATAAAAAGCTTTATCTCGATTTAGGTAATGTTCAGGAATTGGCTGAAATTATAATAAATGGTAAATCCCTTGGAGTGAGCTGGACGCCTCCTTTCAGGAAAGATATTACAAGTTTCGTTCATAGCGGTGAAAATAAATTGGTAGTTCGTGTAACAAACCTTTGGGTAAACAGATTAATTGGTGATCAGTTTTTACCAGAAAATAAAAGATATACAAAAACTAACATAATAAAATTTAAAAAAGATGACCCTCTAAGAATTTCAGGGTTGCTTGGACCGGTTAGAATAATTTATTCAAAAATAATTCCGGTTAATAAATGAAATCTGGGATATAAGTATTAAATATTTGATAAAGGATTTTTAATCTGAAATGAAAAATAATTTATTCTGGATAATAGTTATTTGTCTCTCACACTTAATAATTGCTCAGACTAAGTATCTTCCCAAATGGCAGGAAGGTTTTCTTGACATTCATCACATAAATACGGGAAAGGGAAATGCAACCTTTTTTATCTTGCCGGATGGAACTACCTTGCTTGTTGATATGGGTGATTTTTCTTCTGAGGGTCTAGACCGAAAATCTCCCCCGAATCCAAATGATAGTCTTTCTCCAGCCCAATGGGTTTATGATTATATCAAAGAATTTCATCCTAAAAAAGATAAAGCAACATTGGATTATGCTTTACTTACGCACTATCACGACGACCACATGAGACATTTAAAGAGTGCAGAAAAAACACATCCGCAAGGTAGATATAAATTATCAGGGATTACAGAATTGGGCTCGCTGATAAAAATTGGAACTCTAATCGACAGAGGTTTTGATTTACCATTTAATCTGAAAGATACTGAACTGCAGAACAAAATGAATTCTGAATATTCATCTTTAATTAATCGTCTTAAAGAATATTGGAAATTCATAGCTTACCAGGAAAAAGTAAATGGTTTACAACATCAAAAAATTATTGTCGGTTCTTCTCAACAGATTCATTTAAAATATCATTCGGATGATTTCCCGGATTTTAGGGTTAAAAATCTTTTTGGAGGTGGGGAAATTTCGAATAGCTGGGACAATAAAGTCTCAATTAAGAAATTTAAAAGAAGATGATAATCCTCCCGAGAATGATTTATCTATTGGAATCCGGGTGAGTTACGGCAAGTTTGATTATTACACGGGGGGAGATTTACCAGGTGTGGGTCCGAACGGTGAAAGCGATTTTAACAAGATGGAATCTTTGGTTGCTCCGGTAATTGGTCCCGTTGATGTTGCTACTTTGGATCATCATGGAAACAGGGATTCACAAAATAAATATTTTGTCAGAACAATCAGACCGCGGGTTTGGATTGAACAAAGCTGGTCTTCCAATCATCCGGGTGACGATGTATTAAGGCGGATCACAAGCAGAGATCTTTATCCGGGCGAACGTGATTTATTTACTTATTATATGAGTGAATCAAACAAAAATGTAATCGGGAGAAAAATTAATGAGAGCTATAAATCACTCTCTGGACATATTGTAGTAAGGGTATATCCCGGAGGCGGGAAATATGACATATTTATTTTGAATGATAAATCTGAAGATAAATATGTTAAGAAGGTCTTCCATTACCAATCGAGATAATTATTAAATCTAATTAGGTAAAAACATGAAATTTATTTCATCAATACTGTTCTTAACTTTATTATATTCTTTTAATGTTCCGGCACAGGAAAAAGTCAATCCCAGAAAAGAATACATTGAAACGTTGACCCTTCTTACAAATGCATTACTAACTCTTCAGGTTACTGATCAAACGAGTCCGGATTACGGAGCTCTGAGATGTAATTTTCACAAGGTGTTCCATACGAGGGCAGCTGAGGCGGTTTTTCCCTTTATGGTAATGTATGATGAAACAGGTAATAGTAAGTATCTGAATGCTGCAAAGTCGCTGGGCAATTGGGTTATTAAACAGCAAAATGAAAAAGGTGCCTGGGTAGAAGGAGCGACCAGGTGGACAGGTACTTCAAACGATATTCTATTAATGTTGAGCTTGGCTTATCCCTTAATTAAAAAGGATCTTTCTAATAAAGAAAAAGAAAGCTGGAAGTTATCGATTAAAAAAGCTTCTGACTATTTAGTAGATTTTATGAATCCATACGTAGCGAGTATCAATTACCTGCCTACAACTGCTGCTGCATTAATGACGGCTAATAAAATTGTCCCGGATATAAAATATGTAAAACAAGCAAAACTGTTGGCAGATTGGACGATTAATAGAATGGATGAAGCGGGATTTATCCAGGGTGAAGGAGGCAGGGTTTTTAAGATAAAATACGGTGTAGACTTATTATATGCTATGGATATGTCTTTATACGGTTTAGAACTTTATGCGAAACTTAATAATGATAAAAAAGTTGAAGATGCTGTAAAAAAATCTTTGAAAAAGAATTTGAACTTTATTTATCCAAATGGAGCACTTGATGGTTCATGGGGAGTTCGGTGTTATAAATGGACGACTTATGGAAGCAAAACAGCCGATGGCAGTCAGGTTATTTTCACATTGCTTGCAAATGTGGACAAGAGATATGTTACCGCTTCATTAAAGAATGCGAGATATATACGTACAATGATGAAGAATGGATTTCTCGGCTATGGTCCGCACTTCTGGGATTATATGCCCGATAAGCTTTGTATATATCCAACATTTGCAAGAGCAAAAAATTTTGCGATGGCTGCATTTTTCAGTGAAGATAAAGAAGTAGAGCTGCCTGAAATTCCTTCTGACATTACCGGTTGGTATAAATATTATCCGACTATAAATACAGTTCTGGCAAGATCTAAAAATTTTATGATTACAATTTCGGCATATAACTATCATAATTTAACTCACTTTAAAAACGATGAAAACAATCAGGCACCAAAAGGGGGTGCAGCATGTAACATCTGGCTAAAAGATTTTGGATTTCTTCAAACGTCCAGCCAAACTAAGTATGTTAGAGGAGAACCTGAACACATGCCGGTAATGCCGGATACAGTAATATCTTTAACCCCCAGGATTGAGTTTACGAATGAGAACGGGTATTTCACAAATCTATATGAAGGAGATGCACGGATAAAGATTAATAAAACTAACGGAGCAGTTGTCGAAGTGACTACGGTTGGTGAACTAAAGAATAAAGATTTTTTAGAAGGTGGTGTGGGATATAAACTGACTCACATTGTTGGTGACAATTTTATTGAAAAAGATGTTGAGATTAATTTTCATGATGAAAAACCTGTTGTAAAAATTATTGAGCCGATAGTAAATGCTCCCCAAACTAAAATCAAAATTATTTCTCCTAAAAAGGCTTTAATAGAGGGGGAAAAAGTTAATATCCAATTTGAAATTGTTGAAGGTGATTTTAAGCTTAGTGTTGGAGACAAACCAGACAATTATTTTTTCCCTTTTCCCTCTATGAAATGTTATCCGCTTCAGATAATTGTTAATCCGCCAACAGATGGATTTATACAGTCTGTTAAGTATAGATTATCTTTAGAAAAATAAATTGGGATAGATTATGTATAAAGGTTTCAAACCGGTAAAAATAATCAATTTAATCATTCTTCTTTTTGGTTTTATACTTGTTGTAAAAGCAGAAGACCTGTCATCACTAAAAGTGACATCTCCCAACTACAAACTTGTCTTCAATTTTAATATTGCAGACTCAGGACCGGAAAAATCCTGTATGTTTTATAGTGTTACTTATAATGGAGAACAGGTGATATTACCGTCAAGACTCGGGATAAACATTTCACCACAAGAATTGAATGTTGATACCTGGACAAATAATATAAGTGTTGTAGATACAAGTACTCGTAGTTATAATAAGATTTGGGTTCCGGTTTATGGGGAAAGAAATAAAATTCCTGATAAATTCAACGAACTTACTATTGCTATTAAAAGCACAAACAAATATGCAAAAGGAAATATTTATATAGTTGTAAGAGCTTATGATGAAGGTATCGCTTTTCGTTATAAATTTATTAATGGAAACAGTGGTGGTGGACATTTACATGTAGCTTCTGAGCTAACTGAGTTTACTTTGCCGGAAAATACTTTGGCTTATTATACTGAATTTGCACAAACAGAATATCATTTGTTGCCATTACACAACTGGCCGTCCGAGTCTGAGCGTCCGCTTACACTAATGCTGCCGAACAAATTAATTACCTGCTTAACTGAAGCAGAAGTAGTTAACTACTGCAGAACCAAGTTTGCTTTGGACACTACAAAATCAAATACAATAAAATGTTCAATGTATGATCCTGTAGACTATATAGTTCCATTTCAAACGCCCTGGAGAGTTATAATGGTTGCTGAAACCCCGGGGCATCTTCTTGAAAATGATTATTTAATTTTAAACCTGAATCCTCCTTGTAAATTAAAGAATACTTCCTGGATCAAACCGGGGAAAGTGATGCGTGAGATGACTTTATCAACCGGAGGAGCGAAAAGACTAGTTGACTTTGCAGTTAAGAGAAATTTACAATACATACTTTTCGATGCAGGCTGGTATGGAAAGGAAAGTGATATCAATTCAGATGCGACTACCGTGACTGTCGATCCCAAACGAAATCCCAAAGGTGATCTTGATCTGCAGACAGCAATAAAATATGCAAAGTCAAAAGGGATTGGAGTTATACTTTACGTTAATATTCGAGCTTTATCTTATCAATTAGATAAAATTCTGCCAGCGTTTCAATCTTGGGGTGTTGATGGAATAAAATTCGGATTTGTGCAGGTCGGTTCACACTTCTGGACAAACTGGCTACACGAAGCTGTAAAAAAATGTGCTGAATATAATTTAATGGTGGATATACATGATGAGTATAGACCGACAGGCTTCAGCAGAACTTATCCGAACCTGATGACGCAAGAAGGCATAAGAGGAAATGAAGAAATGCCAAGCGCTACTGCAAATACAATTTTACCCTTTACACGTTTTATTGCAGGAGCTGCCGATTACACTTTTTGCTATTACTACAGAGAAGAATTTGGTCATTCTAAAAGACACATTCAAACTACTCCAGCACATCAACTGGCTTTGCCTGTTGTTTATTATAGTCCCTGGCAGTTTTTGTATTGGTATGATAAACCGGAAGATTACGAGGGTGAGCCGGAGCTTCAGTTTTGGGATGAAATACCAACCGTTTGGGATAATACAAAGGTTATAAATGGAGAGATCGGGAAATATATAACTGTTGCTAGGCAAAGCGGCAATGATTGGTTTATTGGCTCGATAACAAATGATAGCTCGAGGGTATTAACAATACCACTTTCATTCCTCGATGAGGGTGAAAGGTATGAGGCGGTAATTTACTCAGATGATCCTTCTGTAAACACAAGAACTCACGTAGCTGTAAACAAGTTAGAGGTAAGTAACAAAACAATTCTTAAGGTAGAATTAAAACCTTCAGGTGGAGAAGCTGTTCACGTAAAAGCATTGAACTAATTTTTACCAAACAAAAACATATTAATATGAAATACTGTCTTGTATTTTTAGTCGTATTAACAATAATATCAGGTTGTTCGAGAAATGGAATACAAGTCATTGAAAACGAGAATTTAATTGTAAGAATCAGTAGAGATGATTCTGGTATTCCATATATAGAAAATGCGATTTGGAGAAATACAAGTGAACCGATTTTATCAGGGAGTGCTTTAGATTTTAATTATATCCGGGATATCTTAAACATTAAAGAGGATGATTACCAATATACTACAAAATGGCAAAGAACTGAAGATTCCGTTTCTACAAGATTATCCTGCTCACTTGACTTCGGTAGAGCAGAGGTTACATGGAACTATGAACTAGTAAAACAAAATTCAATTCTAAATACCTGGATAGAAATTAATAATTTTGGAAAAACACTGAGTATTGAATGGTATCCAATTTACTTTAGTAAAGTGAATTTTAACAGAAGTGAAAATGAACTTGACTACACCGATGCTTTGAATTATAAAAGACATAAAATTATTCTCCGGAATGATTCATTAATCCTTTTGCATTCAAAGGTATATAGTTCCGATACAAGGGAGTCTCCGGGGCAGGTGCCTATCTGGGAAATAAAGAATAACAATTCAATTTATTTTAATCTGTATTGGTGTGGTGGCTGGCAAGCTAATATTGAACAAAAAAATAATTGGCTTAGTTTCAAAATAAAATTACCTCCTGATGAAACACAACTAAAACTAAGTAAAGGAGAAAGTATTAAAGGTCCGAAGCTTTCGATGACATTTATTCCCGACACTGAAGATATAACCTCGCGACAAAAATATTTTCAACAAAGTGAAAAATATGCTTACAAGCAATATAGAATGCCCGCACCTGATAATTTCCCTTTAGTTTATAATCATTGGTACTCTGTGCGTTTTGATCTGACAGGAACTTTTCTTAAAGAACAGGTAGAGGAAATACCTGATTATAAATTTGATGTTTTTGTAGTTGATGCCGGGTGGTATGAAAATAAAACTGATTGGATCCCGGCAAAAGACAAATTCAAACCTGGTGAGTTTGAGAAAATCTTAAAATCAGTTAAAGATAAGGGAGTTATAACAGGAATATGGTCTTGTCCCTGGTTAGTAACGTTAACAAATGATTCATTAAAACCTTTGCTTGAAGAACCGCCCTATTATAATAAATTTACCGTTACATATTCCCTGGATTTGGTTGGAAGCAATTTTAAAAAAAGATTATATGATCATATTAAGTTTCTGAAAGACAGATATGGAATTAGCTGGTGGAAGTATGACCAGGAATTTATCGGCGAAACTTCGAAGCACGGCAAAATGAAAATCATAACTGAACTTCAGGAAGCGTTAGATACAGTCAGAAGATCATTCCCTGGTTTGTATATTGAAAATTGTATGTCCGGCGGAAGAATGATTAATGGCTTTACAAATACAATAGCACAAAGCCATTGGATTCGTGATGGAAGAAAAACAGGACTTGTACATGCAAAAACAAATATAAAAGAAGCCTTGGGTGCTGCAGAAATTTTGCCTTTATATAAGATTAACAGATGGACTAACAGGGTAAACGAACTAACTGATAAAGAAGTTTTAAAATATTACTGCCGTAGTGCAATGATCGGAGATTGGGGAATATCTACTGATTTGAAAAAAATAAATGAGGAGCAGAAAAAAAATATACTTTCCGAGATAAAAAATTACAGGGAGTTAAACGAAGTAAAAAAGTATAATCTTTATGAAACCTTAAACTCAGATACATCAAAGATTGCTGGCATTATTTATTATAACTTGAAAAGGGATAAAGCTTATGTCTTGCTTTTTCGAATGGGAGATGATCTCACACTTGAAAATAAAGTCACACTGAGTTTAATCAATAGAGATTATAATTATAAAGTAACAAATTTAGATAGCGATGAGTATTACGAAAGTAGTGGTGATTCACTTATTAATAACGGATTGAATATAAAGATGAGCCCTGAGGTATTGTCTGGAATATATAAAATTGAAAAAGAATAAAGCCGTTATTTCTTCATTATAATAAATGATGGTTGAACAACGGCTTTTAAATATTTGTAAATTTAATTATTATCGCCCCACTGAATTGAGCCACTGCCTTTAAATTTTTCAAATGAAATTATTGTTTTATTATTAAGCTTATCATAAGTAACATCTGCGTTATTAATATTCAAGTTACCTATATTTTTATACATGATTTCAATTTTCAGCGGTCTTTCAGTTTCAGATGAAAAATCAAGGTGGTGTGTTTTTCCCGATTGAGAGAGAGTTGCGGAAATTCCTTCCCATGTTTTCATTGAACCTGTACTGCCCGGCCATACATCCAGAATTCTCCTATCATCAATAGATTTAATGTTACTATCCATTTGCGGATTTCGGGACACCAATGTTTGAATATCATCTGGAATCATTGGAATAATTGAACCAGCTTGTACATACATTGGTATTTTATCTAGAGGGGCATCTGCTTCTATATATTTTTTTCCCTCAATCGTATTTCCACTCCAGAAGTCTATCCAATTTCCTTCTGGTAAATAGACTGCCCTATGGTTTCCGGGTTTATAAACGGGGGCAATTAGAAAGTCAGGACCAAACATAAATTGATATTCATTTTTTTTCGCTTCAATATCATTCTGATATGCCAAAGCCATAGGTCTAATAACCGGGATTCCTGTGGCTGCAGTCTCATAAGCCAAATTATATAAATATGGAAATAGCTGCATTCTGAGAACCGCAAACTTTTTGAAGATATTTAAAGTTTCATCGCCAAAATCCCACGGTCCTAAATTAGATTGCATATGTACCTGCATGAATGGGGTAAAAGTTGAAAACTGTGTCCATCGGATGAAAAGCTCTTTCGTTGGCTTTCCTACATAACCGGCAATATCCGAACCCCATAAAGAAATTCCCGACATAGCAGAAGTTTGTGCCGCAATAATAACGGAAGGTAAGCCATTTGCAAATCCAAAGTCGGCGTCATTATCTCCTCCCCAAGCGAACGGATATTTTTGGAATCCTGTGTAACCGCTTCTTGTAATTAAAACTCCATCACCATTAAGATATTTATTAACAAAATCCTGCATTACGGAATCATAGAGAACAGAATAATGATTCTTCATTTCATAAGCTGAACTTCCATTATAAAATTGAGCATCAGGTACAAAATTTCCTTCTCCATCATCGCATTTGAACGCTTTAACATTATAATTCAACATATTTTTCATCTGATTTTGCCACCATTCAACTGCCTTAGGATTAGTAAGATCTACCAGCCCTCCTTTTCCTTTCCACCATTCGCTGATCGCTACCTCACCATTTTTTCTTTTAATAAGAAATCCTTTTTCTGCAGCTTCAGAAAAATTACTTGATTCTTTCTGTATTCCCTTCATATCAATAATATCATCATTATTAACGAAAGGAGTTAACCACAAGCATAAATTAAAGCCAAGCTTATTGATTCTTTTAAACATGCTATCGGGATTATTAAACTGTTCCTGATTTACTATGAAGTTGTTGTAACCAGTTTCCCACGGACTATCAAGCACAAGCACTGAGGCTGGAATTTTGTATTTTCTTAGCTTTTCAATATCTGTGTAAACTGAGTCCTGGTTATGATGCACATCCCTGCTTTTCCATAATCCAAAAGCCCATGGTGGCGGCACTATAGATCTTCCTGTAAGCTCTGTAAATCCTGTTAGTATTTCTGTTAATTTTTTCCCTCCAATAAATACAACTTTTAAATTTTTATCGTGAAATTTAATTCGTACCTGGTATCTTTCTGAACCATTTAGATCAAACACACCAGGAGTATAATTATCTACCCATACGCCAAAACCATGATTACTCATAAAAAACGGAATTGGTTTGTGTGTTCCTACTCCCTTAACTCCTGCACGGTCATCTGTAATATTTGGAAGAATATAACCTCTTTCATTTACTGAATTAAATCTTTCGCCCAGTCCATAGTATTCGCTCTGATCGTCACTTCTTAAAATAAATTTGAAATTGTGTGACTTGGAATCTTTAGGAAAAATCTCCATTGAAATTGACTGATCATTTAGCTCCCTGAAATGTATTTCTACTGATTTATTTTCCAGTATTAGTGGAGATGTGGAGACTACTTTAAAGTCAACCTGTTTTTCATTATCCAGGAAAATCCCATCTGTATTAGCAGTATAATAAATGCTTGAGTTCTCATTTAATACGTTTAATATTAACAAGCCATCATCAGGAAGAAAATTAAGTTTCAGGCGAGTGTTTTGTATGCTGGGGTATCCATTCATAGACTGGCTGTAGGCAGAAGTAATAACAAGTAAACAAAAAAGCAGAATAGTTTTTGTTTTCATTTGATTTGTGACCGTTTGTTAGTGTTAATTTGTTTTTTGAAGAAAGATTTTTTCATAGATTATAAAAAAGATGCTACGAATAATACTAAAATGCAAGGATGATATTTGCTTGTAATTATCTCATATATTTCTTGCTGCAAGAAGAATCTAATTTATATTAAAAATTCTCACAATTTTATTTTAGTTGCTTTTACTGCTTAACAGAGATACCAAAGATTTGAATTTATATACCAAAAATATTTTGGATACGGTAATCCTTATATTGGAGATTGTAGCCATTCGATATCATAAGATCATAGAGTCTTTCACTGAAGAACACCGGAACAAAAACGATAGTTAGTTTTCAATCTTTTGTGAAGTGCTTGCGCCGGCATCCACACCGTTCGGAAAAGTTATAATTGCATTCTTCGTCCCAACACTAACATTCATAGTGCCTGGCTGATTTTTCGGGTTGGAGACGGTTACTTGAATAAACCCATTGGAATCACGTTTTGCCATCAGGAGGCAAGAACGATCTACTTGGATTGAGCCAAGTGGCGTTTGAAGTTTTCCAGGTTTCCAGAAAGAAATTTCAGCTTGTTGATCCGCCTGACACCATACAGCCTGAAGCTCGGGCTGGTTAGATAGAATTTTCATGCTGGGATTGTTTGCTTCATTTTTTAACTTTTCCAGCGTCACCGCAGGAAGAACTATATACACATAAGATGCATTCAGACAATTTGAGCCATGGTCAATCCATAGATCAAACACCGGTAGCGTGACGGGTTGGGATGATTCGCTTCCAATGTCCGACCAGCGTCCTGTCTGCTCAGAGTTTGACAGAAACACATTTTGATTTGGTGCAAAGATATAACCTACGTGATCGTGATAAACCCAGCGGGCACCCCGCAGGTAATGAAGTCCTTGTTGTATTGGTGAGGGGGATTCATTATCCATTACTGTTCCTTGAAGCAACTCCTGGTTTACATCTGTTACCACTGAAGAAGTATCGCTGTTAGTAATTCCTGCTCCAAGACAAACATAACCTTTGTCAAAGAAGAACCAGGATTTCCTCGCTCTTAGCGAACCTCGCCATAAATCCATGGCACACAAACCACAGGTTCCGTCACTTACACCACCTACAAAGCTGGTCTTTCCACGAGTGACAATGGCGTGAGGTTCAATTGTGTTCATGTCACTGACTTGTGCAGCAGTTGTACCTGGAACTTTCTGCCAGTCCCAACAGGGAAACACGTCCTCATATTCGTGACCGGTCAGATAAAGAAAATTGGCACCATCAGAAAGATGTTGAGACATGAGACCTTCACCGTTAACTAACTCGGTATTGCGAATACGCGTCGAAAACATTTTTACGGAAGCAACAAAAGATTGGCGCCGATGAACCATGAAATCTGAATCCCAGAATTGTTTGTTTCCGGTGAGTTCATAGCTTTCGTCACTGTCAGCTAGACAATTAGACCAATCGCTGTATTCTTGTTGGCGTGGTTCCGGCAAAGTTGAAAGCAGCCTCACGACATTGCCCAGGCTATAAGCTGGTCCGGCGGGAGAAATTGGGCCAAGCGACCAATTCTTGGGAGCGGCAGTGATACCCGAACGTGCAATAGTACGGCCTATCGTGTTATAGTCGAGCATGTCAGCACGTGTCATCCAACGCATTCCATCAAGCATAAAACTATCGAATAGCTTTTTTTATTGCCAGGAATTTGGAAGGGAGTACCCCAGGCGACATAAATGAAGCGTCCGACATCATTGGCATAGAACAATCCGTAAGCACCGCTGTAAAATTGCGGGCCGTGTTGGTGAAAGCTGAAATCCGGCTGAATGCCTTCTCCCTGGTCTGTCAATTGGATTTCCTGATAAAGCCGGTTATATGCGGCCCGGGTTATTTCTGAAGACTTTTCCAGGCAACCCAGAATCACCTGGTTAATTGCACACCAGGTAAGGTTTGCACCTGTCATATCTTTCATGCTTGAGCGACGAAGGATTTGAATATCACGTTCTAACTCATCTGATGGAAGCTTATCGCGCATAAGGGTAGCAATTTCTCCAACCAATTCGGGAATACCAATGCGATTCCACCACCAATTGGGATTTTGGGAATTGGGAACTGTCCATGCTTTCAAGGCGGCTAACGTCTGGCTGGTTAAGTTTGAATCAGGTTTGCCAGCATTTAGATATATAGACTTGGCCATAATCAAGACGCGGGTCAAGTGTGTTCCCCCAACCCAAAAAGCACGTCCCTTTCCCTGATAGTTTAAATCGGACCAACGTCCATCGTTACCTAAAGTATGCTCATAATGTGTCGCGATCTGGTTCACATTTTGAACATCATTAGGTGTTATTGGTAAGACGGAATAGCTGAAGCGGCTCAATAGGGTATTCAAATCATCTGGGGATAATGTGTCAACAACGGATTTAATATTGTCACTCAGGTTCTTATTTATTTTCTGTGAAGATTGATTGTATAAAAAACCGACAATGAATACACAGACAGAAAAAATCATTGACAATTTCTTCATCATATTCCTCTATAAATATTTGTAGACATATATAAAAATATTTTGTTCGTTATATTTCAACAGGCAGAATAATGCTATGAATAATTTTAAAATGCAATAATTATTATTACAAGGGATTATCTCATATATTTCTTGTTGTATAAGAAACTAAATTATTTTATTTTATTTTTTTACAATTTTACTTATGCGGTCCCTTCTTACTTGACATATATACCTAAGATATATACACACGAACCAGAAATATTTATGTTGAGAGCTTACTATTACATTGCAATAATTTTAAAATTTGTCTCGATCAAAAACTTATTGTAAAATAAGGAGTTTCAGAATGGTAAAAAAAATATTTGTCCTGATCTTTTTTTACATCGGCAGTTTAGTTTGTCAACAATCAGAATATAATATTAAAGACTTTGGCTCGATAGCAGACGGAATTACAAACAATGCCAAAGCAATTCAAAAAGCTATTGATAAAGCCTCAGAAAATGGCGGGGGAGAAGTAATAATTCCTCCGGGAAATTTTGCTTGCAGCACAATATTCTTGAAATCTAATGTTGAATTACATCTTGAGTTGGGGGCAAGGCTTTTAGGAAGTGTGAACATAAGTGATTATGACAATTCCGTTGCGTTGGCTTTAATAGTTTCTAAAGATCAAGAAAATATTTCTATTACAGGTAGAGGTGTTATTGATGGGCAGGTTGCACAGTTAGTTCAGAATTTATTCCTGATGCTAGAGAATGGTACTATCAAAGACTCGGGGTGGAAAACCAAGCGTCCAAACGAATCTAACAGACCTAAATTAATTGAGTTTATTAATTGTGATAAAATTAAAGTTACTGGGGTAACCTTGATGGACCCCGGTGGATGGCTTCAGAATTATAACAAGTGTACAAATATTATTATTGATAGCCTTAATATTCAAAGTACGGCATACTGGAATAATGATGGTATTGATATTACAGACAGTAAAAATGTAAGGATTACCAATTGTAATATTAATGCAGCTGATGACGGTGTTTGCTTAAAATCGGAAGATCCAAATGATTATTGTGATAGCATTTACGTTGCAAATTGTACAATAAGATCAAGTGCAAGTGCATTTAAAATGGGAACGGCTTCTAACGGTGGTTTTAAAAATGTCGTAGTACGTGATCTTACAATTTATGATACTTACAGATCTGCTATTGCTATTGAGTCGGTTGACGGTGGTGTATTAGAGAATATAGATATTCGGAATGTAAATGCCAGGAATACTGGGGATGCAATTTTTATTCGTTTGGGACATCGCAATAAAAATGGTAAAGTAGGAAAATTAAAAAACGTATTCATTTCTGATGTTAAAGCAGAAATTCCGCTCAGGAAACCGGATCTGGGTTATCCTTTAGAGGGACCTCCGGATTACCTTCGTTATAGTGCACAAAGAAAAGAAAAGAAACGACCGGATTTAGGTTATCCATATACAGGTTTACCGAAGTGGCCATATAATCTTATTCCTTCATCAATTGTTGGAATACCCGGCCACTATGTTAAAGATATCACTTTAGAAAATATTGAAATTATATTTGAAGGTGCCAGCACTAAAAAACTTGCTCATATAGAGCTGGATTCATTAAGTAAAGTACCTGAAATGGAATCTGATTATCCTGAATTTTCTATGTTCGGAGAATTGCCGGCTTGGGGTTTTTATGTGAGGCATGCATCGGGAATAAAAATGAAAAATGTAAAGTTGAGGTATAAGGAATTTGATTTTCGTCCTGCCCTGCTTTTTGATGACGTAGAAAATATTCACTTAGACAAAGTTCAAGTTGAAACGGGGGAAGAACTACCGATAATATTATTTAATAATACAAAAGAAATATCAACCAATAATCTAAAATTACCTGTCAGTAGTAATAAAGCGGTCAGGCGACAATAATTCCTAAAATGAAAAAGATAAAAATTTCCTCACAGTTTTTTAGAATCATTTTTTTGTGTGTGATACTGAATCTTGGGACAGGGATTTTTGCTTATACACGTTCTGACTTAAGTGTAAAAGAAAAGAAGAAATCGGAATATATAAATCCATTTATCGGAACAGCCGGAGACCATGGTCAAACTGATCCTTCCGCCAATATTCCTTTTAGTATGATAAAACCGGGTCCCGATACTGATCCTGGAAACCATAGCGGTTACAACTACGATGCTGAACGCCTTATAGGTTTTTCGCAGACAAGATTTTCTGGTGTTGGTTGTGATGGGGTTGGTGGTAATCTTAGAATTTTACCTTTTATAAATATTAATCAAGAATTTACAGAAATCAATAAGCGATCCGAGGTTGCTTCTGCCGGATATTATGGAGTTGAATTAGGAAATGGTATTCGTGCTGAAATTACATCCGGAAGAACAACGGCTTTCTACAGGTTTGTTTATCCGGAAAGAAAAGAAGATGGTGGGATAAGCATCGACTTTAAAAGTGCATTTTCTGAGTTTGTGAATGAAAGTCATACGATCACAAATAATAAAATTAAAGGTTGGATAAAATCCAAATGTAGCTGCAAAATGGGACTGTATAAGATATTTTATTACATGGAATTAAGCGAGGAACCTGTAAATTCGATATTGAAGAATGGTAAACTGAAATTAATCTTTGACATAAAGAAGAGTAATACTTTAACAGTTAAGATTGCTCTTTCATCTGTAAGTGAAAACGAAGCGCAAAATAATTTGGAAAAGGAAACAAGCTTAAAAAGTTTTGACCAAGTAAAATACGAAGCTCAACAAAATTGGGATAAGCTTTGTGAAACTATAGATGTTGAAACAGATAACGACACTTTAAAAACATTATTTTATACTCACCTTTACCATGCAACTCAGTCTCCTTTCAATATTATTGATTACTCCGGGAGTTATCTTGGAAGTGATAATAAAACTTATAATTCTGACCTGAACTCATACTATTATGGATGGTCGGTCTGGGACACTTTTAGAACAAAGCTTCCAATGTTATCTCTGTTATTTCCCGATATTTATTCTGAAATGATGAGCTCAATGTTAAAAATGTATGATCAAGGAAAATCGGATGGTCCTAAAATGACCGAGCCTTTTTTAACTACCAGAAATGAACATGTTATCCCAAGTAATCCTTGATGCTTACAGAAAAAATTTGATAAAAGAACCCTTAATATACTATTTGTCTCAATTCGTTAAGGAAGCTGATTCAATTGTTTTAGATTCTCCCGATAAAATGTTGGAAGGTTGTTATGATTTTTGGAGTGTTGCTGAGTTAGCAAAAGAACTTGGTGAAAAAGCAGTAGAAGAAAAATTCAGGACAAAATCATTTTCTTACAGAGATATGTGGAAGAAAAAATTTTTAGTGATGAACAAGAACTCGGATATTATGCATGGCGATGGTCTTTACGAAGGAACATTATGGCAATATCGTTGGTTTGTTCCATACGATATTCAATGGGTAGAAAACACAATTGGAAGTAAAGAAAAAATGATTAGCCAGCTTGATTATTTCTTTGAACATAATCTTTTTAATATTGGGAACCAGCCTGATATTCAAGTGCCTTTCTTGTATTACTTTTTAGGAGAATCCTCGAAATCGCAAGAGTTAGTAAGGAAATTACTGCTTGAACCTACCGTGAATTATTACGGTACTCATAAGAAATGGGACGAGCCCTACATTGGTAAAGTTTTCAGAGATGATCCTGAAGGTTTTTTAAAAGAAATGGATGATGACGCAGGAACAATGTCTGCATGGTTTGTTCTTGCTTCAATTGGGTTATTTCCTGTTTGTGTAGGCAAGCCTGATTTCTGGATACTTCCTCCTGTTTTTAATTCAGTAACAATCAATTTACCCGGCAATAAGAAATTCATTATAAAAAATATTAAGGCATCTGAAAAAAATATCTACATAAACAGAGTTTTGCTGAATGGGAAGACTCTTAACCGTTCATATATTAAATATTCTGAAATAATGAACGGGGGTTTACTTGAATTGTATTTAAGCAACAAACCACTGTCAGATTGGGGTAGTAATTAGATCATAATTTATGGAAAAAAAATGAAACCACTGAAATTTTTGTTTATAGTAGTGACAATAATTTTATCAGGATGCAGTGTACAAAAAACAGAGACCCAGGAGAGTAAGGATTTTACGAAGTTTGTAGATCCGTTAATTGGTACATCTGTAAGTACAGTATCGGGTAAATTTTCACAACAAGGGGGTAACGAGTTAAGAGCTAATGTTCAACCAAATGTTACAGTTCCTTTTGGAATGACAAACTGGTGTGCTCAGACAAATAACACCGAGGATAAATGCGATCCGCCATACTATTATAAAGATACCTTGATTACCGGTTTCCGCGGCTCACATTGGCTAAGTGGTTCTTGTGTCAGGGATTATGGATCTTTTACAATTATGCCCACTACCGGCGAACTGGTTTGCAGTTCCTGGAAGCGCGGTTCAAAATTATCTCACTCAGAAGAGGTGTCATCCCCCGAGTATTACAAAATCAATTTGGGAACTTATGGTATTACTGCTGAAATGACTGCGACGACCCGCTGTGGTATTCTGCGTTTTACTTTTAACAAAGAAGGGATCGCTCATATTCTAATTAATCCTAATAGTGATGAAGGACAAGGAGATATTAAAGTGATACCCGAGAAAAATGAAGTTGTAGGTTATAACCCGGTTCACAGAATATACCAGGGTTGGGGAAAGTCCGCAGGATTTTCAGGAAATTTTGTTTTTGAAATTGAAAAAAAGATAGAAGGATACGGAGTATATGCCGGAGATAAAATTTTTAAGAACCAGCTTTCAATAGCTAATGTTTCTGACTTAGGAGCATATTTGTCTTTCAAAGTAAAAAAAGGAGAACAGATTCTTATTAAAGTTGGGACTTCGTTTGTAAGTATTGATCAGGCTCGAAAAAATTTAGATGCTGAAATTCCGGCTTACGATTTTGAATCTGTTCAAAAAAATTTAAAAAATACCTGGAATAATTTATTATCCCGAATTGATGTTGAAGGTGATAACAAGGATGATAAAGTTAAATTTTATACAGCGTTGTATCACTGTTTTCAGCAGCCGAGAATTTATAATGATGTTGATGGTCAGTATCCACGTTTTGATGGAAATACAACGACCGACACAATAAAAAATGGGAACTATTATTGTGACTTTTCCATTTGGGATACTTACAGGTCTTTACATGCGCTTTATAATATCATTATTCCTGAATATAATAAGGATATGGTGCGCTCTTTACTAACCATGGCAAAAGCAGGAGGGTGGCTACCCATTTTTCCTGTTTGGAACAGCTATACTTCTGCTATGATTGGAGACCATGTTACTTCGGTTGTTGCTGAGGCATATGTAAAAGGTGTTATTAATTTGTCTGAACAGGATTACGAGATTCTTAAAAAGAATGCAAATGAAATTCCGGGTTATAAAGATTATGTTGATGGAAAAGGGCGCAGAGCACTTAAATCATATTTGAAATATGGATATATCCCGCTTGAAGATTCGGTGAAAGAAGCATATCACAAAAATGAACAGGTATCCCGTACTCTGGAATATGCTTATGATGATTTTGCATTAGCTCAGGTTGCTAAGAAAATGGGAAAAGATGAGGACTATATTTATTTTTTTAAACGTTCTCAAAATTATAGGAATGTTTTCGATCCTGCATATAATAATGTAAATGGCAGGTACAAAGATGGTTCTTTCATAAAAAATATGGATAAAGAAAAAAGAGCTTCTTTCATTACGGAAGGTACACCATGGCAGTATAACTGGTATGTACCGCAGGATGTTAAAGGATTAATAAAATTAATGGGTGGTAACAGGATATTCAATAATAGTCTTGATGACTTTTTTTATGCTGACCAATACTGGCAAGGTAATGAACCGAGTCATCAGATACCTTATCTTTACAATTATTCGGGCGAAGCATGGAAAACACAAGAGATAGTTGCTAGTAGTATGAATGAGGAATATGGGGTTGGCCCCGGGGGGTTAAGCGGTAATGATGATGGGGGGCAAATGTCTGCATGGTATGTTTTGGGAGCTATCGGTTTTTATCCTGTTACACCAGCCTTGCCGGAATATCAAATATGTGGCCCAAAGTTTAAAAAGATTGTAATCAAATCTCCGGCGGTAAAAAAGTTAGTAATTAACGCTCCTAATTATTCACGAAAAAATATTTACATACAAAAAATTATGTTAAATAATAAAGAGTTAGAGTCGAGAACATTAACACATCAGCAAATTACCAAGGGTGGCATAATAAATTTTGATATGACCTCAACACCCTTAAAAATTATGAATATTAAGTAATCAAGCCATTTATATAAAAAAAAGAGAAAAAATGAATAAGACGATCTTCATATTAATAATTGTTTTTAATTTTTGCTTTTTAGCAAAAGCCCAGATAAAAAATATAACTGACATTTATCATGATGGTTGGATTGATCTGAACAAAAATGGCAAAATGGATCCTTATGAAGATCACAATTTAAATATTGAAGACCGGATTACGGATTTGCTTAACAGGATGACATTAGATGAAAAAACATGTCAGACAGCTACTTTATATGGTTTTGGGAGAGTACTCAAAGATGAGTTGCCAACTCCTGAATGGAAGAACGAAATATGGAAAGACGGAATAGCCAACATAGATGAACAACTAAATGGGATTAATGAAAAAGGATTAAGATCTAAGTATTTTTGGCCTCCCTCCGAACATGCCAGAGCTATCAATAAAATCCAAAAATTTTTTATTGAGGAAACAAGGTTGGGTATTCCGGTCGATTTTACTAATGAAGGAATAAGAGGAATTTGTCAGGAGAAGGCAACATCTTTTCCGGCTCAAATGGGTATTGGCAGTACGTGGGATATTGATTTAGTATCGAAGATTGGCAGCATAACAGGAAAAGAAGCCAGGGCATTAGGGTATACAAATATTTATTCACCTATACTTGATCTTGCTCGTGACCCACGATGGGGAAGAACTGTTGAATCTT
Source organism: uncultured Ignavibacteria bacterium (assembly GCA_963727535.1). Taxonomy (GTDB): domain Bacteria; phylum Bacteroidota; class Ignavibacteria; order Ignavibacteriales; family Ignavibacteriaceae; genus RBG-16-34-14. Next base: position 1,540,468 of record CAVSGR010000006.1, read on the forward strand.
ATGGAGAAGATCCTTTTCTAGTCTCAAGACTCGGTGTTACACAAGTGAAAGCTCTACAAAAGGAGGGTGTCGTTTCCACTCCAAAACATTTTGCAGTTTATAGTGTTCCCAAGGGAGGAAGAGATGGCAAAGCTCGAACCGATCCGCATGTTGCGCCTCGGGAAGTTGAGATGATGTATTTGGCACCATTCAAAGCAGCTTTCATTGAAGGAAAAGCAATGGGCACAATGAGCTCTTACAATGACTATGATGGGATTCCGATCACCGCCAGTAAATATTTCCTAATAAAAAAATTAAGACAGGAGTGGGGTTTTAAAGGATATGTAGTATCGGACAGCCGTGCCGTTGATTTTGTGTATTCAAAACATCATGTCGCTCAAAATTATAAAGATGCCGTGAGGCAATCTATAGAAGGAGGTCTTAATGTTAGAACAAACTTTACTCCTCCGCAAGATTTTATCTTACCTCTTCGTGAATTAGTTAAAGAAGGAAAAGTTTCTATTAAGATTCTTGATGATAGGGTTCGTGATGTTCTCAGGGTAAAATTTTGGCTTGGCTTATTTGATAAACCTTATGTTGAGAGTCCTGATGAAGCTGATAAAATTGTTGCTAACAGAGAACATCAGGAAGTATCATTGCAGGCATCACGCGAATCGATTGTTCTGTTAAAAAATAAAGACAAAATGTTGCCGCTTCAAAAGAACTTAAAATCCATCCTTATTACAGGACCAAATGCCGATGCTACGAAATCATCCATTAGCCGGTACGGACCGACGAACATTAATGTTGTTTCAGTACTGCAAGGAATTAAAGAAAAAGTTGGTAAAAGTGTTGAAGTGAAATATATAAAAGGGTGTGAGATACATGATAAAAACTGGCCTGAAAGCGAGATCATGCCCTATACAATTGATGATAAGGAAAAAAGAGAAATTGAGAAGGCAAAGGAATTGGCAAAGCAGGTCGATGTTGCAGTTGTTGTTCTGGGTGAAGATGAAACGATGGTTGGTGAGTCCCATTCGAGAACAAGTTTGGATTTACCTGAATGCCAGCTTGATCTTGTTAGAGCTATTTATGAGACAGGTACGCCAACAGTAGTTATTCTCATAAATGGCAGACCCCTTACATTTAACTGGGTTGATAAAAATATTCCCGCTATTATTGAAGCCTGGTTTCCCGGTCAATGGGGTGGCAATGCAGTTGCGGATGTTTTATTTGGCGATTATAATCCCGGAGGCAAACTTCCAATTACATTTCCCAAAACAGTTGGACAAATACCATTGAACTTTCCTTATAAACCCGGATCAGATGCTGGAACCAATAGTAATACCAGAATAGAAGGTGTGCTTTATCCGTTTGGTTACGGACTTAGTTATACTCAATTTAAATATGACGACCTTAAGATAAATCCCGAAGAACAAAATGTAGAAGGGAATATCATTGTTAGTTTTGATGTTGAAAATGTTGGTACTGTAACCGGAGACGAAATCCCACAATTATATATTAATGATGAAACCAGTAGCGTTACAACTTATGTGAAAAACCTGAGAGGATTTAAAAGAATAACTTTAAGACCGGGGGAAAAGCAAACTTTAAGTTTTATTCTTACACCTGATGACTTGAGTTTGATTAATCAAAATATGAATGTAGTTGTAGAACCGGGGAAGTTTAATGTTATGATAGGAAGTTCATCTACAGATATAAGGCTGAACGGCAGCTTTATGATAAAAAAATCATTATAAAAATGGTTTCTATAAAACCATACAAAAAATGAATAAATATTTTTTAGTTATAATTCTTCTTATTACTAATACTTTTCTATTCTCGCAGGATTTATCAAAAGTATCTTTTGATAAAGAGTCCGGCAAAAATTCCGAGACATATTGTTCATTTACTTTTGATGGTTCCTGGTGCTGGTTTTCAGACCAGCGAGCGGTTTATTATGAAGGAAAACATAAACGTACCTACGCTGGATGGGTTGATAGCCATGGTGATGTAACGGTTGGATATTATGATCAAGAAACTGCGGAAATAAAAACGGTTGTTCTGGAAGACAACTACCAGGTTGACGATCATGTGTGCCCGGCACTTCTTTTCTCACCTGAAGGAAAGTTAATGGTATTTTTTACCAAACATGGCGGTCCAAATCCAATTTTGCTTTTTAAAATGAAAAATCCAGAGGATATAAATTACTGGACCAGACATGAGCTGTTTCTCAATGATATGGAAAAATATAAAGAGTTTAAGAATACAAGCACTTATGTAAATCCTGTCTTATTAAAAAACGAAAACAACCGGATATATCTTTTTTGGCGGGGCGTTGATAATAAACCTAACTTTTCTTTTTCTAATGATATGGGAGAAACCTGGAGCAAAAGCAGAATTTTTATTTTGCCCGATCGTATTTATCCGCTTCGCAGACCATACGTAAAAGTAACTTCTAATGGAAAAGATAAAATTATGTTTGCCTTTACAGATGGACATCCTAGAAATGAAAAAGATAACAGCATCTACTTTATGTATTATAAAAATGGGGCTTTATATAATGTTGAAGGGAAAAAAATCAGCTCGCTCGGTAGGAAACCGTTAAAACCGAGAGAAACATCGGTTGTTTATGATGCAAGGATAACCGGACAGAAAGCATGGATTTGGGATGTTGCAATGGATAAAAAGGAAAATCCTGTATTAGTCTATGTTAAGTTTCCGAATGACTCTGCCCATATTTATTGTTATTCAAAATGGAATGGGAAAAAATGGATAACGAGTAATTTAATTAATTCGGGAAAATGGTTCCCTAAAACTGAGCCGGGTAAAATTGAAGGAGAACCGAATTATTCTGGCGGGATAGTAATAGATCATGAAAACACTAATGAAGTTTATCTGTCTGCTTATAGAGATTCTGTTTTTGAAATAGAAAAATGGACAAGATCAGATAAATTAAACTGGCGGATCGAAGCCATCACAAAGAGTTCGTCGAAGGATAATGTAAGACCATTTGCTGTAAGAAATGCCCAGGAAGGAAATCCTTTACAAGTTCTCTGGTTGCAAAATACAAATTATATCCACTATACAAATTTTGCTGTCTCGATAAAAATGAGTATCCAATCCCCTGAAATTAATAATCCATTTGATCCGGAAGATATAAAAAATATTATGCGTCAAACTGCTGACTGGCAATTAACAAATCCTTTTACGAAAAGCTCCAGAATAGATTGGCATTGGGCTGCATTTTATATCGGATTGGAAACTCTTTATGAAACAACAAAAGAAGACAGGTATTTGAATGAAATGATTAATATAGGACAATCATTTAAATGGAAATTATTGCCCGATATTTACCATGCCGACCGGTTAGCTATTGCCGATGTTTATGCCTGGCTTTATGAATTGAAAAAAGATCCGGAAATGATTGATAAAGCACGTTGTGCTATGGATATTCATTTAGCCCGTAGTGTTAAACCTGATGTTCGCTTTGAAGGTAATGATTATAGATTTGAGTGGTGGACATGGTGTGATGCACTTTTTATGGCGCCACCTTCTTTTGCAAGAATGTATGAGGCAACAGGAGATACTTCATATCTAAATTATGCAATTCGGCATTGGTGGATAACTTCAGACTATCTTTATTCTAAAGAAGATAGTCTATTTTTCAGAGATGACAGATTTTTTGATAAAAAATCTTCGAACGGTAAAAAAATATTCTGGGGGCGTGGGAACGGATGGGTAATTGGGGGGCTGGCGAGAATGCTTAACATAATTCCCGAATCAAATTCTTCAAGGAAAAAATTTGAAGAACAGTTTAAACAAATGGCTTATAAGTTACTTTCCCTGCAGAGAAAAGAAGGACTTTGGACTGCAAGTTTGTATGATCCTGAAGAACTGCCTTTAGGGGAATCGAGTGGGAGTAGCTTCTTCACTTTTGCTCTTGCCTGGGGTATAAACAATGGTATTCTTGATAAAAAAGTTTTTGAGCCGGCAGTAAAAAAAGCCTGGGCTGCCCTTTGCGGAAATGTGAATGATTGGGGAAGATTAGGTTATGTTCAGCAGGTTGCAGGAGATCCTTATCCTTTTTATGAAAATCAATGGCAGGTTTATGCTACAGGAGCTTTTTTACTTTGCGGCAGGGAAATGATAAAGTTATTAAATAATGATTAAAATTTTTTTTTGATGAAAAAGATATTTGAGATTTTTTTATTTCTTTTAATTATTGATTTTACTGCTCCTTCACAAAATGAAAAAGCCAATTATAGAGAATCAGAAATCCTCGATTATACCTTGCCTGATCCGTTAATAATGATAGTTAAAGACAAAGAATTATGGCTGAACCAAAGGCGATCAGATATTCATTAAAAGCTTTTAATAATTTCATAATATCTAATGGAGAGGTGTATGAATACCAGAGCGCTAAGTGCCAGGAGAACATTTAAGAAATTTTCATTAATCATTTGTTTTTTATTACTCTTTTTACAAACTCATGCTCAAACAAAGCCGGAACTTAAATTTGATAAAAACGGAAAGTTTAAAATTGTGCAGTTTACAGATGTTCATCTTAAGGTTGAAAATAAACCTAGATGCGACAGTGTTATGAATACAATTTCGTCTTTAGTTGAGAGTGAGAAACCGGATCTTGTAGTATTTACAGGTGATATCGTCACTTCTGAATTTGTTGAGAAAGCGTGGCTAAGGGTAACGGCACCAATAAGTAACGCCGGAATTCCATGGGCTGTTGTGTTCGGGAATCATGATCATTGAACATGGTTATACAAATAAGCAGATAATGAATTATCTTGAAACGCTTCCCTTTAATTATTCTGAGCCCGGACCTGAAAACATTTCCGGAGTTGGAAATTATGTGCTTCGAATAAGGGCTTCTAATTCAGATACACTAAAGGCGCTCCTATATTGTATTGATTCGAATGCTTACACAGGGGAAAAAGATATTGATGAATTAGGTAAATATGATTGGATTAAGTTTGATCAAATTCAATGGTACAGAGAACAGAGTAAATTTTATACTCAGCGAAATAGAATGGAACCATTGCCTGCTTTAGCTTTCTTTCATATTCCTTTACCTGAATTCGACTTAATTGGAAAATTCCAGACTACAATTGGCAATAGAGACGAAAATGTATCCTCGCCAAAAATTAATTCGGGGATGTACTGTGCTTTTTTAGAATCGAAGGATGTAATGGGTGTCTTCTGCGGACATGATCATAATAATAATTATATCGGTACCCTAAACAATATTTGTCTTGCATACGGATGTAAAACAGGAAAAAATGCTTACGGTAAATTAGATAAGGGCGGACGGGTGATAGTATTATACGAAGGTCAAAGAAAATTTGATACATGGATTCATACAACAAATGATTCTGTAAAATATTTTGTTACTTACCCTGACTCGTTCAATAGAGACAATCAAAAAATCCAATAGCTCAAATCGATTATGTGTTTATGAAAAGTAGCATCAATATAATTTTGTTATTCCTTTTTATAGGTATTTTATATTGTAACGCAACTGGACAAACAATGCGTAACTTGCTATGTGGAAAAATCACAGGACAAGAGTTACAAACAATTCTTATACCTCAAGCTGATTGGAAACCGTTCCCTTCGATTAAAGAACGAAAAGAATGGGAGAAAGTATCTGAAAAAATTAGAAACTTATATATTGAAAATGGAGAACAATATTTGGGAAAGCCATGGAAACAATTACCAGCTACTCTTTTTCTTGAGTTTGTAAGAAACGGGAACCGTTATCATTACCAATCGGTTTATTCTGATAGAAGAGTTCAGTTGGAAAGTCTTGTGATGGCTGAAATTTTTGAAAACAAGGGAAGGTTTATTGATGATATAGTTAACGGAGTTTGGGCAATCTGCGAAGAATCTTTCTGGGGTGTGCCGGCACATTTAAATCATCAGCGGAAAGGTTTTGGTTTGCCGGATATTACTGATCCGGCTATTGATTTGCATGCGGCAGAAACAGGAGCTTTGCTCGCATATGTTTATTATTTCTTTGCAAACAAATTAGATGAAGTTTCTCCCAGGATAGCGGAAAGAATTATTGAAGAAGAAAATAGACGTATTATTAATCCTTACTTAGCAAGAGATTTTTCGTGGGAAGGCAGAGGTAAAAATGCAAGAGTAAACAATTGGAATCCATGGATTAATTCAAATCTTTTAGCAATTGTATTATTCTTAGAGAAGGATGTTCAAAAGAGAAATAATATTGTTTACCAAATTTTACAAAGTCTTGATGTTTTTATAAATGGTTATCCGGATGATGGTGCTTGTGATGAAGGACCAACTATCTGGTCACATGCCGCTGGGGCAATGTCTAACGCACTAGAAATTTTATATTCTGCATCCAACAGTAAAATTAATATATATAATGAACCGGTCATTCAAAAAATGGGACAGTATATTTACAAAGTATGGATTGCTGATGAATATTATGTGGATTTCGCTGATGGAAGTGCAATTGTAAATCCGGATGCCGGAATGATATATCGCTATGGAAAAAGAATAAATGATTCTCTGTTAGTTGGTTTTGGTGCATTACTTGGCAAGCAGCAAAAAATATCGGAATCGCTAAATTTATCACCATCTGGTTCGTTGAATAATACCTTGCTGGATTTATTTTTAACTGATGAAATTAATAATGATAAAGTGATTGAGCCCTTTTCCTCTGAATTTTGGATGCCTGACAGAGAGATAATGACTGCAAGGTCATTTCCTAACTCATCTAAAGGTTTATATATAGCAGCAAAAGGGGGAAATAATGCGGAAAATCATAATCATAATGATGTTGGAAATTTTATTATTTATAGTGACGGTAAACCTGCAATTATCGATGTTGGAGTTGGGACTCATACTAAAAAAACGTTCGGTGAAAATCGTTATGATATCTGGACTATGCAATCACAATATCACAATTTACCAACGATAAACGGAGTTCAGCAACAATATGGTAAAGAATATCGGGCAGAAAATGTCAATTTCTCGAGTAACAAAAATGAAGTCAATTTCTCACTTGATATTGCAAAATCTTATCCGGCTGAAGCCAGTGTGAGCTCCTGGAAAAGAGATATAAACTTCATCAGAAATTCCAAAATAATCCTTTCGGAAAAATATTTATTAAATGAATGGAAGAAACCTTTTAGATTAAATTTTATTACGCCACTGAAATGTGATACATCTGTCCAGGGTAAAGTAATTTTATTCGACTCTGCCGATAAATCCACAAAGTATCAAATGGTTTATGATTCTAAAAAGTTTCTTGTAAACATCGATATAATAAAACTTGATGATGAGAATCTAAAGTCTGTTTGGGGAGATGAATTGGAGCGGGTGGTGTTCATTTCAAAGAAAAAGTCATTAATAGGAAATCATAAGATTGTGATTTCAAAAATATAAACCTATACAGAATCTAATGAATTTATTTAGGAAATGTTTCCCCGCCTTTTTTTTTCGATTAATAACACTGCCCAAAATTCTTGTTTGGGACGCACTAAATCATTACCCGAATTGTGGAAGTCGGTTTTATAATTAATTTTTATGGAAGAAATATGAAGAAAATTCTCATTTACTTTTTTGCATTTTTATTAACAATTCAGTTTCGTGCAGATGTTTTTCCTCAACCCGTTAACGGGGAAACAGTACAAGATCCTGCAGAATCCGTTTATAGTTTGTTGAATAGGATTATTCCTGGGGAAACCAGTAAATTTCATTTAAGATTGACAAAGGATGAAAATAAAAGTAATGATAATTTTGTTGTTGAAGCAAAGGGCGGAATTGTTAATATTAGTGGAAATAGTATAATAGCTTTGACAAGAGGGATATACTATTATCTTCGTACTGCCACTCACAGCATAATTACATGGAGTGGAAATCATCTTGATCTTCCTGAAATTTTGCCGGATTTTCCAGAGACTAAGGTTACAAGTCCATATAAATATCGGCTTTATTACAATGTTTGTACATTTGGTTATTCCACAGCTTTTTGGAATTGGAATCAGTGGCAAAAAGAAATTGATTGGATGGCTCTTCATGGTATTAATATGCCACTTGCTATGATAGGCCAGGAAGTAATCTGGCAAAAAGTATGGAAGAATTTTGGAATTACCGATGAGGAATTATCGAGATATTTTACGGGACCTGCTTTTTTGCCCTGGCACCGTATGGGTAATTTGAATGCACACGATGGTCCGCTTCCTCAAAAATATTTGGATAGTAGTGAAGTACTTCAGAAAAAAATCTTAGCCAGAATGCGTGAACTTGGAATGACCCCTGTTGTACCTGCATTCGCGGGCTACATACCTCAATCAATAATGAGAATCATTCCTGATGGAAGTATTATTAAGATGAAACCCTGGAATAAATTTCCGCCGGAGAATGGTACATATATGCTATCACCTCTATCAAAATACTTTAAGGAAATAGGGAAAAAATTTATAGAGGAATACCGGAAGACATACGGCACTTCACACTTTTATTTAGCAGATCCTTTTGATGAAATGACTGTCCCGGTTAGTAAAGAAAATCGTTATAATGAACTTGCTGATTTCGGTAGCGCAATATTTAACTCTATTAATGCAGGTGACTCACATGGTGTTTGGTTAATGCAGGGCTGGCCTTTTAAAAATGATACAATATTTTGGAATCAACAATCTGTTAAATCTCTCATGAGAGATGTTCCTGATGATCGAATGATAATAATTGACCTGGCTAACGAATCTTTTCATGGCTGGAAAAAATTATATGGTTTCTTTGGGAAAGAATGGATTTATAGCATAATCCATAATTATGGAGGCCATAATCAGATCTTTGGTAACCTTCCGTATTCTTCTAAAGATCCGGTTGCAATGCTTTCCGATTCAACACATGGGAATCTTATAGGTTTTGGCATCTCACCGGAAGGTATCGAACATAATGAAGTTGTTTACGAACTAATGACCGACATGGCCTGGACTAATAAATCGCCGGACATTAATAAATGGATTGCCAATTATTGTTTAGCGCGTTATGGAACTTATCCGGAAGAGATGAAAGAAGCTTGGAAATATCTATTGAGTTCGGTTTATTCCACCAGAGTAGAATTTCCCCATTATCTATATCAATTGAGACCGGGACTTAATACATACAATGATTTCCTTACGTCTAAGGATTTTGACCACGCAGTTCAGAATTTTCTTTCTTGTTCAGACTCGTTAGAAAATAACAAACTATATCTCGATGATGCTATCCAGTTAGTTGTTCAATATGCCAGCACCAAAACCGATTTTCTATTGAATCAGGCAATTTCCTATCACATTAGTCATCAATATGAAAAAAGAGATGAAGCCTTCGACGATGCATTTATTTTATTGGACAAGATTGATGAATTAATTAATGTTCATCCGTTGTACAGGTTAAAAAGGTGGATTGATTTTGCAAGGAACTGGGGGAGCGACGAAAAGGAATCGGACTATTATGAATCTGATGCAAAACGCCAAATAACGACATGGGGGGGGCCTAACCTTTCCGAGTACGCTGCAAAAGTATGGAGTGGATTAATTAAAGGATATTATCTACATAGGTGGCAAAAATTTGCAGATAGTCTTCGTACAGGTGTAGATTATGATATTTATAGTTGGGAAGAAAAATGGATTAAAACACCTTTAAAAAATATGGAAATAAAAAAACCGGATGATCCAATTAAATTTGCAAAAGCTTTGATAAAAGAATCAAATAAATTTGTAATGAGTTTTCAGAGTAGGTAGAAATATTGTAAGAAACAGTAATAGCCTTTCTTATTGCTTTAATTGTGCCTTCTTAAACTGCTTATGATTTCTGACAGAATACTTATACTTTTTTTTTGTCAATAAAAGTGTGTTTCAAATTTCTCAATTATATTTAGGTCAAAGTTGGATATCATTTAGATCATAAATTATTGGAAATAACATTAATAATGGGATTACTATATATGCCTAAAGAATTGCCGAATTATGATTTTTTAGTGTAAATAACTCATTAAAATATGTTTTACTCAGAGACCAGTATTTTGAACGCTAAAACCAGCATAAACTTTAAATAGATGCTATTTTTTAGCATCCGAGTAAAGGTTAATGTTTTTAAGGGCATTTAGATTATTAATCTTTAAGAAAGTAAATATGTCGACAAATTTTATATTTTTATATTTTTTTAATCCGAATTGCAATTTCCTGTTTTATAAAAATAATACTCCACCAATAGAAAATTAAGAGAAGGAAACAATGAAAAATATAAGCGAGAAGGTTTTCTCTATCTCATTTTACCCTTATGGATTCATAATCCTAGTAATATTTTTGTTTTTTAATTTTAGTCCTGTTGATGCTCAGGTTAGTTCCGGGGGAGTAACCGGAAAGATTACTGATAGCGATGGGAGTCCTCTTCCCGGAACAAATATTTTTCTAAAAGGTACGGCTGTTGGGACAACATCGGATTTAGAAGGTCTTTATCGGATTGTAGGTTTGGAGCCAGGAAAATATAATTTGATAGTATCATATATAGGTTATGAAAAACAAGTTATTCCCCTAGAAATTATTTCTAATAAAACTGTAGTTTTGAATGTCATACTGAAATTGTCTGCTTATCAATTAGGAGAAGGAATAGTTGTTACAGGTCAACTTGAAGGGCAAAATGCTGCAATAAATCAACAAGTTAATTCAGACCAAATTGTAAATATAGTTTCTGAACAAAAGATTAAGGAGTTACCAGATGCGAATGCGGCAGAAGCAGTTGGAAGATTACCCGGAGTAGCAATTCAACGTGATGGTGGTGAAGCAACAAAAGTTATGATTCGTGGTCTGGATCCAAAATTTGCAAAAATATCAATTAATGGAATTCAGATTCCTTCCACTGGTGCCGAAAAACGCGATGTCGATTTAAGTCTTATTTCTCAAAGCACTCTTTCAGGTATAGAATTATATAAAGCTTTGACTCCTGATCAGGAAGCCGATGCAATAGCAGGGGTTGTAAATCTTGAAATTGGTAAAGCAAAGCCAGATCAAAAAATCACTCTTAATTTATCTGGAATTTATAGCGGCTTAGTTAAGCAGGGTAAACAATATAGAGTTTCTGGTTTATACAGTAACAGATTTTTTAACAACTTTTTGGGAGTGCAAGCTGGGCTTAATGCCGAAAAACGAGATCGAAGCAGGGACTTACATACTGATACCTGGAATATTCCTGCGAATGGTGATTATACAATCAATAATCTTTTGGTGCAATTTGACAATGAAACAAGGAAGAGATATGGTGGAAATTTAAATCTGGATATAAATACTGGCGATGGGGGTAATATTAAGTTGATTAATTTATATAGTTACACATCGAGAGAAAGATTTACTAGTAACCGTAATTATCCTTCAGGGGGAGGAACAGTTACGTATATAGGTGAAGGCACCGATATAAACTTATCAACTTTAAGTAATTCACTTATTGGTAAAAATCATTGGGGTGCACTAAAAATTGATTGGGCACTTGCTCACGCCTACACCAAAGGTGAAACACCTTTTGACCATACGATGCGGTTTTATGAAAACACTTCGACTACATCAGGAATGATGAATATTACAAGTCCTGCTGAATTAAAACTTCCCGGAAAAAATCTAATAAAGTATGCATTTAATGCATTTGATAAGGCGACTTTAGACAGAGGCTTTTTCCATACTGAATCTAATGATGAAAGAAATTATGATGCAAAAATAGATCTGGAGTATCCAATTAATTTGAGTGATAATTTGGCTGGGTACCTGAAAGCAGGATATAAATATAGGGATAGAATAAGACACCGTAATTATAATGACCAAGAGAGCATATACTATTTAAGAGGTATATATGATTATACTTTTAATAGTAATGGAGATGTTGTCCCAAAAGATTGGGCGAACTCCCCCTGGTCGAATCATCCTAATGGATTACTGACAGATTATTTATCCGGACCATCTTATCCAACCCGTACAGTAGATAATGATTATTGGCTTAATCCGGTAATAAATGAGGACCTTGTGAGAGGATGGTATGAATTTAATAAGAATGGTACTACTCAAGCAGGAAATACTCACGAATATTATAATCAATTAGCCAGTGTACGTAATATATATTCTGTAGATGAAAATGTTCACGGTACTTATGCAATGTTCAAACTTAATGCAGGACAAGTAGCAACCCTGATTGCCGGTGTGAGATATGAATTTGAAAGCAACGATTACACGGCAAAATTTGCTCCTAGAATAGTTGGAGAATTTGAAGCTCAATCGGGAACAGCAACCGATACAATCTCTCACTATAAAAAAGAGTATTGGTTGCCGAATGTACATTTAAAGATATCACCATTGGAGTGGTTAGATTTTAGGTTTGCAGTTACAAAGTCGCTTTCCCGCCCAGATTATTTAATGAGACTGCCAACACTTTATATCAGTACACAAGATCAACAAATTGTAAGTGGTAATCCTAATCTTGAGTCAGCTATTTCGTGGAATTATGATGCGAATGTTTCTTTTTACACCACGCAATATGGACTGTTAACAATATCGGGTTTCAGAAAAAATATTGATAATGTCTTTTACTGGCTTAATAATATAAAGCTGCTAACGTCTGATCAGGCTAGGGAACTTGGCTTGCCTGTAGATCAATATGGGCCTTTCAATCAATATGATCTGAATATGCCGGTAAATACTAGCGGGACTAAAGTATGGGGATATGAACTGGATTTACAAACCCATCTTTCATTTCTACCGGGTTTATTGAAAAACATAGTTGTAAGTGCAAATTATTCACGGATATGGTCCAAGACAATTTATCCAAGATTTAAACTTATTCAACCCGAAGGATTTCCACCAAAACCACCAATACCCGATTATTATAACACTGAAAAAGAATTAAATGGACAAACTGATTATACAGCCAATTTAACTATTGGATATGATTTCTTAGAGATAGGACTTTCATTTAGAATTTCGGGTTATTTCCAGGGCCCCTATTTAGCATATATAAGCAATATAGAGAGCCAGGATCAGTATCAGAAAGCTTTTTCCAGATGGGATCTTGCTCTTAAACAAACCTTCACAGATAATATTGCTGTTTTCCTGAATGTTAACAATTTATCTAATACGATTGAGGGAGGATATCTAAATTTTAGAAACCTTGATACGGGTGGATACCTCTACGGTACTACTGCAGATCTTGGTGTACAACTAAGCTTACAATAGTATGCTACAAAAGCATATTAAAAATGTATTCTATAATTAATTAACTATCATTAAAAATTACAAGGAGCAACAAATGAAATGGAAAGGATTACCGCTGATTCTATTTACTTTTATCTTTTTTCTTAGTGCCTTTAACTCAGTTATCGCACAGGAAAGAATTATAGAAAGTAATGAAGGATTTGCAAATGAAGTAATTAAGGGGGATACATTAGCTAACGGTTCACAGGCTCACAATGTCTATATTTTTCGTAGAGGAGAAACCTATTTCCTGAATGGAACAATAGATAACGTTGGTTACGCAATGACATTGAAAGCCGAAGATGGAAATGGAACAATGCCGGTATTAAGGAACTGGCCTGATGCCAATGGAAACTTAAACAGGATGGTCAATGGTTCAGACGATGTATATATCTATAATCTATATATAGATGGAATGGGTCCAGACCTGAATACAACAGAACCGGATCCAACATATAGAATGAACGGACAATTGCTAAGAGCAGGAGCCGCAGGAAAAGTATTAGTAGTAGATGGATGTATTCTGAATAATGCAGAACAAACAACAATCCGATCGAACAGCGGTGCAAGAAAAGTACAGGTAACAAATTCTGTAATAGCAAACTCAGGACAGTTATCTACAGATAACCTTGGGAACGGAAGAATAATAGATTTCCGGAACGGAATAACAGATACCTGTATATTCCGGAATTGTACAATGGTAAACACGCAGGATAGATTGATCAGACATTATGGTGCGGCAGAAAATTCGAATACAGCATACATTGATTATTTTGAAATGGATCATAATACAATAGTAAACAATACCGGAGCCTACGGATTTATATTTTTAGGTGATATAAGCGGAAGTGTAAAGATAACGAACAACCTGCTGTATAATCCAATGACGTTGGGAGTAGATACAGCAGACCATCAGAGGTTTGTAGAAGTGTCAAGTATAAGTGAAACAGGCCCTGACGGAAATCCATACTTTCCGTTGGTAATCGAACAACCTAATACCTTATATAATCCAACATACACAATGAGTCATAATGTAATAGCATATGATCAGACAATAAAAGATTACTTTACAACAACCGGAGCTACCCCGCCACCGGCACTGGCACCGAGATTAGAAGCCAAAGTTGTAGGTACCAATCCATTTACAACAGCAGATGTAACACTAACGAATATTCCAGATGATGAGATAAATATAATGAACTGGTATAGGCCGCTTGCATTAGCATCAGTTGGCGGAGGAATGATAACAACCACAGATGTAGATATGGACAGGCGTGATATATCGTACTGGTTGAATGACTTCAATGCATCATATACAACAGATAATGCTGCATTTGTTGGTACTGATGGTCAGCCTGTTGGCTCTGAAATGTGGAATAGTGTAGTAAATGTGACAACATCCTGGTCTGACAGAGTAATTGAATCCAATGAAGGGTTTGTAAATGAAGTAATTAAGGGGGATACATTAGCGGATGGTTCACAGGCTCACAATTCATATGTATTTAAAAGAGGTGAGACATATTTTCTGAATGGAACAATAGATAACGTTGGTTATGCTATGAGATTGAAAGCCGAAGATGGAAATGGAACAATGCCGGTATTAAGGAACTGGCCTGATGCCAATGGAAACTTAAACAGGATGGTCAATGGTTCAGACGATGTATATATCTATAATCTATATATAGATGGAATGGGTCCAGACCTGAATACAACAGAACCGGATCCAACATATAGAATGAACGGACAATTGCTAAGAGCAGGAGCCGCAGGAAAAGTATTAGTAGTAGATGGATGTATTCTGAATAATGCAGAACAAACAACAATCCGATCGAACAGCGGTGCAAGAAAAGTACAGGTAACAAATTCTGTAATAGCAAACTCAGGACAGTTATCTACAGATAACCTTGGGAACGGAAGAATAATAGATTTCCGGAACGGAATAACAGATACCTGTATATTCCGGAATTGTACAATGGTAAACACGCAGGATAGATTGATCAGACATTATGGTGCGGCAGAAAATTCGAATACAGCATACATTGATTATTTTGAAATGGATCATAATACAATAGTAAACAATACCGGAGCCTACGGATTTATATTTTTAGGTGATATAAGCGGAAGTGTAAAGATAACGAACAACCTGCTGTATAATCCAATGACGTTGGGAGTAGATACAGCAGACCATCAGAGGTTTGTAGAAGTGTCAAGTATAAGTGAAACAGGCCCTGACGGAAATCCATACTTTCCGTTGGTAATCGAACAACCTAATACCTTATATAATCCAACATACACAATGAGTCATAATGTAATAGCATATGATCAGACAATAAAAGATTACTTTACAACAACCGGAGCTACCCCGCCACCGGCACTGGCACCGAGATTAGAAGCCAAAGTTGTAGGTACCAATCCATTTACAACAGCAGATGTAACACTAACGAATATTCCAGATGATGAGATAAATATAATGAACTGGTATAGGCCGCTTGCATTAGCATCAGTTGGCGGAGGAATGATAACAACCACAGATGTAGATATGGACAGGCGTGATATATCATACTGGTTGAATGACTTCAATGCATCATATACGACAGATAATGCTGCATTTGTTGGTACTGATGGTCAGCCTGTTGGCTCTGAAATGTGGAATAGCACTGTTACCGATGTTGAGAATGAATCTCAGGGAATACCGAATCAATTTTCTTTATCAAATAATTATCCAAATCCTTTTAATCCAAGTACTACAATTAAGTTTGGCTTGCCCCAGAATGCAAATGTTCAAATAAGTGTATACAATGTAATCGGACAAAAGGTTATGGAAATTGCTAACAGGGAATATTCTGCAGGTGTTCATTCCGTGCAATTTAATGCCGAAGCATTAAGCAGTGGAATTTATATCTATAAAATGAATGCAGTAGGTGTTAGCGGAAATAAGTTTGTTGATTATAAAAAAATGATGTTACTAAAATAGTTCTTTTTTCAACTGCCTCCTTTTCCCTCCGGATTTGTAGTGCTATCCGGAGGGAATTGAAACTCAACATTCTTTTTATTGGAATTGTAGTGACCACAAACCGGACTGTCCAATAAACTTCTTCGGGAAGCAACCAGAGGAATCGAACAACTGCTGGAAATAAAACTTATTAAAGAGGGGATGCAAATTGGGCTCAAGAGGTTACAAGTATGGTTATCTTTCACACCCTCATCACAATTGACCAATAATAAATATTAAGACAAATGTTTTGAACATATAAACATGCAAATTTTAAGGAAGTTTTTAATTTCTGATCAAATAAGGTAATGTTTTCAGTATTTAGAGCGGATTTTACTTGAAGTTTAAGGGTACCGAATGAATAAAAACTTTTACATTGTCAGGACTTATTTCCTGACATTTTTTGTCATATCATTTAATACAAATATACTCGGGACTCTAAATCCTGACATGATAATTAGCTTTCATTTAAGCCTTACTCTTGATTAGCGGTACTAGGTAAAATACGCAAGCCTTCCAAGCATCCCTCCCCTTAGTTGAGCTCTTTGATTTACAAGGAGCCACCCTGTTTACTGCGCTAAAAGAGCAAGTACATGCCGCTCTCTATGGAGGGTCTATAAATGTCATTTTAGGAGATTTAACACCCTCGTCGATTACAGTTCCCGGTCTTTGGAATTTTGGAGATGGAAGTTTTATTTTGGGACAACTTTTAGGTGCAGCGCAACTACAAGCGCTCGATGATCTCATCAGCACGCTTAAAAGCGTCGGAATTTATCCCATTCCTATCCCGCGTGGGAATGACTTTGAAGATCAGTTAAAAAACTGGAGCACATTTTCTAACCTATCTCAAAAAGTCTCCGACATCTTGCAGCAAGCAATCGATACATCCCAAGTTGCCAACCGCTCTTTGCAGGCCATGGTGGAGCTTATTTATGTGCGCCAAGGAAACCAATTGATTTCCGAAAGCTTAAGCGGCCTAAAAGATGCTTTGCAAGTCACAAAAGATATCCTCACCATCATGAACGATTTTCAAACGCTAAAAAAACAAACTGCAAGTCGACGCATCGGAGCTGCCTCCCACAATCACAGAGCGGCTTCAAGCAGCGGTGGATGCCGGAATATTTGATGAAAATGCACTTGGCGAGTTTTCAGATGGAAGCTCCGCGGAATGGGGCGGAATTTCAGCGGAGATAGACAAACAACTTGCACTGATCCAGTTGGAGGCAACGATCAATGCAAGCGATGCCTCCCAATTTATTGCACTTGAAACGACTCTAAAAAACAAAATAGACCAGCTCATCAACTCTCAATACGTCGATCCGGAGTCAGGATTGATCGCAGCGGCCCAAGGAGTACGCTAGACGATATTGCGGCCGTCTGGAAGGACGCAAATGGAGAGCTAACCCAAGATAGGACACTCCAACTCTGCAACGGGCGCACTTGAAACCTGGGTTTTAGACCGATATGATACAGAAAGTGCGGAGGATACCTTAAAAGGGGGAGATTTCCAGAAACCTCTCCCGTGCAATTACAGCGGCTCAAAACCTCAATGACGAGCAAAAAGAAGAGGTCAGACAGCAGCTTTTTGTATTTGAAGAATATTATAAATCAGCAGCTGCCATTTTAAGTAAAATCAGCCAAATCATCGAAAAAATGGCACAGGCAATCGCAAGATAATAAGGAGATAAATATGGCACACGAGGATCTAACGATCAATGGGCTTTCGTTTATCGATGCGCATCTGCAAGTTGAAGGCGCTCCGGTCTTATTAATCAATTCCAAAAAATTTTTTGATGAAATAACACCCATGAGCACCCATATTTTTAACCGAGCTGAATTCGATCTATCACGAATTATCCTACCAATTTACCGATTGGGATGATCTCAAATCAACGATATCCACACTTTTGGGCCTCACCCCCATCGGTAATAATTTTTTTATCTACGAGTATAAACAGCGGATAGGAGCCGGCGGAGAACTTAGTGAGGTCGATGATCCACCAGCTCTTCTCTTCACTCCCCTCTAGGAATCATCACTGCCCAAGATATTAAGGATCAATTTGTCAATGCGATGAACCATTTTCTGTCGACGTATGAGTATAACGAAGTGAACGTATTCTACGCAGGCGGCCGTATATTTGGTGAAAGTGCTTTTGCCCCCGATAGCTTTATAAAAAAATGGGCAGCTTTTGTGCCAACGTATACGCTTGACAGATCCATACTCATTGCCACCGAGCCCATCAGCTATAAAAATGTCTGGCTTGGCTTTGGCCTTGATGCAGCGGACTTCCAACAAACACTTGAAAGTTTTTATAATGGCATGCTCGCAAAAACAGGAGGGGGAGATCCCTCAAAAGGCTGGTTTATTCCGGCGCAAGCCTTTCCGGATTGGATGAATGTCGTCCATAACCAACTCTCTTCGCTTGGGGATCTCCAGCGCCCGAATGAGACACTGATCATCAACGAAATTTTAGCTCTTTTAGTCGATACGATAGGAATTGTCCAAAGAATTACGGCAACGCAGGCTCAGCGCTTAAAATTTTTAACTTCTTGGCAAAAGGCCTATACGGAGCGTCTTGGAGACCTCCCCTACTTTACTGATTCGGGACCAATTGATACCCACCCTATCGAGGGAACCGGCGCCGCTGAAACTGCCGCCAGACAATCGACTAATGAAGAAGTTCAGCTTGCACAAACAAAAATTCGCGCACGGCGCGATGCGGTTAGCGATGAAGCTAAACAGCTGCAAACAGCCATCAACCAAAGCCAGGATGCGGCAAATCAGCAGGTGAATATAGCTTCAACGCTTTTACAGCAGCTCTCAAGCTTAATTTCGCAAATCTTTAGATAAGCTAAGAGCAAATTATTTCCCAAAACTTCTAAGGAGGCGTGTCCAATGAAGGGAAAACAGAAACGAGCGGTCATTAAAGATGAGCACCTTAAAAAGAGGTGGATCAACAGATCAACGAAAAAATGCAAAAAACCTCAAA
>CAVSGR010000007.1:0-13428 GCA_963727535.1 uncultured Ignavibacteria bacterium
TGAGAAAAATAAAATTGCAAATGCAAGTATCGATTGACGGATTTAATTCGACAGGACCTGATGATGAAATGAAATGGATAACCTGGGATTTAGATGAGGTCCAAAAACAATATACAATTGACTTACTTGATACTTCCGATACAATTATTATGGGTAGAAAATTAGCAGAAAATTTTTTCCCAGCCTGGGAAGCCAGAGTAAAACAAACAGACCATCCAATGAATGATTATGCAGTAAGAATTGTTAATGCGAGAAAGGTAGTATTCACTAATTCACTTGATAAGTCAATCTGGGAAAGAACGGAGCTTGCAAAAGGAAATTTAATAGAAGAAATAAATAAACTTAAAAAACAGAGTGGTAAAGATATTATTGTATATGGAGGCAGTTCATTTGTTGCATCTTTAATTAATGAGAAATTGATTGATGAATTTCACTTATTCATCAATCCTATTGCATTAGGCAAAGGTGTTGCAACTTTTGGCAAGTTGAGAAATTGGCAACTATTAAAGCTCATAAACTCCACCATTTGCAAAAACGGAATAGTTATAAATAGTTACTTAACAAAATAGAATTATTTATTACAGTAGTATAATAGAAAAATGAGATGAAAAAAGTATTACCTGAGATCGGCAAGGCAATAATACTTTCAGTATGTGAACAACTTAATAATGATTTATCAATTGCAGCATAGGACATTTGCTCTTTATTAATATTTAACTAACTAAAAGAAGGAATAAATTATGGACGCAACAAAAGTCACAATAGAGACAACAGTTTCTGCAAACACAAAAAAAGTATGGGATTATTGGAATAAGCCTGAACATATTACAAAATGGAACTTTGCTGCCGACGACTGGCATTGTCCGAAAGCAGAGAACGACTTAAGAGTGGGAGGAAGACTCAAAAGCCGGATGGAAGCCAAAGACGGAAGTTTCGGCTTCGACTTTGAGGCAACTTATGATGAAGTAATTGATCAAAAGAAAATCACTTATACTATGCTTGACGGCAGACAGGCAACTACTGATTTTGAAAACCTTACGGCAAAACAAAAATTACAACAATCTTTGATGCCGAGAATGAAAACCCGGTTGAGATGCAAAGAAGGTGGCTGGCAGGCAATTCTGGATAATTTCAAAAAGTATGTGGAAGGAAACTAATAGTTGAAGAAAACAATAAAAAAGTAATTATAAAAATGGTATAATGATTTAATGGAAAACGTAGAAAGGAGATTAGAGTTATGACAAAATTCAGAATTGTGTTTATTGCTATGGTTCTGTTCGCCTTTGGGATCAATCACATGGGCACAGGAGATGGTTACGGAGCCGGACACCAGCGGTTACGTAGCTGCTAATGGCATTGATTATTGGTTCGAAATAAGAGGCGAAGGAGAGCCGTTGCTGCTGCTGCATGGCGGGCTTATGTCTGCCGGCTCTTTTGGGCCAGTCCTTATGAAGCTCGCAGAGACACATCGTATTATCGGTGTCGATCTGCTTGGGCATGGGCACACAGCGCTTGGCAACAGGAAGATTATCCCGGCGGAAATCGGCAATGACCTCGCGATAGTCCTTGAGAAACTTGGCATACAGCAGGCGGATGTAATGGGCTACTCTTTTGGTGGAGCTGTTGCGTTGCAGCTTGCATTTCAGCATCCCTCACTCATACACCGGTTGATACTCGTTTCTACACCTTATGCACAAGACGGCTGGTTTGCAGAAATGTTGCCGCAGCAGGCAGCGGTAAGTGCAGCCATGGCTGACCAGATGAAGGAAACACTGATATATAAATCCTATGTCGCGATTGCACCTAATCCGCAGGATTTTCCAAGGCTTCTCGACGCAATGGGAGAGTTCATGCGTCAGCCGTATGATTGGTCTGAAAGTGTTAAGCAGCTCAAGATGCCGGTAATGCTTGTGTATGGCGATGCGGATATGGTTCGACCTGAGCACTATGTATCGTTCTATCACCTGCTTGGCGGAGGATTGCGCGATGCGGGATGGATGCGCGAGCATATATCACAGAATCGTTTGGCAATTTTGCCGGACGTGACGCACTATGAAATGGGCACTTCACCCAAGCTGGCGGAAACAGTGCTGCCGTTCTTGAACGGTGAAATGGATGTAAGAAGTTCGGGTAAATGAAAAATGAATCATATAGAATTCGATTTTCACCAAACGACTAAGTAATGTTGATCACAATTAATCAATCAAAAAGTAAGGCAAGCAGACTACTTGGCTTACACAAATAAAAGGAGTAACATAATGAGAAAAATAATTGTTATATCAATTATTACTTTAGATGGAGTAATGCAGGCACCAGGCGGATCTAAGGAAGATAAATCAGAAGTGATTTAAATACGGCGGCTGGACTGCACCTTATGCAGACGAAGCTGAAAGAGCTGGCAAGTTCTGGAAAAAACAGATGAAGTCTGCTGATCTTCTGCTGGGCAGGAAAACATATGATATTTTTGAGGCCTATTGGCCTGAACATGCGGCAGGCTGGCCGGGTATAAATGAAGTCACTAAATATGTCTTTTCTTAAGCCAATGGAGTCGATTGGGAAAATACTATGTTCCTAAAATTTGGTGACATCGTAACACTTAAAAGAACTCAAGGCCGGAAAAGGTTCGGACATAAAAGTATGGGGAAGCGGCAAGCTAATTCAGTTACTATTGAAACATGATTAGTAGATGAACTCTGGCTCATGACTTACCCACTGACTCTTGGTACAGGGAAAAGATTGTTCGGGGATGGCACAATACCTGTAGCTTTCACGATTAGTGGACAAGTATGGTCACCCAAGCGGTGTGATTATTGGTAATTACAAGCGAGCCGGAAAAGTAAAAACAGGTACTGTTGGAGCTTAGGAAAAATAATATGAGTAAAATAATTGTTTCATTATTATTTATAAATATGTTGAAGAAAAACAAACTCAGGAGAAAAATAATGCATTCGAAAATAATTGCGTTCAATAAACTTGTAATAGTCCTTTTAGTTGTATTAGCATCTTTATTGTTTTCCCAGCAGGAGAACACCGGAAAATATGTAGATGTAAATGGTATGAAAATGCACTATGAAGTTTCCGGTGAAGGCTATCCACTGATCGTATTGCCTGGAGCTTATATGGACATTATAACTATGGGGAAAATAATACCCATGCTGGCAGAAACTCATCAAGTTTATGCGTTGGAATTTCAGGGACATGGTCACACAGAAGATATCGACAGACCCATCACTTATGAAAATCTTGCCGATGATGTAGCTGAGTTTATGAATGCAATTGGAATTGAGAAAGCAGATGTATTCGGTTACTCAATGGGTGGGCAGGTTGGACTAAAACTCGCTATCAGCCACCCGGAGAAGGTAAACAGACTTATTACAGCCTCAGTCGCATACGATCTGAAAGGGTGGCAGCCGGCATATACTGAATTCATTCCACAGATGACTCCAGAAATGTTTCTTGCAATGCCTTTTTTTGCTGAGAAACAAAAAAAATCTGCTAACCCGGAAGCTTATGCTGCATTTCTTAAAAAGATGATCGCACTTGAACATGAACCGATGGCGTGGGAAGAAGATGTTAAAAAATTGAAAACTCCAGTGCTTATCATTGCCGGTGATTCAGATGTAGCGACACTTGAACATATTGTATCTATGTTTCGGTTGCTTGGCGGTGGTGTAATGGGAGATATGGGTAATCCTTTACCGGAATCCCGGCTGGCAATTTTACCGGCAACATCTCATACTGCAGTTATAAGTCAGCCTGAACTTCTAATTTCGTTTATTGAACCTTTCCTTAATGGAGAAACACCAAAAGGATTCTTTGAAAATTAGAATGAAAGGATTTTAAAAATTTCTATAGTTAATTAATCTTAAATTCAAAGGTGAAGCAATATGAGAAAATTAATAATGTGGAACATAATTACACTTGACGGATATTTTGAAGGAAAGCAAAAATGGGACTTATCCTTTCATGATACGTATTTGGGGAAAAGAACTTGAACAACTAAGTATTGAACAATTACATTCAGCAGATTACCTGGTTTTTGGACGCGTAACTTATGAAGGTATGGCAGCTCATTGGACAAAAGCAATAGAAGAAAATTCCGAACCGGGAGAAATTACCAAACTAATGAACAAAATTCCGAAACTCGTTTTTTCCAGAACATTAAAATCAGTTGACTGGAATAACTCTACTCTGATTAAAGAAAATGCTTCAGCCGAAATCAAAAAAATTAAAGAGCAAGACGGTAAAGATATGTATGTATTCGGGAGCGCAAACCTCTCAGAGACTTTTGTAAACGATAATCTGATTGATGAATACCGTATTGGAATTGCACCGGTTATTCTAGGTAGTGGACGCCCTCTATTCGGGAAAGGGAATTCTTCCCAAACTTTATCTCTTGTTTCAACTCAGCAATTGGCGAATGGTGGTGTGGTTTTAAAATACACGAAATAACTAAAGATCGACTGTTCACAAAATAATTAAAAAAAATATCCTAAATAATCCAAAGGAGCAAAACAATGTCTAAGATGAATCCCGTAGTTCACTTTGAAATGCCCGCAGAAGATACTGCAAGAATGAAAGAATTTTATACAAGTGCATTCGGCTGGCAGATGAAGCAGTACGGTCCCGAGATGGGAAATTATATTGTCGCTCAAACAACAGAAACAGGTGAAAATGGAATGATCCAAACACCGGGAACAATTAACGGTGGCTTCTATCCTAAAACGGATGATCCTATTTCAAATCATCCATCCGTTGTAATTGCTGTTGAGGATATCAATGAATCAATTGAGAAGATTAAAAAAGCGGGTGGAAAAATGCTAAACGAACCGATGGATATTCCTGGAGTTGGAAAGTATGCTTCCTTTAAGGATACCGAAGGTAACCGTGTAAGCGTTTTGCAGCCTTTGCCTATGTAAGTAATAAAATAAAAAGTGAAAATGAGAAAAGTAATTTTTGCAATCAACAAGACTATTGACGGTTTTGCGGACCACACTGCAGTAATTGCCGATGATGAACTACACGATTTCTTTACCAATTTATTAAATGATGCTGATGTAGTATTAATGGGAAGAAAAACATACCAGCTTATGGAAAACTTTTGGCCGGTTGCTTACGATGATCCGCAAAGTACAAAAAGTATGTTACGATTTGCTGATAAATATAATCCTATCAAAAAGATAATTTTCTCAAAAACTCTGGCAGAGGTTAAATGGGAAAATTCACAGTTAGCAAATAAAGACATTTCCGGAATAGTTTCTGAATTAAAAAAACAGAAAGGTAAAAATATTTTAGCCGGAAGCATCAGCATTGCAGCGCAGCTATTAAAATTAAATTTAATTGATGAATTCTGGTTTGTTGTTCATCCAATTATTGCCGGGAAGGGTCCGCGTTTATTTGATGGAATTGATTTAAATACAAAACTTCAATTTGTTGATTCTAAAAAATTCAGTTCAGGTGTCATTGTTCTTCATTATAGAAAAACCTAAAACTGATTAATGAAATCTGGTCGAAAAACATTTAAAAATATTGATGAATACTTGTCTACTATTTCCAAAGATGTTCGGATTAAACTTCAGCAGATAAGAGAAACAATTCATAAAGCAGCTCCTAAAGGAGAGGAAGTAATAAGTTATAATATACCGGCATTTAAACAAAACAATGTGCTGGTATATTTTGCAGCATTCAAAGATCATATCGGCTTTTTTCCAACATCAAAACCGATCGTTGTTTTCAAAAAAGAATTAAGCAAATACAAAACATCAAAGGGGACAATTCAATTTCCGCTGGATGAACCCATTCCTTATTCCTTAATTAAAAAGATTACTAAGTTCAGGGTGAAAGAAGATTTGGAAAAAAGGAGTATGCAGAAAAATAAAATAGTTATTTGACCCGCTGGGTTTTTGATAATTAAACAATCGGCTATATATTAAATAACCGTATAAATTATCAGGAGGAATTATAATGAAATATACCCGCCGCAAATTTGTTAAAACTCTGGGTGCCGGGTCAGCGTTGCTTATGCTGCCTGCAATTCCAACATTTTCCGAACCACTTTTTTCCGGTGATAAAAAACTTGGTGTTGCATTGGTCGGGCTTGGAAATTATGCAACTCACGAACTTGCGCCAGCGCTTCAGGAAACTTCACTTTGTTACTTAAGTGGTGTCGTTACCGGTACTCCCGCAAAAGCAGAGAGATGGAAAAGTCAGTATGATATTCCCGGTAGGAATATTTATAATTATGAAAATTTTGATAAGATAATTGATAACGAATCAATAGATGTGGTTTATGTTGTACTTCCCAATTCCATGCATCGTGATTTTGTAATAAGAGCGGCAAAAGCTGGAAAGCATGTTTTCTGTGAAAAGCCTATGGCGACTTTCTTTAAAAGAATGTGAAGAAATGATTGATGCCTGCAACAAAGCAGGTGTAAGACTTTTTATCGGGTATCGTTTGCATACCGATCCTTATCATAAAGCTGCAATGAAATTCAGAACTGAAGGCGAGGGTGGAATATTGTATGTACAATCCGAATTTGGTTTTAAGATTGGTGATCCGACACAATGGCGTTTAAAGAAAGCTCTTGCAGGAGGCGGTGCAATGATGGATCTCGGAATTTATGCAATACAGGCTGCAAGATATTCTATTGGAAAAGAACCCATTTCTGTGACAGCACAAGAATATAAAACGGATCACACAAAAATTTGCAGAAGTGGATGAGACAATTACGTGGCAAATGGAATTCCCCGGAGGTCATGTTTCAAATTCATATACTTCCTATTCTACTCCGGCAAATAATCTTTACATAAGTAGAGAAAGAAGATGGTTTAACCTTATGCCTGCTTTTAATTACGGAGGGATTGAAGGGAGGACAAATGAAGGAGAACTAAATTTTCCTCGTATAAATCAGCAGGCAGTACAGATGGATACTTTTTCAAATTGTATTATTAAATAATATAGAATCCGATGCAAGTGGTGAAGAGGGACTTAAGGATCTTAAAGTTATTGAAGCAATTTACAAATCCATTGAAAGTGGGACTAAAGTAAAAATATAATAAAAATTGCTACTATGTAAGCAATATGAAGAAGAATGAAAAAAGCAAAAGAAAATCTGCTGAACGAATGCCGGATAAGCCTTCTAAAAAATTAATAACTAATCCGGATGAAGCCGTATTAAATCTTCTGAGCAAAAGCAAAGCAGATTTATCAAAGACAAGGCTGATTAGTTTTTATTTATATTTTCCTGATGAGGAGAAAGCAAAAGAAGCAGAACGTGAATTAAAAAAAATAGGATTCGAAGTTGAATGTTCACAATCATACGATAAAAAGGACTGGCTGTGTCTTGCTTCAAATCACTTAACTCCAACTAATAGCACCTTAACTTCACTTCGTAAAAAATTGGAAATCATTGCCGATAATCTGGGTGGTTTTTATGATGGCTGGGAAACAGGACTGGATGCAGATGAAAGTGAAGGTCTACCAAAAAATCAGTGATCTTAAGTATCTGCAACTAATTCTTATACAAATAAGACCTATAGTATAAACCAGTTGCATGAAATAAACATCTAAGAAAAACTGTTAAAACAGTTACAAAAAATTACTTAGTTTTCAGTAACCCACGGATTTCCCGAAGGGATGGCTTTGCCAAATCCGGGGGTTAATAAGAAAGACACAACATGACTCAACCGTTTCAACGGTTTACTAATTAATTTACACAAGTGTAGTATAAATGAGGTTCTAATATGAGCAAAGTTTTTTTTAATGTTGGAATTACCCTTGACGGTTTCATAGCCGGACCAAACTGCGGAGCAAAAAATCCTTTGGGTGAAAATGGAATAAAAATACACGAATGGATGTTCAGACAAAAAGGGTTCTTAAGTCATTTAAAGCTTGAAGGTGGAGAAACAAATAATAAAGACAATGATATAATTGAAGAAACCTTTAACAGGATTGGTGCAAACATAATGGGTAAAAATATGTTTATAGAAGGAGAAGCTAACTGGCCGGAGGAAGCGCCTTTTCATTGCCCTGTTTATGTTTTAACTAATCAAAAACGTAAACCGTGGGAAAGACCCGGGGGAACAACATTTTTTTTTACTAATGATAATATTCATTCTGTTTTAGAAAAAGCAGAGAAGGCAGCAGGAAATAAGGATGTAAGAATATCCGGCGGCGCTTCCGCAATTCAACAATATCTTAATGCAGGATTAATTGATGAATCCAGTCTTCATATTGCACCGATAATAATGGGAAAAGGTGTTAAGTTGTTCGAAAGTATTGATAAAGAAAAATTTTCTGTTGAGATTAAAGAAGTGGTTAATTCACAAATGGTTACACATTTGTTTTATAAAGTGATAAATCTTAATAGAACAACTCACCAAGGAAAAATTTTTATTTTACCATTTCTCTCAATGGATATCCCTTCTCATTGAGGAATATACTAAATATAACTATTTGATTTTTTCTGACAATAAAAGAATTCGACCAGATGCTATTTACTTTTAACCAAAGTTTTGAATTAAATCTCTGAAATATATTCATGAACAAGCTTTATTGCCATTGCTCCTTCACCTACAGCCGAAGCTACACGGTTCATGGCACCGGCTCTTACATCACCGGCGGAAAAGATTCCGGGTATGCAGGTTTCAAGGGGATAAGGATCACGTTCAATTTTCCATATCTTTTTGAAATTTTCAGATTTAAATAAATCACGTCCTGTAACGATGAATCCCTTTGAATCCCTTATTATATTTAGTTTGATCCAATCTGTAATCGGCTTAGCTCCTATGAAAATGAACAATGCAGCAGCTTCGCTGGTTTTTTGTTCGCTTGTTTCAATATTTTCTAAAGTAATGGTTTCAAGCTTGTTATTTCCTGCCGCCTCTACAATAATAGAATTAGTTATCAAAGTTATATTCTTTGTTTTATTAATCTGATCTACCAGGTAATGTGACATTGTTGCTTCTAGAGAATTTCTACGGATTACGATAAAAACTTTTTCAGCAAAACCAGAAAGATACATAGCAGCCTGGCCGGCAGAATTACCTCCGCCGACAATAAAGATATTTTTTCCTTTGCATGAGTGCGCTTCAGCTGTTGCCGCTCCATAATAAACTCCCGCGCCTGTGAGTTCATTTATTCCTTTAGTATCCAGGGTATTATAATCGACACCGGTAGAAATTATTATTGTATGTGTTTTTATTTCCGGACCATTTGAAAGAGATAAAATTTTATAATTGTCTTTTGTATTTATGTCAACAACCTGGCAGGGTGAAAGAAGCTCAACTCCAAATCTTAAAGCCTGGGTTAAGGCTCTCCTAGTTAAATCCGCACCAGAAAGTCCTGAAGGAAATCCCAGGTAATTTTCAATTCTTGAGCTTGTACCGGCTTGTCCACCGGGCGCCTTCTTTTCAATCATCAGAGTTTTTAATCCTTCTGTACCACCATAAACCGCGGCGGCTAAACCGGCAGGTCCCGCTCCTATAATTACAACATCATAAAGTTCTTCCGAAGCAGTTGAATTCAAGCCGATTTTTTTTGCTATTTCAATTTCATTCGGGCTTTTTAACACGGTACCGTCCTCGAATAGAACTGCCGGTAATTCATCAGTTTCTATTTTGTGAGTGTTTATTAATTCTGTACTTTCCTTGTTCAATTCTACATCAAACCACTTATACGGAATTAAATTTCCGGTTAAAAAATCCTTTATATGATGTGATAATGGAGACCATTGATAACCGATGATTTTTATTCCGGCAAAATCGGGAGTAAAGTTATTCTGCCAATCGTCGAGTAGATCAGTTATTACAGGATAAAGTTTTTCTTCAGGTGGATTCCAGGGTTTAAGCAGGTAGTAATCTAATCTTAAGGTGTTAATAGCTTTAATTGCAGCCTTAATATCTGAATAAGCGGTTAACAATACTTTTTTTGCTTCAGGAAAGAACTCCATTACACTTTCCAAAAACACAGTTCCTTCCATTTCAGGCATTCTCTGATCGGAGATAAAAAGAGCGACAGCTTCATTTTTTAATTTTAATTCTTTAATTGCTTCGAGAGCTTCATTAGCCGATTCGGTTGCAAGTATTTTATAATCTTCGCGAAACTTATTCCTGACATCCCGCTGGATAGCTCTTAGTACTTGAGCATCATCATCAATTATTACAATGAATGGAAGTTTCATATTTCATTCTTACTATGATTAATGTTGAGAAACTGGTATACAAATAATAAATTCAGTTTTGCCCGGAATGGAATTTACTTTTATCTCTCCATGATGTTGATTTATTACGTTCTTTACAATGTCGAGTCCTATGCCTGTTCCTTCTCCTACTTTCTTTGTTGTAAAAAAAGGATCGAATACCCGGGAGAGAATTTCTTTAGGAATACCGAAGCCATTATCGGTAATACGAACAGTTACGTTTTTATTATCGCACATTGTTTCGATTTCTATTTCCCCATGTTGAGGAACAGCAAATATGGCGTTATCTATAATATTTGTCCATACCTGGTTCAAGGCTCCTATATAAACTTCTACTTCCGGCATATCATCACAAAAGATTTTTTTAACCAGTATATTTTTCTCACGGATCTTATATCCAAGAAGTATTAATGTATTTTCTATATCTGTATGAATATTTGTATTATAAAGATCTCCCGATCTATCCATTTGAACATGAGATTTAATGGCATCGACCAGCATTGAAATACGTCTGGAAGCATCTTCAAGGTCCTTTATTAACCGTTCAGAACTTAAGAGATTCTCAAGCCAGTCAAGAATATTTTGGAATGCTTCATTGTCAACACCCCGGTTAATTACTTCCAGTTCTTCTATTGAAAAACCAGCCTCGGTGAATGTTTCTGCAATCTCATTGTGATCAATAAAACCTCTTGCATTCAACCACTCGTTTAGTTCATCTTCTTTTTGAATGCGTTGAAGCGGAGTGGTTTTATTTTTTATGGAATGGTTATTTCCTTTTTCGTTTGCCATTTCCCGGATGTTCCGAATGAGCTCTGGAGGAATATTATGCTTCAATAATTCTTCAGTAAGTTCAAAGTTAAGTTTCAATCTTTTATCCAGCTCTTCGGATATCCTGTTAATTGCGGCTGCAGGATTGTTCAATTCATGTGCAATTCCGGCAGCAAGTTTCCCGAGCGCACTTACTTTCTCCTGTTGCATTTGTGTTGTTGCAAAAACACGGGCTCTTTCAGTCATGTAACCAATTAAACGCTGAATAAAATCGGGATTAAGCTGTTCCAGCTCCTGGAAATATTTTTTATGTAGTTTAAGCAAGCGCAGTTTTCCGACTGCATAAGAATTACCGGGAGTAGTTCGCATTCTTGAGTAGGGAAGAAGACCGCTTACGCCTCCGGTAAGCTCATTATTTTCAAAACTAAAGTAATAAACCAATTGCCCGTTCATATTCATATAAAAATTCATTTTCCCTTCCAATAGGAAAGACATTTCATCAATGGATTGACCTGTTTTCATTATTATATCCCCATCCTCATGCTCTTTATATTCCGAATGGGTCAAAATCCATTCAAGATGCTCGTCGGGCAGATCGCGCAGGGCAATAATCTTCTTTAATTCTTCAATTGTTACAGATTTGCTCATACAATACCTAAGAAAAATCTAATAATAATTTCTTTGTGATAACAAACCACAGTTAATTTAGTCATTTTTAATTAGCTTTTTCAAGTTTTATTTCTATGATAATGATTGAAGAAGGAATAAGTGTTATTTGAAAATATTGATAAGGAAAAATTCTCGATTGAGATTAAAGAAGTGGTAAATTCCCCGATCGTTACGCATTTGTTTTATATATCTATAGATTATCTTTAGAAGAGTATTCTTTTATTAAAAGAGTAATTGATTCATTTTGAGCGTTATAAATGCTTTCAAATAGTGAGGTAAAATAATCTTTAGTATTAATTTTATTACTGTTGGCTCTTATGTTTATCAAATCTAAGAATTCTACGCTTAATTTTTCAAAAGGTTGTAAAGAGAACATTGCTCGTGAATATTTATTGAATCTCTTATTAATAATCTTTCTTACTTTTTTGTAAAATTTTCCCGTGAATTCTGAAATCTTAGAATCTATTTCCCAAAATTCATTAATAATCTCTTGTAAAGATAATTTTTCAGAATGCTTACTACTTAAAATAAAAATGTAAAACCATCTCATAATTGTTGCTAATTCCGCCTCAAATTTATAATCTAATATTATTGAATCTCTAATTGATAAGTCACTTTGCAATTTTTCCAATAAATTGAGACTTGTAATGCAATATGCTTTGTATAGTTCTTTACTCAAGATTGTATAATCGTAATTATCATCTCTATATATATCATCTAATGTTTGTTTGTCCATAATGTTTTTTTGATTAAACTTTTAATTAGATGGCTGTACATTTAATTCAAAATAATTTTCTGTTTGTCGAAATGTCTTATAAGCAAAAGGGTTTTGAAACTTATCAAATTTAATATTTATTTTAAATTTTTTGATTTGTTCAACATTTCCTATGTCCAAATAACAAAATGTAAGTGATAAATTCGGAAACTCTTGAATTTTATTGTCTAATGAACGATTCCTAAATACATAATCGATTTCCTCACTTTCATTACAGATGAGAGACAAAAATATTAAATAAAGCTCAATGAAAGTCTTTGGGACAAATAGACATCTATTTGCCCCCGAGTCCCTAATAGAAGGAATAAAATTAATATAGTCTTCTTGCTTATAATTATCACTTAATGTTAAACATTGATAGTTAGAATTTTTATGTCGAAAGGTTACTATGCCTTTTATAGAATAATCTGCCTCAAATAATTTGTTTTCATCTACTATTTCTATTAATTCAACAGCTCTTTTAATATTAAACTCAAATTTTGTTCTTACTTGAATCGCAGTAGCTAATCCCACATTCCAAATTAAAAAATCAGGTTTGTTTTCGAAATTATCTTTAAGTCGGGACATAATAAATGATTTTTCATTTGGATAATCAGGGAAAGTATATACCCATATATTCCTATTGTCAACAAATAAGTTGGGTTGTCTTGTCGCACTTATTTGTTTGTTTAATAAGAGTAATTGCTCGTCAGTTTGCAATAACCTTTGTAAGGTCACATGAAGAGTCAACACAGCTAGTAAGGCAATAAGAAAAGATATTGGGAATCTAAAGATTGTTAAGGCATTATTAAATCCGTTACTATTAAGTTGACAAGACAGATTATCATTAGTAATGATAAATATTGTTGATGCAGTTGTTCCAATAATTAATAACCAACAAATTATTTTTAGAAAAAAAAGCAGGCTTTTTGTGTCAAGTCTTTTGAAGCTTAGTTTTGAAAAGCATATCTTTGTTGACATTTTTTATTAAGAAAGATTATATGAAATTAAACAAATTTGTTAAAATTTTAGCAACAC
>CAVSGR010000008.1:0-404938 GCA_963727535.1 uncultured Ignavibacteria bacterium
TCAAGCATAGAAAACCTTCAAATTTTTCTATGGAAGAAATTATTTGCCAATTTATTTGCAAATGAAAATGGTCACTATTATAAAACCAAAGTAACAAATAAAAATGCTCCTATGCTTTTAAGTCAGGCAAGAGCTATTTTAATCCTATGCAATAATTATGAAAAGGGTGATCCAAATTTAAAAGCAAATACTTAATAAAGAGTTTGACAACTATTTAATTTCAATGCGGAGAGGAAAACGGCTTATTTAAATTTAATTAGCCCATGCCTGGGATATTGCAGGATGAAGGCATTGCTTCAGAATGGGCAACACTCGCTATTTTAAGAGCCTATGAAACAACAAAGAAAAAGAATATCTCAGCGAAGCGATTTCAACAATGGAAGCAATGATTGAAAAATTATATTCAGAAAAAAACAGCTTAGTACATACTGCAGGAGATAATTTTTGGTGTTTAGATTCCGCTTCAACATTTGCTTATACTTGCAGCTTATTACTTAAGGCATAGTACTCAAAAAAGGTTGAAGAGGTAATGAATAGATTCAATTAATTTATGCATAGATAAAATTGCACTCGATGGCCATTTCCCATATAGCGTAAGGATCAGGGAACTTATTTATTGCTTTATCATCCTATTGTTATGATAACTCTGGAATATTGTCTAGAATCAAAATATTAGATGATTATACTGCAAAAAGTTAAATGATTCTATCAAAAAGCAAAAGAATTCTTACTTAATTCAATTAACAATGAAAAAAAAATATTTGAGCCAGAAATAAAACATTTATCTCAATATATAATTTCTAATGTAACCACATTAGTTGCTTTAAAGAACAAAATTAGAACCTGGCTTTGAAAAGATTTTGCTAAACAATGTTACTAAAATTTTGGAAAATGATACATTATATCTTTGCAGAGATGAAAAAGAACGCCTTTATAATGGCGATTTATATAAACATGACTGATGTTTAATGATTGAAGTAATATATTGGCTCGATTTATATATTAATTGAAACAAATTTAATACTTCAACTTTAGATCGATAAATACACTTAATAATAATTTATTTTATGGACAGCAAAAAATTTTAATAACTGGAGCCGCTGGTTTTATAGGTTTCCATCTTAGTAAAAAATTATGTGATGAAGGATGGGAAGTATTGGGTTGGAAAAATATAAAAAATTACTATGATCCAAAATTAAAAGAAGCCCGATTAAATTTACTACTTCCTTATAAAAACTTTAAGTTTTTATAAGATCGATTTGACAGAAAGAGGCTATATAAATTTGTTCAGAATGAAAAATTTGATTATGTTATTAATCTTGCTGCTCAAGCTGGAGTAAGATATTCTCTAAAGAATCCATACTCATATATTGACAGCAATATAATTGGATTTCTTAACATCCTCGAAAGTTGCCTAGGCATTTCCAGTCAAGCATCTTATATACGCTTCTTCAAGTTCCGTTTATGGTGCAAACAAAAAAACCCCTTTTTCTGTTCACCAAAATGTTGACCATCCCCTATCTTTATACGCTGCCACCAAAAAGTCAAATGAATTAATGGCTCATACATATTCAAATTTATATAATATCCCGACAACAGGATTAAGATTTTTTACAGTTTATGGACCATGGGATAGACCTGATATGGCTGCTTTTCTTTTTGCAAAAGCAATTTTTGAAGAGAAGCCAATTGATGTTTACAATTATGGCGACATGAAGAGAGATTTTACTTATGTTGACGACATAATAGAAGGTATCTTCAAATTGATTCTTAAAATTCCTTCCTCTAACAATAACTGGAACGGTGAAAATCCCGACCCCTCCACCAGCTTTGCCCCATACAGATTATTCAATATTGGAAACAACAAACCCGTAAAATTAGACAATTTATTGAGATACTGGAAGAATGTATTGGAAAAAAGGCTAATAAAATCCTACTCCCCATGCAGCTGGGAGATGTTTATGAAACTTTTGCCGATATTGAAGATTTAATGAGCTATGTTGGCTTTAAGCCAAAAACAAATATTAAAGAAGGATTAGAAAAATTTGTTACTTGGTATATTAATCACTATAAATAAAGGAAATATATGTGTGGAATATGTGGGATTATTAATTTTGAACTTACTTCACATATAGATAAAGAAGAATTAATTAAAATGCGCGATACAATGATTCATCGGGGACCCGATGATTCAGGAGTATTTATTAACAAGAACATTGGCTTAGGACATAGAAGATTAAGCATTTTGGACAATCTTCTCATTGAATGGAAGACAACCGATGAGTAATAAAACAGAGGATATTTGGATAACATATAATGGAGAATTCTACAATTATGAGGATTATATCCCATCCCTAAAGAGAAAAGGTTACCAATTTAAATCGGTAATGACACAGAAGTAATCTTGTACCTATATGAGGAATTTGGTTTAGAAGAAACTTTAAAAAAAATGACAGGAATGTTTGCATTTTGTATAATAGACTTGCGAAAAAACACACATTACTTAGTCAGGGACAGGTTTGGAATTAAACCTCTTTACTACACTACCAATAATAATAGATTAGCATTTGCATCCGAAATAAAAGCATTTTATTCAATGCAACATTATAAACCAGAATTGATAAGCGAATCAATTCCGGAATATTATTTTTTTATAGCCGCAATCTTAATTTTTCGACGTTATTAAAAAATACGTATGAGGTTAAGCCAGGAACTTATATTGAAATTAGAGCGGACAAATTACATACCTATGAATATTATAATGTAGCAAATATTAAAGAAAATTGTAAAATAAAGGAAAACGAAGCAATTGAAGAACTAGACAGAATTTTAACAAATGCTATAAAACTCCAATTAATTAGTGATGTACCTGTTGGTGTCTTTTTAAGCGGAGGATTAGATTCAAGTATTATAGCGCTTAAAATGGCAGAATTATGCGACATCCCGATAAATACTATATCAGCGGGCTATAAAGAGAAAGAAGCAAACGAATTTAACTGGTCAGATCAGGTTGTTAAAAGAATAAGTTCTAACCATAGGAATTTTTTAGACAATTCAGAAGATTTTTTTAACTTACTTCCATTTCTTACTTATATAAATGACACGCCTCTTTTAACTGGAGTATCTTTTTATAAGGCTCTGCAAGATTTGCTAAGAAAAATGTACAGTAATGTTATGTGGACAAGGTAGTGATGAAATTTTAGGGGGATATACCAATTATTTGTTTGCTTCAAAGCAACAAATATTGAACAAATTTACAGGAAAATTATGGGGCAAAAGCATAAACAATATTTTTTCAAATTATTTATCAGGCATGGGAAAGCGTAAATATTTAGAAAAGCTGCCGCTATTAAATTTAAAAGAACTTGAAATAGCCGGAGCTTATGTTGGTGCAATTCCAAAAGATGACGTTTTAAATATTTTTAGTGCCAACTTGAATGAAAGGGATTATGGTGCATTGCTTAATTTATATAGTCAGCTGTGGCCAAAAGAAACTGATCGTGATTTTTTATTCAAAATGTTATGTGCCGAAATGTATAGAGGACTTCAGACAATAACACAAAACACCGACAGAATGACTATGGCAGACATCCGTTGAAGCACGGGTTCCTTTTTTAGATCATAACTTAGTAGATTTTGTTTTTTCGCTTCCTACAAAATTTCAAAATAAGAAATAACCAAGGAAAATATATTTTAAAGAAAAATATCTATTACGTTATTTCGATAAAAATTTTATCTATAGACCCAAAAAAGGGTTCCCTGTTCCACTTACACAATGGTTTTTGAAAGACAATTTAACCTGCCGGTAGAAATGAATTCCTCATTAACGCCATGATTAATATGGGTTATTTAAATACTTATGCAGAGCTTGTAAAAACAGGTATTCTAGGAAAAAATAGTGATGTAGTATTCCTATCCTCAGATTAGTCGCCTTGAATAATTGGACTACTACTGTTCCAGGATTAAGTAAAGAAAAACAGATCTAAAGTATTATTAAAATATCTGGCAAAATAAAAAGTTATTATGGCAAATAGGATTGCCTTTTTTGTGGGAGATTTTCCTTCCAAAAGTGAAACCTGGGTTTATTATGAAATAATCCAATTAATGCAGGAAGGTTTTGAAATAAAAGTCTTTTCAATAAGAGAAAAAAAACCTTCTTTTTTTTGGATGACACACGATACTTGATAAAAATATTGTTTACAGGGATAATTTCTTCTTTGTTCGTTTTTGTAAAAACCTAATAACAAATCTTGAAATTTTTAACAGAATATTTAAAGTACATCTTAATAACGACTTCTGGAATGACACACAAGGTTTACGGGGCAAACTGCAGGTCATAAAAGATCTAGTATTATTTATAAATAAGATAGATGATATAAATAAATTCAATCCAGATTTAATAATTGTGCACTTTGCTAATGCCAAAGCAAATCCTGCACTTTTTTATAATATTCTGTCGAAAACACCTTATATAATTAAAATACATGCTGTGGACGTTTTCAGTAGACCTAATTTGTTTTGTTTAAAAGTAGAGCGTGCTCATAGAAAAATACTTTCTATTTCAAATTATAATATTAATTATATTAAAAATAGGGATAAGGATATTGATTTATCCAAATTTATGGTCCACCACTGTGGAATTCCCGTGGATAAGTATAAATTTAATTCGCTTCTCGATAAGAATACTAAAGTTCCAAATATTTTGTCGGTGGCAAGATTAGACCCTATGAAAGGATTTGATATTTTAATTAACGCAAGTTTTTTACTTCATAATAAAGGGATAAAACACAAACTGATAATTGTCGGGTATGGTGAACATAAAAAAAATTTAATTGACTTATCAATTAAGCTTGGAATTCGAAATTAGGTCAATTTAAAGGCTATTGTTCTCCAGAAGAGGTAAGAAGCCTTTTAGCTTCTTCAAATTTATTTGTGTTGGCTTCTAAAGTTGATAATCAATTAAAAACTCAGGATGGTATTCCCGTAGCAATAATGGAAGCAATGGCAACAGGAATACCTGTTATTGCTACAACAATAAGTGGAATACCTGAACTTATCGAGAATGGAATTAATGGCTTTCTGGTTGAACCGGACGATCAGGTTGATCTATCAAATAAAATTGAAGAGGTATTAAAAATGCCAACGAGACAATTACAAGAAATAGGGACTAGTGCTAGGTTAAAAATAGAAACTGATTTTAACATAGTAAAATTAACAAATGAATTAAAATATTTGTGCGAGCACGTGGAGTAGGAATTATGTTAAAAATAAAAATAAGATTTATTTGCTATTGTTCTTACGTAGAAACTCTAAGTATAAGATAAAATTTCTATCTTTAATTAAAATTGTAAATTTTTTAATCTAAAAAAATGAAAATTAATTTATTTAACGGCTTGTTATTATTGCTCAAATCCTTGTCTCATAACAGAAATTTGCTGACCGATGTTCAAATGTCTAAAATATTGGAACAAGATACTTTTGACGCTAAAAAACCGAATATATATCTGGAACATATTAGAAAATTTCTTGATTATAAAGATAAAACCATCATTGAAATAGGTTGTGGAACAGGTGATTTTGCAATAAGTCTTGCCAAGTCAGGAGCACAAAAAGTTGTTGGCATTGATGTAGATAAAGAAAGAATTAGATCTGCAAAAAGAAAAGCTATTATGGAAAGAGTAGATAATAAAACATCCTTTATTTGTGTTGATTTTAATAATTATCCTTCAAATGATATATTTGATATAGCTTTCAGCCTGAATGCTTTTGAACATATTCCCTCTCCTTTCACTAGCTTAAAACAAATTTATGATCGTTTAATTCCTGAAGGAGTATTTTGTACTATTTTTGGTCCTCTTTGGTTAAGCCCTTATGGGGCTCATATGTGGAGTTCACTTCTGTTCCATGGGTTCATTTTCTTTTCCCAGAAAAAGTCGATTAAAGGTGCAACTGAGTATTATCGTCCAGATGATCCGGTATTTAGGTATGAAGATGTTCGGGGACATCTTAACCGCATTACAGTAAAAAAATTTATACACTTTGCATCTGAAGCTGGATTTAAATTACAAACCTTAAAAGTTAATCCAGCTCAAGACAACGGAAAATTTAAATTTGCAAATGCCATTATTAATAAAGTTTACTTTTTAAAACAACTCTGCTCGTTTCAATTACTTGCAGTTTAAAAAAACCGATAATCATTAAAATCCCCTTGGGAATGAACCAAGATAAATAAGTCGTTTTATATAATGCTATTATCGAATTAATTCAACTAAAATGGATAACAAACAAAAATTAGTTTTTATTTCCTGGGCAAAGTATAATACGTCTAGAGAGCTAGCACAAAGGCGATAAATGCAGAACCAGTTTTTATTAAGAAAACAACCCGTTCTAACAAATTTCATTTGCCTACTTTTTTGAGTTATTTTCTGTACGGCTATAGAGTATTGTACTTTTAAGTAAATTGAAGCCTAATATAATAATTATTGCAAACACTACATGGCCAATTGGGCTTATTAATTTTATTTATGCAAAAATTACAAAAACAAAACTTGTCTTAGATTCGCATTCCTGTGCATTTGATTATGTTTTTATTAAATATCCATTATTTCATGTCAAAATTTTTTGCTAAATATTCTACTTTATCATTTGTTACAAATAAGTCACATTATAACCTGTTAAAGAAAAAGGTGCTAATGCAATAATTTTAAGTGATATTCCCTTTGAAGATAACTTTTAGGATTAAAAGAAAATTGAGTTGAGTAATAAATTTAATATCTGTTATATTTGTACGTTTTCTTACGATGAGCCCTATATGGAATTAATAGAAGCAGCAAATAAATTAAATGATGTTCAAATATATATTACTGGAAATTATCCTGTGGTCAAACATAAATCCTGATAATTATAAACACGTTAAATTTACTGGCTATATCAATAATGAAGAATACAGAAGCCTTATAAAAAGTGCGGACGCAATTATAACCTTAACCAGTAAATGAAGACACAATGCAGAGGGCTGGCAGTGAAGCTGTTTCTGCAGGTAAGCCTTTAATAACTTCAAATACCAAAATGCTTAAAAATTATTTTACAAAAGGAACGATCTTTGTTGATAATACTGCAAAAGGTATTGTCGAAGGGATAGAAAAGTTAAGAATAATTACGATCTATATGCTTCTGAAATTCTTCAATTCCAGGAAGAAAGAAGAAATAATTTCGTTAATAAATTAAATGAAGTTAAAGAATATTTAGAGTTAAAATGAATATAAGTATTTACGGAATGGGATATGTTGGCTGTATTGGTTTAGGCTGCCTTGCAGAACAGGGTCACTATTTGATTGGAGTCGACATTGATAAAAACAAAGTTGATCTGATCAACAATGGTAAAGCTACCATTGTTGAAAAAGATATTGATGAACTAATTTGTAAAAATTTTGAAAACAAAAGAATAACGGCCACTACAAAAAGTTCTTATGCTGTAAAGAATTCTGACGTGGCAATTATTTGTGTTGGAACACCAAATAATGAAAACGGTCATCTGGATATGACACATATCTGGGGAGTTGCAAAAGAAATCGGTAAAGCACTTAAAGAGAAAGATACTTTTTATACCGTTGCAATAAGAAGTACTGTTATGCCTGGGACAAATATTAAAGTCGGTGAAATAATTGAACAAAGCAGTGAAAAAATAAACGGGAAAGATTTTGCAGTGGTTTCCAATCCAGAATTCTTAAGAGAAGGGAGCGCAGTTGCTGATTTCTTTAATCCGCCTTATACTGTTTTATCTTCCGAATCAGAAAAGGCATTACAAGTAATGAAAGATGTTTATAAATCGATAAAAGGAGAAATTGTAGTAACTGATATAGGAACTGCAGAACTTATTAAATTTGTTAATAATTCCTATCATGGATTAAAAGTTGTTTTTGCAAATGAAATAGGACGCATTTGTAAAGCGCTTGGAGTAGACAGCGGAAATCTAATGGAGACTTTTTGTAAAAGATAAAATCTTAAACATTTCGCCTTATTATTTTAAGCCGGGATTTGCATACGGAGGTTCCTGTCTTCCAAAAGATTTAAAAGCTCTTAAATACAATTGCTCACGATAAATATATTAAACTTCCTGTTCTTTCATCAATTGAAAACAGTAACCAGTAATCACATAGAACATGCGAATGAATCTTCTGATAAGCAAGAACAAAAAGAAAATAGGTTTCTACGGAATTTCATTTAAAGCAGGTACTGATGATTTAAGATTTAGCCCTGCGCTTGAACTTGCCGAAAGATTGTTGGGGAAAGGATATGACATCAAAATTTATGATAAATATGTAAATTTGTCCCGCCTGACAGGTAAAAACAAAGAATACATCTTTAACAAATTACCTCATATAAATAAAGTTTTGGTCGAGAATGTTAATGAATTCATAAATTCGATAGAAGTCTTGGTTATTGTAAACAAAGATAGTGATATAAATAACATTTTAAATCGAGGATCTATCCAATAAAGACATTATTGATTTAGTAAGAGTTACGGATAAAAATACAGAACTAGATAACTATGAAGGAATTTGTTGGTAAACTCATCAACGGAATATTAGAAACTGTAAGATGAACTAGAAAAAAATTTCTATAATTTTTGGCACAAGACCCGAGGCTATAAAACTCGCCCCGGTAATTTTAGAAGTTAAAAAAATATCAGGAATTTGAGGTTAATGTTTGCGTTACTGCGCAACACCGTGAAATGCTTGACCAGGTTCTGGAAGTATTTGATATAAAGCCTGAAGTTGATTTAAATATTATGAGGGCAAACCAAACGCTTTCAGGCTTAACTTCGCAAGCAATAAAACTTTTGGATAAATATTTATCAGAATATAAGCCTGATATAATATTAGTTCAGGGAGACACCACAACTGTATTTGCTGCTTCCCTGGCGGCATTTTATCACAAAATAAAAATTGGTCATGTTGAAGCAGGATTAAGAACATGGAATAAATTCTCTCCTTTTCCTGAAGAGATCAACAGAGTTTTAACTACAAAAATTGCGGACCTGCATTTTGCTCCGACAAGTTTATCAAAAGAAAATTTGTTAAAAGACGGTGTGTGTGAAGATCAGATATTTGTAACCGGAAACACCGTAATCGATGCGCTGCTCATTGCGAGAGAAAAGATAAAGTCTAAGAATATTTCTATCCCCGGATTGCCAGTTAATCTTCTAAAAGAAAAAGATAATAAGATGATACTTATAACCGGTCACAGGAGAGAAAATTTTGGCGAAGGTTTCGATCATATCTGTCAGGCAATTGCAGGATTAGCTCAGGAATATAAAGATTACAACTTTATTTACCCGGTTCACCTTAATCCTAATGTAAGAAAACCGGTTTTTGAAGTTTTGTCAAAACAAGAAAATATTTTTTTAATTGATCCTCTTAATTACCTTCCTTTTATTTTCTTAATGGATAAAGCAAAAATTATTTTAACTGATTCCGGGGGTGTACAGGAAGAAGCTCCCAGTCTTGGAAAACCAGTTTTGGTTATGAGAGATACGACTGAAAGACCCGAAGGTGTTGATGCGGGAACTGTAAAGGTTGTGGGAACAAAAGAACAAACGATAATTGAAGAGACTCGAACTCTCTTGAACAATAAAGCAGAATATTCAAAAATGGCCAATGCTGTTAATCCTTACGGTGATGGTCTTTCTGCACGCAGAATCAAAGATATCCTACTTAAACAAATCTGAATCATCCGCTAAATATTAATAGTTAATGAGCTTAACCCTAAGAAAGAATACAAACATTCTTTTGCAAAACAAAAAAATTTTGTTCTTTGCATTTTTGGGATTATGCATTATACTTGGTCTTTATTTCAGGATTAAAGGATTAAGTAACGGCGGTTTTGCTAACAGCGATGAATATTATATTGCAAAATCAGTTCATAATATTTTAGAATATGGCCTGCCTAAATATCCTCTTGGAGGCTATTATACCAGAGGACTTATTTATCAATACTTATCTGCACTACTTTTATTAACAGGAATAAGAGAAGAGTTCGCCTTAAGATTTATTCCTCTTATATTTAATATACTTACCATCCCTGCAGTTTATTTACTCGCAAAAAAGATTGGTGACAAAGCTCTTATAGCTTCGATAATATTTTTATTTTGTTTTTCTATTTTAGAAATAGAATATTCCCGCCTTGCTAGATATTATACACCTTTCCAAATGCTGTTTACTTGGTATATCTACTTTCTTTACAAAACCGTAGTAGAAAAAAACCACAAATCATACAAGTGGATGATTTTTCTTAGTATTACAGCTGTTTTTATGTATGAGGGTAGTATTTTTATGGTTGTTCTTAATTTTGTTCCTTTTGTCTTGAATAAAGAAAAAATAAACTTTACCAGATTATCATATACTATGTTAATTCTGATCGCAGCCCTTCTTTATTTAAGATTTGATTTTAGAAACTACGGAACAACTAATTACCTTCCAACTGATGTGCAACTGCTTGGTGAAAGAAATATTGCTCCTATTGATCTACCCCACATTTTTATAGCTACTTTCCCCTCAGTAAACTGGTATTTGCTATTATTGATTCCTTTAACAGTAACAATAATATATGGGTTTTACATTCTGAAGAAAACTTCGGCGGGAAAAGTCGGTTTCATTTTTATAGCGTTTGCTTTTATTTCCCTTTTCAACCTTTTTGGTATTATTCTGATTTCCTTTATTATTTTTTATCTGGTAGGATGGATAACATTTGAGAACCTAAAAAGCAAATCTTTTTATTTATTAATACTGATACTCTTATTAAATTTTATTTTCTATCTTGTTTACGGGTTAGCTACAAATTCCTGGCTAATATTTTTTCCTGAAGAATCTCACATTTCGATAAACAAAATATTCTGGGTATTTATTAACTATCCTGATCTTTACCAGAAGATCTTTATTCCATGGTTTCGACCTGTACCGTATTTTATTATAATCTGCATTTCATCAATAGCAGGTTATTTTGCTATCTTTATGTATAAATCAAAGAAGGAAACAAAAGATGTTTTTGCAAAAGCAAATTTTTTATTAGCAATAATAATTTTTTTAGTTACTTCCGTTGCAATTTTAAAAACGCCTTATAACGATGTTCGTTATACTTTTTTTATTTATCCTTTAATTTTGCTTTTTCTTCTGTTCTCTATGCAGAGCATAGCAAAATTTTTAACGAAGAAAAGAACATATGCTTACTCACTGTATTTTATTTTTTTGGCATTATTTATTATTCTATCCTCCGATTTCAATCCAAATCATATTCTGAAAATTGATAGTAAAGAAGTCCGCTTTAGAACAATATACAGCGCTTTACGTGAGCGTATGTATTACGAGCAAGAAGATTATATGACTCCTGCAAATGTTATTAATAAAAATGCGCTTGATAATGACATAATCATTACCACAGAAGCACCAATAACAATTGAATACTATT
Source organism: uncultured Ignavibacteria bacterium (assembly GCA_963727535.1). Lineage (GTDB taxonomy): Bacteria > Bacteroidota > Ignavibacteria > Ignavibacteriales > Ignavibacteriaceae > RBG-16-34-14. The sequence continues at coordinate 11,467 of CAVSGR010000008.1, forward strand.
TAAAGAGACTGGATTATATTTATATAGATTATAAGGATGGGGAGTTTACTGGCAGGTCGAGGTTAAACGGTAAAAAAGAAATATGGACAGGCGCAAATCTTATTTACAAAGAACAAGATTTTCTAAATATATTAAAGGATTCTAAATCAACAATTTGGCTGAGCGATTTTTCAAAAAAAAGGTATATAACAAATAGTCTGGAAGAAAAAATAAATAAGGAATATTCGAAATACCTCTACTATGTTAATTATGACAGCACAATAAATGTTTATAGGATACCACCGAATAGTAAACATTCCCAATTAAACCCTCGAAATGATCATAACTAGATTAACAAGAAAAAACTTTAAAAATTGTATTAAAATTTTCCCAATTGCCCTAAAAAAATAAATAAAATTTATGTCTTCCCGTACAAATAGAGTTACCATATTAGCAATATCTAAATTATTAAATTTTGCTGTGCAGTTTTTAACTCCAATTTTTTTAGTAAGGATTATTGATCAAGAATCATACGGTCAATATAAAGAATTTTTTGTGTATGCTTCGTTATCAGGAACTTTTATTGCTTTTTCAATAAAATATAACCTCTTATATTTTATTGCTAAAAATCCTGGCGGGACAAAATACTATGTAAGTAATACCATATTTCTGGAATTTATTGCCTGTTTGATAGGTGTTATCACAATTTATGTTTTCAAAAATAACATCATTTCTTCATCCTCATTTAATTTCTTCTTCTTACTTGTAATTTATTTAATATTCACTAAAAATTTTGATTTTCTTGAACCTTTTTGGCTCAGCCAGAAAAAATCAAATTATGTTTTTTACTATTCTCTTATCTTTTCTGTTTTAAGAGTTATTTTTATTGTAATAACTGCTTATCTAACTAAAGAAGTAATTTCAATACTTTATACTGTTATATTTTTCGAATTCTTAAGATTACTGTTCGGCATAGCGTATAGTATATATAAGAAATTGTTTATCTTGAAATTAAATTATGCTTCTCTAAAAGAACAATTGGTTTATATAATGCCTTACGGTTTAGCGAGCCTACTAGTTGGGTTCAATACTGAGGTAAGTAAATTTGTAATTTCAACTAATTTGGGACCAAGTGCTTTAGCTCTCTATGCTATAGGCAGCCAGAGAGTTCCTTTAATCGGAGTTATTCAATCTTCAATTGCTGATGTAATATTTCCAGATATGGCAGAAAAAGTTAAGGATGAACCTATAAAGGCACTTAGTCTATGGAAACGTGCTAATATATTATATCTATTCTTATTAGTGCCTCTTTTCTATTTGCAAATTTATTATGCCGAAATTATTATAAAAGTTTTATTTACAAAAGATTATCTTGGATCAGTACCATTATTCCAAATTTATCTTGGGTTTTTTCTTCTGCAATGTTTTGAAATGGGTACTCCAATTAGAGCAAAAAATAAAAACAAATCATTGTTGATAGGGCACACTTTCTATACTGTCATTCATATGGGAATATTATACCTACTTTATCATTTCGTTGGTTTTTTAGGGCCTGCGATTGCGTTTGTTTTAATGGAAACTATTTTTGTTTTTTATTTCGGTGCAGTTGTTTTGCGTATTTACGATATAAAAATCAAAGAGCTATTTTACTGGCGGAAAATATTTACTATAATACTTTCTGGTCTAATATGTGTACCAATTCTATTTGTTGGTGATTTGCTAAAATTGAATGAAATATTATCAGCAATTTTATTTGGGGGAATTTATATAATTCTTTATCTAATAATAATGAACAACTTCCATTTTGAAGAAACGGATATCTTAATGGCTAAAGTTTTCAAGAGACTTAAACTGGAGAAGTAATGGTAAAAAGATGCCTGGTTATTTCATATTATTTTTATCCAAATAGTGCTATAGCTTCAAAGAGGTATAACTTACTTTCCAGTTACCTTTTTAAAAAACTGGAGGTATTAGATATATTAACAATTAAAGAGGAACATATTCCAGAAAAAGATGGGAGCTCTTGTTTACGGAGGAGAAATTTACAGAACGGGATACTTTCCCAGTTTATAAAGATCACGCAAAAAAAATAATACATAGAATAATAAATAGGATCCTTGTTAAATTTTTTCCTATCGATCGTTATTCTGCCTGGATAATTCCTTCTTTATTTAAGGGAATAAAAATTATACTTAAAGATCATATTGATACAATTATTGTAACAGCTCCCCCTTTTTCTCAGATTCTTGTTGGTTATTTATTAAGTGTAATTTTCAAAATCAGATTAATAGTCGACTACCAGGATCCATGGGGCGTTGCACTTGATGGAATCATATACAGGTTCAATGTTTATAGAAAAACTGATATTAAAAAAAGCTGAGAAGCTTATATTTAATACTCAAATAACATTAGATAATTATTTAAAACTAAACTTAAATTTGATATAAAACATAAATCATCAGTTATACCCAATCCCTATTATTGTATAGAGGATGTAAGCCCATTATATCTTGAAAAAGACAAAAAGGTTATTCTATATGCAGGAAATTTTTATGGTAAAAGAAGATTAAAATATATATTTGAACCACTTATAAAACTATTTCCCAATAATAAATTGAAAAATGAAGTATCTATTCATGTTTTTGGTAAAATACAAGATGAAGATGCTGATTTAATTAAAAAATTGAACCTAAACGAAATAGTTTTTGATCATGAGAAAATCGAATATTCATTACTTACACGTTATATGAAAGGTGCCGATATACTATATTTATCTCAAGGTGATGATCATAGTGATTGTGTCCCTTATAAAATTATTGATTACTTAACAATCGGAAAACCAATTTTAGCAGTTACCCCTTTAATTCATCAACATATGATCTAATGCAGGGATTAGATGTTGGAATTGCTGCAGATATAGATGATCCTGATGCAATATATAATGCATTAAAGGAATTACTGATTGATGAAAGAGAATTCACGTTCTCCGGAATAGAAAAATATTCATTAGATAATATTGCAGGTTCTATTATGGAATTATTGCAGATTCCTAATAATCCAAAATTTGTAGAGGTTGGAATAGATGGATAACAAAACCTACTCCCCAACATTCGTAGTGACCGTTGACACTGAATCTGATGATGCCTGGGAAAAACCGGAGATTATATCTCTGGAAAACCTAAAGGAAATTCCTCGATTCCAGGAACTTTGCGAAAAATATGATGTAATACCAACTTATTTACTTGCTTATGAATTTGCAGCGAGAGATGAAGCAATTTCTGTTTTAAAACCTATTCTTGATCAGCGAAGATGTGAAATAGGACACCATTTCACTCATGGTCAACCCCACCCTTTCAAAAAAAAAATAACAAAGAAGATATAGATTTAGAATGGATTCATGCATATCAGTTTGAATTACCTGACAGTCTTTTTGAAGAAAAGGCTGAAGTACTTAAAGAAATAATAAAACAAAACTATGGAATTCATCCTGTTTCTCACAGGGCTGGAAGATGGGGCATTGATCAAAGAAGTATTGATTGGCTTATTAAGAATAAGTTTGAAGTTGATACATCGGTAATTCCACTTAAAGATTTTAGTCTTCATAAAGGAAAAAACAGTGGTGGTCCATACTTTGATAACAAACCATTTGTCCCTTATCAATGGAAAAGTTCCAATAAAGATTTTATAACAGAAATTCCGGTTTCTGTTTACTATCCATTAGATTTCTTCAAGAAGAATTTTTTTAGAAAAAGAACGTTAGGAAAAAAAATCAGTAATCAGTTTGGTGTGGGAGAACTTTATCATTGAATCCATCTATTCGGAACTGGATTCAATGAAACATTAATCAAGAATGAAATTAAGAATAAAAGGGCAATAATAAATTTAGTCTTACATTCCTCAGAATTGGCTATAAATTGCAGTCCTTTTTCCAAAACTAATGAAGATTATAAAAAAGTCTGGTTAATACTTGAGAAAACATTTAATTATATAAAAATGAGTGGAATAAAATCTTTAACCCTTACTCAAGCTGGTAGACATATCAAATCCCAATAAAAATTGAACAAAAGAAAAGTGACAAGGAGAATGATATTATCAAAGGATAAGTGCTAATCAATTTAGTTTTCAAATACATATCTAAAAATAATATTTAAAAAATATGATAAATAAAAAAACTAAAATATTATATATTGATTTCGCTATACCACACTTATTAAAAGATGATGATTTCCCTGCAGGAGGAATAGCTAATGAATGGATATCCTGGATAGAAGGTATAAAACAAACCGGCAATAAAATTGGAGTACTTACTTGGAAAGGAGCAAAAAAATTTATTCACAAAGATGTGGGCTTTGATATTATTGAAAGCTATGAATTAAAAAAAGGAATTCCGTTTTTAAGATTTCTGTATTATAGATTCCCAAAATTTTATAAGGCGATAAAAAATTATAACCCTGATGTTATTGCTCAAGAAGGAGCGAATAATTTAACTTTTTTGTGTGCTATTATTTCTAAAGATTCTTAATAAAACCTTTGTTTATCGCATAGCAAGTGATAAAGATGTTGATACAAGAGTTAAGAAAAATCTTAGCAAGAGAGCTCGGATCTTATATATGATAGCTTTAAGAAATACTGATATTTTCTTATCCCAAAATGACTATCAGAATTCTGTCTTGAAAAAGAAATTCCCAAAGAAAAAAAATTAAAATCCTATATAATCCATTTATTATAGACAATGACTCTCGTGATAAAGTTCTAAATGGGAATAAAAGATCATTTGTCGCTTGGATCGGAAATTTTAGATATGAAAAAAATATATCTGCTCTTGTGCCTATTGCAAAATCTCTTCCTCAAATAAAATTTAAATTAGCTGGCAAACCTCTTAGTACTATGGATTCAGTCAGCAAGCAAGCTTTGGAGGAATTAAAAAAAATGGAGAACGTGGAGTTGGTTGGATATTTGAAAAGATCAGAAGTTCTTCCTTTCTTGTCGAATGCAATTGCGCTGTTGAATACTTCTTATCTGGAAGGCTTTTCAAACACGTTTTCTCGAAGCCTGGGTAGCAGGTACGCCAGTTATTACTACCCAAAATGTAAACCCAGATAATTTAATAACTAAATATCAATTAGGAATGGTGGCAAATACTTATGCTGATCTGCCGGATATAATAAGAAAAATAACAGATTCTGAAACTGACCAGAATTTGTCAATGCGATGCAGACAATATGTAGAAAAACATCATAACCCGGAAATTTTAGCAAATAAATTAATAGAGTTCATAAAATAATAATTTAGTTAGACTTATTATTAAATAAAAAAATGTTTTTATTCTTTTAACTTTATTTTTCTTAGTTAATTTCTTATCATTTTTATTTGAAAAATCAAGTAGAAAACAGTAAAGAAATTTTCGAAAAATAATTATGGATTTTATACTTTATTCCGCTGTTCTCTTAATCGTAGCCATTCTTATATTTTTATCTATTGAACGACCGTATATTTTTGCTTTTCTCATGCTTTTTATGCTCTGTTATAGGAGAACTAACCTGGAACTCCCTGGTCCATTAGACGCAAGGGGCTTAATGACCATAGTTCTGTTTGCAAGACTTTTTTTGTTCGATAAACAAAATTTTAATTTGGTAAAAAGATTCCTTTTCCAGGACCTGACTAGTCTATTGTTGCTAATTTTTATAATAGCAGGTTTTTACACAACCTATTCTAATTTTGGAGGACTAATTGCTCAGTTAAAGTATAGCTTTCTTTTAATTGTAAGTCTTATCTTGGGGTTTATTATTATGATTAATGGACAGGGTCGGAAAGTTTTTTATAACGCTATCTTACTTGCAGCACTACTTTCTATTATTGATTTAATATATACATTCATTTTTTACGGTAATCTTGATATTAGAAGCTTGTTTAAAACTATATTATTGCATGATCATAGCATAGTTAATCAAAATGATGTAGGCTTACTTTGTGGATATGCATTAATAATGACTTTCATTTTCAATATCAGACAACAATTAAACAGAGCGATTTCAATACCTTTGATGCTTCTATTAGGCTTGGGCATCTTACTATCAACTTCCCGAAGTACTTTAATAGCTGTAGTCCCGGTTCTCATAATAATATCTTTAGTTCAAAGAGAAATACAATTTAATATTAAAAAAGTCATGACCGCATTTTTGGGTACTGCCCTATTTCTTGTTTCATTTTACTTTATATATAATGCTCTGCTCACGTCGGGCGAATTTAAGTCCTCATTCGTTGACAAGGCATATTACAGGCTTTATGAAGAGCCTATGAGTCTAATAGGGGGGAATGATCAAAAAGTCTTCAATCAATATGGCAAAGCACAAGAGGGAACTACAAGATGGCGACTTAACAGGTCAATGAAAGATCTTGTAAAGTATTCCCGGTTAGATTTAAAAACAGAGCTCTGGGGTTTAGGTGAAGGAGGTTATGTAATTAAAGATTTCGCGGAGGATTATAATCTTGTTCATCCAATTAGCTCCCACAATGGGTATATTCTTATACTAGTAGAACGCGGTATAATCGGACTTTTACTGTTTATTTTAGTTATAGTTAACCTATCGATTAAATCATTTAAGTTATTAAGACAAAGGTCTATTAGTCTGCCAATAATTTATGTATTATTGACATTAGTTTTTTATGCTATAGGACAAAATGCTGAACTTACCCAGACCTTAGCTTTCACACTTTTGGGAGCTGCTATAGCCAGTACTAAGGAAACTTTAGTTTCAGAATATCAGGCAGAAAATAATCCGGATATATCATCCGTTCCTGAAACTGATAATCAAATAATTCACAATGAAAAACACTTCATTAATCTTAATAAGAATTATACAACTTTTAAAAATCCAACAAAATGAAAAATAGAAATGCAGAATAAAAAAGTAGCGATAATATTGTATTATGGTCGGTACTTAATGGGTTATAGGAACAAATGAAGCAATTATTCCAAATCGAAAAATTCTCGCAACAGCTAATTTTAGATTACCTCATAAGACGCTTGAGTAAGTCATTTTCCTAATTATTGTAGCAATATAAAAAATAATCCAATATTGAGATAGCAGGCTATTTTTTTTTTGAGCCGGAAAATGTACAAGATCCTTTCGAAGTTTTTTAAACTTTAGGGGTACAGCTTTGAAAAACAAGCATAATGTGTTTATAAATTTTACGAAGTTAATAACTATATTAGAAGTTAAATAAATCAAGAAGGTAATTACTAGTAGATATCTATCATCAAGACGAGGTCATATTATGCTAAAAAATAAAAGTATTTTTCTACATTATAATTTGGTCTCAACTAATTATGATTTAAGAATTTTTAGGGGAAAGTAATCCGTAATGCCAAGATATAAAAGAGTCTTAATGTTGGTTCAAAATAATTCCTACCCTTTTGATAAAAGAATTCATAAAGAAACATTAAGCTTGAAGAAGAATTCATACGAAATTTATGTTATATGCCCCCTTTCAGGCCAAGACAAAGAAAAGTATATAGAAACAGATGGAGTAAAAATTTTTAGATATAAAGGATATACTTCAAATGGAAGTTTTATGGGATTCATTAGAGAATTTCTTATTTCGTTCACAAAAATTTATTTCTTATCTATATTTTTAATTGTAAAAGAAAAAGTAAACATAATACATGTAGCGAACCCTCCTGATTTTTTTTGGCCTTTGGCACTTATCTGCAAAGTGTTAAATGTTAAGTTTATTTATGACCAACATGATCTCGCTCCGGAGTTATTTAACACCAAATTTAAGAATAAATTTTTCTATAAATTTTTACTTTTTTCAAAAAACTTTCAGTCTTATTTTCTGACGGTATTGTAGTAGTTAACAATTCGTTCAAGAAAAGACTGACTAAAAAGTGGAACATTAATAATAAACCTATTGAAGTAGTATATAACAGTCCCGAAGAAAATTTTAATCCTATAAGAAATGAGAAATTAATCGAAAAATATAAAACACGAAAAATCATACTTTTCGTTGGTTTAATGACAATCAACGATAATATTGAAATTATTATTGAAGCGGCTAAAAGAATAATTATCGATCATAAAAAATCAGAGTGCATATTTATTCTTCTTGGAGACGGAGATGTTAAAGAAAAATTAGAAATTGAAGCCAACAAATTAGGTGTCAAAAAAAACGTGGAATTTAAGGGACTTGTAGACTATAAGACTGTCAAAGAATATTTATATATAGCAGACATCTGTATTGCCCCAGATATGCCAAATGGCTTGAACGAACATCTTACCTTAATTAAGATACTAGAATATATGAAAGCAAAAAAAGCATTTGTTAGTTTTGATTTGCCTGAAACTCGTCGGACTGACAGATGGGGCAGGATTGTTTGCAAAAGATATAAATGATTTTATAGAAAAAATTTTATTTCTCATTGAAATCCCCAAATTTGTAAGGAACTAGGAACACGAGGCGAAACAATTGTAAATGAAAATCTTCTTTGGGAATTTTCTGAAAAATCATTATTAAATCTTTATGAAAGATTATAATCACGTAACAAATTTCTATTGTCAAAATCCATTTTTATAAAAAAGGTACCTAAGATTGACAAAAGCACTTCAAATTTCTAAGGAAACAAGGACTATATGAACACTGAAAAGTATTCTATAAATAAATATGCCGTTGTTGATGAAGGAGTGGAAATTGGTGAGGGGACAAAAATATGGCACTTCAGTATGTCCAAAAAGGCGCAAAAATTGGAAAGAATTGCGTACTCGGGCAAAATGTGAATGTGGCTAATAATGTTGTAATAGGCAACTATTGTAAAATACAGAACAATGTTTCTGTTTATGAAGGTGTAACTCTTGAAGACTATGTGTTCTGCGGACCTTCAATGGTATTTACAAATATTTTGGATCCAAGATGTAAATATCCACAGGTGGGAAGCTCATTCTATAAAAAGACGCTGGTTAAAGAAGGTGCCTCAATAGGGGCAAATGCAACTATTCTTTGCGGACACACCATTGGTAAAGACGCAATGATAGGCGCAGGAGCTGTTGTAACTAAAGATATTCCGGATTATGCACTTGTTGTTGGAAATCCGGCAAAAATAGTTGGCTGGGTTAGTGAAGCTGGCAAGAAACTCAATTTTGATAACCAAGGCATTGCTTTTTGTGAAAAAAGTAAAAAGAAATATATGTTAATAAATAATGAAGTAACTGAGGTTCAGAGTTAATAATTAAAGTTTAAATGTGAAAAAAATAATGACAATAATTGGGGCAAGACCTCAATTCATAAAATGTGCCCCGGTTTCAAAACAACTAAGGAATCATTTCAAAGAAATTCTTCTTCATACGGGTCAACATTATGATAAGAATATGTCGGAGTCTTTCTTTAATGAACTTAACATAAAAAAACCCAACTATAATTTGAATGTTGGTTCCGGCAGCCATGCAGTGCAAACAGCTACTATAATGATAAGGCTTGAGAAGGTAGTTAAAAAAAACAATCCCGATTTGATAATAGTTTATGGAGACACAAACAGCACCCTCGCAGGTTCACTTGTTGGTGCAAAACTAAATGTTCCTATTGCCCATGTTGAAGCTGGTTTAAGAAGTTTTAATAAACGTATGCCAGAAGAATTAAACAGAATTTGTACAGATCATTATTCCAAAATTTTATTTTGCACAAGCAAAGTAGCTGTAAACAATTTGAAAAAGGAGGGTATAACTAAAAATGTTTTTTTAGTTGGTGATGTTATGAAAGATGCTGTGCTGCAAAACATAAAAAGAATAAATTCAAAGACAACCAGAAAAAAATATAACCTGAGTCCCTATGAAAAATATTTTTTTCTAACCCTTCATAGACAGGAAAATACAGATGATATTACTAGATTGTTAAAAATATTTAAGATGTTGCGATTAGCAAAGTTAAAAATTATTTTTCCTGTCCATCCTAGAACTAAAAAAATTATTAAACGCTATTCGTTGAAATTGCCTAAGAATGTTTTGATTACAAAACCTCTAAGCTATCTTGAAAGTTTAGCACTACAGAAAAATGCACAAACGGTTATTACTGACAGCGGTGGAATTCAAAAAGAAGCCTGTTTCCTAGGTGTTCCCTGTATAACATTAAGAGATGAAACAGAATGGATAGAAACAGTTCTAAAAGGATATAACACGATTGTAGGAACTGATTTTAGAAAGTTTAAAATGGCATTAAAAAAATACTCCGTTAAGAAGAAAATCACTTCTAATAGCCTCTACGGTGATGGAAAAGCTGCTGAGAAAATAGTTAGAATTTTACGAGAGAATATCTTATGAAAGAAATAAAACTTGCAATAATGGGAACTGGAAGATGGGGAATTAATCATGTTAAAACTGCATTTGATTTGTTAGGTGAAAATCTAAAGATAGTATGTGATATTAATGAAAAGAAAAAAGAAGAAATTGAATCAATATCTAAATCAATAAAATTCAGTACTGACATAGATTCTATTTTAACTGACAAAGAAATTAACGCTGTTATTATTGCAACTCCTGCTGAAACACATTATGAGATGGCTAAAAAGTCTTTACTAAATAATAAGAATGTCTTGGTAGAAAAACCTATAACATTACTTACAGAAGAAGCTGAGCAACTAATTGAATTAGCAAATTATTACAAGAAAAAATTAATGGTTGGCCACGTTTTACTATATCACCCGGCAATAATTAAACTAAAGGAAATGCTAAATGACGATAAGATAGGTAACGTTCAATATATTTATAGTAATAGGCTCAATCTAGGTTCCATTAGGAGAGAAGAAAATATTTTATGGAGTTTTGCCCCGCACGATATATCAATCATACAATATTTATTAGAAAGTAAACCAATCAAAATTGATGCGCACGGGGCAAGTTTTTTGCAAAGTAAAATTGAAGATACTACACTTACGTATTTACATTATCCCAATAATATCCATGCTCACATTTTTGTAAGCTGGTTGCATCCGTTTAAGGAACATAGACTGGTAGTTATTGGTAACAAAGGTATGATTGTTTTTGAAGATTCTCTCCCAAAAGATAAGTTGAAATACTATCCAAAAGGTTTTACAAAAATAAATCAGCAGTTAACAAAATTTGAAGGCGATTTTGAAACAATAGATTTTGACAAGCTGTCCCCTCTTGAGGAAGAACAAAAACATTTCTTTAATAGCATTATAAATAACACGGAACCATTAACTAATGGCAATCATGCTTTAGAAGTGCTTAAGATTTTGGAAGAAGCCCAAAAAAGGCTTCATAAGTTTGACACTATGAATTTAGAAATGTAGTTTATGGATTATGAAAATAAGTAGATTAAGTACGGTGTTTTTGGGTTTCATTCTACTGCTATATTCAATAAGTTTATTACTATTAAAAAAATTCGAAAGATTTATTTTTAATTTAATTGGCTTAATTATTGCTATTTAGTTTTATTAAAATTGGATGAGAAATGAAAAGACTATTTATTTTTTGCTTCATAATATTTGCGATACCCCTTTTCGCCCAAGTTGATCAGCAAATAGGCAGAACAATGGGTCAACCTAATTATTACAGCGGGAATTATTATGATTACTCAGACCCCACTACAATAAATGTTAAGGTATCTATCTGGGGTTATGTAAGATCACCTGGTAAATATATTATACCTATTTATACTACTGTTCCGGATCTAATATCGTACGCCGGCGGACCGGTTGAGCAAGCAAACCTGGACGATGCACGCATATACAGACTAGATAAGAATTCAAATCAAGAATTAATAAAACTAAATTACACTGATTTATTACACGAGGACCAACTAAATACAAACAAAGTTAACCCCAATTTAAAAGCTGGAGATATTTTAATAGTCCCCGGTTCTCCCAAATATTATTTTAGAGATTATTTAGGTGTTGTTGCATCTATTTTATCAACTCTAGTTACATTAACAGTATTAATAATAAATATCAAATAACAACTTACGTTAAAATGAATAAAACTAATAGCTCCGTAAAAATTTAAATCAGAGCATTTTAAAAGAATATATAAGATTAATAAAAGCTAATTTTGCTTACTTTACTAATCATAAACATTATTATAGCAATCGTTGCAACAATTTATGCCATTACGGCTAAGGGATATTTACACTGCAACAACAGACATAAAAATTACCTCCCCACAAGGAAGTATTCTAACATCTCCAGTTATTCCTAATTCTGGAAATTTAGGATTTGGTAGCGATCTATTAATTGCCAATGAGATACAAACTGTTAAGTATAATTATACAATAAGAGAACAAGTTGCCAATGCTATAATAGATTCGGCTAAAGCAGACTCTCCTTCTGATTTTCCTTTAATTGTTAACGATGAGAATCCTAAATCCAATAGGAAATTAAAAGATTTCGACGATATAATTGACATTCTTGAAAATAATGTTGAAGTGGAACAAATTGGAAATTTAGATTTTATTTCGATTTCTGTTGAATCACCATCTCCCAAAGAAGCATCTGCAATAGCAAATGCCTACGCCCAAGCATACAAAACATTTAATTTAATGGTAAACAGAAACGAGCTTACAACAATCAGAAAAACATTAGAGGAACAAAGGAAAGAAAAATTAAGTGATCTTATTAACGCAGAAAATAATATAAAAGCATACCAATTAAAGGGTGGTGTAATACAATTAGATGAACAGGCAAAACTTTTAATTGATAAACTATCGGATTATGAAGCACAAAGGAACACAACACAAATAGATTTATCAATTCTTAAAGGATCGCTTGAAAAATATAAAAATGAATTAAAACAAAGAGATCCTTCACTAATAAGCTATTTAGAGTCTAAAACTTCGGAACCATATTTAACTCAGCTTCAAACTCAAATAGCTCAACTGGAAACGCAAAAAGATATGGCTCTTTCAGGATCCTCGGGATCAAAAGTTAATTCTGAAGTTATAAACGATTATAATAACAGAATCGATGATTTAAAAGACAAATTGAATAAGAGTATAGCTAAATATCAATCTATGATACTTTCTTCCAGTCCTGAAGAAATAAAAGATTTAACTCAAAAGGTTTTTGAAACCGAAGTAAAATACCAGGCGCAATTATCTTCTTATAATCAGTTAGGACAAATTATTTCTTCTTATGAAGGTAAATTTAATAATTTACCTGGAAGAACTTTAGATCTGGCAAGATTAGAAAGGGAAAGATCAGTTATGAAAAATTATATCTACGACTTTAGAAGAAAAATACCAGGAAGCTCAGATTAACGAACAATCAATGCCTCGGAAATATTTTTATTATGAATTATGCATATCCACCTCAAAGTCCGATCAAACCGAATCGCAATTAATAATTATTATTATGGGGTTATTATGTAGGCATTTGTTTTGATTTAGGTTTTATTTATATGAAAGATTATCTCAACAAGAACAATAAAAACTCCAGACGATATTGATGAGCTAGGTTCAACCCTCTTAACATGGATACCAAGAGCAAAGAAAAATACTGGTGACCCCTCATTAATAGTATTTAATAATAGTGACTTTGCAACCATTGAGTCTTTCAGAGCATTAAGAACCAGAATTCAATTTTCAAAAAGGAAATCAGATGCGAAGACTATTTTAATAACTTCTTCTGCTCCCGGTGATGGGAAGACAATGGTTGCTATTAACTTAGCAAGTAGCTTTGCCAGAGATGATAAGAGAACAATTATAATTGACTGTGACCTCCGAAAACCACGCCTTCATTCTATAATGGGAGATTCTGTAACACCTGGTTTATCCGATTATCTGTTTGGTAGAACAACAAAAGAAAATATCGTTAGAACTTCAAAATTAGCAAAGTTAGACTATGTGACCGCAGGTACAATTCAAAGTAATTCCTCTGAGGTTTTGAATTCTATAAAAACGGCAACTTTATTTCAAAAAGTTGAGAGAAGACTATGATATAGTAATTATAGATTCTGCTCCAATATTGGCAGTTGCTGATACAGAGGTTCTTTCTAATTTTGTGGATGCAAGTATTTTGGTCGTTTCTGCTAATACTACTGAACTTGAATGGGCTAAACAATCTATTAATCTTTTGTCTCACGAACAGAGCACTTTGTTAGGTATTGTATTAAATAATTATGACTTCAAGTTCGGATATCCATCTAACTATAAATATTATGATTACTATTATTCGACGGATGAATCAAATAAGAAAAAACAAAACAGGAGACAGAGAAACAGTTCGTAAGAAAGAATTAAATTTTTAATAAAAAAACTCGAAATCACTTTCGAGTTTTTTTTTGCCTTTTCCCTTTCAGATTTTGACATTTTATTAGCATATTATTTATTGTATTTTAATGATTATTTGAAATATTTTTTGTTATGAAAAGTTATTGGTCACTCATAATAATTTTATTGATAACCTCTCAAGGGTTATGTCAAATAAATAATACGCGTAAACTTCATGCTTTTTCGGGTACGACAGTAGTTTCTCTTGATGGTGGATTCACTTTAGGTAAAAGCGATTATAAATACACAAAACTTGGCGGAAGACTTACTATGGGGATTGAATACTATTTACCTACTTCAAGTATTCATATTTTAGGTTTTAGAGCCTTTGGGGGCGGTCAGCAGATTTACAGTAAAGAAACCGGTAAAGTCGTTGATGTCCCCGACATAGGTTCAATACTACTTCCCGATCTTATAAAAACTGAAATGTATATTGCTGGTGTTGGAATTATATATTCTATTTCAATAAAGGATAGATTTTTCCCCTATATTTCCGGGGGGCTTAGCAATATTTGGTTTAGTCCCAAAAAAGAAAATGGAGAAAGGGCAATGTTCAATGCACTCGACAAATATAAAAGAAATGCCTTAGTTTATGATTTTGATATTGGGATTAAATATCAGATAATTAATAACTTAAGCGTAAAATTAGAAGGGGGGTTCCACTTTCCTAATACCGATAATTTAGATGATATTGCTACTGGAAAAGATAAAGATTTTTATGCAACTGGAATAATAGGAATATCATATTCCTTTTTTGGCAAAAAAGATAGCGACGGAGATGGAATATTGGACGATGTTGACAAGTGTCCTGATCAACCTGAAGATTTCGACGGTTTCCAGGACGATGATGGATGCCCCGATCTCGATAATGACGGTGATGGAATTCCAGATATTATGGACAGATGCCCAGAATACTCCTGAAGACTTTGATGGTTTCCAGGATGATGATGGATGTCCCGATATTGATAACGATAGGGACGGAATACCCGATTCTTTAGATCAATGCCCAAACGAAGCTGAAGACTATTGATGGATTTCAAGGATGATGATGGATGCCCGGACTTAGATAATGATTCGGATGGTGTATGCTGATTCTGTGGATAATTGTCCAAATGTCCCAGGACCAATAGCAAACAAGGGATGTCCAGATGAATCACAAAACGATTCAACATATACTACAGCTCCTAAAGAGATAGTTATAGAGGATGAAGCTACATTTGTTTCTGGGAAAGCAGATATTTTACCGGCAGCGCATTCAGAACTAAATAGAATAGTAAAACTACTTCTATTATACCCTGATGTAAACTGGAGAATTGAAGGATATACTGATAAGGTTGAAACTGAAAACTTGATGGTTCGTCCTTTATCTTTGAGAAGAGCGGAAGCAATACTAAATTATTTTGTCTCAAGTGGATTGCCTTCATTTCAATTCAGAGTATATGACATGGGAGACAAATTCCCTATTGCAAATAATAATACCGAATTTGGAAGAAAGAAAAATAGACGTGTTGTCTTAGTAAGAGAAAACTAACTCTAATTAACAAGATCACAGATTATCGTTTCGTCTCTTTTTTAGAAAGATTTTTTTACCGGTAATTCTTTAAAAGTAACGAACCCTTTCCAGCCGAAAACCTATTTTTTAGTCATAAAATGCGCTTTTTGATGGCATAATTGTTTATGAATACTTATATAAAATTAAGGAGAATAAATATGCTAGAATATCAAAAGATTCAGACAATGAACGAAGCGTTTGAAGATGAAAATTCAGGATTATTACCTCGTGTAAAAATTAAAGATATGATTAAATTCAATATGAGTGTAGCATATTTTATTGTACTCACATTTTTTATCGCAAAACTGATTTTGGCTTAACAAAACTAAGATAAACTAATAACAAAAAAGCCTCAGAGAAATCTGAGGCTTTTTTGTTTTAAAGGTTGTATTGCCCTGAAATAGGTTGACAGAAAAGAAATACCCCAAATAGGTGGTAAAAAGATGTATCATTTATTGAAATCAAAATTTAACAGATCAGCAATAAAAATAGGCAGGGACAGACTCCTTGATATTTTGAGAGAAACTAAGCTTTTAATAAGAGGTAAGAAAAGATACCGGATGACTACAAATTCAAAGTATATCTTTAAGAAATACCCAAAACCTCATTAAAGATCTTCAGACATACAAGAAAGATCAGGTATGGGTAAGTGATATAACTTATATAAGAACCGATGAAGGTTTTGCTTATGAGCAATGATAACAGACGTTTTCAGCAGGAAAATAGTTGGGAGATAGATATCCACTGATCTTGTACTGGAAGCATTGCATCAGGCTCTGAGGCAAAGGAAAGATTATTCTACTTTAATACATCATTCCGACAGAGGTATTCAATACTGCAGCAGTGATTATATCAATATGCTTGAATCAAATGATATACGAATAAGTATGACAGAAAAACTCTGATCCATATGAAAATGCACTTGCTGAGAGGATAAACAGAACAATAAAAAAGGAATTTATTATCAACGAGAGGGTCAGGACTTTATCTATAAATTATTCTATTGAGCGGATAACTTTGGCGGGAACACCAGCGACAACAACATTAGAGGGGATATCCTTTGTAACTACCGAACCTGCTCCTATAACTGCATTCTCTCCTACTGTTACCCCACATAAAATTGTGGCAGATGATCCAATAGAAGCTCCCTTTTTTACAAGAGTTTTTACAACTTTCCAATCTTCCTCTGATTGCATTGAACCATTCGTATTTGTTGCATGTGGATACTTATCATTAATGAAAGTTACGTTGTGACCAATAAAAACATTATCTTCTATCTCAACTCCCTCACAGATGAATGTGTGGGAAGATATCTTACAGTTTTTCCCAATTATAGAATTTTTTTGAATCTCAACGAAGGTTCCAACTTTACTATTGTCCCCTATCGAGCAACCATATAGATTAACAAAATCAAAAATCTTAACATCTTTCCCCAATGTAACATTATTAATATTTTTCTTTTCCATACAGAAATATTTATGCCTCTATAAGACTACCGGAATTAATCTCTACCACTTTTCCTCTTTTCTTAATTGATTTATTGCTTGCTTCAAGAATCTTGACGACATTTAAGCCGTCTACACCATTAGTAAGTGGTTGCCTGTCTTCCTGGATAGCATCAATAAATTCTTTTGCTCCTAAAGAAAGCGCCTCTGTCTGAATAATCTTTGGAGAATACATATCCCCTGTTCTATACTGAACAAGAGCCTCATGAATACTTTCCATCGATTTCATTTCAACACCGGAATTATACACTTTTATTTTCTCATAGTTTTCCATATCGTCAAAAACAAGCATCTTTTTATCCCCTCCAATAATCATTTTTCTAATCTTTACTGGCGAGGTCCAGTTAACATGAAAATGTGCAAAACAATTATCTTCAAAATAAACGGAAAGATGAGCAATGTTTTCCTTACCGTTATAATTCGCTATTCCATTGGCTGAAACCGCTGCAATCTTATGATGCTCTCCAAGTACATAGTTCATTATTGATAAATCATGAGGGGCAAGATCCCAAACCACGTTAATATCTTTTTGGAAAATTCCAAGATTTAATTCTCACAGAGTCAAAATAAAGTATCTTGCCAAGCTCTCCATTGTCAGCAAGTTCCTTCATTTTTTTTACAGCGCCAGTATAAATAAAAGTATGATCAACAAAAATTTTAAGATTGTTTTTTTCTGCGAGTTCAATTAGTTCTTCAGCCTGAGCCGAGTTAGAAGTAAAAGGCTTTTCAACCCAAATATGTTTACCTGCTAACAAAGCTTTTTTTGCAAAGTTGAAATGGGTATCTACAGGAGTAGCTATTGCAATTGCATCTGCCTCTCCATTAATTAAATCATCGCTGCTTTTTGTCATTTCAGCGGCGGGGCATTTTGCTTTTACAAACTTTAGGCGCTCAGATAAAGTATCACAAGCAATAACTTTTGAAATTCCATCCTGCGCTAAAAAATTTCTAACTAAGTTTGGACCCCAATATCCCAAACCGATAACTCCAATAATCATTTATATTCTCCAGACTTTTATGTTACAATATAAAACAAAACTCATTATTTAGCACCTCGGAAAAAGAATATAGCAGGTATCGTTTGAAGAATCAGTTGTAAGTCGAGCCAGGGAGACATATTATTTATATAATAAAGATCTAAAACCACGGAATCTTTAAACGAGACAGAACTCCTTCCCCAAACTTGCCAGACTCCAGTACACCCAGGTAAAACACTGACTCTCCTTTTGTGCCACTCATCATAGTTCTCATATTCATAAGGTAAACATGGGCGTGGTCCAACTAGACTCATATCAGATTTAATAACATTGAATAATTGTGGAAGCTCATCTAAAGAAGTTTTCCTTAATATTTTACCTATCCATGTAACCCGTTTAATATTTATAATTTTTCTACCGTCGTTATTCTGTTCACTTTCTTTCATAAAGTTTATCATCATTTTCTTTCTCTCTTCATCCTCCCCCTGCGTAACAAACATAGATCTGAACTTATAGAACATAAAAGGTTTACCATTTTTCCCGATTGCTACGCTCTTAAAAAGTATGGGACCTGACGAAGATAATTTTACTAGAATCGCAATTATAATAAGTATAGGTGATAATACTATCACAAGCGAGGTAGCAACTATTAAATCAAAAATTCTCTTAAATAATAGATTTACTTTGTTAAAATACTGTGGAGCCACATCAATAACAGGAATATCTATATACTTTTCCGTGCCAATTTTTCGTGCAACAACTCCAAATAATTCAGATGTCAATCTTACGCTTACATTAAGCCTTTTGCAATCATCTAAAATCTGCAAAAATCTTTCATATCCTTCGTCTTCAATTGCTATAAGAATTTCATCTATTTTGTATTTGTTAATTATATCCAGAAGCTGCGGTGTACTACCAAGTACCTTTTTTTCGCTGACAACATTTTCACCAACAGGCAGATCGTCATCAACAAATCCGATTATTTCGATACCAATTGGATTTTCAAACATTAACTTGGCTGCAAGTAATCTCCCGGAGTTGCCATCACCTACTATTATTACATTCCTCTTGAACTGGTTATTTTTAAGCTTAACATAAAGTTGCCTCAGTAACTCAATCCGAATAAGATAAAGTGAAGGAAGAGCAAAGAGTATAAAGGTAAATATGATTAAACGTGAATCTATTATGTCCGTTGACTTAATTAAAAATGAGATGAGAACAATATTTAGGGCACCATAATAAAGCGCTTTTATCAGAGTAATTAAATGAGTCGCTCTATTTAAAATGATGTTAACCCTGTAAAGCCCATTAAACTGAAAAACGAAGATAAATGAAACTGAGAGAAAAAAGAAAAGAAGCAATATTTGCCTCGATTGAATGAAAAAGTCGGCAACTCCTAAATTCTGATTCTGCCTTAAGACATAGATTGAAAAAAAGAAGGAAACAAATATTACAAAGACATCAGAAATACCGAATATGTATTTATATTTTGGTGTCTTTTTCATATTCAAGATTTTCATGATTGTACTACTATTCTCACAAGTCTATTCATATTTTCTAAAAATTTTATTCTATCAACAAGTTAATTCTTCAATATTTAAAAGTTTTGATAGATATTTTATTTGTCAATATTTGGCCAAAATTATGCCAATAATAATGTTATTAAATTGTAATTTACTTAAACAAGTTATATAAACCCGAGTTTCAAAATGAGAAAAAAAATGTCCATTTCCCGATTTATTGAGACAAAATTCCATTCTGTTACCTGTCTTTTTTTACGAAAATACACTAAACATATATATAGTGTAATAAGAATTGTGTAAGACAATTCCCCTACGGACTAAGTACTGAGCAATTTAGCCAATAAAGTGTTTACTTAACATTCTTTAAGTCCTCAAACTAATTTGAATCTATTTGCTAAAAAAAGATTTGAGCTTTTCAGCGACGTATTCTATTTGTGAATCGCCGAGTTCTGGATACATTGGTAATGAAATTCCATAATCAGCTAATTTTTCTGAAACCGGAAAATCTCCTTTAGTATAGCCTAATTCAGCAAAACATTTTTGTAGGTGCAAAGGAATTGGATAATGCAACCCAGTTGAAATACCGTTTTCGTTAAGAAAAGATGCGAGCTTATCTCTTTTCTCGCTACCACCATTCGCAACCTGAATTACAAACAAGTGATAAACATGTTTTGCATAAGACATTTCTTTGGGGAGTATAATTTGCTCAAAATCTCCTAAAATTTCGTAGTATTTCGATGCAACTTTCCTTCTGGCTTCAGTCCATTTCTCCAAGTATTTCAGCTTTACTCCTAATACAGCACCCTGAATACCTTCCATTCTGTAGTTATGTCCTAATGAATCGTGATGATACTTTTCTTGCGCACCATGGTCTCTTATAATCTTTAATTTTCCAGCAACATTATCATCATTAGTCGTAACTGCCCCGCCTTCACCATAGGCTCCAAGATTTTTACCTGGATAAAAACTAAAACAAGCAGTATCACTTAAACCGCCTACTTTTTTCCCTTTGTATTCAGCTATATGAGCCTGAGCACAGTCTTCAATCAAAAACAGATTATTTTTCTTTGCTACTTCTGAGATAGGATCCAAATCAGCCGGCTGACCATATAAATGGACAGCTACAATTGCCTTTGTTTTGCTGGTTATTGCCTCAGATATCTTTTGTGGATCCAGGTTATAACTATCCGGTTCACAATCTACGAACACTGGCTTAGCTCCACACAATGTAGCTCCCCATGCCGTTGCTATAAAAGTATTGGCAGGAACAATTACTTCATCACCGGCACCAATTCCTAATGCCCAAGAAGCCATATGATTTCCATCTGTTCCGGAGCTAACACCAAAACAATGTTTAACATTATGGGCCAGCGCAAAATCAGATTCAAAATCCAAAACTGCTTTACCTAGAACAAAAGCAGTGTTATCTAAAATATTTTGGATAGCAGGGTTAATTTCATTCTTTATTGATTGGTACTGTACCTTAAGATCAAGAAAAGGAACTTGCATCAGAAAATCCTTAATTGTTTTTTAATCGTAAAAAAATAATTTTGTTAAAAAACTCAACGCACAAGTGTAGCTAAATTAGTATTAATAATTTTCAGCCACAAAAAACATTAAGGGCAGAATTATTAACCAAAATGAGCTATTTTCCACCAGAATGAATTTTATTCGCTATATAATCGCCGAAGTGTATCATAACGAGTCTTAATATCATTCATGTTGCTGATATTATCAATTATTGCACCATTTTGAAAGAAGTAAAAATGTAATAAAATGATTCAATTACTTATTTTTTTACTATAACAAGGATTCAAGTTTCACTTCTGATAAGATTTATTTACCTGTTTAGGTATAAGTAGACTTCAAAGTCTAACTTATCAGCTATCTATCTCCAAAATACATTTACCAGATTAAAAAAAATTGTAATGTTTCGAAGCACGTTAAATTTTTTTTCTCATTTTATTGCCCGCCTAGTGAAAAAGAAATCAACATAAAGCCTTAATCGAGCAAACTTACGTGGCATTAATATTGTTTTCATTTAAGATATACAAATACATTAAATAAAACATTCAATTAATTACAAATGTGCGGTTTTGTAGGAATAAAAAATAAATACGATGTTGATGTAGAAGCCGTTCTTTTATCGAGGATGGCATCAAAAATTAATCATCGGGGACCTGATGACGAAGGTTTTCTCATTGAAGGAAATATTGGCTTTTTTCATAAGCGCCTTTCTATTATTGACCTTGCACTCGGTCATCAGCCAATGACAAGGGGAGAAATTACAATTGTTTATAACGGAGAGATTTATAATTATAAGGAACTAAGAGAGGACCTTAAAAAAGCCGGTTTTAGTTTCCATACAAATTCTGATACTGAAGTTCTCCTTGCTATGTATGAAGCCTACGGATACGACTTCATTAAAAAACTAAACGGAATGTTTGCTTTTCTTATTTATGACAGGAGAAAGAATCAACTTATTGCTGCCAGGGATCATTTTGGAATAAAGCCTTTATATTATGCAAATACAAGAGAGAATTTTATTTTTGCTTCAGAAATAAAGGCAATACTTCCCCACCCTTCTGTTCCTGCTGAACCAAATCTTGATGCAATAAACGAGTATTTCACATTTCAGTATGTCCTGGGAAATGAGACTTTATTCAAAAACATATATAAAGTTTTACCAGGTCAAATGCTTATAATCGACCTCGACACAAATGAAATTAATTCGATTAGGTATTGGGATCCATCATATAAAGTAGATTCATTCCATACTGAGGAATATTTTGTTCACGAGTTGCGGAAATTATTAGAACATTCAGTCGAAATTCAACTTCGGAGTGATGTTCCGGTTGGAACCTATTTAAGTGGTGGACTGGATTCAAGTATTATTACCTCACTTGCCGCAAAAAAATATTCATCAAAACTTAAAACATTTACGGGAGCATTTAAAGAAGGTAAAGAATATGATGAGTCCCCATATGCTCAAATAGTGGCTGAAAGTTGTGACGCTGACATTTTCAGAATTTACCCTACTGCAAATGATTTTATAGATCTAATGCCTAAATTAATTTATCATCTTGACGAACCTGTTGCGGGACCTGGCGTATTTCCTCAATATATGGTTTCTAAACTTGCGTCGAAAGAAGTGAAAGTTATTTTGGGAGGACAGGGCGGAGATGAAATTTTTGGAGGTTATGCGCGTTATATTGTTGCATATTTCGAACAAGCACTTAAAGGAGCTATTTTCGAAAACAATGAAGAAGGAGAACATATTGTTTCTCTTCAATCAATAATTCCGAATCTTCCATATTTAAAAAACTATATTCCAATGATTAAAGAGTTCACAAAAATGGAACGCTTTGAACCAATGGATAAAAGATATTTTCATCTTGTTGATAGAAAAAATGGATCTCATAATCTTTTTACAAAAGAATATCAGGAAAATTATAACAAAGAATTTTTATTTCGAAAATTTCAGAAGTTGTTTAATCATCCGGATACTCAATCTTATTATAACAAAATGACTCACTACGATATTCTTAATAACCTGCCTGCACTTTTACATGTGGAGGACAGAGTAAGTATGGCGGTCTCGCTTGAATCGCGGGTTCCTCTTATAGATCATCGTATTGTTGAACTTATTGCTTCTATGCCTGCTTCAATGAAATTCAAAGGAGCAGAAATGAAATATATATTGAAAAAGAGCATCGAGGATTTGGTTCCTAAAACTATTATAGATAGACGTGATAAAATGGGCTTCCCTGTTCCACTACATTTGTGGGCTAAAGGCTCCGCACATCAATTTCTACAGGATGTTCTTCTTTCAAAACAATGTAAAGAAAGGGGTATATTTAATATTGAGGTTTTAGAACATAAAATTTGTAATGAAAGAGAATTTGGAAGAACACTTTGGGGAATGCTTAGTTTGGAACTTTGGTTTAGAACTTTTATAGATAAGGAGTTAACTTATACAACAGGTAATGAATATAACACAGGAATTCTTACATAACTGGTCGGTAAAAAAAATCGGTGTAATTGGCCCTGGAATTGTTGGCATGCCTATGGCCGCACTTCTGGCAAATGCCAGAATAAAAATAGGTAATAACAAACCGGCAGAAGTAGTTATAATCCAGAGAAATTCCCCTTTCTCAGGATGGAAAGTAGATGCGATAAACTCTGGACAATCAACTATTGGTGGTATTGAACCCGGATTAGACTCAATTGTTGCAGAACTCGTTGCACAGAAACTTCTTAGTGCCAGTTATAATTATTCGGAGTTACAAGATGCAGATGTAATTTTAGTTTGTGTACAAACAGATAAGAAAGGGTTTGCCCCGGATTACGGGCCCTTATTTGAGTCTTTGACTAATCTTGCAGAAGTATTAAAAGAAAAGCCAAAAGAGAAGACTCCGCTGGTCATTTTTGAATCGACCTTAGCTCCATCCTCAATGCTTACATTAATTAAAGAGCATTTTGAAAAATATAGTTTGATTGATGGAGAGAATATTCTGCTGGGAAACAGTCCAAACAGAGTTATGCCGGGTCGTTTGGTTGAGAGAGTTACAACATCAGATAAATTGGTTGCTGGCATAAATCCTATAACGCCACAACTGATTCATAAACTTTATTCTAACATTGTAACTAAGGGAAAGTTATTTCAAACTAATAGCATAACCGCTGAAATTGTTAAAACACTTGAGAATGCTTACAGGGACGTGCGGATAGCCTTTTCTGCTGAGATTGTTAGATATTGTGATGAAAATAATATTGACTTCTATAAAGTAAGAGATGAAGTAAATAAAAAACTGGGACAAGAAGACGATGCAACGAAGAATTATAACTCCGTACCGAGCGGTGGTTTGTTAATACCAACAATCGGAGTCGGTGGCCATTGCCTTCCGAAAGATGGAATTCTTTTATGGTGGAGAAAAATTGAATCTGGTAAAGATACCTCATCAAGTCTTATCTTGAATGCAAGAAAAATTAATGATGAGTCCCCTTCTGAAACCATTAAACTTGCCGAAAGAAAATTTGGTTCTTTAGCGAATAAGAAAATTACTTTGCTTGGTGCTGCATATAGATTTAATTCTGAAGATACACGAAACTCTCCTACTTTGGTACTTGCCGACTTATTGCTAAAAAAAGGTTGTGAAGTTATTATTCATGATCCCTTTGTAAAAGAAAGAGACCAGAATATATTAAAGTATAACTTCCAAAATATTTTTACTCGTGATTTTAACAAGGCGGTTGAGTCGGCTGAATATATATTTGTTTGCACGGCTCATAATTTTTATTCCAAACAGAAAGAAAAAATATTTACTTCTAAGTCCTTAAAAGGCATTGTTGATGGCTGCAATATTTTTACCGGAGAAATCAACGATAATATTTATACTGGAACAGGAAGAGGTAATCAATCTCCAGATGACGAGTTTATAAACTTTGTCTATTATAGTTTTAAGAACATGGAAACGGGAGTTGCAAACGAAGTTCTGGACCTGGTAAATTTCTTTAACGAAAATTATTCTAAAGACGAGTTTAATAAAATAAGTTTTAATGAAGTCCAGACTCTGGCTGCAAGTTGCAGTACAGGTTGCATAATTGCCGATCCAAAACCAATACAAAATTTACCTGTTTATAGAGAGTTTTTTTCTTCCCTTGCAAATTATGCTTTGAATAGAAAAACTGTAAGCATTACATAATGACCGGTAAGACGAAATCTATTGGAATTATCGGTGGCGGAATGCTTGGCATGACTCTGTCCTACCGCCTCAGACAACAAGGCTATGAAGTAACACTATTTGAGGCTGCTAAAGAAGTAGGAGGTTTAACAACCGCATGGAAATTAGATGGTTTTACGTGGGACAAATTTTATCATGTCATTTTATTATCTGACTTAAACCTTAGAGGATTATTAAAAGAACTCGGTTTAGAAAACGAAATAAACTGGGTAGAAACTAAAACCGGTTTTTACACAGACGGGAAATTATATTCGATGTCAAATGCAATCGAGTTCCTCTTATTTCCACCAATAAATATTTTTGACAGACTAAGATTGGGAATAACAATTTTTGCCGCTTCAAAAATGAGGGATTGGAAAAGATTAGAAAAAATCCCGGTTGAAAAATGGCTTCAGCGATGGTCGGGAAAAAGAACATTTAATAAAATTTGGCTCCCATTATTAAGAGCAAAGCTTGGTGAAAGTTATAAAAGCACTTCTGCTGCATTTATCTGGGCAACAATCCAGCGGATGTACTCTGCTAGAAGAGAAGGACTTAAAAAGGAAATGTTTGGATATGTTCCCGGTGGCTATTCAAGAATTTTAAGTAGATATTACAAATTGCTTGAAGAGAAAGGCGTAGAAATTAAAACAGGTTACCTTGCTAAAAAAGTCCAGCCATTGGAAACAGGTGAAATACGTGTGGAATTTGAAAACGGCGAAACAAAGAAGTTAGATGAAGTAATACTTACTGTCCCATCTAATATAATACAAAAGATTTGTCCTGACCTTACAGAAATTGAAAAAGAAAAGTTAGAAAAAGTAAAATATCTTGGCGTTGTTTGCGCTTCAGTAGTATTAAGGAAACCTTTAGATAAATATTATGTTACAAACATAACTGATTCTTTTGCTCCTTTTACTGGAGTAATTGAAATGTCTGCTCTTGTTGATAAGAAAGAGTTTGATGGGAAAAATCTTGTTTATCTTCCTAAATACGTTTTACCTGATGATCCAATTTTTACAAAACCGGATGAAGAAATAAAAAAAGAATTCATTAATGCTTTATTAAAAATCTATTCTCAAATAAATGAAGATGATATTTTGTCTTTTAATATTGCCAAAGCAAAATATGTGTTTGCGCTTTCAACTATAAGTTATAGTGAAAATCTTCCTCCAGTTAAAACATCACTACCTGGAGTTTATATTCTTAATTCATCGCATATTGTAAATGGCACTTTAAATGTAAATGAAACATTAGAATTAGTTAAGAAAAAGTTTCCAGAGTTAATTAAACAGTACAATAAATATAATTATTAAAAACTAAATTTCTTTTATAAATCATGAGTGAATCTTTTATTAATTATAAGCTGGTTCTTTCTGTTAATAGCTTACGTTGAAATTATCAGGGTAGGATTTCAGAGATAAAACCTATGGAATGCCGATTGCTGCATTGCTTAGTAAGTATTTCTTGGGAGTTTACATATTCTTTTATTTATCCGCTATGGAGGTGTACAGCAATATATAAATTATTTATGGTTTGCACTCGATATTATAATATTCTATCAATTCTTAAATATTGGCGTAAAGAGTATAAAGATATTATCATCCATTATATTTTACTCAATTTTGTTTTTACATATCATTTTATAGTTTACTTTAATAAATTATTATGGAAAAGGAATTTCAGTGACGGGGGATGCTTATTCAGCGTACTGGAGATAATTTTATGATGTCTATACTTTTTATATCTAATGCTTTATAACCGTAAATCACTTACGGGGACAGTCTATCTTAATTGCCTTATTCAAAATTGTATGCACTTTAGTGCATGGTGTGGCATTATAAGTTTCATCAATCTTTCGGTATCTTTCTATTAATGTTCTTTATAATTCCAATATTTATTTTTGATTTTGTTTATTTGATACTTGTATACTTACAAGCAAAAAAATCTTTATTATTCACTGTTAAGGAGACTACGATAATTTAAATGCATAATTCTCCTGATAATAAATTATCTCAAACTACAATTGAGAATAAAAATATTGCCAGTATTTCTCTGGATCTTGATAATCAATGGTCTTATATGAAGATACATGGCGATTCTGGCTGGGAAAAATTTCCATCATATCTTGATAGATTTATACCTCATGTACTAGATTTGCTCGATCAGCTAAATTTAAAAATTACCTTTTTTATTGTTGGACAAGATGCGGCTATAGATGAAAACAAGAAATATATTAAACAAATAGTTGAAAACGGACATGAAATTGGCAATCATTCCTTTCATCACGAATCCTGGCTTCATTTATATCCAAAAAAAAAATAAGAAACGAAATAGTTACAGCAGAAAAATATATTGAGAAAGCAACTGGAATAAAACCAACTGGGTTCAGAGGTCCCGGTTTTAGCTGGAGTCAAAATTTATTGGAAGTTTTATCAGAACTCAAATATGAATATGATGCATCTACCCTTCCAACATTTATAGGACCTTTTGCACGTTTTTACTACTTCAGAACCACAAAATTAACATCTGAAGAAAAAAAGGAAAGGAAAAAATTATTCGGAACGTTCAGAGATGGATTGAGACCTGTAAAACCTTATTTCTGGAACATAGAAGGGAACAAAAAATTACTGGAAATACCTGTTACAACAATTCCCATATTGAAAATACCATTTCATTTAAGTTATCTAATTTATTTAAATAACATATCGCCATTCCTGATGAAACATTATTTGCAAATAGCTATTTCTTTCTGCAAAATGACTAAAACTGCGCCGAGTTTCCTCTTGCATCCCCTTGATCTAATAGGAGGAGATATGATTCCTGAACTGAATTTCTTTCCTGGAATGAATGTAAAAAGTGAATCGAAGACAAAAATATTTATTGAGGTAATAAATCTTCTTTCAAAGAATTTCGAATTAGTTAATATGAGTAAACATGCTTATTTATTTAAAACATCAAAACTTAATACTGCCTAAATGGAGAATATTAATATTAATTGCCCTCTCTGTAAGAAACAAGCTTATCTACTATTTGTAAAAAATTCATGTGAAATATTCAGATGTAAATCGTGTGCTTACGAATTTACTCAGATTGATAAAAGCCTAAAGCATGTTCACTCGGTATATGGAGATGATTATTTTGGTGGTGGAAATTCGGGTTACTCCAACTATTGGGAAAATGAGGAATAACTAATTAAATCTGGGGAAAAATATTTAAATTGATAGAGAAGTAATAACCGGAGAGATGCTCGATATGGAGCTGGGGCTTCCGCTAAAAGGATTTACTAATAATGGCTGGACCGGTATGGGAATTGAACCGAATTACAAAGGACTGAGTAGAAATAAAATTCAGTTGAAGGGTTTAAATGGAACATTAAGGTTAGTTGATAAACAAAATGATTAATAACATGATTCTGGTAATATCATTTTTATGAAATTAAGGAGTATTAACCAACACTTCAAAAGTTACAATGAAAGAATTTGGTTAATAGAAACATGGAATAAAAATAGTCTATCCGCAAAAATTTTTTACAATAAATGGCATGAATATAATCCTCCTAGTGTAATTAGATGGTTCTCAAAATCTATGCTAACAAATTACATGTCAGAATTTGGATTTAAACTGGTATTGTCAAAACACACTATAAAGTGGATCAATGATATACATACAAAAAATATAATAGAGTATAATCTTGAAAACAATATGGCTAAATATAATGTCATTGCTAAAGCAGTGAATCTAATTCCAGATGGTTTTAAATTTCCATATTTGGCTGATGATCTTTTCTATGCTTTGTACCAAAAAGTAAATTGAGATTTTTGTTGCAGAATATGCATAAAATAAAAAAACGAGAACTTTTAGTTATTATAGGTGCATCTTTACTGATTACACTTCCTTTAATTAATCAGGCGTATTATATTGATGACTTCATTTACTTAAGTGCTGCCCAGCAATATAATGAATACGGTTTCGATTCATTTAAAAATGGAATAAGCGACCAGGAGGGCGATTTATTCCCTAATTATTATCTTACTCATCCTTTACTCTGGCCCTGGTTGTTAGCAATGTTTATGAAAGTATTTAATACGACAAATAAGTCGCACTTCATTTAATATCAATAATAAATTAATTATAACGGGTTTTTCTGCTTTACAGAGATCAAAAAGGTTTTAAAAAAACCTTTGTTTTCAACTTTATCCTTCCTCTTTTTACCTGCGGTTATGCTGCTATCCCATGTTATGATGACAGACATGCCAACTGTAGCCTTTTTTTTATTAGCATTAGCTTTACATTTTGATGGAATTGAAAAGAAATCAGTACTGTATTTATTATCTGCCGGTATTGCTGCAAGCATCTCAATAGGAATTTCATATCAGGCATTATTTCTATTGCCGCTTTTTATTTTTTACAATATCCTAAAAAAAGAAAAAAAGATAAGCTCATATTTATCAATAGCTATTCCATTATTTTTCTTTACTGGCTGGTGTTTATATACGTGGAAAGAATTGGGTATTCCTCACCCTTTTATTTCATTTCAATGGGGATATGTTTCAGCAACGCGCAGCATCTTATACGATTTCGTATCTAAGTTTGCAGGAAATATTAATTCAATCGGCGCTGCCACTATCTTTCCATTTTTCATTTTAATCTTTTACTCCTTAAAGTCTAATTTTAGAAGACTTTTAATTATTTCCTTCATAATTGCCATAGGTGCGCTCCTTCAATTAACAACAGGATATTCATTTACCCAGAAAATTTTATTCCTGACTTATTTTACATCAGGCACATTTATTGTGTTGAGAGTTATTCTATTTCTTTTAAAGCTCTGAAAACAAGAAACAGTGAAAATATTTTTCTTTCATCATGGTTTATTTCTTTTTTTGCCATTGTTGTACTTATTATGCCTCTGGGTGTATCGAGATATTTACTCCCCGTTTTTTTACCGCTCGTTATTATTATTATTAGCGATATAAAAGATTTTGCTCCGGATAAATTCAGATACATTATTTGGGCAGGATTGGGAACAACAATACTGTGGGGATTCTTATGCTCCTATGCAGATTACAGTTTGCAGGAGTTTAAAGGGACTTTACAAAAAAAATAGAAACAAAATATGAAGGAAGAAATATTTGGTTTTGTGGAGATGCCCTTAGTTTCTATATGAAAAAATATGGGAATAAGCCTGTTCTCTATGAAGGTGAGAAACCTCGTTTGGGAGATATTGTAATCGTTACATCTGAATTATGGCCTTACGAAGTACCCGATGTAATGGAAAGAGTATCTCTTATTGATAAAATAAGATACGAATCAAAATTTCCAATAAGAACAATGAATCTTCAAGCTCACGCCGGTTTTCACGACCACTCAGAAAGAGCACTATTACCTTTTTCAATTACAAGAAGCAGGTATGAAGAGTTTTTTATTTATAAAGAAATTAAGTAATGAATTTTGATTAGAAAAATAATAAATATTTTTTTGTAATTTAATGTTTTACTATATCTAAGTATTGTGAAATCTTTGCTCAAAAAAGTTTCATTAAATAAGCTCGATCTTTTCGTCTTATTAGTAATCGCTTTTATAGGGGTAATTAATTTACCTACCCCCTTCGGAGGTGACCAGGCGCTTTTTATTACAGGTGCGCAGGAAATTGCTAAAGGGAAAGTTTTATACCGAGACTTTTGGGATCTTAAACCACCAGGGATTTTTTATTTCTATTATATTGCTGGTTCTTTGTTTGGCTTTTCTGAAGTTGGGGTTCATTTACTTGAACTAATTTTATGGCTTATTTTTTCAGTTTTTCTAATTATCTCATTTAGATTTTCAAATACTTTTGAAAATAAATTCTCGGCTAGCTTAGTCCCGTTATTTACTGTTGGCATATATTATTCATTCAGTTCAGTTTCACATTAACTCAAGTCGAAGGTATAATAAATATTTTTCTATTTTTAACTCTTTGGCTAGCAGTAGAATCATTAAAATCTAAATATGTTAATAATTTTTTACTTTTATTTTTTTCGGGATTACTAGGGCAGTAGTAATAGTATTTAAATTAATATATCTTCCTATAGTAGGAGTTTCTTGGTTAACGGTTTTAACCAAATAATATTTAAAGAAAAAAAATTATGGGGAAATATTTAAACGATATATTTTACCGTTGACCGCAGGTTTTTTCCTACCATAATTATTCTTTTTATAGTCTATTATAGAATTGGTCTTTTGGAAATAGTCTATAAAACTTTATTTATTTACCCCTCAAGAATAGCAGCAGAAATTCCGACGGGCGGATACAGCAGATTATATAATCTTTTTCTGGGATACTTTAATAGATTTTATATTATGCTTGCATTTGCAGTGTTAGGAATATTTATTGGATTATGGATTAAAAAAGATTTGTTATTAACAAATATATTCATCTGGTTTATCCTTGGTTTGATACTGTTAGCTACAACAAAACTTTCATGGTGGCAATATCATTTACATCTGCTTAATGTTCCCGTTGGAATTTTATTTGTTCTATCAATTGATTTTATTTGGTCAGCATTAAAAAAACATGAACTGTAAACTCACTAAAGGAAAGATTATAGCTATAATTGTTTTAATAATTTTATTTCAGTCCTTTTTGCATATTTCGCAGGTAAAGCAAAATTTTTTGTCAGTTATGTTTTTGCTTCATCGGAGGAAACAAAAAAACAACTGTAGCAAGTTTCGAGGAAAGAAATATATAAATATTCATATAAGAAAATTAATATATTTAACGAGCCCAATAGTTTACCTGGGGCAATATATGTAGCAGGAACTCCTTTATTTTATTATCTATCTGGAAGGTCACAAGCAATTCCAATAAATGGTTGGATCCTAGAAATATTACTTCCCGAACAATGGAATGAATTAATTAAACAACTAAAGAAAAAAAGCCGGTTTATATTTTTGTTGATATTGGTTATGTAAGACTAATTTCTAACATATCTCCTGAAACAGTTAAATTTATTAAAGAATATTATACGGTTGTTAATAATAGCAAAGATGGTATTTGGTTTGCTGATAAAGAGAAATTAAAACATTAAATTAATTTGAAACAGATTAATATTTTTAATAAAGATTTTGATATTACTTCCTTTTCTGGGGTGCAGAAATGATGTTCCCTCTAATAGCGAAGTAAAAAAGAGAATGGTTCAGTATCTTCATTCTGTAAATTTGCCTATAAAAATAGACACTATTACTGTTTCATTTGGAAAGTATAACGTAGAAAGGAAATACCAGCCGGCTAAAGTATATGTTAAGGGCAAAATTCTCTCTGACAATAAAAAGAGTATCAATCATATAATAAACAATATTTATGATGCTAGGTTTTACCGGGTTTTTTACAGTAACTGGGAGGGTAACTTCAGCCTCAAAAGGAAACCTCCTCCAGATTCAATT
Source organism: uncultured Ignavibacteria bacterium (assembly GCA_963727535.1). Lineage (GTDB taxonomy): Bacteria > Bacteroidota > Ignavibacteria > Ignavibacteriales > Ignavibacteriaceae > RBG-16-34-14. The sequence continues at coordinate 44,422 of CAVSGR010000008.1, forward strand.
ATTTATTTATTAAGTTCAAAAAAAATTGATGTAGAAAAGAATCAAATAAAGATATTAAAAATTGGGTCAATGAATCAGTCGGAAAAATTTTATCCGGTTGATATATCAATAGAAAGAAAGAGAATAAAAAATAACTATAATCTTAAATTTTCGGAAAATGAATTTGGTATTTGGGAAATAGGAATAAATAAATTACTAACTCCCGAAAGTACAATTGAATCGTTTTTATCCGAGGTTAATAGAGGAGATACCCAAAAGGCTAAAAGATATTTTTCATATCAATATAAATATGGTTACGATGATGATGATAAAAATAATCTTGAAATACTTTTTCCTAAAGGATCTATAAAAGATATTAGTTTTACAAATATTTATACAAAAGATGATACAGCGAGAGTACATTTAGTTGTAGCAAAAACTGATTCGGATACATTTAAAGCCAATCTGACCCTTATTAAATTTGGTTATGAGTGGAGAATTAAATATTACGGATGGGATTGGAAATTCAAGAAAGGAAATAGATATTAAAAAATATTTTTTTATTAAAATAATTGTCAGTTTAATTTTTTATTAGAATAAGAACGGTGTGTAACCAAATCAAAAAGGAATACAAATTACTTTTCAGCATCTTAGCTATTTTCTTGTTGCTGCGGATTATTAGTTGGTCGCAGGTTGAAACCCTTGAAGATCACGACAGTGTTCATTATTTACAAACTGCAGAAATTATTAAATCACACCAGTGGGAAAAATTAGGTCCGATAGATACGTTTTTTTACCCGACAACAATCGGTTTATTAAATGTTGTTGGAATAAAGCTGGAAACGGCGGGACGAATGATTTCATTTTTGTTTAGTGTTATACTTTTTTTCACTATTTATTTTTTAGGAAAGAAATTAACCACACTAAATAATACATTAATAGCCTTACTGTTGCTTACTTTTAGTCCGTTTTTTATCAGTTTTTCTTTTGCAGTACTTACCGAACCAGCTTACATTTCATTAACTTACTTTGGCATTTTACTTTTTTTGAATTTTATAAGAAGACCAAAATTAATAAAAGTTTTTTCTTTGGGATTAATCTTTGGCTTGTCTTTTAGCGATAGGACTGAAGGTATAGTCTTTTTATTCTATGTACCACTGTTAGTTTTTCTATATCATTTAGTGGAATAAAGATCAAAATTATTCCAAAAGGAAATTGATGAGCTGGGTAGGAATATTTATAGTCGGTTTTTCAATTATTGCTGTGCCGATTATTTATTTTGTAAGCAGTCAGATGGGAACTTTTTCAATTAATGGAAGGACTGCATGGGAAGAACTACTGAAAGGAGATAAAAGATCCTATGAAGAAACCATAAATAGTTTGGATTTTGACTCCGGCTCAAACGAACTTGGACTATGTACTCTCACATCCAATAACATTAAAAAATTCAGATAATACGTGGGAATATATTCAAAATATTAAATTTATTTTTAACAATCTAAAAGTCTTAATTACAGAAAAATTAAGTTCTGTAGTTGGTATTTTTATTTTAATCTTTTTTGGTATTGGAGTTTATCAATTCATACTCTATAAAAAAATTCAAGAATTATTATTTGTTCTTTCAATAATGATAATTGTTTTAATACCTCCCATGTATCTTAATTCTTTCATTGATAGACATATTGCAGTAGTCGCTCCAATTATAATATTAGTAGCTGGAATGGGTTTGGGAGAAATATCGGCTAAAATAGAGAATCTCATTAGTGATAAAAGGCTTTTGAAGATCTTTAAAAACAAAATTCCAATTATTATTGTTGGGTTCACAGTATTCTTTTCAATAAGCTGGTTAAACGACACACTTAGGCATCCTTCACTAAATAATGAGTATAATTATAAAATTTTACAAAAACCTATTAAAATCTTGAGAAATGATATTGAAGTAAATAATATTGCAAACCCAAAATTAGTAGCACGCAAAGCTTATTTACCTTTTTATGCTGGAATTAATCGCATCACTACACCATATGCTGATTACAAGCATTTGATAAAATATATTAAATTAAATCATGCTGATTATCTTTTTTTAGAATACGATCTTTTAAAAAATTATCCTTTTATTAAAGATTTTGATGGCAAAAAGTCGCCAGATTTTGTACTCTTATATAGCTCCTCAGAAAATGGGAAGAATAAAATAGCCTTGTATAGATTTATTGGGGATTAAATCAAATATCCTTAAATTTAAAATTACAAAAAGTATTAGTAAAAATGAGTTTATCTAGTAACAAACCTTTCGTATCGATTGCAATTTGTGCTTATAATGAAGCAGAAATTCTTAAAGAAAATATTTCCACTCTTTGTGATTATATGAACTCCCTCAAAGATTATACATGGGAACTTGTTTTAGTAAACGATGGCAGTAAAGATGAAACAGGGAAAATTGCTGATGAATTGGGAAAAGGAAAAGAAAACATTAAAATATTACACAATAAAAAGAATATTTATCTTGGTAATTCATTAAGAAGGGCTTTCCAGAATTGCGAGGGGGATTACATTGTAACTTTGGATATCGACCTGAGCTATTCGGTAGATCATATTAAAAAATTACTCGACACAATAGTAGAAACAGACGCGGATGTTGTAATAGCTTCACCATATATGAAAGGGGGAAAAGTAACCGGGGTTCCTTTTATCAGAAATTTGCTAAGCAAAGCTGTTAATAAATTTCTTTCTTTTCTCCCCCACCAAAAAATTTACACTTTTACAGGAATGGTCAGGGCATATAATAGAGAATTTCTGAAAAATCTTAGTCTTAAAGCACAGGATTTCGAAATAAATCCGGAAATCATATATAAAACACTTTTATTAAGGGGTAGAATCGTAGAAATACCAGGTCATCTCGACTGGACAGGTCAAAAAATAGTTTCGTCCAAGCGAAAATCAAAAATACATTTTAGCCGGGGAATCCTTTCGGGTTTAATGTCCGGGTTTATTTTCCGACCTTATATCTTTTATATGTTTCTTGGGTTTGTTCTGTTGCTTATTTCATTTTATATAATTATTTGGTTGCTTATTAATACTTTTGCAATTTATCCTTATGTGGCTTCCGGCGGGACATATTTTGATGATACTTTTTCGGCTGCAGTCGCTGAAATTTTCAGAAGAAAACCGCATGCTTTTTTTGTAGCAGGTATTTCCCTAATAGTATCCGTACAGTTTTTGAGTCTTGGCTTTTTATCTCTTCAAAGCAAAAGGTATTTTGAAGAACTTTTCCATCTGAATACTACAATTTTAAAGAATCAAGAAAATAAAAAAACAGATTTATGATTGATAATAAAATATCCCTTTGGGTTAAGCATGAGTTTAATTATTTTTTGTTTCAACGTTTAAATTTAAATAAATTATAGAGAGCCCAAATGTCACAAAATCATTCTATGGATATTGTTTCTGAAATAGATTTACAGGAAGCGGATAATGCAGTTAACCAAGCAATAAAAGAAATAAACCAACGATATGATCTAAAAGACTCTAACACCACAATAGAATTAAACAAAAAAGATAAAAACATAATTATAAATACACGTGATGATTATTCACGGAAGGCAAGTATTGATATTCTTCAGTCAAAATTTATTAAGAGAGGAATATCCATTAAAGCCCTGAAGATGGAAGAACCAGAAACAGCTGGAGGAGGAAGGCTAAGACAAAAATTAAATCTGCTAAGCGGTATATCTAAAGATGATGCAAAAATAATTACTAAAATGATTAAGGACTCAAAACTAAAAGTTAATGCACAAATTCAGGATGAGCAGATAAGAGTTCAGGGTCCAAAGATAGATGACTTACAAACCGTAATTAAAATGATAAAGGAAGCCGAGTTAAATTTCCCTACTCAATTTGTTAACTTTAAATAAAATTAAAGGATAACGATTCGAAAGTAAAAAGATGCAAACCGACGATGATCTTGTATGGAGATGTCAATATTGTGGGGTAGAAAATACAGTTTGGGTTGATTTGACTGTTGATGATAAGCAGGATTTTATTGAAGATTGCAGAATCTGTTGCCGCCCAAACAGAATCATCATCTCTAAAAATCCTGATGATGATGAAAATGTTCTTATCGAATCCCGAATAACAGACGAATAACTAACTTGTGATTTCCTGCTTGGGGTATGTTTCCACATCTTTTTTCCCAAAAAATGTAGTTTTAATTGCCCAGATTGCAATAATTGCATTCAGGATAATTATGATAAGAAAAACAATACCGAACAATTCGAGAAGATTCATACTCACCTCTTTTGGTGGTTAATTACTTCGCTTTCATTCTTAATTAATAACTAAGTATTAGTCCATAATCATTCTGAGAAATGAAGAGCTATCTTCATCGTCATCACCTTTGTCCTGGGTTACTTTTTCTTCTTCTTCTTTCTTTTCAGCTTTTTCTTTAGCCCAGTTATATCTTGATGATTCAAAACTAAAACCGGTCTGGGGACCATCCTCTTTATTTCCTAAAACTGTATTTGGTTTCTTTACCCGCAGTATTGTAGGAACTTCAAGATCTTCTTTATCAATTTCACCTTCGGTCATAAAATTAAATCCGCCCCTGAAATCAGGTTCCTGCTGAGCGGAAACTTTAAAGTGTTTCCCCCCAAATCCTTTCTGTCCATCGAAACCGGTTGCAATAACTGTATATGAAACTGCATCATTCATTTCGTCTCTTTTTACGCACCCAAATATTACATTTGCTTCTTCACCTGCGGCTTCAAAGATTACATTGTTTCCTTCATTGATTTCCTGCATCGTAAGATTATTTGAACCTGTAACATTCAAAAGAACACTTTTAGCGCCTTTAATACTTACTCCCTCAAGCAGCGGACTTGAGATTGCTTTTTGTGCTGCTTCTATTGCCCTGTTTGCACCGTCTGCAGTTCCACAACCCATTAAAGCTTCACCACTAGAATTCATAACAGCACGAACGTCGGCGAAGTCAACATTTATTAAACCTTCGACTGTAATAATATCCGCTATTCCTCTTGTTGCTTCATAAAGGATTTCATTCGGTTTGTCGAAAGCATCGAAAGCATTGACTTCTTTATCAAGAACACTCAGAAGTCTCTCATTTGGAATTATTATTAAGCTGTCAACATATTGTTTTAATTCCTGGATTCCTTGCTCTGCATTCAGCATTCTTTTCTTACCTTCCCAACGGAAAGGTTTTGTAACAATGCCAACTACTAAAGCCCCGATACTTTTTGCAATGGCAGCAACTACAGGCGCTCCACCTGTACCGGTTCCTCCACCCATCCCGGAGGTAACAAAAACCATGTCCGATCCTGAGAGAACTTCGGAAAGCTTTTCTCTGTCCTCCTCGATTGACTTACGTCCTACATTAGGATCTGCGCCGGCACCTAAACCGCGTGTAACATTTGCACCACATTGAATTTTATGCGAAGCACTACTGCTGTTTAATACCTGAGCATCTGTGTTCACAGCAACATATTCTACACCTGTTAGACCTTTTGCAATCATGCTCTCTATTGCATTGCAACCTCCGCCCCCAACTCCCACTACTTTCAGGATTGCTGACATCGGTTTTCCTCTATCAAGAGTTGCAAATCCGGACATATTGTTCCTCCTTCTTTTTAATTATAATTCATCAAAAAACTGTTGAACTCTTTTTACTATTTGAGTTATTTTATTTTTCTCTCCTCTACGCCTGATTTTAATCAAGGACTGATATTCACTTGATCTTCCTCCTGGTACCCCCCTTATCAGACCGGCAACCGTTGCAAATTCAGGACTTTCAATTTCATTTGATAAACCTTCTCCGAGTTCCTGCGGAACTCCAATTCTTGTCGGCAAACCGAAAACTTCTTCGGCAAGTTCGCTGCATCCTTTTAATAAGGATCCACCGCCTGTTAAAATTATTCCTGCTTTTATTTTATTTTTAAACCCGGCACTTCTTATTTCGTTATCAACCAATACAAAAAGTTCTTTCATCCTGAGACTAATAATTTGAGTTAAAAGACTAATTGGAATTTTTGTATTTCCTCTTGCGCCAACTCCCCTTATGAGAATATCTTCTTCCTTTATTATTGCACTTTCCGTTGCATATCCAAATTCTTTTTTAAGATGTTCCGCTTCTTCTGTTACAACACCGAGTGATTCTCTTATATCATTTGTTACCTGGTTACCGGCAACACCAATTACTTTGGTATGCTTTATCGCTTTGCGATGAAAGATTGCTATATCGGTTGTTCCTCCTCCTATATCAATTAAAGCAACGCCCAAATCTTTTTCACTACTTTCAAGAACTGAAGAGCTCGACGCAATCGGCTGTAGTATATAATCTTTAACTAAGAGCCCGGCACGTTCAACGGATTTTTTTATATTCTGAATTGCAGGAATAGAAGCGAGTACAATATGATTTGCTGCTTCAAGTCTTGACCCGGACATACCGATCGGATTCTCAATTCCTGCCTGATGGTCAATTGAATATTCTTCCGGTATTATATGCAGAATCTGTCTGTCTGAAGGGATACGAATTGTTCTTACATCGGCTTCGAGTCTATCCAGATCCGCCTTGGTAATCTCCCTGTCTTCGCTGCTTATCGTAACATAATTCCTATGCCTTATAGATGTAATATGTTCACCTGCAACACCCACATTTACTGTATTTACTTCCAGTCCGGCACGATTATTTGCTATCGAGACAGCTTCTTTTATTGCTTCAGCTGTTTTGCCAATATTTGCTACAAGGCCTTTATGTAAACCTTCGGAAGGTGCAACTCCAAAACCGAGAATATTAAAATGATCATTTTCAAACTTCTCGGCAATTACTGCGCAAACTTTCGTTGTTCCTAAATCGAGTCCGGCTATTATATCTTTTTTCATTTTCACAATTCCGTTTTCTTCATTCTACCAACATAAATTTCATTATTAAACCTGAGATCGAGATAATTGCTTTCTTCAAGTAAAGTGTTTCCATCATAATCTGATAAAACTGCCTCAAGGTAAACAGCTTTTTCCGGTTCATTCCCTCTTCCAAAAATTACCGGGAAGTTTAACCCGGAAAACATTAGTAAAACATCTCCACCATTTCTAAGATTTATTTCTGCAAGATTTTTTAACATTTTTGGATTTGTAAATCTTGTTGCATCAATTATCTTAAATGCTTCAAGAATATCTTCTGTTTTAAATTTAGAGTGAGGCTTTAGCTTATAATTTTCACTTACATTACTTAGAACAGGGACTTCATCTATCTTTGTGTTAGAAATAATTGGAAGCACTTCAAAATTTTCTGTAATGAAAACAGGATTTGGGTTCTTTATTATCACTCCATAAATATTTTTTTCTGTTAGAAATACTTTCACTTCTTTTTCATTAACAAACTTTACATCGGCTCTTGATACATAAGGATGTTTTTCAAACCTGCTTTTTATTACTGAAAGAGTTAATCCTTTTAAAAGAGATTTATCTTCAAGTTTTATGAAACTCAGATAATCATTTTCCGCGAGAAGATTATTTCCAGTTACATGAATCTTTTCAATCACTTGGACAGTTTTAAATTCATTTGATCTGTAAACCAGGTATCCTAATCCAATTAAAAGAATTATAAAAAACCCGGTACCGAAAAATTTTATTTTAGTATCTCTTTCCATATCAGTTTTTAATCATTTCGATAAATTTCTCGCCGAACTTCCAGATATCTCCGGCTCCCATCGTGATTATTATATCACCTTCTTGTTTCAACTTATTTAAAACTTCAGGAACTTTATTTTTATCCTGAACATAGATTACATTCTTGTGTCCGAAACTTTTTGTTGCATTTGCAATAAGTTCACCTGTAACACCACTGATTGGTTCTTCTCTTGCCGGATAAACATCTGTACAAACAAACACATCTGTGTTAAGAAATGATCTTCCAAATTCCTGGTAAAAATCTCTTGTCCTGCTGTAAAGATGAGGTTGGAAAACAGCAATGAGCCTGTTATCCCAACCGGCTCTTACTCCGGCTAAGGTTGCGCTTGTTTCAGTCGGGTGATGAGCGTAATCATCAACAACAAGAATTTCTTTATCGTACTTAACTTCAAATCTTCTGTAAACACCCCCGAAAGATTCAAGCGCTCTCTTTATAACCTTGAATTCAATTCCGAGTTCGATACCTATACAAATAGCGACAAGCGAATTTTTAACGTTGTGAACACCAGGAATTCTAAGCTTTATTTTTCCTAATTCTTTCCCTTTATATTCAACTGTAAAAGAACTGAAGAATTTTTCATGTGTAATATCAATGGCTCTCATATCAGCCTGAGCAGTTAATCCATATGTAAAAATCTTTTTATTTATATGGGGAATAATATCCTGAAGCCCCGGTTCATCCATACAAAGAACTACAAATCCGTAAAAAGGTACTTTGTTAGCGAACTCGATAAAAGCAGATTTTATATCATCAAGATCTTTGTAGGTATCTAGATGCTCACTTTCCAAGGTTGTGATTGCAGCAATTACCGGAGTAAGTTTTAAAAATGTTCTATCAAATTCATCAGCTTCGACAACAATAAATTCTCCATTGCCTAAACGTGCATTTGTTCCACCAAGTCCGCTTAATTTTCCGCCAACTATAATTGTCGGATCAATGTTCCCTTCAGTAAGCGCTAAGCCAACCATTGAAGTTGTAGTTGTTTTACCGTGAGTTCCGGCTATACCTATTCCATATTTTAATCTCATTGTTTCAGCAAGCATCTCAGAGCGTTTAATTACAGGAATTTTTCTTGAAATTGCTTCCTGGACTTCCGGGTTATCAACAGTAACCGCGGAAGAATAGACAAGAACATCGGCGTCTTTAAGATTCTCGCGCGAATGTCCTTCATAAACTTTAATTCCTAAATCAGATAAACGATTTGTTACTTCTGAGAAAGCTCTATCCGATCCACTTATCTCGAAACCCTGGTTAAGAAGTATTTCAGCAATTCCGCTCATTCCAATTCCACCAATTCCGACAAAATGTACCTTCCTGATATTTTTAAACATTTAAACTTTCTCTATCCGCATTCTGAGATCATCAAAAACTTTTAACAACTCATCAGCATTTTCATAATCAGAAGGACGAACAACTACCAATCTCCTTCTGTTCTTTAATTTTATTCTTACAAGTTTTAACGGACTTCTTTTCGATTGTTTTTTCTTTTTAGAAATTTTGATTCTGATCATATCCTCATATTTAAACGATCTTGTTTTGAACCTGTCTATAAAAGAAATCCCATCGTCAGAAATTTCCATATACCTGTTTTTATAAAGATTATATAACAGGCTTATAACCGAGATAAATACAATGAACGCAAAAAAATAAATTATCGGATCCTTCGTTATTAAAGTGAATGAATCTTCGATAAATTCTCCTCTTATCAATATATACAACACAAAAGCAACGAAATAAATTATTGTTGACTGATAGTAGAAGGACATGTTATACTTAAAAACTTTCCTGTCTACTTTTTCTTCATTCATATTTCTTCCGCAAATTTTATCGCTCTATCTGCAATAATTTCTGCAGCGTCTGCTTTACTCAACCTGGCTGCATTCATTTTCAATTGTTTTAATTTTTCATCATCGAAAAGGACAGAAGAAAGAACTTCGTTTAGTTTATCTTTTAACAAATTGTCCTCTACCAAAATTGCCGCATTACTATCGGCAAGTGATTTAGCATTAAAGTACTGGTGATTCGCTGCTACATTGGGAGAGGGGACCAATATCGCAGGAATCACCAGCGTCAGCAACTCGGCTATGGTACTAGCACCAGAGCGAGCCAAGAGGAGATCACAAGCCGAGTAAGCAAAATTCATCTCTTCAATAAAATCTTTTACAATAATATTTTTTGATGACAGGTGTTTGTACTTTGGATAATAATATTTTCCTGTCTGCCAAATAAGCTGTATCTCTTTTTCCTTAAAGAAATTAATTGAGTTTGAAACTGCTTCATTAATTGAAGCCGCACCAAGACTACCGCCAAGCACAAGCAATGTTTTCTTTGAAGGATCGAGATCAAAATTTTTCAGAGCTGATGCTTTATCAATACTTTTTAAACTTTCTCTTACAGGTGTCCCGGTTGTATAAATCTTATCTGGATGTTTTAAATATTTTTTAGAATCATCAAAACTTATATGAATTTCATCAGCATATTTCTCAAGCAGCCTTGTTGTTATGCCGGGAAAACTATTTTGTTCAAGCAAAATCACTTTAGATCCTAAAAGCGAAGCAGCGTAAATTGCAGGACCAGCTACGTAACCGCCGGAACCTATTGCAACCTGCGGTTTGAAATTCATATTTATTGCTATTGACTGCATAATCGAAACTATTACCTTAAACGGAAACAAAATGTTTTCAATACTAAATCTTCTTCTAAATCCTTTAATCCAAATAGGGCGAAACTTAAATCCAAGTGCGGGAACAACTTTTCCTTCAATCTTTGACTTTGAACCGACAAATAGAATTTCTGCATCCGGAATTTTACTTTTAATCTTTTCTGCAACTGCAACAGCCGGAAATAAATGTCCTCCGGTTCCGCCACCAGCAAATAAAAATCTGTAATTCTTTTTCTCATTATCATGGTTTTGCATTTGAATTTGAAACAACCTCGATATTAGATTTTCTATCTACGGAATTTGAAACAGCAATGTTTATAAGAATACCAACCGATATACATAAAAATGTCATTGACGTTCCACCGTAACTTATAAACGGAAGTGGAAGACCTGTTGTCGGAAGCAGTCCTGCTGAAACTGCAATATTTATAAAAGCATAAAGAATAATTGAAAAAGAAATTCCGAACGCCAGTAATTGACCGAATCTATCTTTTGTTTTCTTTGCGATTACAATTCCTGCCAGGAACAGAGCTAGAAAACTTGAAACAATAACTACCGAGCCAATAAATCCAAGTTCTTCTCCCATTACTGCAAAAATGAAATCACCATAAGCTTCAGGTAAAAAGAGATTACTTTGTTGTCCGTGTCCAATTCCAACTCCAAAAATTCCACCGCTTCCTAAACCAAGTAATGCTTGTTTAACCTGTAAGTTTATGTCTCCCCCACTGTTTAGGCTATGAATAAATGTAAGTATTCTTTCTCTTGAATGAGCGAATATCATTGCGCCCGTTCCAGCAGCAACTAAACATCCTAATGAAGAAGCAAATATGTGAGATAACTTTGCTCCACCAACATAAAGAAGAACAATCGAAATAAAGGCAAGTAGAATTGCATTACTTATATTCGGCTGGATTAAGATTAATCCGCAAACAGCAATTACCCAGATGAAGAGATATATAAAACCATTTTTAAAATCAGAAATAATATTCCTTTTGGATTCTAACAAAGCCGCCAGATGGATTATAAGAACTAGTTTTGCAACATCTGCAGGTTGGAAAGTAATGGGTCCAATACTTATCCACCTGCCAGCACCTTTTACTACAGGAGCGAAGAAAAGTGTAAAGAAAAGAATAATTGTTGTAAGAATTATTGCAGGTTTGCTGTATTCTTTATAAATCTCATAGGGGATAAAAGAAAATACAACCATTAATCCGAAACCAAATAGTACTTTAAATAAATGTGAATTGAACAGATGATAAAAGCTGTCAAACTTAAACTCGCTGTAAGCGCTGCTCGCACTCATTACTACGACCAATCCTAGTAACAGGAGCGCGGTTGATTCAAAAAATATTGTAGCAGCTAATTTTTTCATGTTTTTAATTTCACTCTCCCTCTCCTAACAAAGAAAAGGGAGAATGTTTGTTTATAGATTGTTCACAGCTTCTTTAAAAATTGTTCCTCTGTGTTCGTAATTATCGAACATATCAAAACTTGCACAGGCAGGTGAAAGCAAAACAACATCTCCGTCTCTTGCTTCTTTGCTTGCACTGTTTATCACTTCTTCAAGTGATATTTTTAATTCTACTTTAACGATCTTGTGAAAGAAATTGTAAACTTTTTCCGCAGAAGAACCGATTGCATAAATTTTCTTAACTTTTTCTTCAACAAGATTTTTAATTCTTTCGTAATCATTTCCTTTATCCTGTCCGCCAAGAATTAAGAACAACGGTTCATCAAAACTTTTCAAAGCATACCAAACGGAATCCACATTTGTGGCTTTGGAATCATTGACATACTTAACTCCATTAATCTCTCTAACAAGTTCAAGGCGGTGCTCAACACCCTTAAATGTTCTTAAACCTTCCTTTATCTCTTCATTATCGAAATCAAATATTTTAGCAGCATTTATAACTGCCATCGCATTTGCAATATTATGTTCGCCTCTTATCTGCATTTCATTTGTAGAAAAAGAAAATTCCAATTGATTATTTCTATTAAATATTATCTGATCTTTACTTACATAAGAACCATTGCTGATATCCTCATTCAAAGAGAAATAAAAACTTTTGCTTTTACGATCTCTGATATACTTTGTTATCGTTTCATCATCATTATTTAGAATCAGAAAATCATTTGCATCCTGGTTCTCGAATATTCTGAATTTGGATTCGATATAATTCTCAAATTTATTTTCATACCTGTTAAGATGATCCGGGGTAATATTTAATATCATCGCAACTTTTGGTTTAAACTCATCAATTAGATCCAATTGGAAACTTGAAACTTCAAGAGCAACAAATTCATTTTCCTTTACTTCTGTTGTGATTTCTGAAAATGCCAATCCGATATTACCTGCAGTGTACGTTTTATGCCCACAGACATTAAATAAATGTCCACATAAAGAAGTTGTTGTGGTTTTTCCGTTTGTTCCGGTTATCGCCACTATTTTTCCTTTACAAAACTGTGATGCAAATTCCAGTTCACTTATCACCTTGATATTTTTTTGTTTCGCTTCTTTCAGTACGGGTGCATCCGAGGGCACACCAGGGCTTACAATCATTAAATCGCATTTATAAACTTTCTCCGAATGTCCGTCTGTTTCATATTCAATTTCATTTTCCTTTAATAAGGAAACCGAATTTTTAATTTTACTCTCAGCTGCCGTATCACTAACAAAAGGAACACCTCCTAATTTCTTAACCAACTTTGCAGCGCCAACTCCACTTCTAACTGCGCCAATAACAGAGATTCTCTTGCCCGCAACATTCATCAACGTATCTTGAACGATGTTAAACTGACTATTGCCAGAATAATTGCAACTATGTAAAACCTCATAACTATTTTCGGTTCTGCCCAGCCTGCTATTTCAAAATGATGATGAAGCGGAGCCATTTTAAAAACTCTTCTTCCCTGACCATATTTCTTTTTCGTGTATTTGAAATAAAGTCTTTGCACAATAACTGAAAGCGTTTCGACCAAAAAAACTCCGCCAAGGATAGGAATCAGTAATTCCTTTTTAATTAAAATAGCTAGTATTCCGAATGCGCCACCAAGCGCGAGCGAGCCAGTATCGCCCATAAATACCTGAGCCGGGTAACTATTGAACCAAAGGAAACCGAGTGCAGCGCCAATTAATGCGGATACAAAAACTGTTAACTCGCCAGAACCCGGTAAATAAATGATGTTCAGATAATTGGAGTAAATTGCATTACCGCTTACATAACTGATTAATGCAAGGGTCAGCATTACTATCACAATTACTCCAATTGCCAAACCATCCAAACCATCAGTTAAATTAACGGCGTTACTTGTTGCCGTTACTATAAAAACCACAACAGGTATGTATAGAAATGAAAAATCAAAATTCACATTCTTTAGAAATGGAACAGTTGTAAGAGTGTTTATTCCTTCAAACTGCGGCGAAAAATAAATTACTGAGCCAACAACCAAACCGATAAGTATTTGTCCCAGCAGCTTGTATCTTGCAATTAATCCGTTAGGATATTTTTTAACTACTTTTAAATAATCATCAAGAAAACCTACACCTGCAAGCCAGATTGTTCCGGCAAGAATAAGTATGATGTATAAACTTTTTATATCTGCCCAAAGAATCACAGGAATAAAAACTGAAATAATTATTATCAATCCTCCCATTGTCGGAGTTCCAGCTTTTGACCAATGAGATTGTGGTGCATCAACTTTTTTTGCCTCACCGATTTGGTTCTTCCTTAGCTTGTTAATTATTTTGGGTCCCAGGTAAAACGAGAGAAACAAACCTGTAATTGCTGCAACCGCCGACCTGAATGTCAGGAACCGGAATATATCGAATCCCGGCGGGTTATAAGCTTTATTTATGTAATCAAACAGGTAGTAAAGCATCTGCTATATTTTCTCTCTGATTATTGTTACAAATTCTTCCATCCTCATTCCGCGTGAACCCTTTACAAGTATTGCTGAATCCGTTACGTCTTTATTGGTTAAAAATTCTGATAAAGCATCTCTTCTTAAAAAATGTTTTGTTTCAATTCCGGTATCTTCTAATTCTTTGTGCAACACTTTCATTCTGTTACCAATAGTGTAAACAATATTTATTTTGTTCTTCCATATAACCGAACCAAGACCTTTATGATATAACAATTCCATATTTCCCAGTTCGAGCATATCTCCAAGAATTGCAATCTTCTTTTTGAAAAGATTTATTCTTCCGAGAAATTCAATTGAAGCTTTCATTGATTCAGGATTTGCATTGTATGTGTCATCAATAAGAAGAAAATCAGAATACTCGCTTACGTTTAATCTTTTATCAGGAGAAGAAAGTTTATTCATTCCACTGAGTATTTCCTTTTCATTCAATCCTAATTTGAATGCAACACTTGCAGCAGCAAGGAAGTTTTTGAAATTCTGTTCCCCATAAAGATTGAAGTGTGCCTTAATAGTTTTACCTTTGTATCTCAACTCGACAAAAGGTTTTCCATCTTCAGAATAGCTTAATATTTTTCCTTTTACATCTACTCTTTGTTCTGTGCCGAAAGTAAGCTTTGTTTTTATAATCCGGATAAACATTCTTTAAAAGCTTATCATCTTCATTTATTAACAATGTTCCGTTTCTTTTTGCAGTTACATCAAATAAAGATTTCTTTTCCTTTAGAACGCCGCGCTTGTTCTTTAAGAATTCGAGATGTGAATTTCCAATGTTTGTAATAAGAGCATAATCCGGTTGAGCTATGTTTGCCGTATAATCTATCTCTCCAAAATGATTTGTTCCGTGTTCAAGGACGAGAACTTCATCATTACTTTTTGTATCAAGAATCGTTAAAGGAACTCCGATATGATTGTTATTATTCCCGGAAGTTTTCTTAGTCTTATACTTCTCAGAAAGCAAAGTTCCAATCATATCTTTTGTAGTTGTTTTACCCGCACTACCTGTTATGCTTACAACTTTTGCGTTCAATTTACTCCTCCAGACTTTCGCCAGTCCCCCGAGAGCTTCGGTTGAGTTATCAACAAGAATAACCGGCACATCGAGATCTCTGAACTGTGAATATTTTTTTCGTTCAATGACAACTGCTGATGCTCCATTCTTTATAACATCTCTGATAAAATTATGTCCGTCAAATTTTTCGCCCTTAATTGCAATAAAAAGAGAACTTTTATTTATCCTTCTCGAATCAATAGAAATCTTCGAGACCGCTTTGTAGCTATCAGGATTAACGATCTCTGAAGTCGGTAAGTTGAACAAATCTTCAAGAGTAATCCTGACTACATTCATTAAATCAAACCAGGAATTTTTCTGCTACTTCCCTGTCCGAGAAGTGATTTCTTATTCCTTTTATTTCCTGGTAATTCTCGTGACCTTTGCCGGCAATAAGTATAATCGCATTCTCTTCCGAATTTTTTATCGCGTAAGAAATTGCTTCTTCACGGTTTTCTATAACTTTGTAATTATCTTTTATGATGCCGGTCCTTATATCATTTATAATTTCAAATGGATCTTCAAATCTCGGGTTATCGGAAGTAACCAAAACATAATCACTTAATTCTGTTGCAATCTTTCCCATTATTGGTCTTTTAGTTTTGTCCCGATTTCCGCCACAGCCAAAGACAGTGTAAACAGGCGCTGATTCTTTAACAATATCCTTTACAGCAAGAAGAGCTTTTTCAAGACTGTCGGCTGTATGAGAATAATCAACAATTACTTTTTTATTTCCTTTACTGATTACTTCAAATCTTCCGGGAACCTGCTTTGTATTTTTTATTCCTTCTATGATTTTTTCTTCTTTAATTCCTGAAGTGAAACCAACAGCAAAAGCAGCGCAGGCATTGTAAGCATTGAACTTTCCGATTAAAGAAGTAGAAACCGGGAATGAACCGCCTTTATGTTCAACGGTAAATGTTGTACCTGATAAATCATAGCTTATGTTTTTCAAAACAAAATCTGAGTTAGATGAAGTACCGTAAGAAATAAGACCTGCTTTAGTGTTGCCCACAAGTCTTTTGCTATTTGAATCATCTGAATTATAAATTGCAAACGAAGAAGAGCTTAACGAATCAAAAAGAATTTTCTTTGCGCTTAAATAATTTTCGAAGTTAACATGAAAATCGAGATGATCTGAAGTTATGTTTGTAAAAACCGCAGAACTAAAATTAAGTCCATAAACCCTGTTCATTATAAGCGAATGTGAAGAAACCTCCATAACTGCGTAACCGCAGCCTTCATTATACATTCTATAAAGAAGTTCATTCAAATCGTTTGACTCAGGAGTTGTGAGAGATGATTTTATCTCTACATCACCGATGTAATTTGCTATTGTTCCTAACAAACCTGTTTTTTCTCCCGCGGTTTCAAGAATACTTTTAATAAAATATGTTGTTGTTGTTTTTCCATTAGTTCCTGTAATTCCGATTAACTTTATCTTTTCAGAAGGATTTTTGTATAAAGCACATGAAATTTCCGCGAGTGCCTTTCTGCTGTCTGCAACAAGTATCTTTGCTCTTTTTTCATGAACGAAAATATCATCGGGAACCGAATTGTTGTCTTCAAGAATGACTGCCATTGCACCTTTATTAATTGCGTCGAGAATAAAACGGTGTCCGTCTGTGTTTACTCCTTTTATTGCAACAAAAACTGAATTCTCCTTAACCTTACGGGAATCATAACAAATCGAGGAAATGTCTTTCCTCTCAACTTCGCCAGCAACCTGGATTGCATTTACACTATTAATTAGTTTTGTTAATTCCATCAATAAACAATCGTTCCCGGAACAGTAATTTCTTTACATTCCAATACACAAGTACTTCCCTTTGCTATTTTATCACCAGGTGAAATACTTTGTGAAACAACAACACCTGAACCATTAATTTTATATTTCATATCAAGTCTTGTTAAAATCATAATCGCATCACGCAGAGAATAATCTTTTAACTCCGGCATAACTTTGGTCTTTGAATTATACTTTCGAATTTCTTCAGATTTTTTTACTGCTGTTCTTGCATTATTATCACCGGGATGATCACTTGTAGAAACAAAATCATAATCTTCTTTAACAGGAGGCAAATCTTTAGGGATACCAATCAGTTCCGGTTCAAGTTCTATTAACCTGGAAGCAACTTTCTTAAAGATGGGAGCAGCAACAAGACCGCCATATTTTCCTACATTTGGAGAATTAAGAAGTATAAGACAAACGACCTGTGGATTTTCTACCGGGAAGAAACCAACAAATGAAGAATTATAATTCCTCGTATATTTGCCATCAACCAGTCTCTGAGATGTTCCCGTTTTTCCTCCGACAGAAACAATATCCAGATTTGCCAGCTTTCCTGTCCCATTCTCGACAACACCTTTTAATAACGATCTCATTCTTTCAGAAGTTTTTTCAGAGATAACTCTTCTAACTTCTTTCGCTTCATTATTAACAACAACTTCATCGTTCGCGTTTGTTACTTTTCTTTACGATTAATGGCTTGTATAAAATTCCTCCATTAATAATTGCCGAGTAAGCTGTAACAAGTTGAATCGGTGTAACAGATATTTCATAACCGAAAGACATAAATGCTTTTGTTATCGCTGACCAATCATTCGGTTTTTTGAGAGTTCCTTTTACTTCTCCCGGAAGATTTATTGCCGTATAATTGCCAAAACCAAAACCTCTCAGGTATTTGTAAAATAATTCGTCTTCTATTCTCTGGGATAATTTTGAGATACCAACGTTGCTCGATTGTTCAATAATTCCTTTTACAGTAAGATTTTCGAAACTGTGCGTGTCACTTATCCTTGCACTTCTAAATCTGTAGCTTCCATTTTCTACATTTATTGTTTCTGTTTCTTTGCAAAGATTCTGATCCAGCAAAGTTGCCATTGTAAAAGATTTAAAAGTAGAGCCCGGTTCATAAGTATCGGTTACACTTCTGTTTCTTCTTGCATCATCACTAAAATCCCAATAATCGTTAGGATCATAATCGTTAATGTTAGCGAGCGCCAGTATTTCTCCCGTGTTGGGATTCATAACAATTCCAACAGCAGAAGAAGCATCAAATTCTGATATGCCTTTTTCTAATTCTTCTTCCAGTACATTCTGGAAAGATCTTTTTATAGTTAGATAGATATTATCTCCCGGGACGGCTTCTCTTGTTTCATCTTCTGAAAAGGTCATTACGTCACCGACAGCATTTCTTTCAACAAGTCTTACACCTTCTTCACCTTTTAATAAATCATTAAAGGATTTTTCTATCCCGTTAACTCCGGTATAATCTTTTTGGTCTGTAAATCCGAGAATATGAGAAGCAAGATTTTTATAATGATAAACCCTGGTAGGATCTTCCACGGAGAATAAACCAGCAGCTTTGAAATTCTTAAGAAGTAAAACTTTTTCGTTTGGTGCTTTTTTCTCAATGCAAAATGTCTTTGATTTTTGATTCATCAACTTCAAATAATAATTTTTACTTTTATCAAAAACGGTTGAGAATTTTTTTGCAATTTTTTGCCTGTTGGCTTTATCAGCCATTCTAAGATCAAGAAAAAAGGAAACATCATTTTTATTGTAAGCAAGAAGAACATCATCCCTGTCATAGATTAATCCACGTTCTGGAGTGACTTTCTCAAGTTTTGTTTGCTGCCTTTCAGCATAATATTTTAACTCATCACCTTTAACTATCTGTACATCAAACAGTTTAAAAAGTATCGCAAAGAAGAAAACGATAATTCCAATTATTACAACCAATGTGCGCGAGTTATTCATACTTTTCTTTCAAAGCTTCTTCAACATCATCAATTTTTTCTTTGCTTACTTTTAACAGTATTTCAGGTTCTGTTCTTTTTACCATACCAAGTTCTTCTGTTGCTATTTTTACAATTCTTTCTTCTGAAGAATTCGATTGTACATCGGCAATCAGGTTAACCTGCTCATTTAATTTTGAATCAAGAGCTTTTTGATTTTCAACTTTTTCTTTTGTAAGACGTTCACATTCTTGTTTTACTGCAACGTAACCGAGTGCAAGCATCGAGTAAATAACAAGTAAAAAAAGCACAGAAAAGATGAGTGGTTTCGATCCTTTCTTCATACTCTTTCCGCCGCTCTTAGTTTAGCGCTTCTTGCGCGTGTATTAATATTTATTTCTTCCTCAGAAGGTGTTACCGGTTTTTTAGTAAGTATCTTTAATCTTTGTTCTTTATCGCATTTGCAAACAGGATACTCTTTCGGACAAATGCAGTCGAGAGTTTCATATTTAAAAAGTTCTTTTACTATTCTGTCTTCCAGGGAATGATAAGAGATTACTACAATTCTTCCATTCACTTTTAAAAGATCTACAGACTTTGTTAAAAAGCTTTTCAACATCTCGAGTTCATCATTTACATAAATTCTTAAAGCCTGGAAAACGCGCGAAAGTGTTTTACTTAAATATTTTGGAGAAGTCACTTCTTCAATCGCTTCTCTTAATTCCGAAGTTGTTTCAATCTTTTTGATTTTTCTTTTATTGATAATAGCTTTCGCAATCCTTCTGGAATTTTTCTCTTCACCGAACTGGTAAATAATATTTGCTATATCTTCTTCCGAAAAAGAATTAACGATATCTGCAGCGCTGATCGCCCTGCTTTTATCCATTCTTAAATCGAGTTTGGTTTCTGTTCTGTAAGTAAATCCTGATGAAGGATTATCGAGCTGGAAAGAAGAAACGCCGAGGTCCGCTATTATGCCATCAAAGTTAGGAACAGATTCAATTTTGGAAATAGAATCTATCATTGAAAAATTGAAGTTATAAAGCCTTACACGCTTATCGTCCTGAAATTTCTTTTTTGAGAACGTGAAAGAATCTTTATCAACGTCCGTGGCTACCAATACTCCCTCTTCGGTTTATATTTTTCAGTATTTGTTCAGAATGACCTCCGAAACCCTAAAGTAGCATCGAAGTAAACGCCGGATGGGTTTGTTATTAAATATTCAATACTTTCTTTTAATAATACCGGCGTATGGAAATTGTTCATTGTCACGACATAACTTTTGCTGCTATTTGTTCGTAGGTTTCTTCCGATTGTTTTAAGTATTCATCAAAAACTTTTGGATTCCATACTTCAATTTTTTTCAATGCCCCAAGTATGAGCACCTCCTTTTCTATCTGTGCATATTCAATAAGATTTTGCGGCACATTAATTCTCGATTGCGAATCAAGTGTGTCTTCCGCTGCATGCTGAAGTATCGTTCTTATAAATCTTACATCATCAGGTTTAAACTGGTTCAGGCTTCTTAATTTTTCTTCAATAAGAATCCATTGATCGAGAGGATAAATATCTATGCAGGGAGAAGTACCTCTTGTCATAACAAAAGTATCGTTCGCTTCGGCAGAAACATGGCGGCGCAGTTTGGCGGGAATGCTTATTCTGCCTTTCGAATCTATTGAATATGTAAATTGTCCTTTAAACATATATTTTGGTCATTCATGGGAAAATCAACCACTTTTCCCCACCGTGTCCCAAAAATAAGCTAAAATGTGATGTAAAGTCAAGAAAAATCTTCAAATAATAATTTTTTTATGGGGGTGATCCTTTAGTTGAATCCGAGTGCTGACCTGCTTGTGTAAACCGTTTACCTAGAGGTAAATAAATTGAAACAGTTAATGACTCCTTATCTTCCTTATTCTCATCGGGATAAATCCCGATGTTAATCTAAATAGATACAACATTGTTAACACACCCCAAGCATCTTTCACTTTCAGGTTAACACCGGGATTTATCCCGGTGATATACAAAAAAAATTTAATATTAGTAACCGTTTCACTTGTCCGCCTCTGGCGGAACGGTTTTACGTGAATAACATTTTATAGTAACAGAACAAAAGTGTTTCAATTAATCTTAACTGAATTAATATGAAACTTACGCCTGTGAATAAAAGTGGGGAAAAACTTTATTATGCAACATTAGCAGAATGGTATGTTAGTTGGCTTAAGAAAAGGAAGAAACATTAAGATGAAAATGGAATCTCTTTTAATTTTATTTTGCTTTGTTGTGTTAGTTGTATTCTATTATAGAAGGATACAGTAGGAATTTTTTCTTTAAACTTTTCTTATAAACTTATAAATTGCTGAATGCGAAAATGCAGTCGGTTTTAATAATTTTGTGAATTAAATATGACATCCTTATTGAATTCTTCCTTGGCCTTTTTAATACTCCCAAAGAAAGTTTTAATTTTTTCTTCAAATGTTGAATATTGAAGCCACTTGTCTTCTTTGTAACATATAAACTCATAAACTCTGGGTTATTTGTCAAATTAGATAAAAGGATTTTCGATTTTTCTTTTCGTCTCATAATAAATCTCCTACTTTTTTTAGTTCATATGATTTTGAATGAAGATGAGAAATGAAATCATAATCTACAAATTTCACTCTATCTTTAATTTCCTTAAATGCACAAATTGAATTTTATGATCAATTCTTTCAATCTGCTTTTAGAACTTACTCTAAAAACATGCATTTGTAAAGTCTGTAATAATTAACCTTGTCATTAGCAGGTTCAATGTTATAACGCTTTAATAATTTAGAATTCTAATTCCTGTCATAAAACCAAAACATCTATAGTTCTTGCTCGAAAATAACATTTTGATAGTAAACGAATGATCTTAAGTAACAGAAACAGGTAATGATATTTTTGTCCAATACCATAATTTGTTATAAACCTTAGACATCCGTTCATCATTCCCGCTTAAAACTCTATTTTTGTCTAAAGTTTGCATATGTTCAAGTCTAGTAGCGTTAAAAGAAATTCTCCAAGAGACAACAGTCTGAAGCAGCATATATTATAAAGGTAATTAGGAAATAAAAAATTAAAAAAGATATAACAATAGTAAACCATTTTTGTTCTGTTGATGAAAACTCAATACCAAAGGAATTAATTTTTAAGTTGGACTAGCCCCGTTGTAATTATAATAAGACCTATAAAAGAAGCAATTAATAAATTTCTACGTTCTTTTCTTGTTACATCTGAAAGAGGGTCTTGAACTCTTATACTACAGAAACAGATTTTGATTTAGAGCTCATTTTCTCCTTGCGTTAGATTATTATTTATATCCGAATTAATGATTTACAATCCGGTTGATATTCCCGAATTATTTTACTGGTAGGAAAACCCATTTCGTGTCGCCCTATTTTTCCTGCCCTCTACAAATACATTTCAAAGTTGCTTAATCTCAACATCAAAATCAAGAGGCTGTAAAAATTAAAACGTTATACAGGAGTTGGTATAATGGAATATTGGTATATGGGTATAATGGGAAAATATTAAGAAATAAGAAACGGAAGGGTTAACATATCGGAAGTTTGACAGGCCCCCTTCCCGAGTTGGAGAATGTACAGTGAGATATTAATCTTTTTTCAAATAGCCCCGACATTTTCCCGAAGGGATGGCTTTGCCAATGTCGGGGATAAGAAAACACCTCACACATAGGGCTTCAGCCCAAATTGAATTTAGATTGTGCCTACCTGACGGTAGGTAAAGCTAACACCAATGGTTTTTGTTTTCATTATTCCACGACCTACTCGCCTCGCTCCGCGAGTCGGAGCGGGAAGGTCATGGCTATTTACCAAAAAATATATTTTATAATTCCTCTATAAGAAAATATTCACAATTATAGATATTATACTTATTGTTAAAAAATTGTAAGATTTTTCAAAATAGCTTGACAAAAGAAATTTTCACTTATATATTCATCTTTACATTTGAACAGCATATGTACAATATGATAAAAAATAGAGCCACAAGTCTAATAGCTGTTTCACCCCATAACGGCAATCGCATTGTTCTGCTGAATTCAAATGATGTCCTTTCTTTAGATATCATTCTAGGGATTACTATCATTATTAGCATCCTAGGGCTAGTGGTCCTAGGTTAATACATAATGGTCAATCCCTGAATCTGGCATAAAGAAAAATCAAATAAAGAAAAAAAGATACGGGATTGACCAAATCCCTGAAATTATATCTGAAGATTAAGTTAATTAATCTTTAGAGGAAAAATTGAGATCAGATTTAATAAAAAAAGGTTTTGACAAAGCTCCTCACAGGAGTCTTTTAAAAGCCACAGGTGTCATCAAAAATGATGACGATTTTAAAAAGCCTTTTATCGGTATCTGCAATTCTTATATAGATCTTATCCCCGGTCACGTACATCTCCAGGAATTCGGTAAAGTTGTAAAAGAAGCTGTCCGCGAAGCAGGCGGCGTTCCTTTCGAGTTTAATACAATCGGTGTCGATGATGGAATTGCAATGGGACATATTGGGATGAGATATTCCCTCCCCAGCCGTGAACTTATTGCTGATAGTTTTGAAACTGTCGTTGAAGCTCACCGTCTCGATGGAGTTGTTTGTATTCCTAACTGCGATAAGATTGTTCCCGGAATGTTGATGGGAGCTGTTCGGGTAAATGTTCCTACAATATTTATTTCCGGCGGACCAATGAAAGCGGGACTTACTCCTTCAGGAAAAAAGGTCGATCTTATTTCTGTGTTTGAAGGAGTCGGAGAACATCAATCAGGAAAAATAAATGATGCTCAATTAAAAGAGCTTGAAGATTTCGGTTGTCCATCCTGCGGTTCTTGTTCAGGAATGTTTACAGCAAACTCTATGAACTGTTTAATGGAAGCTTTAGGACTTGCACTTCCGGGCAACGGATCAATCTTAGCAATCGATCCTAAAAGAAAAGACCTTGCAAAACAAGTTGGCAAACAAATCATTTATTTAGTTGAAAAGGATATTAAACCCAGAGATATACTTTCAAGAGAAACTTTTCTTAATGCATTTGCTTTGGATATGGCAATGGGAGGAAGTACAAATACTGTTCTTCACACTCTTGCAATTGCAAATGAAGCTGAAATGGGATTCGAACTTAAGTGAACTTAATGATCTCGCAGAAAGAGTTCCTTATATATGCAAAGTTAGTCCTGCAACAAAAAATGTTCATATGGAAGACGTTGATGCAGCCGGAGGGATTTCAGCAATCTTACATGAACTTTCTAAACTCGATGGAGTACTTGATCTTTCCCGACCAACAGTAACAGGAAAAACTCTCGGAGAAAATATTTCTTCTTCTGAAGTTAAAAACAGGGATGTAATACAGAAGCATTGATGATCCTTTCTTAAATAAAGGAGGACTCGCAATTTTATTCGGCAATTTAGCACCGGATGGTTCAATTGTAAAAACCGCCGCTGTCGAACCTTCAATGCTTGTTCATACCGGTCCTGCAAAAATTTTTAATTCGCAGGATGAAGCTTTAAACGGAATTTCAAATAAAAAAGTTAAACCGGGCGATGTTGTTGTTATAAGATATGAAGGACCGAGAGGCGGTCCGGGCATGCCTGAAATGTTATCTCCGACAAGCGCAATTATGGGAATGGGACTCGGTGATAAAGTTGCATTAATAACAGATGGAAGATTTTCAGGCGGAACAAGAGGAGCCTGCATAGGTCATGTTTCTCCTGAAGCAGCGGAGAAAGGACCGATTGCCGCTTTACAAGAAGGCGATCTTATAACAATAGATATTCCAAATAAGAAATTATCAGTAAACCTTAGTGACGAAGAAATCAATGCAAGACTTGATTTACTTCCCGACTTCGAGCCCAAAATCACAAAGGGATATCTCGGCAGATACACACAAATGGTAACGTCGGCAAACACAGGAGCAATAGTAAAAATACCAGGAACCAAAGAAACAAGAAAGGAAACTGTATGAAAGGACAAAAACCCTTTTTGTCTGGCGCAGAAATATTTTTTGAATGCCTGAAACACGAAAAAGTAGAAGTTGTTTTCGGTTACCCGGGCGGAGCTGTTCTTAAGCTGTATGAAAGACTATATGATGTGGATTTTCTGAAGCACATTCTCGTTCGTCATGAACAGGGTGCAACACATATGGCTGAAGGTTATGCAAAGGCTACCGGCAAAACAGGTGTTGTGCTTGTAACATCCGGTCCGGGTGCTACAAATACTGTTACAGGTATCGCCGATGCATATATGGACTCGGTACCAATTGTTGTTTTCACAGGTCAGGTACCAACTCATATGATTGGAAATGATGCCTTCCAGGAGGCAGATATCGTTGGAATTACAAGACCAATTACCAAACATAACTTTCTTGTAAGAGATGTACATGAGTTAGCAACAATAATAAAGAAAGCATTTTTTATTGCAAATACCGGAAGACCGGGACCTGTTCTTGTCGATCTTCCAAAAGATGTTATTAATTCTCTTTGTGAATTTGAGTATCCTGATAAAATTGAATTACGTGGCTACAAACCAACTGTTTTAGGACATCAGAATCAAATTAAAAAAGCTGCCGATATAATAAAGAATGCCAAACGTCTTTTATTTTATGTTGGAGGTGGAGTTATAATGTCCGGCGGCAACCGTGAGTTAACTCTTTTAGCAAAAGAAAATAATATTCCGATTACAATGACACTTCAGGGGCTTGGTGCTTTCCCGATGACTGAGCCACAATCACTTGGAATGCTTGGAATGCACGGAACTTACTGGGCAAACCAGGCAGTAAACAATTGTGATGTTCTCGTTTCCCTGGGTGCAAGGTTTGATGACAGGGTTACGGGTAAAATTGAAGCATTTGCGCCCAGTGCTTATAAAATTCATGTTGATATTGACCCAACATGTATTGATAAGAATGTAGTCGTTGATCTTCCTATTGTAGGAGATGTAAAACATGTTATGGCAGAACTTGCAGCAGAAATAACTTCTCCACCGGATCTAGATGATTGGTGGACACAAATAGAAAAATGGAAAGAAGAATGTCCATTGACTTTTGAACACAATGACGGTAAACTTAGGACACAATATGTGCTTGATCGCCTTAACGAGTTTACAAAAGGCGAAGCTGTTATTGTAACTGACGTTGGTCAGCATCAAATGTGGACAGCACAATTTTATAAATTTAATCATCCACGCTCTCATATTACCAGCGGAGGCTTGGGAACAATGGGCTTCTCTGTTCCTGCGGCAATTGGAGCAGCTTTTGGAATTAAGGATAGACCTATAATTTCAATAAGCGGAGATGGCGGCTTCCAGATGAACATGCAGGAATTAATAACTGCCGTTTATAATAAGCTTCCTATAAAATTCATTATTATCAATAATAGTTTTCTCGGAATGGTAAGACAATGGCAGGAACTATTCCATGCAGAAAAATACAGTTTCACAGACCTCGGAGATAGTAATCCTGATTTCCGTAAACTCGGTGAAGCGTTCGGATTAAAATCATTTTCTACGACAAAACCTGAAGATGTCGATCCAATTTTTGAAGAAGCTTTTTCAATAAATGATGGACCTGTTTTAATTGAATTCAAAGTTGAAAAAGAAGATATGGTATTCCCTATCATTCCATCGGGTGCAACCTTAAAAGAGATGATGACTAAACGTCTCGATCCAAAGGAGATGACTTAAAAATGAAACACACAATTTCTGTTCTTGTAGAAAACCAGTTCGGAACATTTAACCGCGTTGTTACAATGTTCAGCGGTAAAGGTTTTAATGTTAACAGCCTTTCCATTGGTGAAACCGAAATTCCTGAAATTTCGAGAATGACAATTGTAACTGAAGGTGAAGAAAAAATAATTGAACAAGTTGTTAAACAGTTAAACAGGCTTATCGACACAATTAAAGTTGTTGATCTTACAGCACAGCCAAGAGTCGAAAGAGAATTGGCTTTAATTACTGTTTATTACCAAAAAGGTAACAGGGCAGATATTATTGGTGTCAGCGAAATCTTTCGCGGCAATGTTGTGGACATAAATAACAAAACTATAACTTTGGAAGTTACAGGACCACCCGACAAAATTGATGCTGTGATTAATGTTCTTGATGCATATGGAATTAAAGAAATGGCTCGCAGTGGAACTGTCGCTCTAAAAAGAGGCGAGCAAACTAAAGGTGACAAAAAAGAATCAGTAAAAAATAATATACAGGTATAAAAATGTCGAATGAAATGAAAGTTTATTATGATAATGATGCTTCCTTAAGTTTATTGGAAGATAAAAAAATTGCAGTTCTTGGTTTTGGAAGCCAGGGACATGCTCATTCATTAAATCTTAAAGACAGCGGATTAAATGTTTGTGTCGGTTTAAGAAAGGATAGTGCAAGATGGAATTTAGCTGCCAAAGCCGGACTCGAAGTTAAAACTGTGAGTGAAGCTGTTCAATGGGGAGACGTTGTGATGATTCTTCTTCCCGACCAGGTTCAGAAAGAAGTTTATGATAAAGAAATTGGTCCTTACCTAAAAGCCGGGGTAACACTCGCATTTGGTCACGGTTTTAATATTCATTATAAACAAATTGTTCCTCCCGCTAATGTTAATGTTATGATGATTGCTCCCAAAAGCCCGGGACATCTTGTTAGAAGAACTTATCTTGAAGGCGGCGGTGTTCCCTGCTTAATTGCAGTTCACCAGGATCCTTCGGGAAAGACAAAAGATGTTGCGCTTGCATGGGCAAAAGGAATCGGAGGAACCAAAGCCGGTGTTATCGAAACTAATTTTAAAAATGAAACTGAAACTGATCTTTTTGGAGAACAGGCTGTTCTTTGCGGTGGTTCTGCAGAATTAATTAAAGCTGGTTTTGAAACTCTGGTTAACGGAGGTTATCCTCCTGAGCTTGCTTACTTTGAATGTATGCATGAAATGAAACTTATTGTCGATCTCTATTATGAAGGTGGTATTACGAGAATGAATTATTCTGTAAGTGATACTGCAGAATACGGTGGAATGACAAGAGGCAGCAAAGTTATTAATGATGAATCGAGAAAAGCTATGAAACAAATTTTAGCTGATGTTCAATCAGGAAAATTTGCTGAAGAATGGCTTGAAGAATATCACAGTGGAGAGAAAGAAATGCAAAAGCTGAGAGAAGAAAACAAAAATCATCCTATTGAAATAGTTGGTGCAAAATTAAGAAGCATGATGAGCTGGATTTTCAAAAAGGATAAAAAAGAAGAGGTCGGTGTATGAGCTTCAAAATAGCTCTTCTGCCCGGCGATGGTATCGGACCTGAAGTTGTTGCAGCGGCGGTTGATGTTTTAAAATATGCCGGCGAAAAATTTAAAGTCGATTTCGAATTAAAAGAATATCTCGTCGGCGGATGTTCTTATGATAAACACGGTACTCCGTTA
This sequence comes from uncultured Ignavibacteria bacterium, assembly GCA_963727535.1. Taxonomy (GTDB): domain Bacteria; phylum Bacteroidota; class Ignavibacteria; order Ignavibacteriales; family Ignavibacteriaceae; genus RBG-16-34-14. The sequence goes on from CAVSGR010000008.1 coordinate 72,907, forward strand.
ACAGATGAAGTTCTCCAGGCTTGTTATGATTCTGATGCCGTTCTTCTCGGTGCAGTTGGCGGAACCAAATGGGATTCCCTTCAAAGTAATTTGAAACCGGAAGCAGCTTTACTTAAGCTTCGTAAATCTCTTGGATTGTTTATTAATATTCGTCCGGCAAAAGTTTATAAAGCTTTACTTAATTCTTCTTCTTTAAAAGCTGATGTTCTCAAAGGAACCGATCTTTTAATCTTAAGAGAATTAACGGGAGATGTTTACTTTGGCGAGCCTCGCGGTATCGATGATGAAAAAGGTTTTAATACAATGATCTATACTAAGAACGAAGTCGAGAGAATTGCACGTTATGCTTTCGAAGTCGCATCAAAAAGAAAAAAGAAACTTCATTCTGTTGATAAAGCAAATGTTCTCGAAACTTCACAGTTCTGGAGAAAAATAGTAAATAATATCAGTAAAGGTTATCCAGATGTTTCTCTTGAACATATGTATGTTGATAATGCAGCTATGCAATTGGTAAGAGATCCAAAACAATTCGATGTTGTTTTAACACAAAATATGTTTGGCGATATTCTTAGTGATATTGCAGGAATGATAACCGGCAGCCTCGGTATGCTTCCTTCTGCAAGCCTCGGAAGTGAATATGCACTTTATGAACCTGTACATGGAAGTGCACCTGATATTGCAGGACAAAATAAAGCTAATCCTCTTGCTACAATTTCTTCAGTTGCATTAATGTTTTTTCATTCTTTCCAGATGAACAAAGCAGCAGAATTAATAGAAGAATCAGTTTCAAGAACTCTCGATGCCGGATACAGAACAAAAGACATTTCTCAGCCCGGTGATCAAATAGTTTCAACAACGAAAATGAAAGATCTTGTAATCGATAATTTCAATACAATTTATGACGAACAGGCACTTGGTGTCTTTACACTTTAAAAATAAGATTGTCATCCTTCGACTCAGCTCAGGATGACAGAAGTTGGTGTCACACTGAGCGAAGTCGAAGTGTGATTTCATTTGTAAATAATTATCAATAACATTTAAGCATTAAAATGGACAACAAAAAAGTAACAATATTCGACACAACCTTAAGAGACGGAGAACAATCTCCAGGCGCATCTTTAAATGTTTTAGAAAAGATAGAAATAGCAAAGCAGTTACAAAGACTAAATGTTGATATAATTGAAGCAGGTTTTCCAATCTCCTCCCCTTCACAGTTTGATGCTGTTAAAGCAATTTCCTCCGAAGTAAGCTGTGTAGTTGCAGGACTTGCACGGGCTAAAGAACAGGATATCCTCTCAGCATACAATGCACTAAAAGATGCCGAGAAATTCAGAATACATACTTTTATTGGTACATCCGATATTCACATACTCGGAAAATTCTCTAATGAATCTTACGGAAGATCATTATCTGAAAAAAGAGAAATTGTTTTTAAAATGACAAAGGATGCTGTATCCTTAGCAAGAACATTGACTGATGATGTTGAATTCTCAACTGAAGATGCAGGAAGAACCGATATAAATTATTTGTGTGATGTTATTGAAGCTGCCATTGAGGCAGGTGCAACTACTATCAATGTTCCGGATACGACGGGTTATACTTTTCCTGAAGAATACGGAAAGATATTCAAACACATTAAACAAACTGTTAAGAATATTGATAAAGTTATTCTCAGTGTTCATTGCCACAACGATCTTGGGCTTGCAGTTGCAAATTCTTTGAGCGGTGTTATAAATGGTGCGAGACAGGTTGAATGTACTGTAAATGGAATTGGTGAAAGAGCCGGAAATGCTTCTCTTGAAGAAATTGTAATGGCTCTTAAAGTAAGAAAAGATTTACATGATCTTTATACCGACATTAAAACCGAAGAAATTTATAATACAAGTAAGATGGTTTCTTCTTTCACCGGATTGATAGTTCAACCGAATAAAGCAATTGTTGGAGATAATGCTTTTGCTCACGAAGCGGGAATTCACCAGGATGGAATGTTGAAAGACAGGAACACTTATGAAATTATGTCTCCGCAAACAGTTGGTTTTCCAAAGACGAAAATTGTACTCGGAAAACATTCCGGCAAGCATGGTTTAAAAGCAAGGTTGTTTGAAATAGGTTATAAACTCAGTGAAGCCGAACTGAATGAAGTTTATGAAAAATTTACAGCATTAGCAGACAAGAAGAAGGAAATATTTGATGATGACCTGCGCTTTTTAATGGGCGATAGTTTTGCAGGCATCAGCAGCAATCATTATGAGCTTGATTATATCCATGTAACTATGGGAACAAAGCATCTTCCAACTGCAACAGTAAAGCTCAAAAAAGCTGATAAAGTTTTCCAGGAATCTGCAACAGGAGATGGTGCTGTAGATGCATGCTTCAAAGCAATAGAGCGGGCTTTAGCCACAAAACTTAATCTCGAATCTTACCAGGTTAGATCGATTACTTCTGGCAGACAGGCTCTTGGAGAAGTTATTGTTCGTATCAGGGAAGATGAAAAATATTTTTCCGGCAGAGGAATCTCTACAGACATTATTGAAGCAAGTGCGAAGGCTTATATAAATGTTGTTAACGTTTATCAAACTTATTTAAAAACGAAAGAGGAAGATATGATGAACCAGTCTTCTCTTTCAGATATTTCACAAGCGATATAAGGAATCACGATGGGAATGACCATAACTGAAAAAATTTTAGCTAAAGCATCCGGGAAAAATGCCGTTGTGCCAGGAGAAAATCTATGGCTTAATGTTGATGTTCTGATGACACACGATGTTTGCGGACCACCGACAATCGGCATCTGGAAAAAAGAATTTGGTGATAAAGCAAAAATCTGGGATAAGAAAAAGTTAGTGATATTTCCTGATCACTACATCTTTACAAAAAATCCTCACGCAAACAGAAATGTTGAATTACTCAGATCTTTTGCAAAAGAATATGATATTCCCAACTACTACGATGTTGGAAGCGATAGATACAAAGGTGTTTGCCATATAGCCCTTGCTGAAGAAGGTTATGATATTCCCGGAACAGTTTTATTCGGAACCGATTCTCATACTTGCACTTCCGGTGCATTTGGTATGTTCTCTACAGGAGTCGGAAATACTGATGCTGCATTTATTCTTGGTACAGGAAAAATCTGGGAAAAAGTTCCAGAGTCTCTTCTCTTTACTTTTGATGGAGAACTGCCAAAATATATTACTGCAAAAGATCTTATTCTTAGAGTTCTTGGCGATATCACCACAAACGGCGGAACTTACAGAGCTTTGGAATTTAACGGCGATGGAGTTTTCTCTTTATCAATAGATGAGAGAATGACTTTAACAAACATGGCAATTGAAGCTGGTGCAATGAATGGAATTATCGAAGCTGATGAAGCTGTTGAAAAATATGTTAAAGAAAGATCAGACAAAAGTTACGAGATTTATAAAAGTGATGGTAATGCAAATTACAAAGCAAAGTACAAATACAATGTAAGTGAATTTGTTCCACTTGTTGCAAAACCACATAGTCCTGATAATATAGATACAGTAGAAAATGTTAAAGGAAGAAAACTTACCAAATGTTATATAGGTTCATGTACCGGCGGAAAACTGAGCGATTTTGTTTCTGCTGCAAAATTCTTGTTTGGAAACGAAGTAAAAGTTCCGACTTTTATTGTTCCTGCAAGCACTGCGGTTGCAGAACAGCTTGAGGTTGAAACAATTTCTGGTGTAACATTAAAAAATATTTTTGAAAATTCAGGTTGTGTAGTTGCGCAATCTTCCTGTGCAGCTTGTCTTGGCGGACCAATGGATACAGTTGGAAGAGCAACGGATGGTGAGGTAGTAATTTCAACAACTAACAGAAATTTCCCCGGAAGAATGGGAAGCAAAAAATCTGAGGTATACCTTGCTTCTCCATTAACTGTTGCGGCTTCTGCTTTAACAGGAGAAATAACTGATCCAAGAGATTATATTTAGGAAAATCAATTATGGAAAAAACAATAAAAGGAAAAGCATTTGTTCTCGGGGATAATATTGATACTGATCAGATCATTCCTGCAGAACATCTTGTTTATAGTATGAATGATCCGAAAGAAGCGCAGCTTTACGGAAGATACGCTTTATCAGGTGTTCCACCTAGAGAAGCCGGACTTCCAAATGGAAATATTCCATTTATCAATGGTGAAGCAGTAATTTCTGATTATTCAATAATAATCGGAGGTTCAAACTTTGGGTGCGGTTCTTCACGTGAACACGCTCCTTATGCTTTGATGAAAGCCGGTGTTAAAATTGTTATTGCTGAATCTTATGCAAGAATCTATTACAGGAACAGCGTCGATGGCGGTTTTGTGATTCCTTATGAAGCAAAAGAAAAATTAAATGACGTTATTTCAACCAACGATGAACTCGAGATCAAGCTTGATGAAAACAAGCTGATTAATCACACGACAAAAAAAGAATATTCGTTAAATCCCCTTGGAGACATTTTGCCAATCATTGAGGCAGGAAATCTTTTTGAGTATGCAAGAAAATCCGGAATGATCGCTTAAATAATTAAAAGAAGAAAATAATAATGGAAAAGATTGAACTATTCGATACAACATTAAGAGACGGAACTCAGGGAGAAGCAATAAATCTTTCTGTGCAGGATAAACTTTTAATCGCTTCAAAGTTAGATGAATTTGGAGTTGATATTATAGAAGGCGGATGGCCGGGAAGTAATCCGCGTGATGAAGAATTCTTTGAAAAAGCAAAATCTTTAAAGTTAAAAAATGCACAATTATGTGCCTTCGGTTCCACTGCACGTTCTCTCGACAATATTGAAACGGATTTTAATCTGCAAGCTTTAATTAAAGCTGAAACCTCAACTATATCCATTTTTGGAAAAACCTGGAGACTTCATTCGGATTTAGGACTTGGGTTAACAGATGATGAAAATGAAGAACTGATTTTTAAATCAGTTAGTTTTCTAAAATCTCATGGAAAAAGAGTTATTTATGATGCTGAACATTTTTTCGATGGATATAAAGATGATGCCGAATTTGCTCTAAGAATGTTGCAAGCAGCGGAAAAAGGCGGAGCCGATGTTCTAGTCCTATGCGATACAAACGGGGGTTCCCTTCCTGATGAAGTATTCAAAATAGTAACCGATCTGAAAAAAATATTTAACACAAAATTAGGAATTCATACTCACAACGATAGTGAACTTGCGGTCGCCAATTCCTTGGCTGCAATAAATGCGGGGGCTGTACATGTTCAGGGAACAATAAATGGTGTTGGTGAAAGATGCGGGAATGCAAATCTATGTAGCATAATTCCAAATCTTATTATAAAATCGAAAAGAAGTTTTGTTCAGGATATTAATCTTGATAATCTCACTTCCCTTTCTAATTATGTTTATGAATTAATGAATCTTGTACCTAACACAAGAGCTGCATTTGTCGGGAGATCAGCTTTCGCTCACAAAGGCGGAATACACGTTAGTGCAGTTCTTAAAAACAGTAAAATGTATGAACATATTGAACCTGCGACCGTCGGGAATAAACAGAGAGTTCTGGTTTCTGATCTTTCAGGACAAAGCAATATAAAATATAAAGCAAAAGAATTAGGCGTCGATCTTTCTGATAATAAAGAGATAAGCAAAAAATTAGTCGATCATATTAAATTTCTTGAACATAGCGGATTCCAATACGATGGAGCAGAAGCATCATTTGAACTACTGCTTCGTTCGGAAATAGGAGAATTCACACCTTTCTTTGAGGTTCAGGATTCAAAAGTAAATGTTGTTTATGATAACCATGGCAGATCATACTCCGAAGTTGTTCTAAAACTAACAGTAGATGGTGAACTGGAACACACTGCGTCCGATGGTGATGGTCCGGTTAACGCACTTGATAATGCACTGAGAAAAGCTTTAACAAGATTCTATCCGGAAGTTGCTTCAATAAAACTTGTAGATTATAAAGTTCGTGTGCTTGATGGAAGCGACGGAACTGTTGCAAAAGTACGAGTTATGATTGAATCGAGCGATGGAACAGAAACATGGACAACAGTTGGTGTTTCTGAAAATATTATCGAAGCAAGTTTCCAGGCTCTGAGTGATAGCCTGAATTTCAAACTATTTAAATACCACAAAACCGAGAGCAAAAAACAGGTAGAACAAAAAATTGCATAAATATTGATTTTATTTGTAATAATATTCAATTATTTTGCTTTTTTCTGAAAATATATACATTTATCTGTTGACAGAGACAATTCCAGAATTTACATTTACGTGTGAAATTAAACAATAAATTGACAATGAGTTATTCGAAATCAAATATAGTTTCTGTGCTTTTACCTTCAATTTATCCAGTTGTCCGCCGTCCCCTATGAGGGGTACAAATACATTCTTTTAGTTTTTCCAAAAAATAAATTTTAATAAAAAAGGAGCAAAATGATTTCCGTAGGTATAATCGGTGGAACTGGATACGCTGGCAAAAAACTAATTCAATATTGTAGCAGTCACCCTTTCGTAGAAGATTACAAAATATATTCAGGCAAAAGTGCCGGTGAAAATCTATATGATTATTTCCCCGGCTTGGTCGGATTAGTCAATGATACAAAAATAAATTCTGTTAATGATCTTTCTTATGAACACGATCTTTATTTCATCGCTTTGCCTCATGGCGAATCACTTAACTATATCCCAGCATTAATTTCAAATGGGAAATATGTCGTTGATCTTGGTGGGGATTACAGACTTGATACAGAAGCACTTTATGAAAAATGGTATAAATATTCTCACAACTCCTCTTATTTGTTGAAGACAAAAACATATGGTCTTGCAGATTATCCAACTACAAATTATGATGACTTTAAACTTGTCGCTAATCCAGGTTGTTATCCAACAGCAGCTCTTCTTTCTCTACTTCCTTTGGTAGAAAATTTTTCTGAAAAGATTCTCTCGGTTAGTTGTGTCGCTTATTCTGGAACGAGTGGTGCAGGAAAAAAAGCTAAAACCGAATTAATGCTTTCTGAAATGGATGGAAATGTAAAAGCTTATAAAGTTAATGGACATCAGCATGAACCCGAAATTTTTCAGCAGCTTGCTAAGAAAGGGTTTGATTCTTCTTTCTCATTTACAACTCACCTTCTGCCTGTTGCAACCGGAATTTATTTAACTGCTTCTGTTCATCTGAACGAACCAGTTAACCAGGAAGAAATAAATGCGATTTACAATGATGTTTACAAAAACTCTTTTTTCATCAGGTTAAGAAACACGCCGCCTGAATTAAAGTGGGTTGTCGATACAAACTTTTGCGATATAAACATAACGGTAAAAGATAAAGTTATAATAATAACTTCAGCAATAGATAATCTTATTAAAGGAGCATCCGGTCAGGCAGTTCAGAATATGAACAAATTATTTGGCTGGGATGATACACTTGGAATTTTAAACAAGGAGATTAAAGATGCTGCAGTTTATTGAAAATGGGTCAATCTCATCCGTGCAGGGAATTAAAGCTGCCGGAATTAATAGTGGAATTAAAAGACAGAAAAAAGATCTTGCTTTAATTTATTCTGATGTTCCCTGTAATGCAGCGGGAACATTTACACTTAATAAAGTTGTTGCTGCACCTTTGGTAATTTCAAAAGAGATTATCAATAAAAAGAAAAAAGTAAAAGCTATCCTTGTTAATTCAGGAAATGCAAATGCCTGCACCGGAGAAACCGGTTTGGCAAATGCATTTAAGATGCAGAAATATTGCGCTGAAAAACTCGGTGTTGAACCCTGATGAAGTAATTATAAGTTCAACGGGAGTTATTGGTCAGCAAATGCCGATGCAAAATCTTTTATCGGGAATTGATAAGATCTCCGGCACAATTGATTATTGCCAGGGAAACGATGCTGCAGAGGCAATAATGACAACTGATACAAAAAAGAAAGCTTATGCCGTAAAAATAAAGCTGCTTAAAGGCGAAGTTGTAATTGGTGGGATTTGCAAAGGAAGCGGAATGATTATGCCGAACATGGCAACTATGCTTGCTTTTCTTGCTACCGATGCTTCAATCGAACAACCCTTACTTCAGGAGTTATTGAGTGAAGCGGTAAATGAATCTTTCAACAAAATTTCTGTTGATGGAGAAACAAGCACAAATGATATGGTTGTACTTATTGAGAATGGTAAATCGGGAATAACGATTAATAAGAAAGAAAAAGATTACGAAATATTTAAGTCGGCTTTAGTAACAATTTGTCAGGAAATGGCAAAATCAATTGCATCTGATGGTGAAGGAGCTACAAAGCTGATCACCGTTTCTATTAATAATGCAAAAACAAGAAAAGATGCCGATGTTATTGCTAGGGCAATTTCTAATTCTCCCCTTTTCAAAACCGCGATGCATGGAAATGATGCTAACTGGGGAAGAATACTTTCGGCTGCAGGAAATAGCGGCGCTGACTTTTCGCCGGAAAAAGTTACAATAAGGTTTGATGATTTTTCAATCCTTAAACCAAATTATACTAATGGGTTTAATGAAGAAGAAGCAAAAAAAATCTTAGCAAAAGATAAAGTTACTGTTTCACTCGATCTTAACGAAGGGAAGGAATCTTCCACATGGTGGACATGTGATTTTTCTGAAGAGTATATTAAAATTAACGCAAACTATAGGACATAAAATGAAAACTGTAATTATCAAACTTAGTGGAAAAACCCTCGACACATTTTGTACTGATCCTAAATGGATGAACAATCTTTTAGAGGTACAGAAAAATTATGATGCAGTTGTAATTGTTCATGGCGGCGGAAATAAAATTACAAGCTGGTCATCTGCATTAGAGATTAAATCGGAATTTGTGAACGGGCAAAGAGTAACTGATGAAAAAACTATGGAAGTTGTTGCTGCAGTTCAGTCCGGTTTGCTTAACACCAAAATAGTTGCAACGCTTCATACAAACGGAATCGATGCAATCGGTTTAACAGGAATAGATAAAGGACTTTTTGTCGCCGATTATCTTGATAAAGATCTGGGTTTTGTAGGAAATCCAAAGTTTACAGGAAAGATAGATTGGTTAGCTTCTCTTTTAAAAGAAAATATTGTCCCGGTATTTTCAAGTATCTGTAGAGACAGCGGAGGTAACTTAATGAATGTTAATGCTGATCTCTTCACAAAAGAATTAGCATTGGCTTTAAATGCTGATACAGTTTTTTTCCTTTCAGATATTGAAGGAGTTATGCTGAACGGGGAAAAGAAAAATACTCTTACTTATGATGAAATAATCACCGGTATCGAACAGAAAGAAATCTACGGTGGAATGATTCCCAAACTGCAAAGTTGTCTGGAACTTATCGAGAAAGGGAATTAATAAAGTTTGGATCGGAAACGATTTATCAGATTTTAATTTCACAAACATTTCCGGGAATGATACAAAAGGAAGCTGGATTGTTAACAGGTTGCCTATAGCAGTTAATTATTGAAGTAAAAAGAATAAAAGAGATGTCGCTTAAGTTAAGAAGACAAACCAGGATAAAAGAAATCCTGAATGACAATGTAATTTCGAATCAGGAATATCTCAGCAAGAAGCTAAAAGAAGAAGGATACGTTGTTACACAGGCAACTTTAAGCAGGGATTTTGCAGAACTCGGAGTTATAAGAACAATGTTTAACGGTTCTGCAAGATATATATTAAATGCCAATGAGTCCGGGAAACAAATTGCAAAACTAATTGGCTTTGAAATACTCAACATTGAACATAACGAATCATTGGTAATTATAAGAACTTTATCGGGAAGAGCACAGGGCGTTGCACATTATATCGACAGACTGAATAAAGAAGAGATACTCGGTACTGTTGCCGGAGACGATACTGTGTTGGTCATCCCAAATGCACATAAAAATATTCCGGTTATAATTTCTTTAGTAAGAAAAATTATGACGGAACTTCCATCAAAATAAAGAGGAATATAAAATGAGTAGAAAAAAAATTGCAGTTGCATATTCCGGTGGTCTTGATACTTCGGTTATGGTTAAATGGTTAAGCGAGAAATACGATGCGGAGATAATAACTGTTACGGGAATGCTTGGAAAAACAAAAGAGTTAGACGGACTTGAAGAAAAGGCTTATAAAACAGGAGCTTCAAAAGCAGTAATTGTTGACTTGCAGGAAAAATTTGTAAATGATTATGCATTTAAAGCTCTTAAAGCAGGAGCTTTATACGAAGGTGTCTATCCTCTTGCAACAGCAATTGGCAGACCTCTTCTTGTAAAACTTCTTGTCGATACCGCTTTAGCTGAGGGAGCAGATACAGTCGCTCACGGATGCACAGGAAAAGGAAATGACCAGGTTAGATTTGAGGTCGGTGTTCAATCTTTAGCACCTGAATTAAATATTCTTGCGCCGCTTAGAACGTGGGAGTTTAACAGCAGAGATGAAGAAATTGATTATGCCGTAAAGCATAACATTCCTATTAAAGTAACAAAATCTTCTCCCTATTCTATTGATGAAAATCTCTGGGGCATTGCAATTGAATGCGGCGTTTTGGAGGACCCGACGGTTCCGCCTCCGGATGATGCTTACCAAATTACAGTTGATCCTAAAGTAGCCCAGGATAAGCCGGAAGTTTTATCAGTTGAATTTGAACATGGAATACCAATAAAATTAAACGGACAAAAATATTCTCCAGCTGAACTTGTGAGCGTTTTAAACTTTACAGGTGGCAGGCATGGAATCGGAAGAATGGACCTTATAGAGAATAGAGTTGTTGGAATTAAATCGAGAGAAATTTATGAAGCACCCGGTGCCGTTATTTTGCATAAAGCACATTATGAACTTGAAAAGCTTGTTCTGGATAAAGAGACCTTTAGGTTTAAGCAAATAGTATCTGACAAAGTTGCAAATCTTATCTACGACGGCTTATGGTATTCCCCCCTCTTCGAAGGGTTGATCGCATTTGTTGATTCAATACAAAAAAATGTAACCGGTGAAGTAACTCTCGAATTTTACAAAGGGAATATTAATGTTCTTTCAAGAACATCGCCGTTCAGTTCTTATGATAAAGATCTTGCAACTTATACACCGGAAGATACCTTCGACCGCACTGCGGCTGAGGGTTTTCTAAAAATTTACGGTCTTCCGTACAAAACTTTAAACATTGTTAATAACAAAACTTTAGAAGAGGCTTAGTCTTATGTTGTGGGGCAGCAGGTTCAAAACAAAATTAAATGATTCCGCGATGGAATTTTCGTCCTCGCTGCCTGTAGATATTAATCTTTTTGCAGAAGATATTCTTGTTAATAAAGCTCATACGGAAATGCTGGAACAGATCGGAATAATTTCTCACGAAGAAATGAAAAGTATAATTGAAGGTTTGAATACTATTTATAAAGAATTTGAAGAAGAAACCTGGAAACCGAATCCGGAAAAATATGAGGATATTCATTCTGCTGTTGAAGGAAGGCTTTTTGAATTAATAGGAGACACAGCAGGCAAACTTCACACAGGAAGAAGCAGAAACGACCAGGTTGCAACTGATTTAAGACTATGGATTAAAAAGGCTATTGGAAACATTATTTCTTCACTTAATAATTTTCAAATTACTTTAATAAATCTTGCAGATAAAGATATTGAAACGATAATGCCCGGTTATACTCATCTACAAAGAGCTCAGCCCGTTTCGCTGGCTTTTCATCTTTTAGCTTATGTTGAAATGCTTGAGCGGGACAAGATGAGATTTGACTTTGCATTTAAACAAGCAGATGTTTCTCCTCTCGGTGCTGGCTCAATTGCCGGATCGACTCTGCCGATTGATCCTGAATTTACTGCCTGGAAACTCGGCTTTGCGAAACATTTTTCCAATGCAATGGATGCAATTTCAGACAGGGACTTTGTAATCGATTTTATAAACTCCTGTGTTGTAGGACAAATCCATTTAAGCAGATTGTCGGAAGAATTAAATTCTTTGGTCAACTGCAGAATGGAAATTTGTAAAAATAAGTGATGAATATTCCACGGGTTCTTCCCTTATGCCTCAGAAGAAAAATCCTGATATGACAGAGCTTATAAGAGGAAGATCAGGAAAAGTTTTAGGAAATTATGTTAATATTGTTTCGGTGTTGAAAGCACTTCCATTAAGCTATAACCGCGACCTCCAGGAAGACAAAGAACCTGCTTTTAGTTCTTTTACGACTTATTTAACCAGCTTAAATATTTTGGACAAGGTAATAGAAACGATAGAAATCAATAAAGAAAGATTTACAAACGAATTAAAAGGTGATTACCTTCTCTCTACCGATCTTGTTGATTGGCTTGTTCTGCAAGGAATAAGTTTCCGTGAATCGCACAGGATTGTTGGAGAACTTGTAAAATATTTAGAAAATTCGGGAAAAAATTTCAGCAAGTTAACTCTTGATGAAATGAAAAAGATAAATCCGATATTTAACGAGGAAGCTTTCGAATATCTTAAACTGGAAAAATCGCTTGACAGAAAACAATCAAAAGGTTCACCAAATCCAGAAATGATAAAGGTCCAGATAAAGAGATGGAAATCGAAGCTTATGGAAATTGTTGAGGGCTAAATTAATTTAATAAATAGCTCAAATACGCTTGTTTTTTTCGTCAAAAATTATATTTTGCTAAAAACTAATCTCTTTATTACTAAGCTACCCTTAGTAAATAAGAAGCCTCCTCAGATGATAAAATAGGACAAAATCTCTTTTTATCATACAAAAAAATTAAGTTCAGAATTTCAATTTACGTCCGGAGATATCATGGCTGTCGATAAAACAGAAATGAATGAATTAAATAAAAATATATCGTTCCCACCGGTTGCACAGGGAATGTACGATCCATCATTTGAGAAAGACTCGTGCGGGATGGGATTTGTTGTGGATATTAAAAACAGGAAGTCCCGTAAGATTATAGATATCGGTTTAAAGATGATGAAAAACCTAAGACACCGGGGTGCGGTTGGCGCAGATCCTTTAACTGGAGACGGTGCAGGTCTTCTTATCCAGATGCCCGATCAATTTATGAGAAAAGTTACCGACCCTTTGAATATTATTCTACCGCGTGAAGGAAGATACGGTGTGGGGATGATGTTTCTTCCTCAGAATCCAAGTTTGCGTAAAGCCGTAGAAACTATCGTTGAGAAAATAATAATTGATGAAAACCAATACTTTCTTGGATGGAGAGATGTTCCTGTTGATCCTTCAGTTCCGGGACATGGCGCCAAGCTTACTCAGCCATTTATCAGGCAGTGTTTTATTGCTGCAAATAAAAGAACCAAAAGTCAGGATGAATTTGAAAGAAAACTTTATTTAATCAGAAGAATCATTGATAAAAGAGTAAGAGCAGAACTTAAGTGTGATCGAAGTAAATACTATGTTCCATCGTTTTCAAGCAAGACTATTGTTTATAAAGGAATGCTTCTATCAGACCAGGTAACAAGATACTTTAAAGATCTTGATGACCCAGATTTAAAATCTGCACTTGCAATGGTTCATATGCGTTTTTCCACAAACACATTTCCCACCTGGGATTTGGCTCATCCTTTCAGAATGATTGCACATAACGGTGAGATAAATACTTTACGTGGAAATAAAAACTGGATGGCGGCACGCCAGGTTGTAATGAATTCTCCTTACTATGGTAAAGATTTAAAAAGAATGCTTCCTATTATAATGGAAGGACAGAGTGATTCTGCAACTTTCGATTCTGTTCTTGAACTTCTTGTTATGTCTGGAAGATCGGTACCGCATGCAATGATGATGATGATACCTGAAGCGTGGTCCAAACATGATTTGATGGATCCTGACAGAAAAGCATTTTACGAATATCATGCTACGATGATGGAACCTTGGGATGGTCCTGCCGCAGTTTCTTTTACAGATGGAACTATTATAGGTGCTACACTTGATAGGAATGGTTTACGTCCTGCCCGCTATGCGGTAACCACAGATGATATGGTAGTATTAACTTCTGAAGCCGGTACTGTTTCGGTTGATCAATCAACAATTCTTTACAAAGGAAGATTGCAGCCTGGAAAAATGTTCGTCATCGATTTGAACCAAAAAAGAATCGTAGATGATGAAGAAGTTAAAAAAGAAATAATTGGCAAAAAGCCATATAGGAAATGGGTCGAAGAAAACATGTTAAAGCTCGATTCACTGCCTGACCCTGAATTTACTTATAAGCCCGATTCTCTGACTATAACTAAGAGACAAAGAATTTTCGGTTATACAAAAGAGGACCTGTTAACTGTTATAAGACCTATGGCTTTAAACAGCCAGGAAGCAATTGGCTCGATGGGCACCGACGCTGCCTTAGCCTGTTTATCTGAAAAACCACAGCCACTTTTCAGATATTTTAAGCAACTTTTTGCACAGGTTACTAATCCTCCTATAGATGCTATCAGGGAAGAATTAGTAATGGAGTTAACAACATATATTGGTCCTGAACAAAATCTCCTTGATGAAACTCCACAGCATGCAAAAAGAATTGAGATTAATCATCCTTTGCTTAGCAATTCCAAGCTGGAAAAAATCAGGAGCATTACAAAAGGACATTTCAAATCGGCAACGATTTCATTATTGTTTAATGCTCACGAAAGACATGACTTTAGAGAAGAGCTTGATAAAATTTGTGAACAGGCTGTAGAACTTGTAAAACAAGGTACCGGCTTACTGATCCTTTCAGACAGAGGTGTGCAGGAAGATACTGCTGCACTTCCAAGTTTGCTTGCTGTTGCAGGAGTTCATCATGCATTAATCAGGGCAGGATTAAGAACTAAAACAGGAATTATTCTTGAAAGCGGTGAACCGAGAGAAGTTTCGCATTATGCCCTTCTTCTTGGATACGGTGCAAACGCAATCAATCCATACCTTACTTATGAAACTTTATGGCAAATGTGTGAAAATGGATTTCTGCCTGAAGTTAAAGATTACCAGGAAGCAAAGAAAAATTATACAAAAGCTGTTTCAAAAGGTTTGTTCAAAATCTTTAGTAAGATGGGAATAAGTACTCTGCAATCATATTGCGGTGCACAAATCTTTGAAGCTGTTGGAATCGATACTGAAGTTATTGAAAACTATTTCACAGGCACACATACAAAAATTGAAGGTATGAGCCTTGAAATGATTGAGCAGGAAACTTTAATGAGACATATAGCCGCATTCCGTATTGGTGAGATAGATTTACTTCCTGCCGGCGGACTTTATCACTATAGAAGAAATGGTGAAAAACATTTGTGGAATCCATTGTCTATTTCAAAACTGCAGCAAAGCACCTGGCAAAATAATTTTAAGACTTTCAAAGAATATAGTGAGTTAATTAATAACCAAAATAAGCGGAGAGTAACTTTAAGAAGCCTGCTTGAAATGACAATTGGTGAAAAACCCGTTCCTATTGATGAAGTTGAGCCTGCAAGTGAAATTGTAAAAAGATTTTCTACAGGAGCTATGAGCTTCGGTTCTATTTCGTGGGAAGCACATACTTCCTTAGCTATTGCAATGAATAAGATTGGTGGAAAATCAAATACCGGAGAAGGTGGTGAAGATAGTGTCAGGTTTGTAACATTACCGAATGGCGAAAGTATGCGTTCTGCAATCAAACAGATTGCTTCAGCAAGATTTGGCGTTACAGCTAATTATCTTGTTAATTGCGATGATATACAAATCAAGATGGCTCAGGGTGCAAAACCGGGAGAAGGCGGACAGCTACCCGGTTTCAAAGTTGATAAAATAATTGCACGAATAAGACATAGTACACCGGGAGTAACATTAATTAGTCCTCCTCCCCATCACGATATTTACTCAATCGAAGACTTGAAACAATTAATCTTCGATTTGAAAAATATTAATCCTAAGGCAAGAATAAGTGTAAAACTTGTATCGGAAGCCGGGGTCGGAACAATAGCGGCAGGAGTCGCAAAAGCCCATGCAGATCACATATTAATAAGTGGTCACGATGGAGGAACCGGTGCAAGTCCTATTTCTTCAATTCAATATGCTGGTTCTCCGTGGGAATTAGGTTTGAGCGAAACTCATCAAACTCTTGTTTTGAATGGACTGCGCGACCGTGTTTATCTCGCAGCAGACGGACAAATGAAAACCGGAAGGGATGTTACAATTGCTGCTCTTCTCGGTGCTGAGGAATTCGGTTTTTCAACTGCACCGCTTGTCACTCAGGGATGTATCCTGATGAGGAAATGTCATTTGAATACATGTCCGGTTGGTGTAGCTACTCAGGATCCTGAACTAAGAAAAAGATTTGCCGGCAAGCCTGAATATGTAATTAACTATATGTTCTTTGTCGCAGAAGAAGTAAGAGAATATATGTCAATAATGGGATTCAGGAAATTCAACGAGATGATTGGAAGAACCGACAAAATTGTGCAGAGAAGAACATATAATCACTGGAAAGCAAGAGGCATTGATCTTACAAAAATATTCTTTAAGCCTGAACCGATATACAAAACCGATCTTTATAGAACAAGAGATCAAAACCATCAAATAGAAAAACAAATTGATAATGAATTTATTAAGACTGCTCATAAAGCGCTTGAAGAAAAAGAACCTGTTGTAATTGAAAGAGATATCTGGAATGTGAACAGAGCGGTAGGTACCTTGCTTTCAAATGAAGTGGCAAAGAAATATGGCGATGAAGGACTTCCCGACGGTACAATAAAATTACAATTGACCGGAACCGCGGGACAAAGTATTGGAGCCTTCCTTGCAAAAGGAATAGAGATTCACCTCAAGGGTGGAACAAATGATTACGCAGGAAAAGGACTTTCCGGTGGCAGATTGATTGTCCAGGTTCCTGGTAATGTTATATTCGATCCTGCTAAAAGCATAATTACCGGAAATACTTGTCTTTATGGCGCTACCGGTGGCGAAGCTTATTTTAACGGTATTGCAGGAGAAAGATTTGCTGTCCGGAATTCAGGAGCAATTGCAGTTGTTGAAGGTGTAGGCGATCATGGATGCGAGTATATGACTGGAGGCACAGTTGTCGTACTTGGTAAAACAGGAAGAAACTTTGCAGCAGGTATGTCAGGCGGAATCGCTTATGTGTGGAATCCTGAAAATCAATTTGAAAAATTAGTCAATAAGGGAATGGTTGATCTTGAAGAGATAGAAAAAGAAAATGAATTTGCGACTTTGTATTCGTTGATTGAAAATCATTACAAGTACACTTCTTCACAAAGGGCAAAGTTGATAATGGATAACTGGGAAAAAGAAAAATATAATTTTATAAAAGTAATGCCTGCAGAGTACAAAAAAGCTCTCGAGGCTCTCGAAGAGGAAAAACAGAGAGAAACAGAGTTGACAGTAGATAATTATGCTGAGGTGGCAAATGGGTAAGCCAAGCGGATTTATGGAATATGAAAGACTTTCTTTACACAAAGAACCGGTTGAAGAAAGAGTTAAACATTATAAAGAATTTGAATCTCCTTTTACACAGAAGGATGCAAAAATCCAGGGCGCAAGATGTATGGATTGCGGTATTCCATTTTGTCATGGCGATACCGGCTGCCCTGTTGAAAATTTTATCCCTGAATGGAATGATCTTATTTTTAAAGGACACTGGAAAGAAGCGCTCGATAATCTTCACTCGACAAATAATTTCCCGGAATTTACCGGAAGGTTATGCCCGGCTCCATGTGAATCGGCATGTGTGCTTGGAATCAATGCTAATCCCGTCTCTATAAAAGCAATTGAAAGAACAATAATTGATTTCGGTTTCGATTCAGGTTGGGTTTTACCACATCCTCCTGTTCAATTAACAGGGAAAAAAGTTGCAGTCATCGGGTCAGGTCCTGCAGGACTTGCAGCCGCACAACAGCTTGCAAGGTTCGGTCATTCAGTAACAGTTTATGAAAAGAATGACAGGATAGGCGGACTGTTAAGATACGGCATTCCTGATTTTAAACTTGATAAACACTATATTGACCGCCGTCTCGAGCAAATGAAAGCGGAAGGTGTAAATTTTATAACAAGTACAAATGTCGGAGTCGATATTTCTGTTAAAGAATTGTTAAACCAGTATGATTCAATTATTCTCGCAGGAGGTTGTGAACATCCGCGTGATATTCCTATACCCGGAAGAGATTTAAAAGGAATCCATTTTGCGATGGAATTTCTGCCGCAGCAAAACAGGGTTAATGCAGGGGACGTTTTGTCGGACCAGATTTCTGCTAAAGGAAAAAATGTTATAATTATTGGCGGCGGTGATACCGGGTCGGATTGTGTGGGAACTGCAAACCGCCAGGGCGCTCTTTCTGTAACACAGCTCGAATTACTCCCCCAGCCTCCGGCAAAGAGAGCAGAATCAACTCCATGGCCGTATTGGGAATTAATGCTTAGAACTTCCAGCAGCCACGAAGAAGGTGTTGTAAGAAAGTGGAGCATCAACACAAAAGAATTTAAAGGGAACAATAAAGGTGAAGTTACTGCTTTACATTGCGTTAAAGTCAAAATGGAGAACGGAAAAATTGTAGATATTCCAGCATCGGATTTTGAGCTTCCTGCCGATCTGGTTTTAATTGCAGCAGGGTTTGTTCATCCTACTAAAAACGGCTTAATTTCTGAACTCGTTGATATGGGAATGGAACTGGATAGAAGAGGAAATGTAAATGCAGAGTTTGGAGATGAAGAAGATACTTTTAAGACTAATCTTAATAAAGTTTATGCCTGCGGAGATATGAGAAGAGGACAATCGCTTATCGTCTGGGCAATCTCCGAAGGAAGAAAATGTGCGGCTTCCGTTCATAAAACACTTATGGCAGAAATATACGAGGAGGCTGCAGCTTAAAAACTTTTTGTTCGTGATTTTTCAGAGAGGGTTAAATCATAAATCAATTAATTGCATACGGAGACCTGAAATTGTTTACGCAGCAATTGGTAACCATAATTAAATTGTTTATCTATCCTCTGACATTGGTTACTTTGATATTACTATTGTTGATTTAAGCTCTACGCTTATGTTAATAAGTATATCTTATCCAGAGCCAACTGCCGGAATCGAACCTGTCTGTGGCAAGGTAAACCGGCGACCTGCTTATTGTGAATGTGTTGCTTTTCTACCTGATCCCTCATTTCTTTATTGGCTTTTTACTAAATAAAGATGTTATAAGCACTTTTAAATTTGTTTTATTTTTACCATCTCTCAATGACTAGTATAAGCAATAGTTTAAATTCTGTTTATACATTGTTGTAGGACGTTATTTTTAGTCAAAGTTAATTCCAGCAGTAGTTTATTTGTTAACAGTAAAATTGAATACATCAGGTCTTGCATAATGCCCAACTACATCAAACCTGCGTTTTGCAGCAATGATTTCACTCAAATCGATATCTGCATATAGGATAAATTCTTTTGAATCTATAGGGCCAGAAATTATTTCACCTTTCGGATTAATAATGCAACTCTGCCCTTTACTTATCCATTCTATCCCTTTTGAGTATATCGTTTTTAATTCTTCGGGTAAATCATCTATACGTAAGGTCATACAGCTGCTTATAACAAATAAGCCACCCTCTCTTGCAATATGCCGCATACTTTCCAACCAATCATCACCTTGATCCCAAGTTGGAGAAGCAAGTATTTGAGCTCCAGCTTCATAAATTGCATTTCGTGCCAAAGGCATAAAATTTTCCCAACATATTAAGCCACCAATTTTCCCAGCGGATGTGTCATAGGATTTAAGTGTACTGCCATTTCCTTGTGCCCATATTAACCTTTCACAATTTGTGGGCATTAATTTTCTATGTTTCCCAAGTATTTCACCAGCATCATCTATAAAAAGAATTGTGTTATAAAGGCTGGAATTACTAGTCTCGGAGTTTCGTTCGTTTATCCCCATTACTACATTAATATTTGCTGACTTTGCCGCTTCAGAAAGTCTTTTAGTTGTATTGTCGGGAATTGATACCGCATTCTCTACTAACTTTACATATAGATTGTTTAGTTGCCCAGTTTGGTTGGCAGGGATATACCATACCCAATCCGGATAACCGGAAATAAACGCTTCGGGAAATACAATTAACTTTGCTCCATTCTTTCCGGCATCTAAAATAGCTGAACATGCTTTGTCAACCGTTTTTTCTTTGTTTAAAAATACTGGTGTAAGTTGAGCTGCTGCTATTTTTGTTTTTTTAATCATGTTGTTCCCTTTTTCTAATTGCCTGCTACGTTTGTATATATTCCATTGCTCTTATCTATCCAAATTAACGGTAAACGCACTATTGTTTATATTTTTCTTTTTACAATTATACTAATTTTGTTCAAGATAAATCATCAATAGGGTATGACTTGATTTATTTTTGAGCTTATAACGGCGTGGCTTTTCACCCGTCCGCCTATAACAACAACGCCGAACTAAAAAACTACTGCCAACTTATCCGCCGTCTTTTTGGCGTATAATTTTTAACAAATTTTTTTATTAGAACAATTTTATAAACAATGCTAACCTTTTTCACTTAACCCTAAAACTTGTACAATGCTGCACTGAAAACGCGGTCGGGTGGAAAAGCTGGTTATACCACTTTTTGCTCAAAATTATTAAGTATTGTGTTCCAACTGAATTATTTATAAAATATTTCTGCATTAATTCGCTGTTGCCAATGTCGTTAAAAAATAGGAGCTATTGTACACGAGTCTGCTTTGCACCAATAATCAAAAGCCATAAGCAAATTCCAATTTCACCAATACTGGCGGGCAGACCGACAAAGTCGGAAATTCCAGTTTCACCATACCCAGACCACAAAGAGTATCCTAAAAAATCCATCAGATAACCTATACATCCAGCCATCAATATAATACCTAAAGTTTTTGGCAAAAAATCGGATTTGTATATTAAATAACCGAACGGGAATAACCAGAGTGCCCAAAATATATTGATAAGAAGTCCATTGTTGTATGAAGTAAGTGATAACATAACTTGTGCTTCTAATTGCTTTGCATCCAATGCCTTTAAGTAGTCGGCACCACTTAATAGTGTTAGTACATCGAATTTACTAAGAACATTGAAGAAAGAGATAGGAATGCTGACCATAACAAGAATTACCATTAGAACAGCTATGTTTTTATTAACTGGTTTGAGTAAATCATATAAAACTAGCGAAAGCCATAAAAAGAAAGTGTAACAAATTATATCACTCACTATACCAACTCTGAAAAGGAATATAGAGGACATAATATTCCCAACTGTGGCTGATGCATCATTCCAGACAATAAGCTTTGAAGGGATATACATTAACCCAAAGATTCCAGATAAAACAACAACAAGGTATAATAAGCCAGCTATTCTTCCTTTTTTTTTGTTTGATTTCATTTTTATCAACTCCTATGTTTTTGTAATATGTGAAAACATAAAAAACATATTACTTCTAAAAGTTATTCATATGTAAATATTTGTAAAATAATGTAATAAAAAATTATTTTCATTGTGGTATAACTATTACTTATACTGCACAGTTTATTATTATAAGGAACATATTTCTGCGGGCAGCTGCATAAATACATTCCGGTTTCTTTGAAATCGTGTTGTTTTTGTAATTTTTAAAAATATACTCTGCGTAAATATCTTCCATTATAAAATCAGTCTAACGAGTTATTTAATACTTCACAATATCATTCGTAGTTGAAGAAATATTTTATGGTAGGAAATCCCATTTCGTGTCTCCCTGTTTTTCCTGCCCACACAAAAAATCTTTTTTAAGTTGATTAATTAGCACCTAAAAATCAATAGTAACTGACTAATTTTTCGTATAATCAGAATATATTTTTGAAATATCCAAAGCTTCATTATTGCCTTCATGTATGAGCAAGCGATAACGTAAAATAGTAGGTTGTGTTTGGGATAGGGGAACTGCGGTTGCCCCAGGATGGGGATAAACAGCATTTTGCATGCTGCCTGATGAGCGTAAAATCCATGGATTTGGATAGCCTGGATTATCCGGGTGACAAAGAATACTTAGACCAGCGAGTGCCCCTCCCTTGCCAATGGACCCGGAAATATCCAGCCATCCACCTGCCTTGACCGGTAAATTGTCAGGTATTACTTTCCCGGTTGAACTGGCAAACTCAATATCATCTGCCAATCGAATTCGGGTAGAAAAACCTCCATATCCTTTTTCATCTTCTGATCCACCTATGCGCATATTTTTCTCAAGTGCAATCAGTGATATTTCAAAGTCGATTTGTCGATAGGATTTTTCAGCAGGATATACTTTTATGGTAGTAGTTTCTCTTACTACTCCTTTTTCATTGCCGTCAGCATCTTTCCATTGGGGGGATTTCCACAATACTTCTGTTTGAATTGCACGGGCATTCCCCTGCTCTTCAAGCACTCTGACTGACTTTATCTCCCAGGAAAAATCCTTAATATCCCAGGCATCTCCAATTCTCTTATCACCTATGTATAATTGATGCCAGGCCCAGAATATACCCCGGTGATGAAGATGGTCAGGGGGGAAATCCTCAGTTAGCACTTCACCGTCTAAAGTATAGAGAGGATGAATATAGTTACAACGTTTATACATTCCATTTAATGATTTCTCAGCTATCTGATAAACTAAAATGCTGTCTTTACCCTCCATAAAACAAACAGCATCAGCTTTAACGTCGACGTCTATCTTTTGAGCTTCAATCAGATTTCCGAGACTCACAAAAAAAATAAAAATGAATAACTTATACATATTGCTCTAATTGATTATAACTGTCCTGGTATATGGTTAGTTGGCGATTTCAAAGCTTTGGAAATCTTACTATAACTTTGGTAGGAAATCCCATTTCGTGTCTCCCTATTTTTCCTGCCTCCCATAAGCCAGAGCCAACTGCCGGAATCGAACCGGCGACCTGCTCATTACGAATGAGATTATATCTAATAAACAAAAATCTATAACTTATTTTAATTATTAGTATTTAGAAAGATAAATATTTCTTCTGCTATATAAATTGCTATAATAATTATTAACTAATCGAATAACGAAAAAACAAAGTACTGTAAGTGCGATAAGAATAGAACGGATAACAAATAGAAATATTTTAGTATAATCTAAATACGAAGTTGTTGAACCAATAATATTTTTATTCTTTCCAATTACATAGATAGAGTTTTCTTTCTTTCCATCTCTTAATTTTACTCTTGTAATGGGAATTATTATTAAATCATATTCTTCAAGTAAAACTCTACCGTAGTGTACATTTTATGCTAGTTTAATGATCCAATAACTTTACCACCTATTATGGTAATAAGATTCAAAAAATCATTATTTAAAATAATAATATCTGCATCTTTCCCTTTTTCAATTTTCCCCTTATTTAGATTAAATAATTTAGCGGGATTTTTACTTGCAGAGTTTATTGCTTCTTCTAAAGTACAACCTGTAAACTTTTTGAAGTTAGAAACTATTTGCAGCAGACTCATTGTCGTACCGATGAGAGTCCCGTCAAGATAATGAGCTATTCCATTTTTTGATTCATATTCTTTCCCATTATAAAAATATTTTCCTTCGGGCATACCAATTCCGTTCATTCCATCTGTAGCACAAATACATCTTTCCGGTCCTAGCATTTTATAAACCATCTTAACAGCACTCGGATGAAGATGATGTCCGTCACTTATGATATGTGCAGTTATATCTTTATTCTCAAAAATAACATTTAGCGCCCCCGCAATTCTATGATGAAAATTAGGCATCCTGTTAAATATGTGTGTAACATGACTAATTCCAGCTTCAAATCCCTTTTTAGTTTCTTCATAGGTTGCATTCGAGTGTGCAAAGGAAGGAATGGTACCTTTAACTTTTAGCTGCTTTATTATTTCCAAATTTCCCGGCATTTCCGGTGCAATCGTCATCATTCTTAATGTATCCCCTGTCAAATCATATATTTCTTTAAGGGCTTCAGCAGATGAAGGATAAATTCCATCAAGACTTAATCCTCCTTTTTTTTCAGGATTAACAAACGGTCCTTCAAGATGAAGTCCTAAAAGAGTTGCACCGCCAATATTTTTGTTTACATATTCTTTTGCAATCTTTAAATGAACGCTACCCTTATCAGGTTTAACAGCACTGGTACCGACGTAAGAAGTTGTACCGGTTTTAGCGAGAGTTTTTGAAATTGTAACTAACGCTTCTTCTGTACCGTCAAGAATAGTAGCACCACCGGCACCTTGAACATGAATATCAATTAATCCTGGTGCAGCAATTTTTCCTTTAACATCGATAATTTCATCAGCAATTTTTTCATCCGGTGATTTTCCAACAAAAGATATTTTTGAGTCTTCAATAAAAATATCAGATAGATTTTCATCTGGTGAATTATATAGTCTACAATTTTTCAATAATAATGATTTTTTCATTTTTTACAACTTCATCAACTAATTACCTGATTCCATTTCTTTATAATAAATACTGCTGAAAATATTGCTATCACTGATAATAAAAAAGCAGGCAGAACGTTAGAATAAATCCAGAAACCTGTAGCAAACAGAGCACTGTAAATGCCAATACTTCCTACAAGCATACATAAAATTCCAAGCGGTAAATTATCTTTGCTCTCTTCAAATATAATATTCTCTCCGTTTTGTTGGGCTTTAGTTACGATCTTTTTCCATCCTTTTCCTGACGGACGAATAAGTTTATAAAAATCAATAAGTTTTTTATCATCTGTGGGTTTTGTTATAAAAGTTATCACAAGCCAGCATATTGTTGTTAGTACTACGCCAATTACTAATTCGTGCCATTCTTTTAAATGGGGCAACAAAAGCGGTTGCAGCATTTGTATCAATCCCGTTTTTAACTAATTCAGCTATTTTTGTGTTATCAATATTTTTTTGAATAAAAAAGAAAACTGCTATGAAAAAAGAAACAACCATTGCGGAAATTTCACTGTAAGCATTTACTCTCCACCAAAACCATCTTAGAATAAATAATAGTCCTGTTCCCGCTCCAATTTGTAAAAGAACGTTAAAAACCTGTAAAGCATTTTGCATATATAAAGCTAAAAAGCTTGCACAGATCATCATAAATATTGTTGATATTCTTCCAACTCTTACTAATTCTTTTTCGGGTGCATTTGGTTTTATAAATCGTTTATAAAAATCATTTACTATATAAGAAGAACCCCAATTTAAACTTGTGGACATTGTTGACATATAAGCTGCGATAAGTGAAGCAACAGCAAGACCGAGAAGTCCGGGAGGAAGAAAAGTAAGCATGGCAGGATATGCTAAATCATTTTTTACAATACCCGGATCTACATATGGAAAAGCATTTTTAAGTGATTGAAGATCAGGGAATACAACTATTGATGCAAGTGCAACAAGTATCCATGGCCATGGTCTTAATGCATAATGTGAAGCATTGAAAAGAAGTGCAGCTCCCGCGGAATTCTTTTCATCTTTTGCAGCAAGCATTCTTTGAGCTATGTAGCCACCTCCTCCAGGCTCTGATCCCGGATACCAAACACTCCACCATTGAACTGCAAACGGAATTATTAAAACAATAATTACCATTTCAGTATTATTGAAATCCGGTAAGAAAGATAATTTATCAACAACATTCGGATTTGAAAGAAGATTTGCCAATCCCCCAACTTTTGGATGGTTGACTGCATAAAAAGCTGCCGCTATAGAACCGATCATCGCAATGATGAACTGAACAAAATCGGTCATCAGAACGCCAAGTAATCCACCAAGCGAACTATAAACAACTGTTACTCCTCCTGCAATTAAAATTGTTTCAAGTGGAGAAAAGTTGAGTAATATAGTACCCATTTTTATTGCTGCAAGTGTAACTGCAGACATAATTACTATGTTGAAAAATAAACCGAGATAAATCGTTCTAAACCCTCTTAGAAAGGCAGCAGGTTTTCCACTATACCTGAGTTCGTAAAATTCAATGTCAGTCATAACATTAGATCTGCGCCAAAGTTTTGCGTAAATGAAAACAGTCAGCATACCTGTTAAAAGAAAAGCCCACCAAACCCAGTTACCGGCAATACCGTTTTGCCGAACTATGTCCGTTATTAAATTGGGAGTATCAATTGAAAAAGTCGTTGCAACCATTGAAACCCCAAGTATAAGCCACGACATATTTCTGCCGGAAAGAAAAAACTCGGATGAGCTTCTACCGGCTTTCTTAGTAGCCCATGTTCCGATAATTATATAAATCACCAGGAAGAACAGAATAAGCAGCCAGTCTAATAATTCAAGATGTACCAGGGAAATCCTTTAATTTATTGGTTTGTAAAAACCTGTTTCCAGAATTTGGAATACTCTTTCCATTTCATAAAATTAATTCCCCAGTGTGGACTTGCACCTGTCATCCAGCAGGAAACATATCCTTTACCAAAACTATGAGCAGCTAAAAGTGGATGCCACTTCCCCATATTTTCAATTTCTACAATTGATATTGAATCGTTTCTTAATTTCACTTCATTAAATCCAAGAATAGGAGGAACCGTAGACCAATCAACTCCTTTAACAGAAGGATGTTCCGGTTGTCTGCATTCAATTTTATAACCATCTGTTGACTCAATAAGATCATCGTGTGGAAGACATTCTACAGGAAGAACATGATGAAACCTGCTCCTTCCCCAACCTCCTTTTGCAAGTTCGCCACTAAAACTTAACCAGCCTCCATTCATATGAAAATGTCCTCCCCTTTCAACCCATTCCCGAAGCAAATCAAATCTATCTGAAAAAGTAACAGGCTTGTCTCCCCATTTTGCCCTGTTAAAGAAATCAGGATGAAGCAATAAACATTTCGTTTCAACATCGGCAAAAATTATTGTCGATGCCCATTTTAATCTCTCGTCAAACTCTTCCGGTGACATATGATAAAGTTCCCATGAAGGTTGAGAGATCACTTCAGCATCCGGGATTGCTTTTAATGCATCGACAAATGGCTGGGCATAATTTAAAATCTCCACATCTTTGCTTGGAGCTTCAAAAGGAGATTCGACATATTTCTGTCCAAGATGAATACACCAATTTCCCACATGCCAGATTTTCAAGTTTGAATTCATTTTATACCTAAAAAATTTTAAACTATAATCGGGTTCCACTTTGTAGCGATCGGCTCACCGTGGATACTTCCCTCAGCACAATGATGATCTGATGAAGGAGACTTACCGTCGTATCTTATACCATCCTCAAAGTAAATGACGGACATTCCTTTTCTTGTTTTATCTGTAGTGTTGGCACCGGTATAGTGAACAGTTAAAGAATGATGAAAAGTTGCATCCCCCGGTTCAAGATCAAAATAAACCGGTTCTCTTTTTGTTATTTCTTTTGCTTTTGCAACAAGATTGGTTTTTCCTTCTAAGGAATTTTCTATTATGTTATCGTGACTGAATATATCCTCATATAAATGAGAACGCGGTATAAAATGAAGAGCTCCATGAGCTAAAGTTACATCGTCTAAAGCCAACCATATTGTACCTGCATTTGGTTCGAGCATAGGCCAGTAAGATAAATCCTGGTGCGGTTCAGTGCCGGTTCCACCGGGAACTTTATATAATGCCTGGTCATGCCATAATCTTACATGTTCTGCATTTAAAAGCTGCCTGGCAATTGAGCCAAGTCTTGTGCTCAGCGTAAATTTTTTAACATCTTCAAAAGTACGCCAGATATGCCCACATTGTAAAAACTCTCTTTCATAAGGAGTTTTTTCTTCCAAAGATCTTGTATCGTGTTTTGTTAATTCGTGAACAATCTTATCAATAATTTCACGTGAAGCCTCTACTTCTTCTTTAGATAGAACCGCTTTCAAAAAAACAACACCCTCTTCTTTATAGGTTTTCTTTTGTTCTTCCGAAATAGGATAGTTCCCGTTTAATTCAAAGTTAGTCATAGTATTTCCTTCAATTTATTTTTTTATTTATTCAATTCTTTTGCTAACAAATTTTTTTTATATACAGGTTAACATCCCATAAGTCACTAAGGGGTTGTCTTGTATACGGCAATGTCATCATATAATCGGGCGGACCGAATTCCGGTGTAACAGTTAAAAATTCCGAACCTCTTTCTTTATGTTTTTCTACGATTTCTTTCCACCAGTTTCAATGGACTTCGAGATTGTTCTGCCAATCGGGAGCGCGCGGATCATTAACCTGTGGACCTTCTTTGTGTCCAACTCTTCCATGAATATGTTCTGAATTATTTATTGCAATTGAAACAAATTCATTTTGTGCTTCCAGCAAAGATCCGGAAACACAACACCAATGTGAAAAATCAGCGGTGAGTTTTAGTTTGCTAAAAGACTTTAAATATTCAGCAGTTATTCCCGGATAAAAAGGAAATCTTGCACGGTGAGTTTCGTCGATAAGCTTCACACCTTTCTTTTCTGCAATTTCATAAGAAGCTTTTATTATCTTTAGGTTTTCATCAAAAGAAAAATAATCTCTTCCTGTATGTGAATTAATTAACACAGGATTAAACTTTGCATTGCGGTTATACTGCTCTTCAAAAGATTTTATATGCTCTTCGGCATTATTACCAAGAGACCATTGCTGTGCAATAATTTTTAAATCATATTTCTCGAAAAGATTAATAAACTCTTCCTGAGCTTTTTCATCTTCGGCCGAACCTGTTTCTATACCATCATAACCTACATTTTTTATTCTTTGGAATTTTTCTTCCAGAGTTTTTTCAGTCATTCCCCAAAGCGACTTAAAAAATAAAATCTTCATAGTAGCATAAAAATTACTAATAAAAACTAACACCCTGATAATTAAGCCAGTGCAAAAGATATCCGCTTGCAGCAAGAAAAGCTGTTAGATGAAGTTCAAAAGATTTTTCTAAGTGAAGTTCTTCCCAATTAGGCGCTTTTACATTTGCAAGATCATCGTAACCAAGAAAAGTTCCGCCGGCATCTGCTAACGCAAAAGTTATAAATTCAAACCTTCGATCTTCTTCCTTATTAATAGGCCAGTAGATTGTCCCATCAGCACGATAAATACAGCTTTCGTTGTTCCATTTATGATTAACAAAATTCTGATAAATAAGATTGCAGTTAAACCTGTTTGCCTCCGGAACTCTTTTGTTGCCCAATAATAAAAACAAACCTCCTTCTATTGTATGCCGCAGAGGAGCAGCCATATAATCAGGGTGAGGATAAACCTGGTGATTTCCTACCGCACCAAGCGTATCCAGGTTATAGCCTGTAACTAAAGATGAAACAGGTTTTCCATCAAGAATCTTATTACTATTGACATCATTAGGAGTTGCTAAAGCTGTTGCTCTATATTCAATTGATTTCTCAAGCCATTTACTATAATTAACATTGCCCG
Source organism: uncultured Ignavibacteria bacterium (assembly GCA_963727535.1). Taxonomy (GTDB): domain Bacteria; phylum Bacteroidota; class Ignavibacteria; order Ignavibacteriales; family Ignavibacteriaceae; genus RBG-16-34-14. The sequence continues at coordinate 102,163 of CAVSGR010000008.1, forward strand.
GCAGCATCGGCATGCAGCCTGAATTCCATCCGCATCCCATCCGTCTTCTTCAGCCCTGGTATTTTTGATATAATTTTCATTGGCAGCAGGAGGTTCAACATTCAAAAAACGGTTGGCTTCATATTCAATCATATTAATTACATTTTCTTTGTCTTTCTCATCGAGATAATCCCACAGTAACCAAGCGGCTATTGCGCACTTGCTTGCCCATTGCGATGATTGCCATTGATTACCCCACGGGTAATTTATCCCTCCATTTATTAAATGATCTTTTGCTAAAGATTTTATTAATGTTACAGCACGTTTTATCGCTTCTGTTTCAGAAATCCCGGAATATTCTGAATCATAAGTTTTTGTAAAAACAGAAACAGCAATTACATAAGCATATTCCGATGGCGCACGGATTCCACCTAAGGTTTCTTTACCAAACTCGCCTTTCTTTGAATTATTCTCTAAGTAACCGAAATCTATATATTCGCCTTCTTTACCTTTGCATTGACTTTCCGTCCACCATCTAACTAATATCTCCCTACAAGTATTATTAAGCAATTTCTCCCACATTAAAGAAAGCTTATCATTTGGTTTTCCTTCTTTAAATCTTTATCAACCGGAACAAATCCTTTTGATTTTAACAAAGACTGTGCGTGAATATTATCTAAACTAATTAGTATTATTGATAAAAGACTAAAAATTAATATGAACGGTATGTTATTATTCTTTTCGATAACTCTTCCTTACTTTAATGATGATGAAAATTTATATATTTCACTTGCTGCTAAAAGAAAAGCTCCAACACCATATTCAACAGAATCATCATATTTAACCTGTCCCGGTTTACTCCCTACAAGCTGAACCCAATGAAGTTTTCCGTTTTCATCAAGACATTGATTTAACACAACCCAAGCTTTTTTAATAACAGGTAAATAATCTTCTTTCTTTAGAATACCATTATTAATTCCCCATGCTAAAGCATAACAAAAAAAGCCGGTACCGGAGGATTCAGGTTCAGGATAAGATTCGGGATCCAAAAGACTGGAACTCCACATCCCATCTTCTCTTTGAAGTTTTACAATAGAAGCAGATATTTTCTTAAAAAGATTTGAAATAAAAATCTTTGTTCGGATAAGATTCAGGAAGATATTGTAAAACTCTTGCAAGCCCTGCCAGCACCCATCCGTTTCCACGACTCCAGAAAATTGGTTTTCCATTTTGGGAAAGAAGTAAAGACTCGGCGCTCTTTTTATACGAACTATCCCTGAAGAAAAGATCGTATTCATTATCAAAAAGGAAATTATAAGTATCGAGATAAAGAGTATCCATTAAAGATAAATATTTAACGTTGTCTGAAACCTTTGCTAATCTTGTCAGTGCGGGCGGAGCCATAAATAAAGCATAGCACCAGGACCAGTTTAAATCTTTTTTCCAGCCAACTACCGGACCCCGCATTGGATCAGCTACAATTAGATCAAAAGTGTGCACAGCAGGAGTAATCATTTCAGGATCTTTAAATATTTCGTAGAGTTCAGCATAAGTTTGAACACAACACTGGTCATGGGCATGCCTTTTATTCTCAGCGGGTTCCCAATTGTTTTTCTCTCCCCATTCTTTTGCAAAGTTTAAATATCCTTCGTTTTCTGTTGTTCTGTAAGCTGCCATAACGCCTGTTAAAAAAGCACTTCGTATCCACCCATTACTTTTTATAGGAACCCATTTATTTATACTAGGATGCCAGCTATTATCAGGCAAATTTTTTATTTGCCAGTTACATGCTTTTTCAACAATCGATTTTATTTTTTCCCGGTAAAAAAGATTCTCAGCATTAGTTATCTTGTTATGTTTATAATCCTGTGCGCTACAATTCCCGATTAAATACATAAAAAATATTCCCGCAATAAATTTTTTATTCAATAACATTTAACCTCAATTTTTTATTTAAGATTTCCGCCCGTTTTAATTACTCCACTTTCAGCATCGTACATCTTTTTAACATTAGTAAAGTCGTTTCCGATTAATTTTATATTTGAATTTCTTTCTCCTGCTAAACTGATAAACCGTTCTGTGTTAGTTAATGACCGGGAAGATGATATAACTGCAACTTTAACATTATCGAAAAGGATTAAAGATTTTGCATTTAAATCTGCTTCAGCACTTAATCCTGAAATATTAATTCCTTCAACATCATTGCAAACCAATGCAGGTCTTTTCTCATCGTTTTTATAAGTAAAGATGATATTATCTAAATAAATATTTTTTACGTGACGAATGTAAAATCCATACGCAGGAAGTTTTTCCGAACATATAGCTTTCGGGGTAGTCTTCTTCTTTTTCCGGTAAAATTTTATCAGCATCTTCGAAAGTTCCGCCGCCGCTATATGAAATATTGATATTGCTTAATGAAACATTTTCAATCATATGTCCGGGAATACCATAAAATTGAAGAACCAATTTCTGAAGCACCGGTTGCTGAAATATTACTCAAACTTATATTTCTCATAATTCCTACGGAAGGTTTTTTCATATCAGGTCTGATGGTTCTTCCTCTGTTTCCTAATCTTAAAAAGATCGGCGTTTGAACTCCATCTATTCTTACATTGGAAATATTAATTCCATCCATAATTCCACCATCAACCATTTCAAGAATAATCCCACCGACGCCTTTACTCGTTCCATAAATAGTCTCTACTTTTTCTGAAGGTTTAATTACAACATTAGAAATAGTAATGTTCTTAAATCCCCCGATCGCTTCCGTTCCTAATTTAATTGCATTAACGTGACTGCTTAAGACACAATTTGTTACTGTAATATTCTCATTTATTCTTCCCGAAGTGCTTTTAAATGTTAAAGCATCATCATCAGAATCACCAAAACAATCCGATATAATTACATTTTTGCAGCCATCAATATCTATCATATCGTTGTTCTTGTTAGAATGATTAAAAACATTTATTCCTCTCACAGTGAGATATTCACAAGCGAGATATTGCTGCATCCACATTGCAGAGTTTCTCATAGAAATATTTTAATTAAAATATTTTTACATTCTATAAGACGTAAGATATAAGGTCTGTTTCTATACCGGTCTGGTTTTACATTCGTGGTAATTTTAAATGAACCTCCCTGTCCGTCAATCGTGCCTCTTCCGGTTATAGAAATGTTTTCAAGGTTGTCGCCATAGATTAAACTTTGTGTAAGAAAAACATCATTATATGATTGGAGGGAAGAGATAGTATCGGGATAATCTTTAATATTTGTGCTGCCCAATAAAACAGCCCCCTCACTTATTTCAAGAGTTACATTGCTTTTAAGAAATAAAGTGCCGGACAAATAAACTCCTCCGGGAAAAACGACTTTACCTCCTTTTACTGCAGCAGCATTTATCGCTGACTGAATTGCTTTTGTGTCTAATGTAACTCCATCTCCTTTTGCACCATAATCAACAACATTGTAAACATAATTTTGTCCTGAAATAAAAGGAGTAAAAAACAAAAAAATAAAAATGATATTTCGAAAGTTCTTCATAAAAATTATTTATTATTTGATTGTAACTTTGAAATTTCTACTCCTGCTGTCAAAACAGCCCCAAGTCCAGCGCGGGTCGTTATCAACTGTTGGTCTTTTAAAGTGAAACTTCGATGTCATTTCCCATCCCTGTACCGCGGCAAATCCCGTGAACAATTCCATCTTCAATTTTCTTTGTTAAAGCAATCCAACTTTTAAGCGCTAACTTTTTGTAACTTTTATCGAGCCATCCGTTATTAACACCTCTGGCTAATCCAATAATAAACATTGCAGTACAGGAAGATTCCTCATAAGATCCGGGATGATCCGAAACCTGGTGCCACATTCCATCTTCATCCTGGTATTTTAATAATCCATCGATATGATTTTTATAAATTTTCATTATTTCAGAATAAGCTGGGTGATCTTTTGGCAAATACAATAATGCTTCAGAAGCAGCCCACATAACCCAGCCGTTCGCTCTTCCCCAAAAAGCGATTGATTTTTCTTTTGTCCTGCTGAACCAACCGTGCTTATAAAGTCCTTTTCTTATCAAATAAAAGTTGATTAAAATTTATAATCTGCTTTGCGGCATCATCAAAATATTTTTTATCACCTGTGATTTTTCCCATTCGTAAAAACAACGGAACACTCATAAAAAGATCATCTGCCCAGACTGTCCATTTCTCCGGTTCTGGTCTGCACAAAGTTCCGTCTTTTAATCTTGGTTGTTCATTGAAATCATAATTCACCATTGTCTTAAGAATTTCCAGATAATCTTGATTTTTTTCTTTTAATAAATTGTCAATCCAGCAAAAGGCAAAACCGGTGCACCAGCATCATCGAGCATCGATTTTCTGAATATACGGTGAAAGCTTCCTCTTAATGCATTAAGAGAATCATATTGAAATCTGAAGTAATCGATATTGTTTAAATAAAATCGCACCAGTTTTTTACAAAGTCATAATATTTTTTATTCCCTGAGGCTTCTGCAAGATTTAGGATGCTTAAAACAGTTTCTCCATTTGCATAATTCCAATCAGCGTAAGAATCTCTCTTAAAAACATTATTACTATCTATTTTCAATTCGGGTAAAAGATTTTCTTTTGGGGAAAAACCAATTAAGATATTTTCCATTGTTCTGATAAAAATCCTTTATAAGTTTTTTCCGGTAATTCTTCATCTGGATTTGTAAAAGGTCCGCAAAGCATCCAGTTTTCATCTTTTGAAATTCCAGATGAAAACTTCAACGAGCCATTTGATTCCGGATCATCTGTTATCTGCCTTATAAAAATTTTTGAACTTGATGTTGTTGGTCCGGCTTTAATTAATATTTTATTATTTCCTTTGTTAAGATTCACACTAACCGTATCGAAAAAGTTTATCATTCCATAAGCAACCTCTTTTACCACCGCGGCGAGTCGGTTTTCTTAAAGTTTACAGTTTTCTCATTTATCCAAACAGAAATATTTTTCGAAGCACTTATACCAAGCTTCACAACAGAATTATTATCGCTTTGAATATAACTTAAAGCATATGAGGAACCTTTCACATTACTTTCAAATTCTCTGTTAAAATCTATAATCTGAACTCCGAGAACGGGTTCCTGTTTTACCAATTTAAATTCAAACGGGCATTCATTAATAACAGGATCGGCAATAGATTTTACTATTTCTAAAGCGTTTCTTTCCTGTCCATAAATCAATAAACTTGAAAAGGATATAATCAGGGCAAGCCGTAAAATATTTTTTTGAAAAAGTTTCATATCAATTTTATTCCGGTTTCAAATCAATTGTAACTAACTCTTTCGAAGGGATTTCCAATTTTATTCTTTCTCCCGGTTTATGAACTTCAGTCTTTATAGTTTTGGTTTTTTCATTCTCATACTTCATCTCTATATTATACTTCCCTTTCTTTAGCCGCCAAACCCACATGGTAATTTCTAGTTTATCAGGAGAGTAAGAAAAAAGTTGCACCGTTAATTTTTCTGGTCCGGCATCTTTAACTAAAGCAGTCAAATAATCATCAGTATTTTCCCAGGAGACATATTCATAAGGAGAAGTCCCCTCAAAGGTCCCATCTCCCGACAACATAGCTTTAATAGTTTCACTGCCGGGATAATAAACTCTATCTGTATGGAGAACTTCTGTTGTTCTTAATGGAGAATTGTACCTGACATTTTCTAAAAAGTTTCCCAGTTCTTTCTCAAGAAAGGACACATCTCCCGTTAGCCTGTCCCATTGGAATACGGAGTTCCGTATTTTATGATTAAACTATCGAACCTTGAATCTAAAGTGGCAAATCTATATTGTTCAACAACATTCCAGTATTCTTCCTTACTTTTTAAACAGAATCTGCCCACGCTTCGGAACCGACTTTATTTACACCATTGGAAGGGATACTTTCATATTTTTGAATTAATTCCAAAGAAGAGATTAAAGGTTTAAGTAATACTGAATCACCAGTTAACAGGTAAGTGAATAAAAGCTGGTCGTATATTCTTGAACCGGCAGCCAGGCTCCGATCAAAGTATTCCCAATACATATTGGGATTATACCAGTTATTTTCTGTACCGTTTATTTCGCCGGAAGGAAAAGCAACCGAAGCCGGAATAATGCCAACCGGTTTTCCCTTCTTTACTTTCCATTGCAGATTTTTCCCAGCCAAGCGACCATTGATGAAGAAGCTCTATCGCCTGGTGATCTCCTGTTTTCCATGCATAATAACGAACTGCCTTAGTAGCACGAGTATTCGACTCAGAGTACGCGATTTTTCGGGAGGAGTAGTATCGATTTTCGTTGAACTCAACCATGAGGATTTCAAAATGTCTTTCACCATTATCTGCAATACCTGTCCAGAGATTACCAAAATATTTCACACTGAATTTCAATCGATCAACGTATTTATCCTTATCAGTATACAAAACAAGCTCGGGAGAAGAATCGGAAATGAATTCAGATGAATGTTCAACATCAAGTACTTTAGAAGAATATCCTTTATAAACTTTAGGACTGTCCCAAACGCATTCGGCTAATTTTTTCCATCCTCTCTATAACTGTTTTATCACCCGATATTGCAGCGGGACTCCAGCCCCGGAGTATTTCAACATCATCTCCTAATTTTCCTCCGAACTCTCCGTTCAGCGCTTGTTTAACATTAACCCACCAGTCTATATCCTCTTCAAGCCTGCATAAAGATTCGTACTGAAGCTTTGACCAAAGAGGTGCATTAGCGGGATATTTTATCGAATCACATTTATCAGGTAAATCTATTTTTTTTCCATTATACATTGCTAAAAGTTTATCATCCGGATACAGTTTAAAAGCTTCTTCTAATTCTTTCGATACGGTAATTTTCTCAGGACCCATTCCACGTTCAACATCCAACCAGTATAAAAGTTTGGAGTGAAGCCATAACGCCCTTTCATACAATGGAGAATCTTTCTGGTTTACTATTGGATCCAGTACCATTACAATCTCGAAAAACCTGTCGAATATTGTCAGCCCTGTTTTTTTTCTAGCCCATTCCCATCCACGCATATCAAAAAGATTTTCTGCTTCGATCATTAAATCGATTTGTTCTTTATAATGAAGAGCAAAAGTATCATCGGGATTTTCAGATAAAAGTTTTATGATTTTTTTTCGAGTTTTTTCAAATCCTTATCTGAATTGTATTTTCCTGCAGCGACAAGTTCGTCATATAACTCTTTATCTTTATCTGATAATTTTTCCGGCTTCGGAATTAAAGTAAAACCAAGTAAACGAACGGAATCGAGCAAACTTTCCATATCGATTTGTAAAGAATTATTTACCGCATTAAAGCTTCCCGAAAAAATTCTGTATGTTTTTTGTATTTGAGTTCTCGGTTCATCAGGCGGCGTAAAAACCTGCCAGTTTAGTTTCTGCTCATTTCCATTTAATTTTATTTTCAAGGTAGTTGAATCCTCAAATCCTGCATCGAACCACATTGTAATCCACCAAGAACCTGCCGGTAAATCAGCTTTAAAGGATAATTCTTTCCCGGTTACACCGTCGATTGTAAAATCATTTCTATATTTTGATAATCTTTTTTGTATAAAATTATAATCGGGTTTAACAAGCCAACCATAACCGGTATTTTTGTTATACAAAACGTCTTTAGTTAAATAGATTAAACCTTCTTCCTTTTTATCACCAATAGAGCCGGCATCAAATTTATATGGTTTTACGGTTAAGGTTTCTTTTCCATACACTCCTGTGAATGAAAGCAGCACAAGAATATTTATAAGAAGTAATTTAGTTAATCTATTCCTATTTCTGATGCAGAATCTTTATCGAGATAAAGAAACACATTGTTATGATTGCGAAGAATACTTGCAGGGCAGGAAGTGTTTATATCTCCATTCAAAGTTTTACCAACAGCATTTGCTTTTCTTATCCCGGGAACAACGGTGGAAAGATATTTCCCACTAAGTAAAGCGGGAACGGTAAGTGTAACAGCTCTTTGTGGAACATCTTTGAACAAAGGAAAACATCCGTCGTTAACTTGCTGCTGTCTGCATGATTCATCAAGATCAACAATTTTTACAAATTTCGGATCACTAAAATCCGCGACCGGCGGATCGTTAAATGCTATATGCCCGTTTTCTCCTATTCCCATAAAAACAATATCAATCTGTTTTTCTTTTAATAATTTCTCATACTCTTCAATCTTCTTTTCCGGATTCTTCAAAGGTTGAATTAAATATATTTCTTTAAAATCCACTTTATTAAAAATTTTATCAACAAATCTTGCTGAATAGCTGTTCTGCATTTTCGGCCAGACCGATATATTCATCCATATGGAATGCAGTAATATTATTCCATTCAATTCCTTTTGTCAAAACTAACTCATTAAGAAATTCATTCTGCGAAGGAGCGGCCCCAAACATCAACCTAATTTCTGTTTATTATTTAGCAGTTCCTTAATTTTTTGAGCGGCTCTATTTGCAGAAACTTTTCCCATAGTTTTCCGATCGGGAAAAATTTTTACATTCAGCTTATCTTTTTTGAAATCTTTAATTAATTCATCCCATTGTTACTCAGTAATTTTATATCTGTTTTTGCTATTCTTACTTGATATTCCGGCAGGCGGAATGTGAATTTCCAGTCTTTATCTTTTTGATATAATTTCAGCAACAGATTATTCCTTCCTTTTTTTAGAGGAAGTTCAAATGTATCCTCATCGATTTTTAACTCACGATATTTAGTATAGCTATATATAAGGTTTCCATTGTAATAACATCAACCGGACCAGTGCTGCCGATTGAAGCCTTGACAGCACGGTCTTCCGGAATATCGATATTAGCAAAAGCGTAAGAAACAGCACTATTATATTTTTTTCGGGAAATTCTTCCGATAAATTCACCACATCAAAATATTCCGATTCAGTCCTTCTCCATCTAAAGGTTTCACCCTTAAGCTCAAATTCTTGCGCTACTTTCGGAACTGAGCTTAATTCCCCCCCCATATTTTTAAATAATCCACCCTTATTTTTTCTTCTCCATCTTTAATTGAAATCGGATTTATCATCATCCATTCTCTGAAAAATTGTCCTTCTCCTTTTTCAATACCGAGTCGTACACAATTTCAGGAGGAATGTTAAATCCGAATCAAGATCGCGAATGAAGAGAATTATTTTTTCAATATCTTTTAAATCATTAATCTGATTTTGGTATTTGTCCAGAACAATGTCCACAGCATTTGTTTGATTTTCCATTAAGCCATATATTTCGATAAAAATTGTAAAGATTTACAAGACATTTTTTGGAGTCGCTAATATGTTCCATAGCATTAATAATTTTGTTCTGGCAAAAGAGCTGTTTTTATTTTGAATTTCAAAAGCTTCCGTAAACGATTTTGAAGCTTCGATTAAATTGAATCTAAAGTTTGCATTGTATCGGTATTGATCAATTGTATATCTGAAGTAGTCATAATCATTTGCATACAAAAGGGGGTCTGAATTATTTAAAAAAATTTCTGCTGAATCAACAATCTCGTTCACCTTATCCCATCCTTCAATACCGATTCTTAAATTTTCCCCGCTGTCAGGAATAACTTTTGTCCATAATAATTTTTCCTTCAATCCATTAGTAACAGGAACATCAGTTAATTCAACAAGCTTCCATATTGCCCTTGTAAGATTACCGGATTTATCGATATAAATTGCTTTGTTAAATCTTTCATAAAATTAGAAATATTTGCCTCATTAGGATTCCAACTGTGTTCAGCACCATAAGCAACCCCGTACCAGTCCCTTGAAAAAAAGGCTGAACCTCCGTCATCCCAGACTGTTAAAACCATGCCCATTGAATTATACTTTACGCCGTCTCTTACAAAGTTTTTAATATTCGTTATTGTAACAGAATAGTCTGGCATTGTTGAATAGGAATTGAGAATGCCGGGACTAACAGTAAACTCATATCCTTCATTTTTAATAGGTAGAATCATGTGAGCAAAGGATCTTCGGCATCATACCCCCAGATGCCATCATAATTATATCTTTGGGAAGCATACCGAAAGATTCAGGATGTTTAAGGAGGATGTCCGTCCACATCAACATTTGCACATCCAAACCTTTAAGAGTTTCATACATTTTTTTTATAAATTTCGTATAAACAACTGCGATACCAAGACTGTCAACCATGTTTTTAGAAGGGCCTTTCCCAAGATCAAAAGTTTCATCAGCATTGATATTAAAAAATGGAGCATCAAAAGCTGGAACCATTTCGCTGTATATATCCTTTAGAAGCTGGATACTTTCAGGAAATGCCGGTGAAAGAAGAGTGCCGCTTTCACCTAAATGAGAGTATTGTGGGTGCGTCAATATCTTCGCAAAATGTCCGAATGATTGAAAATTTCCGATAAGTGTTATATGATATTTTTTTGCATATTCAGAAAGTTCTTTAATCTCTTCGATGCTGAGAGAACCATCTAGCGGGGCAAATTCCGGATGGGATTTCGTAAGCACCACATTTTCAATGTAGTATTGAAGCGAGTTCATTTTTAATTCGGCAAGCCGCCTGATCTGCTGCTTCATATATTCCATCGTCGGCACAGGTCCCGGCTAATATCGTCAAGAATTCCTCTGTATTTAAGAGAAGGCCAATCAATAATTTTCAAACCTGGTAAAGATGGACTATTACTGTTACCACGAATCAGTTGTTTCAGAGTTTGAATCCCATAAAAAATACCGGCATTTTTATTTGCGGAAATTATGATCAAATCTTTGTTAATCAGAAGAGCATATCCTTCATCGCCAATTTCATCCGTTGGAACAATTCCGTTTTGTCTGCAAAGTGTTTCAAAATTATTATCGTTATCCGGAATCCCGATCCAAATAATTTTTGATGATTTTTTATTTGAATTAATATCCCATCCCTTAAAAGTTTTAAACGTTTCTGCAAGATCATTTATAGGAATGTAAAGATTTGATGAATCCTTAATTGATATTTTAAGAGAGATGTCTTCGCCTGAAATGAATAAATTATCTTCTAGTTTTTTTATTTCTTTTGGCATAGGCACACGGTTATTTCCTGTGCAAATAAATTTACTAAAGAAAGAATTAAGAAAAAGAAGCATATTCTTTTTACAATTTTTATCATAGCAAGCCTAATTTTTTATGTGCAACCAATTATTTTCAATCCATTTTGCAGAATCGGTATAAGCATTGTGGAGATCATCTACATTGGATTCATCACCTCCGATATCCAATCCCAGATAGCCTTTAAAATTTAATTTATCGAGAGTATTAAAAAATTCTTCCCAGTTTATAATTCCGCCGCCGACTGGAAGATGCTCTACTCTTATTCCGCCATTATCGGAGATGTGAATGTAATCAATATAATTGGAAAGTTCCTTTACAATCATTGTGATATTTATCTTTCATAAAAAATTGGTTTGCCGTATCAAGATTAAATCTAAGATTATCTCTTTTTACCGCATCAAAAATTTTAGAAAGTCTTTGGTGTTTGCATGCCAGCACCCCGATGCTTGGATGCATTTGATAACTTAAATTGTATTTAGCGAGCAATATCACAGGCTTCACGGTAGGTTTCGATTGTATAATCCCAAAATTTTTCCCATGTCATTCCCTCCGGGAAAACCGCTGATGACAAAGCCTTCTTCGTCATAATGTCTTACAACCGGAATATTATCCGGGAAAAATATATGGGGGGAGAGGAGCGTTATCTAAAATTCCCTCGGCGCCAAAAAGTTTTGCAATCTCACAACCTTTTTCAAATAGACGATAGTTGTCTTTCACGTTCATTTTATCGATTGAAGTTAATCCCGGAAGAACAGCGCAAAAATAAGGAACCTTAAGATTTATTCTATCAATTTTTCCTTTTATCATATCCTTTATAGCGTAAACCTGTTGAAGATGTTTTTCCCTTATTCCTTCAAGCTCGATGCTTTGAAATCCAAGATCGGACATTTCATCAAGATAATGTGGTGTTAAATCGCCGGCGGGGGATACCCGTATTTAGAAATTATATATAAATAAGCGCAGACTATATTTTCATTGTACATTTTTTTGTTCCTGTCTTTGTAGAAAATATCATATCTTTTTCTCAATTATTTATTTGAAAAAATCTTGTGCTTGTTGTTGTTTCCCCATTATCCGATCTTTTAGCATTTGCTTCAAGTTTATATCGACCTGGCCGACTGGGAAAATCAAGATTAAAAATATATGTTTTCCGGATAAGATTAAAGACTTCATAGTCATTGAATTTAATTGTTATCAATGTTGTTATCAAAATCGGAAATTCTAATTTTAAGTTACCGAAGATTATTCTTATACTCATCATTAACCATCATTACAGAAATCTTTTATTTGCATCTGACTCAAGAGTTTGCTTCCAAAAGTTCAGATAAACTCCGATAGGTTTAAAGGCTTCTTTCAAATAATATATTGAATGAAGAATCGACATTAAGTGTATTAACATCTTTAAAGATGTCTCCCGTAGCACTGCCCGGGTAATCGCCAGTAAGATAAACAAAATGAATACTCCGCAGTAATTTCGATGAGCACGGAAGTATTCTGTTTCACCTCCATACATATAAGCTGAAAATTCTCTTAATTCTTTATTACTGCAGTCAGGACAAAGATATCCATTTGTTCAATGGCTGCCGAACCTGCAGAACCATCTCTCCTATTAAAAAACCAGCCGTATTCATTTAATATTGTAGCGTGAACTGTAGGAAAAGGAACATTTCTCGTTCCGTTAGGAGCAACAGTCTCCTCATAAAATTCCATTTCCCAGTGTGCTATTTCTCCCCGCCTGGTAAAAAATTTAAATAATGATGATCTTCAATCGGATCATTTTCATCCTGGGGAAGGTTGTATCCGTTATCCCAAGGGCGATTTGATAAATCAAGATGTCTTACTGCTTCAATAATTTCGCCGGTTTCTGTTCCTCGATATTCATTACATAATATCCCAAATAACAACGCTGGGATGATTCCATGAATCTCTCATCCAATCTTCAACTACTTTTTTGAATGTGTCAAATCTCCAGAAAGAATGTGTCCTCCAGTTCATGCAATTCATACTGGATAAGAAATCCATATTCATCCGCTAAATCGATCCAGAAATCAGGAACAAGACCAACATGAGTACGAAAAGTATTCCAGTTAAAATCTTTTGGGATATTTACTAAAAATTTCTTTACCCATTCTTTATCCCACGGCTGCTTCATGCAAAGTGAATCATCAAAGAAACGATGAAAGCAATATTAGAACCACGCATATAGAATATTTTATTGTTCAGAAATGCTTTTCGTGTTTTTGTATCGAAACCGAAGTTCTCGCATTCCAAAACGGGTTACCGAATTATCGCCCGGGAGTTCTAACTTCTCCAGTGGTAAAGAAAAGGATCATCCGGTGACCATAAATGTTCGCACCTGGAATATATATATTTTGAGTTATCAAATAATCATCATTTCCTTTATATTTCTTTTTTAATTGATGCAACTACATTACCGGTTTTCCATTCTTTAACTAAATAATTAAGATCAAATTCATGTTATGTTTCAAAGATTTATAATCTTTATTTGAACAGTTATTCCAGATTTATTAATATCCGGTGCAACCTGAACAGTTTCGATGTAAGGATTATCGCAGAAAATGATCGAAACATCATCCCAGATTCCCGGTGTCCAGTATCTTTTATCCGCATCTCTTCCAGAATACATCCAATATGGCAGTACACCGGGATGTGCACCATCCGAATCAGTATTTCATTTTCTTCATTAGGATTTACAAAGCCGGTGATATTATAAAATGCTGCAGTGCAATTGCTTAAGTTTCTTCCAACAAATTTTTGTTGATCCAAACTGCCGATCCAAACTGGGCTTTGTTCACTTTTAATATTACAACTTCATTTTTATCCCGTAATCTGAAATTTCTTTTATACCAGAAGTAATTTCTCTTCTGCAGAGAAATTCCAATATTCCTTGGGATCATCTATTTTATATTTTCCACTATCGGGATTTGTGTTGTACATGTTGAAATCATAGGAAACGAATTTATCCACGTCGGGGAAAGAAGGTTCGGCAGTTCTCACAAGACCGGGAACATCAACAGTATGGTCGAAGTTTTCAGGAATGATCTAATGAATCGACACTTTCATCAATATTCCATAATCCATTCAGAGATATGGTTTCCCTTTGAGCAAAAAGATTGCCGACTACTAATAAAATAAAAATTATACAGAGAATACTTTTCATATGATAATTTCCGAACCAATAAACAGCTTACATTTCAAATATTCCGATTGCCCCGATTATTGACATATAAATTGTAAACAACGTTATAATTATATAAATGATATTGAGCCACAGGGATGGTTTATATTCTCCCATCAAATCTTTCTTGTTCATCAGGATAAACATTAAAATTAAAACCAGTGGAGTGATGATTAATGTAACTGCCTGAGTTGTAATCATTACTGCAACCGGTCTTCCCCCGAACAGTGGAACTACTAATCCGAGCGATGCATAAAAAACCATTATTGTCCGGTTCCTTGGTTTTTTGAGATCGAGCTTTTCATTTAAGAAATCTGAAAGGAAAAGCGGAATCAGCATATAATGAGGAAAGAGTGAAGAAAGACCGGCACAAACAATTCCAACAACAAAAATAGAAATTGCAAATCTTCCGGCTAAAGGCTCAAGAGTTTTTATCATATCAATTGCATTTTCTACTCTTATTCCAAGTGGATATAAAGTACCTGCTGCAGCAATCATTACAGCAATACTTAAAACAAACATTATTGAAGAGGAAATTAATGCATCTCTCTTTTCAATTTTTAAATCTTTTATACTCCATCCTTTTTCTTTAATTACAATTGAACGTGTTACATAAATAACTCCGCCCATTGTAGTTCCTATCATTCCTGCTATCAGAACTGCGGCATTTGTTTCTTTTGGAATGCTCGGGATTAATCCGCGTATTACAGTTCCGGCATCGGGAATAACCATAAAATTTGTTAAGATAAAACTGATTCCCATCAGCACTACAAAAAATGTTAAAATCTTTTCAACAAAAGTATATCTACCCATAAAAAGAAGTATTAAAGCACCGACTGCAAAAATGGCTGCAAGTATTATAGTATTGAATCCCTCATGTGAAGCAGTAAGCGGGCGCGACCATTCCTGTACACATTGACAAATTACTGCCATAAGCCCTATGCTGGAAACCATTTCCGAAAAAAGAATAATTACAAGAATAAAACCTGCGGGAATATTTCCGAAATGTTTTCTAAAACTATATAAAGCAGATTCTCCCGTAGCAAGTGTATAGCGGCTGAAAACAATAAATAATATGTAAGTAAAAACACATGAAAGAAGCACTGTCCAGGTAAGAGTCATTCCGTACGCTGCGCCGGCAGACGCCATTGTGGTAACGCTTCCGGTTCCAATATTGTAACCAACCAGGAACAATCCCGGTCCGATTGAAGCCAGAAATATTAAAAATTTTTTATATGTGCTTTTCATTTATGACTCTTGTTCTAATGATCTCATTCACGTTAACCACGGGATTAATCCCGTGGAGACGGCTTCTAATTACTTTTCTATTCTAATGGTCGATGCCCAGTAAGTAGCTATCTCTCCGTTCATTCCTATAGGCATTTTCTTAAAAGATATCGAAACATTTTTTCCTTCAATATCAGAATCGGTTTTAATTATCATTTTATAATTATGATCAGAAAAGGAAACGTCTCTAACTAATTTCAAATCATGATCTGCATATAAATTTATATCTTCTTTCATTACTGTTTCAGGATTTATCCCTTCAGAAAAAAAGAGAATTAATTTGTTTGAATTAATTTTGTCTCTAACAATTCTTGGTTTTTCTTTATAAGTTGTTTCAGTTCCAGGTGGAAGTAAAAAACGGAAAGGTGGTCCCTCTACCAATTCATTATTTTCATAAGCTCCAACATCCGGAGCTTTACCCTTGTAAGATTTGTGTCCAGTCAAATTCACTAAATGATATGACTTTTCCTGCATCGATTCCCGGACTGTCTTTTTGTAATCTTAAATCTTTGTCAGCAGGATTAATAAACTTTATATCGGCAATTTTACCGTTTTGTTCTTGTTTATTTTTAATAACATTTTCCGGCCATTCTTTATTTGAGATATCATAATCTAATTGGTCGGTTGAATCCCACTTATCGAGTATCCACCCATTCTCATCTGAAAGGTAATAGGCATTATTAAAATGTTTTAGTTCGGTTAAATCTCCAACATCCACTCTTAGTACCTGACCGGTTCCATAAAAACTATTATTGAATCCAAAGAGCGGATAGCTCGGAGTTCTTTCCCCCCATAAATTTTCCAGAACCATGCACATATTTTTTTTGTCCAGTGATCATTATCAGTTGTAATAACATTTCCATAGTAATAGATATTGCCTCCTTCAACATTATCTACTGAAAGAGTTCTGTGGATGTTATGAGAAAAGTTATGATATATGTGAAGGTTGTATGTATAATATTCCGGTTCGAAATCATTATCTCTTGCATAAGAAATATTGTTATCATAAATCTCAATGTTAGTATCGTAACCTTTTTCTCCGCGCCATCTTAACGCATTGTATGAGTAAATAATTTTATTGTTCCTAATAACAATTGAGCCGCCGGTTTCATGAAAATCTATTAACGAACCGTTGAAATAACTCATATTTTCATGATGCATTGAAAGCCAGGCAGCAACACCGGAAGAATCTTTATCTATTTTCCAAAGATATTCTCCTCCCTGGTCCCAATAACAGTTTTCAATCAACAGGTGATGTGTTCGACTTCCATCAGCGTTTATAACTCGCTTGGCTCCCCAAAAGTAACAGCTATCAAAAGAGATGTAGGACGAATTCTTTATCAATATCGGATATGCCCATGCACTTTTAAACTTGAGTCTTCTAATCTTTATCCATTGAGAATTTTTAATCAACATCCAGAAACTGGAAGAATCTACAGTAGGATTTGTTTCGCCTCCATCTATTAAAGGAAAATCTTCTTCATTGTTTGAAAATCCCAGGAGAGAGATTGATCTTTCAGGAAGACCTTTTTTATTTTTAACGTTAATTACTTCATTGTATGTTCCCGGCAAAACAAAAATCGTATCGCCTTCTTCGGAGAGATCTATAGCTTT
Source organism: uncultured Ignavibacteria bacterium (assembly GCA_963727535.1). Classification (GTDB taxonomy): domain Bacteria; phylum Bacteroidota; class Ignavibacteria; order Ignavibacteriales; family Ignavibacteriaceae; genus RBG-16-34-14. The sequence goes on from CAVSGR010000008.1 coordinate 119,324, forward strand.
ATTAATTGTTTTGAATGATTCAACTCTTGTTAATCCACTGTTATTATCATTGCCATTAGAAGACACATAAAAAGTTCCGGGTTCTACTTTTATTATCAAACAGATTATTAATAGTAAAGTAATTTTTAGGCTGACGTATTTAATGGACATTTATTCATCACTTCCAAATTTATAGTTATAATACGCAGTTAAGAATCTTAACCCGAATGAGGTACCAACGTCTCTTTGTGTTATCCAGAATTTACCTTTTTTGTGTCTTGTCCTGATATTGATAACGGCACCTCTCAAATTTTTATCGGGATGGTTAACCGAAAAACGATTCTTTAGAATCCAGTTATAAGACCTCTCGATATTCTCCTTAAATTCATCACCGACTCCATATTTAACAAACCTCATCCACAACATTCCCGCAAAAGCCACAGCAGAACCGGTTATAGAATTTTCATTGTAGCTTCCGTCGAGATAATTCTTGTAATAAATAGTCCCGCTTTTTCTTTGGGCTTTCTGATATGTTATTAATGTTTTTTTCGCGGCTTCTAAATATTTTTTATCTCCTGTTAAATCATATCCTTCAAGAAGTGATTCTGCATACCAGAGATTGAAACGTGGATGAAATGTTCCTTCCTCTTTATGATTAGGCATAAAATCCATCCACAAACCATACTTATCCTGTTTTTCTACAAGACTTTCACACAGTTCAATAAACACTTTTTTGTATTTTTCGTTACCAGTAAATTCATACATATCTTTAAATAAAAATCCTTCATTGTTGGGACGGGCAACATCATATAAATCCTGTTCTTTTTTATCCGGCCAGAAAGGACTATTTTCTTTTTTAACCTCACCGGTTTTTACATCAACTATATCATAAAAAATTCCTTTATCGGGTACGTACATATTTGCAAGCATCCATTTACCAGCGCTCGTTGGAACTTCTGCATATTTTTTTATTCCGGTTACTTTGTAAAGATTAAAAAGTCCCGGTGTTCCGTCCGTTACGGTTGCAAAAACAATATCATTTACACCATCTCCATGTACAGCATCCAACATTCCTTTTAATTTCGGATTATCCGTTATTAAAAGACTACACCACCAATCGCCGGCTTTCTTAGCTGCATCCAAATATCTTTTATTTTTTGTCAGCTTATACGCTTCAACCAATCCATTAATTATCTGTCCGGTGTGCCAGGGAGCTTCATAATAATACCATTTCCCTTCTGTTAAGTTGTAATCGCATCTTGATTTTCCCTCTTCATCTAATAAAACATTGGTAGCATAGTCTGCACATTCGTTTAATGCTTTTAAAATTTCATTTTTTAATGAATCATTCTGTGCATAAGAATTATTATTTACAATAACTAGAAAAAACAGGAAGACAAAACCAATTTTATATTTCATTATTAATCATCTTCAAGTTTAAAATTCTTATTCTGTATTTAATTTCTTTAATAAAAGAATTTTTATCAGGCTTCACCACAATAATAACCGGGTACCCTTTTAATGAGGGAAAAGGCTGATCATACTTTTCTTCATCGGTACCCAGTTTTACAGGAGGCGGTTCTTTTGATAATAACTCAAATAAAAATTTATGTTTACCATCAGTAATTTCGATTGTGCTCTCATTTACTTTTTTAAATACTGTGTTTTTATTCTGTACAAAAGGTTCAATAATGTTTACGACAGGTTTTTGACCATGAAATCTTAGCCTGATATCTTTCTCTATATAATCGTCTGCAATTTTGTGTGTTATAGTATAAGCAACTCCACCTTCCCACCTGTTTTTATCTTTTAATTCCCCAATAGTTTCAATGGTAAATACTCCGTTATTTTCACTGGTATCAATATGTGAATCGAAATCATATAAGTTTGTGTAATAAGCATTTGAGTCTTTAAATTCTATTCTTGGAGTTAGCGGAAGTGAACTGTCTATTTCAGGATAATTCATTTCCCATTTATGATACACTGTCTGACCCGATGCCTGTAAATAGCCATAATCTTTAACCCAAAGATTTGTAATAGAACCGCCGCTCGGTCTGTACAATATTTAAAGTCGGCTCCTCTTCTTATATCTTTATAACGATAACCTGTAACGGTTGCCATAAAATTTTTTGTGCGGACTAAAACCAAGTCCAATTTAAAATATTTTAGCCATCCGGTTTTTTGTGTCGGAAGTTTTTCAATAATTCCCTCTGTTTGTTCTCCGTATACAATAGTAAGGGCTAAATTTTTTGCTCTGCAAAAAGTAGGATAAATACAGGGGGCATCATCATACATATCGTAGTAATTTGGCCCATAAGTAATTAAACCATTCACTCTCATTTTCATCATAAAGTTCAGGTTGCTAATAGCAGCATTTCTATAAACGGGATTATCTTTTGAATACAAAGCAAAAGTGGTTTGACATCCATCGGCAGTAAAGCTCCCAAAAGTTGTCCATTTGCTCGATCTTACTCCCCAGGAATTATCCATCGAGCCATCAGGATAAATAAAATAAATGCACCTCTTCAATGATTCCTGAACATAGTTGTTGACCTGTTCATCATGATTTAACTTCGCAAATAAACCTAATCCCCAAAGAGACATATCCATATCATAACCTAAATCCACACCGTACTTCGTTCCTCTTATTCTATTGCCTTCCCCGGTTAGAAAATAATCTTCATCAAATTTTCCAATTACCACTGTGGCAAGATCTTTTGCTTTTTTAATGTAGGAAGTATCCGGTATCAGCAAATTCACCAAACTTAAAGTTGCAGTAGTTGTTGCACAATAATTTATACTTGCAAACGAGCGATGATTCATATTTATAACAAGCCAGTCTGCTGCTTTCTTTATAGAAGCGAGCCATCTTTATTTTCTTCATCAGATAATTTTTCTTTTAAGGTGGGATAAGCTGCAGAAACGATAAAAGCTGATCGGTAGTAGTGCCTGTCCATGTTTCCGGAGTTTCAAACCAGGAACCGTCTTCTTTTTGCTGTTTGATTAACCAGTTACCAGTTGCCAAAGCAAAACGTAAATATTTTTTATTTTTAGTTTCTTTATAAGCAACAGCAAAAGGCATAACTGATTCGGAGGCTCTTGTGTGATAATCAGAACAAGACTTGCAATATAAAGCTCCGAAATCAGAACTTGTTGAATCTAAGTTCTGAAGGTTTATAAGATCATCACAAAGTATAAGAAGATTTCTAGTGCATTCATTTTTAACAGAGATTTTTTTTTCTTTTTCACAGCCGTTTAAAAACAGAATCAATAAGATTAAGACGTATATCACGTGAAAGATTAATGATCTTAATAATTTTTTCATAAAACATTATCCAATACTTGCTGTAAACAAACCGATGCCAATTATTATAATCACCAATATTACTGCGGCAGCGAATCCATAAATATCAATTTTATATTTCCTGAAAGAGAATTTATTTTTGAGCGATAGCAAATCGACAAGAAGAAGTCCATGTCCTTCTTCATCAAGAGATGTTTTCTTTTTCTCTACCTGCAACTTCATCAACGTGAACTCCATCAAGAATCATTTCGATTCCTGCTTCCTTTAATTTATTTTCTTCACCAACAGGCGTATGAAGCAAAGTATAAAACTTATCAAGTTTTTCTTTCGGTTCCGGTTTTGTGAACAAACTGACTATAAAAAATGACAAGAACCCAAGCGGAAGATAAATTGTAATTTGCCATGCAATGCTAAGCCCGAGTCCAAAATCAAAATATTTACCCACATATAATGAAGAAACAATTGTAACAATTAAGCTTGTCCAAACAGCATACCGATTGGCGCGTTTCCAGATTATAGCCATCCAGAAAGCGATACCGAAGAAGGCAGTCATTTGCCAAATAATTTTTAATCCCGCAACAACAGTAGGAAGAAGTAATGCAAAACCAACTCCACCAATCACAATAAAGAAAGAAGAATATCTTGCAACTTTTAAGTAATGACTTTCATCTTTGTCTTTTCTAAAATATTTTTTATAAAAATTTCTCGTAAAAAGTGCAGACCCTCCAACCATAAAATTATGAGAAGCTGCCATTACCGCAGCAGACATAGCAGCAATCATTAGACCCACCAAACCGGCAGGAAGTAAATTAACTACCGCTGTACCGAAAGCAAGTTCCCTGTTTTCCGAAGTTAAGTTAGGAAAAAGAGCTGCTGCAAAAATTCCATAAAAGCCCAACCCAAAGTTGCCATTCTTTTCACAAAATTTCCGTATGTCCAGCCGGTTCTGCAATTCAGCTCTGTTTTTCCTGCACCTCCAATTGCCATATGATGTGGTTCAACCACAATCCCAACAAGACTATTTATTACTATTGCTATAATAAAAAATAATGTTACCTCTGTTGGGGCAACAAAACTGAACATATAGCCTGGCAGGTCGGATTTTATTGCAGAAATACCTCCCGCTGTATTCAATGCAAAGGGAATTAATAAGAATGAAAGAATCATAATGAACATCCCCTGAATAACATTTATTATCATTGCCGATACCAATCCACCCAGTACACTGTAAGCAAGAAAAACAACCAGCAATACTAAAACTATAATATTTGTCGGTATTTGGGTAACAGCTTCAATGGCTGTTCCGGTTCCTTTTAACATTAACCCGACATTTAAAGTAAAATAAATCAAGCCCATCGCCCCATAAGCAGCACCTGAATTTTTGCCGTATCGTTCTTCAAAAAAATCTCCGGTTGTTATATATCTCAATCTCCGGTAGATAGGGGCAAGATCCAATAGAAAGGAGTATTAAAAATATAAAGCCACTGATACCATATACCTGCAAGTCCTATCTGGTAACACGCCCCACTGACCGCAACAGCATGATCTGTTCTTGTTCCGACTCCAAGGCATTAGTAACCATCATTATTTTGCCGAACCTTCGGCTGCCCATAAAATAATCACCAGTAGTTTGGATAGATTTTTTTGTCAAGGCACTCCAGGTAGATTATCCCGATAAAATAAATAGCGATTACAATAAGATCTAACATGTTAAATCCGAACATTAGTATCCTATTAAGTTAAGTAGAATAGTTCTATTTATTTTGCGACCATAATTCTTTAAGAAGAAAAGCGGCAGCCTTCGGATCGCGTGTTCTGGTAAACACTCCTTTAAGTTTAACACTACCCTCCGAAAAATTTGCGGAGTTCGGAAATCGGCAAAGTTCCAAACGTGTTCCCCATCGTATATTCCTTTGATTCAATTAGTTTACAGTATTGCTTTAAAAATCCAGATTGATATTCTTCCGTAAACATTGTCGGTTCAGTTGAATGAAATCCCGGCATTGTGTCCGTTCCGAATTCAGCACCAAGATTGGTTTCTTAATTTATCGACAAGATAATCCATCTCTTCTTCCATCCTTTTAACACCCAATTCAATTTGCCCAGGATTTTCATACCAGCCGTAGTATCTATTAATCGAAATAAAATCAGAAAGACATAAACCGGATGATCATTACCTGCTCGCGGACAATTAGGAACAGTAAAGGGTCGGGTAGTCTTCTAGTAAGTTCAAGCAAACCAAAAATTTCTTTCCAGTATTTTTTCACCTCTTCCGTCACGGTATTCTACTTCTCCAGCAAGATTAGGCTCATTACCCAGTGCCCATGCAATTACCGAAGGATGATTTTTATCTCTTTTAATTAAGTTCTTTAATGAATTCATATGATTATCTAAAGTCCGCTGAGTTGTATGACGAAAATCCAAACTAACGGCGGCAACTTCATCAATAATCAAAATCCTCTTTGATCGGCTATTCCAGTGTTTCTTCAGCATAAGGATAATGTGAGGTACGAAATGAATTAGCATTGATCCACTTCATCAAAGAAAAATCCTTTATAATAAGAGGAATATTTAAAGCCTTTCCCGGTTATAGGAAAGTCTTCATGTTTTCCAAATCCTTTAAAAAAATAGGTTTATTATTGAGCAAAAAGTTTATATCCGTCAATTTTTATTTCTCTAGATAGTCCTGAACCTTGAGAGAATATCTGTCTACAATTCTTATCATTTATTTTTAAGTTCTAATATTAAATCATATAAATAAGGATCTTCAGGAGACCATAATCTTCCTTCTTTTGCTTCGAAAGAAAAGTTTGCAACATTATTTTTTATTTCAGTGAGAAATTTTCTTTATTGTTTTTATAGCCATTGAAAATTAAATTCACAATTCCATTATCTACATTGGAATCGAAAGGCAATATCGACGGTTAACAGAACAACGAAGCCTCATCAAGTATCGCTGTCTTAACAGTCGCATCAGCAATAAAACTATTTTGAAGTAGCATAGACAATAACCTGTCTATTAAGACCACCACAAGGGAAGAAATCAAAACGGGCAGGAGGAAAAGTCTCTTCCCTCATTCTGTTTTCATCGATATAATTCTGTTTATTTACTCCCTGAGGAATTGTATCTGGGTGAAAGCTGGCTATCTGACTTTTATAACAAGACTATTTGTCGGTTCTAGGAAAAACATAATCAGTTATTTCAAGATTTAATTGGAAGGAATCCTCCTTTGATGTTCCCCAACAAATTTTCCATTCATCCAAACTTTAGCATAATAATCAGCAGAACCAACCCACAACCAGATCCTTTTATTATTTCAAATTCTTTTGGGAAGACTGTGATTTTTTTTGTATACCAGGCAGCGCCAATATAATTCATTAAACCTTCTTCCTGAAGCTGTTCATTCCAGCTTCCGGGTACGGCAATATCCAGATCACGATCTCAATCTTTATTCCTATCCGGAATTTCCCCCTTTATTATCCGGATCGGCTCTGAACCTCCATATACCTGAAAGATCAATTAAACATCTAAAGTTATTGAGTTGCGGTCTGAAGCATAATTCCCATCAATTATTTTTTTAAAACTAATAAAAAGGTCCGGGAATATATTTCAATTCCCGAACCCTTAAAGATAAATTATTTCATTAGAAGCATTTTATTGGTTTTTACAAAGGAACCCGCTTCCAATCTATAGAAATATACACCACTGGAAAGATTGGATGCATCAAAGTTAATTTCATAAAAACCGGCTGGTTTGTTCTTTATTAACCAAGTTAGCTACTTCCTTTCCAAGTACATCATAAACTTTTAATCTTACAACACCTATTTGAAGGAAGATTATATGTTATCTTCGTTGATGGGTTGAAAGGATTCGGATAATTTTGATTCAATTCAAATTTGCCGGGAACACCCGAAACTGTATTTTCATCAACTCCAACTGTCATTCCAAACCAGCTTAAATCACCAAGAGGTTGCCCCCCGGTTCCAGCTGTATAAGACTGCGCAGATGTAGAATATGAAAAATCAAAATCTGCATGTCCCGTAGTATCTAAAAAGCCCTGGGAAGTTGCTGGATCCTGATAGTAAGCAGTTACCTGAGAAATAGGAGCATCGGGACCATCAGTAAAACTTAACATTTTCCTCAATATTTGTACTTTCGGGTACCTCCCTGAGTTAACATAAAAACTACTGGAGAGAATCAAATGAAACCGGCGCAGGTAACAGAATCAGGGAAAGCAGCAACAAGAGCCGGATCAAGGTAATAATATTATTATTCATTATTGTGATATCCGGAGTTTCTGTTTCTTGTTGAATCGGGGAGGATCTGCAAAATGTAGAAATCATCTCTTGTTAGGATTAACACCTAGAAAATTACCGTTTATAATTATATTATTTGCAATGTATGCATTTAAAACTTCACCTAAATTAATTGCACCAAATCCAATGTTTTCTATAGTATTGTGATTAAAATAAGCGTAATTAATTCTGCCGCCACCGTCTCTCAATACTTGTAGGTAAGATTATAAAAAGTACAATTCTGAACAAACAAAGTATCAATATCATTTCCCCTGTCATCAAAAGCTCTACCATTTTCAGGACTATCCATTTTCCCAATGTTACTGATAATTGTATTTGTAATATAAATGTTATCATCAGACGTATTAATCCTGAAAGGCTGCTTGTGTTGCAATATCAAAGAACACAATCGTCAACAATACAGGTTATGCCATTTTCCTCCAAACGTATTATTCTTGAAGCTAACACCACCCAGTTCATCTTGTGCCGAAACATAACAACCCTTTATTGAAAAATTTGCCCTTGGTCTTAAAGTTTGGGGTGGGGTGCTTCACCACCAGAAGGTACTCCTAAAATAATTCTAGGACGAAGCACCGGAACCAGCAGCTGCTTCAATATTTACAGGATATCTTGGGGAAAATTCTCCATCAAGAATATATTCACCATCTTTTTCGAGAATATAGACTGTATTCGTATCTACTCTCTCACCTGTCGCGGTTGTGTCACCATCTATAACTGATCCAATGGTTCCAAAACCAGCAGGAACATTTACAGTTCTTTGAGCAAAATTATTGCTGGAAAAAAGAACTATGAAAAAACAGAAGAAAAGATGTTATAACTAACTTCATAACTAACCTCCTTTATTCTCGCAATTGTTATTAATTATTTAACTAAAGGTTCATTCAATTAAAAGTCCATTCTTGCACCTAAGTCAAGTGTCCATCCAAAATACTCTTCATTTACAGGAAATTTTTTCTCATAATAATAGGCTCCTTCGCTCGTAATTGTTATGTTGTTAAGATTTACGAAAACCTCGAAAGTCTTTAAGAATTTTCTGAGATAAGGATACATCCATTCTTAAAAAAGAATCTGTATAAATATCATCGTCACTACGAACACCAAGCTGGGTACAAAGCATCATCCTGATGAACAAAAGAAACTCTACCTGAGAAACCGTTCTTTTTCATAACCGACGGTTAAATTCCAAACTGTGTTCGGTCGTTCAGGAAGTCTCACCCTCCCTAAATTTATTTTCACCAACAGCTCTGCCATTTATTCGAACAATTTCAAAGTACGGGAAATAGGTTACGGAATGAATTCTTGTAAAATTTAGATTAAGAATTATTCCATTCAAGAGGCGAAGGGAAAAATGAAAAGTTAGATTCAAGATCAACCTCAAAACCATAAACCTTTCCTTCAGGACTATTAAATGGTTCTGTTATTGTATAATTTACAAATTGTGAGCTTCTATCTGGTTTCCCGATAAGATAAAATATAATCTATATTATTTAACGTTTTATAATATCCACCTACAGTAAACAAACCATACCTGTTATATAAAGAAAGGAAAATATCATAATTTTTGGCGGTTGTATGTTTGAGATTAGGATTACCCCTTGAAACTGTTTCCTCCGCCGTATTAATATCCTCAAAGGGAACCAAATTAAAATAGTCGGGTCGTAGAAATTGATTCTGTATAAGCAAACCTGACATCAAAACCATCCAGAATTCTATAACGTAAATGAAGCATAGGAAAGAATTCTTCATAATTTTGCCCCCCCACTGTATCACCAACAGTTCCTACCTGACCAAGATTTCCTGTCAGCCTTCCGGATTTACCTTCATAACTATTATTTGTTTTTTCATATCTTATTCCCGGAAGCAGCATTATATCTTTAAAAACATTAATCTCTGCCATAATGTAACCGGAATAAATTTTTTCAGAAGCAACATAATCTCCTGTTTCAACAAATCTGTCTAAGTCATAATAACTACTAAACTCAGAATGAAACTGATCTAACAATCCGGCATTAAGCCCCGGACCGAAATCATATTCATTATTCAGGAAATCTATCTACCGAAAAGGATGGATCAATAAAGTTTTCAATCAGGATATTTGTGTTTCTGTATAAGGTCCACCTTCCCGGATTAGCAGCAGCAATATCATCTATCGACTGCATAATCCGTTCTATATTCATTAATATCGCGAACCCTGTGTTTTCCTCTGTATTTAGTACCTCCTTTTAAATACCCGGCTAAGTTTTTTGATAATGAGAAAGGAACTTTAACATTAAATTGAAGTGTAGTGTTTTCATCGTCAACGGATTCGGGATCAAAAGTTCCATATTGGAACCAGGTAGATGAAAGGTCATTATCAGCAAACTGAGGAATAACTTCAGGTCCCTGATCTTTTATCAAACCATTTTTGTAAGCACTTACTTCCTGAAATCTTGCATAATTCGAATAAGGCACATCCCGCTTAGAATCAGAATAAGATGCCTGCCAGTCCAATTGCAAAGGACCTAATAAGTAGTCACCTATCAGACTGGTATTAAAAACACTCGTGTTGATTTGTCGGTCTCTCAAATCATATTCAACACGTGTTTCACCAACTCTATATCTTTTTCTTCTTCTGGTTTCGTCTCTATCTGTACGACTGTAAAAATTTTCGAGTTTTAAATTCAAATCTCCTATCGAATAATCGAAATTAAGTCCGCTGCTGTAACGGGTTCGGATTTCTTTTCGATCTAGCCAAGTTTAGATTTTCGATTTCAATCTTTGTTATGGTTTGAGTAGGTGGGTTATAGTCTGCATTTAAAATATCAGAACTTCTATTTGCTTTTTGAGCACTGAAGGTAGCAAGTATACCAAGTTTACTGTTGAAAAACCTGTTACTCCCCGATAAATCAAATTTATAATTACCGTAATATTTTTCGTGATTATTATATCCACCTTGAGCTAATATATTATAATGTAAATGTTCAGGAGCACTTTTTGTGACAAGATTTAATAGTACCCCCAATTGCATCTGCATCCATATCAGGTGTTAGCGCTTTAAAAACTTCAATGCCTGCCAGTATATCCTGAGAAATCATACTCAAGTCTACTGATCTATCACTAGGATCTGTAGCAGGAATTCTCACACCATTAATAGTTACTGAATTAAATTTAGGAGAAAGTCCCCTTACAACAACCTTAGTTGCTTCGCCGGCATCTCTTTGTATAGCTACTCCAGGCAAACTGACCAAGAGACTCAGCTACATTTGCATCAGGCAATTCCTGAATTTTATCAGACGATACGACATTAACTATTGTATTTGAATTCAATTGTTGATTTATTGCTGCTGTTTGTCCCTGTAACTGTGCAGATACAACAACTTCTTCCCCCTCAATTGCGAGTGAATGAAGTTTAACATTAAGTTCTAGAGTTTTACCACTGGTGACATTAACCTTGATGCTATCGGGTGAGTAACCAAGGTATCTAAAAACTATGATCGATTCGCCTTCGGGAAGATTGATTAGTTTATATTTTCCCTCCTGATTAGTAGTAGTCCCGATTGAAGTTCCTACTAATAATATGTTTGTACCCCAAAGAGGAGAACCATCAGAGGCATCAGACACTTTACCTATAATAGATCCGGATTGGGAATATTGTATAGGCGCAAAAGATATAAAGATTAATAAAACTAAAATTATCTCGGATTTAATTATCTTCATTATTACCTCTTTAATAAGAAAATAAAGAATATACCTGGCATACCAGGTAATTCAAAAAATAAACTTTAATTTGAAATTGCTTTTTCATTTTTTAACGAAGCACCACAAGAAGATCTGATAATTATTTTAGGTTCTAAAATTGTTCTTACAGAAGTTTCTTTTCCTTCTATTCTCTTTATTACGGATTCCACAGCTAATTCTCCAATCTTGTTTGCATTCTGTTCTATAGTTGTTAAAGGTGCAGAAGCATATTTTGAAAGATCAATATTATCAAAACCTACGATTGCCACATCGTCAGGTACTTTTAACCCCAGATCCGTAACACCTTGTTGGAAACCCAAAGCAGCAAGATCAGTATAAAAGAATAAGGCATCGGGTTTGATATTTAAATTCAAAAACTCTTTACTCAATTTGTAACCTGACTTAAATCTATCCTCAGTCAATGATAAATTAAAAATTAATTTTGAATTCATTTCCTTCTGGTATTTTTTTAATGCTTTTTCATAACCCTTTTTTCTCAGTAATCCAAGCAAGTTTCCCTCTCCACCATTAACATAACCTATTCTTTCATATCCAAGTTTTATTAAGTGCTCTGTAGCCATGAATGCCCCTTTTTCATTATCGGTACCCACGTAATAAATATCCGGATCTTCCATATAAGAAACCATCACGTATGGGAAGTTTCCCTTATGTAATTTGATGATGTTATCCGTTGCTCTATATAACAAACTCATTGATGCAATTACCAACCCGGATACACCGATATCTTCAAAGTGGGAAATTTGACTTTCCTCTTTATCAATTCTCCCTGAAGAATTAGATAACAAAATATTATAACCTACCTGATATGCTTTTTCTTCGACAGAATGTACAATCATAGAAAAAAATGGATGCCTTAAATCTCTTAATACTAATCCAATTGACTTATGTTTCGATATATCAACGGCTTTTGCTTTCCGTGCAATGTAAGTACCTTTGCCTACCCTGCTAAATAATATACCTTCGTTTATTAAATTAGATAATGCCTTTTTAACTGTAATTAAGCTAACATTATATTCTTTGGATAATTGACTTTGTGATCTGATTTGATCACCTATTTTCAACTCTCCTTTATTTATTTTCGACTTAATATCATTTTCAATCTGCTCATACAATGCAAGCGGATTCTTAAAATTAAGCCCCATCTTTATTCCTTTATTTTCTGAACTGATATCAAAAGAATATTAAATAAACTAGTAAAATCTAATGCCCATCTAAACTTACATTCTCAGGAGGTACAATTTTTTCCACAGGATTAACGTTCCATCGCGGCTTTTCTTTAAGCAGAACCCAATCATTCCCTTCCCACCTAGCACGAACATCATCTCTATGAAATTGAATTGCGTATGCTACCCTGGGTAAACCCGATAGATTTGGTCCATATCCATTAACAGTTAACCTAGTAAATACAACACAATCTCCTTTTCTCATTCTTATTGGCAAAAAGTTTTCCGGCTCCCATTTAATCTTTTTATGATTATCACATATTTCCCGGATAAATCTGCTTCCAGGGTTCCATTCTTATGAGATTTAGGAATAACCTGCAAACAACCATTTTCAGGACTCATATCTGTCAACGCAAACCAGAAGTTTAACCCGGGTTTATCGAATTGGGTGTATTGGTTATCCTGATGAAAATCAAATCTGCCCCCTCCATTTGCGCTTTTAACCGCAGTAAAAGGCATGTAAACTGAACTATCTCCACCCAATAATTGAGAAGCTAATTTTTTCAAAACATCGTTATTAACTAAGGTATCGAGTGTTCCCCCTTTAAATATTGCGTCGTTTGTCTGAGCTTGGAATTTTCTAATTTAATTACGTTCATTATTCCCATTACTTCATCCTGAAGTTTAGCAGCATCGCTTTCAAAAAGTAACCCTGGGAAAACAAGATATCCTTCATTAAGGAAAAAATTTACTTCATTTTCAGTAAGATTATTAATTTTAATCATTGTTTTTTTAATCGCGTTGTATTAGTATACTTGGTATACCAAATTTAATTTATGCATAAAAAATTGTTTGTCGAAAAAGAAAATAATTCACATCAGAAAAAAGGAATAATAATATGACTCCACGTGAAAGAATGAACAATGCAATGAGAATGCTAAATACCGAATAGAATACCTGTTATGTGTCAACTTTCAATGGGCCATTATTTTCTTTATTCCGGTAAAAATCCAATGGACATTTGGTTTACCTCCGAAGGATTTGCTAAGCTAATAAGGCTGAGAGAAAAATATTCGTTTGACGGAGTCCTGATTAAATCTTCCAGGCAGAGAACGAAATTATAAAAAATATATCCATCATATTGAAGACAATAGTGAAGGAAAATTTATTTACTGGCATAATGGTAATTATACAACTCTTCCCTTTGACGATAATCCTCATTATTATCAGAAAGATGGAAGTCGATATTTCCCTACATTTGAACAGATTACCCCCGATAATTTATTTTATGTTGAACTATGGCTTTACAGATATCACATATCCATATACGTGGGGTTTTGAAAAAGAGCCACGGCCATTTGATGACTTTTTTCCTGAATATCATTTTGACACAATACGAATTGTTAAACAAAAGATCGGAGATAAATTTTCCGTTCATTCAGAAATATTCTCACCATGGTCCCAGTTTCTAGAGTTATTAAATTATGAATACGCACTAATGGCAATTATGGATGATCCGGAAAAAGCCAAAGAATGTTTAGAAAGATTAACCAGCGGAGCTATAGACCTCGGTAAAAGACAAGCTGCTGAAGGTGTTGATGCAGTGCTTCTATCTTCAGCTTTTGCCGGTGCAGGTTTAATTTCAAGAGGACAATATGAAGAATTCGTTTTACCTTATGAAAAAAAAATTATTGAAGGTATTCAAAAAGAATTTGACGTACCAGTTTATACCCATACTTGTGGTAGTATAGGCGATAGACTGGATTTAATGATGCAGACTGGAACTAATGGATTAGATACTCTTGATCCACCACCATTAGGAACGGTAAAGCTTGATGAGGCTAAATTATTCTTATCGGGAAAAGTATTTATTAAGGGTAACATAGATCCAGTCAATACTCTTTTAAATTCTGATAAAAACGGTATTGAAAAAGATGTTGAATCAAGAATCAATATTGGTAAACCAGGTGGTGGTTTTATTTTAAGTACGGCTTGTTCTGTTGCCCCACATACACCACCGGAAAAAATTGAACTTCTTCATAAATTGGTTGAAAAGTATGGAATGTATGGCTAAAAAAAAGTACCTTTTTACAATTTGAGTATTCATTTCAATCAAGTCTTCAATATTTTTTATACCAGGGCTTCGAATTCAATTTTAAATATATCACATAGGTTCTTAATTTCATCAATATAATCTCCATAGATCATTGAAAAATGATGTCCGGTTTGAGTTGCTTTACGAAAATATTCCATTGCATCAGATACTTTTATAACAGCTTTTAGCGAGCAGCCCCAATCATCCAAACCTTCAACATTTTCAATTATCCCCTTGATCGCTAATAATTTTCCAGCATTTGGAGTCATTCGACAAAAAGTAACTGTTTGACCTTTATCAAGTGAAAAATCATACCGTATTGTCGCACCCCAATTTCGTTCTGCAAAATTAACTATTCTATAAGGTAGATCAGGATGGTCATAACCTTTCATTTTTATACCAGGAACATCATGCCAAATGAACACAAGATTCTTTTCTTTATCATGAATTAAAGTATTTCCCATATAAGCTGTTCTTTCCGAAAGATACATTTGGAGAGCCATCGTAAACAAAACATTAACATCACCTTCACAAGCAGAAATGTATCCTTCATCTTTTAATAATGAATGAGTTAAACATGGAGTGACTTTATACTTCATAGGCAGTTTCGTCATGCAAAATTCCTGGCAAGTTGCAGTAAAGCTATTACACCCATATGTTTCCATCAATTTTTTGGCTGTAAGATAATAAAGGACAGACAATTGGATATCTTCTTCCTTCATGCAATTATTTTCTGCATTCTTGATAAGTTTATTTGTTATCTCTGCTGCTTTCTGTAAATATTTTTTTTCTCCTTTTATGTTTTCAAATTCTTCCATCATTTGATAAATAGATATATAAACATTTTCTACACCAAACTTATTCTTTAGAAGATCTACATCAATATTGCTTCGTACAGAATTGTATTCATAATCCCATTTACCATTAGTTACATTCAAAATTTTTGTCTGTTTTATAGCTTTGCGTATTTTAAATGCCGGAAGTATTTTTTTTAGCTCACTATAATCAGTCACACCATAAGCCTCATGACCTTTTTGACTTAAACAGGCTGTCACATCCAAGGCGGCACAATTATTACCAACGACCACAATTGGTTTATCAGTTTTTTCTTCCAAACCTGGAATCCGATAAAAACTCAATACATATATATCAGTTTCATTGTCTTGTTCAATAATCTTTAACCAAGTATTTTCATCAATCCGATGATCCCCGTCATATTCCACATAAACAGGTTCTAAAATATTTAAATCTTTTAGAGCCAGTTGCTTTAATTCTTTTTTCCATATATTGAAAGCAATCTTAGCATCATTCTGTTCTTTTGTTCTATTAAATTTAGTCGGATCTTGAGGACGACAAGGTCCTTCATTAACTTCGACTGGAATCCTTTTACCAAATAACGGTTTTATGTTAAGTTTAATATCCATTGGCCTTGGAATATTAAATAATTCTTCATTAAGTATTCCATTATCTGTGATTTGTTTACTTTCCATATTAATCTCCAGTTTCATATGAGATATTAATTAAATTTAAAGTTTTTTATTTAAATTTTTGTAGAGTTTTATTTAGCTCTAGTGATTTTACATCAAGGAATCTTTGGTAAGACTTAAAGTGAAATTGAAACGCCTTCATATCTACCCTTTTTCAATAAACTCTTGCATAGAAAATTCTTTAAAAATAATTAAATAGTCAAATGAATTTTACCTATAAAAAACGTTTACATTAATAATCGACTAAAATTATTTAACTCATCTAGTATTAAACTCTAATTCATTTTTCAAACCAATTTTTTTGTTATGTAAATTTTAATCAATTATGATGAAATCTGATAATATTAGAAAAACTTATAATTTCAAATTTATTGGTTTGCGAGGAGATGTTATGAGGAAATACAGTTTTACTTTGTTCCAAAAATCTGTCCGAATAAATCACCTTCTATATCATCCGGAATATTTGAAAAAGTTATCAGTAATTGTTTGATTAAATTTGGATCGGTTCTAACTAATGGAAAGTATTCATCTTTTGGAAGTACTCCCTTAAGTTCAAGTTTAAATTCTTCTATAGACTGCATTGCCTTTTTAATCAGCTTTGGAAAATCTTCCTTGTCAGGTTTATTTAATAGAAAATTATATCTGGCATGTTCAGGGAGATAAAATCCGCATTTTTCTATAGCAATTTCGCTTATAGGTTTTTCTGTTCTTTTACCCTTTAGCTTTTCATATATAGACTTTATTTCAGCTTCATATCTTTTGTATTTACTATCGGCAAATTTCAAAAATATAATACCTAATACCGGAGTGGAATATTGTGCAGCAGTTAAATCAGAATTAGCTCTTAGGTTATCAACAGCATCCCATAGTTTATCTTCAAGTTCTTTAAGTTGTTCTTTGGTCAAGTCATATATCAATAGTTCGTATATGTGAGGAATTTTGATATGTCATTTTACCCATTTGGATCAGAATTTAGAATTGCTATAATTTAATTAAATCTAAAGAATAATAAAATCTTTAAAATTTCTAAATAAATTGAGTTTAAAATAAAAAATGTGAGAACTTTTAACTTTCGCATCCTTTTGAGCCAACTGCCGGAATCGAACCGGCGACCTGCTCATTACGAATGAGCTGCTCTACCAGCTGAGCTAAGTTGGCGATCAAAAAACGAATGATTGATTGAATGACTGAATGTATCATACAATCATGCATACATACAGCCATTCAAAAATCGATTCCCATCGCTATCTTATCTTCTTTTTATGCCTGTTTTTTCTGAGTCTTTTTTTTCTTTTGTGCGTCGACATTTTATGACGCTTGCGTTTCTTTCCGCTTGGCATTGTTGCTCCTTTTATTTTTTAATGTGAATTTAATAATTCCTCTGCTCGTTTACCTACTTCCGAATTAGGATCTATGTCAACGGCTTTCTTAAGCCACTCCTTAGATTTTTCAACATTTCCTTCAGCAAGATTTACAATTCCCAAATTTAAATGTGCAATCTGGTGATTGGGTTTATACTTAAGCGCTTCAGTCATTGTTTTAATTGCTTCATCATAATTCCTGAGGCTGTAATAGCAAACGCCCATATCAACCAGTACATCTGCATCGTTCGGCACCATCTTTAAATACTTTTCATAACCCTCTATAGCTTTTTCATACATACCTGAATCATTCCTGAGATGAGCAAGTTGGAGCAAGCTCTCTTTGTCATTAGGATTATTTTTTACTTTTTCTTCAAGTTCATTTATTTTTTGCAACGCATTGAGATCAACACCGGAACCCTGCCCTTGCGTTACATTCGAACTTACAGCAGGTGAAACCGGTCCCTCAAAAACTCCTGCAGCCCAAAGAATAAGAAACCCGCCAATAATTACGATAGCCGCAATTACTAAAATCTTTTTCGAATCAATTTCTTTTACAGTTTGCTCAGGTATTTTATTCTTACCTGAAGATTTTCCTCTTGCTGGTTTTGGCTGTGAATGTTTTTTCTCAGTAACATGTTTAACCGGTTCTTTCTTAACAATCTTTTCTGAACTGTCGCTCAATCTTATTCCGCATCCTTCACAAACCCTGGTTCCGGAAGGATTTTCTGTTCCACAGTTATCACAAATTATAATTTCTGTTTCTGTAAGATCAGGAGGAGAACTCTGTTTAGTTTCCCCTAAATTTTGAAGATCAAATCCGCAGGAAGGACAAAAATTAAACTTACCTTTTAGCTCTTCGCCGCAATTAGGACAATATGCCATTGTTTGTTCAGCCTTCGCTTCCCTTCATACCTTTATCTACCATCTCTTTAAATTCTTTTGAAAACTTAAATGACGGGACATAATGTTCCGGCACGAAAACCTGTTCGCCTGTTTTAGGGTTTCTTGCCTGGCGGGCATTTTTCTTCTTTACTTTGTAACTGCCAAAACCTCTTATCTCAATTCCCTTTCCTTCTTTCAAAGCCTCAATTACAGTTTTGAAAAATCCTTCAATAATTGCTTCTGTCTCTAGCTTAGTTAATCCGGTTCCTGATGCAACTTTATCAACGATATCAGCCTTGGTCATACTACACCTTTATTTTAATTAAAAAAGTTTATAACTCCTTAAGATTCAAGGGCTTAAATTATCAAAGATTAACCGCAAAATCAATCAGATAAAAGACGTCATCCCGAACTTGATTCGGGATCTCCTAAATTGATAAGATTCTGAAATAAATTCAGAATGACGATTTATATTCAATTAGGACGTTATTAAAATTTAGTTATTGTCCTATTTTTCAAATTGCGTATTTAATATCAGCTTATGTGAATCATAGGGAGCCGGATCGCCGTCCAGGTATTTATGAAACCACTCAAGATGAGCATTGTAATACAAAGGCATCGATTTAACATAGTTCGGCCAGTGTCCATCATTCTTAAAAATTATTAAACGGGAATCGACACCACGAGCCTGCAATGTTGTAAAATACTGGATGCTTTGAGTATAAGGAACCCTGTAATCTTTTTCTCCTGTTATTATGAGAGTGGGAGTTGAAAAGTTCAGCGGATAATTAGAGGGAGAAAATTTCTGGTAATCTTCTGAATTCCATGGCTGTCCCTTCAAATCCCAGTTCGGGAACCACAATTCTTCCGTTGCTCCCCACATAGATTTCAGATCATAAACGCCCATCATCGAGACAAAACATTTAAATCTTTTAGTATGTCCTTGCAGCCAGTCCATCATATATCCACCATAGGACCATCCCATTGCACCGATCCTGTCTTTATCAACATAAGGAAGATTTGCAAGAGAGTCGGTAACTTTCATTACATCCTCATAAACTTTTCCACCCCAGTCCCCTGAAATCTCTGCAGTGTAATCTTGTCCATACCCGGATGAACCATGAGGATTTGGAAAAGCAACTATGTAACCGCTGCCTGGATAAACCTGCCAGTCTCCTCTGAAAGAATCCATCCACTGCTGCTGTGGTCCACCATGTACATTTAAGATTAAAGGATATTTTTTGCTGTCATCGAAGTTATGCGGCTTAACAATAAAAACATGAACTTTCTTTCCGTCTGCACCTTCGACCCACATTTGTTCGGCAGGTCTTACATCAACTTCATCAAGTAACTTTTGATTAAAAGAAGTCATTTGTTGAATAAGATTATCGGAAGTATTAACCCTGTAAATTTCCCACGGTTTCTGTACCGCACTTGCCATATAATAAACCTGGTTTTGATCGGGAGCAGCATCAAAATCAAAGACAGCCTGCTTACCACTCAACGGAGTTATTTTTTGAGAATGTACATTAATACTATATAAAGGAGAATAGCCTTCAACATCGGCAGTAAAATAAAGGGTTTCAGAGTCTTCACCCCATTTGAAATCGTTAATCGAATAATCAAAACTTTCCGTTAATACAGTTATACTCTTTGTCGATCTGTTGTAAACAGCAAGTCTCATCCTGTCAGATTCATAATCTGGAGTGGTTTGCATTTTAAAAGCAATAAAAAAACCATTTGGAGAATAAACTGGATAACCATCCCAGGCTTTATTATCTTTTGTAAGATTGGCTGTCTTTCCAGTTGCTAAATGTAATGCCATAAGATCAGAATTTGTAGAAGAAGCGATGTCCGGCTCAGGATTTAAAACATAACACACTTCTTTGCTGTCGGGAGAAATGCTAAACTTAACAGCTCCACCAAGCATAAAATTTTCAGAAAGTAATTCGCTTTGTGCAAGTAATTGATAATAATTCGATTCAATGTTATACAGGATCAGGCTGGTTTTCTTTTCACCATTATATTCAGTCCAATGACGAAACATAAGTTTGTCGGTCATATATGCCTGAACCGGTCCGTTCTCTGAAGATTCCAGTAAATTCTTGTTGCAAAAATTATCAGCACCGCACTGTGGAAAAACATCTGAAACAAAAACGATAAACTTTTTGTCCGGGGATAGGATAGGATTTGAAACTCCTGCAGCAAAATCTGTAACCTTTTCCGTTTTCCTGTTATTAAAATTAAAGCGGTAAACCTGTGAGTCTTCAAGAAAATAAAGTTCGCTGTCGGAAGACCAGAAAGGGTTAGTTTCGCTTACATCTTTACTTGAAATATTCTCGGTTGCACCATCTTTATATAAAATATAAATATCCGTATTTGATTTACCCTCTTTTAAATTATAATCTGTTACAGTAAATGCCGTTTTATTTCCCGATGGAGAAACAACGGGTGAGGCAACCTTTTTAGCCTTATAGAGATCTTCAATTGTAAAAGCTCTTTTTTGAGCAAACAAGCTTGTACATACAAAAAGTAAAGCAGCAATCAGAAAAAGATTCCGTTTCATTGACTAATTCCTTACAAATTTATTTAATATTTTATGTTATTATTGATTAAAAAATAATTCTTTTTATCCAGAATGTGAAGAATGAGCAGTAAAATCTTATATATAAAGAACATGGTGTGCGACAGGTGCATAAGGGTCGTACGCGAAGAATTAGAAAAACTGGGCTACAAAACCGAAAACGTAATATTGGGTGAGGCACAGATAACATCTGGTAAAAAACAGATTGATATTAATAAAATAAAAAAAACTCTGGAAGAAAATGGTTTTGAACTAATTGATGACAAACAGGCTAAGCTTATTGAAGAAATAAAAATTGCCCTGATCGATCTTACACATTACAAATCTGCAAATGAATTGGAAAAAGTCAGTCTTTCCAAATTTCTATCGGAAAAATTTCATCATAGCTACCAGCATATCAGTTCGTTGTTTTCTTCTAAAGAAGGAATTACAATTGAGAAGTATTTCATCGACCAAAAGATAGAAAAAGCAAAAGAGCTTCTTGTTTATAATGAATTAACACTTAGTGAAATATCTTACAGACTTGGATACAGCAGTGTTCAGCATCTTTCAAATCAATTCAAAAAAGTCACGGGGTTTACTCCCTCAGAGTTCAAAAAATTAAGAACTCAAAAGCGCTTCCCATTAGATAAAGTAAAATAGACGCTTTAAAATTCTGAACAATTTACTTAAAAAAGTGTAACACATTCTTACAGTTCCTTCTTTATTTTTACACAGTAATTAAAAGGATATAATAATGAAGACAGAAAAAATAAAAATTGATGGAATGTCCTGCGGGCATTGTGTTATGGCAGTCAGAAAAGAATTATCGAGACTGCCGTTAAAAATAAAAGATGTTTCAATCGGTTCTGCTGAGGTTGAATATGATGAAACGAAAGTAACCTATGATGAAATTAAGAAGGCAATTGCTAATGCCGGGTATTCAGTGGTTATTTAATTAAAGGTATGATATAACTAAGTGAATATTGTCATTCTGAGCAATAGCGAAGAATCTTATTCCAGAATAATTATTGAGATTCTTCAGTCGAAGACTCTTTCAGAATGACAGAAAGGGTTCTTTTAGGTTACGCTCATATCTAAACAAGAAAAGAAGAAATTACTATGCTATCTGAACAAAAAATAAAAACTGAAAAAATAAGTCTGCCAGTCGAGGGAATGACTTGCGCAAGCTGTGTTATGCGCGTTGAAAAGGCATTGAGTAAAATCGAGGGAATTAAGGACGTAAATGTAAACTTTGCTACTGAAAAAGCTTCCTTCGCTTTTGACCCGGATGTAGTCGATGTGGAAAAAATATCATCAGTAATTGATGATGCAGGATACAAAATTGATGTTTCTTCTTTTAATAAAAACGACAATAGCAAAAAGGATGAAGAGAAGCACCCAAAAAGTGAATTTGAAAAAAACCTTAGAAATGACTTAATTCTTTCTGTGGTCCTCACAATACCGATTTTAATTTTGAGTATGGGAAATTTGTTTGATGGATTTTCTAAACTCATTCCATTATCACAGGAAAATATTAATAAAATATTATTTGTTCTTGCAATCCCTGTTGTTTTTATTTCGGGCAAAAGATTTTTCCGAATCTTCTGGAAAGAGCTTTTACATTTTAGTGCCGATATGAATTCTCTTGTTGCAATCGGTACGGGAACGGCTTTTACTTACAGCATTATAGCAACACTGTTCCCGGAATTATTATCCGGCAACACTATTCCTCACGTTTATTTCGATACATCAGCAGTAATAATAACTCTTATACTTTTCGGAAGATGGCTCGAAGCAAAAGCAAAAAGTAAAACCGGAAGTGAAATCAAAAAACTAATAGAGCTTCAACCTAAGACTGCTTTAATAAAAGTTAATAATGAAGAAAAGATTATTAATATTGAAGAATTAAAAAAAGGCGATGTAGTTATAGTAAAGCCCGGAGGAAAAATTCCTGCAGATGGAAAAATTGTCACGGGTAATTCAACAGTTGATGAATCTATGGTTACCGGTGAAAGCCTTCCCGTCGAGAAAAGTATCAATTCTAATGTAATCGGTGGAACTATAAACAAAACCGGCTCTTTCGAATTTGAAGTTACGGCAATTGGCAATAATTCTGTACTCGGTCAAATCATAAAACTTGTTGAAGAAGCACAATCATCAAAAGCTCCGATACAGCAGCTTGCTGATAAAGTTGCTGGAATTTTTGTCCCTATCGTAATAGGAATTGCACTTATAACTTTTGTAGCCTGGTTAATTGTTGGCGGAAATAATTCTTTCAATCTCGCTTTAATAAATTTCGTCGCAGTATTGATAATTGCCTGCCCTTGTGCTCTCGGGCTCGCAACTCCAACAGCAATAATTGTAGGAACAGGCAAAAGCGCACGGCACGGAATCTTAATAAAAAACGGGCAGGTGCTTGAATTAGTTCACAAAATGAAAGCAATAGTTTTTGATAAGACAGGAACTTTGACTGAAGGAAAACCGGTTGTCAGTCAAATAAAATCTTTTGATATAAACGAAAATGAATTACTAAAATATACTGCTTCACTTGAGAAAAAATCAGAGCATCCAATCGGGCAAACTATTTTGGAATATGCTAAACAAAAGAAAATTGATACAGTTGAACCCGAATCATTTAATAGTATTACAGGAAAAGGCATTGAAGGGAACATCGGTTCAAAAAAAATTATTGCAGGCAATAAAAAACTGATGCTTGAGAATAATATTGATCTTACTTTGCTCAGCGGTTTTGATGATCAGGATAATTTGAAAACATCTGTTTATGTAGCGATCGATAATAAATTAAAAGGTGTTATCAATATCAATGATGAACTGAAAGAATTTTCTGCTGAAGCAGTATCGTCACTAAAATCAATGGGAATAAGAACAATTATGATTACCGGTGATAATAAGAAAGCAGCAAAATCTGTTGCAGAAAAAATTGGGATAGACGAATTTGAAGCAGAAGTCTTACCAGGAGATAAATCAGACGCTGTAAAGAAATTGCAGGACAAATATGGAATTACTGCAATGGTCGGAGATGGAATAAACGATGCACCTGCTCTTGCTCAGAGCGACATCGGAATTGCGATAGGCAAAGGCACCGATGTAGCAATTGAAACAGCGGAAATAGTTTTAGTTAATGATGATTTGAGAAATGTTGTTAAAGCAATAAAATTATCTAAACAAACCCTGAGAACAATTAAGCAAAATCTCTTCTGGGCTTTTATTTACAACTCTATTGGAATTCCTCTTGCCGCTCTCGGAATGCTGAACCCGATGTTTGCCGCACTTGCAATGTCTTTAAGTTCAGTGTCTGTTGTTAGTAATTCTCTAAGATTGAAGAATTATAAATTGTAATCCTATTAGGTCATGCTGAACTTGTTTCAGCATCTTCAAAGCTAAAAGCACGTTTTGGTTTAAAATAACATTTCATCGTCCTCATTAGTTTACCTTTTCCTAATAGTATTTATCTTCTAATTTTAGAATAAAACTCTGGAGTCCCTTCGTGAAAAATTTTGTCATAGCTATTTTGCTCTTCCCGCTTATGTCGGTAAAACCTCAATCGACACAAATTGAAAATTTTTTTAACGATTTGATTAACAACAATCAAAATGATCTAAGTAACTACATTCAACCAGGTTCGTTACAAAAATCAAAAAGACTTGGAATTAATTATGAAGGAATAAAAAATAAATTCCTTATTTCTTATGATATTGATGAATCTATTAAAGAAAAGATAAATAAGGGTGAGATTTCATATCAAATAACAGAAAAAGAGTTAAACGATAATTATAAAAAAATAACCTTTAAGACGGATGGAATTGATTTTACAAAGGAATTCTTTTTTCAAAATAATTTATTAGTTGATCCTTCTTCTTTTTATACAAATAGCTGGAAAACAAAGGAATCAAAATTCTTTAGAATATTTATAAGTGAACCTTCTCAGTTTAATGATTATTCAATGCAACAATTAGATGCTTTTGTAGAAACGATGCTCGATCTATTAAAAGTTGAGCAACCGGAAAGAGAACTTCTTGAAAAAGAAAAGATTGATTACATTCTTTGCCGCAATGAAAAGGAAATAGAGGAAATAAGTGGCTTCAATACAAGGGGAATTTATATTTTAGCTTACGATCAAATTATAACGACCTATAACTGTCATTTTCATGAAATTGCTCACTTGCTTATTAATTTTAAATTAAAAAATCTTCCCCTTTATACATTACCGTTTTTCCAGGAAGGATTTGCTACGGCAACAGGAGGAAGAGGTGGATTAGGAAGGAATGTATTACTTGACATAGGATGGTTTCTTCAAAAAAGTACTTTCATCCCATTTAATTCAATTATTACTAAAGAAAATTTCTTCACTGAAGATGCCTCATTAACTTATCCGGTTGCTTCTTTATACAATCTATTCTTACTCAAAGGACTCGGCATTCAAAGCTATCTTAAGTTATATTCTACTTATTCAGGGAGTGCAAATTTTATTTCCAACCTTTCTATAGATTCACTTAAACTACCATCAATAGAAAAATTTAATTTATATATAAACAGTTATAAACAACAAGGGGGAATTGCACTTGAGGTAGAAGAAGAATTTAATAAACCTGCTGAGAGCAAAGAGGGGATAATTAAAGAATCAGAAAACTATTATTTGATAAAAATTCGTTCTAATCTTCTGTTAAGAACTTATAAACCGTTGAAAGATTATAAGAGCAAAAAGTTTGCAGAAGTTTTCCCAGGAATAAAATATGAGGGTTATAAATATTTAATTAAAGCCGATAAAAGAGAAATTAATATTTACAATCTATATAGCAATATCTTAATCGCATCCTATAGCACAGGTTTTTCTCTAAACACTAAAGAAGTCACAAGTGAGGATGGTTATTTAATATTTTATGTAAGAAAAAATATTTTTGGAGAAAAGATGAATGAATTAATAATTTCAGAGATATAAAAATTAGAACAAAGCACTTTTGTTTTTAATATCTAAGGCATCAATTAAATCTTTGGTAATCTTTCTAAGTAAGAACTATTGCTCAATACTGCAAAAGTATCTGCACTTCTAAGTTCATCTAGATTAAAACAATCCATATAGCTCATTGTACTTTTTAATCCGTCGGAGATGCTATCAATCACGTTTTTAACGGGACCTTTGTAAGCAACCATCGTTTCTTCACCTTCGATAAACTCATTCCTCATTTTAACTCCGAATGAAGCTGAACCTCTGTATTTTTTCCAGAGCTGTCCTTGATACTTAATTACTTCACCTGGAGTTTCTCTTGTACCGGCAAGCATTCTTCCAAGCATAACAACATCGGCACCTAATGCAAGAGCCTTTGCAACATCACCGGGACTTTTAATTCCGCCGTCAGCAATAATTTTTATTTTAAGCTTTGATTTTTCCCTTGAGTAATAAACATTCAGCAAAGATGAAACTTGCCCAATACCAATTCCTGTTTGAATTGAAGTTGTACAAACACTACCGCTTCCTATTCCAACTCTTACAGCATCGGCACCGGAATCTTCAAGTTGCTGCAAACTTGCGCCGTGTGCAATATTCCCGACAATAACAGGTACATCAAATTTACTTTTTATTTCCTCTGTTTTATTTAATACAGCGCTATTGTTTGCGTTTGCTGTATCTATACAAATTATATATTTACTCTCAGCAAGTTTTTCAATTGTTTCTAAAGGCGCATTCAAAGCGACGGAAACAGCTTTGACAAGTTCATTCTCTTTCTTATCACTCAGCAATTCATCAAGAGAAGAATCGAACCTGTTAAGAATTCCAAGGCATCCTAACCTGGAA
This sequence comes from uncultured Ignavibacteria bacterium, assembly GCA_963727535.1. Lineage (GTDB taxonomy): Bacteria > Bacteroidota > Ignavibacteria > Ignavibacteriales > Ignavibacteriaceae > RBG-16-34-14. The sequence continues at coordinate 146,034 of CAVSGR010000008.1, forward strand.
AGCTCTTTTGTCATTTCAAGTCCGCTTACTGTATCCATTGGACTCGAAATAACAGGAACATTCAATTTAAGATTAAGAAACTCAGAGGAAGTTAAAGCTTCTGTCCTTGATTTTATTCTTGATACTTTTGTGGGAATTAAACTTATATCATCATAAGTCAGAGAATAATTATATTCATTCAGATCTTTTCGTGTGTAAATTTTCATGTTAGGTTTTTTGGTTATTAAGTTACTTGGTTATTGAGTCATATGTTATTAAAATAGTAAGTTTTATAAATTAGTTTGGAATCAATATCTCTTCCTTAATAACCTTCCAACTCAATAACTCATTAACTAAACAGACTGTTTTTTCAGGTAAGAAATATATCCATTTAGAACTTTGATACAATGTAAAACTTTCTCTTTGAAGTATTCCAGTTCAATATCGGAAATATATTCTTCGTCAAAAGCATCTATCAAATGATTAACTGTTTCAAATAAACTATCTCTCGCATTAAAACAGAACTTAGAATTTTCCTTGTAATGAAATCTTCCAAACCATTCTGCAATATTTGCTCCTTCGGACCTGCTACTCCTAACTAATTTGGTCAACTAGTTTATATTTCTCATCAGCAGGAAATTTCTTTGTTAATTCCCGAATTTCTTTTTTAAGCTGCCTCACTAATTTCCAAGCTTCAAGTTCTTCAAATGTTACAAAATTCATTTGAGTTTCCTCCCATTTTACCTAATAACTAACAACTCAATAACTTATTAACCCAATAACCTACTAACTCAGTAACTTAGCTAAATTAACGCCTCAACCTCATTAAGAAGTTCATTCATTTTCTGTGTTGTACTTAATACTGCTTCAGGGGAGCTCATATCAACACCGGCACTTTTAAGAATATTAATCGGATAATCGGAACTACCTGCTTTAAGAAAGTTGAGGTATTTATCTACTGCAGGCTTCCCTTCTGTTTTAACTTTTCTTGCAAGAACTTCTGAAGCAGAAAAGCCTGTTGCATATTGATAGACATAAAAATTATAATAAAAATGTGGAACTCTCGCCCACGTATATCTTTCTTTATCATCCACAATCATTTCAGGTCCCCAGTATTTTTGGTATAAAGAACCATAAAGTTCGCAAAGTGTATCTGGTGTTAAGGCAATTCCACTTTCGGTTTTTTCATATACTATCTTTTCAAACTCTGCAAACATTACCTGCCTGTAAAAAGTAGTGGTAATATTGTTAAGATATTTTTCAAGGAAATAAAGTTTATCATCTTTTGCTGAAGTATTGGATATTAAATAATCGAGCAAAAGAGATTCGTTGAATGTTGATGCAACTTCTGCAAGAAAAATAGAATAGTTTGCATAAGGATAAGGTTGTGTATCTCCTGTAAAATGGGAATGCATATTGTGTCCCATTTCGTGAGTTAAAGTAAAAACATCATTCAGAAGATCTGTCCAGTTTAACAAAACATAAGGATGCACACCAAAAGTAGTTCCTGATGAATATGCCCCGCTTCTTTTTGCCTGGGTTTCACAAACATCAATCCATCGATTATTAAATGCAGTTTTAAGAATAGTAAGATATTCTTCTCCAAGAGGTTTGAGTGAATCGAGAACGATTTCTTTTGCTCTATCATAAGGATACTTTAACTCAGTTACATTATTGAAAAGAGTAACATAAGTATCATAAGGATGAAGCTCTTTTATTCCAAGAAGTTTTTTCTTTAATGCTGCCCACCTATGCAAAGGTTTAAGATTATTATCTGCTGTATCAATTACATTATCATAAACTGAAACAGGAATATTATACCTGTCTAATGCTGCTTCAAGAGCACTTGTATATTTTCTTGCAACAGAATTGAAAATATTTGTCTTCAAATTACCATTGAACAACGCAGCAAAAGTATTTGAATATTGTTGAAAAGGTGAATAATAATTTTTAAATGCTCTCTGCCTGTATTCCCTGTCTTTAGAATACATAGAAGCGTAATATCTTCCATGAGAAATTTCTATATCGTTGCCGGAATCATCTTTTATTGTAGGGAATTTTATATCCGCATTTGTAAACATTGAATAAGCATTATAAGGAACCTGAGTTATTTCGGAAGATAAAGCAAGAAGTTCTTCCTGTTCTTTCGATAACGTATGAATTTTTGTCCTTAAAAGATCATCGATTATTTGCCGGTAAAGTTTAAGATCATTATTCGATTCAACCATTTGGCGAAGAGTTTTATCAGGTATCTGTAAAAGTTCGGGACGTATAAATGAAGCTGCAGCTCCGGCTTTTGCATGAAGACTTTTAATTCTCTCTTCCATAGCCTGGTAATTAGTGACGCGCATATCGCTGTCTTTAGAAAGCATTGAATAAAGATAAAGTCTTTCCAGTTTCATCCCGATCGAATCATCAAATTGAAAACACTTAAGAAGATGATCGGAACTTTTGGAAAGAGTTCCTTTGAACCCTCCATAATTTGGAATATTGCTTTCTACCCATTTAAAATCTTTTTCCCATTCATCATCATTTTTATAGATGTGAGTGAGGTCCCATTTATATTTATCATCGATTTTACCTCTTGCAGGTAGAGATGACACTTCCGTTGAAAGCATAATTAAGTTTTGAATTTTTCTATAAAACACGTTATTACTCCCCCCTTCTTAGTTAACAAAATATTTAAAATGACAGCACTAAAGATAACAATATCAGATAAAATTTCATTAAATAAAGTTACATCCATTTCTTTTTTCTAAAAATAACAAGCAGCAAAACCACAATAATAACCATAAGCATTAAAACCAGAGGATATCCGAAATACCAGTTCAATTCCGGCATGTTGAATGGACTTTTATTAGTATTAAAGTTCATTCCATAAACACCCACAATAAATGTTAGAGGAATGAAAATGGTCGAAATTATAGTAAGAACTTTTACAACCTCATTCAGTTTTAAGCCGGATGTGGACCTGTAAATTTCAATCATGCTGTTAACCTGTTCGCGGAAATTTTCAAGTGTATCAGTAGCACTTTTTATATGATCTTCAAGATCCTTTATAAAAACCAAATTAGATTTTTGAATTAACGGATGAACATCTTTTTCAACTGTATAAATAATTTCTTTAAGCGGAACAACAGAACGCCTTAGCTTGTAGACTTCTTTTCTGAAGCTGTAAATATTTTCCAAAGTTTCCTGTTGGGGATCATCGAGAAGTTCATCTTCAATATTTTCCATCATTTCATCGAGTTCCAGAATAATCACCGCATAGCTATCTACAATAGAATCAAGAAGGCTGTACAAAAGATAATCGGAACCGAGTTTTCTCAATCTTCCCTTTCCGTTTCTTATCCTTTCTCTTACAAAGTTAAAAACATCGCCTTCCTTTTCCTGGAAAGTTATCAGATAATTTTTTCCAAGCATAAAGCTTACCTGTTCTACAGATATTTTTTTTGTACTGCTATCAAAACTTAGCATTTTACAAATCATAAAAATATGATCTTCCAGTTCTTCAAGCTTTGGAGAGTGTGCTACGTTAAGAATATCTTCCATCTCAAGTGAACTAATATTAAATATTTCTCCTGCTTTTTCAAGCTTTTCTACTTCGTGAAGACCGTTGATGTTTATCCATAAAACACTTTCGGGATTAACGAGTTCTTTTAGTTCTTCAATGTTTTCAATATTCTTTTCTATAATCGATGCTGAATTATACTGAAAGATGTCAATCTTAATTTTTTCAACTTTCTGTTCTCCGGTAAAAATCAATGTACCCGGCGGCATCCCCTGTTTTTTTCTTACGATGTTTAATATTGACATATCTTTCCTCTTTGATCTTTTACAACTATTGTGTCTTTAAATATAACGAAGGATTAAAAGAAGTAAAAAATATCTACAAAAAGATTACTGGGAGCGCGAAAGTGTTACCTGAAATTTTCCTGTAAAATTGCGAAAATCTATTGCGATAACCTGAGGTTGAGAACCATTAATATTTCCAAGAACCCCTCTCGTATTAGTATCAAATTTCTCAGAATATAAAACACTGTTTGAACCTGTTTTTACCTGAACCTGAACATACCCTGAAGAATAATCTGCAATGATTGAGTATATATTAGCTTTAACAGTGTTAAGAAATGGATTGTCGTTAATAGATGCAGTTATATTGTTTGCATTGATAGAAAATATATACGAGTTGTTCGTCCTCGTAAGAAGCGGTTCGTTAATATTACCAATTGGATTACCCGGGGGAATTATTTCTTCCCTGCAGGAAATAAATAAAAGTAAAGTAAAGAAAAGAAATATTTTTGTCTTTCTCATTTCTTTAATTTTTATTTAATGATTTTTTACTTTTTCTATACTCTTATTAAAGAATTCATAACTCTTAGATTCAGCAAAAAATTCTCTCCTCTTTCCATACTTATCAAAAATTATAGTTGCCGGAACTGTGCCGTCCCATTCGGGGTTAACCAAATTTATAATTTCTTCGCTTCTCTTTTCTTCGATTACAACAACAGGGAAATCTGCAGACTGCTTTTTTAAAAATGGTTTTACTGTATTATCAATTTCAGAAGGAAGATTGACAGAAACACTAAGGAATTCAAAATTCGAATCCTTATTATCATTATAAATTTTTACCAGGTCAGGGAACTCTTCAACACAAGGTTCACACCATGTAGCCCAAAAATTAATAAATAATATTTTACCATTCCTGTTCTCGATTTTGTTTTTCAGCCAAACATCATCTACAACCGGAATTTGATCTGAATATTTATTGGTCTTCTTTATCCCGGCTTCTTTTCCTTCAAGATTTTTTGTAAAGCCGGTTAAAGCCAATAAAAAAATTAACCCGTAATTAAATATTATCATTTATATCCTTTTAATAGAACAGCCAAAGGCCTTTGTTGCTGTAACTGAAACCTTTTTACCTGCGAGAATTTCATCAAGTGTATTGGCGAGATCTTTACTTTCAACGTTATTTATATCCATCGAATCATCTATCCTACCATGGTAAAGGACTTCAAATGTTTGGGGATTAAGTACATAAGTTTCCGGTGTATGATGCGCTTCAAACATATCGGCGATAACATTTCCCTCATCTTTCATAACAGGAAATTTAAAACCATGTTTTTCAGCATGGGTTTTGCACTCTTCGATGCTTTCTGTTTTATTTGAGTTGATGCCAAGTATTGCAATATTTTTACTGTGATATTCATTGTAAAGATCGACCATTCTTGTATTATATGAATTGGATATAGGGCACTGAGTAGCTATAAATATTATCACAATTGCTTTTGAATCACTATAATCTTTTAAAGAATGATTATTACCATAAATATCAGTTAAGGTAAAGTTTTCTATTTTTGAAGTGGCTTTGGCAGTGCTTGATGAAAATCCCGGATAAAAAGCTGAGATTAAAAATACTAATGCAATGATTGGCAGAGAAATAAAAAACATCTTCTTAAACATAATAGCTCCCAAGATATTTTTTGAAACAAATCAATTAGCTGGTTTTATGAAATCCAGTATAACTAAATAAACAAAATAATAACAGAGAAAAATTGTTCTCTCAGGCAATAATTTGCCGCGTCAGATTTCCTGCATAACAGAACGTGCAACTTTAACCTTATTCTGAAATTTTAGGGTATGCTCTTTTTGAAGACGGGAAGCATGTGTTGCAAGGTAAACGGAATAATCTTCTAAAGATTTACAATCATATTGAATGCAGTAAGTTGTTTCGTCTAATGTATTTGATGGAACAACCACTTTGAAAATTCTGAAAGAATTAAAATGACCGGTTTTTATGATATCGTTAATATGGATCTTTTTCATCCATTCAAGCCATTCAGTTTCGACATCCTGCTTTATATAAATTGTAACGCTGTAAATAATCATCATATATTATTATTTAATTCTCGCCCATTCGGGGAATATGCTGAAATCAAATAAGATATTACCTAGAAGATATATAAGTATACTGACTAAAATAATACTCATCATATTAAGGACAAAACCGGCTTTTATCATATCTGATATTTTTACCCTGTTGCTTGCAAATATTATTGAGTTTGGGGGTGTTAATACTGTCAGTATAGAAGTCATTGACGAATAGTTACGTCTAATTTTAAATTATTCATTAAACAAAATCTATTTTTTCCTATAATACGAATTGAAACTTTATCTTTTAAAGAAAGAAATATAGTAAACAGCTTTACAATCATTCTCATTTACAATATTTTATAAATTAAATTTTTGTTCCTCTTAATGAATAAGGAGGCGCTCTTGGCTAAAGAAACATCTTCGGGAGAAAAGATAATTCGAAGAGGTCCCTATCCTGAATTAACTCTTCCCGCAATACTGGTTGGATACTTTCTCGGTGCAATTATAACTTTAAGCATTGGTTATGCAAGCCTGATTCTTGGCTTTTCGATAGAAGGATCCGAACTCGCAGCCATTCTTGGTTTCGGAATTTTACGTGGAATACTCCGCCGTTCAAGTATCGTAGAAAATAATATTAACCAAACCATTGCCAGTGCAGTAAATGGTGCATCAGCAGGAATGATGTTCTCGGTTCCTGCACTTTTTATTTTACATCAAACAGGGTTTAATCCTGTGCTAATGGTATTTGGTGCAATTGCTGGTGGAGTACTTGGAATCGCATTTATAATTCCGTTAAGGAAACAAATGATTGATTTTGAAAGGCTTCCTTATCCTGGCGGAATTGCAGTTGCAACAATCTTAAAGTCTCCCGGTGCAGGAGTTAAAAAAGCAATTTATCTTCTTTCCGGAATGGTATTAAGTGGATTAGTTAATTATATAAGTCAGTCAACTGGTGTTACTGATTGGGAGCTTGGAAAGCAAATTGGCTTACCGACTTTTATGAATGGTACCTGGTATATTTCCTTACTTACAATTGGTGTGGCTTACATAGCAGGCAAAGGTGGAATATTCTTTATTATCGGCGGCTATGTTTGTTATTGGGTATTATCCCCAATTCTTGCAGCAAACGGAATGCTTCTTTCAACAGATCCAAATGTTTTAAGAGTTCAACTTTTCAGACCTGTAGGTATTGGTATGCTAATCGGAGGCGCATTAACAGGGATTGTGCTCGCTTTGCCTTTAATCATTAGTGCAATTAAAAGTATGCAGACAGCTTCTAAATTAAAAACTGCTTTGTCACAAGATGAAATGCCGATAAAGATATTATATATTGGAATTGCAGGGGCGACAATACTTCTTATGATAATTGCGGTTCTGTCGACAGAGCAAATCGGTATTGTACGTGGAATATTAATGGCAGTAATGGGAACTTTATGGATCTGGGTTGCAGGTGTTATATTATCAGAATGTATTGGAAGAACAAACTGGTCTCCTTTAAGCGGAATGACCTTGATAGCTGTGACAATTTTTATTTTTATTGCGAGCGGAATTGGAGATAGCGCGGCAATTATCTCTTCAGTAACAGTTGGCGCTGCTGCATGTGTAGCAATGGCTCAGGCAACAGACTTAATGCTGGATTTAAAAACCGGCTATCTGGTAGGAGCTTCTCCGAGAAAACAACAGATCGGTCAATTTCTTGGTTCCTGGATCGGACCACTTATTGTAATGGCTCTTATTTTTATTTTGAATGGAGCTTATGTTATTGGAAGCGATAAATTGCCAGCGCCGCAAGGGCAGGCACTCGCAAGCATGATTAATGGAATACTCGGAGGTAATATTCCAATCGAGAAATATATTTCCGGTGCAGGACTTGGCGCTCTACTTAGTTCGAGCGGAATTGGTGGACTTGGAATTCTTGTCGGTCTCGGATTTTATCTTCCTTTTAATATTGTTTTGACATACAGTATTGGAACGGCATTAAGATTAATCATCGATTGGCGTAAGGGGAAAAAATTTAGTGAAGATATTGGAATACCTGTTGCAGCCGGCTTTATAGTTGGCGAAGCACTTGTAGGCGTGGGATTTGCTCTTGCAATGGTTTTGAGAGGAGGTATGTGATGAAGAAATCCGGATATCTTTTAATAGTAATTGCTTTTCTTGGCGGGGCATATCTTACATCTCTCGATCCTTTAAAAGTGATGTGGCAATATTTTATACCTCTTATAGTAATTGGTTTTGTGGGTGTTGCTCTGATTAAAATAAGCAACAAAAGAACTACCCATACAGAAGAAAGATTTTCCAAAAATTTATCTGATATTGAATCAAGCCTTGATAACATCATACAAAAATTGATTTTGCTAAACTCCCAAAAAGAAAGCATAAATACATACGATATGAGGCATAAACTAGATGAACTTTTAATTGATGATCTGAATACTTTTGTTGATGCAAGAGAAACAATCGGGCACGCCTACAGCTTACAAGTTTATGCTGATGTTATGAGCAACTTTGCCGGAGGAGAAAGATATTTAAACAGAGTTTGGTCGGCTTCTGCAGATGGCTATATCGATGAAGTTAATTCAGTCCTCGAAAAAGCTCTCGAACAATTTAAGGAAGCCAAACAAAAGCTCGATGTCGTGAAAGTAGCTTAATATATCAATTTGCATTACTTTAACTTATAAGTTACATTTGCAAAAATTCTTCTCAATTAAATTAAGAGGTTAATGACTTCTATAAAGAAAAAAAATATTTTTCTCCTGTTTTTTTACTCTTCAGCATTAATTCTGTTGTCAGTAATCCTTTTCAGAAGCAATTCAGGAACACCTGCTAAAGAAAAAGTAACTTTGAAACCAACCATAATAAAATTAAATGAATTTGGGTTTCAAGATGATTCGTTAATTGGAAAACAAGGAAGTGTAAGACCTAATGAAACTCTCTCCGGAATTTTTGCCAAATATAATCTATCCGCTAATGAAATAGATAACATTTTGTACAACTCAAAGACAAATCTTGATTACCGTAAAATAATTGCCGGGAATAATTATTATGCTTACTTAAGTAATGATTCTTTAAGCAAGCTCAACTATTTCGTTTACGAAAAAGATCCTATCAACTATGTGGTTTTTAATCTTACTGATTCTGTTGAAACCTATTCGGGACAAAAAGAAGTTAAAACTGAACGGGAATCTGTCGCGGGAGTTATTAATCATTCACTATATACAGCAATGGTAAATAATGAAGCAAGTCCCGAATTAGTAATTGAGCTTTCGGAAGTTTTTGCTTGGGAGATAGATTTTTACAGAGTACAGAAAGGCGATTACTTCAAAGTAATCTATGATGAAGAATTTGTAGATGATAAATCAATTGGAATTAAAAAAATTATCGGTGCATATTTTAATCATGAAGGCGAAGATTTTTATGGAATTGAATTCAAACAAAATAACGTGATCCAATACTTTGATGAGAATGGTAAAAGTTTGAGAAAAGCTTTCCTGAAAGCACCGGTTAAATTCAGCAGGATCAGTTCCCGGTATTCACTTCGCAGATACCACCCAATTGAACACAGAGTGAAAGCCCATCTGGGTACAGATTATGTCGCTCCGATCGGAACCCCGATACTTTCTACAGGTGATGGAATTGTGACAGCTGCGACTTATTCAAGATACAATGGGAAATATGTGAAAATCAGGCACAACAGTGTTTATTCCACACAATACCTTCATATGTCACGTATAGCAAAAGGAATACGCAAAGGGGTTGGCGTTAAGCAAGGACAGGTTATCGGTTATGTTGGAATGACGGGAGAAGCAACAGGTCCACATGTTTGTTACAGGTTTTGGAAAAACGGCTCACAGGTAGATCCACTTAGACAAAAAATACCTTCTTCTCATCCTGTTAAACCAGAACTTCTAGAAGCTTATAACAAAAAGAAAGCAGAAGTTTTATCACAATTAGATAGTCTAAAGCTGCCAGTTGAAAACAAACCTGAACTAACCTCTATTCAAAATTAAATCTAAAAAAAATGTCATATCATTCAGATTTGGCATTCTTAAGTTTCATTTCTAACAAATATTATTTCAAGAGAATCATTTTCTTTGTTTGAACAAAACTTCCTGCCCGAATTTTGTAAAAGTATATACCGCTCGCAAGTGAAGCTGTTTTAAATTGGATCCGGTAGTTGCCGGCCGGTTTTTCTTCATTTACAAGAATAGCTACTTCATTCCCCAATATATCATACACTTTTAATAATACCCGTTCTTCTTTTTGAATTGAATAACTTATAGTGGTTGAAGGGTTGAATGGATTGGGATAGTTTTGTTTTAAACTAAACTTTAATGGTTCCGGTTCAATATTAATTCCTATTATAACATTTTGATTATAGTACGCTATATAGCCATTAGTATAACCAATCCATATATTATTTTTCGAATCGATTTGAAGAGAATAAGGTTTGCCTAAACTATCAGGAAATTCTGGCGGTTCAATTTCCTCGAATCCATTATTATTATACTTCAACATTCCCTTCCCCCCCGAAGCATTTGGAAACCATTTATTATTACTGGAATCAACTACTATTGCATAGGTGGAAAATCTCGCGTCGGACAAATTATCATGAATAGAAGTCCATGTTTGATTATTAAGATATTTTACTTCAGAACCCGATGTCCAAACAACTCCATCTTTATCAACAGCTATTGAATACACCCACCAAGAAAAATTCTCGTAAAACGTCCATTCATTTTCTCCATTAAATTTACCAACACCATCGTTATCGGTTCCGAACCATATATTCCCCGAATCGTCAGTTGATATGGTATTAATTTCCAACATATTATTGGGCAAGGGAGAATTTGTTTCATCATAATAAGTCCATTGATCGCCGGAAAGCTTTAACAACCCTCCCCAGTAACTTCCGCACCACAGATTACCTTTCTTATCAATTTCTACTTCCCATATAGCATTTGCTTCTGCCTGTGGTGCGACCTGCCTAATATCAAAATAAGTAAAAGAATTACCGTCAAATTTGACTAGTCCGGTATCACCAGTTGCTAAAAACAAATTTCCAGATGAATCAATATCCATAGCCCAGATATCAAAATTAGTAAAGTTCGAATTATCTTTATTAAAAACCGTAAACTGATTATCCTTTAACTTTATTAAACCTGCACCACGTGTTCCAAACAATATTGTACTGTCCGAATTATTAATTTCAATTGCGGATACAATTTTGTCCCTAGAAATCCCAATCTCTTCAGGTGTATAAAATTTCCATTCAGGAGTTTGTGAAAAGATGTTTAGAAAGGCTAAACTCAAAAACACTATGATTAATTTTTTCATAATGTTCCTCCCATAACTTTAATAATAATGAAGCCCTAATATCTTTTTAAAAAACAGATTAAATAGTCAAATATGGACATAAAATCCCCTGAATTACAAAATTAAAAAAAGCCTCCAAGGTTATTAAATCCTTGGAAGCTTATCCAAATTATTTTAATAGAATCATCTTTTTCGTTGAAATAAATTTCTTGCCCGAAGTTCCGGTAGCATCTATTGAATAAAAATATACTCCGCTGCTTAACTGTCTTCCGTTTCTTAGAGCATTCCAATTTACAGAATGATAACCTGAGGACATATCTCCGTTAAAGAGTGTTGCGATTTCCTCACCCAAAAGATTGTATACTCTTAACTTAACATTAGCATTTTCAGGTATTGCAAACTTTATCGTTGTAGAAGGATTGAATGGATTCGGATAATTCTGACTTAGCTCAAATTGTTCCGGGGCTACAGTATTTCCCACTGCTACTCCAACCGAGTTAGGATCATATTTAAATGCCATTCCAAAAACTCCCCTGTATCCAACAGAGCCAATTTCTGTAGCTGTACCGTTAGATTTATCAATCTGTATCAAAGTACTGAATTGAGTTTCTTCGCCTGTAGTTCCATACAAATTTCCTTCCGGTCCAAATACCAGTGACCTTGTCTTTTTACTTAAGCCGGTTCTCCCAACCCGCGTAGTATCCCCTGTTGTTTTATTAATTTTATAAAGCCTATCATTTTGTGAAGACTCATCTACAGAAGCCCATAATTCACCTGTATCCGGATCTATTGCGAGTGCACCAACGTTAATACCTATATTAGCAACAAAGGTAGTATCACCGGCTGAAGGATCCAGCTTGTATAATTTTTTATCCTTCGTCGTCAGATATAAAGTCTCGTCTGTATCAAACACAACTGATGTAAAGTCAAGTCCCGATTCAAAAAGCGATATTCCAAAACCATCCGAAGCATTAATTCTAATAAATGTTGAATTAGGTGTAGTAACCGATTTTTCAAATGCAAACATTTGGTTGTTTACGGGATTAAGTGTAATACTTCTTAGCGGTTCAAATCCTGAGGATCCTAATTCAGTTCCTTCTCCAGTTTTTAAATTAATAGATAAGACCTTTCCATTAGCACCTGCTCCTCTCCCGGTAGATGCATAAAGTGTATTGACTTGCGCATCCTGAATAAGAAAATTTTTAACCGTAAAAGGAACCATTTTCTGAAGATTTCTCGGATCATTACTAAAAATGGAAATATTTCCCTGGTAATAACCTGCAGCAATCTTATCGCCAGCTACAGTAACCTGAACTTCCTGCGAATTGTTTTGACCTGATATAATTCCTGATCTCGGAACTGTGTAAATTGTATTAGCGCCTTCAAGACTTGTAATTGAAACATCATCAATATACCAGCCCTCACCTTCCACATAATTGTCACTTGTAAATTTGAAAGCAAAATAAACAGTATCCGGATTTCCCGAAAGTTCCGGTAATTCGATCATTACCGATTCCCAGGCGTCTGTATTCTGTAATATTCCGCTGTTTGAGGTAGCTACCTCATCAAAAGTTTTTCCGTTATCCAAACTTACCAGTACAGAGGCAAAGTCAAATCCTACTTCTGCATCCAAATAATAGTTAAAAGTCAAAACCACTTCATCTTCTGGCGGCATGCTGCTAAAATCAAAACCACTGGTCTTTATCATAGTATCCGAGGTATCTCTATATCTTAGAGTGTCTCCGAAAATATGACCATAATAAGCTGTTGTAGGCTTACTATGCCCGTCAAGAGCAGCAGCTCCCAATGTAATTAACTGCCAATCTTCAGATTTAACACCGCTTGCAGTAAAATCTCCCCATCCGCTTTCAAAATCATTCTGATAAATAACCGTTGCGTTTTTAAGCAAAGAAGGTTTCAGAAATTTTGATAATATTGAACCTGAAGTTTTTGCATCAATGTTATCCGCACTTTTTTTGCCAATGAATGGAGTATTGCTTCTTTCACTTAGAGAAGGTACAAGCCTGTAATTCCAGATCAATTGTTCCGCCATTTGTAATCCCCAGAGGTTTTGTAATCGGATTATTTCCCTGATCGTTTGTAAATTCGAAATCTCCGAGATTATCTTCTGAAAGAACAACTTTAGGTGCTACTGCACCACCGACAGAGAATTCAAACGGTATATCTATAACCCCTTTATCATCAACATTTGTATAAAGACGTAGTGTTCCAAAAAACACGGATGGTGTCGAAGAATTTCCAACGATCAACTTAAATGTAGAAGAAGTCCCCCCCGATATTGTTCCTTCCGGAGTTTCCAATGCAGCATCTGCTATACTCCCATCAGGAAGTGAAAAATCAAATACTACTACCGATTCATAATTCAAAGCATGGTCGAGATCGAGATCAGTTACTTCAAACTGGTATTCACCAGTTGAGTTTACTGGAACATCTCCCACATAAAGTGTATCAATAGATTTATCAAGATCAACAGTGTCGCCGTTTGCAACTATCTGGATCATTGCATAATCCTGGGTATATTGAATATCATAACCTATCAACTCAAATACTCTGAGATCATTATCAGTTACTAGTTCTCTCCCTCCTTCACTAACCGGGTCCATAATTCCTATATATCTATCTGCCCCTAATGATGGTGGTCTATCCTGATCATTACGCCAGTGTGGAGCCTGGTTACCATCTCCACCTGTTCCCGACAAGGTGGCTGTAGAGACTTCAAGTTTTTTTAAGCCATCAAAAGAAACCTGCGTGCCTCTGTAATAAGTAATATTATTTTCTACAGACCAAACTTCAGAAGCTGCTGGTCCTGGTGTTACTACTCTTTGCGTTGTATCAAATCCCGTTAAACTTCCTTCAGTAACATCACCCGGGCGAACCCTGAAAAGATCCCAGGGGAAGTAGTAATTATTAGGAGGACCATAAGCCGGGTAATTTCCGGCGATTGCTTCAAAACCAAGCGCATGACCCATTTCGTGAGTAACTACAGCATCAAAATCATAGTCTCCTGGTGTAATACCGTCTGAAGGGTCAAAATCCCAACCAAAATTAGCATTAAAACCAATAGATGGGACAGAACCAAATGGAGTTACCTCTAAGTCTGGATCAATAACTGCATCCTCATATCCTAGTTCCTGAAGATTTATTATTCCACCAACCAGTGTACCAAGATTAGTCCCGGCAGTTGAAGGAGTAGGAACAGGTATTGCATTATAAAGGTCCTGAAGTTGACTATCTCCGGAATGTGCAGCTTTAAGTACTCCTACTACATCGGAAACAGAAGCTCCGTTAACAGAATAAACAGCCGCAGAAGTGCTTCCAAGAACATTTGAATCCCAAGGTTCTCCCCAGCGTGTCTCACCAAAATCAACATCAACAACAACGGTTATATCATTTCTAATATAACGTTCCCATCTTGCAGCCGCTCTTCTAAAAGCTAAAAGCGCTTCCTTGTTCTCTAATAATTGATCTGTTGCTCTTAACAGGATTTTCATTCCTCTTACACTCTCTGTGTTAAGGGAATGTACTATAGTATAATTAAAAACCTTTGGCTTGGTAAGATTATATTGTTCTTTTTCTTTCCGGGTAGCAAGTTCACATCTTATAGTACCATCTTGTTCAGCCCTGTAAACAAACAATGGCTCATCCTTTAATTTCTCAAGTTTATAATTTCCCTGAGCTAAATTTTCATTTGAGTTCAAAAGAAAGAGAAATGAAAAAACCAATAACAGACTATTTTTTAGAAAATGAAATTGGTACAATGGTCGTAGAAAAGACTTCATTTAATAGGTCTCCCGCTATGTTGTATATTCTTTTAATTAATTGTTTTAATATTCGAAAAAAAAACTGAATAAAGCAACAAAGCCCAAATTTAAAATCCCACATATTTTTTTACTTAGTCTATTTAGCAAATCAATATTATTACCTTCTGATATACATTCCGAATTTTGGTTTTCTTTTATATATTTGATATTCGAATCTTAAGCATGGAAATTATAAACAAATACGAAGCAGTAATCGGTTTAGAAGTACACGCTCAACTATTGACAAAATCAAAAGTTTTTTGTGGATGTTCTACTGAATTTGGAAACCCTCCGAACACAAATGTTTGTCCAATTTGCCTCGGACATCCGGGGGTTTTGCCTGTTTTAAATAAAAAAGCTGTTGAATTTACTGTTTTGATGGGACTTGCAGTAAAATGCAGAATAAATGAAAAATCGGTTTTAGCAAGAAAAAATTATTTCTATCCCGATCTTCCAAAAGGATACCAGATATCCCAATATGAACTACCTATTTGCGAAGATGGTTTTATAAATGTTGATTCGGATAATTCGCTAAAAAAGATACGGATAAAGAGAATCCATCTTGAAGAAGATGCAGGAAAATCAATTCACGATCAGGGCTATGAAACTCTCGTTGACTTGAACAGATGCGGAACAGCTTTGATGGAAATTGTAAGTGAACCTGATTTAAGAACAGCAAAAGAGGCTTATTCATATCTTTATAAGATGAGACAGATTGTTCAGTACCTTGGAATTTGCGATGGCAATATGGAAGAAGGTTCATTGAGATGTGATGCGAATATTTCTGTAAGATTAAAAGGAACAGATAAACTAGGCACTAAAACCGAGGTAAAAAATATGAACTCTTTCAAAAGTGTTGAAAGAGCAATAAACCATGAAATTGAAAGACAAATTGAGATTCTTGAAGAAGGAGGAGAAATAGTCCAGGAAACTTTATTGTGGAATGCAGATTTAAATGAAGCTTTTTCTATGCGCTCAAAAGAGGAAGCTCACGATTACCGTTATTTCCCTGAACCTGATTTACTTCCGGTTGTAGTTTCAGAAATATGGAAGAATGAAATTGCTGAACAACTCCCTGAACTGCCTGATGAGCGAAAAGAAAAGTTTATAAGCAAATATAAACTCCCAGAATACGATGCCGAGATATTGACTCAAACAAAATCTATAGCTGATTATTTTGAAAATGTAGCTTCTTTCACAGATGATAATAAATCCGCAAGCAACTGGATTATGGGAGATGTTCTAAAAGTCATCAATGAACAAAGGCTCGACATAAAGAACTTCCCTGTTCCACCAGAAATGTTGGCAAAACTTATAAACCTTATTAATAAAGGAACAATTAGCGGTAAAATTGCAAAAGATATTTTCCCGGAAATGCTTACGGAAGGAAAGGACCCGGAATTAATTATTAAAGAAAAAGATCTTGTACAAATAACGGACGTTTCCTCAATTGAAAAAACAGTTGAAAAGATAATTGAATCTCACCAGGATGAAGTAAAACAATTCTTAGATGGGAAAGAAAAAGTATTAGGATTTTTCGTAGGTCAGATAATGAAAGAAACAAAGGGGAAAGCAAATCCAAAACTTGTAAATGAGTTATTACGTCAAAAACTTAATGAATTAAAAACAGTTTAATATCAATTAGAAAAAAAATAAATACGGAGATAAATTTTGTCTTTTAAAAGCGGATTAAAAAGGTTTCTTGGAATTAAATCAAAAGAAGAAATTAACAAACCCAAAACACCTAAAGAAAAAACGAAAGAATTTTTCGAGCAGCTTTTTTTTGCGGTTATAGCTGCGTTCTTAATTATAACATTTGTTATACAAAACACCCGGATTCCCACAGGTTCTATGGAAAACACTATACTGGTCGGAGATTTTGTTCTTGTAAATAAATTTATATACGGTTCCTCTTCACCTAAATATTTACCATTTACAGAAGTTGAAATTCCTCATTTCAGGCTTCCAGCATTAAAAGATCCCAAGCGTGGAGATATAGTCGTTTTTGAATATCCGGGAGACAAAGATCTAATGTATGCCAGGGACAGAGGGGTCAATTATGTAAAGAGATGTATTGGAACACCGGGTGATACAATTCTAATAATTAACAAAGTGGTTTATGTAAATGGAAAGGAAGCCCGGATACCGGTGCATATCAAATATTTAAGTCCTTATGCAAAACCAAAAGGAGTAGTGGAGCCCCGGATATTTCCAAAAGGGATGCAGTGGAATGAAGATAATTATGGCCCTTTAGTAGTTCCGTATAAGGGATATAAAATAAATCTGAATCCCGATAACGTTGAACAATGGGGTACAATAATAGACCGTGAATATGGTAAAAGAGTTGTTGATGTTCAGAATAACGTTGTTACAATTGAAGGCATACCGGTTTCATCTTACACCTTTAAAAAAGATTATTATTTTATGATGGGAGATAATAGAGATGATAGCCTCGACAGCAGGTTCTGGGGTTTTGTTGCAAGAGATATGGTTGTCGGTCAGGCTTTTATAACTCTCTTTTCGTGGGATAGAGAAATTCCTTTTTCAGATTTATTTAGATTACTTGGCTCTATAAGATTAGATAGAGTTCTTCTATTACTTCATTAAAATAAAAAGGCTGCCCTTTTGAGGCAGCCTTTGAAATAATTCCATTCCTGAAATTATTATAAATCTACTCTGAAACCCGCATTAAATGTTGTTGGTAATCCAACATAAACTTCTGCAGAACTTGCGGAGTGTGATTCATAGTATTGTCCGTTAACTTTGTATCCGTTATACTGACTGTTATCGCCTGCTTCCTGAACATACAATTCATTAAGCAAGTTGAATACATGTCCGAAAACAGTTACATCCAAACCAGCAACTTGTCCTGGTATCTTATAAGCTAAGTGTAAATCAACCAGGTTGTATGAGGGTATTTTCCAAACCTGAGCCCGGTCATTCGGATCGGTTCTTGTGAATGGATCAAACAGAGAATAGTAATCACCGTAGAATCTCCAGGCAACTTCTGTCTGAAGCCCAAGTGGCCAGAAGCAGGTTACGGAAGCCGCAATCTGAGTCTGTGGTGCATCACCAACTTTAAGGTCCTTAAGAGCATAGGTATAGTTTACTACAGAGTTTGGATCCGATTGATCAAGAATATACCTTCCGCTAACGTCTTTGGTATATTTCCAAAATCCCTGACTTGCAGCTACATCAAATCTGATAAATCTTACCGGTTGATACATAGCGTCAAGTTCAATTCCTGCATTTTGCTGGTTAATACCATCCAATCTTACAAACCCATCACTACCATCTGCATTAGTTACATTAATAGACTGATATCTATCCGTCCAGTTTGTCCAATAACCATTTAGTTTTACGGTTAATTTGTTTTCTAATAATTTTGAATTTATACCTAATTCAAAAGATAGAAATTTTTCACTTTTAGGATCAGGAACTTTAACACCGGTAACATCATCAATTACCTGGTCAAAAATAGGAACCTTTGCCACATAACCAGCATTTGCATACACATCAACCTTATCATTTACTCTGAAGCTGGCACCACCCTTGAATTGATAACCGTTTATCCAATCGGTAGCTACTTCTCTTTCACCACCGGCAGCGTCTTTTACGAAGTGATCTGTAAAGTCGTATTTGACCACTGAATAACCAGCTGTACCATAGACTGACCATTTATTGCGGGTATATTCACCCTGTACATAACCACCAAGCCATTTAACTGTATTTGTGTTATTGTAATCAATCCTATCACCTAATGCTTTATACGGATTTGAAGAGAATTGATTACCAGTCCAGTAAAAATAATCGTTTCCTAGTAAATCTCTTACTTCTCTGTAATGATCAATTGATGCAATTCTACCATCTATCCCGAATTGTAAATTTAGGTTTTCGGTAGCTTTCCAGAATAATTTAGAGATTATACCGTAGGTCCATTGTTTATTAACACTGTTTCTTAATATACCGCCACGGTTAGGATCGCCGCTAATATTATTTGAAACAATATATTGAGTACCATTAATAGTATCAATATGTGTTCTGTTACTTGCTATAGTTGCATCCCAATCTATTACCTGCTGCAATAAATCTCTGTTATACTTCATACTACCAAAAGTTCCGCTTCCGCCGCCAAGTCCACCGGAGTAATATACTGTAGAATATAAACTGGTTTTTGGGGAAAATTGAGAATACCAGTTTAAATTGACAATGGGTTTGTGATAGTAATTTTCTCTTTCATGTAAAAATGTGGGATCATAGCGTTGATTAACATCATTGTTCCAATATGATTTCTGCCATTGTAAACCCTGATAGGAAGTACTTACACCATTCCAGTTTGAATTGTATAGTCTTCCTTGTTCTCTCAGTTTTTTGTCACTAAGAGCCGATTCAGGATAACCTAATTCCCTGGCTAATTTATGGCTGTATGTTGCTACATTTAATTTATACAAATTCTGACCGTGTTCCTGTGGGGCACCCAACGCATATAATTCTAATCTGTTATTATCATTAATCTGATAAGCAGCTCCGAGATAATATGCCCACGCATTGGTATAAGTTTTATCAACCACTCCATCACCTACCTTATGTACACCACCAAAACTTAAAGCAAATTTGTTATCAATAAGCCCGGTATGCGCATACAAAGTTTGTTTGGAAAAATTGCCAGAACCTATTTCCGATTTATACGTCACACCTGCTTTTTGTTTTGAGGGATCGGTAATTACATTAATAACACCTCCTACTGATGGCGTAGCTAAAGTAGTTGCACTGAGACCTCTCTGAATCTGAATAGAAGATGTGGCGTCTCCTAATCCATCCCAGTTCGACCAATAAACCCATGCATTTTCCATATCGTTAATAGGAACACCATTTATCATTATAGCTATGTTATGCTGATCAAATCCACGAAGGTTTATACGTGAGTCACCAGCACCACCACCTTGCACTGTTGAAAAAACGGAAGGTGTTGAGTTTAAAACCAGGGGAATATCCTGAGAACCGAGATTAAACTCAATATCTTTTTTTTCAACGTTTGTGAAAGCAACAGGTGTTTCTCTATCTTTTGCTCTGTCAGAAAGAACTGTAACAGATAACGAATATTGATATTCTACCATACTGAAGTTTTTTGTTATATCTGTAGTAGCATTAACTTCTTTTTCAATTGTTGTATAACCAATATAGCTGCATTTTATAGTATAGGTCCCTGCCTCAACTACAATTGAGTAATTACCATTTTCATCAGAAGCAGCTCCCCAGTTTGTCCCCTCTACAAAAACGTTCGCTCCAATAAGTGCTTCGCCTGTGCTTGCGGCTGTAACTTTTCCAGAAATTTTATATGTCTGTGCAAAAGTCGTAAACGCAAACAGTGTGACAAAAACTAAAATGTACTTGTACATTTTATGCATGTGACTCTCCTTTAGTTTGTTGTTTAGTGTAAGTATTTGGGAATGCAAAAAAGTTTGCAAAATGCCCTCTCAAATATCCAATAATTTTAGCAGGTTAAATATTTACTTTATTCAGAATGATTGCAAGTTTTTTTTATAAAAAAATAAAATTTAACATTCAGCTAACTTATTACTTATTAAAAATAATCATTTTTTTATTTTGACAAGAAATTTTTCACCGAATTAAATAAAAATTATATTATTCTGTAAAATATATATATTGTAGGCTCAAGTATTATAAATTGTGATCTTAAACACTCATTAAATTAGTTTTTTAACTTAATGGAACTTTTAAATATCCCCTACGAAAAATATACCTTGCCTAACGGTCTTAATATCATTTTTCACAACAATAATTCTCTTCCTATAGTTGCAGTAAACCTCTGGTATAAAGTGGGTTCGGCAAATGAAAGTATTGGAAAAACAGGGCTTGCTCATCTATTTGAACATATGATGTTCCAGGGCTCAGAAAATGTTCCTAAAGAAAAGCACTTCAAATATATACAGGAAGCCGGGGGAACGTTAAATGGTTCGACAAATTTTGACAGAACAAATTACTTCGAGAAAGTTCCTTCAAACTACCTGGAATTAGCTCTTTGGCTGGAATCCGACAGGATGGGACTGCTATTGCCTGCTCTTACGGTGGAAAAACTAAATAACCAGCTCGATGTAGTTAGAAATGAAAGACTTGAGCGTTACGAGAATCAACCTTATGGATTAGCGTGGGAAATTATAATTTCAAATTTATACCCGAAAGATCATCCTTATAATTGGCCTACAATAGGTTTTATGCCGGATATTTCTTACACACTTGACGAAGTTAAAAGCTTTTTTAAAACTTATTATTCGCCATCAAATGCAACCCTTGTTGTTGCAGGCGATTTTGAAAAACTCAGGACAAAAGAATTAATCGAAAAATATTTTGGTGAAATAAATTCGAATGGAAATCATAAAAATCCGAATCCTGAAGAACCGGGTTTGCAGAAAGAAATTCTGATTGAAAGAAAAGAAAATGTACAATTAGAACGAATTTATTTTGCATGGCACTCTGAAAAGATTTTTGGTAAATACGATGCCCCGCTTGAAGTATTAGCAGATATTCTTTCCGGTTCAAAAAATTCAAGATTGTACAAAACTCTTGTGTTCGATAAAGAATATGCACAAGATGTCACGGCTTATCAGCATTCAGGAAAATATGGGGGAATTTTCTTGATTATAGCCACAGCAAAACCCGGAATCGTATTAGATAAAATTAAAGATGAAGTATTCAAAGAGTTAAAAAATATTGATACAAATGGTGTTATGAATAAAGAGCTTACCAGGTCAAAAAATGGAATTAAATCCGGGTTTATTCATTCTCTTCAGAATATCGATTCACTTGCAAACCAGCTTAATTATTATTCCTTTTATTTGAACGAACCAAATTCTTTTAAACATGATTTAAAAGATATGAAGAAACTGATTCTTTACTTATCAAAGAAGCTGTCCAACTCTATCTTACAAAGCCATTTGTGGAATTAAGGATTTCTCCCGAAAGAGTTTGGGAAAATGTTTAGTATAATTATTCTGGGACACCCGAAAGTAAAGTCCGTCAGTCTGAGCGTAGTCGAAGACTGACAATGAGTAAATCACACTTCGACTTCGCTCAGTGTGACATAGGCTAAAAAATAAATAGAAGTAAATGCTAAATAGAAAAATAAAACCAGCGCCTTTTGGCAAAATAAAATTCTCTCTTCCTGAGATTAAAGAATTTACTCATAAAAACGGATTGAAAATTCTTTTTGTAAAGAAGGATAATCTTCCCCTTGTTCAGTTTCTACTATTATGCAATGCAGGCTCAATCTTCGATCCAGCAGATAAAAGGGGATTATCAAATCTTACCGCAATGATGCTTGATGAAGGAGCCGGGGAATATGATGCGCTTCGATTAAGTGATGAAATTGATATGCTGGGTTCACAGTTAAATGTGAGAAGCGGCGAAGACAATTTTATTATTTCGCTGCAAACATTGGAAGAAAACGCCAACAGGTCATTTGAACTTTTAAGCAAAATAATTCTAGAGCCTCATTTTGATGATGAGGATTTCCAGAGACAAAAGAGAAAAGTTTTAACTGCACTTATTCAACGAAAAGATAATCCGGACGATATTGCAGAATACATTTTTGAAAACAATCTTTTTGGTAAAGAGAATCCGTATTCAAATCTTAATCTCGGCAATGAAAAAGATATTAATTCTATTACAACAAAAGATGTAAGGAATTTCTACAATAAATTTTTGACCGCCGGCAATTCTGTCTTGATTGTAGTTGGAAATACTTCGGAACAGAAAATAAATGGGCTTATTGATAAACATCTAAGTAAGTGGGGAAAACAGATTCCAGAGACCAACAAGATATCTGATTCTATTAGAAGAGAAAGCACTATTGTATTCTGTAATAAAGAAAACGCAATGCAGAGTGAAATAAGAGTTGGTCATTTGGCATCCAAAAGAAATGAAGGAAATTATTTTGCAAAACTTATTCTAAATATGATTTTAGGCGGACAATTTTCCAGCAGGATAAATCTGAACCTCCGGGAAGATAAAGGTTACACCTATGGTGCCTTTTCAAGATTTAGTTACTATAAAAACCAGGCATACTTTTATGTTTCAACTTCTGTATCGACAGAAAATACCGGCAATGCAATAAGAGAAATTCTTTCCGAATTAAAAAAAATACGCAAAGGTGTAACAGACGAAGAACTCGAATTTGCAAAATCATCTTTGATAAGAAAATTTCCATCGAATTTTGAAACTTATTCACAAGTTGCCGGAAATTTAACAGGCAAAGTAATTTTTTCTCTACCGGATGATTACTTTAACACTTATATAGATAATGTAAGAAATGTTTCTATAAATGATGTGAACGAAGCTGCTGCCAAAGAAATTTTAGCAGAAGAAACTCTAATTGCAGTTGTTGGAGATAAAAGCAAAGTCCGCGAGCAATTAAAAGAGTTTACGAATTCGGTTTTTGAGGAAGTTGATAGTGAAGGAAACAAAGTTTAATGAAGAAGTGCCGACGGATTAGAAAATCTGTAACCAAGCTTTCTATATTTTACAATTTCCGGTTTAAGTGATAAAAAATCCTCCGCTGAAACCATAAAAATCTTATCTTCGCCGCCCTGCAGCTTGTTCAACGAATTATCGAAAACAATATTAATATTTTTGCCATCTGTTTCTTCTAATTCATTAAAGTTACTTTTATCTATAAGACTGATCTTCCTTTTTTCCATTTCTTGTTTTATAACAGTATAAGCGGGCGAATTATACAGGGCAGATTTATTATCGATAAGAAAAAAAACAGATTGAGGGAAAGCTCCAACAATCGTTCGGATTGCACTCTTTAACCGCTGGACCGAATAATTACTTTTTAATTTATATTCCAGCTCGTCAATATTGTCATCGAGATAAATAATGTATTCTTTCCTGTTCTCAATTATTTTCTTTACAAATTCAGAGGAAGATTTTGAAGGAGTTAAAACTATTGCAAAATTTTCCGGGAAGTCGAGAAGAAGTGAATCGGTTTCAGTTTCTTCCCTAAACCTGTTTACAAGAAAACCAATCCGCACACTTTTTCTTGCGACCTTACCATCATAATTAAATACAGATTCGAGTCTTATTTCGTCACCGGAAATAAAATCCAGAGAAGTTTTTCCACCAATTTTATTTTCCGAAGATCTGATCTGAACATTTGTTTCGTTAAAAACATAATTCATTTCCTGCAAAATTAAAACAATAGGTAAATCTTTAGGAACTTTAACAGAAAATTTGAGAGGTTCATCAGTCCCCTTTTGTTTTGTTATCCAATCTTCTTTAATTCCGAGATTGAAAAGAGCATCTTTAAATTGTGATTCTATTACTTCGGATTTTTCTTCGCTATTATTTTGATTAACCTTTTTTGAAAGTTTCCCAATCACCAGGTTTGCTGCCAAAATAAGAACAGCAGTACCGAAAAGAATATTTACAAACTTTTTTTTATCAAGACTTTTATTCATCTAAGAATAATCAAGTGTTTGTAAATTTTGGTTTTCGTTTTTCAAGAAATGCCCTGGTCCCCTCTTTAAAATCTTCAGTTCCACAACATATTGCAAAAAGACTTGCTTCAAAATTCTGTCCTTCTTTACCTGAAACCTCATCAACAATGTTTACAGCTTTTATTGCAGCTTTCACTGCATTTTGCCCTTTCGAAATAATTTTGTGCGCCATTTCAGAAGCTTTATCCATTAATTCACTTTGCTTATAAACATGATTCACCAAACCAATTCTGTAAGCTTCATTTGCGTCGATCATATCTCCTGTAAGAATATATTCGATTGCTAACCCGGATTTTATTAACCGTGTTAGTCTTTGTGTTCCACCGTAACCGGGAATAATTCCAAGATTAACCTCCGGCTGTCCGAATTTTGCATTTTCTGATGCAAGTCTTATATGACATGCAAGAGCAATTTCACAACCGCCACCGAGTGCAAATCCATTAACCGCAGCTATTACAGGCTTCGCTGAATTCTCAATCATGTTAAATACTTCCTGCCCTTTTTCAGAAAACTCTTTACCGGAAATCATATCTAATTTATTTAGTTCTGAAATATCGGCTCCTGCAACAAAAGCTTTTTCACCGCTGCCGGTAAGAATAATTACATAAACACTTTCATTTGCTTTTAATTCTATAAAAAGATTCTTCAGTTCATCCATCGTCGCAGCATTAAGTGCATTTAATTTATCAGGACGATTGATTTTTACAACTGCGATTTTCTCCTTTACTTCGACTAAAAGATTTTCATAATTCATATTTTGCCTCAATAGCTTACAAATAAAGGTAAACGTACTTTTACATCAAATCCGACAAACTGAACTGTTTTGAAATAATTGTAATTTAAAACAAGTTCAACTAGAAACATCGAGATTCCAACTCCAACATTAAATCCAAGTTCAGAAAGTTTTTCAGTATAATTATTTTTTTGTGAAGAAGGCTTAAATTGATGGACTCTGCTGAGAAAAGAATATGCAAATGATGCTTCAACAATTGGAATAAAGAGAACAACATTTTCCATAATCGGGGGGAAATAATATCTGGCACCCATAACTACAGGGAAAATTGTTGTTGAAAGATTATTATGATCTGAAGTTTGATAAAATTCAGGCGATCCCGGGTACTGCTCAAACCCGGCTTTGGCATAAATAAAAACCGGAAGGTATTCATTATCTGTATATGATATTTCTAAGTTAAATCCGTAACCTAGATCACTTTGATTTGAGAATGTACTGACGGGTAAGCGGGGACCAACTCCGACTGCAAGAAAAATACCTCTTGCCCTCTCAGCCGGCAGGTTACCGGAATAACCAATTACAGAACAGAATAATATAAAAACAATACAAATTCTTTTCATCTACCATCAAAATACAAAATTAGTTTTTTGTTAGAAAGATAAAATTAATTTTTAGCTGGAACTGCTTTATCTTTTAACACAATAAAACGTAGTAAAAATAGGGCAAGAAAGACGATTCCTAAATATGCCGGAATAATGTAGTCGGCAAATCTTTTGTTAATTTCAAAGAAGCCTTCCCAGGCATCATACCTCGCGGCAAATATTATATTTATTAATTCTCTGGATGAGCTTCCAAAAGAAAGAACACTAACCCAGAAAATTGAAAAAACAGATAGCGCAAATAAATAAATATTTCTGAAATTAGTTGTTAGCAAAGCAACTATTAACGATGAAAGTAACAAACCTGCTAAAGCTATGTAATTAACTCTTTCTTGTATCGGTATAAATTCAAATGCAAAAACTGAAACAACCAACAATAATATTTTCACAAATTGATATTTTCGTTTTACCGAATTTAGGAAAAGAAAAAACATAAATAACTGGGGAATATTCCATAAAAGATAAACCGGATAATCAACTATAGACGAGAGACCAAATTCATAAAAATAATCGGGATCACCAATGCTTAGATTACCGGAGATATATAATGACAAATAAATAATTAATAGAGGAACAATTACTATAATTAAAAGAACCGAATATTTTTTATAGGAAGGGAAAATGAAAAAACTCTTTATTAAATGGATATCGGCTTTGTAAAGAAGGAGTAAAAAAGGTAGAAATAAGCTAATATGGAAACGAAACCCTATTATTATAAAATAGGTATCGAGATTATAAAAGCGTAAAAAAAAGCCGGCAATATTAGTAATTAATATGCCGGCAAATAAATGATAAAATTTAATATCTCTTGACACAGGGTTTAATAATCTTCCATTACTTTTTCTTTATACTGCGTTCCAATCCCTTCTTGATAAACCATTTTACCACCGTGATCACCGGTCTGGAAAACAAAATAAAAACCTACAATAGCGAGTACAGCAAAAATATATTTGAAAACATTAGTAAACTTTTTCTTAAATACAAGGAAAGTTCTTACAACAAGTAAAACGGAAAAATACCAGATTGTGATATTAGCATACATTTCATGCTGATCAAAGAGAGCGCTTGCATGTTTGTTCCAATAATCAAAAGCTGCTTCCGCCTGGTGCCCGGTTAAAACAGCCGCAAGGGCACCGAGCACTCCAAATAATAAAAACAGAAGTGCAGATTTAACCAGAAAATCTTTTTTAAAAATTGCCGCCAGTACTTCAAGAAAGACATAACAGCTTAATAAAGCTATCGGAAAGTGAACGACCTTGGGATGAAACTGAGCCAGAAATTCCATGACATATTCCTTTTAAATATTTTGGAAGTATGTTATTTACATTTCAATATTTTACTTTAAACAGGAAGAGACCTTTTGCGGGGACTGCTTCCGCTGCGGCTTCCCTGTTCTTAGCCGATAAAACTTCTTTAAGATATTCTTCATCGAAATTATTTTTTTTTGCGTTCAAAAGTGTACCAACAATAGTTCTAACCATTCCATGAAGAAACCTGTTTGCTTCAATAAAAAAAACCACAAAACCTTTTCTTTCGCTCCAGTGTACATCATAAATAATACAATTTTTGTCTTCAGGTTCTAATGATTTTCTTGCAAAGGAAGTAAAATCTTTTTCACCAATTAAACATTTACTTAACTTATTTAGATATTCAGAATCTAAATTATAGAAATATCGATAAGCATAAGGTTCATAAAAAGGAGATTTGTATTTTATAAAAAGATAAATATACTTTCTGCTCCTTGCATCATATCTTGCATGAAATCCCTCCGGAACTTTTTCAGCATTAATAATCGAAATATCTTTTGGAAGAACTGAATTAAGTGAATATTTAAACTTATAAATATCAAGCTCTGAATCTGTTTTGAAATTAGCGATTTGTCCAAGTGCATGAACTCCACTATCAGTTCTCCCGGATGCAACCAGGTTTACATTTTTTCCAGTTATAATTTTTATTCCCTCGCTTAAAGTTTGTTGTATAGTTTCACAGTCCGTCTGAATTTGCCAGCCGGCATAATTAGTTCCATCATATTGGATAGTTAACCTGTAATTATTCATCGTGACAGTTATCTATTATTTCTAAGATTAAATATTTGAGGGAAATCAAAATAATCATAATAATATATAAATTAAGTAAAGTTAAAAGTTAAATTATCACATTATTTATGCAAAATTATTCATTTTATGTAACGGGGGCACCAAATAATTCAAGGATTGCTTTTTACCGATAGATTTTATTTGACAAGTAGTTTTTAGCTCCCTACACTAGCTAACCGCTTATTCGGACAGTAATTAGATGAAAAATTCAAGTGTAACTTAACCGTTTAATATCGTCTTATTGGCTCAATTCTTGATATTTTCATATCATTTATTAATCGTGGGGGGGAAAAATGATGTGATAAACTATAAATATTTTTTTAATAATTTTGATAAGGCTGTAATTCTATCCGAAAAGGAGAGCGGGAGAATTATAGACATAAATGAAAAAGCCTTAGGTCTCTTTTGTAAAACAGAAGATGACTTTGCACATCTAAAACGAACAGACATATTCCCTCTTAAAACTATCCAGGATTTAAATCTCCAGTTAAGAAAAAAAGTCAATTCAGATGTTGTTTCCACAGAATCATTTATTATTCCCAGCAAGGGAAATAAAATTTCTATAAATATTGAAACAGATTTGATAAAAGAAAATGGGTCGGAATTGCTTTTAGAAGTAATTTCTAAAAAAGAAAATGCAAATAGAGTAAATGAAAGTGAAAACAAGTACAAAATTTTATTTGATAATGCGAATGATGCAATCTTCTTAATAAAGGATGAGTCAATAATTGACTTTAATACAAAAACACTGGAAATTTTTCACTGTACCGAAGAAGAAATTCTTAATAAAACACCATATGATTTGTCCCCTGAATTCCAGCCAAATGGTACCAAGTCGTTCGAAGAAACAAAGAAAAAAATAGAAAAAGCCTTAAATGAGGGACCACAATTTTTTGAATGGAAACACAAAAGACCGGATAACTCACTTTTTGATGCTGAAGTAAGTATAAATACTGTTGTAATAAATGGGGAAACTTATATTCAATCAATTGTAAGAGATATTACAAAAAAGAAGCAGGCTGAACTTGCATTAAAAGAAAGTAAAATATCCCTCTCTTCTCTCTTAAGAAATCTTCCCGGAATTGCTTACAGATGCAGAAATGATAAAAACTGGACAATGGAATTCATTAGTGAAGGGTGTTTAAATCTTACCGGTTATAAACCGGAGCAACTGGTAAACAATAATAATATCTCTTATGCGGATTTAATACATCCCGAAGATAAAGATATGGTTTGGGAAAAAGTTCAGCAAGCAATTAATGAAAGAAAATCCTTCAAATTAACTTACAGGGTAATCGCATCAAACAATAAAATTAAGTGGGTGTGGGAACAGGGAAACGGAATTTTTTCTCCGGACAATGAGTTGTTATATGTAGAAGGATTAATTAATGATATAACGGAACAAAAATTAATAGAAGAAGCTCTCCAGATAAGTGAAACAAAATTCCGTTCTCTTGTTGAAGAGTCGTTAGTAGGTGTATATATAATCCAGGATGGTAAATTCCCTTATGTTAATCCCAGGCTTGCGGAAATCTTTGGGTATACGACTGACGAAATTTTATCTTCAATAAGTTTAGCTGATCTTATTTATGAAGAAGATTTGGGTTTGGTACAGGAAAACATCAGTAAAAGAATTTCAGGAGAAGTTAAAACTTTACACTATCCCTTCAGAGGAAAGAAAAAAGGAGACGACTTAATAGACGTAGAAGTGATGGGTTCATTTACTATGTATGATGGAAAACCAGCAGTTATTGGAACACTGCTCGACGTCAGCGAAAGAAAAAAAGCTGAAAAAGAATTAACTAAGCTTTCACGAGCTGTCGAACAAAGTCCTGCTTCAATTATTATTACTGATACTGACGGAAATATTGAATATGTAAACCCAAAATTCTGTGAAATAACAGGATACTCACAGGATGAAGTTTTAAGAAGGAATCCGCAGCTTCTCAAATATGGTAACTCCCCGGAAAGTTTCTATAAAAATCTCTGGGATACGATAAAATCAGGCAAGGAATGGCGTGGTGAATTCCATAATAAGAAGAAAAATGGAGAATCTTTCTGGGAATCTGCCTCTATATCTCCCATTAAAGATGCTGATGGAAATATTACTAATTTCCTTGCGGTAAAGGAAAACATAACTGAAAGAAAAAAGACGGATGGCGAGTTAAGAAAACTTTCGCGTGCTGTTGAGCAAAATTCGGCAACAATTATTATTACAAATACTAATTGGCAAATAGAATATGTAAACCCAAAATATAGTGATCTGACCGGATATACGGCTGAAGAAGTCGCCGGCAAAAAACCAAGATGTTTGGAATATATACAAGCATCTTCGGACGGTTATAAAAATTTTATGGAATTTGTTCAACGGGGAGATGAGTGGCGAGGAGAATTTTTAAACAAGAAAAAGAACGGGGAGGAATTTTGGGAACTTGCATCTATTTCTTCTATAAAAGACTCGATGGGTGAAACAACCCATTACCTTATAATAAAAGAAGACATAACTCAAAGAAAGAAGTCTGAGGAAGAATTAAAGTTAGCCAAAGACAAAGCGGAGGAGATGAGTAGACTAAAATCTGCCTTTCTTGCTAATATGAGCCACGAGTTAAGAACACCAATGGTCGCAATACTTGGTTATTCTGATATTTTGAGAAAAGAATCAGACAATCCGAATCTCCAGGAAATGTCAAATGAAATTTATGATAGTAGCAGAAGACTAATGAATACATTAAACCTGCTTTTAGATTTATCTAAGATTGAAGCTAATAAAGAAACGATTAATTTTCTTGAAATAGACGTAGGTGCTGTGGTTGAAGAAGAATTTGCAATCTATGAAGGCTTAGCTAAAAAGAAAAATCTTTTTTATATAATAAATAAACCTGCTGAACCTATAATTACCCTCTTAGACGAGAGAATGCTTAGACAGGTTATAAATAACCTTGTAAGTAATGCAGTTAAATTCACTGATACCGGAAGAGTAGTATTGACTGTGAAAAAGGAATTAAAAGACGAAAAGGAAAATGTTCTCATTAGGGTGAGCGATACGGGAATTGGTATCCAACAAAATAGCCAAAAAATTATATTTGAGGCTTTCAGACAAATAAGCGAAGGGCTTGCCAGAAAATTTGAAGGGACAGGGTTAGGTCTGACTGTTACCAAAAAGTATATTGAATTGATGAATGGCAAGATCGAAATTGAAAGTGAGCCCGGAAAGGGATCAATATTTACTGTAAGATTCCCGATCTTGCATAAAGGAGATGTTAATATATCAGAAAAAATCTTTGAGCCATCTCAAATGCAGGCTGAACTTCCAAAGTATGGTGCTAAAAGTAATTTACCACAAATACTTCTTATAGAAGATGACCAATCTAATGCAGGTGTAATAAAATTCTTTCTTGATGGTTTATATGATGTCGATTTCGTTCCAACCGGGGAACAAGGCATTGAAAGAGTAAAAGGGAAAAAATATAATGCAATATTGATGGATATTGACCTTGGACTAGGAATAAGCGGACTTGAAACCGCAAAGAAGATAAGAACTTTACCAGACTATGATAACCAACCCATCATTGCTGTAACAGCACTCGCACTGCGGGGGGACAAAGAAAAATTTCTCGCAGGTGGATGCACACATTATTTAGCAAAGCCTTTCAAAAAAGAAGAACTAGTAGAAGTTATTTCAAAAGCATTGAAAAGCTGAAGTTATTTCTTTATTCATACCTTAAAGATTTAACCGGGTTTGCAAGAGCAGCTTTAATTGCGTGGAAATTTACTCGTTAAAGGTAATCATCTGAGAGTATAAATACACACAGATTTATAGCGCAAGCTTAACAATATAAACATCGTCTGTTTTCTGATTGGGATTTTTACTGAATAAGTCGGCAAATGTAAAACCAGTGAAGTAAATGTATTTATTTTTATAAACTGCAAAATGCCTCCCTCCGGTTCCGGCTTTTATTCCTCTTGCAGCAAATACTTCATTCCACTTCAGGTTCCCGTTTGTATCATATAACCTTAGGTATGCATCAGGATTATTGCTACCGCTTATTAGTAATTCGGTATCTGATTTAATTAATTTCATACTCCATGCTTCATCCCAGGAGACTGTTCCGTATTGTTTTTTCCATATTATTTTCCAATCCTTATCCAGCTTCATTAAAAAGACATCTTGCTTCCCTTTATTTGTAGTTACGATATTGCCGAATGAAGTTCCTGCTAAATATATATTTTCCTTTTTGTCAATTAAAAGACGGCTAACATCATCATATTGATTCGTACCAAATTGCCATATTTTTAATAGTTTGCCCTGTTTGGAATATTTCGCAATAAAAGCATCCGTTAAGCCGAGGTTTTTCCTTCCGGGATTTCCCATAGTGTGACCGCAGATAAAAATATTACCGTTTTTATCAATTTTAAAATCTCTGCAATAATCCCTTTTATTCGTACCAAACTGAAATGTATATATCTTATTAAAATTGCTGTCAAGTTTCATAATAAAATAATCCCAATCGCCGTAGCAGTTGCTGCCTAATTTGCCTTTTGTGTTGCCGGCAATATAAATATTCAGATTATCATCAATATAAATTTCAGTTAAATAATCGACACTGTCTGTTCCTAAAATTACATTTTTCAGCAAATTACCGTTTTTGTCATATTTATAAATGAACATATCCTGTTCGCCGAATTTTTCCCCGTTTATTTTACCAAACGTATTTCCGGCTGCATACAAATTATCTTCCTTGTCTTTCGCAAAATTCCACACCCTGTCTTTATCTTCAGTTCCAAATTGTCTTTTCCATATTTCATTACCGACACTGTCATATTTAATTATGAACCCATCGCTTTGTCCTATGTTTGATCCACCTAAATTGCCTGAGGTTGTACCTGCCAAAACAAAATTACCTGGTAACAATGTTACAATACCTTGTCCTGAATCGTCTTTATCTGTTCCTAATTGTTTTCCCCATATAAACGAAGGCTGTGCAAAAGAAGAGGTACAGATTCCGAATATTATTAGAGTGAAAATAATGCTGAAAATTTTTTCCAGTAACGGATTGTTTTTTTTAACTGTCTCCATTTTAATCTACCTTTATCTATGATTATTTTATTTACAAATTATTGGATGTACCCATTAATATGTACTATTTATTGTCGGGGACTTATATTATTTATCTTTAACTATTCTAAAACCTATACCTGTTCCTCTGCTATAGGGCGTATCACCGCCTGCGCGATAAGCTAACCTGCACCTCCAAGCCGGATCATACCAGCCGCCTCCGCGGTCAACTTTTTTCCTGCCGGTTTCCGGTCCCTTTGGATTGATTGTATCATTTACGTCGTACTTACCATACCAATCATTAGTCCATTCCCAAATAGTACCGCACATATCGTATAATCCAAAGGCATTTGGGGGAAAACTGCCGACCGGCAATGGTTTGCCAATGTTTTTACTTGTATCGCAATTGGTATAGGGTTTTTGTCCGTTAAAATTCGCCTGTTCGAAAGTTAAGCAATCACCTGTATAAAAAGGTGTGGTTGTATTTGCACGAGCTGCATATTCCCATTCAGCTTCCGTTGGCAGCCTGCAGCCCATCCACTCTGCAAATGCTTTAGCATCGTACCAGCTTACTTCTGTTACCGGCATATTACCGCGTTTAAAACCCCAGGGTTTGGTTCTTCCTGTGGCTTCACAAAACATATCATATTGCACAAAGGTTATTGGATATTTACTCATTTTAAAAGCGCTCAATGTAACTTTGTGCTGTATTTCATCATCCTTTCTTCCCGGCTCGGTAATCGGGCTTCCCATTATAAATGTACCTCCCGGTATATTTACAAATTCAATATCCGGTTTATTTGTTGTAGTATTTTTAGCCTTCGGGCTGGCTTCTGATTTTTTTGTATTGGATTTATTTTCTCCGTATTTTTTATTTCTGATGTTATTTTCAGTACCTGGTTTATTGGAGTAAAATGACTTTGTAATTTGAATTTCCGGGGTGTTATTATAGATTTCCTGCAATTTAGAGAGGTTGTCAGGATCAGGTGATTTCATTAATTTACTTATATTATTCAGCGTCTCGATCTGCTCTGGAGCTAACTGACTATTGTTTTTAATATAATCCAATATTGGCGGATACTGATAAGATGGAAACTCTGTGCCCAATATCGATGCCAGATCATCACAAACTAACAGGGATATTGTACCTAAGCCGGTATATTTGCCCGGAATTCCATATAAATTTGGATCGATTTCCTTTTTTTGCATTCTCAGCCATACATCATAACTAAAATCGAATTGGTCTCTACTAAAATCAACCATATCTGTGCTTGGATCTACAAGCATCCAACGCTTTTCTTTTTTATTCCATACTTCACAGATTACGTGACCTGTATGAAAACCAGGGATTAAGTAATGTGCAAACCCATATCGAACCCTGACTGGAATACCACGATGCTTTAATATTGATGCCAGTAAGATTGCATTATCTCGGCAAATTAGTCCTAATCGATCTTTAAACTTCCGGTTTTTGACCAGACCTGATGAGTCATACGACAGAAGCCCTTCCAAGGCTAATTTAACGCTCGGGTACTTCATTGTTTCATTTGCTCTTTCTTTTGGAAGTTGACCTTCACCCGTTCCGGAAGCATAAGGATTAATAAATTGTGATCTAATTATCTTGCAAAGCTCTATTAGAGAATCAGGAAGATTTTTATACAAATATGCATATTCTCCCGGATCAGTAAACTTACTATATTGACGATAAAAATCTAATACCGTTTTCTCGTTTTGGAATCTGTTTTTTAGAATTTGCTCATTAGATTTTTGCGAGCTTTTTTGAGCGAAACTAATTCCCGTCAGAAAGGAAATCATTAAAATTAATATTGTTGTTTTCATATTTTATTCCGTTAAGTAGTTAATAATATTAACCGAATTGACAAAAAAATGTTATTTAGGGTTTATATATTTTTTAAGATTATCAACATAATCCTCAAATGCTTTTATTCCTTTATTTGTTATTGATACAGTAGTATTCGGATAATTATTTTTAAAAGTTTTTTTAATTTTAACGTAACCTGCTTCTTGTAATTTTTTTATCTGAATACTTATATTGCCGGCAGCAGCTTTAGTAGTTTCCTGTATAAAAGTAAAATTGGCTTCATCTACAGTCATTAAAATAGAGACTATCGACAAACGCAACTGCGAGTGTAATATGGGATCCAGGTCATTAAACATTTTCTTTTCTTTTCGCTTTATTGAGTAATATCCCGGGGATTATCATTGCAATAACTCCACCTGCCGCCAAAAGTAATCCATGATATTGCGGGCTAATATAAAAAGCGGCGAATCCCATTAAATTCAATATGATACCGCCATTTGTAATAGGTTTAAATTTAATAGATACTCCAATCATAATTATAAACAAAGCAAAGAGAATTAAGAATATTGGGCCGAGAGCAACACCAAATCGATGCCCAAAAAGGAGACCTAATATCATAAAATTCGCAGCAAATACCCAAGATATTGGATTTAATATTCGTCCAATAATCGTCTTGGGTAGATTTTTCCTTTTTATTTTTTTCCAGGTATATATAAATGTGTAGATTCCCCCAAATAGAAATAAAATATTAGTCCACGCTATGTCAAATAACTTGTACCATCCCAATTGTACAAAAATATACTGGCTTACAAATACAATAAAAGTTAAAATGCCCCACAAAATAATTATATGACCATTTTCTATAAATCTTTTTTTAGTCTCATTTATTGTCTTTGAAATTAACAAAAGACTTTCTTCAGGTGTTATGTTTTCGTCCATTTTTTATCCTATAAATAAGTTTAAGTACACTTAAATATAAACTAATTAATATTATTAACCAAATTATTTTTTGTTTATTTTACTGCTGTTTTCAGGTTGGCTAGTTGATTTTCAAATTAAAAATTGGAACCTTCAAATGGTAGGAACTAATGATATATTTTATTCATATATCAAACTTTCAATCTGTCAAAGCCGGATCTCGTCACTCATATCTGAGTGACTCGACAGGATTTGAGGTTGCTGCTTTTATTGCCTGATAAGCAACTGTAAGCAAAGCAATAAGGAAAGTTACTGTTGCTGCTACAATAAATACCAACGGACTTATATTTACTCTAAACGCAAAATCCTCAAGCCATTTGTTCAGGACGAAATAAGCGAGTGGAGAAGCTATAACTACAGCTATCAAAACCAGCTTCAGAAAATCTTTTGTAAAAAGAAAAACTATTCCTGAAACAGTAGCACCCAGAACTTTTCTTACTCCAATTTCTTTTGTCCTTTGCTCTGCATTAAATGAAGCAAGTGCAAACATTCCAAGACAAGCAATAAATATCGCAAGAATTGAAAAATACCCAACCAGGCTCCCAAGGTTATCCTGTTCTTTATACATTCCATCCAAATTTTTATCAAGAAAAGAAAACTCAAAAGGATATTGAGGAATTAATTCATTCCATTTATCTTCGATATATGAAATCGTATTTCTAACGTTACCGGGTTTAATTCTTACAGCTGCATATTTCAAAAAGAAAGGACGCACAAATGCCGGAGAAATATCGAAGAAGAAGGGACCAATCGATTCTTTTAACGAGACAAAATTAAAATCTTTTACGACACCGACTATTCTTTCGCCGCCAAAAATAGTTTTAAATCTTCTATTAATTACGCTTTGAGGATCTCCCCAATGTAATTCCTTAAGCATAGCTTCATTAACTATAATTGAAAGTGAATCTTCACGAGGATATTCCTTAGAGAAATCTCTTCCCGCAATTATCTTTAGATCAAAAGTTTTAACAAAATCTTCATCGACTAACAAACCCGGGAAATAAACCCATTTTCCTTCTTGCATTCCTTCATAATTAATTTCGTGAGTGTTATGATGTTCCCCGATAATTTCATTCATCATAGTTACCGAAGAAATGTTTTTATTCATCAGCAAATCATCTTTAAATGCCTGGTAGCGGTTTGCCGCCGGTGGGCGGAAAGAAACAAGCACAACATTCTCTTTATTAAAACCGAGGTTAGCATTTTGCATAAACCCAAGCTGTTGATAAATTACAAGTGTCCCGATTATCAAAGCAAGAGAAATTGTAAACTGTAGAACTACAAGTCCTTTTCTAAGTAATCCCCCTTTTGACTGATTTGCTTTTCCACCCTTCACTGCTCTAATAGGTTCTGATGCCGAAAGAAAAAACGCGGGATAAATACCGGACAAAAGTCCGACTAATAATCCAACAATTAATAACAAAAGTAAATTAGATGGCTCTGTAAAAATTTTAAACGAAAGTTGCTTCCCTGCTAGATTATTAAACAGTGGCATTAACAATTCGATTAGAAAAACTGCAACAATTACAGCAAAAGAACTGAGCAGCAGAGATTCACCAAGAAATTGTTTAATTAGCATAAACCTATCTGCACCAAGGACTTTTCTCATGCCAACTTCACGTGCGCGCTTAGCAGAACGTGCTGTTGCTAAATTCATAAAGTTAATACAGGCAATTAGAATAATTAAAATGCCTACTACCGAAAAAATATAGATATTTGATTCACTACTATTAGGATACATTTCATAATCAAGGTTTGATTTGAGATGTATGTCCGTTAATGGTTGTAGATAGTGAGTTATCTGTGGTTTTAAATGATCCGGATAATATTTTTGTACGAACTTGGGAAACTGCTTCTCCAGTTCTTTTGGGTCAACTCCTTTTTTTAATAAGAAATAAGTCCAGTTAGGGTTCCATACCCAGTTCTGAAGAATTCCCCCACCGAGTAACTGATTAGTGGTTGAGAATGAAATCAGGCAATCAAAATCCATATGAGATTGTGTTGGTAAATCTCCAAAGATTCCTGTAATGAGAAGATGAGTATTTCCTTCATAAAGAAGATCTTTACCCATAGGATTTTGGTTTCCAAAATATTTATATGCTAGACTTTTTGTTAATACTATTGAATTTGGATTCGCGAGTGCTGTTTTTTTATCTCCTTGTGAAAGGGGAAAATCAAATATCTTAAAGAAAGTAGAATCAGCAAAGAAAACTTTTTTCTCATTAAATTTTTGATCTTCATACTGCAAAGTTAATGTAGGCTGCTGAAAGTTGAACAACCTAACGCCTTCTTCAATGTACTGCGGGTAATCAGTTAACATCGCTTTCATAACAGGAAATGGATTGCTCGAAGAAAATTCTCCACCCTCCCCTTCAAGATCTATTTTCTCTGTTAACCTGTAGATCCTGTCAGATTTTGAATTGAACCTGTCGTAGCTTAATTCATCTTTAACATAAAGATAGATTAGCATAAAGCAGGCAATCCCGATTGCGAGTCCCGAAATATTAATTAAGGAATAAGTTTTATTGTTAAGCAGATTCCTTAAAGCGATTTTGAAATAATTCTTAAGCATAATAATTCCTTGTTAAGATGTCATTTGCCCGCAGTTATTTTGATTAACTAAATATTTTGATAACTAACTTTAGCTCACTGCCAAAAGACAATCCTGAATTACCGATAGGGATTAAAGTTTTATTCATACCTTAGTGATTTAACGGGGTTTGCAGTTGCTGCTTTAATTGCCTGAAAGCTAATAGTTACAAGAGCTATAGCAAGGGCAATACACCCTGCAAATATGAAAATCCACCAACTCAAGCTGATTCGATATGCAAAATCCTGTAACCACTTGTCCATAAAGTAATAAGCAACAGGCCAGGCGATCAGGTTTGCAAATAAAATCCATATAATAAATTCTTTTGAAAGAGAAAAAACTATCCCTCCGATAGAAGCACCCAGAACTTTCCTTATCCCGATTTCCTTCGTTCGCAATTCTGCTATGTATGAAATTAAACCCAACAAACCAAGGCAGGAAATAATTATTGCAAGTAAAGCAAAGGAATTAAATATTTTTCCCAATGTTGTCTCGGACTCATAAATTTTTTCATAAGTTTTATCAACGAATTCATAATCAAACACATATTTGGAATCGAATTTTTTACAAGTGCTTTCTATGAAATTCAGAGTTTCTCCCAAACCTGCGTTATTAATTTTCATCGATAAATAACGCGGCGTTGGATCCGGGAAAATTGCCAGTGGTCCTATTTTGTTTTGCAGTTGGAGAAAATTAAAATCTTTTACAACACCAACTATGTTTACATGATAGTTTTCTCCGCGTGACAGTACTTTGCCTACAGCATTCTGAAAGCCCATAAGTTTTTCAAAGCTTTCATTAATTACTATCGAGAGCGAGTCATCGGCAGGATATTCTTTCGAATAGAACCTTCCTTCTTTAAGTTTAATGCTATATGTTTTTAATAAATCGTTGTCAGCCGACATAGCTGAAACAAGTTCATCCTGGTTGGGGTTCTTACCTTCCCACCTCCAACCACCGCCGTTACTGTAAACCTGTATAGGTAATAAATTGGAAACAGAGGCATTCTTAATGTCAGGATTTCTTAACAACTCGCTTTTTAGTTCTTCAGGTTTTTTCTGTAATTCACTACTGAGATTTAAATAAACAATATTATCCTTGTCAAGTCCGAGATTTTTATTAAGAATAAAGTTCAATTGTTGATAAACGATAATAGTTCCTATAATAAGAATAACAGAAATGGCAAATTGAAATACAACAAGCGTTCTTCTTAAAGAAAATTTTGATGTTTTTGATACAATTTTACTTTTTAAAACCGACACCGGTTTGAACGATGAAAGAAAAATTGAAGGGTAAATTCCTGAAATTATTCCTGTGAAAAGTGTAATAGACAATATCAAAGCAACAGTTGGTAAAGATATTTGTCCAAGAACTAATTCCTTACCGGAAATATTATTGAAATATGGAAGAAATATCTCTACTAAAAGTGCAGCAAAAGCAAGGGAAATAAATGTGAGAAAGATCGATTCGCCAAAGAATTGTTTTGCGATCTGTAACCGTGTTGCACCTACCACCTTTTTAATCCCTACTTCCGTAGTTCGTTTTGCGGATCTGGCTGTAGCTAAGTTCATAAAATTTATGCTGGCAATAATAAGAATGAATAAAGCAATGACGGAAAAAATAATTACTGTCTCGATTCTGCCGCCGCTTCCCTTATAAGAATAAAGGTGATATTTACTAAACGGAAAAAGAAATAGTTTACCTGCAGTAGAAACATCGATTTCTTTTTTAAGGCGACCTTCTATCTTTTTACTTACTTTAGCAGCTTGCGCCGGATCATCCAGCAATACAAAAGTATTGAGCATGTTTGATCCCCAGTTTGTCATATCAAAACCAAATTCTTTAAGCAAATTCATTGATACAATCATATCAAAGCTGATATCAGAGTTTTTAGGCGGATTTTTTACTACAGCACTAACCTGCATATCGAATTTGTCATTCATTCGGAAGACTTTTCCGATAGGATCTTCATTACCAAAATATTTTTCTGCCATCTCCTCCGTTATCACTATCGAGGAATTGTCTTTCAAAACATTTTTCTTATCACCTTCTATAAACTCAAAACTGAATATTTTGAAGAAGTCCGGGTCAGCAAAGTTTACTTGTTCGTTAAAAATCTTATGTTCGTACTCAATTTTGCCTTTGCCTAAATAGGGTTCATACCTTGTTGCATATTTGATTTCGGGAAATTCATCTTTCAATGCTTGTGCTAAAGGTAGCGGCGTAGCCATAACCGTAAAGTCCCCAATGGTCTGATAGTGCTGTGTTTGAGGAACAGCAAATATTTTATCAATATTTTTGTTGAAACGGTTGAAGCTTAATTCATCAGTTACCCAAAGAAGAATTAAAATACAAGCAGCCATTCCAATTGCAAGCCCGGAAATATTGATGAACGAATAGAGCTTGTTTCTAAAGATGTTTCTTACAGCTATTTTTATAAAATTTTTAAACACTGGTAAATCCCCTTTCCTTATTTATTCATACCTCAATGATTTAACAGGATTTGCTGTTGCTGCTTTAATTGCTTGGAAGCTTATTGTAGCTAATGCAATTATCAAAGCAATCCCGCCTGATAAAACAAATATCCACCAGCTTATATCAATTCTGTAAGCAAAATCTTGCAGCCAATTGTTCATAAAATAATATGTAACAGGGACTGCAATAATGTTTGCAATTAAAACCCATTTAATAAAATCCATTGAAAACAACGATACAATTCCCGGTACTGTTGCACCAAGAACTTTTCTTATTCCTATTTCTTTTGTTTTATGTGTTATCATTAAAGATGATAATCCTATTAAACCAAGGCACGAAATAAAAATGGATAAGAAAGTGAACAGCCCGAATATTTCTGCGGTTTTAATATCGCTTCTATACTGTCTATCAAAAAATTCATTGAGAAATTTGT
Source organism: uncultured Ignavibacteria bacterium (assembly GCA_963727535.1). Classification (GTDB taxonomy): domain Bacteria; phylum Bacteroidota; class Ignavibacteria; order Ignavibacteriales; family Ignavibacteriaceae; genus RBG-16-34-14. The sequence goes on from CAVSGR010000008.1 coordinate 187,384, forward strand.
ACTCATAAGGATTACCTGGAAACATTTTTGAGTAAATCATTTTGATGCTTTCTATCTTCTTTGATAGATTTTTGGTATTAACATCTAAAATGAAATAGTCTCCTCTTGCTGCACACTCAAAAATTACCGGCTCAATTTCTTTATCAAGAGATTGTTGGTGATAGTCTTTAATAACTCCTATTACGTTTCCAACCTTCCGGTTATCCTGATATATTAAAGCACCTAATGCCTTCTCAGGTGAAGCGAAGCCGAATGCTTTTACCGCACTTTCATTTATGATTAATGCCCTTGTATTATCTTCTTTTTCACCTTTATCACTCTCAAAAAAAAATCTGCCGCAGATTAAATCAATATGGAAAAAGTTCAGATAGTTTTGAGCTATGTAAACAAAAAATACTTGTTTTCCCTGTTCCATTGACTGCCCAGCGGGTCTGACTCCTCCGCTTACCTCACCATTTTCCATACCAGGAATAATTGATGAAAAAGTGGCATCTTCTATTAAAGATTTATTTTGAATCTCATTTATAAATGTTTCGTAGAACCTTGTTAAATCTCCCCCTGCTCTGCGTAAATTACCAGGGATGTTCACTATTAGTTTCTGTTTTATATTAAACCCAAGATTTTTATTCCGCATAAACGATATCTGCTGATTAAAAACAATTATAACAGCTATTAATATTATTGAAATCGTAAACTGAAAAATTACAAGTCCCTTCCTTAGACTAATTCCCTTTAAAGAACTTTTAAAGTTTCCCTTTAAAATTGAAACTGGTGAATAAGATGAAAGAACAAACGCAGGGTAAATTCCGGCAATAATTGGGTTAACAAAAATCATAACTGCCAATAAAATTAGAAGGCTGGTATTTTTCCAAAAAGCAAGTGAGGCAGGTATCCCTATCAATTCACTCCAGTAAGGGAAAGTTAATTCAATAATAAAAAGTGAAATGAATACTCCAATTATATTGACTATAAAAGATTCAATTAAAAACTGACGAATTAAAGACCAGAAACCTGCACCAACCACTTTACGCAGTCCGACTTCTTTCGCTCTTTCAATGGAGCGAGCTGTGGAAAGATTAATATAATTTATCCATGCAATTAAAAGAATTAATAATGCAGTTAGTGAAAGGAAATAAATTGTTCTTACATTTCCGTTTTCCTCATGCTCAAATCTTAAATGAGAATATAGATGAATATTCTTTAATGGCTGGAGAAAATAAGCTCTGTCGAAACCATCTTTCTGTCTGTTATGTAATTTCTTAACAATTAATGGAAGTTTGGCTTCTACGGTTGATTTTTTTGTTCCGGGTTCAACTTGAATATATGTATTGTTATTATTGCATCCCCAGCAAAATCCGTCAGTCAATTGAGTATCGAAAGAAAGAAGTATATCGAATTTTATATGTGAGTTCGGCGGAACATTTTCTGTAATACCTGTAATTCTATAATCTGTACCTGCTACCTGAATTGTTTCATCAATTGGATTTTTGTCACCGAAATATTTGCGAGCAGTATTTTTTGTAAGCACTGCACAGAAACGATTAGCAAGAGCTTTTTCAGGATCACCTGTAATAAGAGGAAATGAAAACATAGTTAAAAAAGAAGAATCTGCCCAGAAAATATTTTTCTCATTGAAGTATTGATTATTTGCAGAAACCAAAGCGGATATTTTTCTAACTCTTGCAAAATCAACAACTTCAGGAATCTCTTCCTTCATCGTTGGACCCAACAAAGCTACGCAACCCGCACTACTGTCTGTTCCACTTGCATAATACCGAACATTTTTAAGACGATAAATATTATCCGCATCTATATTAAATGAATCGTAGCTTCTTTCGTATGACACGTACATATAGATAATCAAACAAGCTGCGACTCCAAAAGCTAATCCTAAAATGTTGATTAATGAAAATGTTTTCCTATGTATAAGATTTCTGAAAGTTATTTTCAAATAATTTTTAAACATTAGAAACTCCCCTTACCATTATTTATTCATATCTCAGCGATTTTACAGGATTTGCTGTTGCTGCCTTTATTGTTTGAGAGCTAACCGTTATCAACGCTATAACCAGGGCTATAATGCCAGATAAAACAAACACCCATACAGTTATTGCGGCGTGGTAAGCAAAATTGTCAAGCCAGTTACTCATAAAATAGTAAGCCACAGGCCAGGCAATTATGTTTGCAATCAAAACCCATTTCAAAAATTCTTTTGAGATAAGAAATACAATCGTAAATATAGAAGCACCTAAAACTTTTCTTATCCCGATTTCCTTAATCCTTCTCTCAACGGTAAATATTGTTAAACCAAATAATCCAAGGCTGGCTATAAGTATTGCAAGTACAGAGAATACTGTAAATATTTGTTCTGTTTTCTGTTCAGATTGATAAAGATTATTAAAATTTTCATCGAGAAAGAAATACTCAAAAGGTTTACCCGGTACAAATTTTTTCCATTCATCTTCAATAAAAGAAATAGTTCTGCTGGTATTCTCAGGTCGGATCCTGATTGGCAAATATGCAGTCTGCTTTGGATTATATAAAATTGCCAGTGGTCTTATTGGTTGATGTAAGGACTCGTAATGAAAGTCTTTCAATACACCGATGATCGTAAGAATTCTGTTGGTATAATCTCGAATGGGCATCATTAATCTTTTACCTACAGGATCTTTAAGCCCCATAAGTTTAACTGCTTCTTCATTCAGGATAACTGCAGATGTATCGGTAGTGCTTTCCCTTGAAAAATATCTGCCCGCAGAAAGCTGAAGTCCAAGAGTTTTAGCAAAATTATAATCTGCAGACATATTGTATAGTGGATATTGCTGACTTTGTGGTGCATCTTCGGGTTTAAAGACGGTTGAGCTAAACATTTTGCCCGGAAGATTATTTGAGTTCGAAGCGCTAACTATATTCGTGTTTTTCAATAATTCATCTTTAAATGCCTGCGAATGATCTTCCAATGCCCACGCTCTTTGAATAACAAGAACGTGTTCTTTGTTAAATCCTAATTTTTTATTTTGTACAAACTGCATTTGATTGTAAACAATGAAAGTGCTGGCAAAGAGAATGATAGTAATTGCAAACTGGAAAACAACCAGCCCGCTTCTTAACCAACTGCTTTTTGCGTTGCCTGATTTGCCTTTTAATGTTTTTACCGGTTGAAATGATGAAAGGAAAAAAGCCGGGTAACTTCCGGCAAGAAGACCCACAACTAAAACTGTGATAATAAGTGCAGGAACTGCTATCAGGTTATCAAAATAATCCGTATGAAGATTCTTACCTGCAAATTCGCTGAATGCCGGCAGAAAAATTTCAACCAAAGCTACGGCTATCAAGACAGCAAAAAATGTTAACAAAATCGATTCAGCTAAAAATTGTTTAACAAGCTTTGCTTTGTTTGAACCCAGGACTTTTCTTATTCCAACTTCTTTAGAACGGGTTGAAGAACGTGCTGTTGTAAGATTCATAAAGTTGATGCAGGCAATAAGTAAAATAAATGCAGCAACAACAGAAAATATATATACATAACTTACATCACTGTTAGCTTCGATCTCATAATCCAGGTGTGAGTGTAAATGAATGCTTAGAAGAGGCTGCATTATGAATCCATAATTGTAGCCGCGTTTTTTAGCCTCATCAAAAGTAATCCCCAACAACTGCTGAAGTTGTGGTCCGGCATACTTAGCAGCAAATCCGGGTAATTTTTTCTGCAGCCCGGAAGCCGATGCACCTTTTTTAAGAACTATATAAGTATAAAAATTATTACTAACCCAGAAAGTGCTTCTCTCTGCTCCACCCCAGCTTGATAATGAAGCAAACATATCATAATGAAAATGAGAATTTGCCGGACAATCTTTTATTACTCCTCTTACTGTATATGCTGTTCCGTCTTCCATGTTCATTATTTTATCTATTGGATCTTTTTTGCCAAAATATTTTTTAGCCAATTTTTCGGTTAGTACAATAGTATGAGGTTCATTCAGTGCTGTTTTAGGATTACCTTTAATGAATGGAATTGTAAACACATCAAAAATTGACGAGTCAGCCCAATAAAATCTCGTTTCGTTAAATACATTATCCTTATAACGAATAAGCATCTTGTCATTAGGAACTAATCTGGCAGATTTAATTACTTCCGGGAAATCGCTTACCATTGTTTCTCCTAAAGGAGCAGGTGAGACAGCCATATTTAGGTCACTCCCTAATAATTTTCCCACTGAGTGAACACGGTAAATTTGATCTGCTTTTTCATTAAACTTATCGTAGCTTAATTCATCTCTTACAAAAAGTAAGATGAGAATGCATGATGCAATGCCAATAGCTAATCCGAAAATATTTATTAAAGAATAAACTTTGAACCGGACCAGGTTTCTTAAAGCTATTTTTAAATAATTCTTAAACATATTTTTTCCTCTTATTCATACCTCAATGATTTAATCCCAACAAGCCGGGATTTCAGTTTCAGTTATTATTCATAACGTAAACTCTCAACTGGGTTTGCTGTTGCGGCTTTAATTGCCTGGAAACTAACCGTAAGCAATGCAATTAGTAACGCTATTCCACCGGAAATAGCAAATATCCACCAGCCAATTTCAATTCTGTAGGCAAAATCCTGAAGCCATTTATTCATTAAATAATAAGCTATCGGAACGGCAATTATATTGGCTGCTAAAACAAGTACAACAAAATTCTTGATTAATAATCTTACGATAGAATACACGGAGGCACCTAAAACTTTACGAACACCAATTTCTTTAGTGCGTTGCTTGGAAGAAAAAGAAACCAAACCGAATAATCCTATACAGGCAATAAAGATTGTTAGAAACGAAAAGACAAAAAATATTTTACCAAGCCTTTGATCGGATAGATAAGCTTGCTCAAAACCTTCATCTAAGAACTTATATTCAAATGGCGAATTGGGTGTAAAGGCTTTCCATTCTTTATGAATGATATCTATACTTTGTTGAAAATTATTTAAAGGGACTCTTACTACTACAAAAGATTGCGGAATTTGGTAAGACTTTGAAGATGTATGGAATAATGCAAAAGGTGTTATTGAAGAATGTAGCGAGGCGAAATTAAAATCTTTTATAACTCCAATGATCTTGTAATCACCTTTGCTGGGATAATTAATGGTTTTCCCGATTGGATCGTTTAATCCAAATTGCTTTACTGCAGATTCATTTAGAATTACACCTTCAGAATCAGTTAAAAAATCTTTTGAAAAACCACGCCCTTCGACCAGTTTAATTCCCATAGTTTTAATGAAGTTTTCATCGACCATGTAAGAAACTAAATCGAATTGTTCGTTACCCTTTCCCTCGACTTTATAATAATCCTGAAACCCATAATTTGGCGGAACACTTGTTGTAACTGCCGCATTTATTACAAACGAATTATTTTTTAGTTTTTCAACGAATGCTTCTGCTCCATCTCCCAAAAGATTATTCTCATTATTGATTACTACGACCTCTCCTTTATTAAATCCCAAATCAGCCTTGCTAACAAAACTCATTTGTTTGTAAACAAGCAGCGTGCATACAATTAATACAATAGTGGTGGCAAACTGAAAAACAACCAGTATATTTCTGAATTTCAGGTTCCCTCTTCCCGAATTAAATTTTTTCTTTAGAACTTCTATTGGTTTGAATGATGCTAAATAAAAAGCAGGGTAACTGCCAGCGATAAATCCTACAAACAGAGTAAGCAGAATAAGAGATAAGAAAAGTGGCAGTGACTTAAAAAAATCAAATTGAAGTGATTTATCTGCCAGATTGTTAAATGCAGGGAGCGTCACTTCAACAATAAAAAGGGCCAAAACCATAGATAAGAAGCTGAACATAAATGATTCTGTAAGGAACTGAACAATAAGCATTTTTTTCCCCGAGCCAAGAACTTTTCTTATACTGATTTCCTTTGTGCGCCCCGATGAATACGCCGTGGAAAGATTCATAAAATTTATGCAGGCAAGCGTAAGAACAAAGACAGCTATTATAGAAAAAAGGTAAATATATTTTATATCTCCCGTTGGTCCCAGCCTGTTTCCTGTTTCCCCGGATTTAAGATATATATCTCGCATCGGCTGAAGAACAAAATCCCATTTGCCACCACTTTTTATAAGGTCTTCATAAGAAAAGCCTATCCTGGCAAAAGCAGTAGGAGCATACTTTTTTACTATCGCGGGAATTTTGGATTCAACAGCATTGGGTAAAACATTTTTATCCAGTTTTGCATAAGTAACAACCTGCATCCATACCCAGCTCCAGTCAAAAAATTCAACTTCGGGATGAGAAGAGATTGAAGTTAACATATCAAACTGTATATGTGAATTTGAAGGAGGATTTTCAATAACTCCTGTTACTTCAAAAAGATTGTGATAAGTTTTGTTAAATGATTGTTTTTCCCTGCCTATGCTGATGATTTCTCCAATTGCTGATTTCTCACCAAAATATTTACGAGCTGCACTTTTAGTAAGAACAATACTGTTCGGTTTTAATAATGCTGAGCCGGAATTTCCCTCTAAAAACTTATAGTTGAAAAAATTAAAGAAGTTTGAATCCGCCGAGAAAATTTTGTTTTCATTAAAGGACTTGTCTTCATAGCGAACCGTCATTTGTGAGACAGGGTAAATTCTTGTAGTAGCTGCAACTCCGGGTATTTCATTCTTTACGGCAGCAGCAAGCGGAGGTGGAGTCCCGGGACCAACACCTTCATTTTCATTCCATTTAAAATCCCAGTTAATCCGATAAATTTGATCTGCGTCTTTAAAAGAGCTATCATAGCTTAGTTCATCCGAAACCCATAAAAGTATTAGGACCGAACAAGCTAAACCCAAAGCTAAACCAGAGATATTTATTATTGAATAAACTTTGTGCTTAACCAGGTTTCTTAAAGCTATTTTTAAATAATTCTTAAACATTGATATTCCCTTCTAATTTTATTCATACCTTAAAGATTTAACTGGGTTTGCAGTTGCGGCTTTAATTGCCTGGATTCCCACCGTAAGCCAGGCAATGATTAAAGTAATTAGTGCTGCACTGATAAAATACCAGAGGTTTAATTCTATTTTATAAGCAAAACTATCCAACCAGTTTTTTGTTAAAAAATAACCTAACGGTAGAGCAATCATTATTGAGGCTATAACTAATTTTGTAAAATCCATTGATAATAGATATACGATGGCAAATTCGCTTGAACCTAATACTTTTCGGATTCCAATTTCTTTTTGTCTTCTTTGCATTGTAAATGCTGTAAGACCAAACAAACCCAGACACGAAATGATAATAGCTAATCCGGCAAAATATGAGGAAAGTTTTCCAGTCTGGATTTCTGATTTATAGAGTGTCTGGTAATCATCATTCATAAATGTAAATTCAAATGGTTGACCACTATTATATTTTTTATATACTTTTCCAACCTGTTCCATAGTAACCTTTTCCGTTCCGGCTTTGATTTTAACCATAACATCAGGATTGTACTGCCGAAACCGAAGAATCAAAGGATCTATTTTTTCACGCAACGATCCATAATGGAAGTCCTTTACAACGCCAATAATTTTCATATCAAACCGAATACGTTTATTAATCGGATCTTTTAATCCCATCATTTTAACTGCGGCTTCATTAACTACAATATTGGACTCTTCATTACTGAAATCTCTTGAAAAGGACCGTCCCTTGACGATTTGCAGATCAAGTGTTTTAATAAAATCGTACCCGACAAATGGAGCTTTAAATAGATAAGTTTTATCCGATTCTTCCCCGCTCCAGGAACAACCTGTTTGTCCGATAAAGTCTTTCAAGATACTCCCGGACATATCTGTTACACTTATAACACCCGGTACACTTTTTAATTCCGAGCTGAAAGAATCATAATTATTAATGGCTCGGTCGGAAAGACTGGAGGGTTGTTTCCATTGGAAACATAAAATATTATCCCGGTTGTATCCAAGATTTTTAGTTTGTGTAAATTCAATTTGTTTATCGATAACAAAAACACCAACAATAAAAATAATTGATAAAGCAAATTGAAATACAACCAATCCTTTTCGTACCCATAATTCCATAAAAGATGCATTGAGTTTTCCCTTAAGCATTCTGACAGGATTGAGCCTTGAGAGGTAAAACGCAGGATAGCTGCCTGCAATTAACCCGGTAAAAATTGTAATTAACAGAACTACTAAAACAAATGCCGGACTAAAACTTAAGGAAATTGTTTTTCCTGTGAGTGAGTTGAATTGTGGAAGCAATAATTCAACTATGACAGTCGCTATTAATAGTGATATAAAAGTAACAGATAGTGATTCCAGGAGGTATTGTACTATAAGTGTTTTTCTACTCGCACCAACTGTTTTTTTTACGCTTATTTCTTTAATCCTTGTCGATGCTTTCGCGGTAGACAAATTCATAAAATTGATGCAGGCGATGAGTAATATAAATATGGCAACAATTGAAAACAGATTTACATAAGTTATCCTCCCTCCTGCTACAGCACCATTTTCGTAATGACCGTATAGATACTTTTTAGAGAATTGCTGAACAAATAATGTAACATTGTTATTTGCAGGATCTTTTGATTTCAGGTAGTCTCTAATTTTCTTATTGAATTGACTAACGTTCGTACCTTCTTTTAGTATTAAGCATGTTTCAGCGTAAAAGCCTCCCCATTGCTTTGCAAAGGAATCGTTTTCCAATATCTTTTCAATACTAAATACTACGTCAAATTGATACGTTGAGTTAGCCGGTGTATTTTCAAAAACACCTGAGATTTTGAATGTTCCCCCAAAAAAAGGGTGATCCCATTTTATCGTTTTACCAACGATATTTTCCGTATTGTTAAATAATTTTCTTGCCAGCCCTTCGGATATGACAATGTTATTTTTATTTTTCAATACCGAACTTATATCGCCCTGAATAAGGTGGTACGAAAAAACATGGAAAAAATCTTCACTTGCAAACATTCCTTTTGCTTTTAAATGGTTCTCCCCTTCACTGAGCATACCTTCTTTGGCATAGAATAAAAATGCATTAGTAGCTGTGGCATATTCAACCTCGGGGAATTCATCCTTCATTCCATCTGCCATAACTATAGGTGTTATTTTTTCAGTAAAAATGCCTTGAGGAGATTTAAAATTTGCCATTACTTGGTAAAGCCGGTTGTCTTTATCATTAAATTTATCCACATTGAGTTCATCATTTACCCACAGGTAAATAAATAGAACACAAGCTAGACCTGTTGACAATCCAATCAGGTTAATTAAAAATGTACTTTTGGATCGTATAAAATTTCTAAAGATGATTAAAAAATTATGTTTTAACATTGTGTTCATTCCTCCTTTGATCTTTTTCTATTTTGAAAGAAGCCATTGAAATGTGTTGTGCATAAATTCAGAACATTGGAAATCGTTAATTCCTTCCCAGCTTGTCATGTATAATGACGTCATACCGTCTCCCATAACTATAATCTTCCCGCCTTTTTTCAATTTTTTAAAAACTCCAAAAGGATTCTTCTCATTTTTATTATTAAAACAGAATGGAGTACCTCCATTTATTATTCTTCCGCCGTAATACGAAATCTTCAATGACTTTGCTGTAATTAAACCAGCTTTTGTAATTCCTCCTAATGTTGTATCCGGACTTTGTTCACCAAATTGGATATCAAACGGTCTGATGATATCATTTACATTAGCATCATCTAAAGTCGACCAGTAATCTTCATCCATCACCAGGAAAAGAGAACCGCCGTTTTTTAAGTATTCTATAATTGCTTTAACTTCATTGGTAGTATACTTAGAGGAAGGTATATGAATGAAAAGCAAGTCGCAATCAGATAAATTTTCCGGCTTAATTTCATTTTTCAAGTATAATAATTCTGCATTCACTGAAGAAGCTGTTTTCAAAATTTGATCGGTCATATATTTAACCCTGTTAACCCAATTTTCATCCTGTCCATCCATACTTGCAGGATCATTCCAGAATTTTTGACCATGTGCAATATCAATATAAATTTTCCTTTTAGGTGAAGTTTGAGAGAATGCAGTTATACAAAACAGAAGTGATAGCAAAAAGAATGTAAAATATTTATAGATCATTATTCCTCCTTTTAATCCGAAATGTCTTAATCTTAAAAAACAAAGAATATGCCTGAATAAAAGAACTAAATAAAATTTTAGAACAACCTTTTAATTCATAAACGTCCGGTTACGAATATAAGTGAACGGTGCCGGACAATTCCAATATTCGGGAGCATATCGCTTTAAACATTTATTGTTCTATATATTTGTATTTTTTTTTCATTCATATCGTAAGCTCTTAACAGGGTTAGCAACCGCCGCTTTAATTGATTGATAACTTACTGTGAAGATGGCTATCAAAATTGCAATTACACTTGCCAAAACAAATGTCCAGAAACTGATATCAACCCTGTATGCAAAATCTTCCAGCCATTTGCTTAATGCAAAGTATGCTATTGGCCACGCAATAATATTTGAAATGAGAACCCATTTTGCGAAATCTTTTAAAAGAAGAACCACAATGCCTGGTACAGAAGCGCCGAGAATTTTTCTTATACCGACTTCTTTTGTTCTTTGCTCTGTTGTGAATGCAGCCAAACCAAATAAACCAAGACAAGCAATAAGTATTGCGAGAACTGAAAAAACGGAAACAATTACACCTGTTCTTTCTTCTGCAGCATAAGCTTTTTCAAAGTCTTCGTCAAAGAAGATATATTCAAAAGCCTGGTTACCAGCATACTTGTGCCAGACATCATTAATTTCACTGAGTTCTTTTTTCATATTGTTTGGTGAAAGTTTAACAGAAACATTCCTTCCAAATCCGCGTGAATTAAAAAGATGGATAATCATTGGCTGGATTTTCTGATGTAAAGACTGGTAATTAAAATCTTTCATTACACCAATTACTGTATAAACATCAGCTTCTTCATCATTAGAATGAGCATGAACAATTTGTTTCCCGATTGGATCATCAGCTATTCCGAAATCTTTTGCAGCAGTTTCATTTATTACAATTGCGGTTGTATCCGTACCATATTCACGAGAATAAAATCTTCCCTGTGCCATTTGAATTCCATATACGGAAGCAAAATCATAATCAGCAAACATAATATTCATTATATGATTATCATTTGTGCCAAATATTTTATATGGTGTATTCCCGAAATCTTCTCCAAAAATATGATTACTGTTGCTTGCGTCAATAACACCCGGAATAGACTTTAAATCATTAACAAAGCTCTCAATATTGTGAGGACGTTTTATTGCTATATCGTCTGTCTTTTTAACAACAACTACCTGGTCCTTGTTAAAACCGAGTTTCTTGTTGCTTATATAATCGAGCTGGTTATATACAATTATAGTTCCGATAAAGAGAAAAATAGACACTGCAAACTGTACAACTACAAGACTGTTTCTAAGCCATGGATTTCTTCCTGAATTACCAGCTTCCTTCTTTAAAACCCTTACCGGATTAAAAGACGATAGATAAAGAGCCGGGTATGCGCCTGCAATTGTACCGACTAAAAGTATAAACAATATTAATAATGGAATGGAGAATACACTTTCCAGGTAATTAATTGAAAGCTGTTTGCCAACGAGGTCGCTGAAAGACGGAAGTGCAATTTCAAGAATTATTAATGAAATAATAACGGCAATAAAAGTCATCAAAATCGACTCTGTAAGAAACTGCTTTATTAATTGCTGCCTGCTGGATCCAAGAGTTTTTCTCACACCTATTTCTTTTAACCGGTTTGTCGACCGTGCTGTAGCAAGATTAGTGAAGTTTATACAGGCAATAAGAAGAATTCCGAAGGCGATAAGTGAAAAAATATAAACATAGGCTATATCTCCGTTTGGTTCGATTTCCGCATCAAGATTTGAATGCAAATGTATCTCCGTTATAGGCTGCAGGACATATTGATACTTTGCTCCCCTCTTTTTTAATTCTGCCATAGGTACATTCAAAAATCTTTCAATTACAGGATCAACATATTTCTGGACCAGTGCCGGCAGTTTTGCCTCAAACTGTTTCGCAGGAAAGTCTTTACTTAAAAGCAGATATGTATAAAAGCTATTGTTTAACCAGCCTTGCTGATCTACAAAATCGTAGGAGGACATTGAACCGAGAAAATCAAAATGAAAGTGAGAGTTTTCAGGAAATTCTTTTACTACCCCCGTAACTTTGTAGTCTCTTCTGTTATCCATATTCAATATTTTGCCCATCGGGTTTTCATTACCGAAATATTTTTTTGCCATTTTCTGGGTCAACACAACACTTAATGGTTGTGTTAATGCAGTTTTAGGATCACCTTTAATAAAGTTCAATGTAAAAACGTCAAAGAATGTTGAATCAACCCAATAAAATTTTTCTTCACTAAAAACTTTATCTTCATACCTTAAAACAGGAAATCCAAAGTTTCTTATTCTGGTTGCTGCTTCTACTTCAGGATAATCCTGCAATAGCGCATTTCTTAAAGGAGGAGCTGTTACAGCAGCTTTGAATGAATTTTCACCTAAGGCTCCATCAACAACAATTCTGTAAATCCGATTGGAGTTTTCATTAAAACGGTCATAGCTCATTTCATCATAAACATAAAGGAGAATTAAAATGCAGCAAGCCATACCTATAGCAAGCCCGGTAATATTTATAGCAGAATATGCTTTGAATCTTACCAGGTTTCTAAACGCAATTTTGATGTAGTTACTTATCATTTGCACACTCCATGTTATTATTCATATCTTAATGATTTCCTAACAACTCCCCTTTTATCAATCCTGCATGACAGCTTTTTTCTGTCTGAACAAAACGTGAATATATTTTGAGTCTTTAGGCGGAGTAAAAATCTGGACTAACTCCCAGTCTTTATCGTAGCTTTCTATATTATTTCTAAGATGAGCAATCTTTTGTTCGATTGGAACTGCGGTTAATTCTGAAAATCCGGAATCGTTGGATTCCCATGAAAAAGATTCTACCCTGAAATTAAAGCTGGATCTTTTATCTCCTATTTTAACTTGAACTTCAGCAATTTCGTTATCACTAAAATGTGGAATCGGTACACAAATGTCGTGCATAACACCTCCTGTTTATTTTGGAAAAAAGGTATAGAGGTATAGGATTATATACCTTATTCCCTATACCATATACCCTAACTCTCTATCCAGCCATCTTTAAGCTTTATAATCCGGCTGCCATATTTTGCAAATTCATCTGAGTGCGTTACCTGGATTATCGTTGTTCCCTCATTGTTAAGCTTTTTAAGAATTTCCATTATTTCTTTTCCCTGTTCCGAATGAAGATTACCGGTAGGTTCATCTGCCAGAATCAGTTTTGGCTGTGCGATAATTGCTCTTGCAATTGCAACAAGCTGCTGCTGTCCGCCGGAAAGCTGGTTTGGAAAAAGATCTTTCTTTGCAACAATGTTAAACCTGTCGAGTACTTCAGCAACCTTACCTTTTCTATCGTCTCCTTTTATTTTTTGATAAAGTAAAGGAGTTTCAAGATTTTCAAAAACAGTAAGTTCATCAATTAAATGATACTGCTGAAAAACAAAACCTATATATGTTTTATGAAGCTCCGAAAGTTTTTTTTCTTTCATTTTGTGAACAGGTTCATCAAAGAAATAATATTCTCCTGCTGTAGGTGTATCGAGCATTCCAAGAATGTGAAGTATTGTTGATTTTCCTGAACCTGAAGGACCCATTATCGAAATGAATTCGCCTTGTGCAACATCAAAACTTATATCTCTTAAAACATAAGCTTTGAGAGGACCGTTTGAATAATACTTTTCTATATTTTTTAGTTGAATCATAAATGCTTTCTGTCACTCTGACGAAGTGAAGAGTCTCATAAAAGATTCTTCGTTGCTTTGCTCCTCAGAATGACATTAAATTATTAAACGTGAAATTTCTCTTTATAATTTTCTGTTACCACATGTCCATCGAACAAATGAATTATCCTGTTGCCGTATTCTGCATAAGTCGGTGAGTGAGTAACCATAACTATCGTTGTTCCGGCTTCATTTAATCCAGTAAGAATGCTCATTACTTCATCACCTCTAGCTGAATCAAGATTTCCTGTAGGTTCATCTGCAAGAATAAGTTTTGGATTTCCTACAATTGCTCTCGATACTGCAACTCTTTGCTGCTGACCACCTGAAAGCTGCTGCGGAAAATGATTTGCGCGGTGCATTATTTCCATTCTTTCAAGAGCTTCATTTACTTTCTTTTTTCGGTCTGCTGCATTTACTCCAAGATATAATAACGGCAGTTCGACATTTTCAGTAACAGTTAGTTCGTCAATAAGATTAAAACTCTGAAAAACAAAACCAATATTTTCTTTTCTTAATTGCGCCCTTTGTCTTTCAGAATATTTTGATACTTCGTGATCTAAAAAATGAAGTTCTCCTTCGGAAGGATTATCGAGTAAACCGAGAATATTAAGTAGTGTTGATTTACCGCAACCGGACGGACCCATAATTGAAACAAACTCGCCTTGTTTTATCTCGATGTTTACATTATTGAGAGCGGTTGTTTCAACTTCATCCGTTGTATAAAGTTTTCTAAGATTAGCTGTACGAATCATATTAACTTCCTTTATTAATTATTTTTTAAAACAAGTTTATCTACATCACCAAAAGTATCATAAGAAGAAGTAATGACTTTTTCACCCGGCTTCAAGCCTTCAAGTACCTCAAAAGAATTTGTGTTCTGTCTTCCAAGTTTTATATTTCTTTTTGTTGCATAATCACCAGACTTACCAACTACGAAAATCCACTGACCGCCTGTGGTTTGGTAAAATCCTCCACGATCAATTGTGATTGCCTTATCAGGTTCGCCAAGTTCAAGCTTTATCTGGAGTGTTTGTCCGCGTCTGATTCCATTAGGAACAACACCGACAAAGTGCATATCAACTTCGAATCTGCCGTTTGTAACTTGCGGAAAAACAGTTTTTATAATGAGTCTATAATCTTTTCCATTAAAAGTAAATTCACCCATTTGTCCCGGCATTACACGAGCAATATAATGTTCATCTATAGAAGCGCGAACTTTATTAGAATCAATAACATCAATTCGTCCGAGATTTTCTCCGCGTGCAATTGATTGCCCGATTTCGGCATTAAGTGCAGTAAGCTGACCCTTAATCGGCGCGCGCACTGTAAGATTTTCCAACTGAGTTTTTGTAACAGATAAGTTTGATTGCAGCGTTTCTACAGATTGCTCAAGCTGTACGATTTGCTGGGACCTGAACAAAGAATCCTGTTTATAAGTTTCCAGTGTAAGATCTTTCTTCTGATCTGCATATTCATATTGTTCTTTAGCTCTGTCAAATTCATTTTTAGAAATAAGATTTTTTTGAAATAAAACTTTGTCGTTCTCATAAATTCTTTTCTTATCAATAAGGTCGTATTCAATATCAAGAATCTGGGAACGAAGATTTAATTTATTCTGTTCCATCGAAAGGCGTGTGCTTCGTAAATTATTTATCTGGGAAAAAACATTAGCCTGGTTATAAATAACACTTAGAGTAAGTTCAGCATTATCCATCCGGATAATCGGATCGCCAACATTAACAAAAGCTCCTTCCTCAACATACTTTTTAACTACACGACCACCTTCGGAAACATCGAGGAAAAAAGTTTGTATTGGTTGAACTGCTCCTGTAATCGGAATAAATTCCTGGAAAGGACCATACTTAACTTCCGATATAGTTATTCTATCTGATTCGACATTGAGCTTTGAACTTTTGTCTGCAAAAATCAAAAGGTAGATAATGAAAATGAACAATAACCCGCCCCCGCCGTACGTTAAAATTCTTTTTGGAGTCCAATTTTTCTTTTCTATTTTTCTATCCATAGCAGAGTTTTCTATAATATGTTCTTGTAAATATTGATAGTTTGATTCAAGTAATATGCCCTTTTAGTTTATTTTTGCATATACCTACATCAAAAAATAGAACCACACATCAGTTATATAAGCCAAAATATTCTTATGGCACTTGATAATAGTGCACGGTAGTATTACAATTGTGTACGAATTCGGACAGATTAATTAGCAGGACTTACTCTTAAATCCGGGTTCTCTTTGAAAAGATTTTTTGTATGATAAGTGCCGAGATTGGTTTTGCAGTTTGAACAAATACAAATGTACCTTAGTCCAATCATTGATTCAACTTTGCAAAGCCAAACGCTTTCAACCGTGGTTTTGCAGTGTATGCAAAAGATTTCTGTTTCTACTTTTTGTATCTGTTTAGTCATGTTTTATGATTTGGTTTACTAATTAGACTTTACAAAGAGCAATTTTGTTACAGGTCAACTAAAAATAATTAATATTTTTTTGTCAACAAATCCGGTTAAGGCATATAAAATGAACAACCCTTAACTTTAAGAGACAATTGAAATGCCAGAAAAAAGGAATGATGGAATAGTGGAGTGCGGATGATTTAACCTCACCTAAATCCTCTCCTTATTAAGGAGAGACTTTTAAATGCAACGGTGATTCCCCTCTCCTTACTAAGGAGAGGGGTGAGGTCAAAAACTAAAAAATATTATGACTAAAAAAAATACAAAAGTTCTTATCGTTGACGACAACGAAGACATTCTTGTTGCCGCTAAACTTTTGCTTAAGCCTTATGCTTCTGTAATTGAAACTGAAAAAAATCCGAATCAACTACCTGAATTATTAAGCAAGAACAGCTATGATGTAATCTTCCTCGATATGAACTTTACTCAGGATATGACAAGCGGGAAAGAAGGTTTTTACTGGCTCAACCAGATTTTAAAAATTGATCCTACAGTTATTGTAATTATGATTACGGCTTACGGCGATGTTGAAATGGCTGTAAAAGCTGTAAAAGAAGGCGCAACGGACTTTATACTTAAACCGTGGCAGAATGAAAAACTTATTGCAACTTTTTCCGCAGCAATAAAATTGCACGAATCAAAGCTCGAAGTAAATAACCTCCGCTCACAGCAAAAGTACTTAAGCGATGATCTTGATAAAAAATTCCAGGAGCTTATAGGGGTTTCCGACCAGATTCAGGAAGTTTTCAGAACAATTGAGAAAGTTGCTAAAACAGATGCAAATGTTTTAATCCTTGGTGAAAACGGAACGGGAAAAGAATTAGTTGCAAGGGCTTTGCACAGGCAATCTTCGCGTGCAGAAAAAGTTTTTATTAATGTCGATATGGGAGCTTTAACTCAGACACTTTTTGAAAGTGAATTGTTCGGTCATGTAAAGGGTGCATTTACAGATGCTAAAGAAGAAAGAGTCGGAAGATTTGAAGCGGCTTCTGGTGGAACTTTGTTCCTCGATGAAATTGGAAATATCCCTCTTGAATTACAGGCAAAACTTTTAACAGTAATTCAGAACAGGAATGTAGCGAGAGTCGGTTCTAATACTTATCGTCCAATTGATATACGCTTAATCTGCGCAACAAATCATCAGATTTACGATATGGTAAAAGAAGGAAAGTTCAGGCAGGATCTTCTTTACAGAATTAACACTGTTGAAATCAGGATTCCACCTTTGCGTGAAAGAAAACAAGATATTCAGCTTCTCGCAGAATATTTCTTAGATATTTTCAAGAAAAAATATGACAAGCCGGATATGTTTCTTCCAGTTCTTACAATGAAGCGATTAGAAAATTATCACTGGCCCGGCAATGTAAGAGAGCTTCAGCATGCAATTGAAAGAAGCGCAATTATGAGCGAAGCAAATGAGCTTCAGCCATCCGATTTCTTTTTTACAACTGCTTCCAACAAAGATGAAACTTTTGTTATAAGCAATTACAATCTGGAGAGTGTTGAAAAAGAAGTTATTATGAAAGTGCTGAGGGAACACAACGGAAACATAACACAAGCAGCAAAAGAACTTGGCTTAACAAGAACTTCTCTTTACAGGAGGATGGAAAAGTATGGGCTTTAATGAAACAATAACTCGTATCTTCTCGTCTTAGACAAATTAAAATGAAAAAATTCCACATCGGTTTAATAATAAGAGTTTTAGTTTTAACAGCAACAATTTTTCTGTTAGCTTATATTTATTTCAATAATCATCTGACAGCAACAGAGCTTATCCTTTCTGCATTAATAATTATCCAGGTTTATCTTTTAACGAGATACGTAAACGTAACTAACTATGAGTTAACAAAGTTTTTCAATTCCGTAAAGCATTCCGATTTTAACAGGATAATAATGCCGAAAGAACTCGGCTCATCTTTTAAAGAACTTAATAAAGCTTTATCAAATGTTATAAATCAATTTCGTGCAACACGATCCGAGACTGAAGAACATTTTCAATATTTGCAGACAATCGTTAAGCAAGTTGGTACAGGATTAATTTCTTTCAATGATAAGGGAGAAATTTCACTTCTTAATGAATCGGCGAAAAGAATTCTTAATATTAGTGAAATAAAGAATATGCACACACTGGCAAATGTAAATCCTGAGTTCGTTAATATTCTTAATAAAATTGGAACAGGTGAACATGAATCGTTCAAGCTTAGTTCAAATGGAAAAGAGATGAATCTCTCAATTTATGCAAGCGAGTTTAAGCTGCGTGGAGATATGTATAAACTTGTTTCGCTTCAGGATATTCGAAATGAACTCGAGAGAGAAAGACTCGGCAGAGAACTTGAAATTGCACGGCAGCTTCAATTAAGGCTTTTACCTGAAAAGAATCCTTCTGTAGAAGGTTATACGATTCAAGGATTTTGTTTGCCTGCAAAGGAAGTCGGTGGAGATTATTATGATTTTATAGAACTTGCAGATAACAAACTTGGAATTGTAATCGGGGATGTTGCAGGAAAAGGTCTTCCCGCTGCAATTTATATGACACTTACAAAAGGAATTTTCCTTTCATTTGCAAAGACAAATGTTTCTCCGAAAGAAGCTTTAATAAAGGTTAATCAACTTCTTTATCAATCTTTAAGAAGAGGTTCTTTTGTAACTATGTGCTTTGCTGTGCTCGATAATCAGAAAAATGAATTAACAATTGCAAGAGCCGGACACGAGCCGCTTCTTTATACAAGCGATGATAATTCTGAAATAAAAGAAATAAAACCAAAAGGAATTGGTCTCGGACTTGAAGAAGGTAAAATTTTTGAATCGAGTTTTGAAGAACAAACAATAAAACTAAATGAAAAAGATTTAATCATCTTCTATACTGATGGCGTTTCCGATTCGCGGGATTCTTCCTTAAACAATTATGGAATAAAAAGAATAAAAGATTTTATTACAAAAAATAAAGATCTTCCGGTTACTCAGCTTGTAACAGAAACTATACACGATGTAAGAAGTTTTTCAGGCAATGCTCCTCAGTATGATGACATGACTTTAATTGCAGTAAAGCGTCAATAATGAAACGCCCTATCAATCTAATCTTTAAGAATTTTACTTTTAACATTGTCGTTCGTGCCCTGCTTTTTGCCGGCAGTATTCTTTTATTTTCCTACATACTTATTTACACTCAACTTTATGCAACTCTTGTCGTGGTTTTCATATTCACAATATTTACTTTTTACTCCCTCATACATTATGTAAGCATAACCAACAGGCAGCTATCGAGATTTTTACTTTCAGTTAAGCATTCAGATTTTTCACAAACATTTGTAAATACAACTCTCGGTTCTTCATTCGAAGATCTTAACAAATCTTTCAATGAAGTTATTCAGAAATTTCTTTCAACAAGAAGCGAGAAGGAAGAAAATTACAGGTTTCTGCAAACTGTTATGCAGCACGTTGGAGTCGGTTTAATATCTTTTAATGCTCTTGGAGAAATTGAGTTTGTAAATAATGCGGCAAAAAAATTATTTAACCTGGGTCATTTAACCAATATCTCTGCTTTGGATGAAGTAAATAAAGGTCTTGCAGAAAAGTTTTTAAATCTTGGTTCAGGTGAGAAAGCCGCAATAAAAATTGTAACTGAAAATGAAATTACGCAGCTTATAGTTTATGCAACGGAGTTTAAACAGAGAGACCAAAAATATACACTCGTGTCTTTACAAAATATCGAAACAGAACTTGAAGAAAAGGAAATGGAAGCGTGGCAAAGACTCATAAGAGTTTTAACACACGAGATTATGAACTCAATAACTCCGATATCATCACTTGCCGGGACAGTTACTACTATACTTTCCAACAACAATAAATTTGATGAGGAAGTAGTTGAAGATATTAAAGAAGCAATAAGTACAATTAAAAAGAGAAGTGAAGGTCTTATTCATTTTGTAGATAATTACAGAACTCTTACAAAAGTGCCTAAACCCGATTTCAAAATTTTCCAGGTAAAAGAATTATTCAGAAATATTGAAAAGTTGATGCTTCAGCAGTTTAGTGAAAAAGGGATTAAATTTTTAAGGAAAGTCGATCCCGAAACGCTAGAAGTAACAGCCGACTCTGAACAAATCGAGCAGGTAGTTATAAACCTTATGATTAACTCAATTTATGCTTTAGAAGGAAATAAAAACCCGAGTATTTCACTTATTGCAAACATGGATGAGAAAGGAAAAGTTTTAATAAAAGTGATCGACAATGGTCCTGGCATTCCCGAAGAAGCTATTGAAAAGATTTTTATTCCGTTTTTCAGTACAAAGAAAAGCGGATCGGGTGTTGGTTTAAGTTTATCAAGACAAATTATGCGTTCTCACGGGGGAAACATAAGAGTCAATTCAAAACCGGGAGAAACAATTTTTACTTTACGGTTTTGATTCTAATTAAAAAGAATCTCGCCCTGGTGTTTCTCAAATATTGGTTTTTTAGTTAATAATATTTACTAACTTTAACAAGTTAGGTTTTTAATGATTTTATTTTCTTCTTGATTGAAATATCCCCCGGAAAGTGAATGAACTTGATATTAAAAAGAGTAATAATATTCTATTCGATATTATTAATTTTTTACGGATGTAAACAGGAAACAACTCCACCAAAGCCAGAACCTGGTTTAAATGAAAAATTCAAGTTTAATGTAACAGAATACCAAAAGACTTTAGAAAGCAGATTTACCGATAAATCTTTTTCTTCTTACTTAACAGATTCTTCATTTCAATATCTCGATACTCTCAAACATTTTTACTCAGAGAGAAATTACAACCCGGTTTTTATAAAAAGTTTTGAAGAAAAAAATCTTGCCGGTTCAATTATAAGTATTCTTGAAAAAGCTGATGAGCATGGTCTGGATCCTAAACTATATCACGTAAATCTAATCTCAAAAGAATTTTATAAAGCAATAAATGATACAATCGAAAATCCTGACCGTTTGATGCAGCTCGCGAACTCTGAACTATTTATAGCTGATGCCATTCTAAAATATTCATATCATATGCGGTATGGTGTTGTGAATCCCAAAAAACTTTTTCCGGTTAGCTATACTTTGCCTGTTGTTGATTCGTCAAAGCGGGATTTATTTGAGCCATTAAAGCAAAGTGATATAGTCCATTACTTAAATGAAATTCAGCCAAAAAGTGAAAGATATAAGAAGCTGCAAGCTGCATTAAAGCATTATATTAGTTATAAAAATATTGAATGGAAAACTATTCCTGTTCCGGATAAAAAAATAGAAATCGGAAGCCAGGATTCTACAATTTCTCTGGTTGCAGATCGGTTGATTACTCTTGGCTTTCTTGATACAACAAAAATTGGTAAGAAGGATTTTCCGGTTTATGATTCGCTTCTCCTGGAACCAATTAAAAAATTTCAAAGATTAAATGGCTTAAACGATGATGGAGCAATAGGCAAATCAACTATTGAAAAATTAAATACTACACCTGAAGAATATATTAGCAAAATAAAAGTTAATCTAGAAAGATTCAGATGGAACAATTACCCGGATTCATCAAAATATATTCTTGTGAATATTCCTGATTTTAAATTATACGCTATTGAAGAAGGGAAAGAAATCTTTAACATAAAAGTTTGCACAGGATCAAGGCGTTCTGCAAGTTTTAATCAGTGGTACGAGACTTATAAAAAAACCAAACAGATAAAAGATAAACCGAATGATTGGGAAACTCCTTGTGTTTATGGAGAGATTTCTTACTTAGTTCTTAATCCTACCTGGACGGTCCCACAAAACATTATGAGAGAAGAAATTCTAAGAGGAATAATGAGGGATTCTACTTATCTCTTTACAAGAAATTTCAAGGTTTTTAAAAATGGTGCCGAAATGAGTCCGAGTCTGGTAAAGCTAAAAGAGCTTGCATTAGAAAATATCCCCTATACAATTATTCAGGATCCTGGAGTTGGAAATGCTCTTGGTAAAATAAAATTTATGTTTAAAAATCCATTTGGTATTTATCTTCATGATACGCCAGCAAGAGCACCATTCTCTTATTCAAACCGGGCGGTAAGTCATGGATGTATAAGAGTTGAAAAGCCTTTAATGTTTGCGGAATATATATTAAAAGATAATTCAAATTGGAATACGGACTATGTTAAAATCGAGATAGGACAAAAGCCGGATGACCAGTCAAAAATTTCAGAGTATAAACAAAAGAGAAATGAGCTGAGAAAAAACAGAAGCTATGGTAAAACGACTAATGTTGTCCTCGATAAAAAAATCCCGCTCTTTGTAGATTACTATACAGCATGGGTCGATGAAAACGGAGATATAAATTTCAGAAATGATATTTATCGTAAAGATGAAATCTTAAAGAACTATCTGTTCCCGGAAATAAAATTTGATAAACTCACAACCGTTAAGTAATAAGAGTAAATTCAAAACTGGGGGAAACAATTTTTACTTGCGGTTTTAAGACAGAAACTTCGAGGTTAAAGAATTTTAAGCGATGTGTTAACCTCGAAGGTTAGAAATTTCCTATTTTATAAGTAATATCTTTTTTGTTTCCGCATTGTTATTATGACTCCCTCAGTTTTTTATTATTCTATTTAGTGCGTTTTTTAGCCGCTCAAGTCCATCCTTCTTTAACAGATAAAAAGATGCACCCAGCGATAAGCATTTTTCTTCATATCGTTTATTTTCAAATTGTGTAAAAATAATAACCGGAATATTTATGTTATTCTTTTTCATTTCGGACAATACTTCAATTCCACTTATGTCATTCAATCTTATATCCAGGATAACAATATCAGGTTCTAACCTGTTAATTAATGATACTGCTTCTTTACCGCTTCCTGATTCAGCAATAACTTGCAAGTTTGATATTGATGAAATAGTTTCGGTAATTTTTTTACGGATTGATTCCTGGTCTTCAACTATTAAACATTTAAACATAACACCAGCCAAACTTTTGCAATAAATAATTACCAAAACACTATTTATCTTTATTTCAAAAGAATCATTTTCTTTGTCTGTAAAAAATTACTTGCTTTTATCGTGTAATAATAAACTCCGCTTGCAAGATTAACTGCATTGAAAATTAATTCATGCACACCGGCTGAATAAATTCCATCCGCCAGTATACTGACTTGCTGACCAAGCTGATTAAAAACAGTAACTTTTGCCTTGCCCGATACAGGTAAATTAAAATCAATTTTTGTCGAAGGATTAAAAGGATTCGGATAGTTCTGTGAAAGCTTGAACTCTTTCAAACTTAAATTATTCTCTTTAACGCCTGTTGCATTATCCGATACATCCAGAACCGACAGGAAACCTGAACGTGTATCCGCATTAGATTGCAGGGTAATGTTATCCAGAAATAAACTGTTATCAAAATCACCGCTTAAAATTAATTCGCCACCATTATTTTTGCTGTAAAGCATATCTACCGGGTTTGTTCTTACAGGAACTTGACTACTTGTTAAAAGATCGAGACCTTCGGTGCCGCTTCCGTCAATTTGTTTTGCCCATTGAAACTTACCATCAGTATCGTACTTGGCAACAAACATATCGGCAAGAGAGTTTGAAAACAGTGTATCGGGATTCCCGCTATCTTCATCGAATACTACATAATCAGTAAAAACACCGAGAACATAACTGTTGCCCTGTTCATCAACAACAATCCGGCGACCCTTTGTAAAAGTATTGCCGCCAAATCGTTTTACCCATAAAACATAACCATTAAGATCACCTTTACCTACAAAACCATCACTGAATTCTCCTGTTGAGTTTACCGTTATACCTTCACTATTAGGGGGAAGTGCAGAACTATCAACCTCAAGTGTACCACTAAATTCACCTGTAACATAGATGTTACCTTCCTGATCACTGTCAATATCATTACCGATAACATCCTGACTACCACCAAGAAAAACCGCAAAATACCATTCACCATTTATATCAAACCCTATAACAAAAGTCTCTTCCGAACCATTAATATTTTTATCATAAGTCTGACCATCGGGAAAGACGAGTACGCCCGCACCCATTGATCCAAGTGCATTAATATATCCATAGGAATCCATTGAGAGTGATAATACTGCATCATTGTTAGTTGTACCAACAAGTTTAACCCAAATGGCATTACCGGTGTTCGGGTCTAAAGAAGCAATAAAGAAATCAGTTTCACCTTGAGGAGTAACTGATTTTCCCAGGAAATCATTGCCTGAATATGCCCCCCCTATATATGGATAACCATCTCCGTCTACTATAACACTGGTGACACTGTTTAGGCCGGTAGAAAGACTATCCGTAATACCGGTACTTCCGCTGTTTCCACCTTTTGCCCAAAGCAGGTTTCCGGAGGAACTGTATTTTGCTACAAACATTTCGAAATTGATTGTGGAGTCCTGTCTTCCATCTGTTAATTGGGTTATAACATTTCCTCCTTCATCTAAGAATGACATTGATTTTACGAAAGCTCCACCCACATAACAAGCACCGGTTCCATCTACAGCAATAGTAAGTCCTCCCTCAATAGCAAGATTCTCAGGAAGTGTTAACATGCCTCGTGCTGTCCTTGCCCAGAGAAGGTTGTGTTCTTTATCAAATTTGGCTACATAAAAATCATAACCTTTACTGCTTGTAAGAGTTGTAGTGCCAAAGTCCATCATACCGGTAAAACCCCCGGTTACGTAGTAATTGCTGTCTGCATCTACTGCCGTTCCGCCAATCTGGGTTATTTTTGAACCGCCAATCTTAAAAGCTGAATTGAATACAACTCCTGACGGTGCTGAACCGGATTCCATGTTTAATAATGCAGGGTTATTAATATTATTCGGCATATTTAGACCAGCGAGGTTCTGGCTATCATTCAAATTGCCTGGTAAAGGTTGGTTACCACAATATGGTTCATAGCAGTAATTAACAGAAGCAAAGATTATCGTTGAATTGCTTAGGAATACCAGGAACATCGTTGTAAGGAAAACTAATGTTTTCACGTTTAGTTTGTACATAATTACCTCTGATTAGATTTATAGTTATTTGTTTATTATTTAATTTCATTTAGTGCCTGACAATTTGTACCTAATACCTGGTTTAGGATGAAGAACAAGCCGGGGATTTTTTCCGAACACAAATACCGAAATAATAACAATGACAATTAAGCAAGCATACGCAAAGTATCCGGGGTACGTGCTGAAAACGGTATCCGCTTGCGATAGCTGAATGTTAGCGGTTATAATTTGCTTACTCCATCCAGTAGCTTTTCCGTAAACTCTGCCAAACGGATCAGTAAAAAAACTAAAACCAGTGGTTGAACATTTTGCAATCGAACGTCTTGTTTCAATACTTCTAAGCCGTGTATATCCTTCCATTTCATAAGCAGTTGTAGTAACGATGTTACCCAGCCTGCTTTCATTTGTAAGAGCAGCAATAAAATCCGATTCATCCCCGCCCGTATTTGTGGGATATAATAAATCCCAGCAGATCATCGGGCTAACCTTTATAAGTTTTTGTCCTTGTGATGCGAAGAGCAGTGACTTAGGTCCCACGCCGGAACTAAAGTTTGCACCGTCGCCAAGATCGATTGTAAGTTTTGAAAGGAAAGGATATTTATCGGAAAAGGGAACATACTCCGTAAAGGGCATCAGCTTTTGCTTACGATAGACTTTTAAGTTTGTTATGTCCAGATTCTCTTTTAAATATTTCCATGCAAGCTGTGGCGTTATAAGAACTGCAGAATTATAAATCTCATAATCCCGGCGCAGATACTTTTGCAATGGTGGAATTTGAGTTGAGTCGCTGAAAGCTTTTAAATCCACTGTACCCGTTAGCAGCGGAGTGTTCCACTCCAACACTTTCCTGAAGATTATATCAATCAGGGGTTTGTTTTCTTTTAATGGTAAAATGATAGCCCCTTCAGGCCAGACTACTAAATCGGGGTGTTTGAAACTCATCAGAGAATCCGTCATGGCGATATAAACGCCAACATTTTCTACGGCAACTGAGTCGGTGTACTTAGTAACAGGAGGAAGGTTTGATTGTATTAAACTGACATTAACATCACCATTAAACTTTTCTGATAAAGTACTACCAATATAAGCACCGTAAAGAAGTGGTGGAATAAACATAATTGCCAGTGTAAATGCGAGACGTCGCACGAGAAATGAAACTGCGTATTTATCTTTCCAATTTTCCGTTAATTGTTTCTTCTTACTCCGGGGTTTTGCTATGATTTTCTGCCAATCATCAATAGCAAATGCAATTAATACATTAAGTAGAATTACCCAGGCAGAGATAGCATTATAACCAAATATATCTATATATTGAATTAACCATGTCATTTGAGTCTGCCCCAGATAAATTGCCATAAGGGGCAGCGAGAGTTTTGATTGAAGGAAAAACCATTCCCAAACCGACCACACCAGCGGAAGTATCCAGAGTGCTTTTCGCCAGCCGATACGTTTCTGAAAAAAATAAAGGATGAAGAAGGGAAAAATCAAATGAATTGCTCCTACTATTATAAGAGCAGCACCGCCGACAAAATAAGCAGGCAGGAAAGCAAACATACCAATAAGCAGGAAGGACAAACAAAACAGGAATCCGGAAAGCATATATTGAAAAAAATTGTTTGTGGTTCTTACTACTAGTAGAAAAGGAACCAACCCAACCCACTCTAACGGTGAAAGAGGAATACCGGCAACTGTATTCAGGGACAAACCGAAAAGACATCCGCTGGTCAGGGAATAGATAATTGCTTTTTTATATTTTATGTTTTTTACATTCAAGTATGCTAACACCGGGAAAAGTGGAATTGGATACTGTCCTATTGCACTGGTAATTTTTGAGACAAATTGGCAAAAAGGAAAGAAATAGTTTGTAGAGCAACGCTAAAAAACTTTGCCGGATTAATTCATAATCCGTGTCGGATTAATTCGACAAAGAAACTTTAGCAGATGATTTTAGGTTTTGATACAGAGAGTATCTGAAATGAAACTTCTGAAAAATTATTTTTATGCTATCTGTCATTCCCACGTTCCGAAGAAATCCCTTCGGGAAAAGTGGGAATCTAATGCAATTTGAAAGGATTCCCGTTTTCACGGGAATGACAACCCGAATTTTTTAGAAGTTTTGAAATAATATTCACGAACCGGCAATTTATTCAACCAAACCATTATCAATTACATATCTTATAATATCGGCGTCTGATTGTAAGTTGAGTTTTTCAAGAATGCGTGAACGGTAAGTACTCACAGTGCTGCTTCCAACGTTAAGGTCTTCAGCAATTTCCTTTATCTTTTTTCCCTGTGAAATTTTCAAAAGGACAGTCATTTCACGTTCAGAAAGTGTTTCATAAGATAAAGAAGGTTCTTGTTTATTAAATGATTCGGCTATTTGCTCAGCAAGATTTTCTGAAATATATTTTTTCCCTTCAGATACTTTTTGAATAGCTTTTAATAATTCTTCCGAAGAAACATCTTTCGTTACATAACCGGAAGCATTTGCTTTCAAAGCTTTAATAGCATATCTCTTTTCAGAATGCATACTGAGCATAATTACTTTCATACCAGGGCGGATTGTCTGAATTTCCTTCAACACTTCCAGACCTCGTTTGCCGGGTAAGCCAATATCTAAAAGAATTATATCATATTGTTTGTCAAGTACCTTTCCCAATAATTCTTCGCCTGAAGAAGCTTCATCAACCTCCTGTACAAAAAAAGTTTTAAGAAGTATTTCGCGAATCCCATCACGAAACATGGCATGGTCGTCGGCAATAATTATTTTCATTTGATTTTAATTTCCATGCATTGTTGTATTCTCATTTAACTAAAGGAACCGAAATATAAACAGTTGTTCCATTTTCTTTATTTCTAAAAATATTAAAGGTTCCATTCCATTTGTGCAGCCGTTCGCGCATACTTATTAATCCGATCGACTTTGTATCTTCAATTTGTTCTTTTTTGATCCCAATGCCATCATCAATTATGCTCATTTCAATCTTGTTATCTGTAAGAGAAAAACTTACACTTACTCGTTTTGCTTTAGAGTGACGAAACACATTTGTTAAGCTTTCCTGCAAAGTTCTAAAAATATCAAGTGATAAGTCTTTTTTGATATTTATATCCGAAGCATTAAGATTTACGGAACAAACGATAAGTGTCTTTTTTTGAAATTCCTCACAATACCAATCAATTGCATCAACAAGTCCTAAATCATCCAATATTTCCGGTCGAAGTTCTGTGGCTATCTGCTGAACTTTTTTTATAGTTTTATCTACTCTATTGAGTAAAGGATTGTATATACCCGGTTGATCTGTATCAAGTTTCTGTAATTTAAACAAATCCATTTTTAATAAACTCAAAGCGCTGCCGAATTCATCATGGATTTCTGCTGAAATATATTTTCTTTCCTCTTCACGTACTGTTTGAAGATGTGCGGAAAGGTTCTTTAATTCTTCTGTTCTATGCATTAAATCAGATGTTCTTTCTTCAACTCTTTTTTCAAGATCGCTTACACGGTAGCCAAGCGAGTAAGACAAAATAATTGCTTCCCATAAAACGCCAAGCTGAAATGCATTATTCGTCAAAAAACCATCGGGTAATAAATTAATGTTTCTTGCTGAAAGAATACATACTCCTATTAATGTTCCGCTTAGTGCAAGGAGATAGAATTTTGAAAGCTTATATCCCTTTTTAATTGTAATTATAGAAATTACTAGGCTTAGTGCTAAAAATAAAATATCACCTATTGTAAATATTGAAACTGCGGTGCTTAGCGGAAGGAAAAATAAAAGCAGAATAATAAATACCGAAATAGCAGCAAGAAGGTTTAACAGGTTATAAATTGAAGGGAGATATCTTTTTGTTAGCAGGAAATCTCTTGTAAGCAAAAGCCAGAAAGGTCCTAAACTAGTAACCGCTACCATTTGAAGTGTGTAATAATCGCGGGTAAATATACTTCCGATAAATTTAGTATAATACCCTTCTTGAAAGAATAAAAAAGAAGCACAGGAGAAGACATAAAGGACATAATAAAGATAAGTTTTATCCCTTATTGAAAAATACAGAAAAGAATTATAAGCAATAATCAGGAACAAAATTCCAAACAGGACTCCATGATAAAATAATTTAATTGAACGCTGATTAAAAAATGTGTGTGCTGACACTACCTCTAATGAAAAAATAACGGGGGAACCGGTAGTTACTCTTACATAAAAAGTTTTCAATTTATTTTTTTGTAACGGTAGAACAGATACAAATTCCAGATTGTTAATTATTTTACTCTTTAATGGTGCAATCAATCCGGCTTTGTTCTCTATAAATTTTCCCTTTTGATTATCCAGATAATATAACCGGATATCTTCAAGTGCATTATACTTATTAATAAGAAACCATTTATTATTAAAATACGGGTTACTATCTTCTATTGCTGTAAAGCTATCTATTATCTCAAATCTGATCCAGAATGCCGCATCTGAAAAACCATAATTAGGAGCTTCCCTATTTACCTTTTTAAACATTTTCGATAAACTGTCCGATGAGACATCTTCAATGTTCCATTTCCCTTCAGGATCTTTTAAAACTGAAATGTGCCCATTTAGACTATATTCCTCATTATTGTTTCGTAAAAAGATTGGTTTTTCTGAAGGAAATAATTGGGGAAACGAATTTGCTTTTGAAGAAAAGGCAGCTACAATAACTACGATATAAAAAGGAATGATATAAAAATTTTTCTTAGTCAACTCTTAATCTGCAATCGGTTAATGAGGAGATAAGTAAATAACTATAAATTACAAAATAATAAATATTGTTAAATAGTAAATATTTAATATGTGAGGATTAATTAAGAATTTTGACGGATAACAAACTGACATTTTTTAACAAATCCGATCCGGAAAGTATCTTGAAAAAAAAGACTACAATTCTTTTATCAGTTTAGTCTTATCAAGTTCCTGAGTTATATAATTAATCTCATCAGAGCTTAATTTAACATCTACAGCTTTTGCATTTTCTTTTGCTTGTTTTGGATTGCGGGCTCCTACAAGTGCTATCGTTATTCCCGGTTGTTCTAAAGCCCAACGAATAACTAATTGAGCAAGTGTAATATTTTTTCCATCAGCTATAGGCTTAATCTTATCAAGAAATGCATTTACCCGTTTAATATTTTCTTCTTTAAAATAAAATGAATCATTTCTAAGATCGCCTTCCGGAAACTTGTGACCGGGTTTCATTTTCCCCGTAAGTAATCCAAACTGGAGCGGGCTATAAACCAAAATTGATTTTTTATTCTCGATCAAATATGGAACTAATTCATTTTCAATCTTTCGCCGTACCATACTGTAAGGAACCTGATCAGATAAAAGTGTGATATATTTTTCTGCTTCTTTCATTTGGGAAACATCATAATTACAGACACCGGCATGCCTAACTTTTCCATCCTTTATAAGTTGAGCAACTGCTTCCATAGTTTCCTGTATTGATGTTGTAGGATCAGCCCAATGAATTTGATAGAGATCAATATAATCTGTACCGAGACGACGCAAACTTTCTTCGCATTCTTTTATTATACTTTCTTTTGAGGCATATTTATGTAGATTTATCGGTTTTCCATTGTTATCAACACTTTTAAAATAAAACTCACCTTTATCTGTATCCCAACGCAAACCGTATTTAGTTAAGATTTGTACTTTATCGCGCGGAAGAGTCTTGATTGCTTCTCCAACTATTTCTTCACTTCTCCCCTGTCCATAAGCAGGTGCAGTATCAATTGAAGTTATTCCTGAATCAAATGCAGTACGAATAGCGTCAACTGCTTCTGAACGATCTGTTCCACCCCACATCCATCCGCCCGCAGCCCAGGCACCAAAAGTTACAACAGATATATTCAAATCTGAATTTCCTAATTTTCTGTATTCCATATCAATATCCTTTCCCGGTTAAGTGCTGATCACACAACTAATTTTTATAATATTTGAAACTAACATAAAACGCAGAACCTTCAAGGGTTATCGAACTTATTACTCTTCTTTAACCTTGAAGGTTTTCTCACTTCACATAAACTGTTTTGATATTCACAAATTCCTTTATCCCGAATTCGGAAAGTTCTCTGCCGTAACCGGATTCTTTAATTCCCCCAAAAGGTAAACGCGGATCTGATTTAACTAGCTCATTGACAAAGCAACAACCGGCTTTTAATTTTTTGGCAGCAATTTCTTCTCCTCTTTTTACATCCTTAGTGAAAACTGCAGCTCCTAATCCAAAGCTTGTATCGTTTGCAACTTTAATTCCTTCTTCTTCATCTTTTACTTTTATAAGTGCAGCAACCGGACCAAAAAGCTCTTCATCATAAGCAGGCATTCTGGCTTTGACATTCGAAAGAACTGTCGGTGGATAGTAAGCTCCTTTATCCTTGGGAATTTTTCCGCCCAACAAAAGTTTTGCTCCATTCCTTATACTTTCTTCAACCTGATGGTGAAGTTCGTCTCTCAAGGCTAGGCTTGCCTGTGGACCAATATCATTTATTTCATCAAATGGATCACCCATTTTTTTTGCTTTCATTTTTTCAAAAAATAATTCTTCGAATTTATCATAAATACTTTCAACAACAATAAATCTTTTGGCAGCTATGCAGCTTTGTCCGCCGTTTATTAATCTTGAGTTTACACAAGTTGCAGCAGCTTGCTCTAAATCTGCATCTTCAAGAATTAAATATGGATCGCTGCCTCCAAGTTCCAAAACTGTTTTCTTTAAAACTGAGCCCGCTTTTTTTGCAACGGATTTTCCTGCAGGAACACTTCCTGTAAGTGTAACAGCCATAATATTTTTGTTTTCAATAATTTCTCCTACAGATTTGGAAGAAACAACAATAGTTCTGAAAAGATTTTCCGGGAAACCTGCTTCCTTAAAAACTTCTTCTATGGCCAAAGCACAGCCTGTAACATTTGATGAGTGTTTAAGGATTCCGGCATTACCAGCCATTAAATTTGGTGCCGCAAACCTGAATACCTGCCAAAAAGGAAAATTCCATGGCATAACAGCAAGCACAACACCGAGTGGTTGGAAAGTTACAAAACTGTTTGATGCGTCTGTATCAACAATAACATCTGCAAGAAAAGTTTCTGCATTGTCAGCATAGTAATCACAGACCCATGCACATTTTTCAACCTCAGCATAAGACTGTTTAATGGGCTTTCCCATTTCTACGGTCATCAATTCGGCATATTCCTTTTTATTTTTTTTAAGTACTTCCGCAGCTTTTTTCATTAATGATTTTCTGAAAGAAAAATCTTTTCCTTTCCAATCTAGAAATGCACTATTAGTATCAGATATAATTGATTCGATCTGGCTAAGAGTCATTTCCTGATATGTTTTAATTTCTTCGCCTGTTGCAGGGTTTATTGATTTAATCATAATCGCCTCTATATGATTTATTTTTTTTAGAACATCCCGTAGGTTTTTAAAATCCAGAGTATAAACATTAAACTAATATTAAAAAATTTTAAGAGATATGCTTTAAAAGAAAGAGGGAAATTAGAAAAACAGTTAGTTTCCTCTTTTAATCACAACAAGAGTTTTATCGTCGGCATATTTACCATCTGTAGAAAATTTCAAGACGTCATCAAGAATACTGTAACAAATTTCTTTGGCACTCAGATTTCTGTTTTTCTTAAAACACTCGATAAGTCTTTCTTCACCATAAGCATCAAACTCAGGGTTTGCAGATTCAGTTATTCCATCCGAATAAATTAAAAGAACATCGCCAGATTCGAAATTAATATTCTCAACTGTGTATCTTGCATTTGGTGCTGGTCCTAAAACCGGTCCGGTGGGATTAAGTTGCAATATTTCATCTGAGTTACTTTTAATAAAGAACGGAGGATTATGTCCAGCGTTTGAATAAAGAAAAAGTCCGCCTTTATTTGTTGAAAGTTCACCATAGAAAAGCGAGACAAATTTATCATCGGCAAATATTTTATTAACGAGTTGATTCATTCTTTTCATCAGGGGTTCAATTTTTAATTCAAAATTGCTTGCCATTCTAAGAGCACCTGATGTGTACATAGCTTCAGCTGCTGCGGAAACACCTTTGCTCGCTGCATCTCCTACGGCTACACCAACTCTTTCATGTTCGTCACCTATTTCGAGGTAATCAAAAAAATCTCCACCGACTATTTCGGCAGGTTGGCTAACACCAAACAAAGTGTAATCATGAAATTTATACTCGTGTTCCGGTAGTATACTTTGCTGGAGTTCTCTTCCTTTATCAAGATCGGCTTTAAGCACTTTAGCATTTACCCTGAATCTTCTTTGTTTAATTTGTGAAGTAAGTGCAGTGGAAATAATATTTAAAGTAATCCGGAAATCCTCATTAATAAAATCACTGTTTAGTGCAAGAAGGTATTCGTAATAGGATTTATTATCTATTTTAAATTTTTCTCCTGCACCTGAAGCTGAATATTTGAATATTCCTTTCTTCCGTAAAACCTCGTTTGTTTCATCGCCGAGAATTGTTCTTTCTTTTGCAATCAAATCAAATAAAGGATAGCCGGCAAGTTTCAGTTTAAATTTTTCATCAATTTGTTCTATAGTTCCCGTTTGATATAGTAATTCGTATGCAGCTTTTTTCTGATTAAGTTTCCAGACTCTGCCGCCCGTAACACCGATCTCCTCATTTTCAACGATCTGGTTCAGTACTTCGATAAGCATATCTTTCTCTGAATCAAATTTGCGGTTTGCTATCGTCTCAACTGCTTTATATAATTTTCTTTGGTCCATAAATTCCTGTTTAGGTTTTTAAATCATTTGGCATAAAAGTCTATCATTTCCTGGATTGCTCTTTTGCAAACAGGACAAAAGTTATTGACAGAAAGAGAAAACATTGTACAATCCAAACTCGGACGATAAACTCCTTTTGCTGTATAACCGCCGCCTTCAAATGCACCAACAACATTTTTATATTTGGGATCATTCGGAGTAGGAATTGGAATTGTATCGCTTACCATATCTTTCCATTTAGAATCAAAATTCACAAGTGTTGTAAGATTCGGATCAAGAGGTTCTACATCAAGAGGATAAAAGTTTTCATAGGTAACACTGGAACTATAATATTCATCTGCTAATCCGGCAAAACCGTGACCGAATTCATGCGTAAATATATACTCTTCATAGCGACTCTGACGTATGCAAACAGAGTAATAATTATAGATAGAGCCTCCTCCATATTTTTCAGTATTAACAATAATATAAATCTGGTCATAAGGAGCATTTGCTGCAACATCGCAAACAGTTTTGTAATCTTTCGTCATTAAATATCTATCAAGATCTAAAGTATAAAAGCTTGTATTTAATAAAGTTTTTTCCCAAACATTATCTGCAGGAATATCAGTGCCTGATTCTTCTGAAGGAGCTTCGACACCCCGTATATTGAATTTGTTTTTATTCTCTTTATACGGAGAAGTATTAAAAAGTAATCCGGCAAATTTCTCACAATCTTTCTTAAACAAATCCATTTCATCAGTTGTATAGCCCTCAGGAATCATAACAATATCAACTTTATTTGCAGGATCCCCGTTGTTCAAAACATCAAAGACAGGATATTTATTCCTGTTGTCTTTCTTTATAAAATAATCAGAAGGATCGATATTATAAACTAATTTTTTTACGGGATTGTTTTCTTTGTCTCTGCTGTAAAACTCTACTCTTATTTTTTTCTTGGGATAAGGAATAACAATAACTTCACTAAAACCTTTGGTTATTTTTTTTGCTTCATCAACAGTTTGCCATTCACTAAAGAGCGTTGAATATGTTTTTGAAAAAATAAGAGAATCGCTTGACGCATCGAAAACTTTTACAATATATTTTCCGTAATTAAAAATATCTAAAAGATTCGTTTTGGAACCTCCCCAGTAAGGCTCTTCTATTAGTTCGTCGATTGCGTAAGAATCACTCTCTGCATTGCCAAAATGGTAGTAATCAATTCTTAATGATTTATCGAGAAAGTAATCATCAAATTTTACTTGAGCAAATGATAAAGAGAAAATGAAGATTACAAAA
Organism: uncultured Ignavibacteria bacterium; assembly: GCA_963727535.1. GTDB lineage: Bacteria > Bacteroidota > Ignavibacteria > Ignavibacteriales > Ignavibacteriaceae > RBG-16-34-14. The sequence continues at coordinate 222,721 of CAVSGR010000008.1, forward strand.
AAAAGGATGTATCTTTTCATGAATATATGATGTGTTGCTTATTTTATTTTTCTTGAACCGGGTTTAACAAGCTCAATTCCTTCTTTGCATAAAGGACATTCTTCTGGTGAAAAAGATTTTGCATCAAGCATCATAGTGCTAAATTGCGGAAAGCCAAAATTAACTATTCCATTACTCCTGTCCACAATAAAACCAACTCCCACAACTTCGGCACCATAGTTTTTAACAATATCAATAACTTCAAATACAGAGCCACCTGTTGTAACAACGTCTTCACAAACTAAAATTTTTTCACCTTTTTCAATTGCGAAGCCTCTTCTTAATGTAAGAGATTTATTTTCTCTTTCGGCAAAAATTGATCTTTTATTTAACTGGCGGGCTACTTCTTGTCCTACAACAATTCCGCCAATTGCAGGTGCAATTACAGTATCAACATTTGTTGATTTATAATGTTCAGCAATCATCCCACAAATTTTTTCTACATATTCAGGATATTGCAAAACCTTTGCGCATTGAAAATATACATTGCTGTGACGACCGGATGTAAGAAGAAAATGTCCATTTAGCAAAGCGCCAGACTTTTCAAAAATTTCTAGAATATCTTTTTTGTTTAATCCCATTCAAAACTCTTAATGATGTGAAAGTTTATCAATAATTGCAGCAAGTTTAAAATCTTTTTCGGTAACGCCGCCTTCGCTGTGAGTCGAAATAGTTACTTTAACTTTATTCCAGGAATGCAGAAGCAAATCCGGATGATGATTTATTTTTTCAGCTTCGTCACCAATTTCATTCACGAATCCAAGCGCTTCTTTAAAATCTTCTAACTGATACTCACTGTGAATCTGGTTATTGTCAAAACTCCAGTTATCAACTTTTTTTAGGTTCTGCATAATTTCTTCAGAACTTAGTATAGACATTTTTTATTCCTGATTTTTATTGGGAACTGAAAGTAAATTTAAATAAAAAAAAGCGTCCCGTAAAGTAGGACGCTTTTTAAATATTTGAGTATTTAATAATTGAATCAGGAACTTTCACCTGAATCTTTTTTATCATGCTCACCGGCAATCTCCTCTTCGAGATTCTCGTCAATAAAAACAAGATCTTCAGAAGGAGGAAAATGCCTTGCATTAATTTTTGATCCGTCTTTAAAGCTTCCTCTAAGAATTTCTTCAGCAATTGGATCTTCAACATATTTTTGAATTGCTCTTCTCAAAGGTCTTGCACCATACTTCTGGTCAAATCCTTTTTCAACAAGGAAATTCTTTGCAGAATCATCAAGCGAAAACTGCATTTTATTTTCTTTAATATTCTTAAGAAGATCACGAAGTTCTATACTGATGATTTTCAAGATATCTTCTTTCTCAAGACTTCTGAATACAATTGTTTCGTCAACCCTGTTAAGAAACTCAGGGTTAAAGAGTCTCTTCATTGCATCTTCAAGAGTATTTTTAAGTGCGGAGTATTTATCTTCAGCTTTCTCAGAACCAAAACCGAAAGAACCAATGTTCTTTATGTCGCGGGCTCCAATGTTTGTAGTCATAATAATTATCGTATTCTTAAAGTCGACTTTTCTCCCAAAAGAATCTGTTAAAACACCATCATCAAGAACCTGTAAAAGTAAACTGAAAATATCCGGATGAGCTTTTTCAATTTCATCAAAGAGAACCACGGAATAAGGTTTTCTTCTAACTTTTTCAGTCAATTGTCCACCTTCTTCATATCCGACATATCCCGGAGGCGCTCCAACTAATCTTGAAAGAGAGAACTTTTCCATATATTCGCTCATATCAATTCTTACAAGAGCATCTTCACTATCGAACAAATATCTTGCAAGTGTTTTACAAAGTTCTGTCTTACCAACACCTGTTGGTCCAAGAAATATAAAACTGCCAATAGGTCTGTTGGGATTTTTCAAACCTGCTCTTGTACGTCTTATAGCTTTTGTAAGTTTAGTTACTGCTTCGTCCTGTCCCACAATTTCCATTTTCAAAGCGTCTTCCATCTTAAGCAGCTTTTCAGATTCTGTTTGAGCCACCCTGTTAACAGGAATTCCAGTCATCATCGCAACAACTGTAGCAATATCTTCTTCGCTTACATCATGCACAACGTCTTTCGAATTAGTTTCCCATTCTTTTTTAGCTACTTCCAGTTCAGCCTGAAATTTTCTTTCTTTATCTCTTAATCTTGCTGCTTCTTCGTAATCTTGCTTTTTAACAACAGTCGCTTTTTCCTGGCGAACTTTATCAATCATTTCTTCCAGTTCAAGTATGTTTGACGGAACTTCAAAATTACCCATATGCACCCTGGAACCTGCTTCGTCCAAAACATCGATAGCTTTATCAGGTAAATGCCTATCAGTTATGTACCTAGAACTTAACTTAACTGCAGATTCAATTGCATCATCTGAGTATTTAACCCTATGATGTTCTTCATATTTAAATTTAATGTTGGTCAATATCTGAAGAGTTTCTTCGTAGTTAGGCGGATCAACCATAATTTTCTGGAATCTTCTGTCGAGAGCACCATCAGTTTCAATATATTTTCTGTACTCATCGAGTGTAGTTGCACCGATACATTGTATATCGCCACGAGCTAATGCAGGTTTAAACATATTGGAAGCATCGAGTGAACCCGAAGCGCCACCGGCTCCAACTATTGTGTGAAGCTCGTCAATAAATAAGATCACATCTCTGGCTTTTTCAAGCTCGTTCATTAGAGCTTTCATTCTTTCTTCAAACTGCCCTCTGTATTTTGTGCCGGCAACCAAACCTGCGAGATCAAGAGTTACAACTCTTTTATCCTGCAATGTTCTTGGAACTTTTTTATGAATAATTCTTAAAGCCAAACCTTCAGCAATTGCAGTTTTACCAACACCCGGTTCACCAATTAAAACAGGGTTGTTTTTCTTCCTCCTGCTAAGAATCTGAGCCACACGCTCTATTTCTTTTTCACGTCCAACAACCGGATCTAACTTATCGTCAACTGCCAGTTTAGTAAGATCGCGTCCAAAATTATCGAGTACAGGAGTTTTTGTTCTCTCAACTTTTCTATCCGGAACAGGAGGTAATGAGCCTACATCCTTAGATCCCTTGCTGGATAGCATGGAGTTCAGCTCTGCACGTGCCGCATCATAAGTCACACTGAATTGATGTAATATTTGTGTAGCTATGTTATCTTCATCTCTTAAAAGAGAAAGTAATAAATGTTCTGTCCCGATAACATCAGCTTTATAAATTTTAGATTCTATCTGAGTAATCTTTAAAACTTTTTCAGCCTGCTTAGTAAGAGGTATATTTCCGATTGTTAAAGTACCGCCGGAAGTTCTGACCGTATCTTCAATTGCTTTTTTCAATTTTATTAAATCGCAATCGAGATTGCGTAAAATTCTAACGGCAACACCCTGTCCTTCTCTAATAATTCCGAGCAGCAAATGCTCGGTACCGATATAATCATGACCAAGTCTTAAAGCTTCTTCACGGCTTAGTCTAATAACATCCTGCAGCCTATCCGAAAAATTTCCATCCATTTAACTTGCCTTAATTAGATTTTTAGTAAAAACACACTATCATTAGATGATCAAATATATAAAGAGACTCATGCTCAATCAAGATAACGAAAAATGCTTCTTTTTATTGATAATGATAATACTGACTTAAACATATTAACAAAAAAGCTTCTCAAAATCCAATATCCTAAAAGGTTTTAACAAAGTCATCACACGTTAATTACGAAATAAATCTCCCCAATTATAGGTTACAGAGGACAATAATTATACCAAAAGCTGGAATTACAACGGTCTCAGTTATGCTTATATTTCATTCGATTTATCAAAAGAAAAGTGTAACTGATGATTGTCTTAAAAAATTTAAGTGTACTATCGAAATGAATTTTGTACTGAAAGAGTACATTTGCAACACATTCGTTGACATAAATACCTAATTTGCTAAAGAACTAAATTAGTGGTAAAATTAAAAACCAGATCTAAACTATTGGAGTTAATATGCAAGCAATAACAGGGGTTTCGCTCATAATTATTATCGGGATTGTATTTTTTCTTATTCTCTTTCTTTATTTCGTTCCGCTCGGTTTATATATAACAGCATACTTTTCAGGAGTGAAGGTAAAGATCTTTCGTGATTTAATTGGTATGCGATTAAGAAAAGTTCCGCCTGTACAAATAGTAAGAAGTTTAATAACAGCAACAAAGGCAGGTATTAAAGTTGAACAGGGAAAATTGGAAGCTCATTATCTTGCTGGAGGAAATGTAATTAAAGTTATTAACGCCTTGGTTTCTGCAGATAAAGCAAACCTCGGTTTAACTTTTGAAAGAGCTACAGCAATAGACCTAGCAGGAAGAGATGTACTTGAAGCCATAAGAATGTCTGTTCTTCCAAAAGTAATTGAAACACCTTTGGTTGCAGCAGTTGCAAAAGATGGTATTCAATTAAAAGCTATTGCAAGAATTACTGTAAGAGCCAACATCGAACGTTTAGTCGGTGGAGCTGGTGAAGCAACAATTTTAGCAAGAGTTGGTGAAGGAATTGTTTCGACTATCGGTTCGAGCGACAGTCATAAACATGTTTTGGAAAATCCTGATAGAATTTCCAAAAGTGTTCTTGCAAAAGGATTGGATTCCGGAACTGCATTTGAAATTCTTTCAATCGATATAGCAGATGTTGATGTTGGAGAAAACATAGGTGCAAAACTTCAGACAGATCAGGCTGAAGCCGATCTTAAAATTGCAAGAGCAAAAGCAGAAGAAAGACGGGCAGCAGCAGTTGCACTCGAACAGGAAATGATTGCAGAAGTTGCAAAACAAAGAGCAAGAGTTGTTGAAGCGGAATCAGAGGTTCCGCGTGCAATGGCTGAAGCTTTCAGAAGCGGAAACCTCGGAATTATGGATTATTATAAAATGAAAAATATTCAATCCGATACTGATATGAGAGAATCAATAGCAAAACCTGAAAGAAAAAAAGAGGGACCTAGTCAATAATGGATGATTATTTTCAATATCTTTTTTTCTTATTTATTATAATAAGTTTGCTCAGTTCTTTCTTCAAAAAGAAAAATAAACCTGGGGACAAACCGGAAAGTCAATTACCTAATCCTCCGGCAAAACCACAACGCACTCCTCAACAAGAAGATTATGATATAATGAAAGAGATTGAGAATATGTTTAAGCCTCAATCTCCACAGCCTGAAAAACAACCGGAAAGAATTTCTGTTGAAGAAAAGAAATATAAACCTTCAGAACATACTGAAGATCCGGAATGGCATGAGGAGACTCAGTCTGAACACAGACTTGAGAACTGGAATGACAAAAGGAAGAAAGCTGATTTAAAGCTCAGACAAAATCTTAATGAAAAGATTCTAAAAGAAGCAAAGATGTTTGAAAAAAATCTTGCTAAGAAAAGCCAGGTTGTAGAAGTAAGAATGGATTTAATAAAGAAGCTTAAACAACCTTCTACTTTAAAAGAATATGTTATAATATCAGAAGTATTGGGAAAGCCTAAAGCATTTCAGGAATGATTCAAAAAAAATATAAGCTTAAAAGAATTTATGAAACGGGCTTTGCAAAACCTATCGTTGATGAAGCCCGTTTTGTTATTAATTATAAGAATGAACTAAATCCAGCTCAGTATGAAGCTGCCTCTGCAGTTGACGGCGCTTATTTAATAATTGCCGGTGCGGGAACAGGAAAAACAAGAACTCTTGTTTACAGAGTTGCTAGATTGGTCGAAATGGGTTACGACCCAAGATCAATTCTTCTGCTTACGTTTACTCGAAAAGCCGCAAATGAAATGATGAATCGCGCTGCTTTGCTACTTGATAACAGATGTTCAAAAATTCTCGGGGGAACTTTTCATTCTTTTGCCAATTCTGTTTTAAGAAAATATTCCAAAACGGCAAAACTCGATCCTTCATTTACCATTCTGGACCAGGGAGATACTACTGATGTAATTAATCTTATACGCAACCAGGGAGGTTATGTTACAAAAGAGAAAAGATTTCCCAGGAAAGAAACGTTAAATAAAATTTACAGTCTCAGCACTAATACTGGGAAATCTATTGAAGAAATTATTGAAAAGGATTATCCTCATTTCATCGAACATCTAAAGCAAATTCTCGACATTCAAAAAGTATTTGCAGAATATAAAAGGAAAAACAATCTTCTCGATTATGATGATCTTCTCGTTTATCTAAGAAATTTCCTTGAAGAATTAAATCCCGGCACAAAATCTTTGCTTCATTCAATTAAGTTTGTCATGGTTGATGAATACCAGGATACAAACAAATTGCAATCTGATGTCGTAAAAGGATTAACTCAGTTAAACAAAAATATTATGGTAGTTGGTGATGATTCACAGGCGATTTATTCTTTCAGAGGAGCCAACTTTAAAAACATAATAGATTTTCCCAAACTTTTTGATAATGTAAAGGTCATCAAGTTAGAAGAAAATTATCGCAGCACACAGGAAATATTAAACTTTGCAAACCGCGTAAATGAAGGTGCTGTTGAAAAGTATGTAAAACACCTTTATAGCATTAAAAACGGCGGCGAACTTCCTTTCATTGTTGCAGCTTCTACGGAAAATTTTCAATCAAAATTTATCGTTGAAAAAATTCTTGAACTTCGTGAAGAAGGAGTTCCTCTTGGAGATATTGCAGTTTTGTTCAGATCATCTTTCTTTTCTTTTGATCTGGAAATTGAATTAACGAAAGCAAATATTCCTTTTCAAAAATTTGGCGGAATGAAATTTATTGAATCGGCTCACATAAAAGATGTGCTTGCCTTTCTTAGAATTGCTGCAAACCCAAAAGATGTTGTAAGCTGGTACAGAGTTTTGCTTTTGCACGAAGGTGTCGGACCAAAGACAGCACAAAAAATTCTCGATGAACTTGCAACAGCACGACTGACAATTAAAGCAAACCCGGAGACCGTAACAAAGTTTAATTACAGTGATAAGATTGCAAAACTATTTCAGCTTCTTTTTAGAATTCACACAAATAATGATTTACCATCAGAAAAATTGCAGATGGTTCTCGATTATTATTATCCAATCTTCAAAGATACTTATGATGATTTCAACAAAAGGAATAAGGACCTGGAAATTTTCCAAAACATTTCAGAGAATTATAAATCATTAGATAACTTACTCTCCGACATGGCAATTGAACCAATAATAGATAGCGTGATTGATGTGGAAGCTCCCGACAATGAAGAAGAATATCTTACTTTGTCAACAATTCATTCAGCTAAAGGATTGGAATGGCACTCAGTTTTTGTTATTCACGCAGTCGAAGGTTACTTCCCTTCCAGCAGGTCTTATGATAATAATGAATCGTTGGAAGAGGAAAGAAGATTAATGTATGTCGCTTCAACAAGAGCAAAACAAAATCTTATTGTAACTTATCCAATGAACTTATATGATCGCGAAGCCGGAATTACTCTTTCAAAACCATCGCGCTTTATTTCAGAAATGAATACAGATCTTGCAGAAGGCTGGCTAATTGATGAAGATTTTTAACGGAACGTAAGCACTTACGTTTGTGAGACGGCAAATGGCAGACGGCAAACGATTAATTCAGTAAAGTAAAGATTTATGTTGTCTATTATTTTATTTATACTGATTTTATTATTCCTTTTCCTGAATCTTCTCTTTTACATTTCAATTAGAAAAGCTTTTTCAAAGAAAAAAAGTTTGGAATCAGAACAAAAAATTTCTGTTGTTGTTGCAGCCAAGAATGAAGAAAAAAATATTCCGGTTTTAATTAAATCGCTAAATCATCAGAATTACAATAAACATAATTATGAAGTAATAATTATTGATGATTCTTCAACAGATAATACTTTTAATATTGCAAATGAACTTGTTTCATCAAACAATAACTTCACAATAATAAAAGCAGAATCAAAAAATCTTCCCGGGAAAAAAGGTGCTTTGGAAAAAGGAATAGAAAAAGCAAATTATGATTTTATTCTAATAACAGATGCAGATTGTGCATCTCAATCAAACTGGATAAGAGAAGCTTCAGAAAAATTTTCAAAAGGATACGATTTTATTTTCGGTGTCGCACCTTTTTATGTTGAGAATTCTTTTATAAACAATCTTTCCTGCTTTGAAAATATAAGAAGCAATATTTTAACTTTTACAGCGGTAATTATTGGGTTTCCTTATTCTGCCACTGCAAGGAATTTTGGATTTAAGAAATCTGCGTTTGAAAAGATTAAAGGTTATTATAATACGACGGAAACATTAAGCGGAGATGATGACCTTTTATTAAGAGAAGCCGTTAAAAATAAAATGAAGATCGGTTTTATAACAGATAAAGAATCTTTTGTTTATTCTGAAACTAAAAACACATTGCGAGAATATTTAAATCAAAAAGCTAGACATACACAAACTTCACTTCATTACCTTACTCAGCATAAATTATTTCTCGGCTTCTGGCACTTGCTGAATATATTTTTTCTATTCTCCCCGATTTTGATTTTTGTCGATTCGATCTTTATTTCACTTTTTCTTGTTAAGATAATTACTGATATAATTATCGTATTTAATCTTCAGAAATATTTTGAATACAGTTTTAGTCCTGTGAAAATTTTTTATTTGCAGATAATGTATGAAATATTTCTTATTCTAAATTTTATAAATGCTCTTTTCGGAAAAAGTGATTGGAAGGATTCAAAGTAGATATGCCAGATTTTTAAAATCTGGCATATCTCTAACAAAACTAAATTTTATCTAAAGGTTCCTTCATTCCTTTAATAATTGATTCCCTCATACCCGGTATTGAAACAAGATATAATGTTTCATTAATAGCTCTCCAATCTTCTTCAGATAAAAGAATTGCATTACCTCTTTTACCGACAATCAGAATTGGTTCTTTCTCTTCGTTAATAATATCTATTAATTCATAAATATTTTTTCTAACTTTGGCAATTGATATTGTTTTCATAGCACGCCTTTTTTCAAACCTATGAAATTAAATACAAAATGTAAAAAACATGGCTTAATTCGTTTTTGTAATCTATAAGGAAATCAGCACAATTCTTTGAAATTAGAATTCAATAACATATTTTGATAATAATTAAATTATACTGGTATGGATTATCAAGAATTAGCCGAAAAGGCAGTCGAAGCAAAGTCAAAAGCATTACCTCCTTACTCTCATTTCCATGTTGGAGCAGCAATATTAACAGACGAAGGGAAAGTTTATCTCGGTGGAAATATCGAGAATAGTTCCTACAGTCTAACAATTTGTGCGGAGAGAGTGGCAATTTTTAAAGCAGTATCTGAAGACGAAAGAAATTTTAAGGCAATTGCAGTTGCGAGTGATGATGAAGGATTTTGTTCACCTTGCGGCGCTTGCAGACAAGTGTTAAATGATTTGTGTGGAGGCGATATTGACGTGATAATGGTAAATCACAAAAATGAATTAAAGATTTTGAAATTATCAGAACTTCTCCCCTTTCCATTTAATGACAAAAAGCTTAAATAATTGTGAATATATTTTTAATTCAAAATTAAAAACTCAAAATTCAAAATTTAATGGACGATTTTACCCCACACTCACTTCCTAAAGATATCGGCTGGATCGAAGTAATTGCAGGCTGTATGTTCAGCGGAAAGACCGAAGAATTAATAAGAAGATTAAGACGCTCACAAATAGCAAAGCAAAATGTAAAGATTTTCAAACCTGAGATCGATATTCGTTATTCCGGCAATTCAATTGTATCTCACAGCGAACAATCACTTCCATCAGTTCTTATTAAAGATATAAATGAAGTTGTTAAACTTTCAAAAGATGCTCAGGTTATTGGAATCGATGAAGCACAATTCTTTTCTCAGGACATTGTAAAGATTTGTAATGATCTTGCTAACAATGGCAAAAGAATTATTGTCGCAGGCCTTGATCAGGATTACAGGGGAATTCCTTTTGAACCAATGCCGCAGCTTTTAGCAATAGCTGAATATATAACAAAGACACTTGCAATCTGTGTCGTTTGTGGTAACCCCGCCGATAAAACACAAAGAAAAACTTTTTCTTCTGATAGAGTAGTGGTTGGTGCAGCCGACATTTATGAGGCTCGCTGTAGAAATTGTCATTATATTCCCGGTGAAAATTAAGAGGTAAAAATGGATATCATTCGAGGCTTTTTTGGTATTCTTCTAATCATTGCAATTGCATTCCTCCTTTCAAATAATAAAAAACATATTAACTGGCGTTTGGTTGTTGCAGGACTAAGTCTTCAACTTGTTTTCGCAATTCTTATAATCAAAGGAGATGACCTTAGAGCATTTTTTTTCCCTCTCGGATGGGTAAAAGATTTTTTCACCTGGATCAGTGGATTCTTTGTGTTAGTTCTGAACTTTACATCAGAAGGTGCGCAATTTGTTTTTGGTGATCTTGCCAAAAATCCCGGGACAGATGGAAGTCTTGGGACATTTTTCGCTTTTCAGGTTTTACCAACTATAATATTTTTTGCGAGCTTAATGTCTATTCTTTATTACCTCGGAATTATGCAGAAAATAGTCCAGGCAATGGCATGGGTAATGGCAAAAACTATGGGAACAAGCGGCGCTGAATCATCTATCCTGTACAGCAAATATTTTTGTCGGTCAAACTGAAGCCCCGCTTATGATCAAGCCTTACATAAAAGGAATGACTAAGAGCGAGATACTTACAATAATGATTGGAGGTATGGCAACAATTGCAGGTGGAGTGATGGCAGCATACATCCAGATTCTTGGACAATCTTATTCGGAAGCATTGCATATTCCACTTGATCAGGCAAGACATTTATTTGCAACGCATCTTTTAGGCGCAAGTGTAATGGCTGCACCAGCCGCACTTGTTATTTCAAAAATTATGTTTCCCGAAACAACTGAACCTGAAACAAAAGGAAGTGTTAAAATTAATGTTGAAAAGAATGCTTCCAATGTTGTTGAAGCTGCTGCCGTCGGTGCAGGAGATGGACTAACTCTCGCATTAAACGTAGGAGCTATGCTTATCGCCTTTATCGCTGTTATAGCTTTAATCAATTATGTACTCCAGGGAGTTGGTGATATTATTGGTATAAACGAAACTTTAAAAGCAAACTATGGACAACCTCTTAACTTTCAATTATTAATCGGAATGATTTTACAATATCTTGCCGCAGGTATCGGAGTTCCCTGGCATGATTCACTTCATTTCGGAAGTCTCATTGGTACAAAAATAGTCCTAAATGAATTTGTCGCTTATCTTGATATGGGAAAGTTGATTGAAGCAAAAGCTTTAGTAAGTGAGAAGGCAATATTTATGGCAACTTATGCTCTTTGCGGATTTGCAAACTTCAGTTCAATTGCAATTCAAATAGGAGGTATTGGACCGCTTGCACCGAACAGAAAATCTGATATTGCAAGTCTTGGCATAAAAGCAGTTATTGGCGGATCGCTTGCAACATTAACAACCGCAACTTTAGCAGGAATGCTCTTTTGAAATTATGAATTTTTAATGTTGAATTTTGAATTAAGCAAAAATGAAAAGTAATAATGTTATTCAGAAAAAGAGTTTTGATTTTGCGCTAAATATTATAGAGTTGTACAAAGAATTAATTATTCAAAAAGAATTTATTCTATCCAAACAACTATTGAGAAGCGGAACAAGTATTGGGGCAAATATTGAAGAGGCTTTGGCAGGGCAATCGAAAAAAGATTTTATTGCAAAAATGTCTTTAGCTTCAAAAGAAGCAAGAGAAACTAAATATTGGTTAAAACTTCTTCAGGAAAGTCAAATCGTTGAACGTAATTTCACAAATTATATCAAAAGTGCTGATGAGATAATTAGTATATTAACTGCCATTGTAAAAACATCTCAAACAAGTATTTCAAAATAATTCAACATTAAAAATCCAAAATTAAAAATTTCCAGTTGCTTGATTTAAATTTTAAATACAAAGACTTAATTAACTTTATTGATAAGACAACTCCTTTCAAACCTGAGCTATCAATAATTCTCGGTAGTGGATTGGGGCAATTTGCAGAAGGTATTAAAACTCATCAAAACAATTTTAACAACATCAATTCCCGGTTATCCTGCTTCAACAATTGAGGGACATGCAGGTAAAATTCATTTTGCAGAGTATGAAGGGAAAAAATTATTGCTCTTCCAGGGAAGAATTCATTTTTATGAAGGATATCCTTTATCCGAATGTATCCTGCCTGTTTTTATTTCTAAAAAAACGGGATGTAAAAAGATTCTTCTTACAAATGCAGCAGGCAGTGTAAACAAAAATTTCCATCCCGGTGATCTTATGCTTGCTACATCATTTAACGGAATTAATATCAAAAAAGAATTAACAAAATTAATTGGTCTTTCAGGAATTGAAGAAAAAGACAAAATCCTTGATTTGCCTTCACAATCTTTTAACAAAGTTATTAAGGAAGCTGCTGCTGAAGAAAAGATAAAACTTCAGGAAGGAGTTTACTGGTATTCAAAAGGTCCGAGCTATGAAACACCTGCTGAAATAAGAATGACAGGAAAATTTGGCGGAGATGCTGCTGGAATGTCAACTGTTCATGAAGCTATGTTCGCTTCTTATCTTGGACTTACAATTTCGTCTATTTCCTGTATAACCAATTATGGTGCAGGTATTTCCAACTCTAAACTTTCACATTCTGAAGTAACAGAAACCGCCAATCTTGTTAGGGGAAAATTCGAAAGGCTGTTAAAAAGAATTATTACTATTATTTAGTGATAGAAAAGTCATATCTATTAACCCTCTTTTAATTGACTTTCTAAGCCTATACTGGTAATTTTAGAAGTTAATAATTTTAGAAATCCAAAAGAAAAAAAAGAACGGTATGAAAGAATTCAGATTTAAGATAATAATTATACTCGGTGCAATTGCACTCTGTATTTATTTACTATATCCTACTTATACAGATTATCAGAATTCGAAAAAAATCTCAAAAGTCCTTGATAAAAGACAGGAAGAGATAAAAGAAGCTAACCCGGAAATTACTACTGACGCACTCAACGGAAGAATAAGAGCTGTTGACGACAGCATAAAAGCAGCCGATCCATCAATTCAGAACGCTCGCCAGAAAAGAATAAAACTCGGTCTTGATTTGCAGGGAGGTATGCGTGTCGTTCTTGAAGTAAATACGGGAAAACTGCTTGAAAAGCTTGCGAAAGACCCTGATCAAACTTTTAAAGATGCAATTAATTCTGCTCAAAAGGAGGCAGCACTTTCCGACGAATCTGTTGTTGATATTTTAGCAAGAAAGTTTGAAGAAAAAGGAATACGCCTTAGCAGGTATTTCGGAAGTGTAAGAGATGATGATAATAAAATAATCAGCGACCTGAAAACAGATGCAGAAGATGCTGTTTCTCGTGCTATGGAAATTATCAGGAATAGAGTTGACCAATACGGTGTTGCAGAACCATCTATACAGAGACAGGGCAGCAGAAGAATTATTATTGAACTCCCCGGTGTGGCTCGCGAAGAAGAAGCAAAACAACTTTTACAAGGAACAGCTCTGCTTGAGTTTCGGCTTGTTAAAGATCCTGAATTCACGATCTCGGTTATGCAAAGCATTGACAAAGTGCTTGCCGGAAAAGTTACTGAAGACAGTTCAAAAACAGATTCATCTCTTGCATCCAGTGAAGTTAACAAAGATACATCGGCTGCGCAGGATACCACAAAACAGCTTAGTGAAGAAGAATTCAAAAAACAGCATCCTTTCTTTTCAATAGCACTTATTAATCCTCAGTCAAAACAGGCAGACGCTTACGTAAAAGAGGATGAGAGAAACAGATTAACTTCTTTATTGAATCGTCCCGATGTTCAGAAAGTTATCCCCAATAATGTTGAATTTGTTTTTTCAGCAAAACCAGTCGCGCATCAGGACGGCAAAGGAGTTTATTTATTGTATCTTGTTAATAAAACTCCCGAGTTAACAGGCGGTGTAATAACAGATGCAAGTGCCAACATTGATCCAACTACTTCATCCCCTGTTGTGAATATGACAATGAATGCGGAAGGAGCAACTCAGTGGGCAAGAATAACAGGTGCTAATGTTGGAAAGAGAATAGCAATTATACTTGATGGTGTCGTTTTCTCTGCCCCAAATGTAAAGGGTAAAATTCCCGGCGGTAGGTCGCAGATTGAGGGAGAGGAAAACATGGAGGAAGCAAAGCTATTGGAGATAGTTCTCAAAGCCGGTGCTCTTCCCGCTCCTGTGGATATTATTGAAGAAAGAACTGTCGGTCCTTCTCTTGGTCAGGATTCAGTAAACAGCGGACTTAATTCTGTTGTTATAGGCTATATTTTAGTTGGTCTGTTTATGATTATCTATTATCGGAAAGCCGGCGGTATTGCTGCGGCTACACTAGTCTTTACAGTGTTATTTATACTTGGTGTTTTAGCAGGATTTAGCGCAACTCTAACTCTTCCAGGTATTGCGGGTATTATTCTTACAATAGGAATGGCAGTAGATGCCAACGTTCTTATTTATGAAAGAATAAGAGAAGAGCTTGCTACGGGCAAAACTATGAAAGCCTCTGTTGACAGTGGTTTTGCAAAAGCATTCTCGGCAATTTTCGATTCGAATATAACTACATTTTTTACAGGTATTATTCTTTACCAGTTTGGTACCGGTCCAATACAAGGTTTTGCGTTAACATTAATGATAGGAATAGTTTCGAGCTTGTTCAGTGCTTTAGTAATAGCGAGATTAATTTTTGATTACATGGTTTCCAAGGGTGCGAAAATAACTATTGGTTAATTTATTCTTATAGTGGATAAAAGGAGTTTTTGAATAAAATGAGAATTTTTGAAAATCTAAATTTTGATTTCCTGGGAAAGAGAAAGATATTTTATGGCGTTTCTATCGGTCTCTTCTTGTTGGGTTTTATAAATATTATTTTCAGAGGATTGGAATTTGGAATCGACTTTAAAGGTGGTTCTGAAATTGTTTTACAATTTGACAAGCCTGTTGAAATCGGGAAAATAAGAGCAGACGTTGAAAATATTGGTCTTGGAAATGTTGAAGTAAAAACTTTCGGAAGCGAGACAGGTGTTCTTGTAAGAACAGAACTCCAGGAAATTCCGGCAAATATTTATCCGGTAGTGTTGAAAAACATAAATCAAACAATAGAAAATAATTTTCCCGGGCTTCAGAAACAGGTTATTGATACCACATCGAATTCCATTACTTACCGGTTAACCAGCGCGGATACGACCAACAGGCTCCTAGATATACTTAATAGTTCCGGTTTTCAGGCAGGAAAAGTTTCAGTAGAACCCGATAACAAAGAATTAATAGTAAGCGTAGGTATTGCTGACTGGATAAAGGAAAATTTAAGAGAAAAAATATCTGATAATCCTTTCACCTTACTTAAAGAAGAAAAAGTAGGTCCAAAAGTTGGGAAGGAATTAAAGCAGGATGCATTTATAGCAATTCTTCTCTCCATGCTTGTTATACTCATTTATCTTGGGTTCAGGTTTAAATTTATTTTTGCTGCGGGTGCTGTTATTGCTCTTTTTCATGATGTACTAATAACTCTGGGGCTTTTTTCATTACTCTATGATGTTATACCTGGACTAAACCTTGAAATTGATCTTACAATTGTTGCTGCTTTTCTTACACTTGTCGGTTACTCAATAAATGATACTGTAATTGTATTTGATAGGGTAAGAGAAAACATGAAAATCCATAAAACTACTCCACTAATAGATGTAATAAATCAAAGTATAAGTAAAACGATGAGCAGAACTATATTAACTGGCGGTACAACCCTTCTTACAATTTTTGTATTGTTGATTTTTGGCGGTGAAGTTTTAAGAGCTTTTGCTTTTACGTTATTCTTCGGAATAATAATTGGTACTTACTCATCTATCTTCGTGGCAAGTGCGCTTGTACTTGAATATGCAAATAGGGCTAAGAAGAAAGTACAATTCTAAAAGTGAGAATCAACAATTAATTCGATAAATTGTTTTTTCAAAACTCAGAATTCTAATTTTTTAGTTCCTTAGTTTCATACTTTTAGATTAACATTAGAATCACTTACAATTTATTTTCAAATATTTTTTATGAGGCAGTATTATGAAGAAACCATTTAGTCTTTTCATTATTTTATTGTGTGTGTCTTCGATTGGCAGCTTTAGAACAGATCTCTTTGCACAGGAGAAACCAATTCAACTTGCTTTATTAAATCCTGTACAGATTTTCCCTGAGAATACTTCTATCTCCGGCTTACGCTTAAATCTTATATATGGCAAAAATGCTTCTGTAACCGGGGTGGATTTTGGATTTATTAATTCAACTACAGGGATACAAAAGGGCGTTCAGTTCGGTATGCTTAACTTAACCGAAGGTGGATTTAAAGGCTGGCAGGATGGGACTGTCAATGTAACAGCAGGAAATTCTGTCGGATTACAAACTGGAACTGTAAATTATCATCAGGGTAATTTTAATGGACTACAAATCTCTATTGTAAATTATTCGGCAACTCTGAAAGGTCTCCAGCTTGGGTTGATAAACATTATTGGTAAAGGCGGCTTTTTACCTGTCTTCCCAATTTTTAATTTTGATTTTGATTGAAGATAAAAACACAATGAATTTATTTTAACATGATCATTTTTTTAGTTTGAACATAACTACCGGCTCTCAATTGATAGAAATATATTCCACTTGATAATGATGGTAAATTAAAATTTAAATAATAGTAACCAGCAGATTGTTCCTGATTAACAAGAGTGGCTATTTCATTTCCCAGAATATCATAAATCTTAATTATCACAAAAGATAATTCCGGAATTGAGTACTTTATAATTGTTGAAGGATTAAACGGGTTAGGATAATTCTGAGATAATTCAAAAGTATGAGGAAATTCTTCTTCATTTTTTACACCTACTATTTTTTCAAACTCGGCTGTAAGAGTTCTTGCCGATAAAGCAACAAAATTGTAAACAGAGTCACTCGAAACATCTAAGGTATCTTCTTTCCAATTTTTGAATGTCCATCCATCAATAGGGACAGCAACAACTTTTACATTCATCCCAAATAAATATTTACCACCTCCTGAGACGGTCCCAGCATCTGCTGGATATGCTAAAACAGCAATATTGTAAATTTCTAATCCCTCCTGTTCGAGAATAAATTTATTAGTAATAGTATCGGCAGCAAAAAACAAAGCTCCTGTTCTTTTTAATGAATCAATATTTGCACTATAGATAATCTTTATATATGCGGAATCACTTCCGCTTTCTGGAATAATGATTATCCAATTGACGCTGTCCGAAACAGACCAACTTGTATTTGATTCTACATTAATCATAATACTACCAGAATCAGCACTAACAACATTAGTATCTGCAGTTACTAATAAATAAGTTTGTGCATTTTGGTGAATTGTAACTCTGTCTGAATCGTCCCCTTCATAAGCCAAAATAAGACCCTCCCTACCGGTAATCTCTTCATTACTTTCATAGCTGACATTTACTGTATCAGAATTAGATCCTGTATATTTAGTTAAACTTATCCATTCTAAATTGTTTTTTAAGACCCAATTTGTATTTGAATTAATTATTAAATTAAAATTACCTAAATCGGATGATAAATTTATTTCAGTAGGAGAAACAGAAAGAAAATTCTTAGGATCCTGGTGAATTGTTACAGTATCGGAATTTCCCCCTCCATTAACGATTACTTTCGCGGACCTTACTACTATATCCGGATTATCAGTATATGTAACTGTAATTATCCCATTGCCCGAATCGCTTTCGGGAGATATGTTTAACCAAGCAACGTCTTTATTTATTGTCCATTCTGTATTTGATGTTACTGTGAACGTTGTATCGTCTCCTATATAACCAACGTTTAGCTCTGAAGGAACTATTGCAAGTGCAAAAGGTTGAGCCGTTTGCGTTACAAATAATGTGTCATTAATACCTCCACCTGACACCATTATTGTTCCGGATCTCTCCGTTGTGTTTGGATTATCCATATATGTTATTGTTATCGTATCATTTCCGAATCCACTTTCGGGTGAAAGACTAAACCATCCTACCTCATAATTTGCTGTCCAGTTTGTATTTGACGTTACTGTGAATGTTCTGACTGCCAGCCGCCGCAGGTACGGATAGGATAGCTGGTGCTATACTAAGATATTCACTTTCTCCCAAAGATTTTGCCAGTCTCATCCCACTTATTTTTACTTCACCGGATGAATAATTTGAACAACTTATACTCATATCAATAAGTGATATATTATCTGGAATATCCAAGGTGGTGTTCCCATTGACTGATTGAGATAAACTATAATTTGTCCACACTGAACTCTCTGCCGGAAACTTATATAACATATACTGTGATCCGACCTTGAAGTGTACTTCAATGAAATCCCCCGGTGCTCCTTTTGTCCATATCTCAAATTCATTTGTACCTTTTTCAATACCGCCTAACTCTTTTACGGAACATATATTCCCTTCTGAAGTTACTGAATAACAATAATCATTTACTGATGGCATTCCATCTGTTGTTTTTAGAACTCCATTTCCTTTATTATATCCATCAGGAATATTATTGCCATCCAGATCAACGTTTAACGGTGGAATAATATTTTCATTTGTATCCGGTATTTGGTCATATAATACATCTGCCCATTCTGAATATGTCCTGATAGGAATATTATTTATTACACACCATTGAATTAGCTTCTCTGTTCTATCCAGAAATCCCGCCCACCCATCTAACAAATCATGAAAATGACTATGTCCAATTAACATCTGATGCTTTGCTACCCCGTCGGCTATTACCTCTTTGCACTGATCTAAGGTCCAAATGTCTTCTTGGAAATCAGCCCAAAACATTCCAAATTGTTTATTATTCTCAGGATTTGATTCATTAAAAACCTTTAAACTTTTAGGATAAATATCAGCAGATTTATAACCTAGTCCGTCTCCTAAGGCTTGTTTTACTTCATCTATATGAACGTGAGGGAAATATCCTCCGGGTTGAATCCACGAATATGGTCTTTTCAAATTATAGTAGTCAGCAAGCCTAATAGATTCTTCTGCTAATGTCTGTAATCCATCAGCTGTAATATGAACATCATAGTAATCAAAATTATAAAATTGAATATTTTGATGTGAACCAAGGTTAACACTGTTACGCCAAAAATCAGTTACTTTCACTGTGTTTTGATCTATCCAGCCAAATATTTAATCATATTAAAATTCAACAGAGATGGTTTAAATACTAATTGTAATTATCTCGGTATTTCTTCTTTAATTCATTCATTCCTTTTGGATCACCTATAATTGTAAGCCGGTCCCCTTCTTCTATAAAAGTTTTCCCTGTCGGGATTATAGTTTCACCGGCTTTTCTTACTATCGCAACAAGACAGCCTTCAGGGAATCTTACCTCTCTTAAAGCTTTACCAATTAAATGGCTCGAAGCAGCTTCATTATTTACAACAAGAGAAAGACAGCGATCTTCATGTATAAGAGCTTCTTTTAATTCCTGGTCATTCTTTGCATCTATCCATTCCTGTTCAAAATTTTCTTCGTCAACCCTTCCTGCAATTTGTGCAAGAATTCTTAAGTGTTGTGTGGGATCTTTCTCCGGGCTTACTAAAAAGAAAATTGCTTTTACAATAGCTTCTTCTTCATGATCGAGATCTTTTAACGGATCCTTAAAGAGGATATGAATCCCCTTTTTTCCCCTTACTATCACCATTTGGGCTTCTGTTAATCCTTTCAGTCGTAGATGTGGGAGTGCTATCCCGTGCATCACCGGCGTCATTCCTAAGCGGGTTCCTTCTATAAATTGTTTAGTAATTTGTGATGCTGAACTTTTGGCAAATTGCGACAGCCATTCAGATGCCTTAGTTACTACATTTTCAAAATTTTCTTTTTCATTATAATCAAGAACTAATCCACGGGTTACAATTTCATCAAAGGGATCAGATTCTCTAAGACCTTTTTCTTTTAAGATACCTCTCATCTCGATATCTAATCCGTTATATCTCGATTTGCCAAGCCTTTCGAACAAATGATAAATAGCTCCTGTGCGAACTACACGACTTTTACCGTAAATCAAGTACCAGAGAACTCCAATAATAATCAAGCCGGCACTAAATAAAACTGGCAACAATCCCATTTCATAAATCAGGACGAATGGCAGAACAAATCCTAAAATATGAAGCCATGGGTATAGCGGCGATTTAAACCCGGGATCGTATGCTTCTAGTTTGCTTTCGCGAATAATAATTATCGCCAAACAAATAAACGCAAAAACCATAAGTTGAAACGCACTTGCGAGTTTTGCAATTCCAGTCGGATCCATGAGAATAATAATTAATATTATTGTTCCAACTGTCAAAAGAATAGAATAGATAGGTGTGCCCCATTTACTTAATTTAAGAAATGAACGTGGCAGTAAATGATCTCTGCTTAATGCAAGTGGATATCTCGATGCACTTAGAGTTCCTCCATTAGCAACCGATATAAATGCAAAAAGTGCGGCTAATGAAAACAATACCAATCCGGGTTTTCCAAAAATGATCTCACCTGCAGCAGCCACCGGAGCAAGATTCCCTTTAAGAATATCCATAGGAATTACTCCAACCATCACAAAAGTACCAAGAGCATAAACGATTACCGAAGAACCCAAAGCTAAAAAAATTCCAAGGGGTAAATTTCTCTCCGGGTTTTTAACTTCTTCCGATAAGCTTGCAATATTTGTTAACCCGATATAGCTTACATAAACTAATCCCGCCGCTGATAAAATTGATGACCAATCAGATGACATAAAATTCTGGAAGTTGTTCTTATCAATCTGCGGCAACCCACCCGAAATGAAGATAAGGAGAAGAAATAAAAGCATAGTAACCAAAATGGTTTGAAGTCTCCCGCTTTTTTTTGATCCGAATAAACTTAACGACCCCAGCACTAACGCAATAATAATAGCTATCGGGATGATTTCAATCATTGGGAAAAACAACTTGATATATGCCCCCATTCCGATAAGTGCAAAAGAAACTTTCAGCACTAATGTTGCCCAGGTTCCAAATCCGCCGACAGTTCCAATCATTGGTCCAAGCGTCCGGTCAAGAAAATAATACACACCACCTGCCCTGGGCATTGCTGTTGCCAGTTCAATAATAGATAACATTGCCGGAATAAGTGGAATAACAGCAATTAAATAAGCTAACGGCAGAGTAGAACCTATCTGTACCGCAACAAGCCCCGGCAAGAGAAAAAATCCTGCGCTTAGCGTTGTCCCTGTGGCAATTGCGTAAACATCAAAGAGATTTAACTCTTTCTTCAGTTTTTCTTTTCTTTTTTGAAACATTAGCCAAATCTAATCATTTTTTTAAAAAATTTTCAATTACTCATTTCAGCCTTTATTCTCTCCAACAACTTCATCCAATTCAATGGGCTTCCGATCTTTTTGGAAGCTCACTCATTCCCATTTCCATTTTTTGCTATTCCAGTTATTCTTTTTATCAGAAATAAAAACAGGTTCAATGAAGGAAGAAATTTTAGTTACGACATCAGAAAAATTATTTTCGGCAGTAAGTTTTGTGCGGCCTAAAAAAGCAGTCCAATATTTTTGCAGTTGTTCATCTTCCTTGAATTTTTCATCGAAAAGTTTGTTGCGTTGCTCAACATCAGTTCCCCTCTGCTTAAAAGTTGTTACCATAGCTTCCTTCAGCTTATCCTTTTAAATTCATAGTTCTCAGCAAAGAAATGTATGTCGTAAAAATCTTTCATTCTGCTTGTTGCAGCATCAGGGACACAATTGCCTCAAACTTTTCTGTAACAGCACTTTCAACAGAATAAACTTTTATTCTTGGGGCAGGAAAATCGAGAAGCGTTGGAAATCATATTTCAACCGGTCCGCCTGTTATTTTATCTCCAAAGCCGACATCAAGCTGAACTCTTTCCCTAGCATTTTCAAGAAAAGCATTGAATTTAATTCTTACACCTTTATAATCACCATCTTCATCAATATCTTCAACATCAACATTATCTTTATCAAACCTCAATCCATCATCATAATCGTCATCAATCATCAGAATTTCTTTAATAACATTTTTGATTTCTTCTTTCTTATTTGAGATTGATGAACCAAGAAAGTCAATATCTTTTGTCGGACGGTGACGGCTAATATTGTGTGCAACAAAAAGGAGAGCACCTTTTAGAATCAGGTTGTCTGAAAATTTCGATTTAGAAAGTCTGTACAGGAAACGTTCCTGGATGAATTGCCGGGATATAAAATTAAAATCTTTGCCGGTATTCTGCTGAAAGATTTCTGAGTCTTTCTTTTACGGATGCAGCAAGATTCTTTAATTCTTTAGACATTAAATCAATCAGCTATTTTTTTAAGAAAGAATTGCTTTAACCATTGGCTCAACTTTTTTCTTAACGCCACAAATTTCGGCAAACTCAATAAGTTTGGGAGATGTTTCTTCTTTTCGGTTTTTCAGATACTCTTTCAGCGATTCAACTGCAATGTCTTCCCCTGTTTTGTTTATATATCTGAAAAGATCGCCAATGGTTTTTTCTTTATTATAAATTCTGATTGTTCCGCTTTTAGTTTCGATTGTATCTATACCCGGCTGGTAGTAACTATCCGCAAAGTAATAAACCTTTATTGGCGGATATTTAAGTACAAATTTATCAGTATTATTAGGAACTGCAACAAAAACTTCCGAAGGATTAAAGGTTGTAAGCTGATAGTAATCTGCAGCAGAAAGAAGACAAATAATAGCCTTCTTATTTGAATTGCAAACATCTGCAAAACTTCCGTGCTCATCCCAGGGATAATCTACAAGCTTATAGAGACCCGGTTTAATTTTTTCAATTGTTCCTTCTTTAGCTGCTTTTGCAATCGTTCTGGTATGTATGCCCGCCTCTTTAAGTTCTATCATACGGGCGTAACCCTTATTATTCTTAAATATTTTTATTATTGTATTCATTTAGTATCAGTATTGGTTCTTTTACAAGGTAAATATAACAAATCTACCTTGAAATCGAACCGCTATTCATCATTACCTTACCATTGCATTGCAGTTGCCAGTTCGATAATTGATAACATTGCCGGAATAAGTGGAATAACAGCGATTAAATAAGCTAAAGGTAAAGTAGAACCTATCTGTACAGCAACGAGCCCCGGTAAGAGAAAAAATCCTGCGCTTAGCGTTGTCCCTGTGGCAATTGCGTAAACATCAAAGAGATTTAACTCTTTCTTTAGTTTTTCTTTTCTTTTTTGAAACATGGGGCAAATCTAATCATTTTTTTCCCCCGTCAAAAGAGAGGGTTACTTTATGATAAACTATTTTGGGAGGAGTGACTATTGCTTAGCTCACCTTAACCAACACCATTGTCATATGAGCCATCAAAAAGTAAGCTAAGTTATTTTGTTTAAATGAGTTAAAAAAAGGCAGCTACAAATGCGCAACAAAATTATATAACATTCTTAGTTTTTAAAATACTTATAATCATTGCAGAATATTCTGAAGAAATTTCCATCATTCTTAGTATGCCTTTCTTATGTATCTTTTTCAAGGTTGGATTTGTTTCTTTGTTATATCGCTCTACTAAATTATTAAGTTCTTCAATCTTCTCAATTTTTCTACTAATAAGATTTTCTCTTGCATTTGAATGCAATTCTAAAGTTTTTACTGATATTTCAGCTTTACTATCTCCATTCTTCCAACTTACAACTGGACCCAAGTGTAAGACTAAATCTTCTACATCATCTAAATATGGATCCAAAAATGAATCTGAAGCTGAATAATAATCGTTTTTTCTTCTATTACATTCAGTACAGGCAATTGTCAAATTATTCCAATCAAAATGAAGATCTATATTTTTGCTTGTTGGTATTTTATGTTCCACGTCTCCGGGAGTATTGTGGCCAATCTTGCTTTCACAATAAACACATTTATTAAACGTTTCATTTTTTAGAGTAGACTTAATTGCCTGATCCCTATATCTATATCTTTTTGTTGAATTTCCTTGATCATTTTTGTATTCATTTAACCAATTACTAGCCTTCTGTGCCAAGAGATCAGGGATTGCTAGTTTAGCAAGTTTTCTCATTATTTATTGAATTCAAAATTCGAAATTTGATCAGAAATACCGAGTCTATCTAATTCTTCAAAAATTAGTCTGGCTCTAACTTCGGGATTTTCATTTTCAGTTCTACTAATAATATCAGTAATACTTTTTTCAACCCATATTGGAAGGGTAGATTGAACGTCAAGAATTTCTCTTAAAATTTTATTTGCACTCCCCGATAAATTGGGTTCTTCAATCTTTAATGAATCTATTCGTTTGTTACTATTAGAAATTAAACCATAAACATTTCCGGCTGGCATTGAAGAAATAATAAATGGACTATGTGTTGAAATTATAAATTTATATCTTGGAAAAGCTTCTGCTAATGATGGTATGAAGGTCCTTTGCATACTTGGATGTAAATGATTTTCCGGTTCATCAATTGTAACAGTACAATTTTGTTTATCTGCACCATAAATATGAATTTGCCAAACTATACTAAAGAGTGAGTTGATTCCTCCCGACATTGCATCTAATGAAAAATTACCAGAATCTGTTATTAAAGTAACTTCTGGTATTTGAACCTCTATTCTTTGAAAACCAATATCTTTTGGTAAGATTTTCCGAAGTTTATCTTGAAAATCTTCAAATAATCTTATGTACTCGTAGTTGGGTAAAACGGCTTCATTTCCATAACCAAATAAAGCAAGTGAAACTAAAGACTGTTTTAAAACTAAACCTGGATTTCTAACATTTGCAGAACCATAAAGTTGCATTAATAGCTGTTGATAATTCTGATATTGTTGTTGGGTACTTTTGGGATCTGCAGGAATATTATCTAATTGATGATATGAAACCGTGGGACGATCAGAAGGAATATTTAGTCCCACTACTTGTCTTAGGTTATTATATTCTAACTGGTATTTAGGGCTATTTCTCTGTGGAACAATTAAATCACATCTATTTTCATCATCATATTCAACATATCCTACCATTGTGTTTGTGGGTTCCGATTCAAAAAAAAGATATTTTTTTAAATGTGTCCAAAATTTTTTTTCCTTTTTTTTACTTACCTGTAACGTACTAATAAAATTAAGATTCCATCCAAAATGTTTACTGAGTACATTAAGTATTGTTGTCTTGCCAGAACCATTTTGACCCGTTAAAATAGTAACTTGTTTACTCAGATCAATATCAATATTATCAAATTGTCGCCAGTCATTTAATACAATTTTTTTAAAAGTATTCAATTTTAAATTAAATTTTAATTTTATAAAAAAATTAATACACTAATAATACTTAAAAAAAATCCCTATTTTAAACAGGCACCGTCTAATCTGTACGTATAATAAGGATAATTATAATTCCACTCCTAAATTTTAATACCCCGACCTAATAATGATCAGGGCTAATTGCTAATGAATCCAGGTTGGGGGCTCCTGGCGTACACTAACAACTAAATTTATCACTATATTAAACTTCATTGGATAGAATGCCCACACTTGAAGTAATATAAAGATAATAATAAATAACGTTGAAAGAAATAGTTCTTTTTACAAAACTTATTTTTAGGAGTATATTCTAAAAGAAATGAGAGTTTTTAGTGTCCAGTGTGAATGCCGTGAGACAAGGCTTTTTTTACTACTTTAACTCCTGGTTTATCTGCATCTTCTCCTAGTGCAGCTTGTGCTCCTAAATTAAGTAACTCCTTAGTTACCATTAGTGGTGCTAAAGGAGGAACAGTTGCCCCAATTATTGCACTGACACCAACACTCAGTATATTTTTTTGTGCAGTACTCATTTTTTTTGAACTATTCCTATTTCGGGTTTTATTTTTTGGTCTACTCTTCGGTAAACCTCTTCTTCTGTGTTTTTTCATTTTGGCACCTTATAATTTTTATGAAAAACTTATTATATATGTAAGGCTTCCTAAATATTACTATTGCCTCAATTTATATTAAATTAGATTATTATTTATAATTAATCAACTTATTAAATACACAATATATAAATAGAATTGAATCATCTATTCAATTCAGGATAAAGTGCCGAGTTTACATAAGCCAATTTTATAGGACTCGATAGAAAGACTAGAGAAAGTAAAGATGATTAACAAGTACTATAAAATTTCTTATGTAACACTGGCTGACAATGTAATGTTTAACCTCTCCCCAAAAAATGAATAGTAGCTTGACTAATTTTCTTCTCTCCTAAGCAGGTGTGAGCCGATAGGCGAACTGCTGCGTTCCTATTATACAATAAATTGATAAGCTTAGTGTTTGCGGAACGAGCCAAAAGCGAGTGAAGCAAATCATTGAGCGCTGTTAAGACAGAATGATAAACAAGATGTACTGTCTCCATATTATTTATATATATAGTTATAAGTCTTCCTTAATAAATTCAACCTGTACTGTCCCTTATATATTATATATATGGTTATCCTTCCTTCTTCTAACCATCCAGCTTAATTATTTTTTCTTCCCAATAGGAAAATATAGGGGGGGGTAGGTTATTTCTATGGACAAATAAATAAACAGAATACCTGTCATATATTTGCGCTGGATTTTTTAGCTAAATAGATTATTAAACAAATTAGAAATAGCTTCGCCAAGTAAAACCTTAATAATTATTGTTATAAGAATTATATCAATAAATGCAGAAATCCCTACTACCCAAGGCATTCGAAGATCTTTATATTCGTGCTTTCCTATTTTTTCCCAAATTCTGAATATCTGATATTGGACATAATATCTAGGAAGAGCAAAAATCCATATACCAAAAATTGCTGTTATTAAAACAGATATTTCATACATTTTTTTAATTTCCGGCTGATTAAACTTCCAAAGAAGAAGATTCAAAGCTATAACCAAAACAAATCCTTTTGCAAATAAAACCAGTTCAGAAAAAGGGTTCAGCTGTGATTTGAGCAAACTTTCATCTGAAAACTTTTGTTTAAGAAATAGTACATCCTTGTCGTTTCTTAATTTCCTCAAATATTTAGAAATTACCCCGGCAATTTGAAATAAACCAAAATTGTTGGCACCTACCCATATGACAAATAACATCATTAATCGATTAATAAAAAGATAGTAATAACCATTTTGACTAAATGTTACGTTAGGAGGAGGGGTTTTCATAAACCAATAAAAATGGGTATACGAATTAACCTCTACAGTATATCCGATTGATGCAAATGTTGCTAACATCAAAACAATAACTGCTCCGAAGAAACCCGAATAATTATTACTTGGTAGAATGAATTCCCCTTTGGGTAAAAAGCTCGAACTATCTAAATCTGAGTAAATTGTTGTTTTTTTTGAAATAAACTCAATCCCTAGAATAATGTAAAGCTCACATATTATCACATAATTAATTAGATCCACCCAATCATCTAAAAAATTCTTAATAAGTATATTACCTGAAGGGAAAAATCTTTGTTCAACAAAAGCCCAAATAGCTTGTACCACAAACAAAAAAATAAACACAAATAGATAAATCCCAACAATAGAAGGTTTTTCGAAAAGTTTAAGTATTTTCTTATAAATTGGAATTCTTTCAAAACTTGGGTGGATAAAATTTGCTACTACTCCTAAGAATTTTCGAAGGGGTCTTGCTCTTTCAAAAAAGTCGCAAACAGCAGTACTCACAAATTGTTTTGAATTCATTTTTCCCTCCTTTGTGATAAATAATTCTTTATTGCATTATGAAAATCTTCATAAACTAAATTTGGTAAATATCTTTCGTAAGCAGCCTGGGCAGTAAAGGGTTTTACTAAATAATTATAATTTGGCTCAACTCTGAGGTACTCAAAGTCAAATAAATTATCTTCTTCTTTCAAAAAATATACATAGTACATAAAAGGGAAATCCTGACTTCTATAATGTTTCCAATACTCAATAACAAAATCTATCTCCGAACTATTGAGTTCTCTACAGTTTGTTTTCAAAGTGCTCGGAAATTTTCTGAACTCAAAGGGTAATACATCCGGGATGTCATAAGCACTATATTGAGGGAACTCGTAAATTATAACGGACGATTTTAATTCTTTAGCTGCCAACACAGTACAGAAATTTGTAATATCGTGATCAATATTCCCCATTTCATAAGCTTGAGTATAAATAACATTCGGAGAAAATGAATTAATTATTTCTTTAAGTTTATTAATAATTTGTGGAATATATTTATAAGTTTCAGTATCTGGAAAGTCTAAGAATTCATAATGTAATGAATCTACTCCGATAAAATTCATTGCTTTTTTTGCTTCATTAATTCTTTCATTTCCATAATCTAAGCCATCCTGAAATGACTTGGCAACCCAAACAAAATATATTTCATCCCCTTTTTCTATGTGCTCTTTAATTCTAGCAATAATAAAAGCATCATCGTCTTGATGAGCGACAACAATTAATACTTTTTGATGTAACGGAGGCAAGGATGGGTAATCAGAATTATCGCATTTTAAAGATATCTTTTTGACTACAATTAAATGAAACTAAACCAACAAAGCAAAGAACAAAAAATTTTAATTTCATTTTTTCTAGCTAGTATAATTTTAACTTCTTTTCCAACTTCTCATAATCCCCTAGATATGCTCTCATTAGGCTTTTCCAGAGTTTGCCGTGATTGGGAACGTGGAAGTGTAATAGCTCGTGAACGATGACATACTCTCCTAGCTTTTTAGGCATATTGATTAATTCTGAGTTGAAATTTAAATTACCTGCTGTTGAGCAGGATGCCCATTTACGGCTCATAGGACGCACAGAGATGCTATTTAAAGCGATTTCAAGCTTATTGGCATACTTGATTACCCTTTTCTTAAACTCATATTTATCTTTCCAGATATTTTTAGATCTTGTCTTCTTAGCCATTAGATTGAGTTAATAATCTTATTAAATCATCTATTAATTTATTGGCTTTATCTATATCATCCATTTCTCTAATAAAATTCCATATAGCTTTAAGTCTTAAATCCCTTGCTGAAGCTTCGCTCTTATTCCAGTTGGGTTGTTCGTTAAAAGCTTCTTTAAATTTCTTAGCGGTTTCATCTGGGTTTTTTATTCCAAATTCTTTAAGTCTTTCTGAAAAGAAATATTCTAAATCATCTATTCCCTTTTCTTTTTTCTTCTTCTCTTTATTGGTAGCTTCTTTTATTAATACCTCTAATTGTTCAAGTGCTTCTTCTGTAGTTATTATTCTATCTTCATAATTTTCCTGTATTAATTGAGCTTTATCTTTTATAGATATTAAAATCAAATCACCACTTTTTTCTTCAGCGGTTTTTTCAATGCTCTTGATAAGATTAATTACTTTTACATTATCTGACTTTTTACTATCCTTTATCAGCTTTAAAGTATTTTCATCTAGATGATATATATCTAAACCGTCCCCAGTAATATCAACACTTACATTTTCCTTAATTAACTCCGTTGTCTTTCTTTGAAATTCTCTATCTGCATAAATTCTTTGAGCAAAAGCATTTCGTGTTATTATATAAATCTGGCTTAAGGTTTTATAGTTATCTATAAATGGTCTTAGAAAAGCATCTGGTGAAATAATCTCATAAAGCATTTCAAGTTCTTTGTAAAACTTAAAAAATTCTTTTCGCTTTGATTTGTCTTTGAAATGCAAAACTAATCTATCCACATCCTTATCATCATATTTACCTTTAATCAAAGAAATATATTGTGGGGCTTCTTTCTCCATTTTATTCTTGAAAAGAGTTTTCAGTAATGCAATATCTTTGACTACACTCTTTACATCATCTGAATCAAAAGCCAAAGCTTTCTCAAGCTTGTCAAATATTCCGACAAAATCTAAAACAAATCCAAATGGTTTCTTCTTCCCTTCTTCATCTTCGTAAGGACGGTTAACCCTGGCTATTGCCTGAAGTAATGTATGGTCTCTCATTGGCTTATCAAGATACATTGCATAAAGAATCGGAGCATCAAATCCTGTAAGAAGTTTTTCAGTCACTATTAAAATTTTTGGGAGTTGATCCGGCTTGGAAAAATTTTTTCTTATCTTTTTTTCATCTTCTTTAGTGATATGATATCTTTTAAGTTCTTCAGTGTCATTATAGTTTCCTGTATAAACAACCTCAGAATATTCCGGGGGAAGGTATTTATCCAATGCTTTTTTATATAAAGCACAGGCTTCACGATCTACACCAACAACAAAAGCTTTATATCCTAGATTTTCTACATAAGTTTTATAATGCTCAGCTATAAACTTTGCAACCTTGTTTACTCTCCTTTTCCCCTTGAGAAAGTTTCTTGTTACAACTGCTTTTTCCAGAATCTTATTAAGCTCCTCTATATCACTAACACCTTCAGCTTCAGCCAGAGATAAAAATTCTTTCTCTAAAGTTTCTTCGGGAACTAAAAGATCATTTGAAGCTAAAGAATAATAAAGAGGAATTGTAGTTCCGTCTTTTATAGAATCAGATATTGAATATTTATCGAGATAACCGTGTTTATCATCAATACCGAAAGTTTTAAATGTACCCCTGCCATAAGCAGTCTTATCAATCGGAGTTCCTGTAAATCCAATGAATGTAGCATTAGGAATTGCAGCCATCAAATAATTTCCAAGATCCCCTGCGGTTGTACGGTGTGCTTCATCAACTAAAACAAAGATATTTTTCCTGAGATTAACCTTCTCTGGCATTTCATTAAACTTATGAATCATACTTATAATGATTCCCCGGTAATCTTCTTTTAGAAGATCACGAAGCTTTACTATCCTATCAGCGTGTTCGATATTTTTCAAACCTAATGCAATCAGGTTTTTAATCATTTGATCTTCAAGTTCATTCCTATCAATCAGTAAAATGATAGTGGGTTTATCCGTTTCTTTAAGCTTAAAAAGAATCTCAGCGGCTTTTATCATAGTAAACGTTTTACCGGAACCTTGAGTATGCCAGATCAATCCCCTGGTTTTAGATTCATCAATACTTCTTTCAATTACTTTCTCAACAGCTCTAACCTGATGCTGGCGAAGTATATATTTATTTAATTCTTCATTCTGTTCTGCAAAGATTATATAGTTTTTGATATAAGCTAATATTTCATCTTTATGAAAGAAGGTTTTTATTTTTGATTCAAGATTTCCAATCTCCTCCTCTTTCCAGTTAAAAAGGTTTTTTCTATTAAGGTTCCAGGTTACACCATAAGAAAAACCTAAAGCTTCCGTTACAGTAAATATCTGTTGGGGGACAAGCATTTCGGGAGTTTCTCTGTGATAACGTCTTACCTGGTCGATTCCAATAGCAATAGCTTCATCCTTTGTAGCATTCTTACATTCAATAACAATGACAGGAATACCGTTGATAAGAAAAACAACATCTTCACGATTTCCATACCGTCCATTATGATGATAATATTCTTCTGTTACCTGATAAATATTATTAGAAGGATTTTCAAAATCTATAAGTTTTAAGTTATACTCCCTGTTATCATCCTTATTAAAGAAGTTCTTTTCTCCTCTGAGATATTCAAGAAAATCTTTATTGCCTTGTATATCAAAATGAAGTAATGACAGTTGAGTAAGTATATCATTGGGATTAATAAGTTTGGGATTAAACTCTTTAAGTTTTTTAATCAAAATATCTGTAAAGAAAAATGATGAGCCCTTGACTCTTTCTTGAGGCAATGATGCTGATATATCGAAGTGACGAAATTCCTCAGACTTAGAGCGAGGTATTACTTCCCATCCAATTTCATTTGAGTAATCTAAAATTCTTTGCTGAACTGTTTTATGTTCTGTGAAAGTTTTTGACATTATAAAATTTTAATTAACTAAAGCCCTCATCAAATTTCCTTTTTGCGGAATTTTAACAATTAAATTTTGCTTTACTAAGTCTGAACATTTTTGAAAATATTTTAATAAAGAATCATTTGCGAATTGAGAATAAGAAGAATCGTAGTGTAATAGGCAAAAACCCCTTTCAACATTTTTGAATTGTTTTATCGCTGATTCAGGGAATAAATCCAAATTCTTGCTTTTAATTACATAATAATCTGCTGAATCATAATTTTCATCTGCTGCAACACAAACAAAATGAGAACAACTTATTGGCTTCTTCTTATTCTTATGTTTTAAAGCCCAACCCCAATATGGTGGACAGTTTTTTACTTCCGATTTAATAGTTGAATATTTGACGTCGATTTTAATAGCTTCATCCGGTAATTCGATATCATAACCAGACTGATTCCCAAATTGAATTATATTTTGTGTATACTCAGTTAGTTTTTTAACTACAAGAAGTTCTCCCAAATATCCTTTGATATTGGATAAATTCATTTTCTCACAATTTTCATCCATTATGATCTTCTTTAATAAATTTATTGTATTATCAAGAGTTTCAAAGTTCATAATTTTCCCTAACTATACTCCATTTCTTCCATTTCAAATTCTATATCTTTGACTCGAATTTGACCAGTCATTAATTTATTTAGTGTTGTTTGAAATAAATCTTTTAAGATATTTTTACTGTTTAATGAATTTCCAATTTTGCAATCAAGACTTGATAATGCTTTAACAATTTCTAGTTGAACATCTAAGTCCTTTGTAACAGGAATTTCAATTTGTTCAAATTTTCCCTTACTTAAAATTGGAACAGGATTAGGAGAAGCAAAAGTTCTCCAATAATTTGTATAATACTGCAAAGTGTAATAAATAAATTCAGGATTAAAACTTTCGTTGCATATAATTGAATTAATTTGTTGGTTAGTTGTTGACACATCTTTATAAGTTAAACCTATTTTTCCAATACTTGAACCAATACAGACGCATAGTACTGAGCCTTTAGATAAGGGACGACTTACATTTAATCCTTCTTTCGATATTTTTTTAGTCGAATCATAAATATATTTTGTTGATCCAATATCAGCGGGAGCAATAAAATCAATTTCTTTAGGGGAGTAATATTTATTTAA
The DNA here is from genome assembly GCA_963727535.1 of uncultured Ignavibacteria bacterium. Lineage (GTDB taxonomy): Bacteria > Bacteroidota > Ignavibacteria > Ignavibacteriales > Ignavibacteriaceae > RBG-16-34-14. Next base: position 255,721 of record CAVSGR010000008.1, read on the forward strand.
TGCTGTACGTGGAGTTGTTCCAGTAATAGTATCTCCTAATGTCGAAATTAGTACTACCTCCCAACTTCCCGGTATTAAGCCAATCTCAGTTTGTTTTTGTAGTTCTCCATTAAGTCCTTCAGTAAAGAGTTTTTGCATTAAAGCTTTTTTAAGCTCTTGAGTGGTTTTAATTATTTTCGCCTGCGTTTCAATTGCCTGTTGTATTTTTGAAAGTATGTGAGCGATTTTTTTTTGTTCTGGTAACTGAGGAAGAGGGATAACTGTGTTTTTTATTATTGTTTGACTAATATTTGGTTGAGCTCCACCATATCTTTGACTTAAAAACTTATCTCTTATTGTCATTATATAAAACCTTAAGTAGTCAGGAATGAAGATGTCATAGTTAGGTAGAATAGCACAAATTGCTTGATTAGTTGTCGCTTCCCTCGCTAGGATGGCTGTCTTACCGACTGTTGCTCCGTACATAGCTATCAATACTGTATCTTTAGGGAATAATTTGGCAGAAGAATTTTTAATGGCTGTATTAGTAACTTTTTCTTCTGTATCAGATATAAGATTATCTTCTAATTCGCCTGATTTAACCCATAAATTATTACCCAAGTAATACTCGGGAATTTTTCTGCTTGGTGTTCCTCCACTAATAATTTTAGTTAAATCTGACAGTTGAATTAATTTCCAATCATCAGGAATTAAACCGATATCAGTTTGTTTGAAGTTGGATTTATTACTCAAGATATTTCCTTAATAACATAACTGAATCACAATCATCTATTCTAACAAATTCAGGAATAATTGCTGAATCCCCTTTCAGTGCCCTCTTTATTTTAATGATCTCGCTTTCCGTTAAACCTAAGCCAGTACCATAAATTTTATGTTTATTACTCATTAAATTGCTAAAGTCTAATGCTTCTAAATTCTCGTTTGCATAGCCAAAACCAAGAAAGAAAATATTCCTCGCTTCAGAAATTTTCTGCTGGATTTCCTCTAATTTTTCATTTCTTTGTTCATATATTATTTTGATATCAGAAGTTAATTCATCTAACCAACCATAAATATTTGGCTCATTATATTTGAAAGTGAAGCCATTATCTTGCCAAGGTAAAGGAGCTATTTTTCCATAAACATGGGTAATATTAAGATTAGCTATAAGAGATTTAATCTCATTTCTTTTTGAAGTAAAAGAATTGAAGATACTCTCATAAAGAAAATTTTCTAATGACCTATCATAATTAAATGTAACAAATGAAACTTCATTTTGTTGGAAGAGTTGTAATAAATCCTCAGTATTGATTATGTTTTTAGTTAAAATGTTGTATACAAAAGTATACCAATCATATTGAGGATTTAAAACATTTTCACGAAATACACTCTTGATTTCATAATAAGCAATTAAAAAAGCAATTATTTTTTTTCCGATATCATAAAAATGTTTATTCCTAGACAAAAAAAGATCGATTGATGGTATTGAAGAATAGTTAAATGTATCTATTAATTTAGCATATTCAGGAGATAAATTAATGTTAACATTAGGTACAGCATTATATTCAGCAAAGGCAAGCTTAAACATTTCTGGAAAGCTATAAATTATATCTCTCCTTAATTCTAATGCCGTTGGGAAACCATAAGGTTTGCTTGCCCCTGCACCAAGTATAAAAACTGTTTTTTCTTTAATCATTTCAAATTAACTTCGATCTTTAATAGCTTAACAACAATTTCCACTATTTTTAGAATTTTTATTTCTATTGGGATGTTTTTTCTCAAAGTCTTTTCCATATAATTTTACTTTAGCTGTTTGATTAAGATATTCATATAGTTTTGCGCCAATTTTATCTTCAATCTTAAAAGGTCTTGAGCCGATACCGGCTTTAAAAGATTTAATTAAAAATTTTGTACTTAGCCCATTTTTATTGAGGAATGGCAAAATATCTATCAACTCTCCCTTTCTATTTTGCGGTTGAAAACTTTTCGTGGGATTGGCTTTTAAAGTATATCGAGATCGCCTTTTAAAAGGATGATTCGATGCCCATTTATAGTGATGTTGAAATGTCTGTTCATTATCCACAATAGGATTGTTTCTATCTATGTTATTTCGATCTTCCCAATATTTTTTTTCGTCAATATAAAATACTAAGTCACAATAAAGTTGAGTAAAATTCTTCAATGAAGGATTTCCTGAAACCCAAAAATTAACTTGATCTACTTCATTCGTAAGTTGTGTAATATGGCAATATGTATGCAAGAATTTTTTATTCCAAATGTATGGATCTTCATTGCCTCCAAAACTATCGTGGTAAATTGTAAGGTCATTAATAATATATTGGCATCTTTTAGGATGATAGATGAAATAAAATGGACTCATTTTTAATATCCCAATTTTTGAAAAATAATTTTTAATTCTTTATCAATATCATCGGATTCCTGGTCAAGTTCTCTAAGCTCTTCTAAAATTTCTCCAATAGGTCTGTAAGTTTCTTCTTCTGCTGTATGAATGTAACGGGTTGGAGATAAGTTATAATCATTCTTAACTACTTCATCTTTTGCAATTACTTTGCTAAACTTTTCGATTTGATTCCAGTTGAGGAAAGCATTTACAATTTTATCCTGGTGTTTTTCAGGTATATAATTTTTAGGTTGCCCTTTAACAAATTCTTTTGAAGCATTAATAAGTAAAATTTTATTTTTCTTACCAGTAGGTTTTTTGTTGTTAAGAAATAGAACTATGCCCGGTGCTGAAGTATTGTAGAAGAGATTTTCCGGCAGATAAAGCACTCCTTCAATAAGATCATTTTCAACAAACCACTTGCGGATTTCTTTTTCTTTGTTTGTACCTTGATTTCCCGAACCTCTTGAAACTGCACCTGTATCTAATACAATAGCTGCTTTACCATTATCATTCATCGAAGCAAACATATGTTGTACCCAACCCCAGTCTGCTTTATCATTTGGTGGAAATCCAGCAGTGAATCTTTCAAGTTCATCATTCTCATAAGTTTTTTGATTAAATATATTCTGATTCCACATTGGATTAGCAGTTACGATATCAAACTTTTGAAGTTTATTCTTATTCCTAAATTTTGGAGAGTTCATTGTATCACCAATTTCAATAGTTCCTTCCATATCGTGAATAACCATATTCATATTAGCCATTGCCCAGGTGTTAGAAATATATTCCTGTCCATTAAGTCTTAGTGGTGCAAATTTCTTCTTTGAGCGAAGCTGCATTTTTTCTTCAAGAACTAACTGGCATTTAATTAGAAGTCCGGCGGAACCACAGCAAGGATCATAAACTTCCATTCCAGGTTCAGGATCAAGAATGCGAGCCATTATCATTCCTACTTCCATAGGTGTGTAAAATTCACCTGCACTTGAGCCACTACCTTCAGCAAATTTCCGGATTAAATACTCATAACTTCTTCCAATAATATCGGGTTCAACATCTTTTAAACCTAAACGTTTCTTGCTAATTTCTTCAATAAGATTACTCAACCTATCATCATCAATATCTCTTTGTCCGTGAGTTGTTGCATTAAAATCCACACGGTCAATAATCCCTTGAAGCCTTGTATTTTCTCTTGCAATAGAACGGATTAAATCGGTAAGCTTTTCACCTATTTTAGAAGACAAAGTTCGAATAGCTGACCAAGTGGGGTCTTGAAAATTTTCAGATCTGAATGGAATATAGAAGCGTGTAATCTTTCTGTCTTTTTCAATAAGTTTTAATGCTTTCTCCTTCTTACCAACTTTTTCAGTTACTCTTTCTACTTCATCATCAAAGACGTCACAAAGACGTTTTACAAAAATTAATGGTAGTATATAGTCTTTATACTTGGGTGCATCCTGTGCGCCTCTAATGGCGCAGGCTGCATCCCAAATCCAGGATTCGAGTGATTTGCCGTTGTTGTGATTGTTATTATTGGATTTGGCTGACATAATACCCGATATTCTGATGAATAATTGAATGAAAATATAAGAAATATTTAAGATAGAAGTGAGATTTTTCACCCAACTAAAGTTGGGTTCAAAATGACAAACGGTTATTTCACTTTCACCAGCACCATTGTCATATCGTCCGAAGGTGGCGCCTGACCGCGGAAAGTTTTTAATTCGTCCCATATTAAATCCATAATTTCAGAGCTTCTGCGGGAGGTTTGGTTTTTAAGAAGCTCGGTTAGTTTATCTTCCCCAAAGAAGTCTTTCTTTTCATTCATTGCTTCTGTTATTCCATCGGAAAAGAATGCGTATAACTCCCCTTCTTTGAGGGAAATTTCTTCTTCTATTAAAGTGCGTTCAAAGATTAATCCATACTCAAGACCGAGACCGAGTCCCTGAGTTTTATAACTATTGACAGTTCCATTCTTTGCAGTAAGAATCGGCATATGACCGGCACGGCAAAATTTTACAGTCCTCTTTTCCATATCGAACAAAGCAAGTGTTAATGTTATAAACCAATTTCTTTCAATGGCTTCATACAAGCTTTTATTTATTTCTACTAAAATATCTTTTGGTGAACGTTCTGTTTTGCATGCAAGCTTCATCATCGTCTGCAGCTTGGTCATATAGAGTGAAGCTGAGAGTCCTTTACCGGAAACATCACCGACTATTACATACATCTTCCCGTCTGAGATTGGAATAAGATCATAATAATCACCGCCAACCTGCTGCGCAGGAATCATCTGTCCGCAGATATCAAGACCGTTCATTTCAGGAATACATTTCGGCAGAAGTCCCTGCTGGATATTTCTTGCAAGATCAAGATCCCTTTCAATTTTATCTTTTTCGGCTTCAGTTTCATAGAGCCGCGCATTTTCAATTGCTATAGCCGATTGATTTGCGGAAGCAGTAAGAAGGTCAATATCCTTACCTGAGAATTGTGAACCGGAATGCTTTAATCCAAATAATAAAAGACCAATAGCCTGCGATTTAACTATCATTGGAATTATAGTAAAAATATTTTCCCTAATAAGAATCTGAGCATTTTCCGGGAATACATTGGCGAAATCATGCTGCTCTATAACAATACTTTGAGAAATGAGAGATTTTTCTTTTATAAAACTACTTAGACCGGGTGCACTAAGCTCAAGCTTTTCTATAGATAAACCGACGCTTCTAACTAATTTCATTTTACCCGATTCACGATCCTTGAGCAGGATACCAAATGCTTTCAACTTTAATCCGTCAACAAATGTATTTTTCATCGATTCAAGAATTTTATCGGCGCCAATTAAGGTAGAAACTTCGCCGCTGAAACTTAAAAGAATTTTCTGGTAAGCAAATTGCTCCGGATAAAATTTTTGTGTAAGAAAATCCTGGAATTTGTTTTTTGTAGACTGAAAAATTATGGCAAAAACTATAAATGCAGCCCCGGCAATAACACCCTGGTATTCGGTTCCAATAGCCTTGCTAATAGTTTGACCAAGAAGATAAACAATAAGAAAATACAATACTAAAACCGTAATTGTAGCACTACCATAAGTAATCGTATTCTTAATTACGACACTGACATCCATCAATTGGTATTTGAATATTGCATAAGCGAATGCGAGAGGAAAGATAACCACAAGAACAACTGGCGCATAAAATTCAGGTGAATTAAAAATAGTATCCGTAATTGCAGGGGCAATCCAGCCTGCGTATACAGAAGCTAGTATTGCAAAAGTATAAGCGGCTAAAATTATAAATACGGGTTTCTTTTCTTCTTTGGATTGTAATCTCCTATAATTGATAATCAATGAGACATAAGCCACCAAATGGGAGATAATAGTTAAAATAGTAAGGGAAGCAATAAGCTTAAAGAAATCTTCAAATTGAAGGCTGCCAAATGTAAAAACCATTAACTCAACAATAAATGTAACTACGAAGAGAATGCCTGGAACAATAAATATTACGGGTTTTACCCATTTCTTTTCTAAAAACTTATAAGGCTTGGGAAAATTCCAGAAGAAATAAACTATAAGAAAAGGATAAAAGCATATACTTAGTCCCCACAAATAACCTAGAACAATAGCTAAAACAATCCCAAGGTAATTTGTTATACCGTTAAGGTAGCCGGTTATTAAAATAATCTGTGTTGATAAAAGTACTGAAGCAGCGCCAATTCCATAAAATAATTTTTGGACTATGCCGTCCGGCTTTGCCATCAGAACTATAAAACCAATTATAATCCAGATGAAGGATAATAAACTTTGGGCAAGATTCGGAAAAGAAAATAGTTTTTTTATATATACTTTTGTTTTGAATACTTTACCTTCGTGTATAGCAGTGTATTCAGCATAATCCCCTTCATTTAAACTGTTAAGAATACGCTGAGCTTCACGAGTATTCATGAGATGATTGCCATTAATAGCCACTAACTGGTCGCCGTCCCTTATCCCGGCATTCCATGTAACTCCATTAACTTTTACTACATCAAAAAATATAGCGGTGCTGTCTGAATCGACTTTTTTCGGTATCCATAAACATTCATCATTGGATGTGACATTAACATTCACGGTAAAATATATATTGGTTAAAGCAATGAGAATTAATATTAGCGAAATACCAATAATAAATTTCTTCCTGTTTTTTATAAAGAATTCTTTCAGACTTTTCATTTTATATTTTTGATTATCTGAGATTACTTTACTTTTACAATCATAAGAGTAATGTCATCGGATTGAACAGCACCATAAGTAAATTTCTGAACTTCATTTTTAATTGCCGCCATTATTTCTGCAGCAGGCTTATCAGTAATTCCAAGCACAAATTTTTCAAGACGCTCGTCAGAAAATTCTTCATCGCTAACACTTTTAGCTTCAGAAATACCATCCGTAAACATAATAATTACATCGTCTTTCTTTAACTCTAAAGTTTCAGAAATATAAGGTCGCAGAGTTTTCATTACTCCAAGTATAATTCCCCCCTTTTCTAATTTTATAATCTTTCCCTTCCTTATTAACAAAGGAGGGTTGTGTCCCGCATTAACATAGTGAATTGAAATTTTCTCATCATTAAGCAAAGCCCAGAAAAAAGTAATGAATTTTCCATCAGTTATGTTTTCAGATACAAGATCATTTATCAAAGCAGTCGCTTCATCTAACTTCATTCCCTGTTTACAAATTACTTTTAAGAATGCCTGAAGATTTGCCATAAGCAGAGCAGCAGGCACACCTTTACCCACAACATCAGCTATTGCTATACAAAAGTTCTTTTCATCAAGAGAGATTATATCATAATAGTCGCCGCCGACCTGCCTTGAAGTTATGTTTTCTGCAACAACATCAAAATGCTTATACGATGGGGTTTTCTGAGGCAGGAGATTGTCCTGGATTTCTCTCGCAATTTCAAGCTCTTCCTCAATTTTTTGTTTTTCAAGCTCTTCAAGAAAAAGTCTTTGGTTTTCAAGTGAGATTATTGCAAGACTTCCAACTGAAGAAATAAACTCAATATCATCATTTGTATAATTTAGATTGTTGATTCTTTTACCAAGAAAAATTAAACCTTTTGTTTTTCCCTGTATCTGCATAGGTACAATAAGCTCGATTTTTAACTTATCAAGCTCAGGAAATTTGCTTTGAATATTTTCTTTTGTGAGAGGAGTATCCAGTTTCTGCAGGTCAGAGTCTGTTAATAATTTCTCAAGTTCCTCGTTATTAATTTTAGATTCAAGAAAATTTATTTTATCGTCTCCAAAAGTTACAACGGCAAATTTATATACGAGAAATTGACCGATAACAGAGTAAACCAAAATCCTCGCGACTTTTGTACTTTCATTAACCAACCCGAATTCCTTACTTAATTCAAAAAGAGAATTAAGTCTTTGTATTCTTGAATCAAGCGCTCTATTAACTTTTTTTAATTCGTCAATAATACGCGAATTCTGAATTGCTGTTGCGGAGATATTCAATATTGTTTTTAAGAATTCCCTATCATCATCGGAATAAGGAGACTGGTTCAGCTTTTCACCAAGACAAATAAATCCAAGACACTCTTCGGAAGATCTTATCTTTTCTACAGCCTGTAATCTTGTTTCATTAATAAAGGATTTCATCGCATCATTCTCAAGAAAATTCTCTTTAGAATTGATATCCGGAAATTTTGCTAAAAGTTCCTGCGAAATACCTTTGGAAGATTTTAATTCGAAAGTGTCCGTTAGTTTTAAGTGCAATCAAACCTTTTACAGCAAGAAATTTTCCCAGGCATGTAAAAAGGATATTATTTAAAATAAAGTTTAGATCGAGACTTGAGTTTATAACCCTGCTGAATTCCACAAGAGCAGTGAGATTCCTTTTTACTTTAAAGCCTTCGGAAGTATCCATTTTAATTTTGTGAAGTTAAACTTTTTGAGAGGAGAACCTGGTTGTATTTTCCAGGAATAGAAATGTACTCAACATCATCCATAAGAGTGCGCATCAGGTACATTCCAAGTCCTCCAACTTTATGCTGCTTGTAATATTCCTGTATATCCGGTTCTGGTATCGAATCAGGTGCAAAAGATTTACCGTAATCTATTATTGTTATTATTAGTTTTTTATCTTCGTATTTAATCTTAATTAATATTTCTCCATCAGGATAAGCTTTATAAGCATGCTTTATAATATTTGTGCAGGCTTCATCTACGGCAAGCATCATATTATCGATTGATTCCTGCTTAAATCCAACTGAAGAAGCAATTTCCTGGATGAACATTCTTATCCTGGCAAGGTTTTCAGTCCTGCCTTTAACAACCAGTTTCTTTTCATTTATTTTAGATTTATTGTTTGCCAAGTCCTAACTCTTGAAATTTTTTAATAGCATCGTCCTCTGTTTTATAAATCTCGTACAGCAAAGGGAATCCCAAAAGATCAAAAATGTTATAGACTTTATCGTTCATAGTTGTAAGTTTAATATCGCCGGCGTTCTCTCTTATTTTTTCGATGAAAGCCATAAATACGCCTAAGCCCGCGCTGCTGATGTACACCAAATCTTTGAAGTTCACAACTATTTTGAACTTGCCGCCTGATATAAGATCAGAGAAGTTGCTCTCAAGCATCGGTGCAGTGTGAGCATCGAGATAACCATGTTAAATAAACTACACTTACACCACTCTGGTCTTTAACTGATGTGCTGAATTCAGCCATTCTTTTTCTCCGTCTTTATTAAAATTTTGTTTCCATTTTAATATAACTAAAGTTATATCATCATGCTGAGTACCCTCCTGGCTAAAAAGGGTTATCTCTTTTATAACTTCATTGGAAATTTCATCCACATTTTTACCGGAATGATTAAGAAGAACATTCTCAAACTTTTCCTCACCAAAATCTTCCAATTCTAAGTTTTTTGATTCAGTTATTCCGTCTGTGTAAAGTACTATCAAGTCATTTTCTTTTAAATCCATTTTTGTTTCTTCAAGCGATGTTCCGAATTGCGTTCCAAAATCTAATCCTAATCCAATTCCCATTGGGCGGATATTATTAACTTTGCCATCTCTTATTAAAATGACAGGACAATGCCCGGCTCTTGCAATTGAAAGCGTTTCTTTTTCAAAATCGATTATACCGTAAGCTGCACTTACAAAGTTTTTCCTGTCGAGCGATCTTTTCAATATTTGGTTTGCCTTCGTTAAAATCTCTTTAGGACTTTCATTAGTTCTTGAAAGAGATTCAAAAATTCCTTTGACTTCTGCCATTATAAATGCTGCGGAAATTCCTTTGCCTGAAACATCAGCTATGATAAAACCAAACTTAGTTGTGCTCTCTTCAGACTGAGCTTTTTCTATTTCAAAGAAATCATAATAATCGCCGCCGACTTCGAATGCAGGAATAAAAACAGATGAAATACTGAGTCTATCAAAAACTGGATCTTTTGCAGGAAGAATTTTTCTCTGAATTTCTCTTGCAACATCAAGCTCTTTTTCAAGTCTTTCTTTTTCAATTGATTCTTCGAGCAATCTTGAGTTTTCTATTGCAACCGAAGCATAATCGGAAAAAGTATTAATCGCGGATTTATCTTCATCATCAAAAATAAAATCTCCCTTCTTTGCAACTACAAGAAATCCCCTTACCTGGTTATGAGTTTCAAGTGGAGTAACAGCAACGGCAGAATATTGCTCGTTAAGCTGTGGTCTTTTTTCAAACTTGTTAAGATTTTCTGTAAAAGATGTTCCGGAATCTTTAAAAGTCTTTCTCTGAATATATAACCTGTAATAAGTTCAGCATCCAGATAACCAATATTTTTATGTGCGAGTTGTCTTAAAGTTTTTTCTTCTTTCCAGATTATCCACGAAGCATCAGCATTACTAACTTTTAGTGCAATTTCTGTTACTGTTTCGGCAAGATCATCAAAATCCAAAACCTGAGTAATAAGCTTGCTGAAATATTGCAACGATGAAACTTCCTGTGCTTTCCTGTCAAATGCTTCAGCAGTTGGAATATGAAATAAAGTTGTAAAGAAAAGAACGGCAAAATAAACAGAGCCATAAATCATCAATATTCTAAAGAAAGCACCAAGCGAACCGGAAAATTCTGAAAAAATCCTGTGATGTGTATTGGTATCGGTACTGTTTACAAGATTAACAATGAATAATGTACAGATAATAACGGAAAGCAAAAGCAAGGAGATTTTTTCTTTCTTTACGATGAAAGCAATCCAGGAAATCCTGATTGAATTAATTACAATTAAAATGACGGAAATGATTACAAAAGTATTTTTTATATAAGAAAGACTGGAGAAAAAGTGGAACACTGAAGAAAATGCAGCAAGAAGAAAAAAAACGACCATTGTATTAAAGTAAATACTGCTGCTTCTTTTTTGCTTAAGGAAATAAAACTCCTTAAAAATTAAAAACATCTGTATTATGATCGCTGCAAAAATAGTCACATAAATAAAAGAGAGAATTGAGAAAATTACGCCGGGATTTTTTAATGAGTCACTTATTTTTCCGAAGATCAATGAGAGAAATGAATCTGAAAAAGTAATGGCAAGAAACATTATTGCGTTAAGTATCCCGAGATTCATTACGAGCGACATCGGGTTAAATTTTTTGCTTACAAAAACATCATTCATATATAATGTGAGAAACAAAAAGGCAAAGAAGACTATTATTTCGTTTAAAGTGTAAAGAAGAAATGAATCACTTGAATAGAAGAAGACCTTATATACAAACAAAATTCCCGCACAAAGCAGAAATAATTGTAGTTTGATATTATGTTCTATTTTCAAAGTTTTCAAATTCATTAATATACTTATCCAATTACGTTCATAAACAATAAAAGTCCAATCATAAGATGCTCAATTTAATGTTAAATTAGCTTAAAATATGATTTTTGTAAAGAAAAGATAGATGAGCGGGTATTTGGCAGGATGGCTGAACGAATGAACGAAAGACTTTTACAAATGAGATTTTCTAAAAAGAAATCTCGTCCAATTTTCAATCAAACTTCTACAGATTTCTTGCGCTTAAACTGAATTGAATCCTTTTTCAACTCTTTCTTTAGCTTATCCATTTCCTTCTTAAATTTTCCCATCTCTTCTTCAAATTCTTTCATCCTGTTTTGCAAATTCATCGGATTTCCAAAGAAAGTACTATCACCCCCAAAATTTTGATTAAACCATTCGGCTAAAGAATCCTGGTTAAAAGGAAAAGTAAAGTTATTTTTAAAGTGCTGCATGTAAAGACGACCAAGCGAATCGGCATTAGAACCGTTTCCATAAAATTTAAATGACCTTATCGTATCGCCCGGGAAAACTTTTACATCATATTTAAACTTGCTGATATTTTTATTGAGCTTGGGAATTGTAAAAGAAAATGATCTTACTTGTCTTGTCGCTTCATTGATCATTGCCTCGAGGCTGTCCATATCCGGAAACTCTATCCTGGGAATAATAATATTATTAAGATGAACGCGACATAAATTAGAGTCAACAAAAATGTTTATATTTTTTTCACTCTTTGGAGCCTTTCTCAACCTGGCAATAGTACTGTCAAGTTTTAACCTTATAGTAGCTTCTTTCATTTCTACCCGGCTGTCTTTGTAATCTTCCATACTCTTCCGCATATCTTCTCTAAATTTATCCATATCTTTTTTGTATTCTTTTTTGTCGAACTTAAAAGTATCAACAAACAAAGAGTCTGGAGTAATAAAAATATACTCGTTATCATCAGCCGATTTAACACTGCTTACCATTCTCTCAACATCGGGAGTATCGAATTTAAAGAGAGTGGGCATAACTTCGTTAATAGCCTTTACATTGGAAAGTTTTGCAAAGTTAAGTATATCAGCAGCAATCGCTTTACGGTAATTCCACAGGTTGTGATTTATTGCAACTGTATTTTTATCATTTACAAGTACCTGGGATTGAAGCTGTTCTGCATAGTCGCTCATTATTGAATCGAACCTACTCTTTTGAGAATCATTCAAATCGAGAGTTTGAACAAACTTCTGAAAATTATCATTATTATTTTCCTCTCCGGCAGTTCTTATCTCAAAAAATTCTTTTCCGGAAGGATCAGAACCAAGTTGTAAATACTGTCTCTTTGTATTATCGAGAGGAAGCTTATTATAAAAAGCAAAATTAAAAATGTCTTCGTTGTTAAGGTCGGCAGCGAAAAGAAGCGGTTTCAAATTCTCTTTATAAAAGCCGGCTAAATTCGATTTCTGCTCTTCAACTATATTTTCTAAAAACCCGGGATTGAATTTTAAGATAAGCATAAGTGAAAGTGTAAGAGTAGCAATGCCTGTGACCGGCAGCCATTTTTTTATTCTTCTTTTGAAAGAACTTCCTTCAAGGACTGCAAAAAGTCTTGTTTCAAAGTAAGGAGATTCGGGAATCCTCTTGATTGAAGATGTTGTTAAATCTTTCAGTTGTTTAAGTTCAGCAAACTTCTTCTTAAGCTGGGGTGAAACGCTGATTTTCTCCTCGAGTATGCGTACTTCTTCAGGAGACAGTTCATCATCTATATAAGCTGATAAAATTTCAATATCTTTATCTATATTCTTCATGCCATTAAATCTCTTTCATAAGGCTTCAATATATTACGAAGGCTTTCTCTTGCTCTGAATATTCTCGATTTAACTGTTCCTATTTCGCATTGAACTGTTTCCGCAATTTCCTGGTAGCTGAATCCTTCGATATCTTTCAACAAAAGTGGTACCCGCAGTTTCTCCGGGAGTTTTGAAATAGCTTTTTGTACAATACCCGGAATGTCCATGTTTTCATTTATCTGGCTATATCCGTGAGCTTCATCATTATCATTTACCGGGGTAAATATATTCCTGATTTTCATTTTTCTCAGATGATCTCTGCATTTATTAATCGTGATCCTGTATAGCCATGTTGTAAACTGTGATTCGAACCGAAAATATTTCAGATTTTTGTAAACAGTGATAAAAACTTCCTGGGCAATATCATCGACCGAATTACTGTGGTTCATAGTCATGTAGATGATATTACGCACCTTTTCTTTGTGCCTGTAAACAAGCGTTCTAAAGGTTGATTCATCACCTTCAATGAACCTTTTGATCAAAGAAAAATCGTCATCTATTTCAAGAATTCTTGGAGACTGTTGCAATACTTTCTTTTTTCTTTTAATACTCATTTTTTTAGACGAAATCCTAAAAATATTGTTCCATAAAAATCCTTACCAATATAAAACAACATCCTATCATATTCAGCGAAAAACTTGCTTTAATTTGTGCGTCTGATTAAATTGACCAAGAAATTTCAGGAGTTGTTATGAAAATAAAAACCACGGAAAAATACGGAGCCGCAGTCATTGAATTAAAGGGAAATGTGATGGGCGGTGACGATACTAAAGATTTCAATGATTTATTGCACAAATTAGTTGGAGAAAATAAGCTTAATATTGTAGTTGATTTAAGCGATGTTAAGTTTATGAACAGTTCGGGGCTCGGTATGTTGATCGGTGGATTAACGACAATGAAGAAATCCAACGGCAGCTTAAAGCTGGCTCGTGTGGGTGACAAAATTGAAAGCCTTCTGATTATAACCAAACTAATTACAATTTTTGAATCTCATGATACTGTGGAAGAGGCTGTAAACAGTTTCCCAAAGTAATATGAAAAATTTTAATTCAGAAAATGAAACTCCGGATTATATGAGTTCGGAGTTTTTATTTTGTCCAAAATCTTCTAATCACATTTCTTAAATATCAATGAAAGTTACAGTTTTAGTTGGAAGTCAATGGGGCGACGAAGGAAAAGGTAAAATCGTTGACCTGTTAAGTGAAAAATATGATATTGTTACAAGATACCAGGGTGGAGCTAATGCGGGCCATACTGTTGTTATAGCAGACAAGCAATATATATTACATTTAATTCCTTCAGGTATTCTCAGGGAAAAGGTTATCTGCGTTATTGGTAATGGTGTTGTCATAGATCCTACTGCACTACTTGAGGAAATTGCTCTGCTTGAAAGAAACAATATTAAAGTTGACGGCAGATTGTTTATCAGCCAAAATGCTCATCTAATAATGCCTTATCATAAGCTCCTTGATACAATAAGTGAAAGCGGCGATAATAAAATCGGAACAACTGGAAGAGGAATTGGACCTTGTTATATAGATAAGTATGCAAGGAAAGGAATAAAGATAGTAGATCTTTTAAATAAAAAATCTCTTGAAGAAAAGATCAGGAAAAACCTCGAGGAGAAAAATAATCTTCTTAAAAAAGTATATGAACATGAAGAACTCGATGTTGAAGAAATAATTAAGCAATATCTGGAGTTTGATAAAACTATTGACAAATACATTAAAGATGTTCCAAGTTTTTTAAATCAATCTATTTCAGATGGGAAATCAATATTGCTTGAGGGAGCCCAGGGAGCACTACTTGATGTAGATTTTGGAACTTATCCTTTCGTAACTTCATCAAGTCCAACCTCAGGCGGTGCTTGCACAGGGACAGGAATTCCTCCGAATAAGATAACAGATGTTATTGGAATTGTTAAAGCATATACTACTCGTGTTGGCAACGGTCCTTTCCCAACAGAACTTTTAGATGACGATGGAAATAAGCTTCGTGAAACAGGGGCTGAATATGGAGCAACAACTGGAAGACCAAGAAGATGCGGCTGGTTTGATGCATTTCTTGTACGATACTCTGCAATGATAAATGGAATCGATATCTGTAGCAATTACAAAGTTAGATGTACTAAGTAAAATGGATGAAATAAAGGTTTGTGTTGGTTACTCAATTAATGGAAAAACATTAAAAGCATTTCCAACAGATGCAGACAGGCTTTCCCATGTTAAACCTGTTTATAAAACTTTGCCAGGTTGGAAAGAAGACATTTCTAATTGCAGAAGTTTTGCTGAACTTCCCTCAAAAACTAAGGAGTATCTGAATTTTATTTCAGAATCAGCAGGATTTAAGATAGGTATTGTATCGGTTGGTCCCAAACGGGCGCAGACTTTTTTTGTAAACTGAAAATCTTAAATTGAAAAGTTGATAATATTGACTGGATTTTTTCATCTAAAAAAAGAAAGTTAATTAAATCGTTATAATGAATTTGTTAATTCAACAGAGTGATTTAAGATGAAAATGTCCGGCGGTCCCGCCTCACTTAATTTAAAAATTACACTTTTAATACTCGCAATTTTAATTGCACTTGCTACTTTGTTCTATACACAGAATTTGATTGAGCAGCTTCAGGAAAAAGAAAGACAGATAGTAGAGTTATATGCAAAAGGAATTGAATATGTTGCTAATACTTCTTCTATGGATGTAGATATAACATTTCTCTTTGATAATATAATAAAGCCGATCGATTTTCCCCTGATTCTTACGGGTCCTGATGATAAAGTTAATCTCGAGAACAGAACCGATGTGCGGAACATACCTTATGACACGACTCAGTCAAAAGAGTATTTGGTCTCATTTTTTGACAAAAAAGTTTTGGAAATGGATAAACAGCACAGCCCGATTTCCGTTATTTACCAGGATACTCTTGTGTTAACAAAAATTCATTATGGAGACTCAGACTTAATTACTCAACTTAAATTTTATCCTTACGTACAAATAATAATTGCGGCTTTGTTTATTGTACTTGGTTATATAGGTTTCAGCAATGTAAAAAGAAGCGAACAAAGTAATATCTGGGTTGGAATGGCTAAAGAAACTGCACATCAGTTTGGTACTCCAATCTCGAGCCTGATGGGATGGCTGGAAATGCTTAAGCTTCATTATTCTGATCCCGATAAAGTGCTGGATATTTCAGAAGAAATTACCAACGACGTAGAAAAGTTAAATAGAATTACATATAGGTTTTCTAAGATTGGTTCGACTCCGGAGCTTAAAAATAAATTGGTGCTTGATGAAATAAGGAAAGTAACCGACTACTTTCAAAGAAGGCTTCCACAATCTGGAAAAAGTGTTGAATTGAAAGTAGATGGTGACCGAGATGCCGCAGCACAACTTAATTCAGAACTTTTCGGATGGGTAATAGAAAATCTTGTAAAGAATGCTCTCGATGCAATTGATCATAAAGAAGGAAAGATTAACATTTCAGTTTCTAAGGGAAATAAGACAATTGAAATCGATGTTTCGGATAACGGTAAAGGTATTGAAATGAAGAGAAGAAAAGATGTATTCCGTCCTGGTTACAGCACAAAGAGAAGGGGCTGGGGACTCGGGTTGAGTCTTTCAAAAAGAATTATTGAGGGTTACCACAAAGGGAAAATTTTTGTGAAGAATTCCTCCCAGGGAGAAGGCACAACATTTAAAATCATTCTCAAAAAAGCCTGAAGCTTTTAATTCAATTCACTTAAGCTAAAACACTCCATCATATATTATCATCTCAAAAAGAGATTTTGTAAATACTTCCGGTAAATAAGTTATTTCAGTTGAAGTATTTACTCCAAAAACTTCAAATAATCTAGTTATTTCTACAGGGCGATAAACAAATCTGTGGCACTCTATTAGATAAATAAAGGACAGAGTAGAAATAAATTTAAGCATAGCACCCTCCAAAATGACACACAAACTGTCGAGTCTTTGCCCTCACGGCTCGACAGTTTTCCTCTTTTAAACCGAATCAAAAAATCATTTTCAGAAAAGTTGTAAGCACTAAAAAAGCAATTGGTAGTGGTATGGTAATTGTCAATTATATTGAAAAGTTTTTAAGCATAGCACCTCCTGAAGATGACGTACAAGACTGTCGGATTATTTACAATCCGGCAGTTTTGTTTTAAAGCTATTTTAATGTTTGGCGGGTCTTCTCAATTGCATATAAGATATCTTCTTTTCTCGCACCTATATCTGTAAGTATTTTCCCGATACCGGATAATAAAATAAACCTGATCTGTCCTTCCCTGTTCTTTTTATCTCCTTCCATAAAATCAATGATTGAGTCAAAATCATTCGATAAAAAATTACCAGGCAATTTAACTTTTAATGGAAGCTCAATTAATTTTTCTAAATCTTTTCCCGGAAGTAAGTCCTTTTTATTTGAAAGATATAAAGCAGAAATAATTCCTGCTATGACAGCCTCTCCATGTTTCAATTTCAGATTCGCCTGGCTTTCATACGCATGTGCAAAAGTATGACCGAAATTCAATATTTTTCTTAGCCCGCCTTCCTTCTCATCTTTCCCTACTACAGAGCCTTTAAATAAAACAGATTCGTAGATAAGCTTGGTCAAAACATTCGGATCGAAAGAATAGATCTTATCAAAATTTTGATTTATATAATTGTAGAAATTCTTATTAGTTAAAAAAGCATATTTGATTAATTCTCCCACACCGGAGTTTATCTCTTTTACAGGCAGGCTTGTTAAAAATTTTGTCTCAATTAAGACAAGCTCAGGCTGATAAAAAGCACCAATGATATTTTTAAGCTTGTTAAAATTTATTCCGGTTTTACCTCCTATCGCGCTATCCGAAGCTGAAATAATCGTAGTAGGAATATGAACTAACTGAATACCTCTCATATATGATGCAGCGGCGTATCCTGAAAGATCCCCCGTAACGCCACCACCTATTGCTACCAGGAGTGTGTCTCTGCCAAACTTTTTTCCAATAAGAGATGAAAAAATTTTCGTCAGTTGCTCAAAAGATTTAGAGCCTTCGCCAGAATCAAGTTTATGAAAATGAATTTTTGAACTATAGTCCTTAAAAGCACTCTTAATATTTTTTTTATAAATCTTATTAACATTTTCATCAACAACAACGAAAACGTTTTTATTTAGTCCCATGTCTTCTATCAGATCAGGCAATGTATTTAAAATTGAATTCCCTATAAATACAGGATATGTTTTGTCTTTGGTATGAACGCTTATTTTTTTCAATTTTTTCTCTTTTTTTTATAATCACACTTGTGAAATTATTTTTACAATTTTGTCAACAGTTTTTCCCAATGAATTGTTATCTGTATCAATAGTATAATCAGCTTGCTCATAATATTTCGTTCTTGTGTCCATTAATTTATTTATCCTGTTAGTCATCTCTTCCCTGCTCAAACTTTCCGAATCACTTTTTGTTAAGGCAGGTCTGTCTTTTTTATACTTTAGTCTATGATAAACTGTGTCGAGAGAAACCTTCAGGTAAATAATTTTTCCTGTTTTTTTCAGAATCTCTAGATTTTCTTTATTGGCAATAGTCCCGCCTCCTAATGAAATAATAACATTTTTTGATTCTGAGATTTCTCTGAGAGTTTCTGTTTCAATCTTCCTGAAATGACTTTCTCCTTCCTGCTCAAATATTTCTCTTATCTTCTTCCCTGTTTTATTTTCTATTAATTTATCAAGATCGAAAAAATCCCAGCCAAGTGTATTTGCCAGAATTGGTCCGATAGTACTCTTGCCCGAACCCATAAAACCTGTAAGATATATTGTATTCTTCATCAAATTAAAAGCTTTAGGAAAATTAAACGTTTGAACGATAAAAATAAACTTTGAAATGCTTTTGATCAGAAGTTTATTGCTGCCCCGAGAATAAAAGTAACTCCATCTACATTAATTTTCGAATCAAAAACTTCCTGTGAAAGATGCACTGTAGAGCCCTCGTAGTTTACCGCTTCTTTTGTGTATTTGTTTTTGAGACTAAACTGCGGATCCCTAAACTTCATTTCTGTTCTTATTGCAATATTGGGTCTTAAAAGATATTCCATTGATACAGAAACCTGGATACCGTAAGCTGCTTTCCTTTCAACATTCTCGATTTCTGCATCTCCAATCTTCCTGATATGCTCTCCGAAATAGTAACCTCCACCGCCGCCCATAAGAAACTTAAATCTCTCTGTAGAAAAGGGCATTATGTAATAAAGACTTAACTCAATCGGGACCAGGTTAAAACCGTCTTCTACGTTTATTAATGCAACTGAAGAGCCCGAAAACACTCTCAGGTTTGGTCCCACTTCAGTTTTTCTCATCCTCTCAATATTTAATCCGATAATTAAAGGATCCGTAAGCCTATAACGTATATCGAGAGCAGGACTAAAAATGTCTTCAAGAAGAAAGTACTGGTTTTGAAGTGTAATATCAGAAGAATTAGGATTTAAATAAACTCTTGCTGTTGTGGTGTAAACGGCATTAATTCCAACGCTAAACTTATTTCCGTTAAATTGAGCAATGGAAAAGGAATTAAAAAGAAAAAATAATAGTAAACAAGATTTCAGACTTTTACTCATATTTCCTGATTTGTATCTGTTAAGCAATTTTACGATTTCTTTTTAAAAGAAAATCCCCAAAAATTACCTTATGAATCTTTGGGGATCGTTTCTAAATTGCTATTTTTTACTGTTCGTAGAATCTATACCTGTCATCAACTATATCAGCATTCTTTTTCATAGTTTCAATCCATTGATTAATATATGCATTCTTTTTTTCAGAAAGCAATTGAGACATAATAGTACTCCTTTGAGAGGCAAAAGCAGATGAATCGAAGGTAGTTCTATTAACAACTTTCATCAAATAATAACCTCTTAATCCTTTAACCGGTTCTGATACTTGGTTCAACTCAAGCTTCTGAGCTTTTTCAATAAAAGCATAATCACGCCCAATATTTGGAACGTAACCATTTCCGGCAGTAAAATTATCTGCTTTATTCGTAATGACTCTGCTGTCTATTTCCTTAGCCTTATTGATGTCATTACCTATTTTTTTTCTTATCTGCTCAGCAAGGTTTTCTGCTTTTTGAAATTTCTTTTCTCTTACTACCGCAGTCTTAACTAAATTCTTAACTTCATCGAAAGATTTTACTCCCTCTTCTATAATATCAGAAACTATAGCAACAACATATGCACTCTGTATCTTGAAAACATCGCTTACTGTATTTACACTATTTTCAAAAGCAAACTGAGTTATTCGCTTATTAGTTCCTATTCCTGGTATATAAGCATCTTTTGCAAATGGAGGAGTTTCCTGGATTTTGTAATCCATTAACTTCGCTTCTTTTTCAAAATCATTTTTATCAGCTATATATGAAAAGTCTTTAGCTTTATTATATACTTCATCCTTTGTTGTTGCCGAAGCAACAACCGGATTGACAATTTTTTCGACTACAAATTTCTTGTCGGTTTTTCCTGTAACTTTAATTATATGATACCCGAAATTAGTTTTTACGGGTTTTTGGATAACCCCAACACTTCCTGTAAATACTGCTTCATCAAATTCCTTAACCATTCTTCCCCTGCCAAACCAGCCGAGGTCACCCCCCCTTTTTGCACTTCCAGGATCCTTAGAATATTCTTTTGCTAACTTTTCAAAATCTGCACCTGCTTTTAGGTCATCATAAATTTTCATCGCCAGCCGATAGGTACTGTCACTGATTCCACTAATTAAAATATGTGAAGCCCGGGCAAAGGTTTCTTTGGAAGGAATCTTGGCAATAAGATTGTAGAGCACATATCCTTCCGGTGCAGCAACAGGACCCACAACTGAACCCGGAGTTGATTTCAATATTTCATCAGCCCCTTTTCCAGAAAAAGCGGAAATAGAAACAGTATCTTTTTTGTAAGGTTGGCTGGAGTATATGTCTACATACGATTTAAAGCTTGCTGTGTCGGATTTAATATTAGAAGCTACAATCTCGAGAGTTTTCTTTATGTTTAAAGTATCACTTTCAGTTGCTTTTTCGGGGAACAAAACATATTTCAGTTTCCTTTGTGCCAATACTTTATAATAATCCAGATTATCATTGTAATATGCTTTCAGATCATCGTCAGTAACTTTTATTGCCGAGTCCGGGAAAAGACTTAAACTTATCAAAGCATACTCAACATCCATTTTTATGTTCTGGTCCATAAATTTTCTTTTTATATCCGCGTCATTGAGGGTTATAGAAGCGAACAACAAACTTTGTAACTTCTCATTCAGCCGCGATTGTCTCACATATTCTTCAGCCTGGATCAAGGGTTTTTGGTTTTGGGGATTAAAAAGAGAAGATTCATACAATTGACGGTTAAACTTTCCGGTTGAATCAATAAAACTCTGCTTTAGAAAATCAGGTGGATTGTCTCCAAGAATAATGTCTCTTATTTCGTCATCTGAAACTGAAATTCCAAATTTTTCTATTTGCTGCGAAACAAGCTTCTGAGTCACAACAGAATTCCAAACCTGGTCGCGTATCTGGGGCATTTGTTCTACATCAACATCTTTACCATTCTGTGATTTCATATTTTCAAGTTCCCTGTCAACATCCGTAGCAAATTCCTGGTAACTTATTTTATCTCCATTTACAGAGCCAACATCGTTAGATCTTCCTCCTAAAGCCTGCATAACGTTTGAGTCCGAAATAACCATAAATAAAACAAAAAGAACGCCTACAGAAAGAATAAAAGCGGGAGCCAGACTCCTCATCCTCGCCATCATTGCCATAATAATAATTCTCCGGTGATGATTTTTTAAGAACATTAAAAATATAGACATAGTCACCAAAAAGCAATATAATTAGAGACTGGTTATATCCCCAAATTTCAACTACATACACAAAGTCAATCCATTTTTACTCATAATTTAGATTAATGAATAAATACTTAATATGACCATAGCTTCCTTTAGTTGACTTTGGGATGTTACAAAACTATATTGCTCCGCTAAAAATAATTTCAGGGCTTCATAAATGAACGAAATTTACGGTTTTTTAAAACAAATACCGGTTTTTTCACAACTTAATGATGACAAACTGGGACAGATTTCGGACTTAAGTACCCGGCAGGAATACAATAAGGAATCTGTTATTCTTTCTGAACATGAAACCGGCTCAACTTTTTTTATAGTTATAAAGGGAAAGGTTAAACTTTCTCGCATAAGCGAAGATGGTAATGAAGTAATCTTGACTACTCTTTCTGATTCCGAATTCTTCGGTGAGATGTCTCTTCTCGACGGTTCTTCGCGTTCAGTTACTGTTACCGCTATTGAAGATTCGGAATTACTGATCATCCAAAGAAAAGAATTTATTAATCTTCTTCATTCCGATCCGGATATTTCTATTGCTCTCGTAGTAGAATTAACTCAAAAACTGCGTGCAGCAAATATCAAATTAAAGTCTCTATCTCTTAAAGATGCAGAAGGAAAAGTAGCTGTCGTTATACTTCAGCTCGCCGATGACATTGGAAAAATCAGGCAAGGCACAGTGGAAATTGAAAGGCTTCCTTTTCAACACGATCTTGCTAATATGGCAGGCACTTCAAGAGAAACTATATCGAGGACACTTCATACTTTTGCAAAAAAAGGATTAGTCGAATTAGATGGTTCAAGATTAAGAATATTGAACTATGAAAAATTTAAAGAATTATTTAATTGATAGGTAATGAGCGGGAAAGTAGATTTACATACTCATACAACTCATTCTGATGGAGCAAATACTCCACACGAATTAATTCAGAAAGCTAAAGCCGCCGGGATTGATGCCCTAAGTATAACAGATCACGATAATATTAACGGCATCAAGGAAGCTATCCAGATTG
This sequence comes from uncultured Ignavibacteria bacterium, assembly GCA_963727535.1. Lineage (GTDB taxonomy): Bacteria > Bacteroidota > Ignavibacteria > Ignavibacteriales > Ignavibacteriaceae > RBG-16-34-14. Next base: position 278,598 of record CAVSGR010000008.1, read on the forward strand.
GAAAAAGTCTTGGAATTGAAATAATTCCCGGGGTCGAAATAAGCTCCGAAATTAGTAACCGGGAAATTCACATTCTCGGTTATTTTTTTGACATAGAAAACCAGGAGCTTGAACATTATCTAAACTTCTTCAGGACAGAAAGAGTTAAACGTGCAGGTAGAATTGTAAATAAACTGAAAAGTTTTGGCTTTAATATTACTCTTGAAGATGTACTTGACAAAGCTAAGAATTCCGCTGTCGGTCGCCCTCATATTGCACAAGTTATGCTTGAGAAAGGTATCGTTTCCTCGTACTACGAAGCTTTTAATAAATATATAGGAAATGGTTCTCCTGCTCATGAAAAAAAGGTTCATCTTTCTCCACAAAGTGCTTTTAGAATAATAAATGATGCAGGTGGACTCTCCTTTATTGCTCACCCGGGTAATTTGCAGGAAAGTTTGCTTAAAGATTTAATTGAATCAGGAGTAGATGGAATTGAAGTAACACATCCTTCCCATTCGCCCCAGCAACGGAAATTTTATAAAGGAATTGTAAATTCTTATTTTCTTTTAGAAAGTGGCGGTTCGGATTATCACGGTGGTAAAAGAGAAGATGAGCATAATTTAGGACAATATTTTACAAACACAACTGCAATATTTGCTATGCAGAAGAGACTAATGAGATTTTCCGCCTAATCTTACAAAGATTACAAAAAAGATGAACATTATTGAGGGAAATAAAAAAGAAAAGAACTTTAACTTTGCTATTGTACAAAGCCGTTTTAACGAAGAAATCGGAGAGAGGCTTCTTACAGGAGCACTAAGCTGCCTGAAAGAAAACGGATACAACGACAACAGTATTCCAATTATAAAAGTTCCGGGAGCCTTTGAGATTCCACTCGCAGCTGAAAAATTAGCTTCACAGAAAAAATATGATGCAATAATTTGCTTAGGTGCTGTTATAGAAGGTGAAACTGCACATTTTGAATATGTTTCAAAAGCTGCTGCCGACGGCATACTGCAGGTAGGACTTAAATATGGAATTCCTGTAATCTTTGGAGTCCTTACAACTTATGATGAAATCCAGGCAGAAGAAAGATCCGGTGAAAGAGAAAATAACAAGGGCTGGGAAGCCGTTAGTGTAGCTATAGAAATGGCAAGTCTTATTTCCATTCTTAATAAAAAGAAATAATCATTACTCAATAATTTATTTTGATGAACTTATCTCCATCAAAATAAATCTGATCCCCCGGAAGTTTTTCATTAAAAGTTATTTCGGCAATTGAGTGCGGCACTTTTTCTTTATCAAGATATGTGTTTATATTATAAATAATTCCCTCGATATTTTCATAAATTTTTTCAGGCTTTATTATAGATCTCGACTTCCCTCCCGTTAAAAGAAATCTCCCATTGTCTAATTTGAACACAAAGCTATTATTCGACTGAGAGATCAATTCAATTTTACTGTTGTCAAAACTATTTAACTCTGCTTTTAAAGCTGACAATACTTCGTCATTACTTTTTAATGCCCACTGAAAAGTTTGCTGTAATCCTAGCTTCATCATTGGAATCATTTCAGCTTTATCCGGACTACACCATACATAAATAGTATCTGAAGTAAGATTATTATCGAGTTTCTGCAAGCTTGTTAAAGCATATTCAACCTTCTTCCCCGATTCGACCCACTTCATCATTCTGCTAAAATCAAAAATTGAAAAGGAAGCAACAGCAAGAATAAAAAACGCGATTAGAAATGTTCTCCACCTGAAATTTTGCGTTAACTTTTTTGTAAGCGCGATAAGAAACCAAATCAATCCAACAGAAGCAGTAAATGCATACCATCTCATCAAAGTCGGGAGAGCCGGAATTATAAAAATGACAAACCAGCTTAATCCCAATATTTCAACTTTATAATTGGAAGGATTTATTTTTTTCAACTGCCTGATAATTAAAAATAATATTAAGCAAAATAAGCAGATGAGTAAGACTGAGAGAATCAGGTTATTAGCTAGTAATTCAAGAATTTCAGCTGGAAAAAAAGAAAGAGGTATATATATAAAAAAATTAATTATATAGGTTATTATCCCGCCACCGGCAAAATGACGGGAAGAAAAAGGAGTGCTTCCTAAAACAATAAGCTGGTATAATAAAATAAGAAGAATTATTCCTGCTCCTATAAGAGTATCACGGAACATTTGAATAAGTTTTTGTTTTGAAAAATTATTCCTGAAAACAAAGACTGTAACGGGTATCAATGCCCCGGCAAAAGCAGATTCTTTTGTTAAAATTCCCAGTATGAAAAACATAATTGTTAAAAAGAGATATTTCAGTTTCTTTTTATTTTCATCATATATGTTCAAATAGTTTATAAAAGTTAGTAAAAGAAAAATGGTTGCAAGAGGTTCGCAATTGTCTGCAATCCAGGCAACCTGAAGCTCGTGTGAAGGTAGTACACCAAAGAGAAGTCCTCCTAATAAAGAATATTTACTTTCCAAACCAATTTTTTCTAATGTGAACATGACTAAAACGGAACACAGAATATATGTTACAAGACTATTTATCTTGAATAGTAAAGGATTAAAGCCCGCAACAACTTTTATTATCTCCCGGAAGAAATCGGTTACGGGTCTCCAGTAAGGGCTCATTACATCCGGTTGCCAAAAAACTTCAAAAGCAGAAATAATTCCCGTGGCTTTATGAAAAGTTAATATCTGGTAGTCTTCGTTAAGAAATGAAACGAACAATACAGGCGACCATACAATGATTAATACAAGAATTATAAATAGATATCTATACTTGTCAACGAAATTCTGCTTGCCGTGTAGAAGCATACTGTAATTTAATACTTTGTTTTAATTACGAATTATAATTAATTTTTTGTTAAAACCCTTTATTAAGATGTGTTTTTAGACTTTCCACTTAAAAAAAATATCTTAAATTTGAAGTGCCTTTTCAAAAATATATACAAGAATGAGGACTAAAGTAAGATAATTGATACTATTCTTACTATTCAAAATAAGGATGCGTTAATGAAAAAAATATCTTTTATCTTATTTTTAATTGCTTTTTCTACCTCTTTATTTTCCCAGGTGGCAACAAACTGGAAGAATTACTCTGATATGAAGAATATTGAGAGTATAGCTGTTTCAGATAGTGCGATTATTGGAGCCACTGACGGAGGTGGATTCCTTTATAACATTTCGACTAATTCTTCTAAAACTTTTCATAAAACTGATGGATTGAATGGCGTATCACTTACTTCAGTTACTACAGACAATTTTGGTAAAGTATGGTTCGGAAGCAGCAGCGGCGTTATAGATGTTTATAATCCTGAGACAAATGATTTTAAGACAATTTTAGATATTTATAATTCGGATAAGAGTTCTAAAAAAATTAACTCTCTTTCTTCCAGCGGTGATACAATTATAGTTTCTACTGACTTTGGAATTTCACTTATAAATGCTAATAATTATTTCTTCTTCGATACTTTCTTTAAGTTCGGGAATTTTCCTGCAAATATAAAAGTAAACAGTTCCTTAAAGACTTCTGTTCTTTACGCATGTACAGATCAGGGCGCTGCAATACAAAAAACGGGTGCTACAAATTTATCTGCTCCTGAATCGTGGAATGTTTATACAACAAGCGATGGGTTGCCTTCGAACAATATAAGAAAGATTGTTTCTTTTAATGGTTCCATTATTGCAGCAACCGCAACAGGACTCGCATCTTTTAATGGAACATCCTGGTTAAGCTACATCCCGGATCTTAATAATATGTTTATTAATGATATATATGTTAAAGGTGATTCACTTCTTATTTTAGCTAATAACAAATATGTTTTTTTACAACAAAGTAATGTTCTAACACAAATTTTATTTGCACAGGATTATAGTCTTTCCACAATTAACTATTCGACCCTGGCAGGTATACTTGTCGGAACAAACAAAGGTATTCTGAAATTAAACGATAACTCTTTTATTTATCCGAATGGTCCTCAAGCCAATCTTTTTCCGAGTATGGCTGTTGATGCAAATGGAAGCTTGTGGTCGGCAAGTGGTTCAGACGTTTCGGGAATAGGTTTTTATAAATTTGATGGTACGAACTGGTCTAATTACAATACTTCAAATACACCAGAATTGCCAACAAATTTTTATCATACTGTTTATGTTTCCCCCGATAACACAATTTATTTAGGAAGTTGGGGACAAGGGTTTATAACTATTTCTTCAGATGGAACAATTACCAACTATAACGGACAAAATACCGGAATGCAGGGAATAAACACAAACGCAGACTTTTTAGTTATTGATGGGTTCGGTATAGATTCAAAAAATAATCTTTGGGTGTTAAACCATGGAGCTATTGACCGCAAAATTTTAAGTATGCAAACCCCAGAAAAACTATGGACTCATTTCTCCGTTCCGTCGACTGGTACACAGTACAACGATAAATATTTTAACTTAGCGATAGATCAATACAATACAAAATGGTTTTGCTCACAGGCACAAAGTAGCAGGCAAGGTTTATACTATTTTAATGAAGGAAACAGCACATCAAGCACACAGGATGACGTATATGGATTTATAACCACTCCTGATATACAAAACAACTTTGTATCGAGCATCCAGGTTGACAGGCGCGGAGACGTGTGGGTTGGAACCAGTTTAGGAGTAAATATAATTACCAATACTTATTCAATCACAACAGGTTCTCCCAAACTTGTGATAACTTCCGTTTTTTCGCTTAGACAGCAAACAGTCACTGCACTTGCAGTCGATCCATTAAATCAAAAGTGGATTGGTACAAACCAGGGACTGATACTTGTTAATTCCGATGGCACAAGCTTGCTTGCAACATTAAATACAACGAACAGCCCTTTGCCTTCAGATCAGATTACCAGCTTAGCTATTGACGAAAATACAGGCAGGGTTTACGTTGGGACAGATAAAGGATTGACTTCTTTTGTGACAACCGCAATAAAGCCTGTAGAAGCGTTCAACGAACTTACTATTTACCCAAATCCACTCTTATTAAACGGTAATAGTAATCTTGTAACAATTGATGGACTAATAAGAGATACCGATATAAAGATTTTAACTATAAGCGGCAAACTAGTAAAAGAATATTCCTCTCCGGGTGGGCGAGTAGCTGTCTGGGACGGAAGAGATGATTTCGGAAAATTAGTACCAAGCGGTGTTTATTTTATAGTAGCTTTCGATAAAGAAGGAAACAGCGTTGCAAAAGGTAAAATTGCTGTGCTGAGAGAAAATTAATAATTCTTTCCTTTTGTTACCAAGTAACTAAAACTCCACGTGCTTGCAACGCCGGAATATATTCGTTTAGTGATTCTTCGTTAAGTTGATTTCCATCAAGCCCAACTATATCCCCCTTTCCTATACCAACATTATCAACTAAAGGTTTGATATCTGTAATTTGATTATCCCAAAGTCGTATGTATTTTAAGTTGTCTAAATCTTTTAAAGGTGAAATATCTGAAATATTATTTTTTTCGAGGGCTAACCATTCTATACTTTTCATTTTACTTAAGATGGTAATATCAGAAATCTGATTCCACGCCAAGTGTAGATTGATATATATTATTTAGGCTCGCTAAACTTGCAATATCACTCACTTTAAGATTCAACAATCCATAACTGTTTTAAGCTAGTTAACTTAGACAAAACAGAAATATCTTGAAGAGAAGCCTGAAACAATAGGAGTGTATTCAAGTTCACTCATATTTTGAAGAGCGCCAATACCTTCAATATTATTAAGTTGTAAGTTCAAATATTTCAAATTCATCAAGTTTTTCAAAGGCGATATGTCAGTAATTAAGTTCGCGTCTAAATTCAGCCACTCTAGTTTAACTAGTTCCTTAAGTGGTTTAATATCAGTAATCTTATGATTCTGGTCCAATCCTAAAACTCTTAAATTCTTAAGTGAAGCTATTGGTGAAATATCAGAAATATTTTGAAGCCCCATTTGTAAATAGCTAAGGTTCTTACAAAGTTCTATTCCTTCTAATGAAGATATAAGTTGTGGTGTAGGAATTGATTGAAGTGAATCTAATTTCAATAATAGATTTGTCTGTAAGTTCTTCTACTTGTTTTTTTAGTTTTATTCGTATAGCTATTTCTAGATTTGGATCTTCAAACTCATTATAATGATTTGGATTGACTGTTATCACCAACTCGTCTGGTTGGCTTGTATTAACTCCATTATAATTGCTTGGTGTAACACCATTCTTTACTATCAATTTGAAGTGGTAAATTCCTTCTTTTACAAAACCAACATATTGTGGGTAATTGTAACTTTCAGAAAACAGCAACACTCTTTGCGGTATTATTTACAGTATCTTGTTCCCATTCATACCAATCAATTTTACCACTGCTTTTACCTCCATCAAAAATGGCATAGCTACCTACGATAGTTTAGTTTGGTCTTCCCCAGCGTTAGCTACAAGTTTTGAATTATCCGTATCAATCGGATTTTGACATGAAGTAAATAGTTGAATAAATAATAACTAATAAATAAATTAAAAAGAAATAGTTGTAAATTTATATTGATATTTCATTCGTTAACTTTTCCATACCCATCTCCCCATAAAACAAAAATTGTTTTCTGCTTTAGAAAATGAATCGTTATTAAGAAGTTTTATCATACTCTCCCCTTGCCGTTTCAATATAAGCAAAAATAAGATATAGTTAGAGCAAATTAAAGGCAGGATTTCTAACCACATCCATCACAAATTGCATTTAACAATAGTGAAAAAGAGATATAATATTATAATATCAAAACATTTAAAATCTTTATCTTTGTATATTATTAAATCAGCCATCTTTAATAAGAAATGAGTTAAAGCTATCAGGTATGATCGACCTCTCAAATATCTCGCTCCAATTTAATGGGAAATATCTTTACAAAGATTTAAACTATAAAATTAATGCGGGCGATAGAATTTCTCTTGTTGGAGCTAACGGAACGGGAAAATCTTCTCTTCTTAAAATAATTTCAGGGGAACTTCAACCTGAGAACGGGAATGTCTTTAAACAGAAAGGAATAAACACTGGCTATCTTCCCCAGGAAAATGTAACACATAAAGGAAAAAGCTTAATCGATGAAGCTACTTCTGCTCTTACGGATATTATTACTCTTCGCAAAAAAGAACATGAAATCTGCCAACATTCTGACTGATTCAAAATTAAATAATGAAGAAAGACTCGATTATATAAACCAGCTTGGAGAAGTTCATCATCGACTTGGAAGAATTAGATTCGTACAGCGCCGATTCAAAAGTAGAAAAAATATTAACAGGATTAGGATTCAGCGAATCCGATTTCAACAAAGCTACTGAAACTTTTTCAGGCGGCTGGCAAATGAGAATTGCACTGGCAAAAATTCTTGTTTCACAAAACGATATTCTTTTATTAGACGAACCTACTAATCATCTCGATCTTGATTCTCTCGAGTGGCTGACTGATTTTCTTAAAGATTACAAAGGAGCTATACTTATAGTCTCCCACGATAAGCATTTTGTAGATGAGATCACGGATAAAACTCTCGAAATCTATCTTGGCAAGTTCAACACTTTTAAAGGAAATTATACTGCTTACCTGAAATACAAAGAAGAAAGAGATGAACTCCTTGGCAATCAATATGAACAGCAGCAAAAAAAGATAAAAGAAACAGAGAAGTTTATTGAAAGATTCCGTTACAAAGCTACCAAAGCAAAACAGGTTCAAAGCAGAATTAAACAATTAGAAAAGGTTGAACTGGTTTCTTTGCCGGAACAAACGGGTAAAATAAAAATAAATTTCCCGGAACCGCCCTCAAGTGGAAAAATCAATATCGAGTTAACACATATTTCCAAATCATATGATGAGAATCATGTATTTAATAATCTGAATTTTGAAGTTGCAAGAGGAGATAAAATAGCCTTTGTTGGACCAAATGGCGCGGGCAAAACTACTCTTGCTAAAATAATTGCAGGTAAAACCACAATTGATTCAGGCGAAAGAAGAACTGGGCATAATACTGTAATTTCATATTTTTCACAGGATATTGCTGATGCTCTCAATCCTGAATTAGATCTTATAGAAACTCTTGAAAAGACGGTTTCGGATAAAAATCCTGTTTATCTAAGAAATCTTCTTGGTTCATTTTTATTCTCAGGTGATGATGTTTTTAAGAAAGTCGGGGTTTTATCCGGAGGAGAAAAAAACAGGGTCGCACTCGCAAAAATTTTTCTTGCAAAATCAAATCTTATTGTTTTAGATGAACCGACAAACCATCTCGATCATTCATCAAAAACAGTTCTTCAAAAAGCTTTGCAGAATTTTTCCGGTTCACTTATTCTTGTTTCTCACGATATTGATTTCCTCAGACCAATTGTTAACAAAGTAGCTTACATAAGAAAAGGGAAATTAAATCTTTTCCCTGATGGTATTGATTATTTTCTTTCAAAAAGATTAGAACTGCAGGGAAATGTACAGACAGCAAAAAAAGAAATTAAAGAATCAGAAAGCATTTCAAGAAAAGATCAGAAAAGAATTGAAGCCGAATTAAGACAGAAAAAATACCAGGCTACGAAAGATCTATTAAAGAAAATCAAAACATTCGAAATGAAAATTGAAGAGCTTGAACAAAGAGAAAAGGAGCTGGAAGCTGAATTATTAAATACCGATTTATATCAGAATCCGGAATTGATGAGAGAAAAGAATTCAGAATTCAATAAAGTAAAAAAGGAACTTGAAGATTTAATAAAAGAATGGGAGATCAATACGGCAGAGCTGCAAAAAATTAAAGAAAGGTTTGATTAAACTTTTACTTTAAGAAATTCTTCAGCGAGTGCTATTCCTCCATATAATGCGACATCATCACCTAAATGGGATACAACAATTTTTAATCCTTTAGCGGATTCTTTTAATACGCTTTTTGAAAAGGATTCTTTTATTTTTGGCAGCATAAAACTCCCCATTGCTTCTACTACGCCTCCACCCAAAACAATCGTATCCACATCAAGCAGGTTAGCAATGCTCGCTAAAACTGTACCGATAACTTCGCATCCTTCAGATAATCTCTTTACAACAACCGGGTCATTCTGTTTAACTGCCTGAGAGAGTGCTTTACTCTTTATTCTCTCTTTTGATTTTACATACTTTTTAAGGATACTTCTTTTACCGGCTTTTATATCTTTCAAAATTAATTTTACAATCGCTGTCCTGCTGGCAACGGCTTCAAAGCAGCCATGGTTACCACATCCACAAAGTGGTCCATCTTTTTCAACAATAAGGTGTCCTATTTCCCCTGCCGCATAATTTGAGCCTCTGTAAATTTTCTCATTTAAAATCAGTCCGCCACCTATTCCTGTCCCTATAAAAACCACAAACATATTTTTAGATTTTTTACCCGCACCGAATTTCTTGATTCCAAGTGCACCAAGATTAACATCATTTTCTATTAAAACAGGATAAGGAATATATTTCTCTAGTTTTTTTGTGATATTAAAATTTTCAATTCCAAGGTTAGGAGCTAATCCTATTTTACCGGTAAAAGGATTCAACGAACCCGGTATTCCCAGGCATACAGCCTTAACATTTTTATTTTTCTGTTTAGCCTTTTTTGCTACTTCGTTAATGATATTTGCAATACTTTTCACATATTCATTTGCACTGGAGCCTGTTTTTGTAGGTTGTTTAACTTGTGCTATAACACCTTCCAGTGAATTGATAGCTGCAGCGAGAATTTTTGTTCCCCCCATATCGACTGTTATTATGCAATCTTTTTTCAGAACTACTCCTTCGAGGTTTATCAAAATTATAAATAATTCTGCATATAGACGTAATTATTTTCTTAATTTGGGTAATACAAAGGTGAAAATATTACCAACAGTAAATTAAAAAAAAATGCGAACTATAAAACCTCTCAAAAGGTTTGGACAAAACTATCTTTTTGATCAGAACATCATCAACAAAGTCGTATTAGAAATTAATCCTCAAAAAAAAGATAATATTATCGAAATTGGTCCCGGGCATGGTTCTTTAACGGAAAAATTACTTGGAAAAACAGATACACTTACTGCTATCGAAATTGATAAAAGAGTAAAAGAAGATCTTCAAAATAAATTTCCCGGTTTAAATTTAATATCCGAAGATGTGCTAAAAACAGATTTTAGAAGAATATTCTTAAGAGAAAATAAGAAAATAAGATTAGTCGGAAATATCCCTTACAACATAACATCGCCTAGAACTTTTAAAATGATTGAATACAATGATGTAATTGAAGACTCTGTATTAATGGTTCAATACGAAGTAGCAAAAAGATTAAAAGGAGAAAGAGGAACAAAAGACTATGGAATTCTCTCAGTTCTGCTTAACTTTTTTGCTGAAGTAAAATTTTGCTTTAAAGTATCTCCATCTTCCTTCTACCCAAAGCCAAATGTTTTTTCTGCTGTTGTCCACTTATTCCTTAAAGAAACAAATATTGACAAAGAATTAAAATCCTATCTAATCCAGGTTGTTAAAGCTTCTTTCGGAAATAGAAGAAAAACCTTAAAAAATTCGCTTAGCAATAGTATATTTAGTAATATTAATTTTGAAGACTCAGGTATTGATTTAACAAAGAGAGCCGAACAGCTTGAATCAGAAGACTTTTTAATACTTGCAAGATTCGTTCAAAAAAGAACAGAAAAGCAAATAGATTTTAGGAACCAATTATAACCGGATGAACGAAATAAAATCTTTCCTTAAGAACCTCAGTGCGTTTGACCTGGTTGTGGTAGTTTTCTTTTCCCTCCTTACGATAATTAATATTATTTATTATAACCTTGTTACACAATGGCTAACTTTTGTTTGTCTTAACATCTTCATAATACTTTTTGTTTTCCTGTTAGCTTTGGTTGAAAATAAATCGGATAAAAAAGCCTGGCATGTGATTCATTATTGGTACATAGCGCCCTTCATATTTTTTACTTTCAAAGAAATTTATTTTATGATAGAACCGATAAGACAAACTGATTATGATTATCTCTTCATACAAATTGACAGATGGCTTTTAGGTACAGATCCGACACATTTTCTCTACAATATTTCCAATCCGTTACTAACAGAGATCTTACAAATTATCTACGGAATGTTTTACCTTTTACCGGTTTTGCTTGGAATATTTTTATACCGTAAAAAAAGATATCTCGCAATGGATTATGCTGTTTTCTCAATTGTATATGGATTTTACCTTTCATACTTAGGTTATTTTGCTCTGCCGGGAATCGGACCTCGCTTTACACTTCACGACTATAATACAATAAACCAAACTTTGCCCGGATTATTTTTTACAAACATGCTTAGGGAATTTGTTAACCTAGGTGAATCAATTCCTGCTGGAACTTTAAATCCGGCAAGTGTAGTTCAACGCGATGTGTTTCCAAGCGGACACACGATGATAACATTAATTGTAATGTATCTTTCCGTAAAATTAAAAAGCAGGTCACGGTATTTCTTTGTGCCGGTTGGTTCACTTCTGATTTTTGCTACGGTTTATCTCTGGTATCACTATGTTATCGATCTTGTAGCTGGTTTTGTATTTATGGCTTTTTCTCTCTGGTCTGGCAAAATTATTTTTAATTGGTGGAGAAGAAAAACGGGAAAGGAAGAGTTCGAGTACGATAAGGTATAATGGTCAATTGTCATTAGTCAACAGCCATTGGTCATTATTAGTCATTCAATAGTCATTTTGTTGTATGGAAGAGAAAAAGAATAAAGTTAAAAGAATATTCGATTCAATTGCAGTAAGATATGATTTACTGAATCACCTTTTAAGTTTTGGAATCGATAATTACTGGAGAAGAAAAGCCCTACAGCTTACAAAATTAAATTCTGAATCTATTCTTCTTGATGTAGCATGCGGAACCGGTGACGTTGCAATTACTGCAAGGAAGACTGGTGTAAAAAATATTTTCGGTGCCGATTATTCTCACAACATGCTTACTCTTTTTAATAAAAAAAGTGAATGGATAAAAGGAAGAAATATCCAGATGGTTGCTGAGAATATTCCTATAAAAGATGAAAGTATAACAAATATTACTGTCGCTTTCGGTGTAAGGAACTTTTATGATATTCAAAAAGCTTTTGATTCATTTTATCAAGTTCTGAAGCAAGGTGGTAAAGCAACAATTATTGAATTTGCTATGCCCAAGAATAAAATATTTAAGTTTGCTTACAAATTTTACTTCAAAAGAATTCTTCCCTTTGTGGGAGGATTAATATCGGGAGATAAAGAAGCCTATAAATATTTACCTGCTTCAGTTGAGGAATTCGACGAAAAAATAAAATTACCCGAACTGCTGCACAATTCGAGCTTTAAGAAAATTGAAGTGCACTATTTAACATTTGGTATTACACAAGTTGTAATAGCAACTAAGTAATCATTTCGAAACATTATAAATTATAATCGGTTACATTCATTATAACAGTGCTGCTTGTATCGGCAAAATCAATTCCGTTGCCGGTAAAAGCTCCGATTATAGCCCCGCTGCCCTCCCATTTCACAATTCCAATATTTTGAGCAATCCAGCAATACGCCACAAAATTACTTGCAGATTTCAGCGGATCCGTTTGAACTTTTAAATTAAACTTGAGCCTCACAGTCTCTACATCAACATTGCCTGAGTTCAGATTGAGTGTTAATGTTTCCTTTCCGTCATAAGCTGTTGTAACTTCAACGGGACTGAAAGTAAATACTGTCGCATTAATATTCATTTTGAATACCGACCAGTTACTATTATCTTCAATAGGGAAAAGAAGTAACCTCATTTCACTATCAATCGTAAGATATTGCAGGTAAGGAATCAATTCGGGCGTAGAAGCTGCAAGACCGGTTGTATCCAGAAGGAAGAAAATTCCGGTATCACTTTTTCTAAAATAAGATAAACTTGCAGTGGTTATTCCCGAAATATTTATTGAATCTATCTGAATTTGGTAGGTTGTATTTGCTATTATTTGTGAACCTTCATACCGTGTGGTTCTTTCTCCCGTACTTTGAGTTCCACTCGAATCAGTTCTATCTACATTATATTTGTATGATGCTTCCTTACCTGTGGGATAATAACTCGCGTCGGCAACGTCAGTCCCTGTTACAGGATTTTCGGTCGATGAACTTTCTTTCTTACAAGAATTTATAAAACAAACTGCTCCAATTAACAAAACAAAGAAGATCAGATTCTTTCTCATATATTTGCCTTTATTTTTTTTATATTCTCTTTTAGTTGATTAAACGCTTTAGCCCTGTGGCTGATTGAGTTTTTCTCTTCAGGTGGAAGCTCTGCCATCGTGTTGCTGTATCCTTCAGGAACAAAGTATGGATCATAACCAAAACCGTTAGTCCCTCTCGGTGTGTTTGTTATCTCTCCTTTTATTTCCCCGTAACCGGTAATAAAATTTATTCCATCAAAAAAAACAGATGCACAAACATACTTTGCCGGATGAGGTTTGGGATAGCTTTCAAGCTCATTTATTAATTTATTGTTGTTATCTTCGTCAGTTGCATTTTCACCTGCATATCTTGCTGAATAAACTCCCGGTCTTCCTTCTAATTGTTCCAGAGATATGCCAGAATCATCGGCTATTACAGGCATCTTGAATTTTTCAAACACTACATCTGCTTTAATTTTTGCATTTCCTTCAAAAGTAGTCGCGCTTTCTTCAATCTCCATATTATTGTCAAGATCAGCTAAAGATATTAATTCGAAATTTGTATCTGAGAAGATATGGATAACTTCTTTAACTTTCCCCCTGTTCTTTGTTGCAAAAATTATTCTACTCATAAGTCTAACAATTTAATGAAATTCTTCTTCATCAGTTTCAATATCTTCCTTTTCCCAATCATATTTTATGTACGGATCTTCTTTCCTGTAAATAAAGGAAACTATTATTCCTGAAACTCCACCGAATAAATGAGACTCCCAGGAAATTCCTTTCTCTCCCGGAAGTATTCCCCAGACCAAGCCGCCATATATAAATGTTACAAGCAAAGCGAGTGCGATTGATCTGTTATCTCTTCTAAAAACTCCGCTGAAAAAAAGAAAGCCAAGTAAACCATAGATTATGCCGCTTGCACCAATATGATATGCCTCGCGCGCGAAAAGCCAGACAAGTATACCAGTTAAAAGATAAATTGCTCCAAAAACTTTTAAAGATGACGATGGATAAAAATACATTATAGCAATACTTAAAATCAATAATGTCGGTGTATTTGAAAAAAGATGCGAAATGCTTGCGTGAATAAGAGGAGCGGATAGAATTCCTACCAAGCCGGACACTTTTCTCGGCAATATTCCATATTGAATATAAGGTAAATTGAATGTTACCTGAGAAAAATAAATTGCCCACAAAAACAGTATAAAGGCAAATGGAATCGCTAAGCTTTTTGCAAACTTGCTTAATTCTTTGCTCTGATTATTTGGAATTTCCTGCAACAATTTTACTAATCAACCTTAAATTTTTTGAATTAATTTTTTCAGAATTCAATTTAACTTAGTTTCCTAAAAGCTAAATGTTATTCCATTTGTAACTTCAACATCATATTTTTTTACACCTTCAACAGGCTCATTATCATAACGCCACGAAAGCAAAGAATTAAATGCAAGATCTTCCGTAATTGAAAAATTAAAACCGGCATCTGAAAGAAATCTGTAATCGTGTAATCTTTTTACATCAAATTGAAAATAATTAATTGTTGTGAATGAAAAGTTATTGGTTATTTGCCACTTAATTGTAAGATAGTTTGTCGATCTGAAAAGATTAGTCTCTGGAGAAACAGGAATATTATAACGTTCATTTTCAAACATAAGTCCTGAGCCCCAATAAATTTCCATTAGTGAATCCTCACTGCTAGAGAATAATTTTATAACATCTAATCTTAGTCCCGAACCGGCAAGATTTCTATCTTCAAGTAAGATGAACTGGTTAAATTCTTTCTGAAGAAAAAATTCAAGGAACAGAGCCGGGGTAAGTGTTATTATACTTCTGAGATGAGCAAAACCTTTATTAACAATTTTTTCTTCTTTTGCTTCCTGGAACTCATAATTTCCAACAAGGAAAAAATCAAAATTCTTAACACCATAATCTATCCTTGCAGCACTTTTTACATTAACATATTCTGAGTTGCCTGAAGCAAATCCTGCAGCCAGGGAAACTTTGCCTGATGATTCCCTTCTCCTCATTTTCTTTCCTGAATTTTTCTGTGTTAACCTGGGAAAAAGAAAAAGTAGCATAGATTAAAAAAACTACAAATAGTGAAATGAACTTAAACATTACTCTCTTTTAATATGAATAAATAATTTTAAATATAAAATTTTTCTCCAAAATTTCACGATCTGATCCGAAAGAATATTCTCGCAAAAGTTTTTTATATTACGAACATCTCTAGAAGTTAAAAATATACAATAAAATTTTACAGTTAAAATATTGTTTGATATTACTTCTGTATTAATACTTTTTAGCGTCGGCACAATCAGCGGATTTATGAATGTGATCGGCGGTGGCGGTTCTTCGCTTACTCTTCCCGCATTAATCTTTTTAGGGCTAGATTCTACAATGGCTAACGGTACTAACCGTATTGCTGTTATCGTGCAAAGTATTTCTGCTATTTACGCCTTTAAAAGCGAAAACCATCACCAGTTCGGTATGAGCTTAAAACTTTCTGTAATGACTCTGCCCGGCGCTATAGCTGGAGCTATTTTCTCTTTAAGCATCGGCGATGCTCTTTTTCAGAAAATACTTGGAATCATTATGATTGGAGTTATTATATCGATGCTTATTCCGAATCCAAAGACAAGAGCAAAAGAGACTCCGGGCAAAATTCCATGGACAGTACATTTATCAATGTTTGGAATTGGTTTTTACGGCGGCTTTATACAGGTAGGAATGGGATTTATGCTGATGGCTGTTCTTCTTTACCTGATGAATCTGAATCTAATAATTGTAAATATGCATAAGGTTTTTATAGTTTTAATTCTAACAATACCTGCTCTTTTTGTTTTTCTTTTCACAGGAAACATAAACTGGCAGTTAGGTCTTACTCTCGGTGCTGGAAACGCTTTTGGTGCATGGTGGGCGGCTAAATTATCAATAAGAAAAGGAGAATCTTTTATAAAAACATTTCTTATTGTTGCAGTTTTTATAATGGCATTAAAACTTTTGAATGTTTTTTAACAAATAGATACGAGAAATTTTATGATACCAAATATTAAAGACCGAATGAAACTCAACAACGGAGTCGAAATTCCATACCTTGGCTTGGGAACCTGGGAAATAAGAGGAAGAAAAGATGTAGATAGGGCAATACATTCCGCACTTGAAACCGGATACAGGTTAATTGATACAGCAGCAGCTTACTATAATGAAAAAGAAATCGGTGAAGCTATTAAAAGCAGTGCGGTTTCACGAGAAGAAATTTTTATAACTACAAAACTCGACAATTCAGATCATGGTTATAAACGGGCATTAAAAGCTTTTGAAACAAGCCTTAAGAAATTAGATATGGATTATGTCGATCTTTATTTAATCCATTGGCCTGTGAAAGGAAAAAATGAATCGTGGAAAGCAATGGAAGAATTATTGAAGCAAGGGAAATGCAAAGCTATCGGAGTCAGCAACTTTATGATAAAACATTTAGAAGATTTGCAGAAAAATTCTTCGGTTTTACCTGCTGTTAATCAAATAGAATTTAATCCGTTTGTTTATGAAAAAGAAGTCATTGAATATTCCCAAAATCTTGGGATTATAATTGAAGCATACACTCCAATTGCAAGAGGAAAGAGATCTAAGAATACTACAATTAAAGAATTATCAGAGAAATATGTAAAGACAGAAGCGCAGCTAATGTTGAGATGGGGACTTCAGCATAAAGCGATTGTAATTCCTAAATCTTCCAACCCGGAAAGAATAAAAGAGAATGCGGATATTTTTGATTTTAACATTAGTGATGAAGATATGGAAGTTTTAAATTTGCTAGACGAAAGTTTGAGGTATTCGCCTGATCCGCATAGTTATGATTAGGCTATGACGACAGTTTAGTCTTTATCTCTTTTTTCAGAAACTTCCCTGTCACACTTTTCTTATTCTTTACAATTTCTTCGGGAGTTCCTTCGGCAATTATTTTGCCTCCCCTTTCACCGCCTTCGGGACCGAGATCGATTATCCAATCTGCTGTTTTTATTACATCGAGATTATGTTCAACAACTACAACTGTATTTCCTTTATCTACAAGTTTGTTAAGAACTTTCAGAAGAATATTTACATCTTCAAAATGAAGTCCTGTAGTAGGTTCATCGAGAATGTAAAGAGTTTTACCTGTGCTTACTTTACTCAATTCTGTTGCAAGCTTAACTCTTTGTGCTTCACCGCCGGATAATGTTGTTGCCTGCTGACCGAGTTTAATGTAACCAAGCCCCACATCATTTATAGCTTTAAGTTTTCTTTTTATTCTTGGAAGTTCTTCAAAGAACTCAAGAGCTTCTTCAACCGTCATCGCAAGAACATCTGAAATTGACTTTGTTTTGAACAACACTTCCAAAGTTTCCCTGTTATAACGTTTGCCACGGCAAACATCGCATTGTACATAAACATCCGGTAAGAAATTCATTTCGATTTTCTTAAGTCCATCTCCCCCACATTCTTCACATCTTCCGCCCTGAACATTAAAGCTGAATCTTCCTGTACTGTACCCGCGAATTTTAGATTCCGGAAGTTGTGAATAAAGATCACGGATAAATGTAAACAAACCTGTATAAGTAGCAGGATTTGATCTGGGTGTCCGTCCGATTGGTGTTTGATCGATCTCAATTACTTTATCAATATTTTTCAAACCTTCTATAGATTTATACGGAAGCGGAACCATCTTAGATTTATAAATTTCTCTCATTAAAATTTTAACAAGAGTTTCATTCATCAAAGTTGATTTACCAGAACCACTGACTCCCGTTATCAAAGTTAAAGTTCCGAGAGGAATTTTAAGATCTACATTTTTTAGATTAAAACCTGATGCACCTTTAAGTATTAAATGTTCTCCGTTTCCTTTTCTTCTCTGCTCAGGAATCTTAATCTCTTTTCTATTCTTTAAATAAGAAAGTGTTAAGGAGTCCAGACCATTTTTAGAATCAACAAGATCTTTTGTTAAACCGGCGATACAAACTTTGCCGCCATGTTCTCCTGCCGCCGGACCAAGATCAATCATAAAATCGGAGCTTTCTATCGTCTCACGGTCGTGTTCAACTACAATTACAGTATTTCCAAGATCTCTCAGATTTTTAAGAGAATTGATAAGCTTAATATTATCGCTTTGATGAAGACCAATACTTGGTTCATCAAGCACATATAAAACTCCTGCAAGCTGCGAACCGATTTGAGTAGCGAGTCTTATTCTCTGAGATTCTCCACCAGATAAAGTTCTTGCAGAACGGTTAAGTGTTAGGTAATCTAAACCGACATCGAGAAGAAATTGCAGCCTTGTTGAAATCTCTTTAATGATCGGTTTTGCAATTATTCCTTCTCTGCCTGGAAGTTTTACTTTATCAAAAAAATCTCTTGCTTTGACGATAGAAAGTTCAGTCACCTCGGATATGTTTTTTTTCTGAAACTTAACTGAAAGTGATTCCTTCTTTAACCTGCCCCCGTTACAAGCCGAACAGGTAATCGTATTCATATATGATTCAACCCATTCCCGAATATTATTCGAAGTTGTGCTTGCATAATAATTTTTCAGGTAACTGATTAAGCCTGAAAATTTGTGCATGTATGTAACAGGCTTAGTATTTCCATAATTATAACTAAACGAGATTTTCTCTTTTGTTCCATTCAGAATAATATCTTTAGCTTCTTTACTGACATCTTTTAAAGGAGTGTCGAAATCAAAATTATATTTATCTGCGACAACTTTTAACTGGTTAAAAAACCAAATTTGTCTTGGTTTACCAACCGGCGACAGTCCCTCTTCATTTATTGATTTGTCCCAATCAGGAATCATTAAATTAATATCCAACTCTTTTTTCTCACCTAATCCATCACAATCTGGACAGGAACCGTAGGGAGAATTGAATGAGAAAGAGTTGGGAGCTAATTCTCTGTAACTAATTCCACAATGAAGACAGGCAATGTGCCTGCTGTAAAGAAAATCTTTTTTGCCGTTGTTTACGTTAACAATGCCGTCTCCATAATTCAATGCTACTCCTACGGATTCAGTCAGCCTGTTCCTCGATTTTTCATTTATTGTTAGTTTGTCTATCTGAATTTCTATGTTGTGGATTTTATATCTGTCAACACTGAATCCTTTTACAATTTCATGATCTTCATTATCAACTCTTACTTTAAGAAAACCATCTGCAGCAATCTCTTCAAATAATTCCCTGTAATGTCCTTTTCTTCCCCTGATAACCGGAGCGAGAATTGTTACTTTCTCACTTTTCAAAGCAGTAATAATTGAGTCGATTATCTGGTTGGCAGATTGTTTTGTGACTGGTCTTCCGCAATTGTAGCAATGAGGAATTCCTAATCTTGCATAAAGAAGACGGAGGTAATCATAAATTTCAGTTACCGTTCCAACTGTAGATCGCGGATTTCCTGAAGTAGATTTTTGTTCAATAGAAATTGCAGGACTCAAACCCTCAATTAGGTCCACATCCGGTTTCTCAAGCATATCGAGAAATTGACGCGCATAAGCCGAGAGAGATTCTATATATCTCCTTTGACCTTCTGCATAAATTGTATCAAAAGCGAGAGAGGATTTTCCAGAGCCGGATAAGCCGGTAATTACAGTTAAAGATTCCCTGGGGATTTCAACATCAATATTCTTAAGATTATGTTCCCGTGCGCCTTTTATTATTATCGTTTCTTTTTCCAAATCACAAAATGGGTTAAATTTAAAATTGTATTTTAGTCATAGAGGCTTTGATAAACAACTAAATAATCACTGCATCATGTTACTTTTCTATGAATAAAACGAAAGAAATAACAGTAATTAATAGGAAATACGAAGCAGAACTGAAGGAAAAAAACTCACGTTTTATTGGCTTTGCTTTTCCAATTGAAAATGAAGAAGAAGTTCAGCTTCACTTAAAAGATTTAAAAGAAAAAATATTATGATGCGACACATCATTGTTATGCATATAAAACTTTAACATCGGAAAAATACTCGGATGCAGGAGAACCTTCCGGAACAGCTGGAATAAGAATTTTTAATGCAATAGAACATTCCAATTTAACAAATACGCTGGTTGTTGTTGTCCGTTATTTTGGAGGAACAAAGCTCGGTGTCGGCGGACTTGGGAAAGCGTATTATGACACTGCATTTAAAGTTCTTGAAAAAGCTGAGAAAGTAAACAAAAGACTTTATCAAAAAATATTTATTAAAGTTGATTTTGAACTGGTAAATAAAATTTATCAGGCTTTTAACGAATCGGAAAGCAAAATCCTAAACACAAACTATTCTAATAAAGTTGAATTTGAATGCTTAATAACTTCTGACAATGTTCAGAAAATTATTTCCAAATTGAAAGATGCTACGAACGGGGACATTGATATAAACCCGGCAGAAATGATTTATTTTTAGCTAAAAACCAGATGTTTCTTGACATAAAGGTAAATATTGTCGATTTTTGCGTTTAGCAAATAATTAACAGGGAAGAAACATGCCAGAAATAACAACTCCCCCGGTAGAAGCCGTTCAACTTGCTGATTTAACTTTTAAATTATTAGCAAATTGCCAGGAAAAAGAAGCACGGCTTGCAGAACAACAAGGACTTACACAAGCTGAATTCAGATGCCTGAGACTTTTCGGAACTGAAGAAAGCTCAAACAACAAACAAATTGCAAAAAGGATGAACCTGAGTCCAAGCAGATTAACAAGAATTATAGATGGACTAGTAAGAAAAGATTATTTAATAAGAGAGATAGATCCGAACGACCGCAGGAATATGAGAGTTACTTTGTCAAGACAAGGCGTTTTGATTGTTCAACAACTAAATAATGCATACATCAATATTCATAAAGAAATTCTGACTGATATTGACAACGTACAGCATAAGCCATTAATTACAGCTATGACCCACCTTCTTTCTGCTCTTGAAAAGTGGATTGCAAAAGACGTAAGGTAAAGTTTGTGGCAAATCAAAAGTGATTATTTAAGTAATGTTTAGGAATTCTTTGTAGAGTTTTTTTAGTTGTTACTTTGTCTTTTCTGATTATTAGAATACATTTTGGTCCATTCCAGATCTTCCAGTAATTCGTTCAGGTTTTTAAATCCTTCCTGAGTTAATTTTAAATACTTTTCTTCAAAGAAACTTTTTACATTTGCATCCGACAGGTTTATTATCTCTTTAAGCTGGTCAACAACTTTATTAATGTTATTCGTGTAATCCTGTTTTATCTGATCAAGATTACTAATCTCCGAATTCATACTTCCTTTCTTAAGCACTCTCTCCAAACCCCGGATATATTTTGCAGTGAAAGAAATATCTTCCAGAAATGTGATTTTTTCATTTTTAAAACATATTTCCACAATTGTTTTTAAATCATTTTTTCTTTTCAGCTTCTGTCCGGAAAAGCTATTAATCTCTGTAACAAAGTTTTCAGAATTCATAATTTACTTTTTTATTCCCAGACCTATTCCATCACCTATAGGAAGAATTGTCGACGTAAGATTAGGCATGTTCATAAAGACTTTGTTAAAATCTCTGATATGTTTTGTAGATATCCTGTTTTCTTTTGGAACTTTCTGAGTAGCAGCAAAGCCGTGCCACAAAAGATTATCAATAAAAATTACTCCCTTACTTTTCAGCAGTATCATAGAATAATCAAATAATCTTTTATAGTCTTCCTTATCGGCATCTAAAAAAATCAAGTCATATTTTTTTTGAAGCTGCGGCATTATTGTAAGAGCGTTACCGATTTTCAATTCAATTTTATCTTCAAGCCCGGCTTTCTCAATATTTTCTTTTGCAAGTATCGAATTGTCTTCACTTTTTTCTATAGTATGAATTACAGACTTCTTCTTAAGAATTCTTGCAATTCTGATAGTCGAATAAGCGATAGCCGTTCCAAGCTCAAGAACTCTTTTAGGATTTAACAACATTACAACCTGTTCAAGAAAATCTGCTGACTGCCTTGAAAGAATTGGGACATTATATTCTTTAGCATATTCTTCCATTTCAAAAATTAAAGGATCACTATCCTTTTTAAATTGATTCAGATATTTATTTTGTGCGGGAAAAAGAATACCAGCCATAATTAACCTTTCTTGAATTACAAATAAAAATTTAAGAATATTTCAGGAAAGAATAATTATGAAGGTAAATTTTTCTGAAGAAAAGCTATATACCTATTTGAGCAATATCATTTTCCTGGATAAATTTTCTTCCCCTATTTTAAGGACATAATAATAAACTCCGCTCGAAACATCCACCCCATTTTCATTTTTGCCATTCCAGTTTGCTGTATTTAAGCCGATTTTTGCGACATCGTTAAAAAGTGTTTTTACCTTTTGACCAAGAATATTGTATACAATTAATTCTGCTTGTTTTTGTTTAGAAGCAACAAAATTTATTCTAGTCTGACCATTGAACGGATTTGGATAGTTTTGACTTAATTGATAACCTGTTGGAGAATTATTTATTTCAGGGCTAAGCGAAACAACAGATGCTCCATAAGTCAACAAATAATTTTCACTTGAAGGCTCGCGGTAACTTGTGCCGGAACTATCATTATAAGTAAAATAAAATTCTACATACTGATCATTACCCGATGATGGTAAAACAAAACTATACCTGATAGTATCGTCGTAGGTCATACTTGCCTCTGCAAAATCAGAACCACTGGCAGAATAATTAATTTTTACGGTTGAAGGATCAATAGCATAATCATTTATGAAAATTTTATGAATTATATTGTTGGAATTATCAGACTGTACATTGGGAAAATCAATTGCTTTTGCAGCAGAAACTAAACCGTAGCCTCTATCATTATTCGGGGTTGAATAATTGTCCGCAGTTTGTATCAAAATTTTTCTAACCTGAGCATTAGTTAAATAAGGATGAGCAGACAGAAGCAGCCCGGCAACACCAGCAGCAAGCGGCGTAGCAGCCGAAGTGCCCCCGAAGCTTCCCGTGTACTTTCCAGAAGCAGATGCAGCAAATACATCTGTCCCCTGAGCTAATATATCGGGTTTTATTCTGCCGTCTGAAGTTGGACCGCGTGAACTAAAACTGGTTACTACGTTAGAACTGCTTACAGCTCCAACTGTAATAGTATTAAACCCATCACCCGGAGATATGATATAATGCCAGGTTTTGTCTCCTTCATTCCCGGCAGCGGTAATAGTAACAACTCCTTTGCTGAAAGCTTCTTCACACGCTTTTACAACAATTGTTGTCTGTCCATTCATATCCTGGTAAGTATATGAACCCTCCCCAGCATCAAACTCACTATAACCAAGAGAGCTGCTTGTTATATCAACTCCCAAATTTTCCATCCAGATTAAAGCAGCAGCATAATTATCTTCTTCAACATGCGTTTCGCTTCTTTCATCTTCAGTTTTTGCAAGAATAAATGATGAACTGTAAGAAGCACCAATTAGAGAGCTGTCTTTGAATCCTGCCACTTCCGAAAATACACTTGTTCCATGACTATCTTGTGCCGGAATATCCCCCGGCTGGTTAGCAGTTACAGAATCACCAAATACAAAATCATATTCGGCAATTACATTAGCATTAGCTAATGCTTCATGATTTTTCCATCTAAAGCCGCTGTCTAAAAATCCAATCAAGATACCTTTACCTGTTATTCCTTTTGAATGAACAATCGGAACATCCATAAGATTAAGCTGAGTAAAAGAAGAGCCGTAATCGAGATCTGTTACAGATTTGTTTTTCTCAATGCCAGGTTCATTTATTTTTTCATTTATAAATTTCAATACTTTTACGGGGTCCACTTTATCAACAAAGGGAAATTCTTTTACTTTTGTTAGTTGCGAATCATCTAAGTAAGCCGAAACAGCATTAAACCAGGTAAGCTTGTGTACTATTTTAATTCCCAGCGAGTTTAATTTATTTATATATTCACTTTTAATGGGTAAATCATCATAAGATATTATATCGTTCCCCATTACTTTTCTTCTTCGTTCAATTGCTCTTTCTGTAAGATTATTTAGAGCTTCTTTATATAAAGCACTTGTTTTATTGAGAGTTTGTCCTGAAGTGATGTCTTTATCTTTAAAATAAACCAGGTACTTACCCTTAGAAAAGGAACAGACAGAAATAAGCAGAATTACCAAAACTATAAGAATATTTCGCATAATAAATTTGACGATTTTTTTTATAAATATAGCTCAATTTGGTTTAAAAAATAGCCCTTTTATAATGTACTTCAATTTATAATTTTGAATAAACGCCCAAGCCTGATAGACTTAAATGCAGATAAATGAGGATCCGTTGACCAGTAAATTAGTACCGCTTTGCCAATAATTAAATTTTCAGGAATAGTTCCCCAGTACCTGCTGTCCATACTTACTCGTCTGTTATCACCCATAACAAAATAATGATCCTGTTTAAATGTATATGCTCTAACTGGTTTTCCTTCAATATCGATAACACTTCCTTCAACACTGACAACCTTTTTTTCATATTCCCTATTTATAAGGAGACCAATTTTATCAATATTCTTAAAATTTACCTCAACCTTTAATCCTTTATAAGGAATAACAACAGGTCCATAATCTTTACCATTCCAATCTCCACTAGCTGAAAATGTTTTGTTGCCATAAATAACATCTTCCTTTTTTTTACTAAGCTGCTTGTGGTCATCTAAAAAAGTTTTTCCATTTACATAAATCACGTTGTTAATAATTTCTAATGTGTCGCCAGGTAAACCAATAATTCTTTTTATGTAATTGGCAGTCATTAACTTATTACCTTCTCTGTGTTCCGGAAATTCAAAAATGACAATGTCACCTCTTGATGGCTTAGAAAATGAGACAAGTTTAAAGCTTCTGGTTTTTGTTCCAATTATAGGAAGATGTCTTGGTGTAGAAATAGAATAAGCTGCTTTATTTACAAAAATAAAATCCCCGGGAAGAAGCGTTTTCTCCATAGAAGATGTAGGAATTCTGTACGCTTCAATAAAAAATGATTTTAATATTATGGCGAGTAATAAAGTCCAGAGAAGAATTTTTATTAATCTTCTAATTGCTGAAGGGTTCTTTTCTGTTTTACTTTGACTTTCCATAACCATTTAAAACAATAGGGGTTCAGCACACTGAACCCCTATTGTAAATTTGATTTTTTTCTAATCTTCAATCTGTAATACAGCTAAAAAAGCTTCCTGTGGTATTTCCACATTACCAACTTGTTTCATTCTTCTCTTGCCTTCTTTCTGCTTTTCAAGAAGTTTCCTTTTCCTTGTAATATCGCCACCATAGCATTTTGCAAGAACATTTTTTCTCAATGCTTTAACAACAGATTTTGAAATTACCTTTGTTCCAATGGCTGCCTGGATAGAAATCTCAAACATTTGTCTCGGTATAAGCTCTTTAAGCTTGCTGCAGACTTTCCTTCCCCAATCGTAAGCTTTATCCCTATGAACAATCATTGACAAAGCATCTACAGGTTCACTATTAAGAAGAATATCAAGTCGGACAAGATCCGATTCCCTGTAACCGATAAAATCATAATCTAAAGAAGCATAGCCGCGTGTCATAGATTTTAGCTTGTCATAAAAATCAAATATTATTTCTGAAAGCGGTAATTCAAATTGTATATCTGCTCTTGTCGGATCAATATAAGTTGTGTTCTTGTATTCTCCCCTTTTATCCATTGCAAGTTTCATAATGTTGCCAACGTATTCACTAGGCACAACAATCTGGGCTTTAACATAAGGTTCTTCGATATAATCAATTTCTCCAACTGGCGGCATTAAAGCCGGGTTATCTACAACAACTTTCTCACCGTTATTTTTGAAAACATAATATTCAACGTTTGGAAGAGTAGTAATAATTGACTGGTCATGTTCACGCAGCAATCTTTCCTGGACAATCTCCATATGCAACAAACCAAGAAAACCGCACCGAAAACCAAAACCAAGAGCGGCGGAAGTTTCCGGCTGATAAATAAGAGCAGAATCATTTAGTGTGAATTTCTCCAAAGCATCACGAAGATCCTCAAATTCTTCAGAATCAGTGGGATACAATCCGCTGTAAACCATTGGTTTAACAGCTTTATACCCTGGTAATGGTTCTTTAACCCCACCTTTTGCGTGTGTTACTGTATCGCCGACTTTCGTATCATGAACATCTTTTATTCCTGCAATTAAGTATCCAACATTTCCTGCAGAAAGTTCATCAGTTTTTATTTTTTTTAAGCCGAGAATTCCTATCTCTTCGGCTTCCCATTCTTTATCAGTTACAAAGAATTTTATTTTGTCATTTGTTTTCAAAGTTCCGTTTATTACTCTTATATAAGCAACTGCTCCACGGTAAGCATCAAAAACGGAATCAAATATCAAAGCCTGCAAAGGGGCATCGGGATCACCCTTTGGCGGAGGAATTTTATTTACAATCCTTTCAAGAACTTCATTAATACCAAGTTTTGTTTTTGCACTGACTGAAAGAATTTCTTCAGGTTCGCAGCCAATGAGATCAATTATCTGTCCCTTTACTTTCTCAACTTCTGCGCTTGGTAAATCAATTTTATTTAAAACAGGAATTATTTCTAACCCTGCATCTATGGCAAGATAAAGATTACTGATAGTTTGAGCCTCTACTCCCTGTGCGGCATCTACGACTAACAAGGCGCCTTCACATGCCGCTAGTGAACGTGATACTTCATAAGTAAAGTCAACGTGACCAGGAGTATCTATTAGATTAAAAATATAATCTTTACCATCCTTAGCTTTGTATTTCATCTGGATGGCGTGGGATTTTATCGTTATTCCTCTTTCCCTTTCAAGCTCGAGATCATCGAGTATCTGGTCCTTTGCCTCCCTTGCGGAAATAGTTCCTGTTGTTTCAAGAAGACAGTCGGCAAGTGTTGATTTACCATGATCTATATGTGCAATTATGCAGAAGTTGCGAATGTTTAACATTATTCCATTATAATTTGAATTGTAAATATACCTACGACAGGGCTCTAATTAAAGGTAGGATAAAGTAATAGAACTAGATCAAAGATGACATCTTTACAAGTTTAACCGGATTGATAAGATGTCATCTTGTTAAGGTCCTTTTCCAGCATACTCAAAACAACTCCTTCCCTCAAAGCAAATTCCGATATAATTATCTCTTTTATTCTAAATATCTCAAATATTTTATTGAGTACGAGCAAACCAGCAGGAATTATATCTGCTCTCTTATATTCCATTCCTTCGATATTTACTCTTTGTTCAGGAGTTTTTCTTTTAAAAATTTCATCTGTTACTTTTTCAAGTTCTTCTTTAGTAAAAACAAATCCATTACGAGATTTAAGCTTTTTACCTGATTTCTGGTATTTAATCATTCCCGCTACTGCTTGAATTGTACCCGAGGCACCTACTGCGATATCAAACTTTTCATCGAAGTTAATTTTTTTATTAACTTTGATTTGCTCCTCAACAAACTTGTTGCAATTACTAATTCCATCGTTTGTAAGAATAAAATCAGGAAAGAATTTTTTGCTTAATCTTACAGCTCCAATTTTAATACTCTCTCCGAAAATAATTTTATCATTATGTCCAAGAATTATTTCTGTACTTCCTCCTCCTATATCAACACACAACAATTTTTTATCTTTGTAAGGAAGAGCTTTTCTTACACCTTTATAGATATATCCGGCTTCCCTCTTTCCATCAATTACTTCAATTTCAATCCCGGTTCTTTTTAAAACTTTCTCTATAAATTCCTCTCTATTATTCGCTTCCCTCACAGCGCTTGTAGCAACAGTATGAATTTCCGCATTATATTTGGTTGAAAGTTTTTTAAATCTGGTTAAGATACTGATTCCTTTTTCAATCTCATCCTGACTGATTAAACTTAATTCTTGACCCTTATGAGAACCAAGCCTGATAACTTCTTTTTCCCTGTCAATTACTGTTAAAGAACTATCCCGATTGATTTTTACAATGATAAGATGGAAGGAATTAGTACCAACGTCTACTGCGGCATAATTCTTACTTAGCAATATTTATTTCCTTTCTGCTTTTAGCCAGCAGAATATTACAAAGACTGAAAACATCTTCTACAGAAACGTCATCAATCAGTTCGCTTTTTCTAACAAAATATTTATTCGCGCCAATCGGAGCCCAGTTGAATGGGTTTGTATGACCAAAAATCGAAATCTGTGGTGTATTTGTACAGCCGGCAACATGCATTATACCTGTGTCATTTGATATGAAAAGATCAGACCTAGAAACAAGTGCTGCTACTTCAGGAATTTTTTTATTTAGGAAAAATGCCACATTAAAAGGAAGATTAACTTCCACAAACCTGATTATTTCCTTGTCTGCAGAACTGCCAGTTAGATAAAATTTAGCGGAATAATTTTCTTTTAGTTTCTTTATCAGTGTTGCAAACTTTATTGCGGACCACCTGTTCTGAGGTTTACCTGCTCCGACGTGAAGCCCAATTAAATAGTCTCTCTCCTCAACCTTGATTTTTGCAATAAACTTATCGGCTTCTTTCAGATCTTTTTCATCAAAACTTATTTCCGAGCGGTAGTTTGTTGTGTTAATTCCAAAAGGTCTTACAATATCCAGGCTTCTTTCGGAAACATTGGAATCAGGATGCATTCTCCAATCGAGAGTAACTCTTCTATCGAAGAAAAAGTCACTATCGTTCTTCATACCATTTAAATACCTGGCACCAATTCTTATTTTTGATTTCGATATTCTCGCAATAAAATTGCTTGTAAATGATATTGAAACTACCACCGGTACAATCACAATATCATATTCTTTTCTTAATAATTTTATAAATCTAATAAAGTAAAAAGGATTGTAAATTTTATTCTTGTTGAAAATGAAAAGCTTATCAATAAATTTATTCTTAACAAGACCCGGATAATTAAAAGGACTTACAATTAAAGTGAGATGGCTGCCGGGATAAGTTTCTTTTATTGCTCTGAAAAGAGAGACTCCGGAGAGCAGATCGCCAAGCTGGTTATGCTGTCTTACAATTAAAAACTTTTTAGGTTCCCCGATTTGAAGAGATTTGTTTTCCTCTATAGAAAAAAAATTCTCAAGTATTGCTAAAGTAAGTTTAGAGAATATATTTTGTTTTGCCATCCGGCTTAATTATCTTTTTTCTTATTGTCTTCGGATTTTATTTCGGTAAATTCAGCATCTTCAACATTCTTGTATTCTCTTTTATTTCTCCTGGCATTCTCCGTATGAACCCGGTTTTGGGTTTGTTCCGAAGGAGAAACAAAAAATCTTACAACTCGTTTTACAATTTCATAAGCGAGCCAAAAAATAATTAAGTACAAAAAAAATCTTATCATAACAGCCGCCTCGATTCCGGCTTAAAATATTCTGTTACACCTCTGTCTTCACGAAAGATCTGCTTAAACAATTCATCAAAATCTTCATCGTTGTGAACAAAATCAATTTCGGTAGAATTAACAATTAACAAAGGAGTTTTATTATATCTGAAAAAGAAATTGTTATAAGCTTCGCTCAGTTCTGCAATATAACTTCGCGTAATATTTCTCTCGATCTTCCTTCCTCTTTTTTTGATATTATAAATCAGCCTGTCAACACTCGACTGCAGGAAAACAATCAAATCGGGTTTATTAAGATTTCTTTCCAGCAAAGGGAAAATAGATTCATAAAGCTTTAACTCTTCACCCGACAAATTTAAATAAGCAAATATTCTGTCTTTTTCAAATATATAATCGGAAACTGTATATTCTGTAAAAAGATTGCCCTGTTTTAATTCTTCCTGCTGTTTGAATCGATTTATTAAGAAAAACATCTGTGTCTGGAAAGCATATCTTTTTCTATCGGAATAAAATTTTTCAAGGAAGGGATTTGTTTCAAACTGCTCGAGCACCAATTCGGCGTTAAGTTTTTCTTTAATTTTTTTTGCTAGAGCGCTTTTCCCAGCTCCAATCACGCCTTCAATTGCTATATATCTTACTTCTGAATTCTGGTTCAATTATTTCTCTTGGAATAAAAGTTTTTCCGGCAACTTCCTTATTATACATTTTTCAGAATCGGCAACATTAATATCACAAATTTTTTGCTTTAATTCAGGGTGAATAAAGTTTGAATTTATCTCACAAAGTGGCATAAGAACAAAATCCCGGTTAGGAATTCCTTTGTGCGGAATAGTTATCATTTCATCTGAATAAACAAGTTCGTTATAAAAAAGAATATCCATATCTATTTCCCGGTCGCCCCATCTTTCAGTCTTACTTCTCCCTAGCTCCTTTTCAATACTTTTCACTAAATTAAAAAGCTCTATAGTTGAGTAACCGGTAGAAATTTGTATAACTGCATTCAGATAATTTTCCTGCTTTCGGTTTCCTAATGGTTTTGTTTCATATAAAGAAGAAGAGACTTCAACATTACATTTTTTATCAGCATTAATTTTTTCAATAGCTCTTCTTAAGTAATTAACTTTGTCACCTTTGTTTGAACCAAGTCCTATATACGCAATATTTTTCATCTCATCTTAACTTAATAACCCAATAACTTAGTAACTGATAACTTTTAACTTAATTCATTTCTTTCTTTAATCACTTCGGCTTCAACGTGATCGACAACTCCGCCAAGCGGCGGATTATTTTTTCTTACTCTCACCGCAATTTTTTCTATATGATCAAATTTTTTCAATAACTCATCAGCAATTTTCATAGCAAGAGATTCGATTAAATAATATTTCTGCTCCAATGCGAGTTGATACATAAAAGAATAAACTTTATGATAATCTATTGTTTCTTTAAGATCATCATTCTTTGCTGCTTTTCTAAAGTCAGTGTAAATATCAACATCAGCTTCAAACTTTCCGCCAACACTTTGTTCATCTGATCTTACGCCATGATAACCGTAAAAGGTTACCTTCTTTATTCTTATAATATTAAGCATTAACTACCTGCATTTTTTCTTATCTATTAATTTAACCAAATCCTGAATCAGAATTATTTCCACATTCAAACTGTACGTTTCTTAAAATTTTCAAGATTTGCCCAGAGAAGCCCTGTTAAAACAAGAGCACTTCCCCATAAATTTTGAGAAGATAATTTTTCATTATACACAATTGCACCAAGTATTAGAGCTATAGTTGGATTAATAAATGCAATTAGTGAAAGTAATACAACACTGATTCTTTTCAACAGCCAGTAATACGAGGTAAATGTAACTATGCTTCCAAAAACTGCAAGGTAAAGGACAGAAAGAATTGCGGCGGAATCAAACTTGAGTTGTGAAAAATCTTCCATTAAAAAACCGGCTGATGTCAATAATATTCCTGCAATCGCCATCGGGATAAGATTCATTGAAAGCGGATTTAGATGAAATCCATGTTTCTTAATTATTACGGAAATTGCGGCCTGCATAATTCCGCTAAGAACAATTACAATCATACCAACTAAGTAAGAAGAAATATCTCCACCTATGCTGTCAGAAAAAATCACAAGTATTCCGCCAAAACCGAGAATTATTCCGAATACTTTATAAAACCCAATTTTCTCATCGGGAATTAATACATATGAAAAGAGAAGCACGAAAAAAGGATAAACTGCAAACAGAACTGACGTTAGTCCTGAAGGAATAAACTGTTCCGCCCAGTAAATTAATCCGTATGGAAGCACAAAAGAAAAGAAACCCATAATCAGGTATAATTTCAAGGAGGTTTTGTCAGAATGAATTTCAATTTTCCTGACTTTGACGATAATGAAAATTACTATCGATGCTACGCAAAATCTGAAACCGGAAGAAAACATTGGAGTAAGTGAAAATAAACTTGTCTTTATTGCCAACCAAGTTGACCCCCATATTAAGCAAATCAAGGTGAAGACTAATATATCCTTTATTCTTTCTTTCACTAATTCTCCCTCAAAGCAATAACAGCATAGGAACGTCCTGATTTGTTTCCATCTCGCCTGAAAGAATGGAGAACATCTTTCATTGCAAAAGTACAAAGTGAAGAAAGTTGAATATTATTTTCTTTGATTCCGCCATTAAGTAAAATATCAAAGTTTACACCTGCTACATCGAGAAGAAACTTTTCACCTTTTTGTTCAAGATATTTTTCATCAAAAAATTCGGCAACTTCCTTTCCAACTTCATAAACATTTTTACTGATTGATGGACCAATGTAAGCAACTAAGTTTTCCGGCAGGCTGCCGAAAGTTTTTAACTTATCCAAAGTTTTAAGTAAGATTTTTTTTTCTGTTCCTCTCCAGCCTGAATGAACACCCGCAATTATTTTTTTCACCGGATCATAAAGTCAAAATCGGGACACAATCTGCTACACTTACGGCCAAGCCAATTTCCGGGTTTGTCTGTAATCATTGCATCGCTTTCACCGACTTGACCACCTTGAGTTACAAATGATATTTTATCTTCGTGAACCTGTTTTTGATAAGCTACATTTTCAGGCTTAATCCCAAGATTCTCAAAAAATAAATTTCTGTTTTCTTCAACAATATTTTCATCATCGCCAACAGAAAAAGACATATTGAAAAAATAAGGAGCCTTTCTATCAGCTCCGATTTTTGTACCTACACCTGCAATAACATTTGCATATTTGTCAAAAATATGTGGTTTTAATATCAGCATAATTAGAATTATTATTTAACTAAAATACATAATTTATGCGAAGAACTGAACGACGCATGTACCATGGCTGCATGAATGCATGTACTTTGAAAAAACCATGCAAACATGCATCCATGCAACCATTTATCTTCCATTGTTACTCTATGTGACTTATGTTATTTTTAACATTATTTAAGAAAGAATTAAAGGTCGCTACTTGAGAATATTAGTTTCAAATGATGATGGAATTGAATCGGCAGGAATCTCAACATTAGTACAAACACTTAAAGAAATTGGTGAAGTTACAGTTGTTGCTCCTTTAAAAGAACAAAGTGCAGTGGGTCACGCAATTACAATGCAGGTCCCTTTACGCGTAATAAAATATAAAAAGAATGGTGATTTTTTTGGTTACGCAGTTGATGGAACCCCGGCTGATTGCGTAAAAATGGGAATAAAAAATATAATGAAAATTCCACCTGACATTGTTATATCCGGAATAAATCATGGATCAAATACTGCAATTAATATTATTTATTCGGGAACTGTTTCTGCTGCGAGAGAAGCTGCAATAATGGATATTCCCTCGATTGCAATTTCTGTAACAAGTCACACAGTAACAGATTTTAAATTTGCAGCTAAAGTCGCAAAGATGATCGCACAGGAAATCGCAGGCAAAAAACTTCCCGTTGGTACTTTGCTTAATGTGAATGTACCTGACGTTCCTGAAAATGAGATCGCAGGAATTTTACTAACAAGACAAGGAAAATCTAAATGGGATGATATGTATGAACAAAGACAGGATCCTTATGGAAGAGATTACTACTGGCTTACAGGAAATCTTGTTGAAGTTGATACTGAAATGGAAACTGATCACGCAGCAATAAAAAAGAATTATGTTTCTGTCACTCCAATTCATTTTGATTTGACCGACTACAAAACCTTTGATATGATGAAATCATGGAAAATTGAAGGGCTCTTAAATGGCAAAGACAATTAAAATATTTCAGATAGATGCTTTTACAGATCGGGCTTTCGGTGGAAATCCTGCAGGAGTCACTTTGGATGAGAATCTGTCTAAAGAAGAAATGCAATTAATCGCAAAAGAAATGAATCTTGCAGAAACAGCCTTCCTCACAAAATCTAATGAAACAGATAAAGCAGATTATAATCTTCGCTGGTTTACACCGACAGTAGAGGTTGAACTTTGTGGTCATGCTACAATTGCATCTTTACACTTCCTAAACGAAAATAATTTATTAAAAGATGGACAGGAAGTAAGATTTAATACCCAATCAGGCATTTTAAGATGCCGCTTTGAGGATGGCAAATATTTCATGCAGATTCCAATTTATTCCATGAAAGAGTTTACCGGGGATAAAGAAGAAATCTTAAATGCACTTGGCGGTAACAGATTTGAATTCGATGATAAAACTCCCTTTATCTTAGTTGAGAATGGATACTTGTATATAAGAATTAAAACGCTCAAAGAACTCAGTTTCCTGAAACCGGATTTTAAAGCACTTTATGATTTGACAGCGACAAAAAATGAATTCGAGCTGTATTGCTGTTTATACACTCGAAACGGTTGATAGAAGAAAGATTTTGCTCATTCAAGATTTTTTGCACCATTCTATCGGAATTAATGAAGATCCCGTAACAGGCTCTATGAATGGTCCCTTACTTCCCGTTTTAATTCATAATGGTTTTATTAAAAACGATGGGGAAAAGTTAAGCTATACTTTTGAACAGGGCGATGTTCTCGGAAGAAACGGGAGAGTAGGAGTGACTTTTTATCCTGATAAAAATGAATTATATATCTCCGGTAAAGCTGTTACAGTTCTAAAAGGAGAATTAATTTTTTGATGTTCGGAATTGATAAAGTCAATCTCACACTTTCAATTGATCCGGTTTTTTTAGTAATTGCAATTCTTTTGTTCGGGCTCTTCACTCTTTTTGTTTACAGGTTTACTGTTCCTGTCATCAATACAAAACTGAAAGCGCTACTAATTGCTTTGAGATTTCTTGCTTTGCTTCTTCTTCTTTTCATAATATTTGAACCAGTACTTGCTCTAACAAAAAAAATTACCATCAATCCGCTAAGCCTGGTATTCATAGATAATTCACGTTCTATAACAATTAATGATGGAACAAACAGAGAACAAACTGTAAGAGATTTTACTTCGAAACTGAGGAAAGAAATTAATGCAAATGAATTTGAGGCTTATACTTTTGGAAACAAGGTAACTCAGCCAACTTCAGAAGAATTAGAAAACCTAAATTTCTCTGAAGGAAGTACAAATTTTTCAAATATTTTTTCGCTTGTTAATAATCAAAACAAAAACATCTCTTCAATTGTAATTATAAGCGATGGAGTAATTACAGAAGGAACAAATCCTCTTTTTACAGCAGAGAAATTACATATCCCGGTTTTTACGGTCGGTGTGGGAGATACTTCAAGAAGAAACGATGTAGAAATTAAGAATGTTCTATATAATGAGTATATCTATGCAGAAACTCCAACTACAATTCAGACGACAATAAGTAATACAGGTTTTGCGGGAAAAGAAATAAATATTTCATTATTTGAAGGAAATATTCCTATCGGGCAAAAGAAAATTACTTTGAGTGAAGACGGGATTCAGAATATTGAATTTGAATATAATCCAAAATCAGGTGGTGAAAAGAAACTAACAGTTGTTGCCTCTGATTTGAACGGAGAATTCACCAAAGCAAATAACAAAAAAGTTTTTTATATAAATGTACTTGGAAATAAGATTGATATTCTTGTCCTTGGTGGAAGTCCTTCTTCAGATATTTCATTTGTAAAAGAATCACTTGAGAATGATAAAAATTTCAGAGTTAGTTCTTTAACACAATTTGCCCAGGGAAAATTTTTAGAAAAAGCTAATCCTCAAACTTTAGTTGACAGTGCGGACATTTTCTTTTTAATCGGATTTCCATCAAATGAAACTACCGGAGAATTTTACAACAAAGTAAAGAATAAAATTCTTAATGAAAGTAAACCGTTTTTCCTCTCGCTTGCATCGGGAATCGATTTTAAAAAGCTTAATGAATTACAAAGAGAATTACCAATTAACATTAGTTTGAAATCGAATTTATATCGTGAAGTTCAACCACTCATTTCAGGAAACGAAACAAAAAATCCTTTATTACAAAATAATTCTGCCAATCCTATCGCTGCGTGGGAAAATCTGCCTCCCGTTTTTCAGCCTGATATACAATTTACAACCAAGCCTGAAAGTGAGATTATTGCCGGAACCAAAATAAATAACACTCCATCGAATATTCCTTTGATAGTGTGGAGAAAACTCGGCAGCAAAAGATCAATTGCTGTTCTTGCAAAGGATATCTGGAAATGGAAACTGCAGACTGCGACAAAAAATCTTGATCTGTTCGATAGGTTTATCAACAGCTCTGTTAAATGGCTTAATACAAGCGAAG
The DNA here is from genome assembly GCA_963727535.1 of uncultured Ignavibacteria bacterium. Taxonomy (GTDB): domain Bacteria; phylum Bacteroidota; class Ignavibacteria; order Ignavibacteriales; family Ignavibacteriaceae; genus RBG-16-34-14. The sequence goes on from CAVSGR010000008.1 coordinate 314,809, forward strand.
CAACAGAAACAAGTAAATATTAAAACATCGAAGAAGATTTACTCTCTTGGAGAAGAAGTTGAATTTACAGGACAGGTTTATGATGCAACTTTTAATCCTGTTTCTGATGCTGAAGTGAAAATAAATGTAATACGTGGCGGAGAGAAATCGGAAATTATTTTAAACTCGGTTGGAAATGGATTGTATGAAGGAACTTTCCAGACTAATAAACCGGGAGATTATTCTTTTTCCGGAGAGGCAAATTTAGACAAATTAAAACTTGGGACTGATGCTGGTTCATTCAATATTGGCGAAGTTGATATTGAAATGATAAACCCGCGAATGAATTATGAATTTTTAAAATCTTTGGCAGATAGGACCGAAGGTGAATATTTTGATCAGAAAAACTTTGCAGGACTTTTCCCCTTGCTGAAAAGAATAAATGAAAGTGCCTCAAAAGAAAAATTAGTAACAAGCGAAATAAGTCTCTGGTCAACTGAGTGGCTGATGGCTGCGATAATTTTGCTTTTTGCAATCGAGTGGTTTTTGAGAAAACGCGCGGGAATGCTTTGAATAAAATTGCGAGATTGAAAGATTACAAAATTGCAAAATTTGGGCGTAATAGCCACGGCTTTTAAGTCGTGGTTTATGCAAACTCACCAATTATTGTTGGCTTTAGCCCAATTTTTATAAATTTGGTTGAAACCGTTAAAGTTGGGATCTAACATAATTTTAGTTCCCCGACATCTAATGTTTCGGGGTCTAAAGAAGATGCTTAAACAATTAGCATTCAAACAACGATCATTTAATTTTATAATCTTGTAATTTTGCAATCTTTCAATTACACAGCGTTTACATCCCTCTTCGACTTTTTTCTACCAAGATTTTGCCCTTCCTGCAATAAAAAACTTCTTCCAAATGAATCTGTCGTTTGTCCCGATTGTATCTCAAAAATAAAGCTTGCTGAAGATGAAAGAATTCATTCCGAGTTTGTAAGAAAATTCTCATCATCCGGAATTATTTCTGATTTTATTTCTCTTTATGTTTTTGAAAAGGATAAAGAGCTTCAACATATTATTCATTCACTTAAGTATAATAATAGATTTTTAACCGGAAAATTTCTTGGAAGCATTTTAGGAAAAAACCTTAAACAAAAAATAACTAAATGGGAAATTGATTTTATAATTCCTGTTCCGCTTCATCATCTTAAGAAAGCCGAGAGAGGTTATAACCAATCTTTTTACATTGCCAAAGGATTGAGTAAAGAATTAGAATATTCCTGTCGCACAAAACTTTATTAAAAGAAAAAGATTTACAGAATCCCAAACAACGATGACCTTAAAAGAGAGACAGGAAAATATTGAAGGTGCTTTTAAAGCGAAAAGAAATTTAAGCCTAAATGGCAAAAATATTTTATTAGTTGATGATGTAATTACAACAGGCAGCACAATTGGAGAATGTGGAAGAGTTTTGCTAAAAGCTGGTGCAAATAAAGTTTATGCAATTTCTGTGGCAATTGCGGATTGAATGTGTGAAAACATTTTATTAAACAATACTTATCATTTTTTAAGACTTATTTCCCATTTATAAAACCTTTGATGTTTATCGTCTATCAAATCCAGTAATGTTAAACCAGTAAATAGATTATATTTTGCAAGATACTCTTCCATTTCTGGAATATACAATCCACCATAAAATAATAAGAATTTTTCTACTAATGATAACCTCGTATTAAATAAATCGACATATTCCGAAATATCAGAATCAAATTTTTTAATATAACTGTCTTTTCTTTCCAAATATTTAAGAATATATAAAACTTTATTAAAATATTTATCCAGATATTCGTGATAGATATCATAAATAATTCTAAATGTAAATTCCGCTATCTTCTTGGGTAAATTGATATCAATCTTGCTATGCGGATTACTTGCCGGACTATCATTAATAATTTTATTTACCTCACCATAAGAAAGTCCAAAATCTATAAGTAATCTCTTTGTTTTGTCTTTTTCATCACTAGTACCAACTTGTAATATATAATATTGCTTTAACCTATGTCTTAAATAATCAAAAAATTCTATCCCATTATATTCGATATTTTTATCTCCCTCCTGCCACTTAACCTTTATCCCAGCTATAATTTCATTCAAACTTAAAAACTCAAAATTTAGTTTATCATCAAATCCCTTTTTAATCGTGGGCTTATCAATGAATATATCTATGTCTTCATCCATTTCTCCTTCTAACTCATTTCTACTTTTCATCGAGCATTTATAAAATTCAGAGTGAGAAATCCTCATCAAATCTTCACGGGCTAAATTTTCAATTAAATCATATTTATTAATAAATTTTTCCATCTTAGAAAATTTCAAACCATTATAAAAGAGTAAATATAACTCGGGAGCAGACATTTGAGCCTGAACAAATCCAGTGTAAAACTTCCTTCGAATCCATCCTCTCTTTTTATGTATGAATTTAATAATATTGAATAAATGCCGGAAGTAATGGCCAACAAAAATATAATGTAGTTCAAAGAAATATTCATAGGTATATTCAGCTTTTCGTCTTTCAAACTGCAATTCCATTTCATCTTTTCTTCTGTTAGGTCTGTTCCTATAAAATATTTTCAAGGATTCTCGACCACAAAGGGTATCCGAGAATTCAAGGACCTCAGAGTTTAGTGGATTCGAATAGTAAACTGTTGGATCTTTGGGTTCATCTTCAATTTCTTTGGAAATAAAATCATATAATCTCTTTAATGTTCTTTTAGCATATATAAAAAAAATCGCCCCTTTATATTTTTGAATTTCAATTCTGTTTAATAAATCCATCTGATTTTTCATTAATTCAAAAATAGAGCGTTGGATGTTTTGTCTTTTCTGTGGGATAAAAGCAAATGCCCAAGCTACAATAACAGCAATTAGCGGTGGAATTGCAGCTATAATAATTTTATTCCAATCAAACATTTTTGATTACATCCAATTAATTCTTGCTACACAGTTGCTATATTCCAAGGCAAACTTCTCTGTAGCATTTCTGATAAAGGGTTCTCTCACACTTACATCCTCTCCGGTGCACTAACTCCCAAGAATTGTTAAACCATTTTTTAGAACAGCTCTTGTTGCAGTAACGAGTGCTATTCTTGCTTCTGCTAATTTTTTTTCGGAGCCGATAATTCTGCAAACTGTATAAAACCTATGGAATAAACCTGCAAGCTCCTCAAGGTAAGCACAAATTCTATGTGCTTCAAAAAGTTCTGTGCTGTATTCTATTTCTTCCTTAAACTGCCGCAACTTTTTTAATAGTAATTGTTCTTCATTTGTAGAAAGTAGGGATAAATTTTCTGTCGAGGATTTTAAGTTCTTCTCTTTCAGTCATTTTAAGGATTGAGCAAATTCTTGCGTGTGCATACTGCAGATAAAAAACAGGGTTTTCATCGGAATGTTTTTTTGCAAGCTCGAGATCAAAATTCATATGGGAAGTTATATTCCTCATATTAAAGAAATACCTTACAACATCGCTTCCAACTTCATCAATTAGTTCATCGAGAGTTATATAATTTGCTTTCCGTGTTGACATTTTAACAACTTCCCCGCCATCCATAATAGTAACAAACTGGTGAATGAGAACTTTAATTTTATCAGTATCATATCCTAAAGCTCTCAATCCGGCAAGAACATCCGGGTAAGTTGCATTGTGGTCGGAACCGAAAAGATCAACTATTAAATCATAACCGCGGTCAAATTTTGTTTTATGATAAGCAATATCGGGCAGCCTGTATGTCGGCTCCCCTGTTGATTTTACTATCACTTTATCGGAATCGTTTCCAAGCTCTGTAAGTTTTAACCAAACCGCGCTATCTTTTTCATAAGAAAGGTTTTTTTCTTTGAAGGTACTAAGAAGTGAATCAATCTTTTTCTCCTCGTACAAACTGTTTTCATTATAAAAAACTTTATGTTTTATGTTTAGTCGTGCGAGAGTTGTTTCAATTTCTTTAAATATTTCTTTTTCAGCTCTCTCTTTAAAAACTCCTTCAGGACCTTCATTCTTTAACTTATCACCAAATTCATCATAAAGTTTTTTAGCAATTTCCTTTATGTATTCTCCCTGGTAATAATCTTCAGGGAAATCCTGTTTTTCACCAAGCAGTTCTATGTAACGTAATCTTACAGAGTCGCCGAGAACCCTCATCTGTCTGCCGGCATTATTGAAATAATATTCCCGGTCAACTTCATAACCGATCCACTCAAGCATATTTGAAATTGTATCTCCGGTTACTGCATTTCTTCCGTGTCCTACGGTTAATGGTCCCGTTGGATTTGCAGAGACAAATTCAACATTTGCTCTTTTACCTTTGTGTTTATCGGATTTTCCAAATGTGTCAGGCGAGGTGAGAATTTCTTTTATTATTTCCGAAACGAAAGAAGGTGCAAAGAAAAAATTAATAAACCCGGGACCGGCGATTTCTGTTTTGTGAATTATCTTGTTATCGATTTTTAAGCCGGCAATAATTTCTTCTGCAATCAGTCTTGGATTTTTCTTTAATTGCTTTGTAAGAAGCATAGCAGCATTTGAAGAAAGATCACCGTGAGTTTCATTCTTCGGAACATCGAAGGCAAGGTTTATTTCCTTAAGATATTCCAATCTTTCGGAAGCTTCTTCAAAAAGGGATTTTAGATATTGTTTCAAATTAATTCCCTGATTTGCTAATTAAAAATTGCACTTTCTGTTGTCACACTGAGCCTGTTGAAGTGTGATCGTCAGTCTTCGACAAGCTCAGACTGACAAAGATTAAGCTCAAAACTATTACTCAATTTATTAAAAAAACAAATCTTATGTTTTCTTAGAAAGAAATAGAAAAGAAACTAAAGGAAGATTGGTTACTTTTTCGCTGTCCTCGTTTTCCTAACTGTCTTCTTCTCTTTTACGGGTTTAGCTTTTTTCAAAGCCGGATCTTCAACTTCTATAACAAGCGCATCTCCCCAGAGTTTTTCGAGATTATAAAACTCTCTCATATCTCTTTTAAAGACATGAACTACAACATCGACATAATCAATAAGAACCCAGTTTAAAGATCTGTAACCTTCCTTATGCCAGCTTTTTAGTCCGCCGTCCCTCAACGATTTATCAATTTCATCTGCAATAGCTTTTACCTGTGTATCAGAATCTGCAGAACATATCACAAAATAGTCCGTGAAAGTGGCTACCTCTTTCAGATCGAGTATTCTAACATCATATCCTTTTTTGTTAAAGATTAATTCTGCTATATTGTTCGCAAGTTCAATTGATTCCAAAAGGTGCCTCTTAATTTTTAAATGGTTTTAAATGATTAAAATCTCTCCCGATTATTAAAGAAACATCGAGAAAATAATCATTGTTTATTTGCTGAATTACATTTTTAGGATCTATGCCGAGAGCCTCGGCAACTTTAAGAGCATTTATTTTTTTCCCGGTTCTATCTACAACAAGAGTATTATCAATATCAAAAGATCTATAATTCCCTATCTGCACAACATCAAAATTATTTTGCCTTAGAGTAGCTTGTAATCTTATCTGCAACTCCGCCAATCCCGCATCCGTTCAAAACTTCAAGCTGAATTATTTTTGAAGGCTTTGGTTCTGCTATGTCATCATCAGAACTTAACGTTTTAATTTTTGTGAAGAGAGAGTAAGACATAAAAATTATTAACCCAGCAAGAAGAATAATAATTATATTCAAAAAAATATTTGTAGTCTTGCCGTTTAGTTTAGTGGATTGTTTTTTGGACGGGTTTCTTTCCTTCACTTAACTTTGGTTCCCCTGGGAACTAGGTTTTACATTCATTCAATACCCGATGTAAGGAGCATAAAATCCGTACCTGTTGAACGAACTTCCATAGAAACCGTAAGGGCTGAGTCCGTTTGGAATCCTGTTATACTCAACAGATATATCGAAGTTTTTCCATGGTCTGTAATTGAGTGCTGCCCTTGTCAGATAAATTCCGTTAAGATTATTTTGAAAATCTTTGCTCAAAGTTGTGTAAGGAGAATTAACAAAACTTATATCAGTTTGAACATTGAGATTATCGGAAAAATTATAGAGCATACTATTTGTATAAATGCTGAGTGCGAGTCCCTGGTTGCCAAAGGCAGAATAAGATAAATCGAACTGATGATGCATTTCAAAATTGTCAGAGTTCAGAAATCCAAACAAATTATTATCGGAAGAATTAGAATGATTTAATATTCCGTCTTCAACTGTTGTTGTAGGGAATCCCGGATCCTTATATTGTGCAAAAGCTGCCGCATAAAAGCCCAAAAACATAATCAATACTAACTTTTTCATAATTCGTCCTTTGATTTGATTGGAATTTTAACGAAAACAATCCACAAAATCAATGATAGAAGAAAGGCTTAAGAAAATCAGTACATAAAAAATGTAAATCAAATTTAAAAAATAGCCCCGACTTTCAAGTCGGGGAGAGCGAAGCCAAACTATATTATGGCTTTAGCCAAAATTTATGGTTTTGTTTTTGACTAAAGTCTAATTTGGAGTTAAAACAAAAACCCCGACCTGAAGGTCGGGGCTATTAAAAACGAACATTTTCCTTTGGTTTAGCGAAGTAGAACTTGTTCTCCGAAGTTTTAACGTAGAAGAATCATCTTCATAGTTTTTACGAAATTTCCTACTGTGATTTTATAAAAGTATATCCCTGAGCTGAGGTTACTTGCATCAAAGGAAATATTATGTTCTCCTTCCTCTTGTTCCTGGTTTACTAAAGAAGCAACTTCATTACCTATAACATCATACACTTTAAGAGTGACAAAACTCTTAGACGGCAAAGCATAACTTATTTTTGTACTTGGATTAAACGGGTTAGGATAATTTTGTTTCAATGAAAATTCTGCGGGAGCATTAAATGAAACCTCTACAACTTTGGAATATTCAAATTGTCCATCATTATCAATTTGTTTTAAACGGTAAGAATAATTGCCGGATAAGAGATTGGAATTATCTGTATATGAATAACTTTTAGGCGAGTTACTGTTTCCATTTCCTTTAACGAAACCAATTTTTGACCAAGCTTTTTGACCGGGCGAAGTCTGAGACGAAGCCCGTTCAACATTAAATCCGTAGTTGTTTACTTCTGTTGCTGTTTTCCAGTTTAGAGTAACTGAGTTATTATGTGTTAAAGCCGAGAAACTTGTTAGTTCAACAGGCATAATCGTGTTAGGAGCAGCTGCTACCAGGTTAGTGTTAACATCTCCTGTCGATTTAATAACCGAACCGCTGGTGCCATCTGAGCCACCTTTGTAAATATCCCCATAGTGAACGAAATACAAATTACCGTTGTCAGCATCATAGGCTGTGGCTCGTGGTGCTCCTGTCGATGATGGTGGAGTAAATACAGAATGCAAAGTAGAGTAACTTTCACTGTTATCTTTACGGTAAATATCGAAGCTTGGAGATCCTCCTGTAGTAAAGAAAACATGATCATTACCTGCTGAGGTATAAAATACTCCGTTCGTAGTACCTCCAGTATGTACCGTAATTATATTGTTACCTGATAAATCTGTTCTATAGAGGTTGTATGGAGAAATAACATCTGCAAAATATAAATAACTATTGGCGAGATCTAACGCAACGTAATCTACATAACCGGTTGCTGTGTATAAATCATCTGTAGTGCTTTTATCGGATTTAATTTTGAGAAGTTTTTTAGTAGTATAAGGCGTATAATATAAGTACCCTCCCCCGGCAGCCATTCCATCAACACCCTGAGTGCCGCTAACATCTAAGAAAGGCTCTAAAGCACCACCATCCAGGTTACACCGATAAATTTCTCCAACATCATAACTTGTTTTATCTAAATAGAAATACAATTTACTTTCCGAAGCGTCAACTGCTATTGAGTAAACAATAAATCCTGACGCGGGAGTATAAATATTAACTGCTCCTGTACCATCATTATTCATTCTGTATATTCCGGAAGAATTAGAATATATAACATAATTGTTTGCATATATGCAAACATCAAAAACCAGAAGAAACATTATAAAAAATAATGCTGTGTATCTCTTAAACATTAAGACCTCCCTGTTATTAATAGATTTTATAGTTCCTTATTATTATCAAATTTGATACCTTTTGCCTGTAACTATATTATACAACTAAATAAAACTTCTTTTGATTTACTAGTTCTTTACTCTCCAAAAAGATTAGATTTGAAAACCCACGAATGAGTTTAAAACAATTTACACAATTAATCCTACAAAGCAATAGTTAAATGAAATTTCACCATTTGTTAAACTCTTTTGTGCTTTAACTATGGGACAACATTTTCATTAATATAAGTTAACTTTGTACGTACTCAACAATTCTTTTTGACAAGAGTTTCATAATTTAGTATTGACTATTGACCGATTGGAAAAATGATTAACGTTTAAAGATACGACTACAAACGTAATAGTAGACTTTTTAATAGAAATCGGGATTGAGGTAACTCCCGGCAAATTTAAAGAGGAAACTTTTTTACCGGGAATTTTAGTTGATAACGGCAAGCTTATCATTGATGAAATAAAGTTATTATACCCCGGCGACTTATTGCACGAAGCAGGTCATCTCGCTGTAAAGCCATCTTCTGAAAGAAAGAACATTCATATTACTTTTGGTAATGATGCCGCAGAAGAAATGATGGCTCTTGGTTGGTCTTATGCTGCTTCAGTACATCTGAAAATTAAACCGGAAATTGTTTTTCACGAACATGGTTATAAAGGAGGTTCTGAGAACTTGATACAGGCGTTTCAACAAGGTGGTAATATCGGTTTGCCGATGCTACAATGGTTGGGAATGGCAGCAGATGAAAAGAATGCACCTGCACTTGGAATCGCTCCGTTTCCAAATATGATTAAATGGCTCCGGGATTAATTAAAAAGATATTGAAGCATTAGCAAATCTTTCCAAATCAAAAAAGAAATAAGTGGAATGATATTTATAGTTTGTCAGGCTGAGCCCGTCGAAGCCTTTTTGCTACAGTCATACTTCGATAAACTCAGTATGACACTGCACTTGTCAGGCAAGCTCAGTGTGACATAGACTATATTTAAAATAAAAAAATCCCCGATGGGTTTTAAATTCCATCAGGGATGTTTGAGAAAATAAAGATTGTTAGAATTTATTTAACCAGTATTAATTTTTTCACCTCAGAAAAAGTACCAGCGTTTAATTTATAAAAATAAATTCCACTGTTTAATTTGCTGGCATCGAACTTAACATTATAAATACCGCTTTCCTGTTCTTTGTTTACCAGAGTAGTTACTTCCCTGCCAAGTACATCAAATACTGTAAGGGTTACCTGTGCGTTTTCAGGCAATGAGTAGTTGATTGTTGTTGTAGGGTTAAACGGGTTTGGATAATTTTGCTTCAAAGAAAATTCTGCTGGAGCGTTAAACGAAACTTCTACAATACTGGAGTATTCAAATTGTCCGTCGTTATCAATCTGTTTTAAGCGATAAGAATAACTACCGGATGACAAATTTAAATTATCCGTAAAAGTATAATCTTTGGGAGAATTACTGTTTCCATTTCCTTCTACAAAACCAATTTTTTCCCAATCCTGACCGGGCGTAGTCAAAGACGAAGCCCGTCTTTCCACATCAAAACCATAGTTGTTAACCTCGGTTGCAGTGTACCAATTTAAATTAATTCTGGCACCCGAGACTATTCCGGTAAAAGAAGTTAACTCAACAGGCAAACCTGTTGGAAAAGTTAAATTATCAAATGAATAAAAACCTGTGGTAGCTGTTATTGTAATATATTTTATGTTATTTTGGGTTATTGTCTGACCAGTGCCAATACCAGATATATCAAGATCTTGAAGCAGCTGATCGTTTATATCATATGCCTTCATATGAGCGGTACCAGCAGGTTTAACCACATCAATTGAGACCTGTGACTGAAGATTTACAAAAGTAATAACAATAGGTAGTGCGATATTGTCCCCCTGTAGAACAGTAGGATCACCAGAAACACCAGTATCAATCAAAAAATATCCATTTACAATAGATGATACTCCCTGAGAATTATAATAATTTGTGGGTATTGAAGTATTATTTGGACCATCAAATGTTATTGTTTCACTAAAAATCACTCCCGAAAAAAATAAAAAAATTACAACAAAAGATCTTAAAAAGTATCGCATATATTTCTCCTATAAAATTATACATTTTAATAAATATCTAAGCACATATTTTATGCCGCACTAACATAACCAGCTTTGAGGAAGAATAATCTTTACTCTAATTTCTTGATGGAAAAACACCTGTAGTTGCAATAATAGTGTATAACCCAAGATAAGGCTGCATAAGTGTAAACGGCTGTCCGCTTCCTGTAAAACTAACAGTATTAGTATTTAGTTTTGTATTATCAGTTGAAGCTTCAAAATTAGGTAAACTGTTAGAGTTTTGTGCCATAAAAGTAGTTTGAGGCGAAGCAACAATATTAGTATTTCCATTAAAACACATCATAGTATGATTATGAGCAGGCATAGTATTTATTGTTAATGTCGCAGTATTTGCACCTGCCCTGGAACCAATCGGAACATCTGCTAATCCGGGTCCCTGCCCGAAACCAACTGCAACCCTTCCCTGCAAATCGGGTAAACCAAATGTAGTTTTGCCGTCTCCACCATAAGTAGTTCCCAAAAGAGAAAAAAGAGCCTGGTTCTGTGCAATTGGTAATAATTGACCGCTACAAAATGCATAGCCTTTCGGGGCAAAATTAGGACCCCAAAATGAAATAGAACCCAGATAATCATTAGGTGCTGCCATAAAAAATCTCCTGTTATATTTTAATAATATTTATAAATAAATTTTTTGTATCATAAACATTCAATTCCTTGAAGGATAAACTCCAATTGTACAAATGATGTAACTTATACCTAAATAAGGCTGTTGAATATTGATAGGAGATGAGCCTCCTGTGTTGCTTACAGCAGATAAATTCATTGTTGCATTTCCAGTTGCCGAAAAATTTCCATCGCCAGTCGAATTTGGAGCAATGAAATTTCCATCTGGTGTAACTGGTGCAGTTCTGCTACTAGCAGAATTTGCATTAACCATGTGGTTGTGCTGAGGCATTTGAGATATTAAAAGTGTTACATTATTTTGCCCTCCTGTTTCACCCCAGCTATAAATTGACAGACCCGGTCCTTGTCCCACACCCACAGGAATCCTTCCGCGCAAATCGGGTAAACCAAAAGTAGTCTTCCCGTCACCTCCGTAAGTTGTACCAATTAATGAAAATAATGCCGTATTCGAAGCAATAGACAAAAGTTGCCCCTGGCAGAGAGCCCAACCCCTGGGTGCCCAATTTAACGGCCAGGGATCTACTGAAGCCATTAAAGGTTCTGATGCGTTTGCCATAAAATTCTCCTTTAAAATTTCTTTTTAATTAATATAGTTTTCACAGTTTTTTTATAGACTAATTTCTTGATGGATAAACACCATACAGAGCAATAATAAAATACATACATAAATAAGGTTTCAAAATTTCAATAGAATTACTGCTGCCGGCAAGACTTAATGAATTACCATTCATTTGTGTATTAGCAGTCGCTTCAAAATTTCCAGACCCATCTCCATTAGGAGCAATAAAATTGTCTTGAGGACTAACTGGTGCTGTGCGCCCAGTAGCATTATTTGTAGCAATATTATGATTATGCGACGGCAAATTTAAAGTGGTGAGCGTTACCTGTTCGACTCCACCTACTTGCCCCCAACCAATAGAAGCAATCCCGGCTCCGTTTCCAACGCCAACCGGTGTTCTTCCCCGTAAATCGGGTAAACCGAAAGTAGTAACTCCATCTCCTCCAAAAGTAGTTCCAATTAAAGAAAAGAGGGCGCTGTTTTGTGAAATGGACATTAGTTGACCTGCACAAAATGCCCAGCTTGAAGGGGCAAAATTGCCCGCAAATATATTGACAGAGGCAATATAAGGTGTTAGTGTAGCCATAAAGTCTCCTTTGTTTATTAATTGAATTAACTAATTATAAAAACTTATCCTACGGCATTAGTGGTGAAACTATATACTTTATTTAATTCTATATTTTGTTCTTCTTTCGTATACATTCTTACAGTTTCATTTATTTTTGTAAGATTTAATTTTTCTGCAAGCATAATGGCTTCTTTATTTCTTTCGGGAACGTCAAGAAAATAAGGCGTTCCTTCAGGGAAATGAGATGTAAGCGCTATTAATATCTCTTCTGCTGCCCCAGGGTCATCGCAAACAAGGGGAGATATTCTATAACCGTTTTGGCAGGGAACGAATAAACCATATCCTTTATATTCATCATCAACATATTTTCCAAGCACCATGCTTTTGGGCTGATTTATCCACATACTTGTAAATACTTTTCTTTCATAAGGAAATATCTTTTTGTCATAATCATAGAGTAATTCGAAATCCATCATAAGAGGAGAAACTATTCCGGAAGCCATATTATACTTTCCGTTACAGGTTCCCTGGTATTGCAAAATCTTAAAGGCGGGTTTAAAGCCTGCTTTTTCATAATATCCTGTTTGGTTTTCAAAACAGTTAGTTCCGATATTATTATCTCCTGCTTTTTCCAAAGCGATAGATAATAATTTTTCACCAACACCCTGGTTTCTGAATTCTGGTTAAACTATGTGCAGACCGATAAAGGAAAGATTATTCTCATAATTTACTGAAGCAATTGTCCCAATAGCATTCTGGTCAGAGTGTGCAACAAAAAAACCATTCATGTCTGCCCGCAATAAAAACTCATGGTCATTTAATCCGGGATTCCAGTTTTCTCTCAATGCCAGTTCGACCGGAATAAACATTTCATAAGGTGTCAGGTTTCTAATATTATAATCTAACATTAGTTCCTCGAGTATTGGAATAAAAGAATATAATTACTGTATTTCCCATTTACGTCCAAATAGAAAAATGTCATTTAAATAAACTAAAAGAACTCTATAATTAAATACAGTTTGAATTCACAGCTTCACCCCCCACATTAGATACTAATATTTTAGTATCGTGAATCTTTAAATCTTAATTTGGGGTGCAGTACAATATTACGCATTAATTTTTCAAAAGCAAGGAGATTAAAAAAAATCACACATTTAATTCTTACCTCTTAATACAATACTCTTCCTTAATATTAAGACGATGAACAATATCAATTATTAAAAAAGGGTCCCAAAATATTTTATCGGGGGACCCCTCTTTATTTGACTATTTTTTATACAAATATAATTTACTTAAGAAGTATCATCTTTTTAGTTTGTACAAAACTTCCCGCTTGAAGCTTGTAGAAATAAACTCCACTCGGCAATGCAGAAGCATTAAAATCTACATTATATTTTCCAGCGGACTTTTTCTCATTAACAAGTGTTGCAACTTCATTTCCTAAAATATCATATACTTTTAAGCTCACGAAATATTGTCCCGGAATTTGAAAGCTGATTTTCGTAACAGGATTGAAAGGATTAGGGAAATTTTGATTTAATTCAAAGTTGTCGGGAGCAATAACTTCGATTTCAACTATGTTGCTATATTCAAATGAACCATTAAAATCAATTTGTTTAAGTCTATATAAATATTTACCAGCCGGGAGAATAGCATCAATATATGTGTATGAATTTTTTTGAGTTGTTGTCCCATTTCCTTCAATAAAATCCAGATCTTCCCAAGTATTGGAATTAGAGTATTTCCTCTGTATCTCAAAACCTTTATTATTAATTTCAGAAGAAGTTATCCAATTTAATTTTATGTTTTGGTATTTATCAAAATCGATTTCAAAAGATGAAAGTTCAACCGGCAACCCGGCATCTATGTTGGTTTCCCATAGTCCCCGGCCAAATGTGCCTGCTCTTAATTTGTCATTTCCTCCCCCACTATAAAGTATCTCCAGTTCCGAAACAACAACATTAGGCAAGCCATTACTGAAAGGTACCCAATCATTGAGTCCATCTTTTACAAGAACACCTATGTCAGTACCAACAAATAAAACAATGCGGTTAGAAGAGACTTTATAATGTACTATGCACAAAACCGGCAGATTAGGAAGACCGGTAGAAATATTCGTCCACGATCCGCCACCGTCAGTTGATTGATATACCTTTGAACTATCAATATAGCCACCGTAAGTTATCCAGAGTGTATTCGGATCGTCATTTTTTACGGCGATATATGTCACACTAGTAGAAGTTGAGGGAAGAGTAAGGGTTGACCAGTTAGTTGCGCCGCCATCGGTAGTTTTCCACATATGAGTTTGATCTGCAGCATACAGAACATTTGAATTAGAAGGTGCAATTGCCAGTGAACGTATTTTAGCAGCCGCACTTAGCTGCTGGGAAGCACTTGTCCAGCTATTTCCCCGGTCAGTTGTTTTCCATACTTTATTATAACCTGCAAACAAAGTAGAGCTATTATTTTGATCAATCACATATGGTGTTACCCAGGCACCTGTTGGCTGCCCACCGGGAATATTTGCAGAAATAGTTGTAGGAAAAGAAGCACCGCCATTAGTACTTCTGTAGATTTCACCTTTAACATAGGTAGCATACATATAGTTTGTGTTGGAATAATCAACAATACACTCCATACCATCACCGCCTGTTACATCGCTCCAAAAACCTGCATTATACAATTTAGAACCATTGTCCTGCAGCCCGGTTAAAATTGTTGTGGTGTTTGTTTGTGAAACTCCAATTCTGTATATCTGGCTGATTATCATTCCGTTAGTTAAGTCTGTATAACTTGTGCCGCCATTAGTGGTTTTGTAAATACCTCCGTCACACCCTTCAAAAAGCGTTGAGCTGTTCTGATAAATAAGCGAATGTTTATCTGCATGTACTACAGCTACGCCGCTTTTATTGTATGTTGCCGAACTTACCCAATTATTAATCGCACTCCAATTAACTCCACCATCTGTAGATTTCCAGGTTGTGATACCACCTATAAACACCGTATTAACATCAGACGGGTCAACCGCAATACACAAATCGTATGACCCCTGTCCACTTGAATCGCCGGAACCATCTGTGTAATAACCTAGCATTCCTGGTTGAGTTCCAGAATTATTGTTAACTTTAGTAAAACTGACACCGCTATCCATAGATTTATATACACCATTAACACCTCCGGCGCTGTTTGCTGCCAGTAAATAAACCACTGTCGGATCATTAGGAGAAACTGCTATCTCCCCCCGTCGTCCATTTGTTGCAATAGCTGATCCGAATGACCATGATTCGCCATTATTTGTTGATCGATTAATATATGTTCCACCATAAGGGATACTGGAGGCATACATTATATTGTGATCGCCAGGTTTAAATTCTATATCACCCCAAACATTTGCGGTTTTTATATTCCACGATGCTCCACTATTAGTAGATTTATAAATTCCATCGGAAGTTGCTGCGAACAGTATTGAATTATCAGTTGGATCGATACGTAAACTATAAATACTCTTCCCCAAATCTTCTGAATAGCTCAACCCGGTAGTATTCCACGTTGCACCGCCGTCAGTGGATTTCAAAACTCCGATGCTAACATTATCTGCAGCATTACCACCACCAAGAGACCATAAGCTACCGCCATCACGGTCCCCGGTAGCAATATATATTGTATTAGTAGATGCGTAATCACTTGGAATAGCAATAGCGCTAACACCAAGAACAAGCTGATCGTTGTTTAAAATTATCCAGTCAGCTCCCCCATCTGTAGTTTTCCATATTCCACCGGAAGGACTACCTACCCAAAAGGTATTGTTATCTGTTGGATGGAATGCTATGCAATTAATTCTTCCTATACCGGCGTATCCTCCATCTGAAGAATTTGTTCCTAGGTTACTCCAGCTTTCGTTGTATGTGCTTAATTTGTTTAAACTATTTTTACTTTGTTTATATTTTTCATATTCAATAACGGAGTTTGTTTTAGGAAATTCCCCGGTTTGAGTATTTATTCTTTGTTCCCAATAATATTCCCATCTTTTATAAAGGCTCCACCCCGGAGCTCCTCCATCCTCACCATCTTCATCAGCAATACCAATCTTAAAAAGACTTTTTGAATCCCAATAGTCTTCCATCGCTTTTTGAATTTGGTAAAAATTGGACGTGCTGCTTAAATTGTTTTGTTTTAATATAGAAATCGGAGTTAGCTGCTGTCCAAATAACAATGAATTTAAAGCGACAAAAAAAACAATAAAGAAAATTTTCCGCAATGTGGTACTAATCAAAATAGTATATGAATACTTCATACAATCTCCCATGAATAGTTTTTAAAGAAGGATCAATAAAAAAGGAACTAGCAATTGCTTCAATTCAAAAAATTATTAAATTTTTCAACGTGAAAAAATATTTGGCCACTATGTGTTATCTCGATTTTGATAAGATTACTTCTGTATAGATTACAAAAAATCACAACTTAAAGTTTATTATATGGTAAATACCACTACGGATTTGAGGACAACATCTTTACCTGCTTTAAAATAGCATAATAAATAACACGAAAAAACAAAAAAAATTGTTTTCTTAATAATTACCTAATTTATAAGTTTATTGGAAAAGGCAAGAGTAGCATACAAAAAAAATGAACCAAAATTATTTTGATGGTCTTGATTTATTAAAAATCTTTAATATATTTGTAGCACAAAAAATGAAAACAAATACTGAATCATATCGCAATATCACCGTTCCAAATTATTTTTGGTGGTGGTTTAGTATCTTAAGCAAAATGACTCAGTGATATTGAGAAACCATAAGAATTTAGAAACCCTTCTCAGAACACTGGGAAGGGTTTTTTTTTGAAATTTTGGCTACCAATAATTGATAAATTTAATAGCCCCGACTTTCAAGTCGGGGGAAAATGAACCGACACGCAATGGGCTTTAGCCAAAATTCATTGGTATATTTTTGACTAAAGTCATTATTAAGGAATCAAATATAAACCACGACATAAATGTCAGAGCTATTAAAGAAATGAACATAGAACAATTTAAAGAGCTCGCTAAAAAATATAACCTGATTCCGGTTTATGAAATCATAACTGCGGATTTGCTTACTCCCGTACTTGCATATCTTAAAATAAGAGAGATGAGTAAGTATAACTTTCTTCTTGAGTCAGTTGAAGGAACTGCAAACCTGGCAAGATATTCTTTCATTGGCTCGGGACCGGAAAAGATTTTTTCAAATAAAGGATCCAAACTAAAAGAAATTCTTAATGGACATTCAAATGAAAATGAGATTTCTATTTTTGAATACCTTAGAAAAGAAATTAAAAGGTATAAACAGACAAGACTCGATGAGTTGCCGGATTTCACAGGCGGTCTTGTCGGATTTTTAGGTTATGAAAACATTTCGCTTGTAGAAAAAGTTATAAAATTCAATTCTCAATCTTTTAACTCACCTGATTCAATTTTCGGAATATATAAAACTATTCTTGCTTTCGATCATTACAAACATCAAATAATATTGATATCCAACGCTGATCTTACTGAAGAAAAAGATATTGAAGCGGCTTTCCATAAAGCAAAAAATGAAATAAAGAAGCTTAAAGATAATTTAAGAAAACCCGTTCAATACTTATCCGATTTTAAACTCTCTCAGGAAGTAACTCACGATTTCAATTCGGATGAATTTTGTAAACAGGTTGAAGCGGGAAAAATAAATATTGTTGAAGGTGATATATTTCAAATCGTTCTATCAAAAAGATTTTCTGCACAATACAAAGGTGACTTACTAAATGTTTATCGCGCATTAAGAATAATTAATCCATCGCCGTATATGTATTATCTTGAGTTTGGGGATGAAATGAAAATTGCCGGTACCTCTCCCGAAGATTTGCTGAAAGTAAAAAACAGGAAAGCAACCGTTCTTCCAATTGCAGGAACACGAAGAAGAGGAAAAAACTATGAAGAGGATAAGAAGCTTGAAGAAGATCTCATAAATGATCCTAAAGAACTTGCTGAACATACAATGCTGCTCGATCTTGGGAGAAATGATCTTGGCAGAGTTTGCGAATATGGAACTGTAAAAGTTGCAGAAAAAATGAAAATACAAAGATACTCTCACGTAATGCACATTGTATCTAAAGTTGAAGGCAAGCTTGCAAAAGACAAAGATTCGGTTGATGCTTTAATGTCCTGCTTCCCTGCTGGTACTGTTACCGGCGCACCTAAAATACGTGCAATTCAATTAATTAATGATT
Organism: uncultured Ignavibacteria bacterium; assembly: GCA_963727535.1. Classification (GTDB taxonomy): domain Bacteria; phylum Bacteroidota; class Ignavibacteria; order Ignavibacteriales; family Ignavibacteriaceae; genus RBG-16-34-14. The sequence goes on from CAVSGR010000008.1 coordinate 333,008, forward strand.
ATGAAAATCTTGAAAGGAATGTTTACGCCGGTGCAGTTGGCTATTTTGATTTTTCTGGAAACCTGGATATGTGTATAGCAATCAGAACTTTATTTGCAAAGAACAATACGGTTTACTGGCAGGCAGGTGCAGGTATTGTTGCAGACAGCAAACCTGAATTAGAAACAAAAGAAATAAAAAATAAATCAGCAGTAATGATAAATGCATTAAAATATGCAGAGGTTATAGATGAAGATCCTGGTAATTGATAACTACGATTCGTTTACATACAATCTGGTTCAGCTTCTCGGCAGGTTTGAACACGAACTTGTTGTAAAAAGAAATGATGAAATTACAGAAGCTGGAATTTCTGAATTAAAGCCGGACAAGATTTTAATATCTCCCGGTCCCGGTAAACCTGAGGATTCAAAAATAAGTTTAACTGCTATTGAAAAATTCGGAAAAGATATTCCTGTGCTCGGAGTTTGCCTTGGTCACCAGGCAATTGGAACAGTTTACGGGGGAAAAGTCGTCAGGGCTCAGATATTAATGCATGGAAAAACTTCACTAATAAAGCATGATGCAAAAAAAATATTCAACGGAATTCCACAGGAATTTGAAGCGACTCGTTATCATTCTTTAATAGTTGATAGAGAAACTTTGCCGGATTTGCTTGAAGTAACTGCAGAAACAAAAGAAGGAACAATAATGGGAATTCGGCATAAGAGTTTTCCTGTTGAGGGAATTCAGTTTCATCCTGAATCTATATTAACAAATGAAGGTTATAACATAATTAAAAACTGGTTGGCATTATGAAAAATTACATTGAAAAACTTTTAGACAAAGAAAATTTAACAGTCGAAGAATCTTATGATGCAATGAACCGGATAATGAGTGGGAGTGTTGACAATTCCAATCTTGCAGGATTATTAATTGCTTTAAAAGCCAAAGGCGAAGCTCCAAGCGAAGTTGCAGGCTTTGCAAAAGCCATGAGAGACAACTGCATTAAAATTAATGTTCCTTTAGAAAACACAATTGATGTCTGCGGAACCGGAGGAGATGGTTCCGGAACATTCAACATTTCTACAGCAGTTTCTTTCGTTGTCGCAGGTGCAGGTGTTAAAGTTGCAAAACATGGCAACAGATCTATTTCAAGTAAATCGGGAAGTGCAGACGTTCTTCAACAATTGGGAATAAATATCAACTTAACTAAAGAACAATCCGAAGAAGCACTTGATAAAGTTGGAATGGCTTTTCTGTTCGCTCCTCTCTATCATCCTGCAATGAAATACGCTGGACAGGTTAGAAAAGAGTTGGGAATTAAAACTGTTTTTAATATGCTGGGACCATTGACAAATCCAGCAGGAGTAAAAAGACAATTAATTGGAACTTTTAGTCTCAAAGCTGCGGAGACAATGTGTGAAGCAACAAAATATTTAGATCAGGAAAAAGTTTGTTTTGTTTGCAGCAACGATAAGTTTGATGAGATACATTTGGGTGAAGAAACTTCTGTATTTGAATTTAACGGAAAAGGAAATATTCCATCTTATAAAATTTCCAATAACACTTTTGGTTTTCCCAAAACAATATTTGATGAAATAAAAGGCGACTCGGCTGAACGGAATGCAGAAATAATTCTGGAAGTTCTCGATAAGAAAAAGAAAAATTCAGCTTATTACGTAACGGTTGCAAATGCAGCGATGGGATTATACGCAGCAGGACATTCTGATGATCTTAAAAAATGTGCGGTAATTGCGGAAGAATCAATAGTAAGCGGTTCTGCTTATTCAAAGTTAGAAGAGTTAAAGAATTTTAGTTCAAAATATGTTTAAAAGTTTTAATAGCCACGACCTTTAGGTCGTGGACAAACGGACAAAGCAACTATGGCTTTAGCCACAACTAAAGCAATTTGGGCTAAAGCCCAAGAATATTGTTAGTTTTCAAATCCCCCGACATAAATGTTGGGGCTATTATCTGTACGAAAAATAATATGAATATTCTTGAAGAAATAATCGAGCACAAAAAAGATGAAGTGAACAAACTCAAAAAGAAGTTTTCACTACGTTCTTTTGAAGAGATGGATTTTTATGAAAAACCGGCTTTGAAACTAAAAGATTTCATTAGTCCAGATGCTTTAGGAATAATTGCCGAAATAAAAAAAGCAAGTCCTTCAAAAGGAATTATAAGAAATGATTTTAATCATTTAAAGATTGCTGAAATTTATTTTAGTGAAAACCTTTCTGCTGTTTCGGTTTTAACAGACTTAGATTACTTCAAAGGAAGCATTAATTATCTAAAAGATATTGCAGCAATAAAGCAAACGCCTTTGTTAAGAAAAGATTTCATAATTGATGAACACCAGGTTTATGAATCAAAAGCTTTTGGCGCAGATATAATCTTATTAATAAGCGAAGTATTATCAAAACAACAAATACAGGAATTGAGCTTTGCAGCAAAAGAACTTGAAATGGATGTTCTTCTTGAACTTCACTCTAAAGAACAATTAAATAAAATAGATTTGAAGCTTAATACTATTATCGGAATAAATAATAGAAACCTTGAGGATTTTTCTGTTAACCTTGAAACTACAAAACAAGTTGCGTCAGAAGTTCCAGAAGATATTATTGTTGTTTCTGAAAGTGGAATCAGTAAAAAAGATGATATTGATTTTCTGAAAAACACAAATACAAAAGCGATTTTAGTCGGTGAACATTTAATGGCTTCCCCAAATATTAAAGAATCACTCAAACAATTAAAAGAATGGTGCAGTTTTGAAAATTAAAATTTGCGGAATAACTAATATTGAAGACGCATTACTCTGTGAGAGTTTGGGAGCCGACGCGCTTGGTTTTATCTTTTATAAAGGAAGTAAAAGATTTGTTGACCCTGAAACTGCGGGAAAAATAATTTCCGAACTTTCGCCATTTACTCTAAAGGTCGGGGTATTTGTAAATAGTTCTCCTGAAGAAATAAATAAGATAGCAAAACAAACAAAATTAAATGTTATTCAGTTGCATAGCGATGAAACAACTAATACGATTTCTGAAATAAATCTACCTATAATAAAATCTTTTAGAATCAAAAATGAATTTGATTTTTCTATATTGAATAATTTTAAAGATGTATCTTTTCTTTTCGATACATATTCTGAAAAGGAATATGGGGGAACAGGGAAAACTTTTAATTGGGAATTAATCCCTGACGAATTAAGAGATAAAATAATTTTATCGGGAGGGGTTTCCATAAATAACATCGAAGAAATTTATAAAAAGATAAAACCAGCGGCGGTTGATTTATCATCTTCATTGGAATCCGGACCCGGCAGAAAAGACAGTGAAAAAGTAAAAGAGTTTTTTAAGAAAATAAATAATCTAAGGAGCTAAACAAAAATGGTGATCATGATGAAACTCAAAGCACCAAAAGAGCATATCGAAGAGGTGATTAATAAAATTCACTCAAAAGGATGCAATCATCACGAAATATGGGGAGCTGAACAATTAGCTATCGGAGTAACCGGACAAACAGCAGCGTTATCAGAAGAAGAATTCTTAATTATGAATTCAGTGGAACAAGTCTACAGGGTTTCAAAACCTTATAAGCTCGTAAGCCGTGAAGTTAAGTCGGAAGATACTGTCATAAATATTGGCGGAAAATTAATCGGCGGAGATGAGCTTACAATAATCGCCGGACCTTGTTCCATCGAAAGCAGGCAGCAGCTTTTTGATATAGCCGGTGAACTTAAAGAAATGGGTGTAAAATTTTTGAGAGCGGGAGCTTACAAACCGAGATCGAGTCCTTATTCATTCCAGGGATTAAAAGAGAAAGGGCTTGAATATCTTTCCGAAGTTAAAAAAGAATTAGGAATGATTATCGTAACAGAAGCAAAAGATACGGAAACTCTTCCTGCTATTTCTGAAATTGCTGAAGTCATCCAGATTGGTGCAAGAAACATGCAAAATTTTTCCCTACTTGAAGCAGTCGGGGAATTATCCAATGTTGTACTTCTCAAGAGAGGATTGTCTGCAACAATCGAAGATCTGCTGATGAGTGCAGAATATATTTTATCTCGTGGAAATTACAACGTTATTCTTTGTGAAAGAGGAATAAGAACTTTTGAAACTTACACGAGAAATACTCTCGATCTGAATGCAATCCCGGTTATTAAGAAAAATTCTCACTTGCCTATTATTGTCGATCCCTCTCACGGAATAGGAATCTGGGATAAAGTTCCTGCAATGGCTATGGCAGGAATTGCTTGCGGAGCTGACGGACTTATGATAGAAGTACATAATCATCCTGAAAGTGCTTTGTCAGATGGGATTCAATCTTTAACTCCTAAAAACTTTAAAGCATTGCTTAACAAACTTGAACAACTAGCACCAATTGTAAACAAGAAAGTAAATATGAATGTCACAGTTGCATAACTATAATTTACCAGATACCTCCGGAAAATTCGGAAAGTATGGTGGAAAGTATGTTCCGGAAACTCTTATTACTCCTTTAAAAGAGTTGGAGAAAATTTATTCTTCACTAAAAGATGATAAAACATTTAATGAAGAATTAAATCAACTTCACAAAGAATATTCCGGGAGACCTTCGCCCCTTACTTTTGCAGAAAATCTTACTAAATATTATGGCAAAGCAAAGATTTATTTAAAAGAGAAGATCTTTGTCACACAGGTGCACATAAAATAAATAATGCGCTTGGGCAAATTCTTCTTGCAAAGAAACTCGGCAAAACAAGAATAATTGCTGAAACGGGTGCAGGTCAACATGGAGTTGCAACTGCAACGGTTTGTGCAAAATTTGGATTAAAGTGTATCGTGTTTATGGGTGAAGTTGATATGGAGCGCCAGAGTTTAAATGTCTTTCGAATGAAACTGCTTGGTGCAGAAGTTCAGCCGGTTACATCAGGAAGCAGAACTCTTAAGGATGCAACTAACGAGGCAATAAGAGACTGGGTAACAAATGTAAAAGATACTCACTACATAATCGGTTCAGTTGTCGGTCCGCATCCATATCCTATGCTTGTAAGAGATTTTCAATCTGTGATTGGAAAAGAAACAAAGAGTCAGGTATTAGAAAAAGAAGGAAGGTTGCCTGATTATATTGTTGCTTGCGTCGGCGGCGGAAGTAATGCCATTGGGATTTTTTATCCATTTGTTAATGATGATGTTAAAATGATTGGTGTTGAGGCTGCAGGATTTGGTTTAGACACGGATAAACATGGCGCCACTTTGACAAAAGGAAGAGAAGGAATTTTCCACGGAATGAAAACGTATCTTTTACAAAATGAAGATGGACAGGTCAGCGAAGCACATTCTATTTCTGCAGGTTTGGATTATCCGGGTGTTGGTCCCGAACATAGTTATTTAAAAGACGATAAACGTGTAGAGTATTATTCGGTAACTGATAAAGAAGCTTTATCTGCAGCAAGATTTCTTTCTGAGAAAGAAGGAATTATTCCGGCATTAGAAACTTCGCATGCAATTGCATATTTAGAATATTTAATGCCTAATACAAAACAAGGCGAAGTTGTTGTTCTAAATCTCAGTGGACGCGGAGATAAAGATTTGAATACAATAAGAGAAAATTTGTCTTTATAAAATAGTCATGCTGAACTTGTTTCAGCATCTTTGTTAAATTAAAAGATTCCGAAATGAGTTCTGAATGACAAAATAGGAAGTATATGTCTTATATATCTGATTATATAAAAAAGAAAAATGAAGCTAATGAGAAAATACTTTCTGTATTTCTCACAAGCGGATTTCCTGATAAAGAAAATTTTGTAAAACTCGCCCTGGATGTTTTGGATGCTGGAGCCGATATGCTTGAAATAGGATTTCCTTTCAGTGATCCTCTCGCAGATGGACCGATTATACAAGAGTCTTCTCAAAAAGCTTTATCAAACGGTATAAATCTCCACGCTACTTTTGAATTTGTTAAAGAGATAAGAAAAAGTAGTGATAAACCTTTAATTCTAATGGGTTATGCGAATCCTGTTTTGAATTTTGGCATTGAGAAATTTGCTGCGGAAATAAAAAACTCAGGAGCTAATGGAGTTATAATTCCTGATGTTCCAATTGATGAATTTGATAATTTCTTTAATAAAAGTTTTGTAGAAATTGATAAGATACTTTTGATAACTCCAACTACAAGTGAAGAAAGAGTAATAGAAATAGACAAAAAAAGCAGCGGATTTGTTTACTGCGTAAGTGTAAGTGGAACGACAGGATTGCATAACAAAAATAAAAGTCTCGAGTTTATCAAAGGAAATCAAAAACTCGTAACAAAGAATAAAATGCTTGTTGGTTTTGGTATTTCAAATGAAGAAGACGCTAAAAGATATTCTCAGTTTTGTGATGGAGTAATTGTCGGAAGTGCCGTCATTAAATCTTTAATGAATGAAAACGGGAATCATGACCAAACAATTGAATTGGTAAAGAAACTAAAAGGAGCTCTAAGAAGTTAGCAAGGCTCAGTCTTTAATCTTAACAATCATTTCAATTTCAACAGCAGCATCTAAAGGCAGTTCATTTACTCCAACCGCGCTTCTTACATGCTTTCCTTTTTCTCCGAATATATTTTCAAGCAATTCTGAAGCACCATTTGCAACCTGCGGCTGATTACTAAATCCTTCCGTGCTGTTTACGAAAACTGTGAGCTTCACAATTTGCACAATTTCATCTAAATCTTTAATAATTCCTTTAATTGCTGCGAGACAATTTAGAGCACAAATCTCGGCAGCTTTTTTTCCTTCTTCGATCGTCAAATCTTTACCAAGTTTACCTTTATACTTTAATTCCCCTTTAATGGAAGGGATTTGTCCTGCTGTAAAAACCAGGTTATTAATTTTTATTGCGGGAACATAAGCAGCCACTGGTTTTGGCGTATCTGGAAGTTCAAATCCTAAATCTTTTATTTTATCTTCAATCATTTCAAACTCCACTTTTTATTAACTTACAATGTAAATCCAAACAACTAACATATTAAACTAAGGAATATTGTAAATGATTGAAAATAAGTTTCAGGAATTTGTGAAAATTGTAAAAAGGCTAAGAAAAGAATGCCCATGGGACAGGGAACAAACCAACGATTCGATAAAAGCTGCAACAATAGAAGAAGCTTATGAAGTTGTTGAGGCAATTGATAATAAAGATTATGAAGAATTAAAAAAAGAACTTGGCGATTTGCTGCTTCACGTAATATTTCATTCAACTATTGCAGAAGAAAGCAATTATTTCAATCTTGAAGATGTTATTGATTCTATACAGGAAAAATTAATTAGAAGACATCCACATGTTTTTGGTAACACAAAAGTAAGCGACGCTGAAGAAGTAAAGAAAAACTGGGAAGAAATAAAATTAGAAGAGGGAAGAAAGTCTGTTGTGGATGGAGTACCTGTAAACCTTCCTGCATTACAGCGTGCTCACAGATTACAGGAAAAAGCCTCTAAAGTTGGGTTCGATTGGGAAAACAAAGAAGACGTATGGAAAAAAGTTATTGAAGAAATCGAGGAGATGCACGAGATTGAAAATCTCAAATCTCAAATCCCAAATCTCAAAGATGAAGAGATAAATGAAAAATTAGAAAGTGAAATAGGTGATGTCTTTTTTGCTTTAGTCAATTATTCGAGGTTCCTGGGAATAAATCCCGAGAATGCTTTGAGAAGAACAAATGAGAAATTCATAAAAAGATTTAATTATGTTGAAAAGAAGATAGTTGAATCAGGCAAAAGCCTGCGTGAAAGTAGTCTTAAAGAAATGGATATTTACTGGGAAGAAAGTAAGAAAGATTTTTAGCTGCCGTTACTGTGTTTTTCATAAGCATCAATTATATCTTTAACTAATTTGTGCCTAACAATATCACCTTTATCAAAGTAAACGAAACCCACACCATCTATATTGCTTAAAATATCTTTTGCCTGAATTAAACCGCTTACAGTTTTGAGCGGAAGATCAATCTGTGTTATATCACCGGTAATTATGGCTTTGGAATTTGAGCCGAGTCTTGTAAGAAACATTTTCATCTGAACATCTGTAGCATTCTGTGCTTCATCAAGTATTACAAAAGCATTATTTAATGTTCTCCCCCTCATATATGCAAGAGGAACAATTTCAATAACTCTTTTTTCAATGTATCCTCTCAATTTTTCAGACGGCATCATATCATCAAGAGCATCATAAAGAGGACGAAGATATGGATCAATTTTTTCTCTGAAGTCTCCCGGAAGAAAGCCCAAACTCTCCCCTGCTTCAACTGCGGGACGAGCAAGAATAATTTTTGAAACAATTCCCTTTTTTAATGCTGCAACTGCCATTGCAACTGCAAGGTATGTTTTTCCTGTACCGGCTGGACCAATAGCAAAACAGATATCATTTTTTCCTGCAATCTTAACATAGTTAATTTGTCCTGGCGTTCTGGCTTTTATAGAATCATTTTTTGTGTAAAGGATAATCGAATCAAATTCTTTATCACTTACAATCTCTTTCCCCTGTAAAGTAAGATCAAGAATTGTTTCTATATCACTTTTTTCCAGATTGTTATTTGTGTTTAGGACATAAACCATTTCCTTCAACACTTTTTCAATTACATCTATCTCTTCAACTACACCTTTAATCACAACGTTCTCACCGCGTACAATTATAGATGCATTAAAACGATCCTCAATTAATTTAAGGTTGCTGTCGTTAGTCCCCAGCAAAGAAAGCATATCTACATTATCTAGAGTTAATCTCTTTTCAGAAGCAGTCATCACTTATAAAATAATAGAAAAACCCTTACCATAATTAATATGATAAGGGTTTTGTAAAAAATTGAAATGAACTAAAGAAAACAAAGTTTACTGAACCGGAGCCGGTTTGTAATTTGCTCTTAGTTTTTCGTATTTAGCTTTTTCTTCTTCAGTTAAGTTCGGAACTTTGAATACCTGTTTCGGAAAAATCAAATCAGGATTCTTTATCTGGTCGCGGTTTGCTTTATAAATAACCTGCCAAGCAAAACCATTTCCATAATGTTCCTTTTTCTTTGCAATGTTCCAGAGGCAATCTCCCTTTACTACGGTGTACATAATTTCCTTTGGAGCTTCAACCCACTTATCCAAAGCTTTTTGCATCTGGGAGTGAACTTTATCAAAAAATTCAGGAAGTGCACTTATTTTATTACTCTTAAGTGCATCAAGGTCTTTCTGCCTGTCTGCCTTAGGGCCTTCTTTTCTCATAATTTTCCCATTAAGTTCTCCAACTGCACTTCTGAAATTGTCAACATCAGCTTTAGTAGCTCCAACAAGAGCATAAAGTTCATTTGTACATTCTTCGAAACTCTTAATGTCCATTGACTTCAAGTTGTCAATGTCAGCCTGAAGAGTACTGTCTTCCTGTAAGAGGGCAGCTTTTCTTGCAGTTAAACGGCTCATCTCTGCCTGCCATTCGTCAGATGTCATTTCTTCTTCCTGAGCTAATACGCTAGCGGAAAGAAAGAGCAAGAGAGATAAAATGCTAATTAAATTCTTTTTAAAAACCATAAATATTTTCCTCCAAGGTTCAATTATTAAATAAAAAAATTTTTACATACCGGCTGGGAGCTTCATTAAATTAGCTCTTGTTTCCGCCTTATCTTTTTCACACTCTTGCAACTTTGCATTTTTATCAGCAATCTCTTTTTCCAAACTCGCTCTTTGATCTTTCAATGTATTGGTCTGACCTTCAAGAGATGTTACTTCATCTCTTAAACTATTCAGTTGTGCCATTTCAGCATCACTAACTCCGCCGCATCCGCTCCATGCAAAGACAACCAGTCCAAGCACAGCAATATATGCAGTGTTTTTTATAACTTTGATTATGTCCATATGATAACCTCCGGTTTATGTTTTTTGAATTAATTAATTTGATTGCTAAGTAGTATTTCAGTCAGTCTATTTTTCATATAAATATTAGAACTGAAAAGACTTATGGGCAAATGGTTGATTTTTCACGCCCTTCTATATAAGAAATTCGCATATTAATATCAAGTTAGGTTAACATTATATCGTTTAACTTTAGATTAAATTGCATAGCCTAAATTAACCTTTTTTCAACAAAACTTGTATATATATTTCCAGCAATTATTATGTGGTCAAAGACGGGTATATCCAAAATTATGCCTGATTCTACTATCTTCCTTGTAATTGCAATGTCTTCATTACTTGGTTCAGGATTGCCACTTGGATGATTATGCAAAAGAATTATGCTGGCAGAACGGTGATCTATAGCAGCTTTAAATACTTCGCGAGGATGGACGACGCTTGAATTTAAGTTTCCGACCGAAATTATTTCGTATGTAATAATCTTGTTTGCCGAGTTTAGACAAACCAAAAGGAATTTTTCTTTTACCTCATCTCTTAATAAAGGGATAAAAATGTCGGCAACATCCTTGGGCGATGTCACTTTCTTTTCGCTGAACCATTTAGACTGAGACTGTATTCTTCTGCTCAATTCAAAGGCTGCCAGCAAAGTTGCTGCCTTATCTTTACCAATGCCTCCTGTTTTCATCAAGTCAGATAAAGTTTTAGAAGCCAAAATTGTAAGATTACGGTGAACACTAACCATTTCCTGTGCAACGCTAATAACTGATTTACCTTTCTTGCCAGTTCTTAAAAGTATTGCAATCAATTCGGCATCAGAGAGATTTTGTGGGCCGCGTAACATTAATTTTTCCCTCGGCCTGTCATCCAGCGGCAGATCTTTGACCCCCATTTTGTTCTCCTTTCATCTACTTAGATTTGCTTTAAATTTATCGACTAATTCAAAAACTCCATCGCGGTACCTAACAATATTCAGAAAACAGTTTACGCGGTTCTGGCCAAAACATATATTGTTATGATAACCACTAACTGAAATTCCCGTTTGCATTTTATTTTTAATATTTATCCTGTCACGACTAATGTTCCGCAATACAGTTAAAACATATTTAGCGGCGTCATAACCATAAAGAACATTTCTACTAACATCTGTTTTTGATCGATCCAGGAAATTCTTATTAAAATTCTGGAACGAACTATCGTTATATTCAATAAAGTAATCCGATGTAAAAGTGATCCTGTTACTAAGTTCCGGAGATGTCTCAAATCCTTTTGCTAAAAACCAATCCTGGTTACCATACAAAGGTAAAATAAGATTTGTCCGTACTAATTGTGAAAGCAAAAAAGGAACATCTCTTTTATTTGAAAGCGGGACATAAATTCCTTCGGCAGGTGCAAGCTTTTCCGAATCTACTAATGCTTCTGATGTCAGACTTCCACTTTTATAAGTAAACTTTGCAATTATTTCGCCTCCCAGTTTTTGGAACTCATTTGAAAACTCAGCTGCAAGTAAAGGAGAATATCCATCTATGGAATTGAAGATTGCCATCTTTCTTTTATTCTCGACATAATATATATACTGTGCCATAACCTTAGCTCTCACAATAAAATTCGGATTAGCCTGGAAAAAGTTTTCATTAACAAAAGTAAGATCGTTGTCCGTTGCAGTTGGTGATAAGATAGGAATGTTAAGCGAACTGAACTCCCTAAGAGAAATCTCAACTTCATTACTGAACAAGGGACCAATAATAATTTTGACGGCGGGATTGTCAGCTATCAGATTTTTTATTCTAACTATTTTACTGCTGTCATTTTCGGTATCATAAACTAATAGACCGATTTTGTCTTCCCTGTCTTTATTAAAATCAGCAATGCAAAACTTAATTCCGGCAAGTATTTCTTTTGCAGCGGAAATCCCTTCGTTACCTAAACCGGATAAAGGAAGCATAACCCCGACTATAGTTTCATTACCATTCGCATCACCTGAAAACATTTCTGATATCAGCGATTCAGCTTCACTCTTATAAAACGAGTTAGGATACTCTTTTATTAATTCACTAAGAGAAATTTCAGCTTCACTGAACAAACTGTTCTCAATTTGCAGTTTACCTGTTAATAATAAAAGATATGATTTTACTTTAACATCTTTAGCTGATTTGTAAAGATCTTTCAAATCAGAAATACTGAGATATTGAAGTGCTAAACTTTCACCGGAAACTCCCGCTTCATCAGAATATATTTTAGAACCGGAATATTGAAGAACTGATAGCAATTGATTGAAAGCTTTAAGATACTCTCTGTCTTCTACATAAATTTTCGAAAGTAGTAGTCTTGCTTCATCAACATATTTACTCGATGGATAGTTATTCAAGAAATCAATTACAGTATTTTTCGCATCGGTTAATCTGTTAAGAGATAATAAAACCTTACCCTTAAAAACTATAGCTGCAGTTGTTTTGGAATTATAAGAATAATCAGTTATTACTTTGTTAAAAAGATCGAGAGCGTGATTGTAATCATTTTTTGAGAAGAGATTAACAGCATCATTGAACGTTTTATTTATATCAGTGTTAGAACTTGCTTGTTGCGCATAAGAACTAAATGATGCGGAGAGAAAAAGAAGAATTATTAAACCGGATATTTTATATTTTATTCTTATTCCCATTCTATTGTAGACGGAGGTTTTGAACTAATATCGTAAACTACTCTGTTAATGCCACGAACTTTATTAATAATTTTATTAGAAACTTTAGAAAGAAAATCATGATCGAATCCGAACCAGTCGGCAGTCATTCCATCCAGCGAAGTTACAGCACGAAGAGCTAAAACATTTTCATACGTTCTCGAATCGCCCATAACACCAACACTATTCACAGGAAGTAAAACTGCAAAAGCTTGCCAGATATTATCATAAAGCCCATTTTCTTTTATCTCATTAATAAAAATATCATCAGCCTCTCTTAAAATGTCAAGTCTTTGCTTGCTTATTTCGCCAAGAACTCTTACGGCTAAACCGGGACCAGGGAAAGGATGCCTTGCAATGAATTCTTCCGGAATTCCTAATTCTCTTCCAACATTTCTAACTTCATCCTTAAATAATTCTCTGAATGGTTCGATAAGTTTCAAATTCATTTTTTCCGGTAATCCACCAACATTATGATGAGTTTTAATTGTAACGGAAGAACCTTTTACTTTTACAGATTCGATTACATCGGGATACAAAGTTCCCTGCACAAGGAAAGAAGCATCGTTATGTTTTGATGCTTCCTCTTCAAAAATTTCTATAAAAGTATTGCCGATTATCTTTCTCTTTTTTTCAGGATCAGAGACATCTGCTAATCGCGATAAAAACCTTTCTTCTTCGTTAAGATGAATATAGTTAAGCTTTAATTTTTCCTTAAATAATTTTCTTATGGATTCACTTTCATTCTTTCTCATCAAGCCAGAATCGATATGAACACACAACAAATTTTCGCCAATTGCTTCTTTAACAAGAACAGCAGCAACCGTAGAATCTACACCGCCACTTAGTGCACAAATAACTTGTGATGAACCGACAAGTTTTTTTATTTCTACTATTTTAGATTGAATAAAATTCTGTGGTGTCCAGTTACCTTTGCACTTACAAACATTAAATAAGAAGTTGAGGATAATTTTATTTCCCTCGTGTGTATGAACAACTTCGGGATGAAATTGGACACCATATATTTTTCTGCTTTCGTCCGCTATAGCGCAAATCGGGGAATGATCGGATTGGGCAGTTATTTTAAATCCATCGGGAATTTTACTTAAATAATCCCCGTGACTCATCCAGACTATTGATTCTTTAGTTACACCTTTGAATAAATCATCTTCATCTTTTATCTGTAAACTTGCTTTGCCGTACTCCCTGTCGGAAGCGGGTTCCACTTTTCCACCAAATTCTTTCCCGATAATCTGAAGTCCATAACAAATTCCAAGAATAGGAATTCCAAGATTAAGTATTTGTGGATCAATCCGGGGTGAGCCTTCGTCGTAAACACTCATAGGACCGCCGGAAAGAATAATTCCTACGGGCGAAAGTGCTTTTACTTCGTCACATTTTATAAGGTGAGAATGAATTTCAGAATAAACATTTGCTTCTCTTACTCTGCGTGCAATAAGCTGAGTATACTGTGCACCGAAATCTATTATTAAAATTAATTCATCTTTTTTCATAACCTATCGAGGTTTAAAAAAGAAAAACAAAATCCAAAGCATTGGTATTTTGTTTTCAAAAATAAAATGTGAAATAAGAATTTTATTGACTTACTAATTTTTTATAATCTTCAACGCCGAGAAGATCATTCAACTCACTTTCATCCTTTATCTCAACTTTTACCATCCAGCCTTTTCCATACGGGTCCTTGTTAACTTCCTCGGGATTACTTCCAAGATCTTTATTAACTTCAATTACTTTGCCGCTGCAAGGAGCATTCAGATCACTTACTGTTTTTACGGCTTCTATGGTCCCAAAAGTATTGCCTTTTGTAATTTCTTTCAGGTCAGATTCAATATCAACAAAAACGACATCTCCTAATTCTCCCTGGGCATAATCAGTAATACCGATGTAACCAACATTGCCTTCAACTCTTATCCATTCGTGATCGTTTGTATATTTAAGATTATCAGGAAAATTCATTTTATCCTCAAACAGAAATTGACTTAATTGAATTTAAAGTTTTCTAAAAAGCTTGTATCAAAATTACCGCTTATAAATCTTTCATCCTCCAGCACTTTTAGATGAAATGGGATAGTGGTTTTAATGCCTTCAATTGTAAACTCTTCCAATGCTCTCTTTGCACGTGCAATAGTGTTCTGCCTGTTTTTAGACCAAACAATTAATTTAGCAATGAGAGAATCGTAAAAAGGAGGAATAGTATAGTATTGATAAACATGAGAATCAACCCGGACACCAAAACCTCCCGGGAAATGTAATGATTCTATTTTACCCGGGGAAGGTCTGAATCCGTTTTCCGGATCTTCAGCATTTATCCTGAACTCCATACTATGACCAATCGGCTTTTTAGGAAGATTATCAATTTTTTCACCTGCAGCGGCTAATATTTGCTGACGTACTAAATCAACATTATAAACAGCTTCCGTAACCGGATGCTCTACCTGAATTCGTGTATTCATCTCCATGAAATAGAAATTCTTCTGTTTGTCCACCAAAAATTCAATTGTTCCTGCGCCTTCATACTTAACTGCTTGTGCACCAAGGATTGCTGCCTCACCCATTTTGCTTCTTGTATCAGCATCAATTGCAGGAGACGGACTTTCTTCAATAAGTTTTTGATGTCTGCGTTGAACTGAACAATCTCTTTCTCCATAATGATACACGTTTCCAAAAGCGTCGCCCATTATTTGAATCTCAACATGCCTCGGATTTTCAACATATTTTTCTAAATAGACATCGGCATTTCCAAAAGCAGATTCGGCTTCTGTCTTAGCCATCTGATAAGCTTTATCAAAATCTTTCTCTTCCGAAACTACTCTCATCCCTTTACCGCCGCCGCCGGCAGAAGCTTTGATGATTACAGGAAAACCTATTTCGTGAGCAAGCTTTTTACCTTCTTCTTCATTCTTCAATACTCCATCACTTCCGGGAATCACAGGAACTCCGTTTTTCTTCATAGTATCTTTCGCAAAAGATTTATTACCCATTGCGGAAATCATTTTGGGAGAAGGACCAATAAACTTAATATCAGACTCCTGACATATCTCGGAAAAATTTGCGTTCTCAGCAAGAAAACCATATCCCGGATGAATTGCATCCGCACCTGTAATTTGTGCAGCCGAAATTATTGAAGGAATTTTAAGATAACTTTCTTTGCTCGGTGGTGGTCCGATACAAACAGCTTCATCTGCAAAAGTAACATGTAGGGAGTCCCTGTCAGCTTCGGAATAAACTGCAACAGTTTTAATTCCAAGTTCTTTACAGGTTCTTATTATTCTGAGGGCTATTTCGCCACGGTTGGCTATTAAAATCTTATTAAACAATTTTTTCTAACTAACTTGAATTAAGAAAAGAGGCTGATTGTATTCAACGGGTTTTCCACTTTCTATAAGAATCTTTACAATTTTCCCGCTAACATCCGATTCAATTTCATTCATCAGTTTCATCGCCTCAACTATACATAAAACAGTACCCAGAGCCACATCATCTCCTACATTAACATAAGAATCAGCATCTGGAGCCGGAGCCCGGTAAAAGGTTCCAACAATTGGTGAGCGAACTTCATGAAGATTTTGCTGAGTTTCTGCTTTCGATGTTTCTTCCTCAATAGATTTAGCAGCGGACTGTTCAATAACAGGCGAAGCCTGCGATATTATCTGAGGCTGAGCAATAGTCTGAATATTCCTGATCTTCTTAGCAACCTTAATCCGTAAACCATTCTCTTCCACTTCAAGATCTGTTATTTCACTTGTGTCTACTATCTTGACCAATTTTTTTATAAGATTTAGATCCATTTCAATACCTTTTTAAGATTTAACTCTTTCAACATACTCGCCTGTTCTCGTATCAACTTTTAATAAATCATTCACATCTATAAATAACGGCACATTAACTATCGATCCCGTTTCAAGTGTTGCAGGTTTTAGTGCACCAGTCGCTGTATTTCCTTTAAAGCCGGGTTCAGTTTCTGTAACCTTTAAATAAGCAAAGATCGGGATCTCAACATTAATAATTTCTTCACCATTAAAAAGAATTTCTACTTCTTCGCTTTCTTTTAGAAACTTTATTCCGTCTCCAAATAACTCTATAGGAACATTTATCTGTTCATAGGTTTCATTATCCATACAAACGAGAAAGTCTGCTTCACGATAAAGATACTGGTATTTTCTTCTTTCCACTCTTACGGTTTCAACAGATTCACCTGCTCGGAAAGTGTTATCTAAAACTTTACCTGTCTTTAAGTTTTTAAGCATGGAACGAACGAACGCTCCCCCCTTGCCTGGTTTAACGTGTTGAAACCCGACAATAGAGTAAAGGTCGTTCTTAAACTTTATTATTAAACCGTTCCTGAAATCTGAAGTATCAGCCATAAATAAAGGTTATTAGGAAATTATTACTCCAAAAAAAATAGAGATATAAGGTCTGAAAGTCAAGAAATACAACTTATAAGAGAGCTGTAAGAATCAGCAAAATATATAGTTAACTGGTTCTTTAACAGCATGGATTTAACTGTGTTGAATAGCAAATTAATTATTGAACCTGGGCAAGATATCTATCAACTTCCTTGAAGGCAGTTGATGTATTATAATCTTGTTTGATTTTCTCAAACAGGTTTTTGGCTTCATCATTATTGCCTGCCTGCATAAAATTAATTCCGGCTTTAAGCAAATAGTCAGGGTTTAAAACATTATTATCGGAAACGCGTGAAGCTTTCAGATAAAGATCGGCAGCTTTTTGATAATCTTTTTTAGTCTCATATATTCCAGCCTGTCCGGCAAGAGCAGTAGCCTCAAAAATTTTGTTGCTGCCAGAATAATCTTCATAATATTTTAGTGCTTCATCGTCCCTATCTAAAAAATTATAGGAGTTTGCAAGATAAATTTTAGCATACTCTCCATTCTCCGTGCTTCCATAATCTTCAACAATTTTTTTCAAGCCGACAACATTTGTTCCTTCCTTACCCTCAATTGCTTCAAGAAATGCGCCCTGATCATAACTCTGCATAACCCTTGAGAGTTCAGTTCCTGCAATCCTGTTATCTTCAATCCTGTTGCTTATATAAAAATAAATTAACGCGGCAATCGCAATAAGAATACCGCTAAACGTCAAAACCCGCGAACGGTTCTCTTCAAAATAGCCGTATGCTTTATAATAGGCAGAGATTAATTTATCTTCTTTAATTTCTTTTCTTGAAAGCTTTTTCTTTTTGGTTAACATTAAAAGTCCTAAAAAAGTATATCCAAATTTGGACTTCAAATTTAGTAAAGTTATAGGTAAAAACATAAATGAATGAGGTAAAATTCTGTCAAATGCATCATTTGTTGAGAAAGCAAAAAATGTTTTTTTTGTCTGGATTTGCACTTTTTCATTTCTTTACAAAAAGTGCCATAGCTAAGCCGAAACAAAAACTCTCCGTTCTTATTTATGTAATTTTTTATTCCCTTTTATCATTTTCTTTAAAAGCGAAATTTGACCAAGATGATAAATATCATGCTGTATGCCTCCTTCGATCAGAAATTCAACATTGTATCTTCTCCGTCGTACAGGCAATTTCAAAAAATCATCGTCTAACTTTTTTAGAGTTGATAAAATTTCGCTTTGATTTATTTCTAGTGCGTCCAACAAACTCTTCCATGCAGTTTTTTCATTTCTGTCAATTCTCTTCCAATCGAATGATAATTTCTGAGTTAATTTAAAATCATTATCGCCTTTAATTTTACTTATTACAAATTCCCGCCATGTAATAATATGAACAACAAGCTCCGCAATTGTATGAATATTCCTAGCTGCTTTTGTAAAAGCAGTTTTCGAATCAACGTCATTCAAAATCGATTTGATCGAATTCCCATACCACGGACTGCTGTTGTAAACTTTTTCAATTTTCTTTGTTAATAACTCTACTTTGTCTTGCATATATTTTCCCTTTCTATAATTGAAATTGATAAGATAATTTGAGCAGTAATTGGTAATGATTAGAATCCATCCCTCCAATGCTACTTGATTTTCCAATATTGTATAAAATGTAAAAGTAAGAGAGAGGAGAATACTCCCACGCAAATCTTAAATTTTTTAAAGACGATTTGTCTTCACTGTTGTGTTGATAAAATACGCTTAGACTTATAAACGGATTCAAAGCAAGATTCAATTCCGAAGAAATTATTTCGATCTTTTTATTTGATTTTGAAATTCCCGCATCACCAAACCAGTTAGGTTCATAATTAAATGAAATTGAAATATTTGTGATTGGTCTGTATTTGATTTGGGATGATAGCTTGTTGAGAGTACCATCGAAATAACTCCCGGTTGAAAAAAGAAAAGCGTAACAAAAAGTTGCACTTGGATCCGACGCTAATCTAATCTCGTACCTGTTATAAAAATATTTTCCTTTCCGAAATGTTACATCTTCAGCGGGAGAAAATTCCTCATAAAGATTTTCCCAGTTTGGCAGCCACTTTGCGGAAAAAACACCTCCGTTTTCAAAAAGAATGTATATGGGCCAAATTGTTAAATAAAATTGTCTAAGCCTGCCGTCATTTAAATTTCCGTAATAATTGAAGTACAACGCGGGTTCAAAATCCCTGATAAAATCCGGTTTCCATTGAGGTCTTGAATATAAATCGGTTCCTGCTTCCCAGGCAGAAATATTTTTTGCAGCGACAAACCCGCTTGCTGCGGAATAATCTTTTGAAATTAAATATTCATTGAAAAATAAATTAATATCTTCAGTTAAATATTTTAAAGATGCTGATTGGGAATATCCATTAAAATTCTGTTGTTTGTTAACAATGCTGCCTGAGCCTGATAACATCCAGTTGAACGAAAGCACATCGCTCATCCTGATAAATCCATCCGAGGCTGCGACAATGTTGTTATCAATTCCATCATTGAAATCGTCTCTCCTATAAGTTATTAAGAAACCGAACCTGTTTTGTTCTCCGTAATTTTGAGAATACCTCCCGATAAGAAAAAAACTATTCAATGAATCGGGTATATGTGTGCGTGCAGTTAAAACTCCATAATTATTTTTGATGTCTCTGTGCACTAAGCGAATTCCACCGTCCATAGGAATCGGATTTCCCGAATCGTCAAGTCCGATTTTCCTGCTGAAGAATGGTTCGATAATTCCATCTGCATTTCCGGTTTTAAAGAGTCCAGCACTCTCAAGAAAGAATTGTCTTCGCTCGGGAAATAAAATATCGAATCGAGTTAGATTGAAGACATCCCTATCTGCATCTGCCTGCGCAAAATCCGTACTCAAAGTTAAATCCAAAAGAGTATTGCTGGTCAGCGCCCACTTCATATCCACACCGGGTTTTACATTTTCTCCATAAGCGGAAAAATTTTTTCCCCTTTGAGTTTGTGCTAACAAGTAGGGTGTAAACCTAATATCCTGGTGAGGCTCGGGAAATTTTAATCCGTTTATAACACCGGCATAATTTAACCTGAACATAGTGTATGTCCGTGGGTAAGGCACCCAGGCACTTAACTCGTTCGATTCTCTAGCTAACCTTATAAAATTTGCTCCTAAGCTATCGGTGTCAGAAGAATAACGAAGTGAAGACCATGGAATTGCTATTTCGAAAGTCCAGCTAAGATTATTGATATGAGTAGCAGAGTACCATTTTGTGTTCCAGTTCTCATCGATAATTTTTTCGTCGAAAACCATCACATCTCTTTGCGCACCAAGAGGGTTTATTAAAAATGCGGTAGCATTTCTTTTATCATTTAAAAGATCGAGAATAATTCCGAATCCGTCAGAATCTTCAAACACAAAATCACGCTTAAGATCTGAAACTCTTACATCTTTATCTTTCTTATAGCATTTTCCGCTTATGTAAAGGAAATCTGAGTTGTATAGAATCCGAACAACAGTTTTATGCTTGGCGGGTTTTCCAAAATCCGGCTCAACCTGAATGAAATTACTTATACTATCAGCTTGAGACCATGAGGATTCATTTATTATTCCATCGACAATAATTTTATCCTCAACCTGATTTGAATGGAAATGCGGCTGAGGGAAAATACATTCCGAAGAAAAACAGCAAAAGAGAAAAATGATGACAAAAATCATATTACCGTCTATATTAGTTTAGCCGGTAGTAAAATAATAAAATTATTATTACCATCAAATTTTATTTTGATGGTAAAACTCGTATTTTTGTACAAATCGATTTATAGGTTGTATATGCAGAGAACTGTAAAAAATATGCTTTTGGACGGAGGCTGTTTTTGTTTTGATTTTACTAACACAATGCACTCCCGTGTGGATAAAAATACCTACGATTACATAACTTCGTATAATGATATATTAAACTGGTCCGAAAGAGTGAAATTACTTCCCAACGAAAGACTTAAGAAATTAAGGAGCTATGCCGGGCAGAATAAAAAAGAAGCTGAACAAAAACTAAAGGAGATAATTGATAAACGTGAAATTTTATACGCAGTTTTTTCTTCCATCATTCGCAATAAAATTTCTGATGTGTCCGTAACCGAAGAGTTCAACAACATTTTATCCGATTCATTATCAAAACTGCGACTTCAGATCAATAAGCAAAAAATAAATATCGAATGGAATGAAAACGAAATTGACCTGAGTGAACCTTTGTGGATCGTTTACAAGAATGCATTTGATATTTTAACTTCCACACCGATCAATAGAATTAAAGAATGTAAAGCATGCGGCTGGTTATTCCTGGATAAAAGTAAAAACAATAGTCGCACCTGGTGTAATATGCAATCCTGCGGGAGTATTGAGAAATCAAAACGTTACTATCACAATGTGAAAAAAGGAAAGAATAAGTAGATTTTATTATTAGGCATTATATTAAACCTTTTGTACGCCCGGCAGGACTCGAACCTGCAACCTTTGGAACCGGAATCCAACATTCTGTCCAGTTGAACTACGGGCGCATTTAATAATTAAAAATTAAGAATGAACAATGAATAATTTAGCAAAGAATGTTGTTATAAAAATGGTTTTTAAACCGCAACCCTAATATGATTTGAAAAAATCCACGCTTTGCCGTTTATATAAACTTCTACCCTGTAAACGCCTTTCCTGTTAATAACAAAGTCTCCTTCATTTCCAACAGTTTCATTTACTTTTTTTCCATTGTGAATTAATCTTATCACTCCATCGGAAACAGGAAGCAAAACTTTGAGATTTACTTTTCTTGCAGAAGGAACTTTATCTCCCATTTGGTAGATTTTTCCCTGTGACTTTGCAAAGAACCTGAATCCACGAGAATCACCATGATAATCATTTGCGAAAAAACATCTTCCCGATCCAAGCGCATTGTAAACTTCTTTCTTTGCAGCTTCTATTGCTTTTATTCCTTTTCCCTTTTTTAATTCATCATCAGTTAGAATATGTGTTCTTATCGATTTGAATAAAACTTTGTAAGGAAAAATTTCTACTTCGAGAAATCCTAATAAATTGTATTTGTGAGCGTGAGCATCGACTCCGCCAACTCCTACAACTTTCCTTTTAATATTTAATTCATCCCAAACTTTTAAAGTCTCTTCGGTGGGAGCTATAATTGATTTTAACGGATGAAGAAAAGCCTGGTATTTATTCTGTTCAGTTAAATTCTCCATCCATTCCGACATATGATTCCAGATTTCCATTCCTGTAAAGTCTTCAGTATCCCACTCTACCCACGGATAAGATGGATGTTCTTTCATGTGTGTTCTTTTTTCAAGAGGATGAGCAATAAAACCAATACCGCCGGCATCTTTAACTTTTTTTACATATTGTTTTGCAGATAATCTTGTAGAGAAAGCCTCATCAATTCCCAAAGCAAGGTAATGATTAATGTTTTGTTTATCGTTAATCTCACAGCCTACCAACAATAAAGTATTCTTATACCATTTTTCATAACCTTCGTTTAAAGCTCTCAAAGTATTATGATCGGTAAGAATAATATAATCGAGCCCAATTTCTGAAGCTGCAGTGGTTATATCCTCTATTTCCCCGGAACCATCCGAATAAATAGAATGCATATGTATTGCGCCAACGTATTCGTACATCTCAAATCCCTATTTTCAGAACAAAAATATAGAGAGAAATCTCTTTCAATAAAAGATACTTCATAAGCTTTAAAAAAGAAAAGGTATCCAATTCGGATACCTTTTCAAATTACAATAAACTATTAATTTTATGGAATTGAATAACTTAATGAAAGATAAGCAAAGGTGGCTCCTGCTCCTCCAATATTAGCTAAACCCTGTCGTAAAACATCTTCGTTAACTGTTGCATCAAGCGAGAAGTTTCCGAGTCTGAAACCAACACCTACTGTTGCACCTCCACTGGTGGCACCGTTAGGGCCTAAAAATGAGGTGACTATAGCCTCGTTAACGGTTGTTGGTGTAGCTCCTGTCTCAGTTGAGGTTTTCAATGTCAGAGCTGTATAACCAAATCTTGCCACGAACCAATCGGTCATATTCCATTCAACACCAAGATTCCATACCGGGAATGCAAAGATTGAAGTTGTTAATTCCGGAGTTGCATTAGTTGATGCCTGGGTTGTGGATACTGTAGCAAAGCCTGGACCGCCGGCAAGTAAAAAATCACCAACTTCATAATTAGCCCCGATACCAAAAGAAATTATGGTTGCAGAAGGTAAATCACTAGATGTTCCTCTAACATCGCCGGTACCTGAAGCAGTGAGGAAAAGCAAAGAAGGAACAAAACTTAGTTTTGAAGAATAAGAATAAAATGCCCTGGCATTTACACCAATAATCGTTTGAGAGAAATCACTTTTATTCCCGGTT
This sequence comes from uncultured Ignavibacteria bacterium, assembly GCA_963727535.1. GTDB lineage: Bacteria > Bacteroidota > Ignavibacteria > Ignavibacteriales > Ignavibacteriaceae > RBG-16-34-14. Next base: position 356,296 of record CAVSGR010000008.1, read on the forward strand.
GCAGGTTCAAAACTTGCGCTGGGAAGAATAAGTGATGCGCCGGCATCAAGCAAAATTTTACCTGCCAGTTTTGTTACAATACCGGCATTAAACCCGATCTGTGTAGCTGAACCTAAAGTGCCGGTACCTGTAGCAGGTTTGGTTTCATTCGTAGTTGTGGCATAAGCAACTCCCAAACCAAACACTGAGTTACCAAATTTGTATGAACCAAATAACTCAAGGTTATTATTTAGCGGTACAACTGAATTGGCTCCTACCGCTCCATTAATCTGTGTAACTATTCCACCCGGATCTAATCTTGCAATTGAAATACCGTTAAAATCATTTCTTGTTAACATACCTCCAAGAGTTAACCCACCACCAACATGGAAATTGGCAGAAACAAATTGCCCAACACCTCCGGAAGCAAAGGCACCCGCTGTTGATCCTAAATCGCCAAACAAAAAGTTTGGATAATAACCAGCCCATGCCGGATTCACGGTCGTCGTGTAAGGATCTACAATGTAGGGGTTATTTCCCATACCAAGTACCCTTGCATAGCCCCCTGTTTGCTTGTATTGACCATATGCGCTTGCACCTATAAGAACCGAAATTACTAAAATAGATATAAACCTACGCATCATTTTACTCCCTTAGTTGTGAATAAATATTCCTCTTCTGTTGAATTAGAAAAGTGAGTCCCCCTTAAAGAGTGTATTTTTATCATATCGCCACCAATATAATTATAACAAACTCCTCTGCGGGGAAAAGAAAGTTACCCGCATTCGAGGCAAACCTATTACTTTGTAATTACATTGTCAACAAAAATATGATAAATTGTTAAATTATTTAACCTAATACGGTTATTCTGCAAATTTTCTTTAACATGAACTTTTTTGGTGAAATATATCATCAAAAAAAGATAAGAGAGAAAAATAATTTAAAAATTCAGAGGAGATATTGTCCCAAATTTCCTAACAATTATTGTGCTTCAACATTCAAAAGCGTGTAGTTAAGCCTGCAAAAATTCTTGTAAATGTGCTTCTCTCATCAAATATGCCTTCATAAGAAACTGAAAGTGAAATAGTGCGATTAAGTCTCGTTGATAGATCAATTGAAAGAATATTTTGATTTGAGGAGAACGCAAACGTAGTAAGATCATATTTAGATACTCTGTATCCAAAGGAAAAATCAACGTTATTATTAAAAAAATATTTTGTCAATCTTATTCCGACAATTGAACTATTAATATAACTAGTAAACAATTTATTATAATTAACAGCAACAGAAGATTCTATAACGGGAATACTTGAATAAGATAAATAACCTCCAAAGTTTTTTGTCTGATCGAGATCTCCGTTTCTAAATCTGTACCCACCGTTTAATCCAAGAAAAAGATTATTTGTTAACCTGAAGTTTGTCCTTAGATTAAATCCCTGCCGGGTTTCGTTTTCAAAAAGGCTATCGATAAAGTTCTTATAGGTTTCATAGTAAACGACATTTTTTCTTGCATCATAAGAAAGTGTTGCAGAAAAAATTCTTGTGGGAGAATATCTTACCGAAAAGAAAATACTTGTTAATGTCAGTTCGTTCGATTCAACATCAACTATTTTTTTGTAAAGATCAATCTCTGAGGAAGCAAAAAAATAAGTATTCGTCAAAATATTATTGGAATGCTGCAGGTAAATAAATCTTCTATCTGTTTTAAATTTGTTTGTCTGTTCCATGAATGCAAAATTATTCTCCATAAAGCCGGCACCTAAAGTATCCGTTCTGCCAACATATCCCCCAAATTCAAAAAGATCCGGATTAAAACTAAGATCACTTAAATCTGGACGATATCCAATAACAGCCCCTGCATAGTATGAATTAAATCTTTTTTCAAATCCAATTCCATCTATCGATCCTATATTGGAAATATTCCTGTTCCTGTAGCGTCCTCCTATAATATTAGTTTTCTCATCAAACTCATATTTAAAAGCCAGATCGTAAACTTTAAGGTTGTTCCAAACTTTTGTAGAGACATTACTCCAGTCGTCGGCCCTGTAATTAAAATTAATGTAGCTTGTTATAGAAAAATTCGAACCTCTAATTCTGTCTGCATCAAGTGAAAGAGAATATCGCCACCGTTGATAATCAATACTTCCGGGTGTATTTGAAAGAGATGAATAAGATTGTACAGATAATCTTCCTGAAACTTCGGATTTCTTTTTGTTTAATATTTTTTGATTTCCTGTTGGAGGCAGAACTTCACCTTCTTGCAGCAAAGCCTGATTAATAGTGTTGGACTTTTCAACCTTTTGTTCTTCAATTTTAATCATCACTTTTGCAATGAGTTTATCACCAACATTTAGTTTTTTGTTGCCTACTAATGTTGCCGCTGCAGATTTAGAAGAAATAAATTGAACATTTAGCACAGGAAGTAATTTTTTGTTCTGTCTGACAAAAAGTGTATCCCCTGTTTTGATGCCATCAGTATTCTCGAACTTAACGTAAAAATATTGTGAAGAAACAAATGTAATTGTACCGTCTTTTTCCTGAATATTTGTTTGAGAAAATATTACTGTATTAAAACAAACTAAGAGTAATAACAATATGTGACTTGCAATCTTCAATTATTATCTCTCTCTAATTATTTTTTTTAGTAGTCCTCCACTACCGCGTGGATGACAACTATAACAAGCATCACTGTTATAAACATATCCCGATACTCCCCTGTGATGACTGTCAGTTTCGGTTTGATTGTGTTCATGGCAATCAATACAACTGAATACAGTAAAATCAGCCGGATTGGCATGGCAATCTGAACATTGATTCCATTCATTTCTGTGTCTTCCTGAATATATCGGGAAGTATTGATTATCATGATCGAAAGTAGAAGGCTGCCAAACACTTTGAGAATGACACGATTCACAATCTATCGGAAAACCTGCAACCTGATGTGACGGATTATTAGTTGCATTATAATCCGATTGATGACATCCATAGCAGGTATTTGGAGTATTATTATAATCTCCATTATGACAACTACTGCAATCTGAGATTGAAGCATGCGCTCCCAAAAGCTGGTAATAATTATTATGGATTGGGAATTGAGCCGGTTTCCAATTAGCATTTGTCGTATGACAATTCTCACAGGTTGTTGGAAGTGCGAGAGATGTGTGGCTCGGATTTGTTGTAGAATTATAGTCTGATTGATGGCATCCTGAACAAACAGTAGTTGTTCCTGCAAAACCAGCCGAGTGGCAGCTTGAGCAACTAACATTTAAATGCTCTCCTGTAAGAGGAAAATTTGTGGTCTGATGATTAAAATTAACCTGGCTCCAGTCAACAGAATTATGACACATTTCGCAATTAGTCGGGTAACCTTGCGACGTATGATCAGGTGCTGTGTTATACTTATCCTGATGACATGAAATACAAAGATTATTCAAACCTGAAGTTGCTCCTTTATGGCAGGATGAACACTGTATTGAAGCATGTTGACCGGTTAATTCAAACCCGGTTGAAGAATGAACAAATGTTGAAGGAATCCAGGCGTTTGTATTATGACAACTCTCGCAACTTGTAGAAATACCTGCTGCTGAATGATTAGGGTTTACTGTAGCAGTATAAGCATTGTTATGACAGGAAACACAAAGATTATTCAGACCGGACGTAGTTCCCTGGTGACAAGATGAACATTGTAGTGTAGTGTGCTGACCGGTCAATTCAAATCCTGTAGATGAGTGAACAAAAGTTGATGGCGTCCACGCAGTAGTATTATGACAACTCACACAAGTTGTAGAAATACCTGCTGTAGAATGATTTGGATTTACTGAACTTTGATAAGCACTGTTATGACATGTCACACATCCAGAGGAGGTCAAATTATAATTTCCTGAATGACAATTATTACAGTCACTTGCTATCTGAAGATGAGCTCCGGTAAACTCAAAATATTGACTGTGCTGCTGAAAAGATGCTGACACCCACCCGGCTTCGGTTGTATGACAATCCGTACAATTTGTAGAAATCGATAGCGACTGATGATTTGGATTTGTTGTAGAAGTATAATTTGACTGGTGGCAATCATAGCAAACAGTTGAAGTTCCCGAATATCCTTGTTGATGACATTGAGCACAAGAGACAGTTGCATGCGCACCTGTTAAAGGAAAATTAGATAAACTATGATTAAAAGCTCCTTCACTAGATCCGGTAGGATGACAGGAATAACATGCCTGACTATTATAAGAGTATCCGCTCACCTCTCTATGTTTATTATCCGTATCACTCTGGTTATGCTCATGACAATCAATACAGGAGAATACAGAATAGTCGGAAGAATTAGTATGACAATCAGAACAGGTATTCCATTGCCCGTTATGCTTTCCTGAATATATTGGAAAGAACTGATTATCATGGTCAAATGTTGAAGGCTTCCATGCACTCTGGCTATGACAAGTTTCACAATCAGTTGAAAAGCCAGTCGAAGAATGAGGAGGATCGTTAGTGTTATTATAATCAGTTTGATGGCAGCCATAACATGTATTAGGTGTATTTGTATAATTGCCGTTATGGCATGTATTACAATCAGAAGCAATTGATGCATGTGCTCCAAGCAATTCATAATAATTATTATGAATCGGGAAAGTTGCTGGTTGCCAATTCACCGAAGGAGTATGGCAGGTCTGGCAATCAGTAGGAATTGCAAGCGTTTTATGATTAGGATTAAAACTTGCATCATAATCTGCCTGATGACAGGAAACACATTCGGGACTTAAACCAGACGTTGTACCTTTATGACAAGAAGAACATTCAACTAAAGAATGTTGTCCAATCAATTCAAATCCTGTTGAAGAGTGTGTAAAAGAAGATGGAATCCATGCCGTTGTGTTGTGACAACTTTGGCATTCGGTTGAAATTCCAGTTGCTGTATGATTTGGATTTACAGTTGCATTATAATTGTCACGATGACATTCAACACAAGCGGTGGGCGTTCCTACATAGGATTGTGAATGACATTTGTTGCAATCGACATTTTGATGAGCGCCGGTAAGTGGGAACTGTGTATTGTTATGATTAAAATTAGCGGGTGACCATCCATTTATAGAATGACACAATGTACAATCTGTTGGATAATTATTTACAAGATGATTTGGATCCTGAACCTGTTCGTAATCTTTTCTGTGGCAGGAATAACATTCAGTCGAAAGTCCTGTAAATTTTCCAGATTGATGACATGAAAAACAATTTTGAATATTATGACCACCGATTAATGGAAAGAAATCGTGATTAAAATTTTCTGCAGCCCAGGAAAATGAATTAATGTTGTGGCAATCTTGACAATCAGTTGAAAATCCTGCTGCAGCATGATTTGGTGATGTTGTTGAGTTGTAATCATTTCGATGACAGCTAATGCAGTCAACAGATAATTGCTCAAAATAAAGATTTTGATAACCACTGTGGCATTGAGCGCAATCAGCATTTAAGTGAGCGCCTATTAAAGGGAACCTGCTTTCTTCATGGATTTGATTTATGTTAGGAACCAACCACGAAGTTGGTGAATGACATCTCTGGCAATCAGGACCAACTGTATTTTGATGGATATCTTTATGACAAGAAATACATTGTTGCGAAGCTTCATTAAATACAAGTGTAGAGTGGCAGGATTTGCAGTCTGTTGAAAGGTGTTGCCCGACTAAAGTAAAACCCGTAGTCGAATGATCAAATTTTATCTGAGAGAGATTTACTTTCCAATCCACAGGATTATGGCATTCAGAGCAATCAATTTGAAGAGCGTCTGTATGCGGTGATTGACCAAACGCCAACCCACCAATCATTGCAAGATAAATCAGGAATGACAATCTGCGCATTTGAAATTCTCTATTTTATACCTGACAAATGAAGCATTATTTTCATTTACTATTTTATGGCATTGGAAACATTTAAGTTTTGAATGAGCGCCTTCAAGAGAAAACTTAGATTTATTATGATCAAACTTGGTTGGTTTCCAATTATCGAAGGTATGGCATCCTTCGCATTCTGAATCATTAAATTGCCCATAATGATAATCGTTATGACAAGACAGACATTTTGATTCCAAACTTGCAAATTTAAACTCATTTAGAACTTCATTATTTTTTTTGTAATGACAACCTCTGCAGCTAACTTCAATATGTTTGCCAAGAAGTGGGAAGTTAGTTTTATCATGTTCAAAAGAAATTGTACCCCAGCTTCTCGAACTGTGACAACCGGAACAGTTATTATTACCCATAAACTTTGAAGAAATTTCTTGCCCATGTACATTGTTATGGCAGTCAATGCATTTCGTTCCAATATTCTTAAAATGCCATGTATCATTTTTGTAATGGCAACCGCCGCACGGAACTGCAAGATGACTTCCTGTTAATTCGAATTCCGTTTTGTTATGATCAACAACAGAATAAAGTGTAGGCGTAAAACCATTTTCATTATGACAAGAAGAACAATCTTTAAGTACTCCTTTTTCAGAAAAATCTCCTTTGTGATAATCCGCATGACAATCGTAACATTTCTCATGCTTTAGTTTGGCACTTATACTTGTTTTATGGCAATCATTACATTTAACAATTGCATGTTTACCTGCTAAAGGAAAGTTTGTTTTATTATGATCGAATGATGACTGATTTATCTGGTGAAAAGAATTTTCATTGTGACAACTTTGACAATTCAAACCAAACTTTCCCTTGTGTACATCTTTATGACACGAAGAGCAACTGCTGAATGAAACTCCTTTAAATTTCTGAAACTTCTCACCGTTCCTTTCTTCTACCGGATGACACTTAATACATTCTACAACTTTATGTGAACCAACCAACTTAAAATCAGTTTTATCATGATTGAACCCAACTACCGGTTTGAACTTTTCGGTATTATGGCAACCGGAACAATTATTTCCTAAAGTACCCTGGTGAAAATCTTTATGACAGGAGATACATTTTTTTTCTAAACCAAGATAAGTCCCCGATCTTTTTTTGAAATTGTCTTTAGTAATAAATTTTTCAGTATGGCAGGATGAGCATTCCTGCTTTAAATGAGAACCGGTTAATTCGAACCCGGTTTTGTTATGATTAAATTCTTTTGGATTAAAATTAATTATCCGGAAGTTCTTGCCATGATGTTCACTGTGACAGGACCAGCAATCTTTATTTTTTACATCACTGCTTGAATGATAACCACGCTTGAGATTGATTAATTCAACTATCTCTTTATGACAATCGAGACATTTAGAATTATATACCTGCTTTCCAAGGACATGACATTTAGTACAGTTGCTTAATCCTTCCAGGTTAGAATGCGCTGTAGTAAGATCTCCGGGAGAAATTTGTGGAAGAACACTTCTTTGAGCTACAAAGAAAATAATTATAAAGAGGGTTTTAAATAAACGCCAGTTAAAGCTCATTTAAAGGATCTTTAATTAGTAATACTAATTGTGTTTTAAGATTGCTTCGCCAAATTTCTTATCAATCTTAATACCAATCTTTTCCAAGAATTTTGTGGGAAGCTCCCCTCCCGCAAAGATATAAACAAGGTCGTTGTCTGTCTCTTTTTGTTTCTCTTCAACCTGAAGGATAACTGATTTGTCTTTAATTTCTTTAACGTTCGAATTATAGAATATCTTTATCTTTCTATCAATAACTGCTTCATTCATCTTTTCAAGATTCTTCGGCTTTAATCTTGAAAATTTATCGTTTCTGTAAGATATTGAAACTTCATTGTCTTCCATTAACAAAAGTGCTGACTCAATTGCAGAATCTCCACCCCCCACAATTAAGATTTTCTGATTATGAATCATTTCCGGTTCGAGCAACCGGTAGGCAACTTTTTCCTTTTCTTCTCCCGGTATGCCAAGTTTACGTGGAGAACCTCTTCTGCCGATACAAAGTATTACTGAATTCGATTTATATTTTTCCTTATTCGTAACTACCTGGAAATAGTCATTAATCTTTTCAATCGATTCAACTTTTTCCTGTTCATTTATACTAATGTTGTTTTTAGCAAGTATGCCTACCCACAAATCGAGCAATTCAGATTTGGAAGTTTCGGAAAGTTTTAGCTTACCATGCATAGGTAAATTCATCGAAGATGTCATAACAATTTTTGCACGCGGAAAATTAAACACAGTTCCGCCAAGACTATCCTGTTCAAGAGTAAGAAAACGCATATTATTATTTGCCGCGGTTAATGTAGCAGATATACCTGCAGGTCCGGCTCCAACAATAATAATATCGTAATTAGCTTCCTTGGAAGACTTCATTTTCTTTTTAAGATTTTCGACAGCTTGCCTTCCCTGTTCTACCGCATTTTTTATTAATCCCATTCCGCCAAGTTCTCCTGCAATAAACAATCCGGGAATGTTTGTTTCAAACTCTTGACTAACATGCGGAAGATCAACTCCTCTTTGTTCAGTTCCAATGCAAAGAGTTATCGCCTGCACAGGACACGCATGAAAACATGCTCCATGTCCAACACAACGAGATGCATTAATTGTTGTTGCCTTACCATTAACTAATCCAAGAATATCTTTCTCGGGACAAGCAGCTACACAAGCTCCGCTGCCTAAACACATATCAGGATCTACAACAGGATGCAATGAGACAGGTTCATGAAATCCAAGTTCTTTCGCTTTCTCTATTTTTGTGCTGGTTTCCTGGGATTTTTTTCGATGCTTAATGACATAAAAAATTACAACGATAGCTGCAAAACAAATCGCTACTCCATAAAAAACAACTTGTTCTATTAAGACTTCCATAAATGACTGATTAAATTTTGCTAATTATTTGAGTTATAATTTTTTTAAGGAGCTTTCTGCAAGTTTGGATGCATTAGAACCGGGATAATTTTTAACAAGCTTTTCCCATTGTGTTCTTGCTTTTTCCTTATCACCGCTCGAAGCAGCTATAGCTCCCAGGTTATATATGGCTTCAGTGTTATCTGGCTCATATAGAAGAATTTTATTTACTAAATCCTCAGCTTCATTAAAATTCTTCTTATTGAAATAAATATAGGCAAGAGAAAAAAGAACGTCACTACGCTTCGGATTTACACTTAGAATTTTATTATAGTAAGGAATTGCTTCATCTTGCTGATGCGCTGCGGAAAGAAAATCGGCATACTCTCTCATCTTTAGAGTATCTTTAGGATTTTCCTCAACTGCTTTCTTTAGCATTTCAATATGATGTTTTACTTCAGAAGAAACGTTGTCTTTGCCGGGTGGTGCTTGCAGTCCTTTATGAATACTATCACTAGGCATCTGATTATTTTGAACATTCTGCGGAATGTTAGAATCATTATTGGAAGTAAAGAAAACGAGGAAAATGATTGCAAGTACTACAACACTGCCATAAATATATATTGGTTTTATTTTCATTTTAATCTCCTAAAAAATCCACCTGTAGCCAAAAATTATTGTAACTGCTACGTGAATCAACATAATAGCAAACATAGTAATAGCAAAAGGAAGATGCACTATATGCCAGTATTTAAATAATCTCTGCATAGTTCTTAACATTGTTATTCTTCTTGCAAGAATCATTTTTGATCTGGCTAATTTTAATATCTCTTTAACTTTTAGTCCGGAAATATTAATCTTATGCAACTCTTTTTTTAATTGATTTAAAATAGACCTTACATTAAAAAAATCCTTAAAGATGAATAAAACACTTTTCCCGAACGTAATGTTTTTTTTATAATCAACACTCGTTAGTTGTTCTATTTTTAACGCGATTTCCTCACCCTTTGAAAGTTCACGAGATAACCGCTGAGAAATATCGGAACTCATCTCCGAAATTTGTTTCATATCGAGTTCATTACCCTGAATTGTTCGCGGGATCTGAACATAAATAAATCGCCCGATTACTCCGCTTAATACTACTGCAACCATACTCCAAAAACTTATAGCAACTATACCGCCAAACTTAAAAGCAGTGTGATACAATACAAGAATTGGTCCTACAGTACAAAGAAATATGTGAAACTCAAGCCAGTGCTTAAGGTAACCCATCTTAAAGAATCCCCTTACTCTTTTCCTTAGCATGTACAAAGCAACCCCTAATATCATCATGAGGGAACCCAAAATTCCTATACCATGACCAATGACGCCGCTTGGTTTCAGCATTTCATTATTTGGATTAAAAAAACGTTCTTCAAGAGGTGTTGTGTAATAATCATACCCATTAATGGTAAGCAGAACTACTGTAGCTATTCCAACTAAGAAAAAAGATCCGACATAAACTCTGTGTAAATTTTTTGTCATATCAAAAAAGAAATCAAAAAATATTTTTCTGGAAGGAACAAAACCTACTCCCCACCTGTAACAAGTCAGTTGGACTTTTTCTCAACTTCAGTAAGTAATATTATTCAATTACTTCCGTTAAGGTTGTATATTTTGTTGAGTTGTTCTTTACCATATCACTAAGTTTATTCAATAGAATACCTAACCGTTCATTTTGATTATCATCAAAATTCTCATAAGCTTCCATAGAACTAAAAGTGTACAACTCTTCAAAATGGTTTTGTTTTCCTTTTACCTCGTATACTGAATAGTTTTCCAAACCGTCAGCACTCAGAAGAGTTTTCAATTCCCTTGCCAGAGTAAGGTATTCATCTCTTTTATTTACATCTATTTCATATTGAATAACGAAAATAACTTTAGACATTTAGACTCCAATAATTATGAAAAAACTTTTTCCGAAATTTCCCCAGTAAAAGTAATTTTTGCCGGACCTGTTAGTGCAAGTTCCTTAATCTTATTTTGATGCAAAGCAAAATCTACAATTAATTCATCTCCACCCTTGGTTATAAGATTTACCGGCGATGGGACCTCATATTTTAAAGAAGCTATAACAGCTGAAGCTGCAGCTCCTGTTCCGCAGGCAAGAGTTTCATTCTCAACACCACGTTCATAAGTTCTAATATAAACTTTATTGTTTTTAATCATTATAAAATTAACGTTGGTTCCGTCCGGCGAAAATTCCTTTAAATATCTTATCTCTTTTCCTATTTCAAAAACAGGGACATCATCAATATTATTCATTACAGTTTTTTCAATAAAAATATCATTAATATTTATTACTACGTGCGGCGAACCAGTATCTAAAAAACTTACTTTTAATTCCTGATTATAAGCATGAATAACTAATTCCAACTCAAGATTTTCAATATCATTAAAAAAGAATTTTATTTTGTCGTCGTTAATTATTGTTCCTTTGTATTCTTTACCATTCGATATAAAATTGACATCTTCGCTTTTTAATCTGCCTGTGATCTTAGCAAATTTTATTGCACATCTTGAACCGTTTCCACATAAAGATCCAGTTGAACCATCTGCATTAAAGTATTCCATCAAAAAGTCATATTTTCCATTGTCCGAAATCGTAATAATTCCATCCGCTCCAATTCCATTTCTGCGGTTACATAATTTTCTTATTACTTCAGCATCGAGCTTTAAAGTGGGATAATTCTTCTTATCAAAAAGAATAAAATCATTACCTGCACCACTCATTTTAGCAAAAGAAATATTTTCCATAACAAGAGTTAATTTAGCTGAATCTTAAATGCATTGCAATGATATTTCCTTTGAAAGAAAAGGCGGGAAATTAATTTTTTATTAAAAATAGTAAGAAATAGATGTGTTGAATATAACCCAATTTGAGAAATGTGACTTGAGAAAAATATCTGAGATTTTCCTTTTAAACAGTAACCTCTTTCAACTGAGAAAGAAGTAACTTCTCTCCGGCAAAACCATTGTTAACAAACTTCACTTTATTTGATGAAATAATTGCAGTTGATGGAACTGTTTTTATGTTAAGTTTCTTAACAATATTTTCTTCGCTCAATGCATTAAAAGATATCAAATTAAAATTTTTATAAGATTCTTTCAGCTTTGAAAGTGCAGGGCTTTGCTGGCTAAAACATTGCACACATTGTTCAGTCCAGAAGTAAAGTATGGTCGGCAAACTATGATTAAGATTAAATCCGGTTATTTCAGGAAGAATATTAATTTCTTTACCTGGTTTACTTATCAAAAATTTTCTGAAAAGAAAAAATATTCCAGATAGTACTATAGCTAAGAGCAAAAGTCTTTCAAACATGTTGTTTCCCTGGTGAATTTTGAAAAAGTCCTATTTTATTTAATTGGTAATAAATATAACATCCTACACAAAAATTTACCGTTAGATTAATGAAAGCAAGAATGACAACTACAATTGACAAAAACCATCCTATAAAATTCTGAACTGTAAAATTTAAAAGTAAGAATGCTGCAGCCAGAACTACTCCCCCCAGGCCTTGTGCAAAAAGATGTGGAGTGTTGGATTCATTAACAATTTGTGGTTTAATTATTCCCAAAGGTTTAGCGGTATAGATATAAGTTAATTTGAAAAGTCCGGCTTTAGGAAAAACTGTACCGACAATCATAACAATTGAAACTAAGGCAACTAACCAGTTCAGGTTAAAAAGAAAAGCAACCGATACCAAAATAACAATTGCTCCCTGGTTAAACTTTAGAGCTGATTTGTCAATTCTTTCTTCTATCCTGCCAGTAAAATTATTTGCAGACATTTTTTCTCCTTTAATAAAAACTTATTAAGTAATCTCAAAATTATTTTAAAACAAAAAACCCGCTGTTTTATACAGCGGGTTTTTTAATATCTTATATGAAAAATCTTTTAGGTTATATTCAAATCATTCATAAAATATCCCGCCGCTTCTGGAAAGCAGGTGTTACAACAACAGCAACAACATGCAGCAGTGAAATATTTATTGTTTTTAATCATTTATCAATTGTCAAAATTTGTTAATTAAATATTATTCAATCCTGACAATAAAGTCAAGTTTGAAATATTTATCTTCCCATCCAACCGCCATCCACCGTTACAACACTCCCATTCAAATAGTTAGAAGCATCTGAACATAGAAACAAAATTGTTCCCATTAAATCTTCAGGAGTACCCCAACGCCCTGCAGGAATTCTATCAAGTATTGCTTTGTTCCTTTCAGGATTTTCTCTTAAAGCTTTTGTGTTAGCTGTTGCAATGTAACCCGGCGCAATAGCATTCACTGTAACTCCCTTTGAAGCCCATTCATTTGCGAAAGCCATTGTAAGCTGTTTCACTCCACCTTTGGATGCAGCATAACCCGGAACTGTAATTCCGCCCTGGAATGAAAGCAGCGATGCGATAAACACAATCTTACCATAACCACGCTCAACCATGAGCTTACCTAATTCACGTGTAAGAACGAATTGCGCAGAAAGATTAATCTCGATCACTTTATCCCAGTATTCGTCGGGATGTTCAGAAATCGGACTGCGTAAAATAGTACCGGCATTGTTAACCAAAATATCAACACTGGAAAAATCAGATTTCACCTGTTCAATAAACTTGTATAAATCTTTCCTGTCGGAAAAATCGGCAACATAAGATTTAAATTTTCTTCCGGTATCTTCAATCATTTTTTTTGTTTCAGTAAAATCACTTTGGTATGAAACACTTATGATGTCTGCACCGGCTTCAGCAAGAGCTAAAGCATAGTACTGCCCTATTCCCTGGTTGGAACCGGTTACAAGTGCAGTTTTTCCTTTAAGATTAAATTTATCCAATATCATTTTATACTCCGTTGGCTTATATTCTTATCAAAATTTTATTTAAGATATTCCATCGGTATCCCATCCATATCGTCGAATACCTGGTTTTCGCCGCCCATTGCCCAGATGAAAGAATAATTCTGTGTACCACAACCAGCATGCATAGACCAGCTCGTGGATAGAACAGCTTGTTGATTTCTAATTATGACATGTCTTGTTTCACCTGGATCACCAAGCATATGCAAAACATAAGAATCCGGTTTTAAGTTGAAATACATATAAACTTCAGATCGTCTCTGGTGCGTATGTGCAGGCATGGTATTCCAGACACTTCCCTCTTCCAGTTCTGTCAATCCCATTACAAGCTGGCAGGTCGGCATTGTACCCGGATGAATATATTTATAAATCGTTCTCGCATTCGATTCTTTAAGTGTACCCAGTTTAACCGGGGTGGATTGGGAAAACTTAATATGATTATCAGGATAAGAAGTATGCGCCGGGTAACTCACAAAATAAAATAAAGCAGGTTTTTTAGCGCTTGCACTTTTAAACTCAATTTTTTTGGAGCCGCGACCTATGTAAAGTCCATCACGGTTAGCCATTTTGTATTCTTTTTTATCGACCACAACCGAGCCTTTATCACCAATATTGATAATACCGATCTCTCTTCGCTCCGTAAAAAAGTCTGCTGCCATTTCTTTTTTCGTAGCAACCAGTTTTAAGCCTTTCCCGGATGGTACGGCTGATCCTGTTATCGAACGATCGATATCAGAATAAACCATTGGTATCTTGTTTTTTTCAAACAGCGATTCAATTAAAAATGATTTGCGTAATTCTTCTGTTGTAAATTTTTTAAACCCGTTTTGATCGGGTGAGTAACGAACTTCCATTTATCGACTCCTTTTTATTTCACAAATTTAATCATTATGCATTGTAAGTTGATGACGCAGTTGAACCACCATGACCGGTCCAGTTAGTATGGAAAAATTCACCGCGTGGTTTATCAACTCTTTCATAAGTGTGTGCGCCAAAATAATCCCTTTGTGCCTGCAGCAAGTTTGCGGGTAAACGGGAATTTCTACATCCGTCAAAGTAATTCAAAGCTGTAGATAAAGCCGGAATCCAGATACCATTTGTAACTGCTGTTGAGATTACTCTTCTCCATGATTCCTGTGATGACTCAATCTTATCCTTAAAGAATGGATCGAGCAGAAGATTAGTTAGACCAGGATTTTTATCGAATGCTTCTTTAATCTTACCAAGGAAAATAGAACGGATGATACAGCCACCGCGCCACATCAAAGCAATACCGCCGTAATTCAAATTCCATCCATATTCTTTTGCTGCGTATCTCATCAAAATATAACCCTGTGTGTAAGAGATCATTTTAGATGCATAAAGAGCCTGACCTAAATCTGCTATGAATTGTTTTTTATCACCTTCAAATTTTGGTTTTGGTCCGGAAAGAACTTTAGATGCTTCAACTCTTTCTTCTTTTAAAGCAGAAAGTGTTCTTCCATAAACTGCTTCGCCAATCAATGTTAACGGTGCACCGAAATCCAGTGAAGCAAGAACTGTCCATTTTCCGGTTCCCTTTTGTCCTGCTGTATCGAGGATTTTTTCAACTAAAGGTTCGCCGTTCTCCTTGAAGTTCAAAATATCTCTTGTTATTTCTATAAGATAACTATCAAGTTCACCTTCATTCCATTCTTTGAAAACGTTATACATTTCATCATAACTAAGTCCGAGCAAGTCTTTCATTATCTGGTATGCTTCGCAGATAAGCTGCATATCACCGTATTCAATTCCATTGTGAACCATCTTTACAAAATGACCTGCACCTTTTTCTCCAACCCAATCACAGCAGGGAGTTCCGTCTTCAACTTTGGCTGCAATCGATTGGAAGATCGGTTTAACGTGCTGCCATGCTGCAGGTGAACCACCGGGCATAATCGAGGGACCTTTAAGTGCACCTTCTTCACCACCGGAAACACCAGTTCCGATATACAACAAACCTTTGCTTTCAAGATATTCTGTTCTTCTTGTTGTATCGGGATAATGAGAATTTCCCCCATCTATAATTATATCACCTTTATCAAGATGCGGAATTAAAAGCTCGATAAAATCATCTACGGGTTTACCGGCTTTTACCATCAGCATAACTTTACGCGGTGATTTCAAACTTAAAATTAATTCTTCAATTGAATGTGTACCAATTACATTCTTTCCTTTACCTCTGCCATTTATAAAATTGTCAACTTTTTCAACCGTACGGTTAAAAACCGCAACTGTGAAACCATGACTTTCCATATTCAATACAAGGTTTTCACCCATAACTGCCAGACCAACTAAACCTATATCTGCTTTAGACATTTTTCATTTCCCTTTATTTTATTCAGTGAATTTATCTTTGTGAGACCATAAGCCCAATCCGGGATTTGAAATAAAAAATATTTCTTCACCGTCGGGCATTCTGTTTACACCATCCTTTAATTTTTCAGGATTGTATTTTTTCATCATCTCATCAAGAGATGCATAATTAAAATTTACACTTTCAATTTCTTCTTTGGTAATATTTCCGGGACAGTAAGTAATCTTAAACCGGTTTTCCGATGAACCATGAATAAGGTGAGCTGCAGCACTAAGATTGTTTTTTAGATCATCGTTCTCTTCAACAAATTTCAGAACTTCAGGTGTTGTAACATAGCCGTATTTTCTGATGAGTCTGTCGATCTCTTTGTCCTCGCCAAATTCTTTTAATCCCGGTGCAAGTACAATGAGTTCACCATCATCAGCAATTGCCATTCTTGTTCTGTAAACACTTTTATTACCAAGCCATGTACTTTTGAACTCCATCGGTTCGAGATAGACAACTACTTTTTTCAATGGTTCATCCAGCATCTGGAAATTAACTTTAAGTGAAAGATCGGAAGCTTGCTTGAAGCATTCGTAATCATCACCGATAAATAATCCGTTCAGAGTTAGTTTATTGTTTTCATCTTTACCAATAACAGTAAGTACGTAAACTATTGGTAATTCATTTGCAAAATTATCGGAAGCATAATTAAGAACCTGCCGAACAGGTGTGTTTGCTCTTCCCATTATTCTTTCCATTCCATAAACGGCACCAAGATAATGGCTTTTATGAATACTTTCCTTCCCACCGGCTCCAATAAAAATATTCTTATTATAATTAGCCATCCCAATAACTTCGTGGGGAACAACCTGTCCGATGGAAAGAATTAAATCGTATTTGCCTTCGACCAAAAGCTTGTTCGTTTGCGCGGGTACAGAAAAATTCAGCTTCCCTTCCGAAATTTCATTAATGAAATTCAGAAGGTACTTCACCAAAAGTATGAAGATCTTCTCTCCATTTATGAATTCTGAACAAAGATTTTGGAACACCCGGAAACATTGTTTCCTTTTCCTGTTCAGTCATAGGATAATGAGTTCCGGTAGTAGGAAGTACGTCAGTTAGATTGTCTTTATAGTATTGATAAACTAAGCCCGTTACTTCTCCGGCTTTCGAATGGTAACGTGTAATGTCAGGCGGCAATGCCAGAACTTTTTTTCGCTTACCTAATTTTTCAAGTGTAGAGTAAAGAGCTTCCTTGAGCTGTTCTTTACTTATTACATCTTTTTCAGAACCTTTTGCGTAATAAACCAATTATTTACTCCATGGTGGATTTTCCGGCAGATAGCTGTCGAATTCTTTTATTAATTTTTCTTCGTATTCGCCGGCAAATGTTCCTGCAAAAAATTTATCTGCGGCTTCTTTGAAAAATCTTTCCCAGCTTGCTTCTTCGTGTCCCGGGTTAATGGGATAAAACAAAACGCCATTCGATTTTGCAGCGGCGTAATCACCGGGTGCATCACCGATCATTAATATTTTTTCATCGGAATATTTTCCTTTTGCAGCAAACTTAAGATGCTCTGCCTTCGTTCCATGTTCCTGTCCGGCAATTAGTCTAACATAACCATCTATATTATGTTCCAACCATTCACGTGTAAGAGCTTCAACCGGAGTCTGAGAAACAACCATAAGATCGGCTTTTGGATTTATCATTTGTAATGATTCTTTTACAAACGGAAACGGCGGAATATCATATACAATTTCCGATATGATTTTATTTACTTCCTTAGACCAGGCAAGTGTTGTATCGATGATAGGGATTTTCACTTCCGCAGCATGTTTCTCTAAAGCAGGATTTCCAAGTTTCGTCTCTTTATTCACCCAATCGATAACTTCCGCTATATCAACAAACTCCATATTTCTTGCTTTAACTTCATCTCTTACTGCTAACAATTCAAAAGCTCTGACTAAAGCCTTAAACCTGTTAACGCCTCTTGTCTTAGAATAAAGATTAACAAACTCCCATGTTTCGCGCGCATACTTTGAAATTTTCTGCATCTTAAAATGTTTTATAAACATCGGGCAGAAACTTTCTTTCTGCTTAATTTCCATCGTATCAAAAACACAACCGTCCGAATCGATACCGATAAAAAATTCCTTCTCAGGTTTAATATCTTCAAGAATTTTATGTGGATTATCCATTAACACTTTCTCCAAAATTTAATTCAATAGTTATAAGATTAATACGCTTCCGGTGTATATGCCGGTAATTTCTTTTCTGCAAAAACAGGTTTGAATTTTGTAAATCTTTGTCTTCCGTCAATAACAGGAACCGAAACCCAGTCCTCACCGATCAACGGTCTAACATAATTTAAGAATTCATCAGTTACATCTATCCTGTTTTTAGAAAGCCATTTATCAGGAAAAAATCTTTCCGAGAGAGCAACTTTTTCAAGTGGAACTTTGTCGAACTTAACATTGTAGATAAATCCCGGTTCTCTTAAAATTGTTGCCATCCAGCCGTTGCCTTCGTTAATCGCAATATCAACAGCTTTTTGTCCAACTTTGTAAGCTTCATCAAGATCGATGGTTGAAGCATAAATCATCGTATCACGTTGATCCGTTCCCATCACCTGTCCGCGTGCAGCACCTTTCGCTTTCAATCCTTTTTCATTCAGATAATTTACAACCGATTGGTAAACGGAAACTTTGCTCGAACCGAAAGATGTATGACCGAACGCATCTTTAACCTGACCGATATCTCCAACATCAAAACCTTCACTTATAACGACAATACATCTGCCATCTTTTTGAAGCTGATCGTTAACATTATCTGCTAACTGTTCAAGTGTTACCTTCGATTCAGTTAGATAAATCTGTAAAGGAATTTCTCTATTAGGATCAGCTAATCTTGATGCGGCAGGAATATAGCCAATCTTTCTTCCCATTGCCTGAAAAACCAAAACAGGATCAGCCGGAGATGAGCCCATGTTCTCTTCATTTGCATTCTGCACAATGTGAGACCAGTAACGGGCTACACTTCCGTAGCCGGGTGTGTGATCGATAAGTTTAAATTCGCTGTCACCAACATCGTTATCAATTGTTTTAGGAACGCCGGTTGCAACGAGTTCAATTCCCTTTTCTTTAGCAAGCTCGCTAACTTTAAATGCTGTGTGCTGCGAATCGTTACCACCGATATAAAAGAAATAACCAATCTGATGAGCTTTGAAGATTTCCATAACACGTTCAAAATCTTTTTGCTGCTTATCTTTTAATTTATAACGGCAGGTTCCGATACTACCTGCGGCGGGAGTTGTCCTAAGTAATGAAATCTCTTCTTCCGGCTGAGCAGAAAGATCGAGAAGCTCTTCCTTTAGGACACCTTCAATTCCATGCCACCCGGCATAGAGTTTACCGAACTTATCCGGAAACATTTTACAAGTTTCAATAATACCACGCAAAGAATTATTTATTACAGGCGATGGTCCGCCCGATTGTGCTATAATTACGTTTTTATTCATTTATTTATTCACTCTTGAACTGATTTATAAGAAAAAAATATAAAATCACTCGTTAAAAATATTAATTATTTTACTAACGAACACATTGAGACGATTAAATTTACTTCAAACATTCAATGGAAATTAAGTTTGGCAGGATGAAATCAAACACCACTGTATGCGTTAAATCCACCATCAACAGGAATTACAACACCAGTTACAAATTTTGACAAATCTGATAAAAGATAAAGCATCGTTCCCTGGATATCAACCGGATCGCCAAATTTACCCATTGGTGTATTTTGAATAATTCTTTTTCCGCGTTCCGTTAATTCTTTGCTCTTTTCATCAAACAACAAAAACCTGTTTTGATTTGTAACAAGAAATCCCGGCGCAATTGCGTTTACCCGAATGTTCATTTTAGCAAGATGTACAGCTAACCATTCCGTAAAATTATTTATAGATGATTTTGCTGCCGAATAAGCCGGTATTTTCGTTAATGGTCTGAATGCGTTCATTGATGAAATATTAAGAACTGCACCTTCTTTAAGTTCCAGCATATCTTTAGCAAAAACCATTGTAGGAAGAAGAGTACCGATAAAATTTAGATCAAACACGCGTTGAAATCCTTCCACATCAAGTCCGAAAAAAGTATCATCTAACTGTTTAACAGTTTCTTCATCTATGAACTCAACCTTTGTCGTCGCTTTTGGTGAATTACCACCTGCACAATTTATTAAGAAATTTATTTTACCAAGCTTATCGTTGATTTCTTTTTTTGCAGTTTCAAGAGAAGATTTATCCAAAACATTGGCAGAAACTCCAATTGCTTCTGTCTTAGTTTCATCGAAAACCAAAGATGCAGTTTTATCAGCCAATTCCTTCTGGATATCAACTATAGCAACTTTAATCCCAACCTTACCCAATGCGAGCGCAAGTGAAGCTCCTATAACTCCACCACCACCAGTTAACACACAAGTTTTATTTTTTAATTCTGCAAAATCGTACATAGTAAATTATCCTTTAAGTTTCTTGAGATCTCAGTTAATTTTTTCCCTTTTGTATATTCTCTATAATTGTTTTTGCATTTTGAGTTAATACAGAATAATTCTCTTCAGCTATCGCTTTCTTATCCAGTAATGCTGATCCAATACCTACTGCGCAAGCCCCAGCCTTCAGCCAATCACATGCATTTGTAAGATTAACTCCACCAGTTGGCATAAGTTTAAGATGCGGAAGCGGCGCAAGTACAGATTTGAAGAAAGCCATACCTACAACATCGGCAGGAAATACTTTTATAATGTCTGCACCGTACTCATAAGCTGTCTGAATTTCTGTTGGAGTAAAACAGCCAGGCATAGCAGGCACATTATATTTATGGGAAGTTTCTATTATTTCTTTCTTTAAGACAGGACTAACAACATATTTGGCTCCGGCTTTTATAGCGTCTTCTGCAATCGACTTATTTAAAACAGAACCAACTCCAAGAACAATATTTTTATTTAGTTCTTCACTCATCTTTTCAATTAATTTAATTGCATTCGGAACCGTCATCGTAATTTCGATTATCGATATTCCGCCGGCATAAATTGCTTCGATTATTTTCTTAAGTTTATCTGCTTCTTTTACTCTAAGAACTGCAATGACTTTTGTTTTTAAGATTTGTTCAAGTATTATTTCTTTTCCCATATCAGTTAAAAGGCTCCAGGTGTCTGTGAAAATGTTTTATTATATAGTCGTAATGAATTTCTTCATTCTCTTTTAAACAATTGATTAATTTATCCTTGAAAATATACTCACTTTTTTCATTTTTATCTGTAAGAACTCTTCCAAACGTTACATGAAGTATTTGTCTCCAATCATTTTGATTGAATAATTCTACCAATTCCTGATCTGAATATTCATTTGCTGGTTTTATGTTATTAATATCTGCAGAAACATGATATGTTTTTTTCTCCTCATCATATAAAGCTTTACAATAATCAAGTATTTCCCTAAAAACAGACGGTTCTTTTAATGCAATAACTTTAAGTGCTTCAAGATAGCTCGTTCCTGCGGTCTTTACGTGGGTTGCGCCAACCTTTAAAGATCCGATTACTTTATAAACTCCAAACTTATCGCTACCGGAATGAAGACTGATTTTATAAGTGCCAAAATAATTTGCAATGCTAATATGTTTGATATACTCCTTCTTAAATAATTCAAGATCACCTTTATAGTCAATTCCTTTTTCAAAATCACCAATGAAGCGGGGAGCAATGCTTATAACTTTAACATTCAGTCTTTTTAATTCATTCGCAATAAAGAAATGTTCAAAAGGTGAAGTTATAGAATCTGTCTCATCAACAGAAACCTCAATCTCCGATTCATAGTCAGGATGGTTTTTTTTTATATGATGATAAAGCTTTTTAATATAAGCAAGCGCATCTCCATACTTAATGAGAGCACGCTTCAATTTACTATCATCTGTTTTAATGATTAATTCATCTGTTATCTTAAATTCTTTATTAAGATAAGAACCAGCGAGATTTTCATACTGTATTTCCAAACCTTCCCAGTTAATACTTTTTAATCTATCATTGAGCTGATTATCATCCAAAGTATCAGCTTCATTATGTACATATTCACTCGGGTCGAAAGTAAACATTTTAAATCCGTTAGCAATCATTAAATCAATATCTTGAATAGTTTTAAGATGATCTGCATCAGCACCAAAACCATCTGTGTAACCTTCCTGAAATACTGCCCACACTGCCGCATCCATAACCTCAGCAGGAGTTCTGTTTGTTCTCGTTAGTTCTCTTATAGATTGTTGTGCAAGTATTGGTTTGAAATGACTTTTTCCTAGTGAACGGATATGAGCCGGGTTTGCAAGTCCTGTTCTATCACCAAAACCAAATGAATCTACCAATCCAATAATAAGTGGCTTAGTAAAATCAAAATATTTTTGAAGTAGTTTTCTGTTATAAGTATTTTGAATACATTTTTTAAGAAGGAAATTTTTCGAACTGTTGAAAGTTAGAATACTTCCTTCAAATTTTACTGCTATTTTATTCTCAGGCTCATCATATAATAAGAAAAGTGATTTCTCATTACCCTTTTTTGCGATAAAAAAAATAACCTCTTCATATTGTTTGATAGACCTAACATAAATTTGTAATTCAATGTTTTTCAGGTTTATATCCTTCAAATATGAATTACCCTCTTCATAAAAAGTTAACAACTCCTCTTTAAAAGTTTCCATATTATGCCTTATTAAATTTTTAACCCCTTCATTCCTGAATGGGTATATTATTGTTTACTTTATTTCTATCGAATCCAAAACGGCTTTAGGATTCCACAAACCTTTAAATGTCCATTCGGGAGTAATTAGTTCCGGCGATACTTTCTCTTTTGCTTCACTCAAATTGTCTTTGTGCCATACATAATCAACACTATCTCCATGGCAATTGTAAAAGTAGTGCCTGTTCTCACCCCATCTTAAAATGCGGGGAGGTTTTGAAGGAGCAAAATATATGTCCCTATCTGCCATGTTATTAGAAAAAGTACAGTTAATTAGAAAAAATTGTGCGTCGCGGTGAAATCTCCCTAAAGGAAAATTCTTTACTCCATCAAACCTTGAATTTTTTATTACAAACTTTTGATCTTCTCCGTTGCTTCCATCATGCCATATCGAAGCAGTAAGGTTCCTTCCATAAAATTTACTATCTTCAATAAAACAATAACCTCTGGGACAAACGTAATCAACATACCCTTCGAAATAGCAATTACGATGATAATACATTCCATCTTCCGTATTCCACAAACTCAAAGTATCCCCACCATCTGCAATTATGTTACAATTATCAATAATAATTTTTGTAACCCCGTGTCCTGCTCTTATAGCAAACTGGTGATCATTATTTCCATAAAGAGCGCCATAATTATTGTGAATTGTCAAACTGATAAATACTATATCTGTTACATCATCTTTAATATTTACTGTAGCAGATCCATAATCATCCTCGTGTGTGGCTTTCCAGTTACTTCTGAGTTCCGCATAAACAATCTGGGTGCTGTCTCGATCTTCTCCTATTAAAACTATATTGCTCTTTTTTATATAAAGTTTCTCATTATAAATCCCCTTTTTTATATAGATAATAAACCTTCCTGATATTCCCGAAGGAACTGCATCCAACGCAGCCTGAATAGTAGTGTAATCTCCTTTTCCATCCTGTGATACAACAAGGTCGGCTTTGAAGGCAGCAGTATTATTTAAACCGAATAGAAGAAACAATAGAAGACAATATATCTTCATATTAAATATTAAATAAAAAGTTACATTGTTTAAGATTTTATAACGAGAGAAGTTTATACTGCTCTGATTCGATTCTGGATTTGCCGTTATTAACAATGAGTTGTGTTTTAAGTTCAATATGTTCAGGGTCAAAACCTTTGGGGTCATTAATGTGCCGGATAATTAAATCCGTAGCCCGTTTACCCAATTCTTTAGTCGGCTGATCAACAAAATTAAAAACAGATGGAATAGATTCATTAAAAGAGTTCTTTCCAAAACATGTTATTTCAATATCTTCAGGTATTCTTATTCCAAGTTCGGTTGCAGCTTTATAGATACCCAGAGCAACCGGATATGTTACCGAAAGAATATATTCGGGCAAGTTTTTTTTATCGTATATTCTCTTAAAACCATTATAACCATCTTCTTCTCCAAAGCCTCCACCTATAATCCAATCATCATTAATTGGAAGATCATTTGCTTTCAGTGCTTCAACAAAACCATCGCGTCTTTCTTTACCAATATTTACATGCGGGTATCCACCAATATGAGCCATTTTTCTATATCCTCTTCCTATAGCATAGGTTACTGCAGAATGTGAACCCCCTTTATCATCGACAGTGACACTTGAAACGCCATCAAGATCGGGTACCCTATCAACAAAAACCAAAGGGACATTTTGTTGTAATACTCGTTTGAATATTGTAGTATCTTTTGTTTCCTGTGTGATAGAAACAATTAATCCATCAACCCTCATTGAGAGAAGAGATAGAATGTGTTTCTTTTCTCTCTCTTCCTGTTCCTGTGAAACAGTAAGCAAAGTTTCATAATTATTTTCAAAGGCAGTATCATATATTGATTCTACGACCGAAGCAAAAAACAAATGTGCGATTTTAGGTATAACAACTCCAATCGTGTTAGATTTTCTAGCAGAAAGATTTTTCGCCATATAATTTGGAACATAACCGAGCTTATCTGCTAAATCTTTCACCTTTTTAATTGTCGCAGGTGAAATATCAGGATGATTTCTTAACGCTTTAGAAATTGTTACCTTGGAAACTTTAAGCTTCTTCGCGAGGTCTTCTAATTTTATTACTTTAACTTTTTTATTCATTTTATAATTAATTCAAAGATTAATTATGCAATTTAATACTTAATAACCAATTAAATAAATTTTTTGCTGCTTTGAAATTTTCAAAACCCGCTGGAAGTTTCCTGTTATCTATATACTCATTATAAAACCACGGATCACCGACAGCAAAAACATAACCATCGCCAAATTTACTTAAAGCCATTATAACGCCCTCATCATCTGTTAAAACAGGTTTTGCATTTCCGCTCAATTTCAATGTACTCAATTCCTTTATATAAATCTTCTTGACATCTTTAAATATAGGATGATCCGGAAATTCATCAATCTTACCCATATCAAAGTTGTTCCCGATAACCCTGTTTTTACTGTCCCCGTTAAAGTGAATTCCAAATTGTTCTGCTAAAAGATTTAAATGTGTAAACTCAGAATTCAAACTATCATTTGCCAGCAAAACCAGAATACCTCCGCTACTTACCCAATCTTTTATAACTTTTCTGGCTCCACTTTCAATATAGTTTGGTTTTTCTGTTTCGTTAGGTGTGTCGGGATCGACAATTATATAAATATCAATTTTACTTAAGCTCTCTTTAGTAGGGGCGCCATCAAGAGAAGTTATTTGAGCACCAAGATTTTTTATTATTTCTCCAAGTTCGGAATAACCCGAGAACGTCGTATCCTCCCAGACATAATGATATCTTTTACCATCTCGCCATTCGTTATTGTAATAATAATCCAAGCCAACTGTTTTACCATTTCCAGGTTTTTCATTTTTTTCAAGCTCAATTGCTAAAAGCATAAACGGACCATAACCCTTGAAGTCATTTGTTCTTTTGGGTTCGCTGATATAGTATTCAAAGCTTCCGTCTCTGTAAGGATTTCCTCCGAGACCTCCGACAGAAGCAACATTATTAAGATAAAAATGTCCCTTGTCGTCAAAAGTAACTAAATGCCTAAGAATATTATTAAATGATTCCTCGGCAATTTTGTAAAACTTTTTATCGAGATAACCTTCGTTAGCACCTTTGGCAAAAGCATAGGCATACATACAAGATGAGGAAGCTTCAATGTAATTTCCTTTACGGTTCCCCTGATCCACAACCTGGTACCACAAACCAGTTTTTTCATCTTTATACTTAAGAAGACTTTCAGAAAGGTTTTGCAGAATTATTATCAGGTCATTTCTGTTCTTATGATCTTTGGGAAAATAATCGAGAACATCAACGAGACCCATCATAAACCAACCGATCGATCTTCCCCAGAAACTTGGCGATGTTCCTGTAACAGGATCAGCCCATTTTTGCTGTTTACTTTCGTCCCAGCCATGATAATATAAACCGGTTTTATCATCTTTAAAATGATCTCTTACTAACAAAAATTGTTTTGCAATATCATCAAAAGATTTAGGCTCATTAAACATTTTAGAGTAAAGGGCATAAAAAGGTTCAGCCATATAAAGTCCATCGAGCCACATCTGGTTTGGATATCTTTCTTTATGCCAGAACCCCCCGCTAACAGTTCTCGGTTGTAATTCCAATTGTCTTCTTAAAGTATCGGCAGCTTTTTTATATTTTTCTTCTTTTGTTTCTTTGTAAAGATAGAGCAACACTCTTCCCGGAGAAATATTATCAAGAGTAAAATCATTAAACTTATAAGTTTTAATCGTGCCATCATTTTCAACATAGTAATCGATATTCTTTTTTATGTAATTGAAATAGGCAGGATTACCGGTCATTTTATAAAGTTTATAAAAAGCTGTGAGAATCAGTCCCTGTTCATAATTCCATCTATAACTTTTAGCTTCATTTTTATAAGCAACGGTATCAGAATGAAGCTCCATAAAACTATCAGCAATTTTAATTGCCATATTATCATCGGGAGTAAATTCTTTTTGTCTGCAATCAAGGGTTATTGCAGATAGAAAAATTATGAGAACCGATATAAAAAATATTTTATTCATTTTACTAAGATATTTTAATTCTTTAACCATTTTACTAATTCCGACAGAGAAATCCTTAACTCTTCAACCGCAAGATCACAAACTTTAAATGCACCGTAAGGAGAAAGATGTGTGTCATCAGTTCTTCCTTCAGGTAACGATTTATACTCAACAGGCGAAATGTGGAGAAAAAGTTTTTTTGATAATTCTTTTCCATATTCCTTAAGCATCTGCTCAGTTTTTTTATGAAGATCGAGTAAGGGCACATTATATTCTTTTGCTAACTCTCTCACTACAACAGGATATTCTCCGTGAGTATCATAAAAATTTCCATTTTCATCAAATCTTCTTCTTACGATCGGAGTAGCCAAAACAGGTGTTCCTCCCTTTGAACGTGTTTCGGAAATAAACTTAATAAGATTTGTTCTATAATCTGTTCTTGGAGCAGCATAACGTTTAGGATCATTCTTCTTCTCATCATTATGTCCGAATTCCATAATTACATAATCGCCGGGTTTAATCTTTTTCAAAACCGCCGCCCATTTTCCTTCATCGATAAAACTTTTCGTACTTCTTCCATTAACCGCGTGATTTTCAATCTTTATCCCCTCTTTAAAATATAAAGGAAATACTTGTCCCCAACCTTTCTCAGGATTTCCATTTGCATAAGGTTTATCAGCCATAGTAGAATTACCAATCATAAAGATTGTAATTTCCTCTTTAATTGATTGTGCAAAAACCGATGCACATAGAAATAAAAGCGCGACCAACAATTTAATTCTGAAGGACAAAATATTTCCTTTTAACTTATCATCAAACCAGGTTAAATATTATTTGAGAAGAATCATTTTTTTAGTTTGCATAAAGTCGCCACTCTTTAATCGGTAGAAATAAATTCCGCTTGCCAATTGTGATGCATTAAAATCAATCTGGTATTTTCCAACTGATTTTTTTTCACTTACAAGCGTTTTTACTTCACTACCTATCACGTCATAAATCTTTAGAGTAACAAAATCTTCTTTAGGAATGCTAAAGATAATAGTTGTTGATGGATTAAACGGATTGGGATAGTTCTGATAAAGTTCATATGAGTCTGGTCTTTGGTTTAAAGACTTATCATCATCAACAGATGTTACCGGAGATGAAGGAATCCAGTCGTATGCAAATTCAGGATCTGAATCTTTTGAAAAAATATTTTCAAGAGTATAATCAGCAGCTTCCATTTCAGTAAGTACAGTTCCGATACCTTGCCCGTGACCAAACTCGTTAAATCCAGGTCCAAAATTCTGATAGATACCATACAACGCCGGAATTACACCTGTATTGATTGGATTCTGATTCCAGCCTAATGAATCGATTACCAAAGGCTCATAGGTATTCATAAAAACAGTCCTTGGAGAATTTTGCCAGCCTCTCCCTAAATATATTTTGCTGATTACATTTCCGTCGAATCCAACAGAATCGTACGTTATGGTGCAATCCTTGAATACCAAACCAAATTTTGAAGTTGCTTCAGTATTAGCCGCGGTAATTGAACATTGATTTCTGTTAACATGAATTTGACAACTATCAAACAAAACTATGTCTCTGCCGAAAATGAAATCAACGGAACCTTCTATATAACAATTTTTCATGTAAACACGACCTACTCCGCTGCCACCCCAGGCATAGTATGTGTCCTGGTAACCAAGTAAATTACAATTGTAAAATACTTGCCTGTCACCATTCGATCTTAATGCAACAGCCTGTTGACTGCCGACACTTTGATCATTTTCAACAGTATTCTGAAAAGTGATATTCATAGCCATAAAATCCGGTGCATCAATTCCAACACTGTAGGAATTAGAAGTACCTCCTGCAATGCCTGCATAATCATCATAGGTAAGTATTGTATTATCGCGATTTTCTCCTACGAGAATAACATTTACTTTACTTGATGGTAAAAGTAATTTCTCGTAATAAGTTCCGCTTTTTACAAATATAGTATATGGTCCGGTATAGAAATCAGGAACACCATCAAAAGCAGCCTGAACAGTTGTGTAATCTCCGCTTCCATCCTTTGCTACAATTTTTTGGACGGCAGGCGCAGGCATTTGAGTAGTAAAAGTATCCACCTCTCCATATCCTGTACCTTTGCTGTTTGTTGCATAAGCTCTTACATAGTAGGTAGTATTTGCTTCCAATGGATATAAAATACTCGAGAATGAACCTAACCCACTTCCGTTTTCAGTTTTGCCATCCGATATCGTAGGATTACCTGTTGTATTCCAGGCAACCCCTCTCACAATAACTGTGTCACCACCCCACTGAAGAACGGTTCCGCCGCTTTCAGCAGTCTTAACTAATATATTTGATGTTGTTGCAGTTTGTACTAAAGGAACTTCCGTAGAATCAAGTGTGGCAAAAGAAAATTCTTCTCCGTATGATGTTCCGGCATCATTTGTAGCATAAGCTCTTAAGAAATATGTAGTCCCCGGAGTTAAGCCCATCACCTGACTAATGAAAGCTCCTGACCCGGTTCCATCCATTGTTTTACTATCATAAATGGTCGGGCTGCTTGTCGTATCCCACACAACTCCTCTTTCTGTAACAACCGAACCGCCGTCGGATGGTATATTACCACCGCTTGTTGCAAATGTTGTAGAAATATTAGTTACTTGATTTGTAGTAATTGTCGGCGGATCTGCGGTAACGCCTACCGCAGTACCCGATATTAATACGTTTTGAATAGCAAGATATTTACCTGTTCTAACTGCAGGATCATTATCTACCCATGGATATACTCTTAAATAAATACTCTCTCCGGAATTTAAAACTGCATTTAATGAACTGCCGACATATTGAAGTGAGTCTAAGCCAAGATAATTATTTGCATCACCAGTTGAATAGCTTATTTGAGTAGGGGTGTTGAAATCAGGATCAGTTGAATAATAAACATTCGCTTTCATGGTGTTAATACTTATCCCTGCTATTCCAAGTGAAATGGAATCAACATTGAAAGTGCCTCCAAATTTCGGAGCTGCTTCAAATTGAATATAAACCGTATCAATTTGAGTTGTCTGATTTGCAGGCCATAATTTCCTGCTATCCTAACACGCTGGCTGTTATTTGGTCCTGTGTAGTGATTTATTTCTGTATTAACGAATAATTCATTTTCCCCATTAACACCACCATTGAAAACCGGATTTAATCCGGTTCCACCCAAATCAGGATCGGTTAAAGGCCAGTTTATAGATGAAGGAACCGGCAGGCTTTCAATTGTTCCTGATATTCTTACATCCTGAAGACCAATATATTTACCCGTTCTTACTGCAGGATTATTATCTAGCCATGGATATATCCTCAAATATATTGTTTCACCAGGATTTAATAATTCATTTACTCCTGCTTTAACAGTTGAGAACGTATCGATGCTTAAATAATGATTAACACTAGTATCAGTAGTAGAATATTCCAGCATGGTTGATGTTGCAAAAGTTGAATCGGTTGAATAGTAGATGTTTGCCTTCATCGTATTAATGCTGATCTGAATTATGTTCAAAGAGATTGAATCAACATTAAATTTAAATCCATTTTGAGCTGTTACTGAAAACTGGATAAACACTGTATCTATCTGGGTAGTCTGATTTGCAGGCCATGCATTTCCTGAAATTCTAATTCTCTGACTGTTGTTAAGCCCGGTATATTGATTTATTTCCATGTTATTCAATAATTCATCGCTTGCCGAAATATTACCTGAAGTAACCGGGGACAAACCTGTACCGCCTGCATCCGGATCTGTTAAAGGCCACAAAGCTGAAGCTGTATTTTGTGCAAATACACCAGTTGAAAAAACTAAAGTAAATAACAGGTTAAACAGAAATAATTTTTTCACTTGCATTCCCTTTTGCTAATATTATTTCGCGGGCTGAAAGGACTTCCGGGAAATCTCAATTTCCCGGAAGTCGAACTTCATTTATTTAAGCAACAGCATCTTTTTCGTAAATAGCTGGTCGCCGGCATTTAATCTATAGATATAAACACCGCTAGGGTAATTTGCAGCATTAAAATTCCGGAGATATACTCCACTATCCATCTGCTGATTTATCAGTGTGGCAACTTTTTCACCAAGAGCATTATAAATTGTAAGATTGACAAATGAAGTTACCGGAATTTCAAACCTGATAACCGTTTCGGGGTTAAAAGGATTCGGATAATTCTGGTATAATGCAAATTCAGTCGGCATATTAACATCAGCTTCAACTGTTTTGCTGTATGCAAAACTTCCATCGAGATCAATTTGTTTTAGCCTGTATTGATAGATGCCTGAGGAAACGCTCTGATCTTTAAAGCTGTGAACAATAAGGGAAGTATTGTTTCCGGTTCCTGCAACAAAACCTACTTTAGTCCATTCGCTGAAATTATTTTCTTTGTTCTTTATTCTTCTTTCAATATTCCAACCTTGATTATTTAGCTCGGATGCTGTTGTCCAGTTTAAAGTAACAAATTTTCTATCTGATACTGCAGTGAAGGAAACAAGTTCAACTGGTAAAGGATGACCAACATCTGCTAATGTCCAGTAAGAAAAACTACCTATGCCAGCTAATTCAACATAATTATCTGTTTCATTTACCGTTCCACTATTGTTTACCCAAGAATTAGTTCCATCAGGTGATTTGAATAAAGCAAGGTCAGCTTCGGCAATGCCGTTAAGTTCAGATTCATCATAATAGAATCTCAATGTGGCATCCAATCCTGAATTATTTGTCGGTGAAATCATGTATTGTCTCATTATACTTTCGTTGCCATCCGCTACTGCTGCAGAATTAAATCTTTCAACAACTGTTGAACCAAGATTAGCAGATGAAGTGATCATTGCACCAAGTCCGCCAACATTAACTCCTGCAGGAGCGTTTAACTCTCTGGTTGTTGTAATCATACCGGAGCTACCGGTAACAGTATTGCCTGCAGTTTCACTTAACATAGCGCTGCTTCCAAGTGTTATTGTATGTCCATTAAGATCCAGATTGCCACTAGTAACATTCAAATTTCCATCAACCTCAACGTCACCACTTAATGTAACTCCATTACTATTATCTATTGTTAAATTATTTACGGTAGCAGGAAGCAAAGTTCCCGTGATTTGTGCAGCAGTTCCATTAAACACATAGCTTGCAGCGGGATCTAAAGTGGTTGTTCCTGTGTTTTGAAGTGTGCTATCCAAACCGCCTGAGTTGCCGCACTCTAATGTAGAGTAAGCCATAAGATTAAAAGTACCGCTGTTTCCAAACTGGCTTTCACCGACATTTAATGTAGAACCGGAATCCACTTTAACGGGGCATCCACCGCCCCCAAAAGTTACATTACTAAATGATAAAGTCTGGGTGCTAGTTCCCGCGAAAATAAATTTGGCTCCACCCGGATTTGAATTTTGGGTGCTTACATCTGAAAGTGAAAAATTTCCATGTAAGTAAAAATTAGTAACTCCTGTACCTCCTTGTGATCCTCTTGCAACTGAAAAATTACCTCCGGTTGCAACTATATTTCCATATATATGAACTGTAACTGTACTTGAGGCATTACCTGTACCTTGAGCAGCAAAATTGCCCTGTGTTAAAGTAAGATTACCGTTGATATTAACAGATACAGATTCTGCAGTAGCCGGACCACATAAATACAGCCTTCCGGTACCTGTATTATTAATCGTAACATCACCGCCTATGGTAGCTCCATTAAATCCAAAGTTATAATTTCCACCCTGGTCCGGACAATCCCATACTATATTATAAAAATCCTGACTTCTATTTCCGGGCATTGTATTAGTTACAGCATCAACCAGCAAAGTTGATCCTGAATCCCATGTCGCTATGGGAATATTTCCACCATTCATTGCATGATGATAAGTTGAACCATTTTGAAAACTAATTGTACCAGTTGCGTTAATTGTTCCTGCATTTTTCAAAGTGCCGTTAACCGGAAGATCAAGTGAATCAGGACCATCCGGAACATTGAGAGTATTGCTTGCGCTAACTTCATAATTTACAGTGCCACTATATGTAACAGAGCTGTAACTAAGTGTATGAGTTCCGCCCGAATAGAAGAGAAATTCAGCATCTGAATTTGAAGAACGAACTTCTGCATTTGAAACTGATAAATTACCTCCAACATACCATGTTGCATTTCCGCCGCTGCCCCTGCTTAATGCGAAACTTCCGGCAGTAACTGTAATATTCCCTTTTACAACTATTGAATAAACCATTGCAGTGCTTGAACCGGTCGCAGTTAGAACACCACCATTCACAATAACATTTCCATTTATTGTAATAGAATCTGTATAATGACTGCTGCTTGTTAACCTGAATTGACTTGAGCCAGCACCTGAACTTTCCACAGTGACATCACCACCTATGGTGTTTCCGCTCCAACTTACGTCAAGGTTTGATGATTGACCCGCACAATTCCACGTAAAGTTATAAAAGTCCTGATTTGAGTTACCAGGTGAACTGCTTGTCACGCCTGTTACTAAACAAGTCGATCCTGGTTCCCAGGTTGCTGAAGGAATTTCTCCTCCATTAATTGCGTGTTCATACGTGCTGAGGGTATCGAAAGTTATGGACCCCACACCCACTACAAGCTTACCGGAACCTTCAACTTTTACATAGCCAGTTATTGCAGCAACAGCATCAACATTAACCGAATCATCTACTGTAATATTCTCTGAGCCTGTTGGTGCTGAACCAGCAGGATCCCAACTGGCTCCGTTATATACTTCCCACGTAGCCGATGCACTCCAATCCCCTGCAGCTGCAGAACGATAATCCCCCACATTTTGACTGAATAAATCAGTCGTGAATACTATTAAAAGAACTGAAAAAACTGTTACTAGTTTTTTCATAGCATACTCCCTTTGTTTATTATTAAATGATTGAGCCTGCTATCATTTAATTGTGCAGACCCGTTATTTGTAATTAGAAAGAATTTGATAAGTAACTTTTTGACAGAAGAAAATAAATTGTTTCAATTGATAAAGATTATTTTGAAACCACTTCCCCGTTGATTTCAACATTCTTCATTTTAAAGTCTTTTACGTTTTGAATTACATTTTTGCTATATACGTTATTAAAAGTACAATCTTTAATATTGATACCCATAACCGGAGAACGTTCATAAGCTTGTATCCATAAAGCATACTTACTTTTTTCAGAAGTTAAATTTTCTATACTAATATTTTTAACAACAGGCGTGAATTCACCCGCATCTCCTTCTTCATAAAAGAAATTTATTTTTACGACAGCTTCGCCCACCTGGCCTATTTTTATATCTCTTACAAAAATATTCTCAATTGTCCCGCCGCGAATAGAATTAGTTTTAATTCTTATTGCTCTATCAAGATTAGGACTATTCATTTCACAATTTTCTGCGAATACGTTTTTTACTCCTCCCGACACTTCACTGCCGATTACAACTCCACCATGTCCTTTTTCCATTTTGCAATTCTGAATAACAATATTTTCTGATGGGACATTAACTCTTCTTCCATCTGTATTTCTTCCGGATTTAATCGCAATACAATCATCACCCGTATTAAAAGAACAGTCTTTGATGAGAACATCTTTGCAGCATTCAGGATCGCAACCATCATTGTTTGGACCTAATCCCTCTACCGTTACATTAATAACCGATACATTTTGCGAAAGCACAGGATGAATAAACCACATCGGCGAGTTTTTAAATGTAACTCCTTCGATCAATACATTTTTACATTTGTAAGGTTGAATAAAATTAGGTCTTAAGTAAGACCCATCTCCAAAAATTCTTTTTTCAACTGGAATATTTTTTTCAGCCATATCCAGAAGTTTATTTCTTGCTTCATCCTGATTAGGCGTTCCCTTCTTCCAACCATAATTAGTTTTTCCTTTCCAGCTCCACCAGGTATTATTACTTCCTTGTCCATCCAGAATTCCTTTTCCTGTAACAGCAATGTTTTCTTGTCCATAAGCATAAATTAAGGGAGAGTAATTCATACACTCGACACCTTCCCATCTTGTATAAACAACAGGAAGATATTTGTTGACATCTTTAGAAAACTTTATAACTGCACCTTCAGAAACATAAAGATTAACATTGCTTTTAAGATGAATTGCTCCAGTGAGAAATTTTCCTTCAGGAACAACAACTTTACCCCCTCCGTTTTTTGAACAGTCATCAATTGTGTTTTTAAATGCATTCGTGCAATCAGTAATTCCATCTCCAACCGCACCATAATCTGCAATATTAAAAGTTTTATTTTGAAAAACAGGCGGATTAATATTCGAAAGAATTACATTAAGTTGTTCCCAATCGGAGTCACTTCTCTCAGTCTGTGCACAGGCAAACTGAAACACAATAGAGAAAAGTAGTATGAAATAATTGAAATAAACTTTTTTCATGTTTAGAGATTTATCAGCAATCTTTATTCTTATTTAAGAAGAGTCATTTTTCTGGATAAAATGTTTTTTCCCTGTTTCAATATATAAATGTAAGTTCCGCTGGATAAACCTGCAGCATTAAAATTGACAATATAGTTACCGGGTTCTTTTAATTCATCGTTAATTAAAGAAGCAACCAATTCTCCCAGTATATTATAGACTTCCAAACTAACAGGCGTTTTTTCCGGAATCGAGAAACTGATTGTTGTTGTTGGATTAAATGGATTGGGATAATTCTGAAGAAGCTTAAACTCAACAGGTGCACTTAAAACCTGGACCTCATCTGAGTAACTAAAAGTGCCAGAGAAATCAATTTGTTTAAGACGATAAATATTTGTTCCTTCTGTCACATTCCTATTTATAAATCGATATTTATTTGTTTCAGTTGTTGTACCCGCACCGTGAACAAATCCGACAGTTCTGAAATCAGAGTTATTAAATTTTTTCTGTACTTCAAACCCATAATTATTAATTTCACTCGCTGTTGCCCAGTTAAGAATAACCTCATTTCCTGAAACAGAGGCTGAAAAAGATGTAAGTTCTACAGGAACAGCTGAACCTGTTTCAAATGCCCCAAGATCAGGCGCGGAACCATTAAAGGGTAATCCAACATCGGTACCAGCATCTATTAAATCACTTCCTGTAGCCAGATGCATAAATTCAACATCCGGCAGACTTCCGTCACTTTTTCGTGTTCCTCTAACTCCGGCAGTATCTGTAGAAATGAAATCATCATTAGTAACATTAAATGGGCTTTGCCAGCTATCAGTTTGTTGATCTACAAAACTATCCAAGGATCCATAGTTGCCCAGGGCAACGCCGTTTGTTACTACGGCTATTTTGCCGCTGTTCAATGCTGCCGTTATAGAATAATTAGTTCCATTTCTATAACCCGTACAATTATATAGAATCATCGAACCTTTATTATTGTTTTGATCAAATCCTTTTACTCTGTTATCGAAAGCCAGACAATTTTTTAATGTGAAATTGTGCATTAAAGTTTTGTCATCACTTCCTCCCATCTTAAAACCATTACCATTTCCGCTGCTTGCACTCCCAGTTCTCAAATAACCATTGGCAAAGGACCAGCAGTTCTCAAGGGTAGTACTCACGTCGTCGGTACCCCGCAGATATCCATCCCAACCATCATCTGAATTTTGCCATGCCCTGCAGCCATAAAAATAATTATTTGAGCCCACGTCAAGCTTCGCTGCAAATCCGTCGGCGTTACCTTGTCCTGGATCCTCATTAAAATAAGAGTCACAATTAATAATCTGGTTATTCGATGCTCCTCCGCCAATCTGTAAGCCTGTATCACTATTTTCATAAAAGGAACAAAACTCAATAATATTATTTGAGCCGCTCATGTTCATTCCATTATCGCCTGCTCCTTTTATATCTATTCCTTTTACGTACCAATAACTACCACTTAGTTTTAGTCCTCTGTTGCTACTAGATACCGGCATAGATGAAAAATCAAGAAGCGGTCTTTCATCCTGATAAGCAAAAAGATGATACATATTATTTTGGCTGCCGCTTTTAGAAATACTTATAGTTGTTGATAAAGAGTAAACCCCTCCGCGAACAAAAATTGTATCACCTGCCTGAGCCTTACTTACTGCAGATGATATACTTTTTAAAGGTTGATCGATTGTCCCGGGATAGGTATCGTTACCATCACTAGCTACAAATATTTGAGTAGAAAATCCATTAACAAAAAAAGTAACCGAGAATAATAAAACAAATATCCATTTCATTTTAAATTTACCTGTATAATAAATCTTTGATTAATTATTTAATTAAGAAATGAGAGTTTCAGAAGTTATACTTTGTCAAACCCAAAATATTTTTCAGCATTATAATAACAGATACCTTCAATAAGAGGGACGAGCAATTCGTCAGAATCAGGAAGAAAACCTTTCTCGACATCATCACCTACCATATTGCAAAGAATTCTGCGAAAATATTCGTGACGCGAAAATGACAGGAAGCTTCTTGAGTCAGTTAACATACCAATAAACCTGCTGAGCAATCCCATATTTGATAACGAGGTCAATTGTTTTTCGATCCCATCTTTTTGATCAAGAAACCACCACCCGCTGCCAAATTGTATTTTACCGGGAACACTTCCGTCCTGGAAACTTCCGATTATCGTAGTAATAACTTCATTGTCTTTGGGATTAAGATTATAGATAATAGTTTTGGCAAGTTTATCACTCTTATCGAGCTTATCTAAAAATTTTATAAGAGAAGCTGCAATATTAAAATCACCAATTGAATCGTACCCTGTATCAGGACCAAGCTTGTTAAACATTCTTGTATTATTGTTTCTTAAAGCTCCGATATGTAATTGTTGAACCCAGCCCTTTTCATGATCCATCACTCCAAACTCGTACATCATCGCTGATTTGAATTTCAGAATTTCTTCTAAGTTCAATTCTTTAGATAAAAGTACTTTCTGAAATATATTTTCAATCTCATTCTGAGTATAATCTTCAGCATAAGGAACTTCTATTCCATGATCGGAAATTTTGCACCCATTTTTATGAAAGAAATCATGACGCACTCTTATTGCTTCAATATATTTTTGAAACGAGTTGACCTGGATGTTTGTTATTTCCTGTAACTTGTTAAACCATAAAGAAAACTGGGTTAAATTTTCAACCGCCATTCCTTTATCGGGACGAAAAGCAGGAAAAACTTTTATATCAAACTTGTCTTTCTTTAATTTTCTATGATACTCAAGCGAATCGAGCGGATCATCTGTTGTACAAAGAAATTTAACATTAAAATTTTTAAGCAATCCTTTAACGGAAAAATCATTTGTTTGAAGAAGCTTATTGCAATTTTTATAAATTTCTTTTGCCGTATTTCCATTCAAAAGTTTATTTGATATTCCAAACGGATTTTTCAATTCCAGGTGTGTCCAATGATATAAGAGGATTTTTTAATGTGTAAGGAACGGTCTGTGCCCACGCTAAAAATTTTTCCCAATCAGAAGCTTCACCTGTTATATATTTTTCATCAACTCCATTTGTTCTCATTGCCCGCCATTTATAATGATCTCCATAAAGCCAAACCTGTGTAATACTATCGAACTTTTTATTTTCAGCGATTTCTTTAACAGGAAGATGATTATGATAATCAATTATAGGAAGATTCTTAGCATAATTATGATAGAGTCTCTCGGCAGTTTTGTTTAATAACAAAAAATTCTTTGAGATAAATTTTTTGTTGGCATTCACTTTCTTTTTCATATTACAGCGCTAACTTATTTCAACCTCACTTAATTTCGGGGTAAGTAAATGGATGATAAGAAGCGCAATCAAATATACTGAACCACAAATTACAAAAAGAATTACGTAGCTTCCCGTTAATTCAAGTATAAATCCTGCTGCTGTTGCAATAAGCATTCCTCCGACTGCACCACCCATTCCTCCGAATCCAACAACTGAAGCAACAGCTTTTCTCGGAAACATATCGGATACTGTAGTAAACAAATTAGCAGACCATCCCTGGTGTGCAGCTGTTGCTAAACTCAATAAAGCAACTGCTTCCCACAAGCTATCTACCTGGGAGGCTATAATAATCGGGACAACAGCTATTGCACATACAAGCATTGCTGTTTTTCTTCCTTTATTTACTTCCCATCCTCTTTTTATAAGGAATGAAGAAAACCATCCTCCGAAGACACTTCCTACATCTGCGGATACATAAATTACAATTAACGGAATTCCAATTTTATCAAGTGTAATTCCATAATTTTTATAAAGAAAACTTGGTATCCAGTAAAGATAGAACCACCAGATCGGGTCAGTCATAAATTTACCAATTGTAAAAGCCCAGGTTTGCCTATACTTAATTAAACTTTTCCAAGGAATTTTGACCTGTGTATCAGGTGGATCAGATTGTATATATGCAAGTTCTGCTTTGGATAATCTTTTATTTTTTTCTGGTTTCTCGTAAAGCCATAACCACAATATAAGCCAGAGTAAACCAATTGCGCCTGTAAAAATAAATGCTTCCTGCCAACCCCAGGTTAACGTTATCCAGGGAACAACAAGCGGGGCAACTACCGCCCCAACGTTTGAACCCGCATTAAAAATTCCTGTTGCAAAAGCTCTTTCTTTTTTAGGAAACCATTCTGCGACAGTTTTAATTGCAGCAGGAAAATTTCCAGCTTCAAAAAGTCCAAGGGCAAAACGAGCTATGCCAAAGCCCAAAGCACTAGTTGCTAACGCATGACCTATCGCGGCAAAACTCCAGCCGGTAAGTGCAACCGAATAACCTGATTTTGTTCCAACTGTATCAATCACCCTGCCTATTACAAGCATACCTATTGCATAGGCTGCGGTAAAAGCAGTAACGATGTAACCATACTCAATATCGTTCCAGCCAATATCTTTTCGAAGAATTGGTGCAAGAATTCCTATTACTTGTCTGTCGACATAATTTATCGTTGTAGCTAAAAAGATCAGTGCACAAATTGTCCAGCGAAAGTTCCCCACTTTTATTTTTCCATTTGTTTGTCCTGAAGCTGCATCCAACATTGAATTCCCTTTACATTAATGAAAAAGAAGCTTATCTGGTTCCTAAATTTCTATTTTAATAGGATTATTCAATTTATTTATCTCATTATTAAGATAGTTTATAAATTCTTCTTTACTCTTAATTCCATTCGGTTCCTCTTCCCATGCCGCACAAAAATAATAGGAAAGTTTATTATCATTAGGCTTTAATATTACATAGTAGCTTAAATCATCTTCGGATATATTTAAAAGATAAGATTTATTATAAATAACGGCAATCCCTAGGTTATCATCGGCCAATGTTTGTTTGCCCCACAATGCAATATAGTTCCATCCTTTATCATCTGATGAAAGGTATTCGGTATTAGCATGTTTTGCGAGACCTGTGCAAAAGTTATTAATATTTTTATCAATCGAAACGTTTACGTTTGTAATCCTGCTTCTTGCGGAAATAAAATAACTCGTTGTAATATTATATTTTTTATCCAGTTTCCAGCCATATTGTTTAGTTGTAATACCTGAAATCAAATTACCATCTAAAAGTTCACAATAAATACTGTCGACATCTGATACTGTTGTAACTTGATTTCCATAAAATGTAGCTATTGAACCGATGCCTAAAGAGTTCCCTACTTTAAAATATCTCTTCCCCAATCAAGCATACTTTGGTAAGATTCATTTCCATCAGACACAAGATCGTTTTTGCCTGTAATATCTAAAAACAATCCTTTTTCTTTTTTGCCAAAAATATCTGTTCTGTTTCTATCATCAAGATATAATCTATAAGCAATTTTTTCAGATTCCCAACCCGGTCCCTCGAATTGATATAAAGCGTCGTGGGCAAAATGTGTTAGCGGAACTTTAGCAGAATCCACACTTTCAAAATGACCTTCAATGTAATATCCTTCTTTCAATATATAGTCCACCTTTTGTCCCAGGTATGCCTGAGTCTCCTTTTCGGCTTTATTGCCTGCTGCTTTATCAACAAAAACAATTTTTTTTGTTTCATCCGGTTTAAAGTCTAAAAGAACTAAGACATCATGGCTGTCCATACTTTCGGTATAAACTAAGTCATAAGGTATTTCGTCATCATTGTCGAAAACAGAAAAACTATTAAAATTGAAGTCGGGATTTTTCTTTTTTAACAATTCAGTATTAATTCTTATAATCTCATTAGTACGAGTAATATTTAAAGGATTTCTTAGCGTAACGGCAATGGGGTCCGCGTAGCTTGCCGGGCTTGTAAGTGTAAAAAATATGCCAATTAAAGAAAGGTTATAACAAAATTTCAAGGAAATCTTTAACACAGCTTCGCCTCTTAAGTTACGTTTATTAACGGTTAACTTTATCGTTTAAGTTATCAAAAGTTATTAAAAAAAAAATTAAAATCAAATTAATCTCCGGCTTCATAAAAATTTTTAATTCTGCTTGACAATACAAATTAATTTTGTAATATTATCAATCGTTAAAGTTAACGATTAAGTTAACGTTTCATTCAAATATCCGAATGCAGTACTAAATTATCAACAAGAAATATATGCAACTCAGATATTTAGACAATACCGACTCATACAAAATTTTCTTATCTAAGATAAATTACTTTTCTGAAAAAAAGTCAGGCGGAGTACTTTATGTCATTTTATAAAAAACTCTTCATCTTAATTATTTTAATTTCTTCTTGCATTTATGGACAGGGAAATTTGCGAGGTGTCGTCAGCGACTCACTAAGCAATAAACCATTGGTCGGCGCGAATGTTTTTTTACTTGGTACTGCTTCAGGGAGTGCCACCGATCTTGAAGGACAATATGTAATATCAAATGTCCCCGAGGGAAATTATACCATCAAGATATCCTACATTGGCTACAAACCAAAACAAGTTAATATAGCTATTGTTAAGAATAGATCAACACAATTAGATATTGTGTTAGTTCCTGATGTTTTGGAAGGAGAAGAAGTAGTTGTAACAGGACAGGCTTCGGGTCAGATGTCGGCAATAAATCAACAAAGGGCATCTAATACAATTATTAATGTAATCTCGGAAGAAAAAATACAGGAATTGCCTGATGCTAACGCCGCCGAGTCAATCGGCAGGCTTCCTGGCGTATCGGTTACCAGGTCCGGAGGTGAAGCAACTAAAATAGTTTTGCGAGGCATGAGCGATCAATACACAACTGTAACTATAGACGGAGTAAGGATTCCATCTACTGATGCTCAGGGCA
Organism: uncultured Ignavibacteria bacterium; assembly: GCA_963727535.1. Lineage (GTDB taxonomy): Bacteria > Bacteroidota > Ignavibacteria > Ignavibacteriales > Ignavibacteriaceae > RBG-16-34-14. The sequence goes on from CAVSGR010000008.1 coordinate 398,235, forward strand.
GGGGAATAGATTTGAGTGCGATCTCTCAAAGCTCTTTAGCAGGAATTGAATTATATAAAGCAATAACCTCTGATAAAGATGGCGACGCAATTGCCGGGAGTGTTAATCTTGTAACAAAGAAAGCACCATCACATAGAGAAATCAGAGGAACATTTTATGGTGGCTACAACAGCATAATGAAATCAGCAAAACAATATGATTTTTCACTTAAATATGGAGAAAGATTTATTGATAATTTACTTGGTGTTCAGATTAATGGAAATATTCAAAATAAAATTAGAAGCAACGAATATAACGATATCAATTATGATCAAAATATTTTAAACCAAACAAGTTATTTTATTAATGAATTTACCCTAAGATTTATTGACGAAGTTAGGAAAAGAAATGGGTTTGATTTAATATTAGATTATGATACTCCTGATGAAGGAAATATAAAATTTAACGGTACATATTATAGTACCAACAGGAGTTACATTACCCATCAAAGAGATTATCCCAACGGGGGTGGTCAAACCCAATATCTTGGGGGGGTAACATACAGATACAGAGATAGAGAACAGGATTTAAAAACCGCCACTATTTCTTTAACCGGCGATAATAATCTTATTGGTTTTAAACTTAATTGGGGTCTATCATTCGCTCAATCTACTTCAGACTTTCCATATGATTATCAGCTCGATTTTAGTGAGCCTTCAAATTCCGGTACTTCAGGAATGCGCTCAGCTCCACAAATAAAAAATAATCCGGAACAGTTAATCCCATATGCTTATAATAATTTTAGGGCTGCAACATTGGCTGGAGCATATTACTCTTCGCAGGACAACTTAGATAAAAATAAAACTGCCTTTTTAAATTTATCACGAGATTATACTATTGGAAATTTGTTATCAGGTGAATTAAAATTTGGAGGCAAATATAATTCTAAGGGGAGAAACAACAACCAGACACAAAACTTTGCACCTTATTATTTAGGTTATTGGCAACCATACGAGAAACTTCCTGATGGAACAATAAGACCAAAAGATCTTTCGGGAACTTACTTTGATGCATTCTATCAAAGATATTTACAAAATCCATTAAACAATACAGCATCTATGACTGAATTTCTCAATAGTGATCCAAAATCAAGACTTCTTTATGGAAAATATGATTTGAATCCACTGATAAATAGAGACAAGCTTCGTCAATGGTATGATCTTAACAAATATGGAATTAACCAATCAGGTCAAACAAAGGAATATTACAACGATCCAACTTTCACTGCATATTTTTATGATATAACCGAAGCTGTTACTGCCGGATATATTATGAACACATTAAAGATTGGTCAGGATGTTACTTTCATTGCAGGATTAAGGGTTGAAAGAGAAGATAATGATTATAAAAACAAGTTTTCCAATACTATAGCAGGTGGATTCCCAAGTATTACACTTCCAACCAAGGATACATCTGCAACTTATACTGAATCAATTGTTCTACCGAATTTTCAATTAAATGTTAAAGTCACCGACTTTATGAATGTTCGTCTTGCTGCCTATAGAGCTCTTGCACGTCCGGACTTTAATATGAGATTGAACACTTACTTCGGATGGCGTCCGGCTGCAGTAGGTTCCAATAAACAATTAATAGTAGGTAATTCCAAGCTAAAAACTGCTAAAGCATGGAATTTTGAAATAAACACTTCTTTTTATGGAAATGAAATTGGTTTATTCTCAATCTCAGCCTTCTATAAAGAAATAGAAGACATGTACCATATGCTAAACCAGATAAATACTACTGGTGATGTTATATTTCAAAAGCTTGGTTTGAATACACACTCATTACATACAGGAGATTACCAGTTAACTGTACCCTATAACTCGCCTGAAAATTCCAAGGTATGGGGATTTGAAATAGAACATCAGATTAACTTTTTCTTTCTTCCAGGTCTCCTGAAAAATATTGTACTTAGTTACAATGCTTCTGTAGTCCGCTCAGAGACGCATTTAATAGGATCAACCACAGATACGACATATAATATTATTGGAGGAATTCCTTTTCCAGAATATCATGTACGAGCCATTGAATATAAACAACAGTTAGAAAATCAACCGAAATTCTTCGGAAACATATCTCTTGGATATGATATTGGTGGATTTTCAGGCAGAATATCACTTTTTCATCAGTCGGATTATTTTTCTTCTTTTTCGCCTACCGGAAGAGGAGACGTAATAGTAGCAGGATATGATCGTATAGATTTAGCACTAAAACAAAAAATAACAAATTATCTGACTATTATGTTAGCTTTAAATAACCTGACAAATCTCAAGGACCAAAACGAGATTGACAATAGGGTCAATCAATATATAATCCCGAACACAAGTCAACGATATGGTTTAACCGGTGAGTTAGGCGTACGTATTGACTTATAAAGTGAATAAAATATGAAATCGTACATTCAACACTAAATAATAAACAATATCACTAAAACAGGAGGTGTTATGTTAAGAAAACACTACTTCGCATTTTCTTTTTTACTAATCGTCATTTTGACAGGGTTTGCCTTCGGACAAAATGTACTCAGGCTTGTTCCGTACGATGGAACCAGCGATACAGAACTTTTTACTCAAATTATAGCAGATACAACTGCTAATAATGGTATCCCGGCTGATCGTGTTTATGAGCTAGATGGAGGAGGCTTGTATATATGCCAGCAGACTTTTTATGTGGGGGATATAGATGTTTTAAGATTAAGATCATCTAATGATCAAAAGGCAATCATATACTTATATCCAACAGGTACTGGTAGTAACCCACAGAGACCTCCGGGATATTTTACAAGATTAAGAGGTGGTGACCTTGAAATGAGCGGTATAGCACTTTCAGGTTATTTTGAACCAATTGATACTAACTTCAACAATGTTCAGGGTGGTATGCTAAGAACAGATAATGAAGGTTCAAATATTACGCTTACTAATTGTATTTTTTCAAATATTAATGGTCAGGTAATCCGATGCGAAGCTTCCACAGGTACTATTAGAATAACAGATTGTATTTTTACTAATCTGGGAGCTTTAAGTACTTCAAACTTTGGTGCCGGAAAAGGAATCGACTTACGAGCATCATCGCTTGATTCTTTAATACTTGTAAATAATACCTGGACTAATTACTTAGATCGTGTTGTTCGCCACTACAATTTTAGTAATCCTCTTGAAGGTACTGGAAATATTGGTTATACACTTATCGATCATAATACTATGTATAATGGTATGGGATTTCACGGTTTGCTTTCTTTGGGAAATCTTGGTAGCAGCATTACAATAACAAATAATTTGTTTAAAGATGCATTTGCTGCTGGTGAAGATTCAACTGATGCAACAAGAGCAGCAGAATGGGCTAATACCGGAGAAATGTATCCTAACGGAAATAACAGGATAATGTGGATATTTAGTGCCCCCAATGATACAACAAACTGGGTAGTTAGTAATAACTACTATGCAATTTCAGATTCAGGTCAGGCATTCTTCGATCAATTTTCAGGATATCCTATTGTCGAAGGATCGCCTCTCTCCTGGCATATTAACAATCGTTTAGGCGCTGATTCTGTAACTGCCTTTACTAAAATTGATGATCCCATGTTGGTCAATACTCAAATGTTAATGACAAATGTAATGCGCTGGTATGAAGATACTACTCATACTGGTGAACAGGAAAATGGTGGGAATAGGTCAAAAAATACTCCCAATAGTTGGTGGCAGTGGCCTCAAGATGATATGGACCGCCAGCCTATAGATTTCTGGATAAATGATTTGGATGCATCATACTCAACATCTTCTGTTGCATACACAGGTGCTGAAGACGGTTATCCTGCAGGAGACCTAAACTGGTTCCCGGATAAAAAAGCTCAATGGAATGGATCAGTTGATGTGGAACAAACTTCGTCATTGATACCGGATAAATTCAATTTAAGTCAGAACTATCCGAATCCATTTAACCCATCGACAACGATTGAGTTTGCTATACCAAAGCAAAGTTCAGTTAAGTTGGCAGTATACAACCTTCTTGGTGAAAGAGTTGCTATCCTCCTAAATAAAGACTTACAGGCAGGACATTATCAAACGGTGTTTGATGCAACTTCATTACCAAGTGGCGTTTACTTCTATCGCATCGATGCTGGATCTTTTACACAAACAAGGAAGCTGATGCTTTTGAAATAAAAAGTTTCCTCCTTAAAACTACACGATAACAATACAGCCCCTTTGCCTTCAGGGGCTGTATTTTTTAAAAGGAATTAATAAGAATTGGTGGAGGTGGCGGGAGTTGAATGTTTACAATTAAGTAATTAAAAATAAATGAGTTACAGAATTAAAAAATTTATTCACGCACATTTCACACACACTTGATGATTTTTCTTCTTGAGTCTCTTGTTTTATTTTTATTTAGCTTTAATCAAAAAAACATTACCCCACCGGATTTAGTAATTAAACCATATGCCTCCAAATAGATTTATGTTTTACAGAAACACATAAAATTATCTTGCTTCTATTCTTACGGTATTGATAACTGAAAACCAAACTTTGTACATTTCATATCATTCTTCTATATATCAACTTTAGAAAATGGATCTCTATCATCTGCTTGTTTTAGAGCCCATTTAATATATTCTTCTGCTTCTTCATTTAATGAACTTATTCGTTTTTTGTATTCTTTAATATATTCTCTAATCAAGTTACACTTTTGCCGAAGAATTGCATTAGCTACAAGTTCTTCAACCTTCTTTTTTTCTAATTGAACCAATTCTTCTGCCTCCCTTTTCTTTCTCTTTTCCTCTTCCCATTCCTTGTGCTTTTCCTCCCAATACTTTCGTTTAGCTATTTCTGCTTGTGAAGCAATTATTAACGCAATAATAAATTCATTAAGTTTTTTCTTCTATTCTACCTGATTTATTATCAACAGAATTTTTCCTAATAGTCTGGTCCACATAAATATTATCAATTGAAAGAATCAATTTCCCTGTTGGGATAAAATCATATTCTCCAAAAGAAGTTATTGTTTTTTCAATCAGTGTAATTCTTCTAGATTTTTCTTTCAAACTAAATGTAATATCGACTCCCAAAACCCTTACAAATATTTTACTTTCATTAACATAGACTAAATATTTTCTTCTCTCAAGTTCTTTAATTAGAGTATCTAATATTCTTAGTGCTATTTTGGATTCCTGATAACTTACTTTTATATCAAAGATTCCATCACCTCTATAACTTGTCAGAAATTTATCCTTTGGAGAAGATAAGTTGAAAGATTGTTCGGTCTTTTTGGTAAGAGGATGTGTCATTCCACTTTTATCGGGAATTTCAATTTTATTATTCGGGTTCTTTTCATACTCAATTAGTTTCTGAACTTTCAAACCAGGGTCTTTTTCCATTTGGTGGTTTATTCTTTTGTGTTGTTTCGTGATGCTCAAATAGTAAATTGATCCAATCAAGAACAGAGACCTTATTTTCAAATGTGGAGAATCGTTCTTCAAATTGAAATGACAAGCCATAATCACTTATTGCATCGATTACTCTTTTTATAACTATCATTAACTTTTTTACTTGCATTAACAATTTCAGTATTATTTTTTAAGTCGTTAATTCTTGTTGATGAGAGACCATTTATTACATATAAGCAAGAATCAAATGCATCCTGCAGCAAGCAAGCAAATTCTTCGTAATAAAAAATTGCTTCAAGTAAATGTTTTAAATCATCTGTGGCTGAAGAAACAAAATTTTATGAATTTCTTTCTCAGAACCTGTATCATTCCAGATTTTTTGAACTTCATTTGACTCAATTGTTTTAATTACCTGATATCGATTTGAGTCTTTTTCTCCGAGTATTTTGTTATAAAGAAGTTTTCGCACGATAGGATTAATTTTGTAGGATGCTATGTGTTCAGCTAATTCATAAAAAGCATTCCAATTTCTATTTCTTGCAATTGAAGTAGATTTGAGAGAATCATTAATAGCATTATAAAATTGTTTTCTTAAATTTTGGCCTGGACCAGATGGAGATGAATAAAAACCTTCAAGTTTTTCTTCCTTTGAGTTTCCCAAAAATCCTGCACCCAAAAAGGACAAACCTTTGTTCAAGATTTTAAATGATGATGACCAGGTCCCAGATACAAAGTTGTTACAGATATAAGATTTGAAAAACTATCTATATTAGTTAGAGATTGAGAACTTGTTATAAACAAAAAAATAGTAGAGTCAACATTTACGAAGGCCCCTATAGTCGTTAAAGAATGATTATTATCTATATGAATCCCTTTTACCGTAGATCAGTTGCCTAATCCATCAATCTCCGTTAACGATGCATCACTTTCAGTAAAAAAATCTCCCTGAACTGACATAAGTGAAGAGAATCCATCGAGATCTGGCATAGCAAAAACTTCTAATTTTAAGTCTCCCACAACATTAGTAAGCGCGGATGCATCAGCATTGGCTAATACAGGATTATTCTGAACTAAAAAGCTTCCGGGAACAAAGACAAGAAGTGGGAAATAAATACTTGTAAGAGAGGTGTTTTTAAGAAATGTTAAACTTCCTTCCAATGTTGTAAGATTTGTCAGAGGAATATCAACCAGGTGAGGATTTTCAGATACTTCTAAATCTCCTCCGACAGAAGAAACATTTGTTAATACAGTAACATTAACCAGAGAATTATTGTTTGATACTTTCAAT